>NZ_JBHTIK010000002.1:0-741918 GCF_042676985.1 Sphingosinicella xenopeptidilytica | reverse complement strand
CCTGCATCCGAGAAGCTGGAGATAATCCGGATCGTCGAGCAGTCGCACCTGCCCGCCAAACGCACGCTGGACCAGCTCGGCGTGGCACGGCGCACCTTCTACCGCTGGTATGATCGTTACCTTGAAGGTGGCCCCGAGGCGCTGGCAGACCGACCATCCGGGCCGAGCCGGGTGTGGAACCGCATCGGCGAGGATGTCCAGCAGCAGATCGTCGAGATGGCGCTGGAACAGACCGAGCTGTCCCCGCGAGAACTGGCGGTGCGCTTCACCGACGAGCGGCGCTACTTCGTGTCCGAAGCTACGGTTTACCGGCTGCTCAAGGCTCATGATCTGATCACCAGCCCGGCCTACACCGTGATCAAGGCGGCAGATGCGTTCCACACACAAACCTCCCGCCCCAACGAGATGTGGCAGACCGACTTTACCTACTTCAAGATCATAGGATGGGGCTGGGTCTATCTCTCGACCGTGCTCGACGATTACTCGCGCTACATCATTGCATGGAAGCTCTGCACCACCATGCGAGCCGAGGACGTCACTGACACGCTCGATATGGCACTGGCAGCCTCAGGCTGCGACCACGCCAATGTGCTATGGCCCCAGCTACATCGCGAGCGAGTTGGCCGAATACATCGACGCCAACAAGATGAGCCACGTGCGCGGCGCACCCTTCCACCCACAGACCCAAGGCAAGATCGAGCGCTGGCATCAGACGCTCAAAAACCGTGTGCTGTTGGAGAATTACTTCCTGCCGGGCGATCTCGAACAGCAGATCAAGGCCTTCGTCGAGCATTACAACCACCAGCGCTACCACGAGGGCCTCGACAACGTCACACCCGCCGATGCCTACTTCGGCAGGGCTGCCGCCATCATCAAACGAAGAGAAAGGATCAAGCGAAAGACACTCGAACATCGGCGCTTGCAACACCGCAAGCTCGCCGCCTAAACATCAATCCAAGACGAGGCCCACACTCCGCTGATCTACGCCGCGAGTTGTGCCAAATGTGCTGACGACGGACAGCGGCGCAGTGTCACGAGATCCTCTTCTGCGAGCATAATGCCCATAGTCGGATAGTCAGGATGGAACGGCTTGCGGACCCGTCCATCTGGTACAGATGGGATGAGCAGCGCAAATGCGGGGTTGAAACGGCGACGTTTCCATCCCGATACTTCTTCTAAATCTCCAGTATTTCTGCCTAGGTCGGGCCTTTCCAGCAACAAGCGTGCGAGTGCGACCGAGTCCTCAACAGGATCATGACCGGTGATTGCCACGTCACTCGCGATGAACAGTTCGACGGTGGTGAGTACCCGCGGAAGAGCAGGACCGACGACACGCGAAAGTGTGACGAGGCCGTACGCCTCCAGCTCAGCAAGGGCGAGGCTGACCGACTTTCGGTCTTCCAGAGGAAAGGCTTCCAGAAGTTCGTCGCCGAAGTGGCGGGACAACCCGTCGACGCAGTGTTCTGCCATGTGACGACCGAGCAGCTGCGCAAGATCACTTAGATGCTCATGCACGGCCGCATTCTTCCTCTCGTGGATCGACTAGATGCCGTACAATGAGGCGAGCGTGAAATTCGCTATCTCCCGCTGACATATTGGGGCTCCTAATTAGGTATTGATCAAATTCTGATCGAATACTCAAGCTTCATCCATGCTCTAAATTGACTTTCTTCACCTTTCCAATGGAACGTCCAATTACGACAGTGTCCTATATTGCAATTTGTGCAGGTTGAGAGGACGACAAACGGACTTGACGCCCAGTTTCGATGAGCTCCGCTTCGAACGCCCGTTTCCCCTTGCGCCGCCACAGCGCAATGACCTCATCGCGCCGTTCGCCATCCGCCTGCTGCACAAGCCCGAGCAGCGCGCCGTAGATCGCCGCACGGTCATCTTCGACGAGCACGTCGAGCCTGCCCTTGACGATGAGCCCGCCGAGCTCAATGAGCCGGCGCGTCCGCTCGCGGCGCTTCACGACCCAATCCCGCGTATCAGCCCGCACCCGCTGCGCCTGCAGCCGGCTCCTGAGAACGCGGAGCCGGTGCTCGGCGCACAGTGTCCTTCGCAGCGCCGTCTGCATGTTTCCCGCGCAGAAAGAACGCGGCACCCGCCCTGCGCCATTCCTCCCTCTGCACCATGTCGGTGGTCGCGGCGGCATGGACCAGCACGCCCGCGAGCACGTCGATGCCAAGCGCATCGGCACCGGTCGCCGCGACCAGCTGCCCAAGCTCACGAAGCTTCCGGTCCTGAAGCGCTTTCACCTTGTCGGCGAGCAGCTTCATCTCGGCATCATAGTCACGGGGTCTGCGCATGGGATGTGTCCCTTCGATTCTGCGGTGATTTGCCCGAGGCTACGAGTCGTTTGCGCTTCCCGTAAAGAGCCCGAACCTGTGTGAGACCACCCGGTCCCTCGCGAGATTCGATCTTGTGAGGGCGCGCTTATACGTCGTGCCGACGTGGCTTTCGGGGTGTAGATGGATAGCCCTCATGGCGATCTATCACTTCAGCGCGAAGGTCATCAGCCGGAGCACCGGCGCGAGCGCGCTTGCGTCCGCGGCATACCGCTCAGCCTCGCGACTGCACGACCAGCGCCTCGATCGCCATCACGACTTCACCAACAAGGCCGGGGTCATCCACTCCGAAGTGATGCTGCCGGAGAACGCCCCCGAGCCGCTGCGTGACCGCGAAGTGCTCTGGAACAGCGTCGAGGCCGCAGAGGTGCGCAAGGACGCACAGCTCGCGCGCGAGGTCGAGTTCGCGCTGCCAAGGGAACTGGAACAGGCAGACGCGATTACCGTGGCGCGCGACTTCGTCGCCCGTGAGTTCGTCGATCGCGGCATGTGCGCCGATCTCAATGTCCACTGGGACATCGGCGCCGATGGGATGGCAAAGCCCCATGCCCATGTCATGCTGACGATGCGAGAAGTGGACGCGGACGGCTTCGGCGCGAAGGTGCGCGATTGGAACAGCACGCGGCTCCTCGAACACTGGCGCGAAGCCTGGGCGCAGCATGTGAACCGCGCGCTCGCCGAGCGCGACATCGACGTCACCGTCGATCACCGCAGCCTCGAGGCGCAGGGCATCGACCTCGAGCCCCAGAACAAGATCGGCCCGGCGGCATCGCGCATGGCGGACGTCGGCCTCACCGGCGAGCGGCTCGACGAGCACCGCGCCATCGCGCGCGCGAACGGCGAGCGTATCCTCGCAAGCCCCGAGGTGGCGCTCGATGCGCTGACCCACCAGCAATCGACGTTCACGCGGCGCGAGCTTGCGATGTTCGTGCACCGGCATAGCGACGGCAAGGACCAGTTCGACCATGTGCTCGCCACCGTGGAAGCCTCGCCCGAGCTGATCGCGCTTGGCAAGGACGGGCGCGAGCAGGAGCGGTTCACATCCCGTGCGATGCTGCAGACCGAGCAGCGGCTCGAACAGGCCACAGAGCGCCTGCACGAACAGCAGAAGCATAATGTCCGCGACCTGTTCCGCGACCATGCCGTGGCGCGCGCCGCGCGGCATGGCCTCGTGCTCTCGTCCGAGCAGCGCGCAGCGCTCGACCATGCCACCGAGCCCAAAGGCCTTGGCATCATTGTCGGCTACGCCGGAACGGGGAAGTCCGCGCTGCTCGGCGTGGCGCGCGAAGCCTGGGAAGATGCCGGCTACCGCGTGCGCGGTCTCGCGCTCTCCGGCATCGCTGCCGAGAACCTCGAAAGTGGGTCGCGTATCGCATCGCGAACGATCGCGGCGCAGGAGCACAGCTGGGCGAACGGCGCCGATCGTCTGACACCCCGCGATGTGCTCGTCATCGACGAGGCCGGGATGATCGGTACGCGGCAGATGGAACGCGTTATGAGCCACGCCAGCGAGGTCGGCGCGAAGGTGGTGCTGGTGGGCGATCCCGAGCAGCTGCAGGCGATCGAGGCGGGCGCGGCGTTCCGCAGCATCCATGAGCACCATGGCGGCGTCGAGGTCACCGAGATCCGCCGTCAGCACGACGCCTGGCAACGCGATGCCGTGCGGCAGCTCGCGACGGGCAGAACGGCGGAGGCGGTCCATGCGCTCAGGGAGCATGACCGTGTCCACGCATTGCCGACCGAAGCAGACGCGAAAAAACAGCTCGTCGACCGCTGGGACAAGGACCGGAAGGCGCAGCCGCAGAAGAGCCGGCTGATCCTCGCGCACACGCGCGCCGACGTTGCATCGCTCAACACGCTCGCCCGCCAGCGCCTGCGGCTCGGCAAACAGCTGGGCGACGATGTCCGTGTCGAGACCACCAAAGGCCCAAAGCCGTTCGCGCGCGGCGACCGGGTGATGTTCCTTCGGAACGAGAAAAGCCTTGGCGTCAAGAACGGCTCGCTCGGCAGGGTCGAGAACGTGACCCAGGCGCGCATGGCGGTGATGCTCGATGACGGCAGGAGCCTGCAGTTCGACACGAAGCTCTATACCGACATCGATCATGGCTATGCCGCCACGATCCACAAAGCGCAGGGCGTGACGGTCGACCGGACCTATGTGCTCGCAACGCAGGGCATGGACCGGCACGGCGCCTATGTGGCGCTGTCGCGCCACAGAGAGCGCGCCGATCTCTACTACGGCAAGGAGACGTTCAAGAACGAGCCGCAGCTGATCCGCACGCTCGGCCGCGACCGCGGCAAGGACATGGTCGGCGACTATGGGCCTGTCGCAGACAAGGCAGAAGCGTTCGCCATGCGCCGGGGCATCACGCTCCGGGAGCGCGCCAAAGAGATCGCCATCAAGGTCCGTGACATGTTCGAGGGGCTCCAGCTCAAAAGCACCCCCATCCAGACGCCGAAGCCGCAGCTCGAGCCGGCGGTCGAGCAGTACGCGCGCACGGTGCACAAGGTCCGTGAGATGGGGCTTGCGCGCGTGCCGATGAGCGAACCCCTGCGCGTCCTGCACGCCCGCGACGAGGCCGCGCTCGATGCGATCCGCCCCGGCGCGGCGCGCGACCTTCGCAATGCATGGCGCGCAGACCTGAAGCTCCTCGACACCATGGCGCGCGGCGACGTGCGGCAGGCGCGCGCGCTCCTCGACGAGGCCGCGCGTGTCCGCAGCGACCCCGCGTACCGCGCCGACCGGTTCGTCGCCGAATGGACGCGGCTCAGGAAGCAGCAGGAGCATGCGAGGTTCTGGGGTGAGGAGCACAAGCTCCCGAAGATCAACGCCGGCATGGTCGGACTCGCGAAGAGTCTCGAGCGCGACGCGCAGATGGAATCGCTCCTTCGGCCACGCGCCCGCGAACTCGGATTGTTCCTGCCGTTCGAACGTGAACTCTCCAGGGAACTCTCACACTGGTTCGGGCTGGAACGAGGACGGGGGCTGGAGCGGTAGGCTCACAGGTAAGCGAGCGAGACCTTGAGGATGCGTCACCCGCTGAACGGAGAACGCTAGCGATTTCGTCAGAAGGTCACATCAAGGATGATCGTGTCCGTATAGGTTCCGGCGGGCGGCGTCGGCTGGGCGGGATCGATGACGGCACGGTAGGTGAAACCCTGCAGCGTACTGCCATCATAGAGACCGGGGTTGTTGTCCGCACCTGCGCTGCTGCGGCGTTCAGCGCCGATGCTGCCCCAACGATCCGTCGAGGCCGTATCGCGGTAGATGTCATAGGCGAGATAGTCACTGGTGGCCGCGCGGCGCATGCGGCGCGTGCTCCCGCTGGCGTTGGTGCCGTTGTCGAGGCCGACCGTATAGGCCGCGCCGGCGCTGCAGCGGATCGAGATAGTGCGCGTCACGGGATTGAACGTGCCCGCCAGCGGTGCGGCGCCGAACGCGAGATCGGGGGCGGTGATGATGCAGTCGTTCTCGACGGTGAGCGACACGTTGATGGTGACGGGTACGCCAGTGCCCCAGTTGGTGAGGACACCAAAGATGTTGCGTGTCGCGCCCGGGCTGTCCGAATAGGCAAGGCAAGCGACAACGCCCAGCGTACAGACCGAGAAGTACCAGCGCAGCGAGACGGAACCGGTGTAACTGCCCGCCGCGAGGCCGGTGGTCGGCGTGGTACGGAAATAGACAGGGACCGCGCCGCCGGGGCCGGAAAAGAGATTGAGCAGGTCGAATCCAGAGAAATCGAATTCGGCGCCGGCGCCGATGGCCGCGCCGCCCGCCGTGCCCGACATTACGAAAGGAATCGTCTGGCCGCCGGGGCTGGTCAGCAGGAAGCTCGAACTTTCAACGCGCAGTTTGAGATAGGAGGTGGTGATCAGCGAAATCGCGCCGCATGCCATGCCGCTGCCGCCGCTTCCGGATTGGCTGGTCGTGCCGACGACGAACGAGGATTCACTGCCAAGATCGGTGCTGGCCGTCCCGACCGAGCAGGATCCAAATGTCTGCGCGGCGGCCGCCGAGGACCAGCAGAAGGCGGCGGGAAGCAGCGTGAGCGCGAGGCATTTGGCTATTGGCATGTCAGGGTTCCCGCATCGATCACGCCTTCGGCATTCTCTGCCGCGAACGTGGCCGTGCAAATGCTGTCGTCGGGCAATCTCACGGACAACCGGTTCCGCGGCGCAAGCGTTTCCAGATACAGGAAGCCGTCCCAGCCCACATAGGCGCCCGGCATGCCGTTGACGGCGACCGCCGAACCGACAGGGAGCGGCGCGCCCGAAGAATCCCGCAGGGTGATCCGCGCCGCCACTAACCTCTTCACCGGGAAGGCGAGCAGGTAGCCGCTGCCGCGCGTCACGGCGATGCGCTGCTCGACCACCGGCGTTTCGATCGAAGGCGGCAGTCCGAGCGGGTCGATCTCGTATTTGGCGCGGTAATAGCTGGTCGCCCACGGCACCAGAAGATGGCCTTTGCCGTTGCTGCGGCCGACGCGCTGGTTCTCATAGCGGACGGGGATGTTGGGTTCGCCAGTGCTCACGAGAACGAAGGCGTCGGCAATGCGGTTGGCGGCGAACACGGCGTTGTCCATCATCACCAGCGAGCCGCTTGCCCCCGCCCAGCGGGTCACGCCGCGCGCGCTGCCATAGGCGCCGCCGCGAACCTCGACATTCGGGCCGCGCCATGTGAAGTCGCCCTGCGCATAAAGATCGGTGCCGCGATAGCGCGCCGCGCCCATGCTGAAGCCGAGGCCGCCTTCGCTCGGCACGGCGCGCGAATAGTCCGCACGCCAGCTGTTGCTGCCGTCCGTTTCCCGCACATAGCCGCTGCTCGCCATGCCGCCGTCGCCGCCGAACGGAATCGAAAGACTCGTCGATGCCGACCAGGTCTTGTCCTCGAACTCACGGCTCGCCGACATGTAGAGGCGGGCGAGACGCCCGAGCGGCAGGGCCCAGGAGGCTGTCGCGAGCCGGGCCTTGTCGCCTTTGCTGTCCCGCGTCTCGAACCAGGCTGCGCCAAGATTGCCATAACGGCCGGTGGAAACACTGGCGGTAACGGAACTGAGCCGCCGCCAGGCAGCCATATGGCCCTCGATGGCAATGTCCGCGAAATCGATATCGCGGCGGATATGGTTCGCGGACAGGGAAAAGCGGCGAGCCTGATACGCGTAGCCCACCGAGACCTGCCCGCCTTCCATGCCGTGATGACCGCTATGGCTGTAGGAGGCTGACACGATCCCGGCGTTGCCGACGCCGAACACGCCGCCGATGCCGCCGAGCACGACATGCTCCGAAGCTTCGGCATGCGCTTCCAGCGTGACCGCATCGGTAATGCCGCGCCGAAGCGAAGCGCTGGCCGCGGCTTCGCCGTAGTCGAAGTTGCGCGTGCCGTAGTTGCGCCGAAGCAGACCGCCGGAGACCGCATAGTCGGTGAGCCCCGGACGCAGCAGCGCGCTGGAGACATAGAACGGCAGCGTCGTCGTCACCCGCCTTCCAAGCGCATCGGTCACCGTGAGATTGGCTTCTCCCGCGCCGCTGATCTGCGGCCGCGTCGACATCGTGAAGGGACCTGGCTCGATGGCGGCTCCGCCCGCGCGGTGATCGTTGATGAACAGCTCGACCGTGGACGGGAGCGCGGCCTCTCCGGCGAACTCGGGCAGGGGATAGGTGACGACATCGGGTCGCACCGCGAAATCGCGCGACACCTGAACGCCGCCAAGCCGAACCGCGCCCGTCCACGGCAGCCCGCGTGTGATGAGGTCGCCAGCTTCCCAGGTGACCATCCGCGCTTCGTTCGATCGGGTCCAGCGGCTGTCGTAGCGCGTGAAGCGCGTGCCATGGCTGCCGGTCTGCCAGACGCCGGTGGTGGAAGCGATCCCGGCGGGTCCGAACACGCGCGCCTCGTTCCACAGCGACAGTGTTGCCTTGCGCCCGTCGGGATCGCTGACGAAGAGCTCGTAATTGAAGACGGCGCCAGGGCTGCTGCGCGCCGGCTCGTCCGATATCTCGGTCACGCCCAGGCGCTGGCGCGGCAGCCACTCCGGCGGCACGGAAAGCGCAAGGCGCTGATTGGCGGCGTCATATTCCGCGTCGACCTCCGGTATCGCGCTCAGCGCGATCAGCCGGGTTTCGTCTCCGTCGATGGGGAGATCGGCACGCTTGAGATCGGCACCCTGTACGACAGGACCGTCAGCGCGCATCAGGACAGGCACGATCGCACCCGTTGCCGCGCCGTTGATGACGAGCTCAAGCTGAAGCGGCACGTCTTCGAGCGTTGCGGAAGGTACGGGGGGCGGCAGCACATCATATTCGCTTGATGCAGCCAGAGCTGGGCTGGCGGTCGTCACGAGCAAGCACCATCCGGCGTAGGATGCCATGCGCGAGGGGCGTGCGACATGCATGCCATATCACCGCGCATGCCGATGTCGTCTGGATATCGCAGCCGGCCCCATGCCAGGGTTCACTGCGCCATCGGATGGAATTGCACGCCCGGCGTGCCGTTGACGGTGGCGATCAGCGTCCCCTGTGAGGAAATACTCTCCGGCAAGGGCCAGCGGGCCAGCGCGCCCGGCAGTACATAACCGAGAAGACCTGGCGTCAGAGGTTGAGCGTGTCCGCCTGATGTAAAGCCGACATCGACGAGCCGGGCATGAACATTGCCGTCGTTCCGAACCTCCAGAAACGTCTTGCCGTTGGCTTCTGCTGTCCGCCAGCGCAGCGGCGGCACTTGCGGGCTACGTTTTTTATCGGTTTTGCCAACGGCGGGTTCCGCACCGTCTCCGTAAGTGAACAGCGGCAGGGAATAACGCATACGGAAACGCACCGAGGCGCCGGCCTGTGCGGGCTGCATGGCATCCGCAACCGGAATCTCATCGATGATGACGCGGTAGGCCAGCTCGCGGTTCGCGACGGCGGCGGCCGTGCGTGTCAGACGCACGAGCTGCCGCTTGCCGGGTTCGATCCGGACCATCGGCGGTGTACCGACCACATCGTTCTGACGGGCGTACGCGTTTTCGCCGTCCGGCTGCGCCCATGCGAAGATGCGAACCTGCAGCAGAATGGGTGCAGTGCCGGGATTTTCAAGCCACAGCGCGGCGGCGCTGCGGCCGGCCTTGATGACGGGATCCACCGGCCAGATCAGTACCGACCCCGCAGGCTGCGCAGTCGCAGCCGGAGGCAGATACGCCAAGAGGGCGGCGGTTGCCGCATATGCCCAGGTCCTCATGTTCGTCCCCCTAAAACTCGCTCTTCACCAGGTGAGCGTCACCGTAAGCACATCCGAATAGGTGCCGGCGGGCAGACCGCCGGGTAGCGTCAGCCGGCCGAAAACTGGCAGGCGGATGTCGTTCATGTTTGCAGCCGTGACCGTAATGCCGACGCTGCCCCCGATCGCGATCGGTGCCGTGCACGCAGCATCCCCGCAGACGCTGTAAGCGATTTGCTCGGCCGGATTCGCCCCGCGTTGAAGATGCCGCGTGGATCCCGCCGCATGGTCTCCGCCGTCGATGCTCATGGCGAGCGCGACGCCCGGCGTGCAGCGCAGCGTTATGGCCTGTGTGGTCGCGACGCTCGCGGTATGTGTCGCGGTGGAAAGCGCCGAGTCTGTTCCGAAATCGAGCGTGCCGATGACGCCGGCATTTCCGCTCGTGCCAAGACCGTCGACAAGGCAACCGGGTTCGATGGTCGCGGAAACCTGGAAGCTGGCACCGGTTGCCGCGCGGGCCGCGAAGGGCGTGGACACCAGCATCGGCAGGAGGCCGCATACGGCGACCCGTCCGAGCGCTCTCATGGCGTGGCCCCCGCCCCCGTGCTCTCGCTAGAGTTCCAGAACCACTGTTATGACATCGGTGTAGGTGCCCGCGATCAGGCCCGTGGCTCCGTAGGCGCGTCCATAGACGGGAACGACCTGCGCGCTGCCATCGGTCGCCAGCGCGATGTTTCCGCCGATGGGAATCACGGTGGAACGGCCTGCGTCCGAAAACAGGCTGTAGGTCACATACTGACCGGCGGTGACAGTATGCTCCATCGCGCGATTGCCACCGCCCGATCCGGATCCATCGTTCTGGCCGGCATTGAAAACGAGGACGGGTGAGACGCCGGGGCTGCACTGTACGGCAATGCCGGCCCCGGTGCCCGTCACTTCACCATCGGCCTGTGTAAACAGTGTATTGTGGCTGCCGAAGTCGATTTCACCAAAATCCACTGAGGCACTGCCATCGTCGGCACTTTGCGCATTGACGACACAACCAGTCGTCAATGTAATCGTTGCATCTATGCTTCCGGTTATATCTGCGTAAGATGCAGTGCTCACAAAACAAAGTATGCCTGAAACCTTTGCGCAGTATCGTATATTGAACATGTATTTGTCCTAACATCACAATCATGTAAGGCCGCTAGTCTGTTCGTTGGATCATTCGCCAATTATATTAAGAACTTGCAAACGCCGGGCCTTTTTCCCGGTTGGCTGGAATTGATCCGTATCAAGGGTCTTGCGATATTTGAGACAGGTGGAAAATACCATTGTAACATATTGAAATAAATATATATTATTTAATTGTTGCGGATAAAAAACATTCTTGCCCTTGAACAACCGCACGAGGGAATGCAGCCGACTGAACGTTAGCAAACGCTGAATCGGTAGCGATAAATGGGTTAGATCTCGACCGTCAGGGATCGACAATCGCAGTTATAACGAACGGAGAATAGCGAACCGGCGCGCAGCGTACATCAGTACGTGAGCACCGGAAGCGCAGAAAGCTGCCGTTTGCAGCCCGGCATGGACGGCTCTGCGCCCCGTTTCAAAGCAAACGGGGGCTGACCTTTCGGCCAGCCCCCACTCGCTCCGTTGGTCCTGCGCCATTCAGCCATGCGGCTGACGTTCAGGCTTCGGGGCTTGCGTCTCCGTCGGTCCCGGGGGGATCGTCCGGTTTCGCATTTCGATGCCGTTCGCCGGGGTCCATCCACGTCGCCTGTGCTTCGCACTGGCGGGTTTTCGGGCCGGGGTTTCCGGTATCGAGGACCATCGGTATTTCCTGTGGACTCCGCTTTCGCGTCGCATACGGGAAATGGAACCGAGACCCTGGTGGTTTTCCGGGGACTTCCGCCCGTTTCCGAGCTTTCGCCGCTTTCCGACCACGCATTGAAGGTCTCACGAATCCGTGAGTCGCCAAAGCGAAAAATGCGCTCGGCAGCCTGTGGATAATGGGGATATCGGGGATAAGAGGGCAGATTCGCCCAAAATGGAAACGCCCCACGCCGCATAGGGGCGCAGGGCGTTCCTGTAAAGCCTTGATCGGACTGTGATCGTTGCGCCGTACTTAACCCTGCGCAGGAACCACAATGCCATTGACGACGTGAACGACACCGTTCGAGGCCTGAACATCGGGCTTCGTGATATAGGTCGCATTGCCCTGACTGTCGGTGAGCTTGACGATGCCGGCGTCGAGCGTCGCGGTCAGCGTGCTGCCTTGGACGGTTTTCACCTCGGCCTTGCCGCCACCCGCTTCGATCGCGGCCACGACATCGGCTTGCGTCAGCCTGCCGGGAACGACAAAATAATTGACGAGGCCCGAAAGCTGCGCCTTTGCGTTCGGCTGCATCAGCTGCTGAACCGTGGTCGTGCCAAGCCGCGCGAACGCATCATTGTTTGGGGCAAAGACCGTGAACGGTCCCGGCTGCGAAAGATCGTCAACCAGCTCGGCAGCCTTCACGGCCTGCGCGAGCGTGCTGAGTTCCGGAGTCGCGAGAACGTTGCCGATCACCGAAGTGGGGTCGACGGCGACGGCCGTTTCAACTTGGGCCTCGGCGGGAGCTGCAGGCGCTGCGGTCGCGGCTTCGGGGGGCTCCGCGACCTGCGCCGCGACAGGCGTGGCCAACAGTGCGGAAATGGCAACCGCCTTCAGAAACGTGGAAGTCTTCATTCTTCTCCCTCTCGGTGATCGGGCGCACGAGCCCTCGATCTAGCAACCGCAGCATAGCGTGAAGGTTCCGAATGAAATGACGGGTGAAAACGGCCTGCCCCGGGCGTGGCTCGATTCGCCTCGAACCGTCGCAAAGCAGCGCAAAACGGAGAAAGGCCGCCCCGGATCGCTCCGGCACGGCCTTTCAACATGGGTCAGCGGCCGGCAGTCCGGCCCGGGAACCCGTCTAATCCTCAGGCAAAAGCCTCAGGCGCGATACCCCCGAACGAGCTGAACCGACCCCATCGCTGAACCATGAGACATCGGTCACCTCCTTTCGCACTTGTTGAACTCGATTCGAAAGATGGGGACAAAAACGCGATCCTGCAAGCATCAAAAAGGCGTGTCCCTCCGGCGCATCTTGGTCTAGGCAGCGCGCCATGTCGGTTTTCGAGGCCCTCGCCAGCGATCTCCAGCGGCTCGACGCCGCCTCCCGCCGCAGGCGGCTGATACCGCGCGTGGGCACGGACTTCTCTTCGAACGATTATCTCGCACTCGCAGGCGATCCCGCGCTTGCCGCCGCCGTCGCGGAGGCGGTCGCGCGCGGTGTTCCCGCCGGCTCGGGCGGTTCGCGGCTGCTGCGCGGCAATCATCCGGAGCACGAGACGCTCGAAGCCGAAGCCGCGCGCTTCTTCGGCGCCGAAAGCGCGCTGTGGTTCGCGACCGGCTACACGGCGAACTCGGCGATCGTCTCGACGCTGCCGCAGCGCGGCGATCTCGTCGTCTATGATGAACTCATCCACGCCAGCGTCCACGAAGGCTTGCGGCTCACGCGCGCCGAAGCCGTCGCCGTGCCCCACAACGACGTCGATGCCTTCGCCGATGCGATTGCCGCGTGGCGCGGCCGCGGTAGCGCGGGCCGCGCCTGGATCGCGGTCGAAAGCCTCTACAGCATGGATGGAGACCGCGCGCCGCTCGCCGATCTCGCCGCGCTTGCCGATGCGAACGACGCCGTTCTCATCATAGACGAAGCGCACGCGACCGGCGTGTTCGGCGAAGCTGGCCGCGGGCTCGCGGCGGCGCTCGAAGGCCGCGACAACGTCATCACGCTGCACACCTGCGGCAAGGCGCTCGGCTGCGAAGGCGCGCTCGTCTGCGCGCCCGCCGTCGTCAACGACTTCCTCGTCAATCGCGGGCGCGGATTCATCTTCTCGACCGCCCCTTCGCCGCTGATGGCGGCCGCTGTACGCGCAGCGCTGCGCATCATCGAAACCGCCGACGATCGCCGTGCAAAGCTCGCCGCGCTCATCGCCCATGCCGAGCGTACGCTGGGCCCACATGGCGCGCTCATCTCGGGCTCGCAGGTGATGCCGCTGATCCTCGGAGACGACGCGCGCACCATGCGCGCGGCGGGCGCGGTTCAGGCCGCCGGGTTCGACGTGCGCGGCATCCGTCCGCCAACGGTACCGGCGGGCACCTCGCGCCTGCGCATCTCGCTGACGCTGAACGTCTCCGAAAACGACGTATCGGCCCTCGCGGCAGTCCTTCAAGAGGTGCTTGCATGAGCCGCATCGTCGTCACCGGCACCGATACCGGCGTCGGCAAGACGGTGTTCGCCGCCGCGCTCACCGGAGCGCTTCGCGCGCATTACTGGAAACCCGTGCAGGCGGGTCTCGAAGACGGCAGCGACACGGAAAGCGTCGCGGCGCTTTCGGGCCTTCCGGTGGATCACATCCTTCCCGAAGCCTACCGTCTCACGACGCCCTGCTCGCCGCACCGCGCCGCCGAGCTCGACGGCATAGAGATCGATCCCGCCCGCCTCGCCCTCCCGGCGCATAATCCGCTCGTCGTCGAAGGCGCAGGCGGCGCGCTCGTCCCGGTAACCCGCCGGATTCTCTACGCCGACGTTTTCGCCCGCTGGGGCCTCCCGGTCGTCATCGTCGCGCGCACCGAACTCGGCACGATCAACCACAGCCTGCTCACCGTGGAGGCGCTGCGCGCGCGCGGCGTTTCCATCCTCGGCATCGCCTTTTCCGGCGACGCCAACGAAGACAGCGAAGCCACGATCTGCGCGATCGGCAAGGTCAGGCGTCTCGGTCGCCTCCCCCACGTCCCCCTCACCGCACCGTCTCTGTCGTCCGCCTTCGCATCCGCCTTCCGGCTGGAGGATTTCCGATGACCTCACCCGTCTGGCACCCCTTCACCCAGCACGGCCTCGGCGAACCGATCCCGCGCATCGTCCGCGCCGAAGGCTGCGCGCTTTACACAGACGACGGCCGCCGCATTATCGACGCCATCTCGTCGTGGTGGGTCACGACGCACGGCCACTGCCACCCGCGCATCATGGCCGCCATCGCCGATCAGGCGACGAAGCTCGACCAGATGATCTTCGCGGGCTGGACGCACGAGCCCGCCGAAACCGTCGCCGCCGCGCTCGTCGAGATGCTCCCCGCCCCGCTCGCGCACGTCTTCTTTTCGGACAGCGGCTCCACCGCCGTCGAGGTCGCGCTCAAGATGGCTCTCGGCTACTGGCGCGATCGCGGCGCCCGCCACCGCATCCTCGTGATGGAGCACAGCTACCACGGCGACACCATCGGCACGATGTCGGTGGGCGAACGCGGCGTCTACAATGCCGCTTACGACCCGCTGCTGTTCGACGTCGGCACCGTCCCCTTCCCTGCCGCAGGCCGCGAGCAGGAAACGCTCGACACGCTCGAACGCCTCTGCCGCACCGAAAGCCCGGCAGCCTTCATCGTCGAGCCGCTCGTCCTCGGCGCGGGCGGCATGATGATCTACGGCGCGGACACGCTCCGCGAGATGCACGCCATCTGCCGCCGCCACGGCGTCCTTTTCATCGCCGACGAGGTTATGACCGGCTGGGGCCGCACCGGCACGCTGCTCGCCTGCGAGCAGGCCGGGATCGTCCCCGACATCCTCTGCCTCGCCAAAGGCCTCACCGGCGGCGCCGTCCCGCTCGCCGTCACGCTCGCCACCCCGCCGATCTTCGAAGCACACCTCTCGAAGGACCGCGCCAAGCTCTTCTACCATTCGTCCAGCTTCACTGCGAACCCGCTCTCCTGCGCCGCCGCCGTCGCCAACATCGCGATCTGGCGCGAAGAGCCGGTGCTTGAACGCATCGCCGATCTCACCCAGCGCCAGGAGCAGAAGCTTGGGAAGCTTGCGACGCACCCCCGCATCCGAAACGCCCGCCAGATCGGCACGATCACGGCGGTCGAAGTCGAGGACACCACCGGCAACTATCTCTCCGCGCTCGGGCCCCGTTTGCTCGCGGCGTTCCGCGAACGCGACGTGCTGCTCCGCCCGCTCGGCAACACGGTCTACCTGATGCCGCCCTATTGCACGGACGACACGGACCTCTCGCGTATCTACGACGTGATCGAAGAGGCCATCGCGGAATAGTTTACGCCCACGCGGCAAGCCGGTACCTTCAGCGTCCAACAACCGGGGAGACCATCCATGCGCTGGCGCGGCCGCAGAATGAGCGACAACGTCGAGGACCAGACCGGCAGCGGTGGCGGCATGGGCTTCCCGATGGGTGGCGGCAGGCTCCCCATCGGCGGCAAGGGCGGCATGGGCTGCGGCACGCTTGTCATCGTCATCGTGCTGGCGCTCGTCTTCGGCGTCGATCCGATGCAACTCCTCGGCGGCCTTTCCCAGCAGGGCGGCGTTCCCACGCAGCAGCAGGCGCCGTCCGCTACCCCCGGCGAAGGCCAGGGCTGCGAACGCAGTGACCTCCACCGCTTCTCCTGCACCGTCCTCGCCGACACCGAAGACACGTGGAACAAGATCTTCAAGCAATCCGGGCAGGACTATCCGGAGCCGACGCTCGTCTTTTACGCAGGCCAGGGTCAATCCGGCTGCGGCACCGCGCAATCGGCGACCGGCCCCTTCTATTGCCCGGCGGACCAGAAGATCTACATCGACACCAGCTTCTTCGATCAGCTCGAAAAGCAGCTCGGCGCGGGAGGCGATTTCGCGCAGGCCTATGTCATCGCGCACGAGGTCGGCCACCACGTCCAGACGATCACCGGCCTGTCGAACGAACTCCGCCAGCAGCAGGCGCGGGTCAGCAAGGCGGAAGGCAATGCGCTGCAGGTGAAGATGGAGCTACAGGCGGATTGCTACGCGGGCCTCTGGGCTCGCACCGTCCAGCAGCAGCTCGAACCCGGCGACATCGAGGAAGCCCTCACCGCCGCGAACGCCATCGGCGACGACCGCCTGCAACGCCAGTCGCAGGGCTATGTGGTTCCCGACAGCTTTACGCACGGCACGTCGGCGCAGCGCATGGCCTGGTTCAAGCGCGGCTACGAGACGGGCGACCCGAACCGGTGCGACACCTTCTCGGCGCGGGAGCTTTGACGTCCGCTTCTAGAAGCGGCGTTCCTGATTGTCGGCAGAATCACACGTTCCGATAAAGGCATAGTCTGCTGTGCCACGAATCGAAATATGGCCAGACCGTCTGTCGATGGTGAGCTTGGGCTTGTTCAGTCCGTTCAAGCGATAATCAGCTGTGATCGTGTTCGGGCCGGTGGACACATTGTTCAGCTCCCACCACCCATGATCTCCCCGTGAGTGAATGGGCGGGATCAGCTTGTTCGGAAGACGGATGCGTCCGCCACCATCCCAGATCTGGATCATCACGGACGCATCGAAATCCTGCGTCGTGAGTTCGGTGCGGTTGCCATAGACATACCGGCCCTTGTCGAAATCCCAGGTATAGCCATAGCGCGTTGCCGTCGTCGGCCGCTTGCCTTCGCCGAAACAGACGAGCCCGATATCGAACCAGTGCTGGCCGTCGCCGGCACCGGGCACCGGGCGCGGCTCTGCCGAGAGGGGCGCCGCCGTCCGGCGACAATCGGCGGGGGGTGAGGTCGTGATCGCCTCATAGCGCCCATCCACGGTCGATACGGTGACGCAGGTCTGGGTTCCGGCGTTCCACCAGTATGTCCATTTGCGATCGTCGCCGGTCTCGCCGCCGACATTGGCGTACCCCCGCGCCTCAAGCTGTGTCTCCCCACCGGCTGCGCGCGCGCCGACAAGGTCACGAATGTCGGATGGTGTTTCGGCGGAAGCGGAGGTCGCGCCGCAAAGGCCTGCGAAAATAACCAACGACGTCGTTCGGCGCATTTCTTGTCCCCTGCTGCGTGGTCAGATGAGCAGTATTCCGATCAGTAATGTGAAAAGAAGGCCTCCGATCATCGCACATCCCGCCAAAAGACCGGCCCTGAAAATGCCACAGCCGAGCTGCCGACGAAACCAGACAATCTGAACCGCAAGATAAGCGATCAGCGCGGCGAGCATGATCGCGATGCCGAGAGCGGCCGACACCGTGCCACGGTGGAGAAGAAGCGTTCCGATGCCGATGGCCAGCGCAAACGGTGCGGCAGGATAGCATTGTTCGTAGAAAGGAGCTTTCAGCGTTTCGTCGCTGAGCTTCGATTTGCTGGCGCGCGCGACGATCGTCGCGAGGAGCAGGGGTATAATCGAGAATATGGCCAGCCTGAGAAGCAGGAGCTTCGTGTCGCTATCAACAAACCTCGCCAGGCCACGATTATCCGCAAGGATAAGATTGGTGCTGCCGTTCACGGACAGCTCGAGAGCGTGGGAAACCAGGAGCGCCAGCAGGAGGAAAAGCGGTGGGCTCAAGGCTTCGCGGAACTGCTTTTCGGGAAGCTCTCTCAGCTCCCTGCCGGCATAGGCCATCATTTCCAATGGGCGGGTTATCGTGCGCCAGAGCGTAAGCGGAAAGAAGATCAGCCAGCTCATCAGCTCATAAAGCAAATCGTCCAAAGACTGGATGAGCTGCATGAAGTTCATGGCGCAGCTTTACATGCCGAATTGGTGATGACAATCGGCGTCAGCGCTTCGCCCAATAGTCGAACACGCGCTTCTGGAGCTTCGTGACATGCCGCCGCGCGTCCGGGCCTTCCCACAGGCCCTTGTACCCTTCCGCGCCGCCCGCCACCCACCAGCCCTGCCCCGGCAGCCGGTCCGACTGGCGGACGACGAGCACCGCCATTTCCGGCTCGCCGCGCCCGCGCGCATAGGCGTCCACGTCGCCGAGAATCGTGCACAGTGCCCGCATCTTCGGCCGGGAGAAGCTGTAGCCGAACGCTCCGAGCGCCTCGGCATAGGTCACGCTCTCCCGCGCGCGGGCGTGAGCAAGCAGAAGCTCGCGAAGGTCCATCGGGTCGATCATTGCGGGACGCATCTTGCCAAGACGCGAAGCCAACCTAAATTGGTGTCATAGTCGAACGACACACTGGAACCCGAATGCTGAACCTCATCTCCGTCCTCATCGGCCTTGTCGCGCTCGTTGTCGGCATCATCGGCCTGTTCCCGCTCATCGGCCTCGTCAACTGGTTGGCGCTGCCCATCGCGGCGCTCGGCGCCGGCATCGGTACGTTGTCGGACAGCAACGCGGGCCGCAATCTCAACATCTTCGTGCTGATCCTTGCATCGGTTCGGCTTTGGCTTGGCGGCGGCATCCTGTAACCAGCCTGCATGGAGCAGCAGGGCTGGCAATTCTGGATCGATCGCGGCGGCACGTTCACCGATATCGTCGCGCTCGCGCCTGACGGCACACTGAAAACCGCCAAGCTGCTTTCGGAAAACCCGGAGCAGTACGCGGACGCCGCCATCGCGGGCATCACCCGCCTGCTCGGCCATGCGCCGGACGCGTGCGTGGCGTCGGTGAAGATGGGCACCACCGTCGCCACCAATGCGCTGCTCGAACGCAAGGGCGAGCCGACTCTCCTCGCGATCACGCGCGGCTTCGCGGATGCGCTCGCCATCGGCTATCAGGCCCGCCCGAAGCTGTTCACCCGCGCCATCACGAAGCCGTCGCCGCTCTATGCCGAGGTGCTGGAGATCGACGAGCGCGTGGGTGCGGACGGCGAAGTCGTCCACACGCTCGACGAGGCGCAGGCCGCCGCGGGTTTCGCCGCCGCCCGCGCACGCGGCATCAACGCTGTCGCCATCGTGCTGATGCACGGCTACCGCTTCCCCGACCATGAACGACGTCTGAGAAACCTCGCTGAAGCTGCTGGTTTCACGCAGATTTCCGTCAGTCACGAAATCGCCCCGCTCATCAAACTCGTCGGGCGCGGCGATACCACCGTGGCCGACGCCTACCTGTCCCCCGCGCTCCGCCGCTACGTGCGGCAGGTGACGGAAAAGCTCGATCCCGCGACACGCCTGATGTTCATGCAATCGAGCGGCGGCCTTGCGGGCGAAGGCGCGTTCACCGGCGCGAACGCCATCCTGTCCGGCCCGGCAGGCGGCATCGTCGGCATGGCGAAAACGGCCGGGGCCGCGGGCATAGCCCGCGTCGTCGGCTTCGACATGGGCGGCACCTCGACCGACGTCTCGCTCTACACCGGCAGCTTCGAGCGCACGCACGAAACCATCGTGGCGGGCACGCGCATCCGCGCGCCGATGCTCGCGATCCACACGGTCGCGGCCGGAGGCGGCTCGATCTGCCGCTTCGACGGCACGCGGCTGCGCGTCGGTCCGGAATCGGCGGGCGCCAACCCCGGCCCGATGAGCTACCGGCGCGGCGGGCCGCTCACCATCACCGATTGCAACATCTATCTCGGCCGCATCCAGCCCGCGCATTTCCCGGCGATCTTCGGCCCCGGCGGCGACGAACCGCTCGACCGCGACGCCGTCGTCCGCCACGTCGACACCCTCGCCACCGAAGTTTCCGCCGCCACCGGCCGCACGATCACCGGCGCGGCGCTTGCGGAAGGCTTCATCGCCATTGCCGTGGACGACATGGCGAAGGCCGTGCGGCAGATTTCTATCCAGCGCGGCCACAACGTCACCACCTGTACGCTTTCGAGCTTCGGCGGCGCGGGGGGCCAGCACGCCTGCAAGGTCGCCGACGCACTCGGCATCGGCGAGGTCTATGTGCACCCGCTCGCCGGGCTGCTCTCGGCGCTCGGCATGGGCCTTGCCGACCTCACCACCTTGCGCGAACGCACGCTCGGCACACCGCTGGACGAAGGCATCGCCGCCGCCGAAGCTCTCGCCGACATGCTCGAAGCCGACGCCCGCACCGCGCTCGCGGCGCAGGCGGACGACCTCGCAGGCGTTTCCGTCTCGCGCCGTGCGGAGCTTCGTTATACAGGCGCGGACAGCGGCCTCTCGCTTCCACTCGCTCCATCCAAAGCGATGCGCGCAGCCTTCGAAACGGAGCACCGCGCCCGCTTCGGCTACGTGATGCCCGGCGGCGCGCTGGTGATCGAGGCGGTGAGCGTGGAAGCGGTCGGCCATTGGCCCGCGCCGCCGATCCGCGTCGAAAGCAAAGCGCAATCCGCCTCCGCCTGCACGATGATCGTGGACGGCAAGCCCACCGAAGCCCCCGTTCTGGCGCGCGGCGCCCTCGTGCCGGGCGAGGCCATAAACGGCCCCGCCGTCATCCTCGAAGACGGCGCGACCACAGTGATCGACGCGGGTTGGCGCGGTGAGGTTTCACCCGGCGGTGACCTCATCCTCCGCCGCATCGTGCCCCTGCCCACGCAGCGCGCGCTCGGCACCGATGTCGATCCAGTGATGGTGGAGATCTTCAACAACCGCTTCATGGCCATCGCCGAGGAAATGGGCATCGCGCTCCAGACCACCGCGCACTCGGTGAACATCAAGGAGCGGCTGGATTTCTCCTGCGCGCTGTTCGATCTCGAAGGCGGCCTCATCGCCAATGCGCCGCACATGCCCGTCCACCTCGGATCGATGGGCGACAGCGTGCGCGCCGTCATCCGCGCCCATGGCGGCCGGATGCGGCCCGGAGACGCCTTCGCGCTCAACAACCCGATGAACGGCGGCACGCACCTGCCGGACGTCACCGTCGTCGCCCCCGTGTTCGCCCGCGCCGACGGCGGCGCCATCCTGTTCTACACGGCGGCGCGCGGCCATCAGGCCGACATCGGCGGCCTTACCCCCGGCTCGATGCCGCCGGATTCGAAGACGCTGGACGAGGAAGGCGTTCTCTTCGACAGCCAGTTGCTCGTCTCGGTCGGTGCGTTTTGCGAAACCGAGACGCAAAAAACACTCGCATCCGGCCCCTATCCGGCGCGAAACTCTGCCCAGAACATCGCCGATCTGAAAGCACAGGTCGCCGCCTGCACACGCGGCGGCGATGCGCTCCGCGCCATGATCGCCGAATTCGGCCTCGATACGGTCGAGGCCTACACGCGCCATGTGCAGGACAACGCCGAAGCCGCCGTGCGGCAAGCGATCGGCGCGCTGTCGGACGGCCACTTCCGCTACGAGATGGATAATGGCGCAGCGGTCGAAGTCCGCGTCACCGTCGATCACACAAGCCGCTCGGCCACGGTCGATTTCACCAACACCAGCGCCCAGCTTCCCGACAATTTCAACGCGCCGCTCTCGGTCTGTCGCGCCGCCGTGCTCTACGTGTTCCGTACGCTCGTCGACGACGAGATCCCGATGAACGAGGGCTGCCTGCGCCCCATTACGCTCATCGTCCCCGAAGGCACGATGCTCAATCCCGCGGCGGGCGCGGCGGTGGTCGCGGGCAACGTGGAAACCAGCCAGGTCATCTGCGACGCGCTCTACGGTGCGCTTGGCGTCATGGCCGCCGCGCAGGGCACGATGAACAACCTCACCTTCGGAAACGCCCGCCACCAGTATTACGAGACGATCGCGGGCGGCGCGGGCGCGGGCCCGGAGTTCGACGGCGCCGACGCAGTACAGACCCACATGACCAACAGTCGCCTCACCGACCCCGAAGTCCTCGAACTCCGCTTCCCCGTCCGCCTCGAATCCTTCCGTATCCGCACCGGCTCAGGCGGCGCGGGTCGCTACGAAGGTGGCAACGGCGTCATCCGCCGCCTCAAATTCCTCGAACCGATGACCGTGAGCCTCCTCGCCAACCGCCGCCGCGTCGCGCCCTTCGGCCTGTTGGGCGGCGCGGGCGCCAAACCCGGCGCAGGCCGCATCATTCGCGCAAACGGTGCGATCGAACCCCTCGCCGCCACGGCGCGTGCCGAGGTTCAGGTCGGCGATGCCGTGGAAATCGAAACCCCCGGCGGCGGCGGCTTTGGCCCTCTTCCCAAATAGGGAATCGTGTGAAGAAAGTGCCGATTGCTCTTTGAAGCGTATCGGCCGTCAATCGGCTCCGACGCGCACCGAATATTCCGTCTTGGCCTCTACTTCGCCTACTTCGCGGAAGTGGAAGAGGCTAGGCCGCGAGGCCGAGATACCCCAATTGCGCGGCTTTGAAGATCGTCTGGCTGCGGTTCACCGCGTCCAGCTTCTCGCCCGCGTTCTGGATGTGGAAGCGCACGGTGGCGTGGCTCCGCGCAAGGATCAGGCTGATCTCCTTGTCGGTTTTGCCCACTGCCGCCCAGCGCAGGCACTCGACCTCGCGCTTGGTGAGTTGGCAGTCCATCGGCAGCCATTTGCGCGTGCGCATCAGCTTCACATAGCCCGCGAGGAAACGGTGGACCCATACGGCCCACTCGTCGGCAAAATTCTCGTAAACCTCTGAAAGGTCGCTCTGATTCCGCGCCGATCCGATCACCGCGACGCCGATCTGGCCGAACGGCAGATGCACCGGGATCACCACGGCGGCGTGGCACATCGCCCTTTTGTCGAAGTTCGAGAGGTCGATACCATCGAGGTACGGGTTCGGCTGCTGCGTGCGGAAGCCCTCCTCGTTCGCCCAGAACGGCTCGCTTTCATACCGGCAGGCCCGAAGCAGCGGAGAACTGAGCGCGACGCGGTGCTCGCTCCACTGCCGCTCCTCGTCGCTCACGAAGCCGAAGACTTCCGAAGAGAGCGTATTCCCCTCGTCGTCCACCATGGGCCGCTTCGAGCAGATATTGTCGGTAATCGCGATCCGGAACGTGGGCGCGTTGCGCTCCACCATGTCGCGCAGCGCTTCCGAAGCGGGGCGAATGTCACTCATGGTGCGTACCGAAACGCGTGCAATATCATCCTGCAACGTCACGTTTCTCTCCCCAGTATCGCCGTCCGCTGTCGAGTCGGACGTATTTGAGGCATATTTCAACATGCCACGCACCGGGTGACAAGAGTGTGACGCATTCTAAGTATCTGCGGTTCAAGCGGGGTTCAGCCGTGCGGCTTTCAAGTAACGCCTCGGAAGGCGCCATTGATTTCGGGGACTCCCCGACGCATGGTCTGCCCGAAACCGACAATGAAGCGGGAGACACACGTTGATGTTTCGCATGGGCAGGGCCGGATTGGCAGTGTTCTCGATGATGTTCCTGGCGGCGACGGCGCACGCGCAGGATGCCAATGCCGATCTGGCACCAATTCCGGGGAGCGAAGCTGCCTATGGCACGATGTCGGCCGAAGTGCCGCCATCGACCGCACCCGTGGCCCAAGCGTCTACGGCCCCGCCGCCTCCGCCGCCCTCGGCGCAAAGTGGCGTTCCCGCAGCACCCGCCACCAATGCCGCGCCCGGCGTCGTCGGTGACGGTGACCTGCAGCCCGTGTTCAGCCAGAGCGAGGTGCTCACTGCTGCCGAGAACGTCTTCGGGCGCGGCGCGGAAGGCCTCGCGCGCATGATCGAGACGATCTTCAAGGATCTCGGCCAGCCCAACGCCTATATCGCCGGCCGCGAGGGCGGCGGCGCCATCGGCGTCGGCGTCCGCTATGGAGAGGGCAAACTCTACCACAAGGTCGAAGGCGAGCAGCCGATCTACTGGCGCGGCCCCTCCGTGGGCTTCGATGTCGGCGCCGACGGCAGCAAGACCTTCATTCTCATCTACAAGCTCTACGACACCGAAGAGCTGTTCCGCGCTTATCCCGCGGCTGAGGGCAAGGCCTACATCATTGGCGGTCTTTCCGCCCAGTATGTGCAGCGCGGCGATGTGGTGATCGTTCCGATCAAGCTCGGCGTCGGCTGGCGGCTCGGTGTCAATGCCGGCTACCTGCGCTTTTCCAAGAAGAAGAGCCTGCTGCCCTTCTAGCCTCGGCGCGCTTCAGATCGCGCCGCCGTCGACGAGCGCTATGTAGCGCTCCATCGCCTCCGCCGCTTCGTCGGAAAGGTCGATGAAGCTCCGGCGTCCGTCCCCGGGGTCGCTGCGCCGCGCCAGCATCCCGGCGTCGGTCATGCCCTTGATCCAGCGGAGCGCCGTCGTTGTCGGCACATCGGCGGCGATGCACAGGCTGGAAACGCTCACCTGCTTGCCTTCCAGCCGGGCGGCGGCAAGGTCGAGCATGATGTCCCACGCCGGATCGGCGAAGAGTTCGGCCGGAAAGAACTGCTTGCGCACCTGCCGCTTGCGGATGATCTCCCGAAGGCTCCGTGCGGTCTCGGCGGCGCTGCGGTCTGTTGCGACCGCCGGCAGCATCGGCCCCTCCTTCATGCTGGCGAGGCGTGCGAGCTGATCGGCGATGCGGCTCACTTCATCGCTCAGCATACCGATCTGCACAAAGGCATCGCGTCCCGTCTCGCGAACACCCGCTGCATAGCCCTGCCCGATGTCGATGCGTTCAAGAATGCTCAAGATGTCCTCGGCCTCCAGCGGCCATACGGCCAGTTCGACACTTTCAATATCCATAACGGATATCGCGTCGTCCAACGCATCGTCGTCCAGAATGACTATAACTGGTGCAGTTTTGGATAGAATTCCGATATCCGCCAAAGGCTGCCCCGTCCCGGCGACAAGGCCAGCTTCGGCGGCAACGATCAGCGGCTGCTTCGCCAGCGGCGCTGCGAAGAGCGCGGAGACGTCGATCCGCACGTGGCCAACGCCAGCTGCATCGAGGCTTGAACGGAGCGCTGTTTCCAGTGTTGGCGGCAGCGCCAACTGGACACGCGGTGGTCCCGCCGCGGAAAAGGTTTCGGCCATACGCTTCCCATAACACCACACGGGAAGCAGTGCTCGCCCGTCATATTTCCGAACCTGACCAGCGCCGCTGATACCAGCCGGAAGCGCACAAGGAAATCGCCAAATGCTGCCGCGAACAGCAGAGGGGGACGAGTTCGGCGGCGCAAAAAGGGGGACATTGAAGAGGTGGTCGGGGAGACAGGATTCGAACCTGCGACCCTCTGGTCCCAAACCAGATGCGCTACCAGGCTGCGCCACTCCCCGACACTGGGGCCGTCCATGACGGGACGGCTCCCACGCGTCAAGGCTTACCAGATGCGGATGCGCTGATCTTCGGGCAGGTAGAGCTTCTGGCCCGGCTTCGCACCAAAGGCCCGATACCAGGCATCAAGGTTGCGCACGGCTGTCGGACGCCAGTTTCCGGGCGTGTGGGGATCGGTTGCGAGCTGTTGCTGCAGCTGGGCGTCGCGGTACTTCTGCCGCCAGATCTGCGAGTAGCCGAGGAAGAATCGCTGGTCGCCACTGAAGCCGCCCACCACGGGCGCGGGCTTCCCGCCGAGCGACGCCTTGTAGGCGTCGTAAGCGACGGTGAGGCCGGCGATGTCGGCGATGTTCTCGCCCAGCGTCAGTTCACCGTTGATGTGTGCGCCGGGAAGCGGCTCGTAGGCACCGTACTGCGCAACGACCTGATCGGTATAGACCTTGAAGCGCTTCACGTCCTCGGGCGTCCACCAGTCGGCGAGCTTGCCGGTGGGATCGTACTTGCGGCCCTGATCGTCGAAATGGTGCGTGATCTCGTGGCCGATCACCGCGCCGATCGCGCCATAGTTGACCGCCGGGTCGGCGTTCGGATCGAAGAACGGCGGCTGCAGGATGGCGGCGGGGAACACGACCTCGTTCATTGTGGGATTCGCGTAGGCGTTCACCGTCTGCGGCGTCATGAACCACTCATCGTGATCGATGGGTTTCCCGAGCTTGGCGAGGTTGCGGTCGTATTCGAACGCAGCCGCGCGCTTCGCATTGCCGAAGGCGTCGCCGGGTTCGATTTTGAGCGCCGAATAATCGATCCACTTCACCGGATAGCCGATCTTCGGCTTGAACGCGGCAAGCTTGGCGCGGGCCTTCACCTTCGTCTCGGGGGTCATCCACGAGAGGTTTGCAATGCGCGCGTCCATCGCAGCAATAAGGTTGCGGACGAGCGCGTCCGCCTGTGCCTTCGCCTCCGGCGTGAAGTATCGGGCGACGTAGAGTTCCCCCACCGCTTCGCCGAGCGCACTGTTCACCGAATCGACGCCCCGCTTCCAACGCGGCTGGATTTCGGGGGTGCCCGACAGCGTCGTGCCCTCGAATGCAAAGTTCTCGTCGACGAAGGCCTTGGGCAGCAACGGCGCTGCGTCCTTCAGGGTCTTGAAGGCGAGCCAGTCGCGTAGCGTGGCGATGTCGGCCTCACCCATTATCTTCGCCATGCCCGCAAAGCTGCTCGGCTGGCTGACGATGAATTCGCTCTGGCTGCCGAGACCTGCCGCGGCAAAAAAGGCGTTCCAGTCGAAGCCCGGCGCCTTCGCGGCGAAATCTGCCTTATTCCATTTGTTGTAGGCCTTGTCGGAATCGCGGCTGTCGACGACGGTCCAGTGCACCTCGGCAAATTTGTGTTCGAAGTCATAAATGGCGGCGGCCTTCTTCGCCGCTTCGCCCGCCGAAATGCCGGAAAGCACGAACATCCGTGCGATGTGCGCCTTGTACTTATCGCGCGCCTCCACGTAGGCCGGATTCTCGACAAGGTAGTAGTCGCGGTCCGGCAGACCGATACCACCCTGGTAGAAGACTGGCACGTAGCGGTCGGGCGCCTTCTCATCCTGATTGATGTAGTAGAGGAATGGCGACGGGCCATAGCTGCGCAGCGCCTCGCCGAGTGCGGCCGCAAATGCGGCCTTCGAGCTGATACCGGCGACCGCATCCAGCTCGGCCTTCACAGGCGTCATCCCCTTGGCCTCGATCACCGCCTCGTCGAGGAAGCTGGCGTAGTAGTCGCCGACCTTCTGGCCGACCGAGCCCTTGCCGGCCTGGCTTGCGGCGGCGCCTTCGATGATCGTGCGCGTACGCTCCTGGCTGAGGTCGCGGAGCTTGGTGAACATGCCATAGTTCGAACGGTCAGCGGGAATCTCGAGGTTGCGCAGATACGTACCGCCCGCAAAGCCGGTGAAGTCTTCGCCGGCTGCAATGCCGCGGTCCATGCCTGCTTCGTCGAAGCCCCAGCTGCCGATTTCCGGCTTGTCAGCGGCAAGCGCCGGCGCAGCAAGGAGCGCGGCCGCAGAAGCAGCACACAGAAAAATGGTCTTCATAATGGATAGTCCCTGAAGCAGATGAGCATACCGGAAGCCTAACCGGCTCGCGCGTGCGCGCGGAGCGACCATTCGATGAACAGCCGACTCCGTTATACAAACGTTTAACTGTAGCGCTGCTCCAGCCACGGATCGCCGACATTGTGATAGCCGCGCACTTCCCAGAAGCCTGGCTTGTCTTCGGCAGTGAAGCTGATGCGCTTCAGCCACTTGGGGCTTTTCCAGAAATAGTAGCGCGGGATCACCAGCCGGGCCGGGCCGCCGTGTTCACGGCTGATCGGCGCGCCATCGTGCGTGTGCGCGACGAGGCAGTCCTCTTCGAGAAAGTGCGCGTATTCGACATTCGTCGTGTAGCCGTCGTAGCTGGTGAAGAGCACATGCTTCACCCCGCCGAGCGGCTTCACGACATCAGCGATGTGACGCGTCGAGACACCGTTCCAGCGATTGTCGTAGCGCGACCACTGCGTGACGCAGTGGATGTCGGAGACATCCTCGACCTGCGGCTGCGCGAGGAAGGCACTCCAGTCCCACGTCACGGGATTTTCGACAGCACCGTCGATCACAAGCTGCCAGTCGGCTTTCGCTACATCAGGCTGGATACCAAGATCGAGCACCGGCCAGTTTTCCACAAGCCGCTGCCCCGGCGGCAGGCGATCGATGCCATGTTCGGCGGTCTTGCCCGTCAGCAGGCGTCCGGCGCGCGCCCACGCCTTCTTGGTTTCAACCAGCTTTTCCCGGAACCCGCCCATCGCCGTCTCCCGTCCGCCGCGCATCCCGCTTCCGCCGCGCTTCCATCCGCTGATGAATCCACAGCCGCCATATACCATGAATGCCGAGGTAGCCGATCACCGCGCCCAGCGTGGCGATCGTGAACAGGCCGATCGCGGTGGGCAGCGGCGCATTGGTGAGCACCACGCTCAATTCTTCGAACCAGTGATCGGCATTCATGTTGGCGAGGCCGCCATCCTGAATCCGCAGCATCCAGCGCCCGATCTCGTAGGCCCCGAGATAGATGAAGGGCGTCGTAAGCGGGTTCGAGATGAAGGTGACAAAGGCCGCCACCGGCAGGTTCGCGCGGCACGGCACGGCGAACAGCGCCGCGGCAGGCGCCTGCGCGAAGGGAATCGAGAGCCCGAAGAACATGCCGAGCGCGACGCCGCGCGCTACCGACTTGCGGTTGAAATGCCAGATGACAGGATTGCCGATGGTATTGGCGAACGGCCGCATCCAGCGGTTTTCCAACATCGCCTCGCGCGAGGGGCGCTTTTCCTTCAGCCACTTTATGAGCCGCATCGAAAACCCTAACCGCGATCCCTGAGGATGCGCGCCTGATCGCGCTTCCAGTCCCGGTCGCGCTCTGTCGCCCGCTTGTCGTGCAGCTTCTTGCCTTTGGCGAGCGCCAGTTCGACCTTCGCACGACCCCGTTCGTTGAAATATATGGAGAGCGGCACCAATGTCATCCCTTGCCGGGCGACGGCACCGTGCAGCTTGGCGATTTCGCGGCTGTGCAGCAGCAGCTTGCGGGGCCGGCGCGGCTCGTGGTTGAAGCGGTTGCCGTGGCTGAATTCGGGGATGTTGGCGTTGATCAGCCACACTTCCTCGCCGTTCACCTCGGCATAGGACTCCGCGATCGTGCCCTCGCCGAAGCGCAGCGATTTCACCTCGGTGCCGGTCAGCGCGATACCGGCCTCGAAGACGTCTTCTATCGCATATTCGTAGCGGGCCTTGCGGTTTTCAGCGACGGTCTTGACCTTGCTGAAACTGCCTGCCCGTTGCGGGCGTACCATCAGGCGATCCCGGCATGGGCCATCGCAGCATCCACAATGCGCCGTGCGGCCTCTCCGGCCGGAACCATCGGCAGACGCAGCTCTTCATGCAGCTTGCCGAGCTTCGAAAGCGCATATTTCGCCGGGCCGGGGCTTGCGTCCGAGAAGAGGCCGGCGTGCAGCGGATAGAGCCGGTCCTGAAGCGCGAGCGCATCGTCCCAGCGCTTTTCGCGGCAGGCCGTCTGGAAATCGGCACACAGGCGCGGGGCGACGTTCGCCGTCACCGAGATGCAACCGTGCCCGCCCGAAACCATGACGCCGAGTGTCATGTCGTCGTTGCCCGAAAGCTGGATGAAGTCCGTGCCGCACGAAAGGCGCTGTTCCGAAATGCGCTGAAGCACGCCGGTCGCGTCCTTCACACCGGCGATGTTCGGGATTTCGGAAAGACGCTTCATCGTCGCAGGCGCGATGTCGACGATGCTGCGTCCGGGGATGTTGTAGAGGATGATCGGCAGGCTGGTTGCCTCTGCGACCGCCTTGAAGTGGCGGTAAAGCCCCTCCTGATTGGGCTTGTTGTAATAGGGGCTGACGACGAGCGCCGCATCCGCCCCCGCCTTCTCGGCGTGGCGGACGTGCGAAACCGCGCACGCCGTGTCGTTGGAGCCGCAGCCCGCGATCACCGGCACGCGGCCGGCGGCCGCTTTGATGCAGGCGGCGATCACGGCATTGTGCTCGTCGATCGTCATCGTGGCCGATTCGCCGGTGGTGCCGCAAGGCACGAGGCCGGTGCTGCCTTCGGCGATCTGCCAGTCCACAAACGCCTCGAAGGTGGCAAAATCCACCGACCCGTCGCGGAACGGGGTGACAAGTGCCGGAATGGAACCGTAAAATCTCGCTGTCATGCTACTCTCGCCCGTTGCCTCCTCGCGCGCCGCTGCTGCACCGTTGCACGCGTCGGCCGCAGTCGGCCTGTTTGTGGCGTCATAGGAGGCTCGGAAAGTCTGTGTCCAGTATTACCAGCGTTCTTCTGCGATTTGCCCTGCTTTCGGCAGCTGCGCTCGCCGCGCCGCCCGCCGTTGCCCAGTCCCGCGCCGACGCGGATGCGTTGAAGGCGGGTCTGGAAGCGCAGGCCCGCCGCGAGTTCCGCCCCGTCTCCGCGATGGGTGTCAGCGGCTCGCCGACCGCGCAGAAGCTGCTGGTGTGGGATCGGCTGCGACGCCCGGAATACGCGGCCACGTTCTCCGAGTTCTCCGAATTCCTGCGCGCCAACGCAGACTGGCCGGGCGCCGACGACCTGCGCCGCCGCGCCGAGGGCACGATCAGCGACACGACGCCGATGGCAGCGCGGCTCTCCTTCTTCCGCGCGTTGCCGCCGCTTTCGGGCATCGGCCGCTTCCGCCACGCCGAAGCGCTGATGGCGGCGGGCATGACCAACGCCGCCAATACGGAAGCCAAGCAGGCGTGGCGCATGGGCGGCATCGGCCCCGCGCTTGAAAACCAGTTCCTCGCGGCGTTCGGCGGCATCCTCAGCCGTGATGATCATGTGTTCCGCATGGACCGGCTGCTCTGGCTGCGCGATCTCTCCACCGCAACGCGAATGCTGACCTTCCTGTCGGGCAGCGACCGCACGCTTGCGGAAGCGCGCATTGCGCTCCAGCGGGCGGCGGCTGCGAAGGGCGCCGCCTCGGCACCTGCGGCAGTGGATGCCAACCTCGCGATCGGCAAGCTCGGCACCGGTTTCGAAAACGACCCCGGCCTCATCGCCGACCGCAGCGCCTTCCTGCGCGCCAGCGGCAACAGCCTTGCCGCGCGCCAGCTTCTTGCACGCGCCGAAATCGCACCCGGCAGCGCGGGAGACCGCAATGCCTGGATGACCGAGGTGCTGGCGGCGGCGCGCGGCGCTGTGAACGACAACCAGAACAGCCTCGCCTTCGAGATCGCCCACAATCACGGCGGCTTCGCCTTCGACCGCGCGCTGACCAGCTACAGCGGGGCAGAGCGCGACACCTTCACCAGTCTCGAATGGCTCGCGGGGTGGACGGCGCTCCACAAGCTGAACCGCGCGCGCGACGCTGTCCGCCACTTCGAGAATTTCGCTTCTGCTGCTGCGTTCGCGGGCACGCGATCGCGCGGGCACTATTGGGCAGGACGCGCCGCAGAGGCTGCCGGGCTCACCATCGACGCCAACCGCAATCTCGAAACCGCGGCACGCTTTCCCCTCACCTTCTATGGCCAGCTCGCCGCCGAACGGCTGAACCGGCCGCTCTCGATTCCCGCAACCGCTGATCCCGCCGTGCCGACACCCGAGCGTCAGGCATTCGCAGCGGACGACCGCGTCGAGGCTGCCCGCCTGCTCGGCATGGCCGGCGACCGGGCGAAGCAGACATTGTTCCTGAAAACGCTCGCAGACGGTGCGAAGACCTCAGCGCGCGAATTCCTTGTCAGCGAACTCGCGCAGCAACTCGGCCGCGCCGACTATGCGCTGATCGCGAGCCGCGGCGAAATGGTGGACGGGCCTCCCGCGATCCTGCGTTTCGCTTACCCGCAGCTACCCGTCGGCGGCGTGCTGACAAGCAATTGGACGATGATCCATGCGATCACCCGTCAGGAAAGCCGCTTCGATCCCACCGCTGTCAGCCGCGCCGGTGCGCGCGGCCTGATGCAGCTGATGCCGGGCACGGCGCGCGAAACGGCGGGCAAGATGGGCACGACCTATCGCCCCGAGGCACTGACCAGAGACCCCGACTACAACGTCCAGCTCGGATCGACCTATTACCTCAACCTCGTCGACCAGTGGGGCGGCAACCACATGCTCGCTATCGCCTCCTACAACGCCGGGGCGGGCAATGTGCGCAAGTGGATCACTGCGAACGGCGACCCCCGGCTGCCGAGCGTCGATGCCGTGCGCTGGGTGGAGGAAATCCCGTTCACCGAGACGCGCGGCTACGTGCGCGCTGTGCTGGAAAACGCCGTGGTCTACGATCGGCTCAATCCCGCGCGCGCGGGCCAGCCTTCCACCAACACGCTCTCGGCGTGGATCGGCAAGAATCGCCCCGGTTGAGACGATCGCTGGAAAAATGGCTGATATCCCCAACTACATCACGCCCGCGGGCATGAAGGCGCTCATCGAGGCGCACCGTGCGCTCTTCGAGGTCGAGCGGCCGAAGATCGTCGAAATCGTCTCGTGGGCGGCAGGCAATGGCGACCGCTCGGAAAACGGCGACTATCTCTATGGCCGCAAGCGGCTGCGCGAGATCGACCGTGAGTTGACGCGCATTTCGAAGCGGCTGAAAAATGCCCGCGTCGTCGATCCGACGAAGCAGCCCGACAAGTCGCGGGTATTCTTCGGTGCCACCGTCACCGTCGCCGACGAAGACGACCGGCAGCGCACGATCACGATCGTGGGGGAGGATGAGACGGACACGCCGCGCGGCCATATTTCATGGCGCGCGCCGCTTTCCATAGCCCTTAAAGGTGCGGCGATCGGAGACCTGAGGAGCGTCCGCCTGCCGGGTGGCGTGCAGGAGCTTGAGGTCGTCTCGATCGCCTACCCTGGAGCCTGATCGTTTCAGGCCGAGGCCTGAAACGATCGCAGCCTAATAGTTGAAGCTGTACCGGTACTCGTCCCGCAGTTCTTCAACACCGAAGCGGATCTCTCCGTCGTTCAGGTAGCCGTCGCGATTGCGGTCTGCCAACCGGGCGAACTCGCGGTTGGCGCGCCGGGCCTCGTCCTTCGAAAGCTGGCCGTTGCGGTTGCGATCGAAGTTCCACATCACCCAGTGCTTCGCCGCCGGGTCTTGCCGGAGCCACGGATCGAGCAACGCCCAGCCGCTGCCGTACTGCGAACCGTAGAAGCCGTAGCCGGGACGATACCAGGAATCGTAGTCGTAGTGACCGTAATAGCGGTTATCGAAGTAGAAGGCGCTCGAACCCCACCAGTGCGGACGATAACGGTAGCTAGGGCTGGGGCGCACGATCACGACAGGGCGCCGATTGTGGTCGCGCCAGCGATCACGATCCCTATCGCGGTTACGGTCGTTATCCCGCCAACGATCGCGATCACGGTCCCGATCTTTGTCCCGGTCGCGCCAATCGTTATCACGATCCCGATTCCGGTCGCGGTCCCAGTTTCGGTTGTCGTTTCGGTTGTCGTTCCGGTCGCGGTTTCGATCCCAGTCGCGGCGATTGCCGTCGCGGCCGTCCCGGTCGCGGTTGTTCCAGTCACGGCCCTGATTGCGGTTATTGTCGCGGTTGTTGTCACCGTAACGCTGATTGTCGCGGCCAATCACACCGTTCATGCGCTGCTGCACGGCTTCCGCCTGCCGCGGCGCTTCCACGCGCGATTGGCGGGGTTCCGGCGTCTCGATCCGGCGGATCTGACCGCGTTCTTGGCCACGTTCCGGCTGGACAACCCGCGGCGGCCTTGCCTCGGGTGCGCGCGGCGCCTCGCGATTGACCTGCATACCGCGCTCGCGCTGCGGGCGAGGCCCGTCGCGGTCGCGGTCCTGTGCCATCGCCGGGCCGGCAAGGACCGCTGCAACCAGCGTACCCGCCATCAAACTTGCCTTGTGAACACGCATTTCGAACACTCCTGACCCAATTGTCATGGAGATTGCGACTCGCTCGTTGAACCGCGGCTGAAGGTAGGCGTTAGCCGAGGTTCAGCTTCTTGCCGAACGCGGCCTTCGCCAGCTTCACGATATCGGGCGAAAGCGCAGGCGGTGAGAGGTCGAGCCCATCCGAAAGCCGGTCCGCGACGAGGTTCAGCGCCGTGATGCGCGCGGTCTTCTTATGCTCGCCGTCGATGATCGTCCACGGCGCATGGGCCGTGTGCGTGCGGGCGAACATGTCTTCCGCAGCTTCCACGTAGGCGTCGCGCTTCAACCGATTGCGGAAGTCCTCGGGCGAAACCTTCCAGCGCTTTGCTGGTGTTTCCAGCCGCTCGACCAGCCGCTCGTCCTGCTCCTTCTGGCTCACCGTGAAGAACAGTTTGATGATGACGGCGCCGTCATCGACGAGCGTCTTCTCGAAGGCGTTGATCTCATCGTAGGCACGGCGCCATTCGGCTTCGGTTGCGAAACCCTCGACGCGCTCCACGAGTACGCGCCCGTACCATGTGCGATCGAAGATGTTCACTTCGCCATGCGCCGGCAGTTTCTGCCAGAAGCGCCAGAGATAGTGGTGAGCCCGCTCCTCGGCATCGGGCGCCTTGATCGGCTGCACGTCGAAGAAGCGCGGGTCCCACGGCGCAGTGAGCCGCTGGATAAAGCCGCCCTTCCCCGCCGCGTCGAGGCCCTCGACCGCAACAATGGCGCGGCGACGTCGGCCGATACAGCTCGCCTGAACGGCCGCGAGCCGCTCCTGCACCGTCTTCAGCGCCGCCTCATAATCCCCGTTCGAGACTTTCTCGAACTTCGGCAGGCGATGCAGCGACGGCGCTTTCATCGACTTACCCGGCCTTCGGCTTCGGCAGGTCGAGCTTGATCGAAAGCTCTTTCAGCTGCCGATCGGAGACGCTGGCCGGAGCGTTCATCATCAGGTCCTCGGCCTTCTGGTTCATCGGGAACAGCACCACCTCGCGGAGGTTCGGTTCATCGGCCAGCAGCATGACGATACGGTCCACGCCCGGCGCTGATCCGCCGTGCGGCGGGGCCCCGAACTTGAAGGCATTGATCATGCCCGAGAAGTTCGTGTCGACCTGTTCCTGGCTGTAGCCGGCGATCTCGAACGCCTTGTACATGATCTCGGGCTTGTGGTTCCGGATCGCGCCCGAAGACAGCTCGATGCCGTTGCAGACGATGTCGTACTGCCACGCGAGGATATCGAGCGGATTCTTCGTCTCCAGCGCCTCAAGCTCGCCCTGCGGCATCGAGAACGGGTTGTGCGAGAAGATGACCTGCTTGGCTTCCTCGTCGTACTCGAACATCGGGAAGTCGACGATCCAGCAGAACTTGAAAGCACCCTCTTCGATAAGGCCGAGGTCTTCGCCCACTTTGGTGCGCGCCTTGCCCGCGAGCTTCGCCGCGTCGGCTTCCTTGCCCGCTGCGAAGAACACGCCGTCGTCCGGGCCGAGGCCGAGCGCCGCGATCAGCTTCGCGGTGGCGTCCTCACCGTGGTTCTTGGCGATGGGGCCGGCGGGCACGCCGTCCTTGATGTTGATGTAGCCGAGGCCTGCGAAACCTTCGCTACGCGCCCAGTCGTTCATGTCGTCGAAGAACTTGCGGCTGCGCTCGCCCGCTTTCGGCGCGGGAATCGCGCGCACCACGTTGCCGCCTTCCACCATCTTCGCGAAGATGCCGAAGCCCGAACCGCGGAAATGCTCGGTCACGTCGACGATCTCGATGGGATTGCGGAGGTCCGGCTTGTCGTTGCCGTACTTCAGCATCGACTCGCGGTAAGGAATGCGCGGGAACGAACCCGCCGGGGTCACCGACTTGCCGTTCGCGAACTCCTCGAAAACGCCCGCAAGCACCGGCTCGATCGCGTTGAACACGTCGTCCTGCGTCACGAAGCTCATCTCGAAGTCGAGCTGGTAGAACTCGCCCGGCGAGCGGTCGGCACGTGCATCCTCGTCGCGGAAGCAGGGCGCGATCTGGAAGTAACGGTCGAAGCCCGCCACCATCAGCAGCTGCTTGAACATCTGCGGCGCCTGCGGCAGCGCGTAGAACTTGCCCGGATGCATACGGCTCGGCACCAGGAAGTCGCGCGCGCCCTCGGGCGACGAGGCGGTGAGGATCGGCGTCTGGAACTCGGTGAAGCCCTGCTCGATCATGCGGCGGCGCAGCGATGCGATGACGTTCGAACGCAGCACGATATTGCGGTGCAGCCGGTCGCGGCGGAGGTCGAGATAGCGGTACTTGAGGCGGATATCCTCGGGATACTCGGTATCGCCCGCCACCGGCATCGGCAGCTCGGACGCCGCCGACTGCACGGCAACCTCGGCCGCCCACAGCTCAATCTCACCCGTCGGCAGGTTTGGGTTCACGGTCGCGTCCGAACGCGCCACGACCTTGCCGGTCACGGTGAGCACGCTCTCGGCCCGCGCGCCGTCCAGCACAGGAAACGCCGGCGAGTCTGTGTCGCACACCACCTGCGTCAGCCCGTAATGGTCGCGGAGGTCGACGAACAGCAGCCCTCCGTGGTCGCGCTTCCGGTGGACCCAGCCCGAGATGCGGGCGGTATTGCCGACATCGGCCTTGCGAAGGGCGCTGCAATGGTGCGTGCGATAGACGTGCATTCTCACTCGATTCCGGTGTTTGTGGCGGGCCAGACACATGCCTGCACCCTTGTTGTCAAGGCGCTGGCATGGAAGCGCCGACCGCCCTAATAGAACCGTCCATGAAAATCCATCCGCTGATTACCGATACCGAAACGCTCGCCGCCTTCTGTGCCCGTCTCGCCACCGCCGACTATATCGCCGTCGACACCGAGTTCATGCGCGAGAACACGTACTGGGCCGACCTCTGCCTGATCCAGCTCGCCTCGCCCGACGAGGCCGCGGCTGTCGATCCGAAGGCGAGCGGCATCGACCTTGCCCCGATGCTCGACCTTCTCGTGGCGGCCGATGTCCTCAAGATCTTCCACGCCGGCGGGCAGGATATCGAGATCATCCACAATATGACCGGCAAGACCCCCTCGCCCGTGTTCGACACGCAGGTGGCGGCAATGGCGCTGGGGATGGGCGAGCAGGTCAGCTACATCAACCTCGTCGCCTCGTTCACCGGCGCCAATCTCGACAAGGGCGCCCGCTTCACCGACTGGGCCCGCCGCCCGCTCGACAAGCGCCAGCTCGATTACGCGATCGGCGACGTGACGCACCTCATCCAGCTGTTCCCGAAGCTGCTCGGACGCCTCAAGAAAACCGGGCGCGGCGACTGGCTCGACGAGGAGATGGCGCGGCTGACGACGCCCGAGAACTACGTCAACGATCCGTGGACCGCCTGGCAGCGCATCCGCCTGCCAAGCCGGAAAGCCGACGCGCTCGGCCGGTTGAAGGCGCTTGCCGCGTGGCGCGAGCTGGAAGCCCAGCGCCGCGACCTGCCGCGCGGCCGCATCGTGAAGGACGAGACGCTTGCCGATCTCGCCGCGCATCCGCCGGGGGATCAGGAAGCGCTCGGCCGCGTGCGCGGGCTTTCGAAGACTTGGACGACGAACGACATGGGTGCACGGCTGATGGAGGCGCTGGACGCCGCCGTGCCGCTGCCCGAAAGCGAAATGCCCGAGCGCGACGCAGGCAAGCCGCGTCTCGGATCGGACGCTGTTCTCGTCGCCGATCTCTTGAAGCTGCTTCTGAAGATTCGCTGCAAAGAGGCTGATGTCGCGCCGAAACTTATCGGCAAGGCAGATCACCTCGAAGCCCTCGCCGCAGGTGTCCGCGACGGACTGCCACTGCTGAACGGCTGGCGCTACGAAGTCTTCGGCCGCGATGCACTCGCTCTCGTCGAAGGGCGGCTCAGCTTCGCCGTGCAGAGCGGGAAGCTGCGCATGACCGAGATCGACTAGCTCCTCTCCACCTCGAACACCGCGACAAGACCCATGGCGGCCGCCAGCGCTTCGTGACGCCGGGCGACAGCCTCGGCGTAGAGCGGCTGGTAGCGCGGTGTCAGTGTCAGAACGAGGCGGCCGCCATCGCGGTAGACACGGCTCTTTTCGAGCGGCCGGGCCGTGCCGGCCGTCAGCCGCTGGCCGAGCCTCAGAGCAAGCCCCCACTTGAATGCGCGCGTCAGTTCGTCCCGCGCAGCGAGTCGCGGCAGGTCGGCGATCGCCGGATCGTTCGCCGAGCCGCCATAGGCTGCGAACAGCGCTGCGCCGAGCAGCGCGCGCTCGCGCCCGTCGATCCCGACCCAGTTGCCGTGGAGCGCCAGCTCAAGACCCCGCTCCGCCCGGAAATCCGGGTGCGCGCGCCACGCCGTATCGGCAAGCACGCAGGCGACGAGGCGCAGCCGCGTATGGTCCGGCATCTCGGGCGCGAACATGCCGTTCATCCATTCCATCAGCGCTTCGGCATGGAGCGGGAAACGGCCCTGAATCGCAGCCTCCTGCTTCGCCGCGGAGACGAGCGGGTCTTCCTTCTGAATATCCTTCGGCAGGTCCGCGTAAAGGATGCCTTCGCGAATGCCATAGGACGAGGCGATGACACCGCTGCTGCCGAGCCGCTTCACGACGGCGCGGAGCAGGAGCGCTGCGCCCGGAAGCTGCGGGATACGCGCCGAGGACAAGCGCGGGATCGCGCGCAGGCGTTTGGGGCTCAGGTTCGGCAGCGCGCGCGCCATGTGGTCGATTCCCGCGATATCCATCGCATACTGGTGGACGACCGGCAGCGGATAGTCGGCGAGATGCATGTGAAGCTGCGCGAGCGCGCGCCACGAGCCGCCGACCATGTAGAAGGGAAGCCCCTTCCCCTGCCCCGCCCACTTCACCTCGGCGAGCGCCTTCTTCACCAGCCCCGCCAGCGAGCGCCCGCCCATCTTGCGCGCGGCATCAAGCTTCAGCGCACCGATGGGCAACGACAGATGGCTGTGCGGCTTGCCCTTCTTCACGCGGACGAGTTCCAGGCTGCCGCCGCCGAGATCGCCAACGACACCATCGGCATTCGGGATACCGGCGATCACACCGTAGGCTGCGAGCCGCGCCTCCTCCGCACCGCTCAGTATGCGGACATCGAGCGCGCAGCGCTTCTTCGCCATTTCAAGAAAGGCGTCGCGGTTCCGGGCATCGCGCACGGCAGCAGTCGCGAAGGCGTGAAGGCGATCGACGTTCATGTCATCGCACAGCAGGCGAAAGCGTGTGAGCGCGGCGCGCGCGGTTTCCAGCCCCTCGGGCGTGATGGCGCCGGTATCCGCGACGCCCCGGCCGAGCCCGGCCATCACCTTCTCGTTGAACAGCACCAGCGGCGTGCGCCGGTCGCCGCGGAAGGCGACAAGGCGAATCGAGTTCGAGCCGATGTCGATGACGGCATTGACCGGAATATCCCCGGCCCGGCGGCGGTCTTTCGTCGCGCTCAGCGCCATTCGCTTGCCCCTGTCGCCGCACCCAGTTGCCGCAATGCGCTCGGCAATAACGGCTGGCTTCACACGAGTCTATTCGGCGGCGGCGGCCGGAAGGCCCGCGTCAGTATCCGACAGGTAGAGCCGGGGTACGGGAGCGGCAGCCTTGATAGCGGCGCCGCGACCCGAAAGCGACGGATTCGTCATGAAATAGCGGTGCAGGTTGAACGATTCCCCGGGTGAAGCGATGCGCTCATATGTCCCATCCGGGTGGAGTTCCCACGACTGCTCCGTGTCCTTGAGGTTCGCCAGCATCACCTGATCGAGGATCTGCGCGTGCACCGTGGGGTTCTCGATCGGCACGAGCAGTTCGACGCGGCGGTCGAAATTTCGCGGCATCCAGTCCGCCGACGAGGTGAAGAGCAACGCCTTGCGTGAAGGCAGTGCGCTGCCGTTCGCGAAAGCGATGATGCGGCTGTGTTCGAGAAAACGCCCGATGATCGAGCGAACGCGAATGTTCTCCGAAAGCCCGCGCACGCCGGGGCGCAGGCAGCAGATGCCGCGGATCACAAGCTCGATGGGAACGCCTGCGGCGCTCGCCTCGTAGAGCTTGTCGATGATCGCCGGATCGACGAGCGAGTTCATCTTTGCCCAGATGCCGCTCGGCTGTCCGGCCTCGGCATTGGCGATTTCCGCGTCGATGAGCGCGGTGAGCTTCTGGCGCATCCCCGAGGGCGAGATTGTCATCGCCTCCAGTCCGCGCGGCTCCACGTAGCTCGTCACGTAGTTGAAGATCTGCGCGGCATCGCGGCCGAGCTTGGGGTCCGCACTGAAAAAGCTGAGATCGGTGTAGATGCGTGCCGTCACCGGGTGATAATTGCCCGTGCCGAGGTGGCAGTAGGTACGAAGGCTACCGTTTTCACGGCGCACGACGAGCGATATCTTGGCGTGCGTCTTCCAGTCGATGAAGCCGTAGACGACCTGCACGCCCGCGCGCTCCAGCGCCGCCGCCCACACGAGGTTCTGCTCCTCGTCGAAACGCGCCTTCAGCTCCACGACCGCGGTCACCGACTTGCCCGCCTCCGCTGCATCGACAAGCGCACGCACCACGGCGGACTGCTTGCCCGCGCGGTAAAGCGTCTGCTTGATCGCAACAACGTCCGGGTCCGCCGCCGCCTGCCGCAGGAAGGCGAGCACGACGTCGAAGCTCTCGTAGGGGTGGTGGACGACGATATCCTTGGCGCGGATCGCCGCGAAGCAATCGCCACCGTACTCGCGGATACGCTCGGGGAAGCGCGGCGTGTAGGGCTCGAACTTGAGGTCCGGGCGATCTTCCTCGACCAGCTGGGCGAGATCGGCGACGCCGATGATGCCCGTAACCGGGGTCACGTCGCGGTCGTCGATGTGGAGCGCATGTTGAACCATCTGGTGGAGGCGCGGCGGCGTGCCGTCCTCGATCTTCAGGCGGATCACGCGGCCCCGGCGGCGGCGCTTGATCGCGGTCTGGAAGAAGCGGACGAGGTCTTCAGCCTCTTCCTCAACCTCGATGTCGCTGTCGCGGATCACGCGGAACACGCCGTCGCCCATGATCTTGAAGTTCGGAAACAGGTCGTCCGCGAAGATGCGCACGACGTTCTCGAGCGCGATGTAGCGCGCCTGCGCGCCCGGCAGGCGCACGAAGCGGGCAAGCGGCGCGGGCATCATCACCAGCGCGAGCAATTCCTCACCATCCGATTCGCGCTTCAGCTCCATGGTGAGCGCAAGGCCGCGGTTGGGGATGAACGGGAAGGGATGCGCCGGATCGATCGCCTGCGGTGTCAGCACCGGGAATATCTGCTCGCGGAAATAGGTTTCGAGCCAGCGTTCGTCTTCTGGCGAGAGCTCGGGGCCTTTGAGCACGTGAAAACCGGCGACCGCCAGTTCACTCGACAGCGCACGCCACACATTCTGTTGCTGGCGCATCAGCGCATCCGCGCGCTCCGTGACGGCGACAAGCTGCTGCGCGGGTGTCGCTCCATCGGGGCTGCGAAGCTCGACCCCCTCCTCCACCTGCCCGTACAGGCCCGCCACACGGACCATGTAGAACTCATCGAGGTTGGCGCCGGAGATTGACAGGAAGCGCAGACGTTCGAGCAGCGGATGCCGGACGTTTTCCGCCTCTTCGAGCACGCGGGCATTGAACGCCAGCCACGAAAGCTCGCGGTTGAAGTACCGCGCGTTGTTACCGCCAACCGATTTGATGTTACGTTTCGCCACTTTCGCTTCCGTCCGCCGTCTCGCCGAGCAGCAGTGCCACGCGCACCAGCGGCACGGTCACGGCGCGCTGCCCCGCAAGAGCGGCGGCGTCGATCGCGGCGACAGCGGATGCGGCGGCGGCAAAGCTGCGTTCGATCCGTTGTACCATATACTCTATGACAATTGGTGAAACGCGCAGGCCACGTTCGCGAAAAGATTTTGCAACGATTTCGGCAAGCAGCGCGTCGTCGGGGGCATCGATATGGATGATCCCCGCCGCACCGAGGCGAGAGGCAAGATCGGGCAGCCGCACATTCCATTCGCCGGGCGACGTCCGCGCCGCGACGAGCAGCGCGGGACCACCTGCCTGCGCGGCGTTCCACGCATGGAACATTGCATTTTCGTCACGGCCGGACACGTCGGTATCGTCGAAAATGCGCACAGCACCGGGATGCCGCCCCGCGAAAAGCCGCAACAGGTGGCTCTTGCCTGAGCCTTCGGGGCCGACGACGATCAGCGTATGCGACGGCCAATCCGGCCAACGGTCAAGCATCGCGACCGCAGCAGCATTCGCCTCCGAGATGTAGAAATCCGCTTCCCCGTCGGCCGACCGGTATTCGAGCGGCAGCGCGAACTGGCTCATGCGGAAAGGGTCACGTCCTCTGGCGGCGGTTCGTCGTCAAGGAAGAGCGGGCTTTTCAGATACTCGCCGAGCAGCCAGCGCATGACGACGCCAAGAACCGCCGCCACCGGCACGGCGAGGAACACACCAAGGATGCCCAGCAGCTCACCGCCCGCAAACACCGCGAACAGCACCCACAGGGGATGCAGCCCTATGCGGTTGCCGATGAGGTTCGGTGTCAGCACGGTGCTTTCGAGAAGCTGCCCCACAAAGAAGATACCAACGATGAGGCCGAGGTGCAGCACGTCCGGCCCCCACTGGCCGAGACCGACGAGAAGCCCGAGCCCCACCGAGACGACGACGCCGAGATAGGGCACGAAGCCGAGCACGCCCGCAAGCGTGCCGAGCACGAGCGCGTAGTTGAGACCGATCAGGCTCCAGCCCACCGAATAGAAGATCGCAAGCGACAGGCAGACAAGCGACTGCCCCCGCACGAACCCCGCAAGCGCGGCATCCGATTCGCCCAGCAGGCGCCGGATCGTCTCCGCATAGCGCGGCGGCCACCACGCATTGATGCGCATCGTCAGCGCGTCGTAGTCGCGCAGGGCATAGAAGGCGACGACGGGCATCATCACGAACAGCGCAAGCAGGTTGAAGACCGCGAGGCCTCGGCTCAGAATGCCGCTCGCAAGCGTGCTGAGCCACGCCGCGGCGCGGTGCATCAGGTCGTTGCTGAGCGTTTCGATCGCGACGACGTCGCCAGCCGCGTCCGAAAGGCGCTCGACCAGAGGTCCAAGTGACTGAATGAGTTGCGGGAGGTTCTGTACAAGTTGCTGGAACTGCGCTGCCACGAGCGGCGCCATCGCGAGGATAAGCAGCGCGAACACGCCGAAGAAACCCACAAGGATCAGCATCGCCGCCACCCAGCGCGGAACGCCGCGCTGCTCCAGCCTGTCCGCCACCGGATCGAGCAGATAGGCGATGACGAGCCCGGCGACGAACGGTCCGAGCACGCCGCGTGTCGCATAGGCGAACCACAGGATGATCGCGGCGACGAGAATCCAGCGGATCGGGATGCGCCGCCGACCGCCGAGGACGGCGCCCTCGCTCACCGTTCGTTCTCCGACGGCATCAGGTCGCGCGGGCCGCCGCTTTCGGTGACGGCATCGTCGGCGACCGGCAACGACGGCAGCACAACCGCCGGGCGCGGCAGCGGCGCCTCGCCTTCCGCGCGGCGGCGAAGCTGGCTGCCATCGAGCCGCCAGCCGCGCTGATCGAGCGCGTAGCGAAGCATCGCGTAATCGACCGTGTGATTGATGCGCACCTGCGACATGCCGCCGATGGAAAGCCCGAGCAGCGTAACGCCGTCCACCTCGGGCACGCCGCCGAGCGCGGCCTCGATCGCATTCCAGCTCACCGCATCGGGCGTTGCGACACTGACGGTCGTCCCCATCGATCCCAGCGATTCCGCCGGATCGAGCAGCGGCGATACCGAAACCGGTTCCAGCGCCAGCGTCAAAGTCGGGTCGGCGCGCAGCACGCCGGACTGGAGCGCGCGCGCATAAGCGGAATCGATCCGCCGCACGGCGGTGTCGAGCATCGCATCAAGCTCACCCGCGGCCCCGGCGCGCAGGCGGAACCGCGTCAGCACGGCCGAATCCGGCCCATGCCGGGCAAGGAAGGTGCCGACGATCGGCCCGCCGGGGTAGGTGCGGTCGAGCCAGGCCTCCGCCACCAGCACGTTCTCAGCGCCATAACGCGACAGGATCGAACGCCACAGGCCGCGATTGTCGCGCCGCGCCTGCCATCCCGTCAGCAGCATCGCGTCGGACGCGCTGCCACCCGCACGCACATAGGAAATCGGGCTCGAATCCGTGCCGAAGCGCGACCACGCCTGCAGCCACGGCGAGCGCCCCTCGTAGACCGAGGTCACACCGCCGTCCGCGAGCACCGGCAGCAACAGCATCGGCGCGGACTGCAGCACGCGCGCGTTCGCGGGCAGCCGCTCCCCGGCGCGGACACGGTCGAACACGACGCCGAGCTTGCCGACGTAGCGCTTATCCGAAAAATGCTCTGCCTGAACCTCGACGCCGCTCACCATCCCCTCGATCGCGCTGTCGGGGAGCTTGGGGGCGCCCGACGCGGCAACGCCCGTCATCCGCGCATAGAGTTGCGGCCACGCCTGCCGCGCCGCCTCGCGAAACGCGGCGACGCGCGCGGCTTCGGCGGAGCCCGCCACCACATCGACATCGATATCGCTGACGAGGAACGCGCTCCCGCCCGCGGCGGGGGCCTCAGCGGGCGGTTCCGGGCGATCGCCATCCTGCGCCAGCAGCGGCACCGCGACAGCCGCCGCAAGCGCCGCCAGCGCGGCCGCCATCCATCCGTTGAGCTTGCGTTTGAAGGTCACGGCGCCTCTATGCCAAACGCGGCGCGAATTGGGAGTCGAATATTTCTCGCTTCGGCGCTATGGCCGCGCGATGACCACGGGCAAATCCTACAGCTACGCCGACGCAGGCGTCTCCATCGCCGCCGGAAACACCTTCGTGAAGGCGATCTCGTCGCTGGTGAAGGCGACGGCGCGTCCCGGCGCAGACGCCGAGATCGGCGGCTTCGGCGCGTTCTTCGATCCGAAGGCCGCAGGGTTCAACGATCCGCTGCTCGTTGCGGCAACGGACGGCGTCGGCACCAAGCTGAAACTCGCCATCGACACCGGACGTCACGACACGGTCGGCATCGATCTCGTCGCCATGTGCGTGAACGACCTTGTCGTGCAGGGCGCCGAACCCTTGTTTTTCCTGGATTATTTCGCGACCGGCAAGCTTGAGCAAGGCGTCGCTTCGGCTGTCGTCGCGGGCATCGCCGAAGGCTGCCGCATCGCGGGCTGCGCGCTTATCGGCGGCGAAACCGCCGAGATGCCGGGCATGTACGGCGCAGGCGATTATGACCTCGCGGGCTTTTCCGTGGGTGCCGTCGAACGCGGCCAGCAGCTGACCGGCGAACGCGTCGCGCAGGGCGACGTGCTGCTCGGCATCGCCTCCTCGGGCTTCCATTCGAACGGCTATTCGCTCGTCCGCCGCATCGTTGCCGACAAGGGCCACGCGCTGGACGCCCCCGCCCCGTTCGACACATCGCGCCCTCTCGGCGAAGCGCTCCTCACGCCCACGCGCATCTATGTGAAGGCATTGCTTCCGGAAATCCGCGCGGGCCGCATCAAGGCGCTCGCACACATCACCGGCGGCGGGCTCCTCGAAAACGTGCCGCGCGTGCTGCCGAAGGGCGCACACGCCCGCATCGACACGGGTGCATGGGCGCTTCCGCCCGCGTTCGCGTGGCTCCAGCATGAAGGCAACATCGCCGCCGGAGAAATGGCGCGCACGTTCAACTGCGGCATCGGCATGGTCGCGGTGGTGGCATCGGCGGACGTCGAAGCGACGCTCGGCGCACTCGCTGCTGCCGGGGAAACCGCATACGTGATCGGTGCCATCGATGCGGGGGACACCGGCTGCACTGTCGTCGGCGGCGCCGAAACGTGGGGTAGCCGCGAGGCTTGGGAAGCCGTGCATGTCGCCTAAACTCCGCGTCGGGGTGATGATCTCCGGCCGCGGCAGCAACATGGCTTCGATCCTTGCCGCCGCCGAGGCGCAGGACTGCCCATACGAGGTCGTCCTCGTCGCCTCCAACAACCCAGAAGCAGCCGGCCTCGGCTTCGCGGATGAGCGCGGCGTGGCCATTTGGGCGCATGATCATCGCGGCATGAAGCGCGCCGAATTCGACAGGCTGATTGATGCGGCGCTGCGTGCCGCGAACGTCGAAATGATCGCACTCGCGGGCTATATGCGGCTGCTTTCGTCCGAATTCGTCGAATCCTGGAAGGGTCGCATCCTCAACATCCACCCCTCGCTGCTCCCCAAATACAAAGGCCTCGACACACACGCCCGCGCGATCGAAGCCGGCGATGCCGAGGCCGGCTGCTCGGTGCACATCGTGACGCCGGAGCTCGACGACGGCCCGGTGGTGGCGCAGGCGCGTGTTCCCGTGCTTGCAGGGGACACGCCGGAAACGCTTGCAGAGCGCGTTCTGAAAGAGGAACATCGCCTGTATCCCGCAGCGCTTGCGAAGTGTGCCGCCGATGTCCTCCAATCCCGAAGCCCTGCTTGAAGCCGTCCGCGCGCGGGCGCTCGCTCTGCCCGCCACCGCCGAAAAGCTCTCGCACGGCGCGCCCGGTTTTTACGTCGAGAAGGGCAAGTTCTTTGCCTATTTCAGCGACGATCACCACGGCTGCGGCATCACCGCGCTGCTGGTGAAGACGAGCGGCCTTGAAGAACAGGCGATGCTGATCGAGGCCGACCCCGATCTTTACTACCGCCCGCCCTATCTCGGCCCCTACGGCTGGATCGGCATCCGGCTCGACAGGCAAGAGCCGGACTGGGAGCACGTGAACGACTGGCTCATGAAAAGCTGGCGCCTGTCCGCGCCAAGGAAACTCGCCGATGTCTTCTGACGTACCGGAAATCCCCGAAACGCACGCAGAGAAAGCCGCCGAAACCGCCCGCATCCGTCGCCGATGGCTTTCGCTCGGCGAAACCGTGGCGGTGATCGCCGTCGTGATCTCGGCGCTGACGCTGTGGAACAACTACGACGAGCGCAAATCGGCGGAGGCCGAACGGCGGGCAGAAAAAGCCACGTCCCGGCCGAAATCGATCGGGCTGATCGCAATCGATGCAGGCGGTGCCGGCCTCGCGTTCAAGGCCGCGGACTGCGCCCTGCAAAGCACCGACATCCGCTTCCCGAGTGCGCTTGGGGTCGGGCCGGAAAGCACCGTTCTCGATCACCGCATCGAAGCGGACTGGTTCGAAAGTGCGCTCTTGAAGGCGGTGGAAAAGGATGCGCGAGACGGGCGCCTGCCGGTCGTGATCGCCAGCCGCTGCGAAGCAGCCGATGGCCCGCGCACCGAAACCGCCATCTACGATATCGTGTACCACATAGAACCGCGCGTCATTCTCGGCCGCACGGTCAAGCTGCGCGGGCTCGTGCGCCGCGAAAGCGTGGCGGGCGACGACAATGCCGCCGCCCGCCTCGATAAGCTTTGGAAACCTTAGGGCTTAACCGACGATTTCTTCGGGCTTGAAGAAGAAGTCGATCTCGATCTTCGCGTTCTCGAGGCTGTCGGAGCCGTGCACCGTGTTCGCCTCGATCGATTCCGCGAGCGCCTTGCGGATGGTGCCCTCGTCGGCGTTCGCCGGGTTGGTGGCGCCCATCACTTCGCGGTTCTTCGCGACGGCGTCTTCGCCTTCGAGGACCTGCACGACGACGGGCCCCGAGGTCATGAACGCCACGAGATCGCCGAAGAACGGACGCTCGCGGTGCACGCCGTAGAAGCCTTCGGCCTGTTCCTTCGTCATGTGGATGCGCTTCGAAGCGACGACGCGCAGGCCGGCTTCCTCAAGCATCTTGGTGACGGCGCCCGTCAGGTTGCGACGCGTCGCGTCGGGCTTGATGATCGAAAAGGTACGCTGCAGCGCCATGGGAGGTCTCCAGATAGGGCTTGTTGTGTCGTTTCAGGAAGTCGCGCGCCCAATATCCGGGCGCGGGTCCGATTGCAAGCCGCGCCTACCCTGCCTTCTGCCAGCCGCCCTTCTCGCCCTGGGTCCAGTAGACCGGCTGGACCCCTTCCCGCGCTTTCAGCGCCCGCCAATGCGCACGCGCGGCAGTGAGCGAGTCCTCGTCGTTGCCGTCGAAGAGGTAGAGGACACGCGCGAACACTGCCGGGTCGCCGGGTAGCTTTCCGCCCACCGAAATCAGCAGATCGGCACCATTCGCGGGCGCGAAATCATCAGACAGCAGCACGGGCTGAACCGCCGGATTGTCGCGCCCGTGCGGCAGGAAGCTGCCGGGGTCGTAGGTCCACAGGTGGCTGTCCAGCGCATCGAGTTCGTTGCCGTCCGAGGCGTGGACGAGCACGCGGTGCCCGGCTTCGATCGCCTTGCCCGCAAGAACGGGCACGACGTCGAACGGCCGCGACCGCGTGCAATGATAGAAGCCGACCGGTGTGAGCGCGTCGCTCACGCTTCCAGCGTATCCTCGACGAAGCGGTCCAGCAGACGCACGCCGTAGCCGGTTGCGCCCTTCTCCCATGTCGCGCCGGCCTTCGCGGACCACGCCATGCCCGCGATATCGAGATGCGCCCACTTCACGCCGTCGTTCACGAAGCGGCCGATGAACTGCGCCGCCGTGATCGAGCCGCCGTCGCGCGGGCCGACGTTCTTCATGTCGGCGATCGGCGAGTCGATCATCTTGTCGTAGGCGCTGCCGAGCGGGAAGCGCCACAGCTTGTCGCCCGTCGCGATGCCCGCGGTGACGAGTTGCTTCGCAAGCTCGTCGCTGTTCGAGAAGAGGCCCGCATATTCGTGGCCGAGGCTGATGATGATCGCGCCGGTCAGCGTCGCGAGATCGACGATGACCTCCGGGTTGAAACGCTTCTGCACCCACGTGATCGCGTCACAGAGCACCAGGCGGCCTTCGGCGTCGGTGTTGATGACCTCGACCGTCTGGCCCGACATCGTCGTCACCACGTCGCCTGGGCGCTGGGCGTTGCCGTCCGGCATGTTCTCGACGAGGCCGCAGATACCGACGACGCGCGCCTTGGCGCGGCGAAGCGCAAGCGCCTTCATCGCCCCCGCGACGGCGCCTGCGCCGCCCATGTCCCACTTCATGTCTTCCATGCCCGCGGCCGGCTTGATCGAGATGCCGCCGGTATCGAACGTCACGCCCTTGCCCACGAACACCGTGGAGGTCTTTGCCTTGCCGTTCGTGCCGTCCCACTCCATCACGAGCAGGCGCGGCGGCCTTGCCGAGCCCTGCGCGACCCCGAGCAGCGCGCCCATGCCGGCTTGGGCCATCTCCTTTTCATCGAGAACTTCGATCTTCACGCCGAGATCGGCGAGCGACCGGCAGCGCTCCACGAAACTTTCGGGGTAGATAACGTTGGCCGGCTCGGTGACGAGGCTCCGCGTGAAGCCCACGGCCTCCACGAGCGGTTCCAGCCGCGCCCATTCCTGCCCGGCGCTGCCCGCGTTCGCGATCGCGATCTCGGCGAGCGTCGGCTTCTGCTTCTCGGGCAGCTTGGTGCGGTACTTGTCGAAGCGCCACGCGCGGAGCGACGCACCGAGCGCGAGATGGGCAGCGGCCTTGGGCGTATCGACCGCGAGGTCGGAAACGCCGCCGAAATCGACCGTGACCTTCGTTTCGCCCGAAGCGAGCAGCCGCGCAGCGATCGCGCCGCCGATCCGCTCGAACATGGCGGCGTCTGCAAGACCGGGCTTGCCCGTGCCGACCACGAGGACGCGTGAAGCGTCCGTGCCCGAGGGTGCCAGCAGTTCCACGATCTGCGCGGCGTCGCCTTCGAACCGTGCCGTCTTCACGGCATTGGCGACCGCGCCGCCAAGCGCTGCGTCGAGTGCCTGCGCCGTCCCCGAAAGCACCGCGTCCTTCGCCGCGAAAACCACAAGGGCAGTGCCCGGCGTGTGCGACGTAACCCCGAACTCGATGCGCATCGGAAGGACTCTCCTGGAAGAAAAAACGATCGGGGGCGTTCTAGCCGTCCGGCAGGCGGACCGCAATTCACGGCGTATCGACGGGCGCTGCTTGCCGCCGTGGGTACGCCGCGGGTAAGAGGCGCTATCCGCCTGTCCGGGGAGCGCTTTCTTGTCCCGTTGCCTTGCCGCCTTTCTGCTGTCCACCGCGCTCGCGGGATTCGCCGCGCCTGCGCTGGCGCAGACGGAAGGCGCCGCCACCGTGGATGCCGGTCCGGCGCTGAAACCCGGCGATGCGATCGAGTTCGCTGCGGACACGATGCAGTATGACGACGACACGCAGCTGGTGACGGCGCGCGGCAACGTCGTCGTCACGCGCGATGGCTACCGCCTCACCGCGAACGAGGTCGAATACGACCGCAAGACCGGCAAGGTCGAGGCGCGCGGCGCGGTGAAGGTGATCGATCCCGACGGCAACGAGGCCTTCGGCGAACGCGTCGAGCTGGACGAATCGCTGCGCGACGGCGCGGTCGAGAACATCCTCCTCGTGCTTCGGGACGGCGGCCGCCTTGCCGCCCACGACGGCCGTCGCGACGCCGGGCGCACCACGGTGAACCGTGCCGTCTATTCGCCCTGCGACATCATCGGCGAAAACGGCTGCCCCAAGGAGCCGCTGTGGCAGGTGAAGGCGCTGCGCGTACGCCACGACCCCGATCGCAAGCGCGTCTACTACAAGGATGCGAGCCTCGAATTCCTCGGCATCCCGATCTTCTACACGCCGAGCCTGTCGCACCCGGACGGGCCGGGCCGCAACGCGACCGGCATCCTCGTCCCGTCCGTCACCATCGATCGGTCGCTAGGTGTCTCGGTCGAACTGCCGTATTTCCTCAGCTTCTCCGAAAGCAACGACCTCACCATCGCCCCGATCCTCTACACGGAGGTCAACCCGGCGCTCTCGGTGGAATACCGGCACCAAACCGCATCAGGCCCGCTGCGTTTCGGTGGTATCGGTACATATTCATCGGAACTGGACTTCCCCGACCCCGCGGGCACCGGCATTCCGAACAAACAGTTCCGCGGCTATATCTACGGCAACGGCCGCCTCCAGCATGGCCGCGACTGGCGCTCGACCTTCGGCCTCCGCCTCGCCACAGACGACACGTTCCTGCGCCGCTACGACATCTCGCGCGACGACACGCTGCGGAATTTCTACCAGCTCGAACGCTTCGGCGTGGAAAGCTATTTCGCGATCGAAGGCTGGGCTTTCCAGGGCCTGCGGCAAACGGATGTCGCTGGGCTGACCCCCGTCGCGCTACCCCTTATCAACTACATGTGGTCGCCCAGCGAGACGATCGGCGGCGGCCGGCTGAAGCTGGCGGCGGACACGGCAGCGATCACGCGCACCGACGGCATGGACACGCAACGAGCCTCCGCCTCCGCCGAATGGAAGCGCAGCGCGATCACCCCGTGGGGACAGCGCGTGACAGCGACCGCCCTCGTCCGCGGCGATATCTACCACATTACTGACAGTGCCTTTGCCGAGCTGCCGATCTACGCCGGGCGCAACGGCTGGGAGGGCCGCATCCTGCCCGCCGCCGCGCTCGACGTTGAATGGCCGCTCGCCGGCCCCGCGTTCGGCGGCACACAGACACTGACACCGCGCGTGCAGTTCTCCGTCTCACCGAGCGATGTGAACGACCACATCCCGAACGAGGATTCGCGCGCCGTCGACCTCGACGACACAAACCTTTTCGACTTGAACCGCTTCCCGGGTGCGGACCGCTGGGAAGGCGGACAGCGCGTGACCTACGGCGCAACGTGGCGGCTCGACCGCCCGCGTTGGCAGATCGAAAGCGAGTTCGGCCAAAGTTATCGCTTTGACGACACACCGGCGACGTTTCCGCAGGGCACGGGCCTTTCCGGCAACTTCTCCGATTTCGTCGGCCGCAACACGCTGCGCATAGGCAGCGGCTTCGACGTGACGCACCGCTTCCGCCTCGACAAGACCAGCTTCAAGCTACGCCGCAACGAGATCGACGTAACGGTGGGCAACAAGCGCACCTACGCGACGGTCGGCTACGTGAAGCTCGATCGCGATATCGACATCGAGGACCTCGAAGACCGTGAAGAACTGCGTGCCGGCGGCCGCATCAGCTTCGCGCGCTACTGGTCGGTGATCGGCTCGGTGATCCTCGACCTCACCTCGCGCGCCGAAGATCCGCTCAACACCTCGGACGGGTTCGAGATGGTGCGCCACCGGCTCGGCATCGCCTATCAGGACGAGTGCTTCGAGTTCGGCGTCACGTGGCGACGCGACTATGTGGAAGACCGCGACTTCCGGCGCGGCAACGCCTTCCTCTTCTCGATCAGCCTCAAGAACCTTGGCCGCTAATCGGCGGTTCAGCCGCGGGGGACTAGCCCTGCGGACAAGCGTAAACGATACGCTGACATTCATGTCCGCGCGTGCTAGGCGGCATGACCTGAGAGGCTACAAGACCGCTTCGGCGCTGCCGGGACGGGGGAGAGATTGATGAGGTTTTCGACGCTGCGCTGGCTTGCTGCCAGTGTCGCAGTTCTTGCTGCAGGGGCCACACTGGCCCAGAATTCGCCGCTTGCGGGCCTCTCCGATCCAGATATCGAGATTCTCGGTCAGCCTGTCGACCCGACGGTCCGCAAGGCGACCGCGATCGTCAACGGCGATGTCATCACCGATACCGACATCGACCAGCGTCTCAATCTCGTGCTCGCCGCGAACCAGGGGCAGATTTCCGATGACGAGCGCACGCGTCTACGACTTCAGGTGGTGCGCAACCTGATCGACGAAAAGCTCCAGATTCAGGAAGCGACCGCTCAGGAAGTCACGATCGCGCAGGACGAGGTCAATCAGGCGTTCACCCGCGTCGCCTCCAACTTCCGCATGAGCGCGGATCAGTTCGACGAGTTCCTCAAGACGCGCGGCACGTCGCAGAACTCGCTGAAGCAGCAAATTCACGCGGAACTCGCGTGGAGCCGTCTGCTCCGCCGCCGTGTCGAACCGTTCGTGAACGTCGGCGACGACGAGGTTCAGGCGCTCATCGACCGTCTGAATGCCGCCAAGGGCACCGAGGAATATCGCATCGCCGAGATTTTCCTGACCGCAACGGCGGAAAGCGCTGAGCAGGTGCGCGAGAACGCACAGCGCATCGTTGATCAGGTGCGGCAGGGCGGCTCGTTCATCGCCTATGCGCGCCAGTTCTCCGAGGCCTCAACGGCGGCGGTGGGGGGCGATCTCGGCTGGGTGCGCCCAGCGCAGCTTTCGCCCGAGCTCGCACCTGTGGTCGAAAGCCTGCCGCGCGGTGACGTTTCCAATCCCATCCAGATTCCCGGCGGCTTCGCGATCATCGCACTCGTCGACAAGCGGCAGGTGCTCGCGGCCGATCCCAAGGATGCAGTGCTCGCCGTGAAGCAGATCACGGTGCCGCTGGCAGCCGATGCGACACAGCAGCAGGCTGCCGGAATCGTGCAGCGGCTTCAAGCGGGTACGCAGGGCATGGGTGGCTGCGGCGGCGCCGAAGCGCTGGCCGAAAGCTTCGGCGGCAACGTCGTCGCCAACGATCAGGTCCGGCTCGGCGATCTGCCGCCGCAGCTCCAGCAGATCATGGAACCGATGCAGATCGGCCAGAGCACGCCGCCCTTCGGCACCCGCGAGGACGGCATTCGCGTGCTCGTGCTCTGCGGTCGCGAAGACCCGCCTGCCGCCGGCGCGCCATCGTTCGACCAGCTTTACGCGCAGATGGAAGAAAGCAAGGTCGCCATGGCGGCCCGCCGCTACCTGCGCGACCTTCGCCGCGACGCCGTTATCGATTACCGATGATTCCACCGATTGCCGTCACGCTTGGGGACCCCGCAGGCATCGGCCCGGAGATCATCGGGCGGTGCTGGGAACAACGCGAGGCGCTCGGACTTCCACCCTTCTTCGGGGTCGGCAACCGCGATTCGCTTGCGGGGGTCTGGAAAGGTGAGGTCTGCCAGATCGAGCACCCCGAGGATGTGGGCACCTGCTGCGACGCGCTGCCGCTGATCGAGGTCGCTGACAGCGAGGTGGTCGAGCCCGGCAAACCGACGCTGATCGGCGCACGCTGCGCGCTCGATGCGCTCGAAATCGCCACCGGCCTCACCCGCAGTGGCGCGGCAGGCGCGCTCGTCACCGGACCGGTCTCCAAGGCGCAGCTTCAGGCGATCGGCTTCACGCATCCGGGGCAGACGGAATTCGTGGGCGAACGCTGCGGCGTATTCGCGGCAAACCTTGCAATGATGCTGGTCGGACCGACGCTCCGCACCGTGCCCGTCACCATCCACATCGCGCTCGCCGATGTGCAGCAGCGGCTCACCACCGACCTCATCGTCAGCCGCGGGCGTGCGGCGGCGAAAGGGCTGGCGCGCAATTTCGGTATCCAGAATCCTCGCCTTGCCGTTGCCGGGCTCAATCCGCACGCGGGAGAAAGCGGACTCCTCGGGCGTGAGGAGATCGATGTTATCGCCCCTGCGATCGCCGAACTCCGCGCCGAGGGCATCGACGCGTTCGGGCCGCTTTCCGCCGACGCGATGTTCCACGAACATGCCCGCAAGAGCTATGATGCTGCGCTCTGCATGTATCACGATCAGGCGCTTGTGCCGCTGAAGACGCTCCACTTCGACGAGGGCGTCAACCTGACTCTCGGCTTGCCGATCGTCCGCACGGCGCCCGACCACGGCACCGCGTTCGACATCGCCGGCATGGGGATCGCGAGCCATCGCGCCATGGCGGCAGCGATCAGAACGGCGCACGCGTGCGCCGTGCATCGCGCGATTGACTGACACCCTGCCGCCCGGCCTCGCCGCACTGCCGCCGCTGCGCGAGGTGATCTCGAGGCACGGCCTCACGGCAAAAAAGGCGTTCGGCCAGAATTTCCTCTTCGATTCCAATCTTCTCGACAAGATTGCGCGGGTTCCAGGGCCGCTTTCCGGCGCACGTATCTATGAGGTGGGACCGGGCCCCGGCGGGCTGACACGAGCGCTGCTGCGCGCTGGCGCCGACGTAACAGCGGTGGAAATGGACAACCGCTGCCTCCCCGCGCTTGCCGAACTCGGCGAAGCGGCAGAGGGGCGTCTTACCGTTATCGAAAGCGACGCCATGCGGGTCGACGAGCCTGCAGTGCTCGCCGGCCCGGCCCACATTGTCGCGAACCTGCCTTACAACGTCGGGACCGCGCTTCTCGTGCGCTGGCTTACTGTCGATCCGTGGCCGCCGTGGTGGCTGAGCCTCAGCCTGATGTTCCAGAAAGAGGTCGCCGAGCGCATCATCGCAGCGCCGGACACAAACGCCTACGGACGTCTGTCGGTCCTCGCGCAGTGGCGTTCGCGGCCGCGCATCGCGTTATCGCTGCCGCCGCGCGCGTTCATTCCACCGCCCAAGGTGGATTCTGCAGTGGTCCACATCGTCCCGTCCGACGCGCCGGATGGTGTGCCGGTAAAGGCCGTGGAGCGGGTGACGGCGGCGGCGTTTGGCCAGCGACGCAAGATGCTCCGCGCCAGCCTTAAGGCACTACCCGGCGGGCTCGAAGCGCTTGCAGCAAGCGGCATCGACGGCGCACGGCGCGCGGAAACGCTTTCGGTTGGTGAGTTTGTGGCGCTCGCGCGCTGCTGGTCTGCGCTTAGTTAATCTTGGGCGCGGGCTTCTCAGCGGCGGCCGTTACCGTCGCCGGAGGCCCCTTCTCGATCGTCGCCGCAAGCGTCACCGCATTCTGGCATTCGCTCTGGCAGAGTTTGCGGATGCGCTCCAGATTGCCCTTCGCAAGCGCCACGGCACCACGCGCCATGTACGCCTCGCCCTGCTCCGATAGCGCGGTGAGATCGTTGGGATCGATGGCGAGCGCTTCGCGGTAAAACTTCACGGCGCGGCCAGGAAGACCGAGCTGGTCGTAGGAGCGCGCAATACCGATGTAGGCGCGCGTGTTGCGGGGATCGACGGCGAGCGCGGTTTCGAACTGATCGATCGCAGCCTGCGCCTTGTGACCATTGAGGAGCGCTTCACCGCTGCGCGTCAGCTGCATAGAAAGCGGCGCGATGCTGGGCTCCGCTGTCTTGCAATACGCAACGCTCGACGCCGTGGCGATGGCGACAGCAATTCCGGCGAGCATGATTCTGGACTGCATGAACACTTCCCTCAACGTCACTCCCCCAGAGGCCCGCTTTAGCATGACTTTTCATAACCTGCGATGAAGAAACCGTCGGTTTCGTCGCGGTCTGGACGCAGAATTTGCGCGCCACCACCATCAAGAGCCAGGTCCGGATGCGCCTTGCTCAGGGCCTCTGCCTGAAGCCGTCCTTCCTCGGGAAGCAGCGAGCACACGGCATAGACCAGCCTGCCACCCGGCTTCAGCAGGCGCGCGCCAAGATCGGCGAGATGGGCCTGCAGTGCTGTGAGCCGTGCGAACCGCTGCGGCGTAAGCCGCCAACGCGCCTCCGGATTGCGGCGCCACGTGCCTGTACCGCTGCACGGCGCATCGATGAGCACTACGTCGGCGGCACCCAAGAGGTCGCCGAGCGCGTCGGCCTCGCGGCCCGGATCGAGGAGGCGTGTTTCGATGTTCGCGGCGCCTGCGCGCGCCGCGCGGGGACCAAGGCGTGAAAGCCGCGAACGATCAGCGTCGCAGGCGATGAGGCGGCCCCGGTTTTCCATGTCCGCCGCAAGGGCGAGCGTCTTTCCGCCCGCGCCCGCGCAGAGATCGACGACTGTCATTTCCGGCTGCGCACTGCAGGCGGCGGCGATGAGCTGACTGCCCTCGTCCTGCACCTCGACGCGGCCATCCGCATAGACGGGCAGGTCCTCGACATTGAGAGCCTCCACCATGCGGAGGCCGTCTTGCGCGTGCACGGTCGGCACGGCGCCCGGAATGAGCGGCAACACCGCACTACGCGTTGTTTTCAAGCGGTTGACCCGCAGGTCGAGCGGTGCGCGCTCGGCGAGCGCGGCGAGCAGCGTCTCCGCATCGGCATATTCAGCAGCGAACTTCGCGATGAGCCATTCGGGCGCGAGTCCCAGTGCGGCGGCCGGCTCCCCTGCAACGACAGCCACCGGACCGCGCGGGTCCGTGCCAAACAGCGCGAGCAGGTCGGGAGCTTCCGCGCGGGCATAGCCGATCATCGCGGCGCGGCCGTTTTCCGGCCGTTCACCGAGCGCGCGGATGACGTGGTAGACGAGGTCGCGAACAGCGCGCCGGTCCTTCGAGCCCGCGTATCGCCGTGTCTTGAAGTAGCGCTGGATAAGCGTATCTGCCGCCGCGCCGCCACCGACAGCGGCGGCGATGATCTCGTCCAGCAGCACAATTGCCGCCTCGACGCGCGCGGCGGGCGTCACTGGCTTGCCTTACCGGGTCGGGTAATTGGGCGCCTCACGCGTGATCGTCACGTCGTGGACGTGGCTTTCGCGCAGGCCCGCATTGGTGATCCGCACAAAACGCGCGCGCTTCTGCAGGTCCGCGATCGTGCGCGCTCCCGTATAACCCATCGCTGCTTTGAGACCGCCGGCGAGCTGGTGGATGATATCCTTCGCCGGCCCCTTGTAAGGCACCTGACCTTCGATACCTTCGGGCACCAGCTTCATCTGGTCCTTGATATCCTGCTGGAAATAGCGGTCCGCCGAGCCCCGCGCCATCGCCGCGACCGAGCCCATGCCGCGATACGCCTTGTAGGTGCGGCCCTGATACAGGAACGTCTCGCCCGGCGCTTCCTGCGTGCCTGCCAGCAGCGAGCCGACCATGACGGCGGAGGCGCCGCCAGCGATCGCCTTGGCGATGTCGCCTGAAGTGCGCAAACCGCCGTCCGCGATCACCGGAACACCCGATTTCATGGCTTCCTCGGCGGCATCCTGAATAGCCGTGAACTGCGGCACGCCGACGCCCGCGACGACGCGCGTGGTGCAGATAGAGCCCGGACCGATGCCGACCTTGATGCCGTCCGCGCCCGCGTCGATCAGCGCGCGCGTGGCTTCCGCCGTCGCGACGTTGCCGGCGATGATCTGGACGGTATTCGAAAGCTTGCGGATGCGGCTCACCGCCTCGGCGACGCGCACTGAATGGCCGTGCGCCGTGTCCACGACGATGAGGTCGCACTCGGCATCGATGAGCGCCTCAGTGCGCTCGAAACCGGCGTCGCCCGTCGTCGTCGCCGCGGCGACGCGAAGGCGGCCTGCGGCGTCCTTGGTCGCCGTGGGGAATGTCACCGCCTTCTCGATGTCCTTCACGGTGATGAGGCCGATGCAGCGATAGGCGTCATCGACCACGAGCAGCTTCTCGATGCGGCGTTGGTGAAGAAGCCGCCGCGCCTCCTCGTGCGTCACGCCGGGGCGGACGGTGGCGAGGTTGTCCTTCGTCATCAGCTCGCTGATCGGCTGCTCGGGATGTTCGGCGAAGCGGACGTCGCGGTTGGTGACGATGCCGATGAGCTTGCCGGGCTGGCCGCTCGGGCTGCGCTCGACAACCGGGATGCCGCTGATCCGGTGGCGCTTCATCAGGTCGAGCGCTTCACCGAGCGTCTCGTCCGCGTGCATCGTCACCGGGTTCACCACCATGCCCGATTCGAAGCGCTTCACCTGACGCACGGCCTGCGCCTGCTCCTCGATCGTGAGGTTCCGATGCAAGACGCCGAGCCCTCCGACCTGCGCCATCACGATCGCCATGTCGGCCTCGGTCACCGTGTCCATCGCCGAGGAAAGTATCGGAACATTCAGGGAAATTTCACGCGTCACGCGCGTCGAGAGATCGGTCTCGCTCGGCAGAACCTCGGACTCGCCGGGCACCAGCAGGACATCATCGAAAGTGAGTCCGAGCCGGATGTCCATGCCGTTTTCCTTGTTGCCGATTTTCGAGGTGGCGGGCTTATGCCACCGGTTTCCGGGAATTGCTACGGTCGCCGCTGATATGGCGACGATTTCGTCCATGTGGGCCATTCGCGGCTGTTCGCAAGGCCCTGACCAACGCCGAGCAGGAGGTTCATGTCGGCGGCCGCACCGCGATAATCGATTGGCAGCGTTACCGCGTCCGAGGGCTGGTGGTAGTGCTTGCCCATGTATTCGCCAAAGTCGCCGCCCGCAAAGATACCCGTTGCGATGACAGCGGGAACACCAACCTCAGCGAAGGCGAAATGGTCGGAGCGCGCGTAGAAACTCTGGACATCGGGCATCGCCATGATCCGGCGGCCCTGCGCCTTCGCAGCCTCAGCCAGCCGTGCGTCGAGACTGGTGAGCCCCTGCCCCAGTACGACGACATCATCAGAGGGGCCGTTCGCGGCGATGGTATCGAGGCCAAACGCGGCGACCATCCGCCCTGCATCGACGGGGCCTGACGTCGCAAAGTACTTGCCACCCAGCAGTCCGCTTTCCTCGGCGGTCGTAGCGAGGAACAGCACGGAGCGTTCAGGACGCCTGCCCTTCGCAAACGCCTCTGCGAGTTCGATGAGGCCGCCGACGCCGCTCGCATTGTCGACCGCCCCGTTGCAGATCGTGTCGACACCGGTTCCGCAGTGACCGAGGTGATCCCAGTGGGCGAGATAGACGATGTATTCGTTCGGGTGCTTACGCCCCCGGAGCACGCCGGCCAGATTGTATGACGTGAATCGCGTGACTCGGTTTTCGGCGGAAAGCGCACCGGAGCCGAGCGTTCTCGGCCTGAAGCCCGCCATCGCAGCTTCGGCTTTCAGTGCCGGGAGGTCCGTGCCGAGGCCCCGCGCCAAAGCGCTTCCGGCTTCACGGCCAACGACGGCATAAAGCAGAGGCTGCGCCGCTGCCGGCGCGTCAATCTGCAACTCGGCCCGCCCCGCAACTGTGCGCGCGCGCTGCCAGGCGTCATCCTCCGGCGGCGCATCATAAACGAGAATGGCTCCGGCCGCGCCGGCACGTGCGGCGTTCTCCAGCTTTGCAGCACGCGCAGATTCCTGGCGCATGGCCTCCGACGGTTCGACGGTTCCATCGGGAAGGCCCGCGAAAACCAACACAATCTTGCCGTTGAGATCAGGCCCGGCGAAGTCGTCGCGCCCCTGATCGGGAAGAACGATGCCATAGCCGGCGAACACGATGTCGCCCTTCGCGGCGGCACTCGCCTCCGTCAGCGGGGCCCGAACCACTGCAGTCTCGCCGTTTTCCACGAACACGGATCCCGCCGAGATGCGGCCGGTAGTACCCTCGGATTTCAGCAAGGGCACGGGTGAACGATAGCTTCGCGGCGAAACCGGCTGTAGTCCCGCACCACGAAACGCCGTTTCGATATAGGCAAGCGTCTTCACCTCGCCCGCGGTTCCAGGCGCGCGGCCTTCATAAGCGTCTGACGCAAGTTCCGTGACGTGCGCGGCTATGCCCTCGGGCGTAACGATGGGCACGTCGCGCGCGCCTGTCGCGCAAGCTGCGAGCAACAGAAGGGCCGGAAGCGGAAAGGGAAATCGGTATATAGGCATGGGTGCGACGCTAGAGGCCGCACTCCGGCCTGCCAAGCCTTCGCCTGCAGGCTTTCCATGACGGCATGACAAGCGTCGACGGAGGCCGACCGAGCTTGTGCCCGTTACGCCCGGCTCTCCAGCCGCTGCTCGACGTCGATGTCGCCGAGGATCAGCGTTTCATACGCGATGAGTTCGCGGCAGCCCGAAAGCGCGCGGTAATATTCGCGGTTCATCATCGCGAGGCTGACCTGCGCGCAGATGAGACGCACACGCGGGTTTTCCACCACTTCCATGAACGCATCCATATGCTCGCTGAAACGTGGATAGTGGCTGTCCGCCGCGTCTGCATCGAGATAGGACAGCATACAGACGAAATACAGGCGGGTCGCCGGCGTGCGTGCCTCGTCCTCGCGAATAACGTCGCTGTCGCGAAGCACCCCGGCCTGATTATCGACCGTCAGCACAGCGTGCCGATCGCCATTGACGATGACGGCACCGTTGATGGCGAATTTTTCGCCCGGATCGAGCGACAGTTTAAAAGTCACGGCCAGTTCCCCCTGGAAATCAGCCGCAATCTACTTTCATATTGGAAAGAACTTCTTAACAGGCATCAACCGATCTCGATGATCTGCGTCGCCAGCCGCTCCACCTCGCGCTCGTCGTGCGTGACGTAAAGGATGGGCAGCTTGAGGCTGTCGCGGATGCGTTCGATGACGTGGAGCACCTCCTCGCGGCGGGCCCGATCGAGAAACGATAGAGGTTCGTCCAGCAGCAGCGCGCGCGGCCCCGAAAGCAGAGCGCGGCCGATGGCGACACGGCGCGCTTCGCCACCCGAAAGTCCCTTTGGCCACCGATCGAGCAGGTGCGCGATGTCGAGCAGCCGAACCGCGTCGTCGTAGGCCATCCAGCGGTCTTCCGGCCGTGCGAGGCGGTGGCCGTAGAGCAGGTTCTCGCGAACCCGGAGGTGCGGGAAAAGCCGGGAATCCTGAAACACATAGCCCAGCCGACGGCGCTCCGGCGGCACGTCGATGGCCGCGGCATCGAACAGCGTCTCCGTGCCGATGAGGACATGACCGCGCTCGGGCGTGAGCAGGCCGGCCACCATGTTGAGCACCGATGTCTTGCCCGCGCCTGACGGACCGAAGAGCACAACGAGCCCGCTTCCTGAAAAGCGGGCGGATACTTGCGTTTCGCCGACGCGGCGCGTGACGTCGACATCAAAGGACATGGCGCCCCCTTGCGGTACGGCGCGCCAGGATTTCGGAGATGACGAGTGCCGCCAGCGACAACGCGATGGCGATGGCGGCGAGGCGCAGCACCTGCCCCTCCCCGCCCGGAAGCTGGAGCGCACTGTAGATGGCGAGCGGCAGGGTTTGCGTCTGGCCCGGCACGTTCGACACGAACGTGATCGTTGCGCCGAACTCGCCGATCGAGCGCGCAAAGCCGAGCACCGAGGCGACAAGTACGCCGGGGATGGACAGCGGTAGCGTGACCGAGAAGAACACACGCGCCCGGCTCGCACCGAGCGTGCGCGCGGTGCTTTCGAGGCCGCGATCGACGTTCTCGATGGAGAGCCTCAGCGCCCGCACCATCAGCGGCAGCGCCATCACTGCTGCGGCGATGGCGGCACCGGTCCAGCGGAACATCACCGTCATGCCGAACCAGTCCTCCAGCCATGCGCCGACCGGGCCGTTCCGTCCGAACGCAAGCAGCAGCAGCCAGCCGGTGACGACCGGGGGGAGCACGAGCGGCAAGTGCACGAGGCCGTCGAGCAGCACCTTGCCGGGGAAGGTCGCGCGGGCGAGCAGCCATGCGAACGCGAAGGCGATGGGCAGCGTGACCAGCACGGCCGAGATACCGACCTTAAGCGTCAGCAGCAGGATCTCAAGCTCGGCAGGCGAGAGCATCAGGGCGTGGAAAAGCCGTGCCGGACGAAAATGGCCCGGGCCTGACGCGAGCCGAGAAACGCGAGGAATGCCGAGGTATCCTTCGCCTGCGCCGCCTTCAGCCGTGCGGCGGGATAGCGGATCGGCGGATGGCTCGATGCCGGGAACACGCCGACAACGCGGACCTTGCGCGACGCGGCGGCATCCGTCGCGTAGACGATGCCGAGCGGCGCCTCACCGCGCTCGACGAGCGCGAGCGCGGCCCGCACGTTCTCGGATCGCACCACGCGCGGTTCGACCGCGGTCCAGACACCGAGCGACTCGAGCGCAGCGCGGCCGTAGCGTCCGGCGGGAACGCCGGCGGGATCGGCCATCGCCAGCCGCCCGGTGCCGAGCGCGCGGGCGAGCGGGAAGCCCTTCGCGATCCTAAGCGTGATGGAGGAATCCGAAGGCGCGATCAGGACCAGCCGGTTGCCCGCGACAACCCGGCGGCTGCCGGATGCAAAGAGGCTCCGCTGTTCGAGATGGTCCATCCACTCCTCATCGGCCGAGATGAAGAGATCGGCGGGGGCGCCTGCCTCGATCTGCCGCGCGAGGGCCGAGGATCCGGCGAACGAGAGCACGGGGCGCGGGTGGCGCTGCTTCGCCCAGGCATCCGCCGCCTCGCTCAGCGCTTCCTGCAGCGAGGCGGCGGCGAGGACGACGGGGGCGGGACTTTCGGCGCGTGCCGGGAGGGCGCCGAGCAGGGCGAGCAAGACGAGGGAGACGATGCGGGCTGCGTGGATCATTTTGCTGTATTCCGGCTTATATAGCCCCGGCCGCTGCCGCAAACAAAAAGGGCGGAGCCGAGGCACCGCCCTTTTCGAAGCTGTCCGCAGGTGGATCAGTTCACGGTCGATGCCGTCTGCGTGCCACCCTTGCTGTTCAGGTGCGCGAGCCAGAACTTCGCGATGTCGGCGCGCTTGCCGCCCTGCACCGAATTGAAGACCGACTCTGCCCCGGCCTTGTCGCCGCTGCGCGCGAGCGCGATGCCGATGCGGGTGTTGACCTCGGCCGTGTCGACGCCGCCCTTCTGGAGCGCCAGCCGGTACAGCTCCGCCGCCTTGGCGTTCTCGCCGTAGCCGAGGTAACCGTCCGCCGTGGCCTTCGCCATGCGGCCGGTCTTGTCGGCGCGCGCTTCCTTCTCGAGACCCGGAAGCGAGGCGCGGTCGCTCTTCACCTTCGGCGTGACGATGTTGACGAGTTCCTTCACGTACGGCTTGCTGGACGAGAGCGCGCCCTTCGCCGCACCGGCATCGATGATGCTCTTGGCTTCACCCGCCAGACCACGCTTGTCCGCGGTTTCGGCATATTCGAAGTAGTCGCGTTCGCCGGTGAGCGAGTTCGTGTCGTGCATCAGGCGCATGACATCGAGGTTGCCCTGATCGTCGAGACCCGACGTTTCGCGGAAGATCACCAGCACGTCGCGCCAGTTCGTCGGCGACGGATAGGCCTGCACGAGCGCGAGCGACGCCGGAAGCACCTGGTTCGCAAGCTTGCCGTCGTAGGCGAGCGCGAGCGCGCGCTTGTACCAGGCTTCCTCGACGGGCTGGCCCGCCGCCTGCTTCGCCTTGATCGCCTTGTCGATCGTGGCGACCGCCTCCGGTGTGCGGCCGGCGCGGTTATACATCTCGCCGAGACCAACGACGATATCGGCATCGCCCGGATGCTCGGCCGCCATCGCTTCATAGACCTTGATCGCGCCCGGCACGTCGTTCTTCTGTACCGCGAGCGCGGCGAGGCTGCGCTGGAACTTCAGCTTTTCCTCGGGGGTCGAGCTGCCGCTGTCGATCGAGCCCTGCAGCCCCTCTGCAAGCATCGCGTTGTCCTGCTTCGCAAGCGCAACGTTAATCTTGAGCGCGTTCGCCATGTACTTGTCGTCAGGCGTCTCCGCGAGAGCTTCGGCTTCGCGGATCTTGAGGAGCGCGGTGTCGTTGTCGCCCTTCTGCTGCGCGGCCTGCGCTTCGCCCAGCGCCTTCTGCGCCTTCTTGGAGAACTTGAACTTGCGCTGCTCGGGGCCCGCTTCCTTCTTGTCCTTCTCCTTGGCGATCGCGGGCGCAACCATGGCGCCGCTCGCAATGCCGAGTGCAAGCGCGAAGCCGAGCGCCGTGCGTGAAACCATCTTCATCCGTCCAGTCTCCCCAGTGCAAGTTCCCGAAAAATCGCCGGGAAAAGCCGAATATGCCGCCGCAGCATGTCGCGCCCGTGACGGTCTGCGTCAAGCCTTGATGCGATGCATGGATGGCACAGCCATGGTGAACCGCGCTTGAACCTCGTTCAGGCGTGTAAGCGCGCGATAATCTGCTAAATCCATAGCACGACTCGATCCCCGGGGGTGATCCTGCCATGGCTCAACGCATCGCGCTTCCCGCAAGCCTCGCCGCAATCGCTGCGGCGGCCTACTTCCTCGCCATGAACGCGGGGCTGCCCTTCGCGGCGCACGTCGCCCTGAAAGGCGCCTGCGTCACCATCCTCGCCATCGCCGCCGCTATGGCCGCGCGCCGCACCGACGGCTGGCTGTTCGCAGGCGTCATGGCCTTCGGCGCGCTTGGCGACATGCTGCTCGAATTCGACCTGATGATCGGCGCGGCGGCGTTCGCCGCAGGGCATGTGGTCGCGATCTGGCTCTACCTTCGCAACCGGCGGGCCGGGCCGATGCCCATCAGCCAGCGCGGGGCGGCGCTTGCACTGCTGCTCTCGGCCGCTTTCCTCTACCTGATCGCGGGACCGGCCGCGAACGCGGGGATCGCACTCTACAGTTTCCTGCTCGCAGCAATGGCGGCGGCCGCGTGGACGAGCCGCTTCCCACGCTACCGGACGGGAATCGGCGCGATCCTGTTCCTCGCCTCCGACGCCTTCATCTTCGCGCGCCTCGGCGGCCGCATGGACCCGGATCAGGCGGCACTCCTCATCTGGCCGCTCTATGCGGCAGGGCAAATCCTAATCTTCGTGGGGGTACGGCAGAAGCTGGAGGCTGAGGGGCGGTAGGCTATAGGGGACCGTATGAACCTGCCCAATCGCGCACCGCTCCAGCTCCAGCTATCCGAAGACCAAGTTACGGCCTTCCTTCACGACGCCTTTCCTGCCGAGGTCCGCGCCAAGCTGGGCACGGTGGACATGCTGTCGCTCAACCATCTGAGGATGCGGCTCGACCCCGACGAGTCTATGTTGAGGTCCGGCGGCATCGTTTCCGGGCCGACGCTGATGGGGCTGGTGGACGTCGCGGCCTACGCCATCATCGCGGCGCACCATGGACCGGAAGCCATGGCCGTGACGAACGCGCTCAACATCAACTTCCTGCGCTCCTGCAAATTTCAGACGATCTTTGCCGATGCGCGCCTTTTGAAACTGGGACGACGGCTCGCAACCGTTGATGTTTGCATCTGGCAGGATAGCGAAGACGAACTGATTGCACAATCGACCGTGGGATATGCGCTGCCTTGATAGTCGCCCTTTTGGATACTGCCGTGCAGTTCACCATAGTCACGTAGTTCAAGGCAAGATGACTGGACACACTGCAAGAGTGGATTTCTTGATGTCTCCGGAATTCATCTTGCGAAGCTAATTCGATAGTTAATCCATATCGATCTGACGTGTCACAATAACGCCAGAGCCGTTCAATGGGGGATATATGTGGCGAGTCTTGATCGACGCAAATGTGGTGATGAACGCCATTTTCAATAGATCCAACTTTTCCAGTAGACTTTTGGAAACCATAAAGAATCAGGACCACCTCTCCGGATTAATACTAGAAAATCAGTACAACGAAATAATAGATAGAGCTTCATCAATTTCAAGAATAAGCAAACATGATATAAAAAATCTCGTTCGAGACATTTTGGAGAAAAAGTTTATACTTTTACCATTTCAAAAAGCAGAAAATCATGACAACGCATTTAGGAAAATATCCCAAGATCATAATCTTATAGGATGTACTTGGGATATGAATCTAATAAGAGAATGCATGAAAAGAGGAAATATAGCAACCAATCCTTATGAATTGCTATGGTCACTGGCAGAGCCAGACGTCCTTCTGAACGAAGATACATTTTATTTCGGAACTAGCAAGTTTCCTAACGATTTTGTATTTTACGCATCTTTTTACTTTGGCGCAGGAAACGAAGACGTCTGCGATTTAGAGGGAGTGGGCACCCTATATATCGACACCGCATCTTCCGACGTTGAGCTCCGCTTCTTGGACGGACAAAATATAAAAATCGAGAACTCTTTCTATTTTGGATTACCTTACAATAAAATATCCTCTTTTGCGTCCCCAAAAATAATGTTGGTCATAAAACACAATGACCAAGCCATACTATATGTAAACGGAAAAGTTAGCCGCTGTATAAATTACAAAACTCCGAATTTCATCTCAGGGAAATTTCGCTGGAAAAGCCCCAGATTCTATCCAGGCAGGGTTGTCACAACGGGGTCTGGGTGGAACCCAAAGAAGTATAGGTCGTCCTTGATGCTGACGTTCGGTGGCCCCTTTCCAACTGATATGGACACGTTTGCTGACAACGCGAAACAGTTCAAAGGGGCGCTTTCCCGCCTAGGGCGAGTACAAATGGATTTGGCTGCATTCCAAAGGACACTTGATAAAAAAAGGAACGGGGGTCACGCCTAACGCGCTTAACTTTTGACTTCCAAACTGCTCACAATCTCCATCCCCCCGTCACCTGTGACCCATAGCGCTTGCGCTCGGATGACGGCGGAAAATGGCAGCGCGCCATACACGTGCGGGAAGAGTTGGCCGCCGCGTGAGGGTTCCCACTTCACGCCTTCGAGCTTCGTGAGATCGACTTCGGCGAGCACGAGATCGTCCCGGCCCGCGAAGTGCTTTGCGGCCGTTTCCGCCACCTGATCGGGTGCGGAGAGGTGGATGTAGCCGTCGGCGAGATCGACCGGGGCGCCGGCGAACGTGCCTTCGGCGTTCAGGCTTTGCCACTCGCCCCGCGTGAGGATCTTGTAGGCGGTGGGGCTCATTCCGTGGCGGGTGCGACTTCTGTTTCCTCGGCGCCTTCGCCCTCGCCCTCGCCTTCGTCCTCGCCATCGGTTTCGATCTTGGCGGCGGAGACGACGTGTTCGTTGTCGGCGACGTTGAACAGGCGCACGCCGGCGCTGTTGCGGCCGATGACGCGGAGCGTATCGAGGCCGAGGCGGATCATCTTCGCCTGATCGGTGACGAGCATGAGCTGCTCGCCGTCGTGCGCCGGGAAGCTCGCCACCACCGGCCCGTTGCGCGCGATGTTGTCGATGTTGCCGATGCCCTGCCCGCCACGGTTCGAACGGCGGTATTCGTAGGCAGACGTGCGCTTGCCGTAGCCGTTCGCGCAGACGGTGAGGATGAACTCCTCCGCCGCCGTGAACTCGGCCATACGCTCCGGCTTGAGCGTCGGTTCGTTCTCGTTGTCCTTCCACGGCGCAGCGCGGAGGTAGGCCTCGCGCTCGTCCGGAGTCGCTGCGAAGCCGCGCAGGATGGAGAGCGAGATCACCTCGTCATCGCCCTTCAGCGTCATGCCGCGCACGCCGGTCGACGTCCGACTCTGGAACTCGCGCACGTCGGTCGCGGAGAAGCGAATCGCCTTGCCCTGCCGCGTTGCGAGCAGAACGTCGTCGTCCTCCGTGAGCAGCGCCACGCCGATCAGGCGGTCGTCGCTGTCCTCGTCGAAGCGCATGGCGATCTTGCCGTTCGAGGGCACGTTGGTGAACGCATCCATCGAGTTGCGGCGCACGGTGCCCTTCGCGGTGGCGAACATCACGTGGAGCTTGCCCCACTCCGCCTCGTCCTCGGGGAGCGGCAGCACGGTGGAGATGACTTCGCCATCCGCCAGCGGCAGCAGGTTCGCCATCGCCCGGCCGCGTGCCTGCGGCGCGCCTTCGGGGAGCTTCCACACCTTCATGCGGTAAACCTTGCCCGCCGTGGAGAAGAACAGCACGGGCGTGTGGGTAAGCGTCACGAACAGGTTCGTGATCGCATCCTCGTCCTTCGTGTTCATGCCGGAGCGGCCCTTGCCGCCACGCCGCTGCGAACGGAAGCTGCCCAGCGGCGTGCGCTTGATGTAGCCGCCCATGGTGACGGTGACGACCATCTCCTCGCGCTCGATGAGGTCTTCATCATCGATGTCGTCGAGGTAGGGCACGATTTCGGTGCGCCGGGGCGTCGCGTAGCTTTCCGAGACGGCGACGAGCTCCTCGCGCATCACCGCGTAGAGCTTCGCACGATCCCCGAGGATGGCGAGCAGCTCGGCGATCGAAACCGCCAATTCCTTCAGTTCGGCGCCGATCTCGTCGCGGCCGAGCTGGGTGAGGCGGTGGAGGCGCAGATCGAGGATGGCGCGGACCTGCGTCTCGCTCATCTTGTAGGTGTCGCCGTAGACGGCGTCTTCCACGGCCTCGACGAGCTCGAGATAGGGCCGGATTTCGCCGATCGCCCACTCGCGCGCCATCAGGGTTTCGCGCGCTTCGGCGGGGTTGGAGCTGCCGCGGATGATGCGCACGACCTCGTCGAGGTTCGACACGGCGACGACGAGACCGAGCAGGATGTGGGCGCGGTCGCGCGCCTTGTTGAGCTCGAACTTCGAGCGGCGGGTGATCACTTCCTCGCGGAAGGTGATGAACGCCGCGATGATGTCGCGGAGGTTCAGGAGTTCCGGGCGGCCGCCGCGGATCGCCAGCATGTTGAAGGCGAAGCTCGTTTGGGCCGGGGTGAAGCGGTACACTTGGTTCAGCACCACTTCGGGGGTCGCATCGCGCTTCAGCTCGATGACGACACGGACGCCTTCGCGGTTCGATTCGTCGCGGATGTCGGACACGCCCTCGATACGCTTGTCCTTCACCGCCTCGGCGATCTTCTCGACGAGGCCAGCCTTGCCGACCTGGAACGGGATTTCGGTGAGCACGATCTGGCGGCGGTCGCCGCGCCGATCCTCAATCACGCTGCGCGCGCGCATGATCACCGAGCCGCGCCCGGTGGTGTAGGCGCTCAAAAGCCCGCCCTTGCCCATCACCATCGCGCCGGTCGGGAAGTCCGGCGCCGGCACGAACTCCATGAGCTCCTCGACCGTGATCGCCGGATTGTCGATGAACGCCACCGCCGCCGCCACGACCTCGCCGAGGTTGTGCGGCGGGATGTTGGTCGCCATGCCGACCGCGATGCCGCCCGCGCCGTTCACCAGCAGGTTCGGGAAGCGCGCCGGAAGCACCGAAGGCTCGCTTTCAGAGCCGTCGTAGTTCGGGACGAAATCGACCGTATCCTTGTCGAGATCGGTCAAAAGCTCGTCGGTGACCTTGGCGAGGCGCGATTCGGTGTAGCGCATCGCCGCCGCGGCATCCGGGTCCATCGAGCCGAAGTTGCCCTGACCGTCGATCAGCGGCACGCGCATCGACCAGTCCTGCGCCATGCGGACCAAGGCGTCGTAGATCGCGCTGTCGCCGTGCGGGTGGTATTTACCCATCACGTCGCCGACGATGCGGGCCGATTTGCGATAGGCCTTGTTCGACGTGAAGCCGTTTTCGTAGGCGGTATAGAGAATACGGCGATGGACGGGCTTCAAACCGTCGCGAACATCAGGCAGCGCACGCGCCACGATCACGCTCATCGCGTAATCGAGATAGCTCGTCTTCATCTCCTCGACGATGGAGATGGGGCGGATATCGGACGGCTCGGCGCCGCTGGTCTCTGGGGCGTCCACTCGGTTTCCTGTACGCTCTCGGGGATTTGTTCTTGGTATGCCGTTAGGTCTCTACATGCGCGCGCGCGTGAAGGCCAGCGTTACGATTGGGTGACGTCCGCGCCCGCTAGCGGATGCCTTCCAGCCACTCTTCGATCATGCGCCGGCCCGCAGCGACGGCGACGGGGCCGAGTTCGTCATGCTCGCGGCGCATCGCTTCGATGTCCTTGCCGGCTTCGAGCACCGATTCCGGCCATTCGTCGATCCAGGCGTCGAAGCGCGGGTCTTCGCCCATTTCGGCATGAAACTGGAGCGCGAGCAGGTTGCGCCCGCGCCGGAACGCCTGATGCGCATAGGCGTCGCTGGACGCGAGCAGCTCGACGCCGCGCGGCAGATCGAACGTATCGCCGTGCCAGTGCAAGACCGACACGTCATGCACGTGGCGGAGCGGCGAATCCGCGCCTGCGGCGCTGATCGACACGGGCTTGAAGCCGACCTCCTTCACGGGACCGGCAAAGACGCGGGCGCCAAGCGCCGCAGCCATCATCTGCGCGCCGAAGCAGACGCCGAGCGTTGGCCTGTCCGCATCCAGCCGCCCGGCGAGGCGCCGGAGCTGGCAGGAAATCCACGGATACTGCTCCGCCTCGTACACGCCCATCGGCCCGCCCATCATGATGACGAGGTCCGGCGCCGAAAGGTCCACGGAGGAGAACGCCGCGTCGGTCACGTCGATGCGATCGACGGCGTAGCCCGCGTCCTCGATGGGTTTGCGGAAGCCGGCGACGCCTTCGTAGGGGACGTGACGAATGATGAGCGCGGATTTCATTCGACCGCTGATAGGAATGCCGCGCACCCCGGAAAAGCTAGACTTTCTTGGCGTTCGACAAGCTTTGGTCGAGCAAGGCTTCGACCTTTTCGAACTGCGCGGCGCGCGTCAGCCCGTCGGCCGCGCCTGCCGGAAGGTCGGGAAGGCGACCGTTCGCACGCTCGGCCAGCTTTTCCGAGAGCCAGCCGGCGATTGTCGCCGGATCGTTGCTGACGAGGCCGATGCCGGTGCGCCGGATAATATCCGCCGCCTCGCCTTCCTGCTGGCCGTGGCAGAGGATGGGACGCCGCGCGCCGACATATTCGTAGAGCTTGCCCGCGACGACGTGTTTTTCGCCCTCGGTCGAGAAGCGCAGCAGCAGAAGGATATCCGCCGCGCGCTCGATGCGCAGCACCTCGCCGCGCCCGATCGGGGGATGCGCCTGCACCAGATGCGCGACACCCGCGCGCTCGGCCATCGCCATCGGTACGTGGCTGTCCTCGCCCCAGAAATGTACGACGAGCTTCGCCGGATCAGGCTTCAGGAGCGCGAGCGCCGCGAGCAGCGGCTCGGGCGAACGGCCACCGTTGTAGGTGGAGCCTGCGTGGACGATGGTGAGCCGCCCGGCATCCAGCGCCGCCGCGTCTTCGAGGCCAACGAAATCCGCCGGGTCGTAGCCATTTGCGGCACAGATGACGGGCTTTCCGTAACGCCGTGCGAGGATTTCGGCGCTGCCCTCGGTCACCGCCACCAATGCAGCCGCCTTCGACAGCGCGCGCCGTTCCATACAGCGATTCACGCGGTTCGCGATGAAGCTCTCGTTCTGGTAGATATTGTCCGCCCAGAGATCGCGGAGTTCGGCCACAAACGGCACGCCCCAAGCACGCGACAGCCGCGCCGCCGCCATGTGACTCGAATGCGGCGGCCCGGTCGAGAAGATCGCATCGGGCTTCCAGTCCCACGCCAGTGCGGCCTCGACCGCCGGGTCGATCCAGGTGATGTGGGGGTCAGGCAAGTAGGAGAGCTGCCAGAGGAGCCGCCGCAGCCCGCCCGGCTCCGCGGCGGTTTCCACGCCGGCCTTTGCGCCGGACTTCGGCTGATCGGCCTCCGTCATCGGCGCGGTCCGTCCACGCCGCACATAAGGCACGGCGGTGATGCGCTCGGCGGGAATCTCGGGGTCGACCGCGGCAGGAAACTGCAGATTCCGCCCTGAAAGCACGCGAACGTCGTGGCCGCGATCCAGCAGGAAACGCGCGAACTTCGGCGCGCGCACGGTCGCCGTGGGGGCGTTCGGCGGGTACAGCCCCGTGACGATCAGGATGCGGCGCGACATTCGCCAAGGCTCATCGCAAAGAGCGCGCGACCATGCAACACTGGACGCAGCCACCCCTTCCCCATATCTCCGCGCGCATGAAGACACCCGTTCACGTCATCGGCGGCGGCCTCGCCGGTTCGGAAGCCGCATGGCAGCTCGCGCGCGCGGGCGTTCCTGTCGTTTTGCACGAAATGCGCCCTGTGCAAGGCACGGACGCGCATCATACCGACGGCCTTGCCGAGCTCGTCTGCTCCAACAGTTTCCGGTCGGATGATCCGAATGCGAGTGCCGTCGGCGTGCTGCATGAAGAGATGCGACGGCTTGGCTCGCTGATCCTCGGCTGCGGAGACGCCGCGCGGGTGCCCGCGGGCTCGGCGCTGGCCGTGGACCGCGACGACTTCTCGGCGCGCGTCACCGCCGCCATCGAAGCCGAACCGCTGATCGAAATCCGCCGCGAGCGCGTGGACGGCCTGCCGCCGCCCGAATGGGGTCAGACGATCATCGCCACCGGGCCGCTGACCGCCGCACCACTCGCCGAAGCGATCCGCGCGCAGACGGGCGAAGACGCCCTTGCCTTCTTCGACGCCATCGCACCCATCGTGCACCGCGAAAGCATCGACATGGAAACCGCGTGGTTCCAGTCCCGCTACGACAAGGGCGACGGCAAGGACTATATCAACTGCCCGATGGACGAGGCCCAGTACGGTGCCTTCATCGACGCGCTGCTGACCGGCGAGAAGACCGTGTTCAAGGAATGGGAGGCGAACACCCCCTATTTCGAAGGCTGTATGCCGATCGAGGTGATGGCGGAGCGCGGGGCCCAAACGCTGCGTTTCGGGCCGATGAAGCCAGTCGGCCTCACCAACCCGCGCACGGGGAAGAAGGCCTACGCCGTCGTCCAGCTCCGCCAGGATAACGCTTCCGCCACACTCTGGAACATGGTCGGCTTCCAGACGAAGCTGCGCCATGCCGAGCAGGTGCGCATCTTCCGCAGCATCCCCGGCCTCGAAAACGCCGAATTCGCGCGGCTGGGCGGGCTTCATCGCAACACGTTCATCAAATCGCCGGTGCTGCTCGACGAAAGCCTGCGCCTGAAGTCCGATCCGCGCATCCGCTTCGCCGGGCAGATCACCGGCTGCGAAGGCTATATCGAAAGCGCTGCAGTCGGCCTGATGGCAGGGCGCTTCGCGGCAGCGGATGCACTCGGCAACGCGCCGGACCTGCCGCCGCGCACGACGGCGCTCGGTGCGCTGCTCGCGCATATCACGGGCGAGGCGGTGGCAGAGACCTACCAGCCGATGAACGTGAACTTCGGCCTGTTCCCGCCGTTTGACGCGCGCGTTCCCAAGAAATCGCGCAAAGCGGCTTACGCGGAGCGAGCACTTGCCGATCTCGACCAGTGGATCGCCGCCAAGGCGAGTTAGTCAGCGCAGCTGCATTCGGCTTTCGACTTCGCGGCTCGCACCGTTCGCGTCTTTTCGAACTCTGCCGCAACGAGTTCGCCGGACCTGTCGGCATCGGCGTCATCGAAGCGCGCGTTCTGCTTCACGGCATATTCCGCAAAGCTGAGCACGCCGTTGCCATCCGTATCGAACCGGTCGAACGATTGCCGACGCGCGCGCAGATACTCCTCACGGCTGACGCTGGCGTTGCGGTCGCGGTCGTAGCGGCGGAAACGCTTTTCCTCGCGCGTCGCCTCGCTCGCCTGCGGCGGCTCGGGGAGCGCGGCGGGCGCGGCGATGGCTGCCGGAGGCTCCGGAAGGGCGGCGGTCTCCTGCTCATCGTCGCCGCTCACCACCACGGCGGCGGCCACAAGCAATGTCACCGCAATCCCGCCGACCGCCCAGCGCCAAACCATCGTCATCCCTGCCCCCTCGATGCGACTCGAAGCGGCAAGTCTAGAGTCGTTCCGGTTCTGAGTGAACCGGAACGACTCTAGAATATCTTTTGTTTACCGTTATTTCCGAGCCGGCAGGTGATTCCACCTGCCTCGAAATCACTCTAACGGGTTCGTTTCGGCGCTGTCACACTTTCCCTGTCAGACGCGGCCGGTCAGCACATGCCGCAGGATCGCGAACTGCCGTCCGGCCGCCCCGCGCGGTTCCCGCTTGCCGGCGGCGTCGCGCCGGGCGACGGCTGCAAGTGCGGTGACGGGCCGGACAGGAGGCACAAAGCGCATCCGGTGAGGCATCGAAATGGCGGCCTCCGCGCCCCGGCGGCGCGCGTTTGCCTGCGCCCAGAAGCGGCCGGCATCGGCGAGCCCGGCATCGTCCTCCGCCCCGAGCAGCGCAGCGGCGCAGCGGAAAAGCTGCGCTCCGCTCTCGCCGATTTCGGCGCCGTCGAGGACGTCCATGTGCGCCTCGGCCAGCGCCGCGAGCCCTCCGGTATCCAGTGCGGCAGCCGCAACGGCGGCGAGAACGGGCTCTCCTGTGATCGGCTTTTCGCGCGCACTCTCAACACTGTCGCGCCACCATGCGAGCCGGATCATGCCGATCTGCGGCTCCGTGGTCGTGCGCACCACCTCGGCGAGCGCAAGATCGAAGGCATGGAGCGCAAAAAGTTGCGGCCTTGCGGCAGCCGGAGCGAACAGCGTCGCGACGTAGCGGTCCCGATCTTCGGCCCGCACAATCGCTTCCACTTTGGAAATCGTTTCGGCAACGCCCGGAATTCCGCCGATCCCGTCTGTCATTAACCAGTCACCTCAACGGCTTCTTAGGCATTTCCCGTTATGCATCCTTGATTATGCGCCTACTTGCAGGCGGCGCACTTCGGGGGTGAACACTATGTCGCTGGGCAGCAATACGCCGGGCAATCGCATGAAAACCATGCAGTCGTCGACCTTTCTTTCGCGCCTGAGACGCGACCAAAAAGGCAACGCGCTCGCCATCGTGGCCGCATCCGTGATCCCGCTCGTCGGCGCGATCGGCGGCGGCGTAGACCTCACCCGAGCCTACATGGCAGAGGCCCGCCTCGCCCAAGCTTGCGACGCGGCCGCGCTCGCGGGGCGGAAGGTAATGACGAAGGACGATACCGATAGCGGCGGCACCGTGCTCGACAATTCGACCGCCGATCAGGAAATCCAGAAGTTCCTCGATTATAACTTCCCCGAAGGCAAGTTCGACACGAGCGAGATCACGCGTACCGCACAAGTCGATGATGATGGCGAGCTCACGATCACGCTCGCTACGACGATTTCGACGCAGTTGTTGCGTATCGCGGGAATCCAGTCGATGGATATCAACGCCGAGTGCTCGGCGCGCCGCTCCGGCGTGAATGTCGATGTCGTTCTCGTCGTTGACGTAACCGGATCGATGGCATGGGACGTCAATAAAAACAGCGGAAGCGACAACGAGCGCATGATCGCGCTGCAGGGCGCTTCCAAGGAATTTCTCGACATCCTCAAAGAGCTTCAGGATCAGCTGAGCAGCAGCGGACTTCGTGTGCGCGTTGGTATCGTTCCCTATTCGCAGGGCGTGAACGTCGGCAAGCTGCTCTACGCTGAAAATCCCGACTACATCGATTACTCGGGTGAGCCGTATTCAACGAATATCGGTGAGCCGTACATGGCGACGGTGAGCGGAAAATACGCTTGGAAGAACTATTCCGTGACGGGCTCTTGGGACGATGAAAATCTGGACCTCGACCAGTTCGTTTCCCTCGGGCTTGCAGAAACGACGCCCGCCAACCCCTACGCGTGGAAAGGTTGCGTCGAGGCCCGCAGCACCGTCACGACCATCAACGCATCGAGCGCCCCCTACACGACCACTCCCGCGAGTGCGTGGGACGTCATCGACGCCGTGCCGGGAGCGGAGCTCGATGGAAAGGTCGCACCGAAATGGAGGCCGTACTTTGCTTTGCCGTGGACCGGGGACAAGGTCGGGACCGCGACCGTTACCGGCAATAAGTACCGCCCGAATGCGACTTACATGGACATTACCAAACAGCCGTGGGCCAATGTGAACTGGCGCATGGAGAACAAATCCGACACCTACACGAGCAAGGCTGTGCGCTATGACACGAGCTACACGAGCCTGACAACGACAAGCCACTACAAAAACGGCGTCGCCACGACCGGCCCCAATAAAAATTGCCCGAACGAGGCAAAGCTGCTTACGCAGATCGATGCGGACGGCGTGACGACGTTGGGTAGCTATATCGACGCCCTCAAACCTACAGGCGGCACCTATCACGACCTCGGCATGTACTGGGGTCTCGCGCTGATCAGCCCCGGCGCACCGTTCCCCAACGACAGCACTTACCTTGCACCCGGACACACGGGCGAAGAACGCGGCGTCAACCGCTATATCGTCTTCATGTCCGACGGTGAAATCGACCCCGGGATCAGCTATTCGGCATATAATCAGTATCTTTGGGATCACCGAACCAAATCCGACACCGCGGAACCCAAGGCCGAGCACAGGGGGCGCTTCCTCATGATCTGCAAAGCGGCTCAGATGCAGGGCATCAAGGTTTCGACGGTGGCCTTCTCCACCTCGATCGGCACGACGGACAAAAACGCGATCAAAGAATGCGCGAGTTCGGAGGACGATTACTACGTTGCGGAGACCGCCGAAGATCTGAACGAGGCCTTCCAGAAGATCGCGCAGAACATCGGCTATCTGCGCGTGTCGAAGTAAGCGCGCCATGATGCGCCTCCGCAATCCGCTTCGCCGTCTCCGCCGGGACGAACGCGGCAGCTACATCATCGAGTTCGCCTTGCTCAGCCTGCCGATGATGACGCTGCTGATGGGCGGGATCGAGCTTGGCTATCTCGCCTATGCGAAATCGAACGTGGAAGGCGCGCTTCGTGAAGTCTCGCGTCTCGCCGCGACCGGCGGCTCGACCGCGGAGGAACTTGACGCGATCCTCGACGCGAAGATCGGACAGATCAAAGGCGCCCATGCAGAGATCGATCGCAGAAGCTATTCCAGCTTCGGTGCCGTCGGGCAGCCTGAACCGCTTTCGTCCGATGTCGCGCCGTTTGGTGGCGAGCCAGGGCCGGGCGACTGCTACATCGATATCAACGGGAACGAACAGTGGGATGCAGATCGCGGCAGCGACGATCTCGGCAATGCCGAAGACATTCTTTATTACGGCGTGACGGTTACCTACCCGATGATCTTCAAGCTGACCTCAGGCATCATCAACGGCGGCAATGCAAACATGACCATCGAGGCCAATGCCATCATCAAGAACGAGCCGTTCAGCAATATCGAGGTGCCCGCCCCCGAGGAGGAGTGCATTCCTTCATGACAACGAAACGGGTTCGCCTCTTTCAAAAGGTTCGGACACCACTTCGTGACGACGAGTCCGGTGTCGCGTTCATGGAGTTCGCGTTTGCGTTGCCGTTCCTGATGGTTGCGCTGCTCGGCGGCCTTGAGCTTGTCCACCTCGCGCTGACCCACCAACAGCTCTCGCGCATCGCAACATCAACCGCCGATCTTGCCGCACGTTATCGGGCAAGTATCGACGAAGTGGACGTGAACACGCTGTTCATGGGTTCGCAGATGTCTGCATCGTTCGACGATTTCGATACAAATGGTCGCATCGTGCTCAGTTCCGTCACGCGCAATGCCGACGACGACGGGCACTGGATCCGCTGGCAACGCTGCGAGGGCGATCTCGCCCGGGCGAGCGCAATCGGCGAGGAAGGCGATGGTGAGGACGACGATTCGATCGACGAAGTAAACGGCATGATCGTCACGGACCCGAACAACGTGCTCGTCGCCGAAGTGACCTATCGCTACACGCCGTGGTTCTTCCCGGTGAGAAGCAGCATTCTGCGCAGCATCGCGCCGATATTCACGGAACGCGACATCACCTATACGTCAGCGTTCATCGCGCGCGAATTGACGCTCAGAAACATCACGAATACCACCAGCCTTAGCGACGGAGACCGTAGGCTCTGCGACTGACGTACCCTTACCGCGTGAGCTTCTTGTAGCTCATGCGGTGTGGGCGGTCGGCTTCGTCGCCGAGGCGGCGGCGCTTGTCTTCCTCGTAGGATTCGAAGTTGCCTTCGAACCATTCGACGTGGCTGTCGCCCTCGAACGCGAGGATGTGTGTGGCGAGGCGATCGAGGAAGAAGCGGTCGTGGCTGATGACCACGGCGCAGCCGGCGAAGTTCTCCAGCGCCTCTTCGAGCGCGCGCAGCGTTTCGACGTCGAGGTCGTTGGTCGGTTCGTCGAGCAGCAGCACGTTGCCGCCCTTTTGCAGCATCTTCGCCATGTGAACGCGGTTACGCTCACCGCCTGAAAGCTGGCCGACCTTCTTCTGCTGATCGACGCCCTTGAAGTTGAAAGCGCCCACATAGGCCCGCGTCGAGATGTCGTGCTTGCCGAAGTAGAAGCGCTCGTTGCCGCCGGAAACCTCTTCCCAGACGTTCTTGTTCGCATCGAGATGATCGCGGCTCTGGTCGACATAGCCGAGTTTCACCGTGTCGCCGATCTTTATCGAGCCGCTATCGGGCGTTTCCTGCCCGGTGATGAGCTTGAACAGCGTCGACTTGCCGGCGCCGTTCGGGCCGATGACGCCGACGATACCGCCCGGCGGCAGCGTGAATTCGAGGTTTTCGAACAGCAGCTTGTCGCCGTAAGCCTTGGTGAGGCCCTTCGCCTCGATCACCGTGCTGCCAAGGCGCTCGGGAATCTGAATGAGGATCTGCGCACCGCCTGGCCGGCGGTCGTTCTGCTTTTCAACGAGTTCGTCGAACGCCTTGATACGCGCCTTGGATTTGGTCTGGCGGGCCTTCGGCGATTGCCGGATCCACTCCAGCTCTTCCTTGATCGCCTTCTGGCGCCCCTCTTCCTCGCGGTCTTCCTGCTCCATGCGCTTGGCCTTCGCTTCAAGCCACTTGGAGTAGTTGCCCTCGAACGGCAGGCCGCGACCGCGGTCCAGCTCCAGCACCCAGCCGACGACATTGTCGAGGAAGTAGCGATCGTGGGTGACGAGGATGACGTTGCCCGGATACTCGATGAGATGGCTTTCCAGCCACTGCACGCTTTCCGCGTCGAGGTGGTTGGTCGGCTCGTCGAGCAGCAGGACTTCGGGCTTTTCGAGCAGGAGCCGGCAAAGCGCCACGCGGCGCTTCTCACCGCCCGAGAGGTTTTCGACGCCCGCGTCGCCCGGCGGGCAGCGCAGCGCGTCCATGGCGATTTCGAGCTGGTTGTCGAGCGTCCAGCCGTCAACGGCGTCGATCTTCTCCTGAAGCTCGCCCATCTCGGTCATCAGCGCGTCAAAGTCCGCGTCTTCGGGCGGATCGGCCATGATGGTGCTGATCTCGTTGAAACGATCCATCATGTCGGCGACCGGGCGAACGCCGTCCATGACGTTTTCCTTCACGGTCTTCGTCGGATCGAGCTGAGGCTCCTGCGAAAGATAGCCGACGCGGACGCCGTCTGCGGCCCACGCCTCGCCCTGATAGTCCTTGTCGTAGCCCGCCATGATCTTCATCAGCGTCGACTTGCCGGCGCCGTTCACGCCGATGATGGCGATCTTGGTGCCGGGCAGGAACTGCAGGTGGATGTTGTTCAGAACCGGCTTCGGCGCGCCGGGGAAGGTCTTGGTGAGACCCTTCATCACAAAACTATACTGGTAGGACGCCATGCCGCCGCCGCCTTCTCACGTGATCTTTCGGATTTGCGGGCGCGTTTAGCGTAGCCGCTCGGCGATGTCGAGGATGCCGGAGAGGTACGCGTCGATGCTCGCTTCGCTTACCGTCCGGCCGTCCAGGAACCGCCGCAGGCGATATGGGTTCGTACCCGGCGCGTTCAAGCCTTCGGTGACGAGCGTTGCGGATTTGATCCCGGCTTCGGCGAGCATCGCCTCCCCGCGCGCGTCGAAACCGCCGCTCGGGTAGCAGAAATGGTCCTGATGCGCGCCGCCAAGCATGGTGCCGAGCGACGCGCGGTTGTCGGCAAGCTCCTGCGGCAGGGCGTCGATGTAGCGGTGGAGGCCCTTGTGGCGGTGTGTGTGGAGCTGGATGTCGAGGCCGCGGCGGGCGGCATCCTGCACCTCCTCAGGGCGCATCAGGTGGAACTGGCGCCCGGACCACCACGGCTCCGTACCCATGCCGAGCCGGTTCGCGACTTCGGCGAGACCGACCATGCGGGGCTGGAAACCGACATCGTCGACGGCCGTGCGCAGCCGGTCCCCTGCCCTGTCGCGGCTTGCGGCATCACCCAGAACGAGCGGCGCTTCGAGGCCGGGAAGGACGCCGGCGAGGTCATAGGTGCCTGCAGGCGCGCGCTCGGCGAGATAATTCGCCACGACGTTCGCCACCGGGCCGTCGTTTTCGACATAATAGGTCGAGACATAGACGGTCGCCGGAAGGCCGCAGGCTTCGAGCGCGGGCAGCATGTGCGTGTAGGTGGAGGACCAGCCGTCGTCGATGGTGATGACGGTAGCGCCCTTCGGCAGCCTGTCTTCGGCGAGCATGTCGACCGCTTCGCCGAGCGGCAGCACCGGATAGGGCGAGGCGGCAAGCCACTTCATCCGATCGGCGAACTGCCGGTGCGGCATGAACAGGCGGTTGCCGAACGGCCGCGCATCCAGCGTCCAGAGGCCATGGTAGCAGAGGATGCGCAGCTTTCGCGCCGTCAGCGCGCGCGCCGCCGCAAAACCGCCGAGCGTGCGGATGGACCCGAGCAGCGCCTGCTTCACCGTGATGCGTCCTCGAACGCCTCATCGATGCGCCGTACCGCGGGATGCTGCTTGCCGTAAGCGGCAAGACCTTCGCGCAGTTCGCGAATCCGCGCCTCGACATTGTCCGGCGTCAGCACCAGCCGGTCGTCGAGCGAGCTATTCATGATGAGGACCATGCGGTCTCCGAGTGCGGGTTTGAAATGACCGGCCTCCCAATACCACCGCATTCGCGTTTTCGTATCCCCATCTTCGGGCACGGCTTCTCCGGTCACCTCATCGACGCGCGTGAACATATAGGTGAGGATACCTGTGCGCGCCGAAAACGCCGCCAGATCGCGGAGCCAATCCTCGTAGGCAGGCCACAGCCCGGCCTTCTGGTAGCTGAGCAGCACGTCGGCATGGTACGGATAGGTGAAGAAGGTGAGCGAAATCTGCCGGGCCTTCGCCGTCTGCACGAGATCTTCGAGCGCGTCGAACTCCGGGTTCTGCTCGGGGCCCCAGCGCACGCGCTTTGGGCCTGCCAGATAGTATTCGAGATTCTCCCGGTTGCGTTGGCGAAACAGCGCCGCGTGGCCCTCCCCCGCTATGATGGCGGGATAGATGCCGGTGCCATAGAAGCCGGCGGGCGTTATCGTTTCGGGCGAAGCGCTGTGCTGTTCGAGAAGGGCGTCCACTGTATCGGTGAGCGCATCGAGCGATAGCAACAGCTTCGCATTGAGCGCCGCGCGCTCGGCGAAATCCGGCTTGGGCGGCAGCGCAACAGACCCGCCCTTGTGCCAATCAGCCTGTTCCACCGTGAAGTTCATGAAATCCAGCCCAACGAAAAGCGCGCGAGGCTGGTGAGTGAAGAGCGCGGTTTCGACAGCCTGGACGACGTTGCGCATACCGACGCTCGGCAGGCCGAGGTTGTAGACGGGCTGCATTTCGGACGGCCAGGTGCGTGATCCGGGGTCGATCCCGACATACACGCGGCTGTTTCCGGCAACGAGCGTGTTCGGCTGCATCCGTTCGTACTGCCGCAGCTTCACGGCGAGCATGTGCTTTCCGGCCGCAGGACGGTAGCGGTTCACGCCATCGATGACGGGCGCATTCCAATAGGCATAGGGATCGACGAGCCATGCCAGGCCCGCGACGCCGGTGACAATCACCAGCACCGTGGCGGCAAGGATGGCGAGATAGCGTTTCACGGGTGCGGCCTTCAGAACTGGAAGTAGAGGAATTCGGAAACCTGATTGAGCGCGAGCAGCCCTGCGGCGGCAACCGCGCCTGTCAGGATGGCCCAGCGGGCCGCCGGCCGCCACAACAACCTCACCGCGCCTGCAGCCTCGAAGCCGAGACCGGGACGGTATCTGCCCATGATCTGTTGCGTGTTAGGCGCAAAGCGTGCGAGCGCGAACAAGGCGGCGATCCAGAGCCACACCGCCACGAACGCACCGCCCCCGCTGGCCGAAGCCTCGACACCAAGCGCCTCCAGACCATCGCGCAGCGGCCCGAGGCGCACGAAGATGGCGGTGGGCAGCGACACCCCGTTCAGCCCCGCCATCCCGGCAAGGATTCGCCCGGCGCCATCGAGCGTAAGCGCACGGAACGGCACCCACGCCGCGACCACGACAAGGAAGGTCAGCAGCCACGCCGCCACCGGATAGAAGCGCGCACCCGTGAGCGCGGCGGGCGCAAGCCGCCGCCACGCATGGTTCACGACAAGGAAGGCGCCGTGCAGCGCGCCCCAGAGCACGAAGGTCCACCCCGCGCCGTGCCAGAGGCCGCCAAGCAGCATGGTCGCGAGCAGATTGGCATAGCGGCGCGCACGTCCCTTCCGGTTGCCGCCGAGCGGAACATAGAGATAATCGCGCAGGAACCGCGACAGCGTCATGTGCCAGCGGCGCCAGAAATCGATGATGTTCGCCGCCTTGTAGGGCGAGTTGAAGTTGAGCGGCAGCCGGATGCCGAACAGACGCGCGGCGCCGATCGCCATGTCCGAATAGCCGGAAAAGTCGAAGTAGAGCTGGAACGTGTAGGCGAGCGCCGCGCTCCACGCGGTGAGGAGGTCCGGCGAGCGGCCGGCCTCCGCCGCATCGAACACCGGCGTTGCGTAGACCGCGATGCCATCTGCCAGCACAGCCTTCTTGAACAGGCCGATTGCAAAGATGGTGACGCCCACAGCGAAGTTTTCGGCGATCGGCCGGAAGGTTTCCGGCAACCGGAACTGCGGCACCACATCGCGGTAATGGACGATCGGCCCGGCGATGAGCTGCGGGAAGAACGCCACGAACAACGCATATTCGAGCGGGCCCACGTCGCGCGCGAGGCCGCGATGGCTATCGACGAGGAAGGCGATCTTCTGGAAGGTGAAGAAGGAGATGGCGAGCGGCAGGACGATGGGGCCGATCGCCCAGTTCGCACCGGTGAGCGAATCGACCGTCGACACGAAGAAACCGGCGTATTTGAAATAGCCGAGCGTGCCGAGATCGACGGCGATCCCGAAGCCCAGAAGCCAGCGCGACGGCTTGCGGGACAAAGCGCGCCCGACAACATAGTTGAAGGCCGCGATGCCGATGAGAAGCGGCAGATAGGCCGGATTCCACCACCCGTAGAAGACCAGCGACACGGCGACGAGCCAACCCATCGCCGCCCGCGTGCTCGCGCCCGCAAGCACGAAGAATCCTGCCACGGCGACCGGCAGGAACAGCAGGATGAATTCGTAGCTATTGAAAAGCATCGTCTTATCCGCGCCTCTATAGCGCGGAAAATCTTGCCAACAGATGCACTTTGCAAGCCCGGACAGCGATCACAGGCCCCTTGCAGGCGTCTCCGCACCCCACTAACCGGAAACCATGACTGCCGAGATCGATCCCTTTCACGCCATTGCCATAAGCCGCCTTGCCCACCGCCTTTCTGCGGAGGGGCGGCAGGTCATCCACATGGAGTTCGGCCAGCCTTCAACCGGCGCGCCCGCAGAGGCGATCGCCGGGGCGCACAAGGTGCTCGACACCGACGGCATGGGCTATTGGGAAAGCATCCCGCTCAAAACGCGCATCGCGCGGCACTATCAGGAAACCTACGGCGTCTCGCTCGATCCCGAGCAGATCATCCTCACGTGCGGCGCCTCCCCCGCCTTCGTGATGGCGCTCTCCTGCCTGTTCGACCCCGGCGCGCGCGTCGCGCTGGCGCGGCCAGGCTATGTCGCCTATCGCAACACGCTGAAGGCGCTGCACATGGTGCCGGTGGAGCTGCCCTGCGGCGAGGCGGAGCGCTACCAGATCACCGCCGCCGCGATCGAGGCTTTGGAGCCCGCACCTGAAGGCCTGATCGTCGCGAGTCCGGCCAACCCCACGGGCACGATCATCCCGAAAGACGAACTCGCCGCAATCACCGAGGTGTGCCGCCGCCGCGGTATCCGCATCATCTCCGACGAGATTTATCACGGCATCAGCTACGTGGGTCCGGCGCACTCGATGCTGGAGTTCTCGGCCGACACACTGGTCGTCAACAGCTTCTCCAAATACTTCAGCATGGCGGGCTGGCGGCTCGGCTGGCTGGTTGTGCCGCCGGAGCTGATCGGCGCGGCGCGGGCGCGCATGGGCAACCTGTTCCTGACGCCGCCGTCGCTCGCGCAGCACGCCGGGCTCACCGCCTTCGAGTGCCGCGACGAGCTGGAAGGCCATATCGCGACCTACACGCGGAACCGCGACCTGTTGCTGGAGGCGCTGCCGAAAATGGGGCTGCGCCGCATCGCGCCGCCGGACGGGGCTTTCTACATCTACGCCGACATCAGCCACCTGACCGACGACGCGATGGCCTTCTGTATGCGCATCCTTGAAGACACCGGCATCGCCACGGCGCCCGGCATCGATTTCGATCCGGTGGAAGGCCACCACTTCATGCGCTTCAGCTTCGCGGTTTCAACCGACCGGGTGGAGCGCGCCATCGCGCTGCTCGAACCGTGGTTCGCAAAGCAGAACGCGCGCTGAGCGCCTACTCGGGCTGACCGAACGGGATGTAGAGCGCGCTCGGGTGCACCTTGTCGTGGAGCAGCTTCACCGTCACCGACCGCGCATCCGCCATGGTTTCGTCCGCAACCACGCCGCCCGAATTGTAGTTCTTCTGCGTGTTGATCGAGTTGATCGGCCCGACGACGAGGCGAAGGCGGCTGCCCTTCGCGATCTGCCGCGACACGAAGGTGAAGCGGTTGAAATCGTAGCGCAGTGGCGCCTTTGAGGTGACGAGCTTCGCTTCGCGCAGCGACTCGCGGTAGCGCGCGCGGAGGATGTCGTTCGTCAGCAGGATGCTGCCGCCATCGGGGGTGATCTCGTAGACCGAGGCTTGAAAGTCCGTGTCCGGCTGATCGATCGAGATCCACGCGGACAGGCGGAAGAAGCCGGAGACTTCGGTGGGCTTGTCGAAGGCCGCGCTGTGATAGACGAGCTGCTTGCCGTCGGCCGCGAGTACCAGCGTCTGGTCGGTGAGGAGGCTCGGGTCGAGGCCCGCTTCCAGCGCCGCGCCCGACACGTCGCGGGGATCGTAAACATAGCTGTCGGCGCTGCCCTTGCCGGCTGATGCCGGTGAGAGCGATCCCGACGCCATCACGCGGTTGGCGTTGGCGGTGGAATCGAGGAAGTACGGCTTCTCCTCGGCGGTCACGCCCTCCAGCGTGTCCGCGTAGCGCCAGCGTTCGGCGCCCATCACGTAATAGGCGACGCGCTTTTGCAGGAAGTCCGGCTTCGCGCCCCCGGCCATCGCCCAGTTGTACCACTGGACATGCAGCTTCGGCAGGTCGACGAGGCTTGCAGGGCCGAAGGTCAGCCCGCCGACGCTCGCCTGCGGCGTGCGCGTGCCCGCGTGGTCCCACGGCCCGACGATCAGATAGTGGTTCGCGCGCGCCTTCTCGGAGCCCAGCTTCATGTGCGTCTTGTAGAATTCGAAGGCGCCGGGCTGGTCGCCATCGTAGCTGCCGGTGATGGTGAGGATCGGCATGTCAAACGCGCGGAACTGCTCGGGTGTGGGCGCGTAGCTGTCGTACCACGCATCGACGGCGGCGTGCGAAATCCACTCGACGAGCGTCTTATGCTCGCCGCCGAAGATGCGGGGCAGCGTGCTGAACGCCTCGCCCTCCTCGAAGCGTTCGCGGGCGATCGATGCCCAGAAGGCGGCATCGCCGAAGATGTTCGCCTGCGAGGCCTTGCCGTCCGTGAAGGTCAGCCATTGCATCAGATAGGGGTAGGCGATGTTGTTGCGCGCCGGGAAATCGGCGCCGGGATAGGGCGAGGCGACGGGGACGATGGTGGCGAGATGCGGCGGGGCTTCCTTCGCGGTCGCCCACTGGTTGTACCCGGCGTAGGAGCCGCCCCACATCGAGACCTTGCCGTTGCAATAGGGCTGTTTCGCGAGCCATTCGACGACGTCGTGACCGTCCTTCGCCTCCTGGATGAGGGGACGGAATTCGCCTTCGGAGTTGCCGCGTCCGCGCACGTCGACGGTGAGGAACGGCAGGCCGTGCGCCGCGAAATAGACGCCGCGGTCGTGGTAGCTCTGGGCGATGTAGGGCGTCAGCGTGAAGATGCAGGGCGCGGGCGCCGCCTGTCCCTTCGGCAGGTACACGGTGGCGCTGAGCTTGACGCCGTCGCGCAGCGGGATTCGCTCGCCCCAGCGCATCTCGACCTTGCTGGCTTCGGCCGGCGCCTCCGCCCGCGCCGCCACGACCGGCCCGAAACCGGCGGCAAGCGCCACGCCCAAAACCAGTGCTGCCTTCATCGCGCGCCTCCCTGACCCATCCCCGGAAACAATCCTGATCAGGATCATCATTTTCCAAACGGGATATGTCAATCGGGAGAACGCCGCTTCAATCCAGAAAGTCGAGGACGGCGGTGCTGAAGGCTTCCGGCTGTTCGACATTGGAGAGGTGCGCGGCATTGAGCATGACCTGCCGTGCGCCGGGGATCGCCTCCACGATGAGCGCACTGTCGGCGGGGGGTGTCGCGGGGTCGCGGCTACCGGTGATGACGAGCGTCGGCGCCGCGATCCAGTTGAGCAGCGGTCGCAGGTCCATGTCGCGGATGGCAGCGCAGCAGCCGGCGTAGCCTGCCGGATCGGTCGCGAGCAGCTGGTCGCGGACGAAGCTGGTCCTTTCCGGCACGGCGCGGAATTCCGGCGTGAACCAGCGTTCGAGGATGGCGTCTGTGAGTGCCGCCATTCCCTGCTGCCGAACCGTCACGATCCGCGTGTCCCATGCCGATGGCGGGCCCATGACGGCGGCGGTGTTGGCGAGGATGAGCCGGTCGATGCGATCGGGGGCGCGGGCGCCGAGCCATTGCCCGGTCATGCCGCCAAGCGACAAGCCGCAGAAATGGACGTGATCGATCCCGAGGGCATCCAGAAGCTCGACGGCATCGCGACCGAGACGATCGAGGCCGTAGCCGCCCGGCGGCGCATCGGAACGGCCGTGACCGCGCGTGTCGTAGCGCAGGATACGGAAACGAGCGGCGAACGCGGCAAGCTGCGGCCGCCACATCTCCATCGTGGTGCCGAGCGAGTTCGACAACATGAGGACCGGGGCACCCTCCGGCCCATCGAGCGCCCACGCGATGCGGCAGCCGTCGCCGAGCGTTGCGATACCGGTCGTCATGCGGTCCTCCGAATGGGTGCGCCTGTGCGCTCAAGGATTTCGGCGGCGGTCACGCCGGGCGCGCACTCCACCAGGGTGAGCCCGCCGTTCGCCTTGTCGCAGGCGAGAACGCCGAGATCGGTGATGATGAGATCGACGACACCGATGCCGGTGAGCGGCAACGTGCATTCCGGCAGGATCTTGGGTTCGCCGCTGCGGCTGCAATGTTCCATCACCACGACGACGCGGCGGACGCCCGCGACGAGATCCATCGCGCCGCCCATGCCCTTCAGCATCTTGCCCGGAATCGTCCAGTTGGCGATGTCGCCGCGCGCGCCGACCTGCATTGCGCCAAGGATCGCGAGATCGATGTGGCCACCGCGAATCATCGCGAAACTCTCTACGGACGAGAAAAAGCTGGAGGTCGGGAGTTCGGTGATCGTTTCCTTGCCGGCGTTGACGAGATCGGCATCCTCCTCGCCTTCATAGGGATACGGCCCCATGCCGAGCATCCCGTTCTCGCTTTGCAGCGTCACGCTGATACCGGGCGGAATGAAATTCGCGACGAGCGTCGGGATACCGATGCCGAGATTGACGTAGTCGCCGTCGGCAAGCTCCTGCGCGGCGCGCGCGGCCATCTGTTCGCGGGTCCAGGGCATCAGGCGGCCACCGGACGCGGGCGCGTGGTCAACTTTTCGATGCGCCTCTCGTACCGCCTGCCCTCGACGATCCGGTCCACATAGATGCCGGGCGTGTGCACCTCGTCGGCGGCGATGGAACCCGCCGGGACCAGATGCTCGACCTCGGCGATCGTCACCTTCGCGGCGGTGGCCATGACGGGGTTGAAGTTGCGCGCGGTTTTCCGGAACACGAGATTGCCTTCGGGATCGCCCTTCCACGCGCGGACGATGGCGAGGTCTGCCCTCAGCCAGCGCTCCATCACATAGCGGCGGCCTTCGAACACCTCGGTCGGCTTGCCTTCGGCAACGACGGTGCCGACGCCGGTTGCCGTGAAGAAAGCGGGAATGCCCGCGCCGCCTGCGCGGATGCGCTCGGCGAGCGTCCCCTGCGGGACGAGTTCCAGTTCCAGCTTCCCGTCGAGATAGAGCTGCTCGAACAGCTTGTTCTCGCCGATGTACGACGAGATCATCTTGGCGATCTGGCCGTTCGCGAGCAGCGTCCACAGGCCGAAGCCGTCAGCACCGCAATTGTTGGAAACGATCGTCAATCCCTTAACGCCGGAGGCGCGGAGCGCGGCGATCAGGTTCTCCGGATTGCCGGTGAGGCCGAAGCCGCCCGACATGATCGTCATGCCATCGAACAGCACACCTTCCAGCGCCGCCTCGGGACCAGAGAAGACCTTGCCTTTCATCAGGCCGCCTGCGCCGGGGCGCGGTGCCGCGCCATCAATTCAGCTTCCGTGCTTTCCGCCGCGTCGTGCAGCACGAAATCGAAATCGATCTCGCTGAACGGTCCGTTGAGCTGCTCGGCGTGGATCGCTTCCGGATCCTCGCGGCGCACGACTTCGGGGATGAGATCGTTGTGCGTGGCGAAGGCGAAATCATCGTAGAGATAAGGATCGCCCTTGATGTTGATCTGCGTCGTCAGATGGCGATGGCCGGGGGCCGACACGAAGAAATGAATGTGCGCGGGCCGGTTTCCATGCCGCCCGATCGCCTGCAGCAACTGGTCGGTGCTGCCCTGCGGCGGCACGCTGTAGCCGGAGGGGATGACGCTGCGGAATACGTAGCGTCCGTCGGCATCCGTCTCGATCCGGCGGCGGTTGTTGTAGGACGCCTGCGAGGGATCGAAGGTCGAATAGGCGCCCTTCGTGTTGGCGTGCCACACGTCCACGATCGCGCCTGCAACCGGCTTGCCGCGTGCATCGCGCACCTGCCCGCGCATGATCAACACCTCGCCCGCGTCGCTGCCGTCATCAAGACGCGCGCGGCCCTTTTCGATGGGTGCGCCGGGCACATAGAGCGGCCCTTCAATCGTGCGCGGCGTGCCGCCGGAAATGCCCGCCGCGCGATCGGCAATGTCCATGCGCACGTCGAGGAAGTGATCGAAGCCGAGACCGGGGGCGATCAGGCCGAATTCGGGCGCGGCCTGCTGCATGAAATGCAGCGCGTGCCAGAACTCTTCGGCGCTGACATCGAAATCATCGATTGTCGTGAAGAGATCGGAGACGATCCGGCGAACGATGGACTTGGTGCGCGCATCGCCGCCCGTATCACCGAGGCCGGCGATGCGATCGAGATAGGCCTGCATTTCGGCGCTCTGGACCAGTTCGGAACCCATGTCATCTCTCCCCTTGGTGTTCTGGATTCAGGAAACTCAGCGATCGTCCGCGTGGATGGAGGACGGGTGCCGGCAAAGCGGCGTCACCCGGATTTCCATGAACGGAAACAGCGGCAGCCCGACGAGAAGCTCGTGAAGCTCCGCATTGCTTTCCACATCGAAGATGCTGGTGTTCGCGTACTGCCCGGCGTGGCGCCAAAGATGCCGCCACTTGCCGCTTTTCTGCAGCGCCTCGGCGCGGGCCTTTTCCTCGGCCTTGAGCGCATCAAAACGCGCCGGGTCGACTGTGTCCGGCACACGCACGTGCATTTCCACCTGGAAGAGCATCAGGCTTTCTCCGCTGCTACGATGCTGAGGGTTGGACGCGGCTGCGCGTCCCGGCGAAAGAACGCGATCTTTTCGAGATCGAGCGCGATGCCGAGGCCGGGGCCGCGGGGCACGGCGAGCTCGAAATCGGCGTAGAGCGGCGGCGTTTCCAGAATCTCCTCAGTGAGGAGCAGCGGCCCGAACAGCTCGGTTCCCCACGGCAGGGCGACGAAGGTGGCGCAGAGATGCGCGGCGGCGATGGTGCCGACACCGCCTTCGAGCATGGTGCCACCGTAAACGGCGATATCGGCAGCTTCGGCGATGGCGGCGACCTTTGCGGCGGCATGAAGCCCGCCCGCCTGCGGCGCCTTCACCGAGAACACGTCTGCCGCATGGCGCCGCGCGAAATCGAGCGCGTCAGCGGGGCCCTGCAGCGCCTCGTCGGCCATGATCGGGACTTCCGAGCGTGCGGTCAGCCGTTGCATCCCGGCGCGGTTGGCACGCGGCAGCGGCTGCTCGACGAGATCGACGCCCGCCTCCGCGAGCATCGCGATGCCCCGGCGCGCAGTCTGCTCGTCCCAAGCCTGATTGATATCCACGCGGACGCTGGCGCGATCGCCGAGCGCCTGCTTGATCGCGCGGACGTGCGCGACGTCCGCCTCGACGTCACGCTTGCCGATCTTCAGCTTGAAGATCCGGTGCCGACGCGCTTCGAGCATCGCTTCGGCCTCTTCGATGTCGGTTTCGGTGACGCCGCTCGCCAGCGTCCACAGCACGGGAAGCGTATCGCGGACACGTCCGCCGAGGAGTTCGCTGAGCGGTAGGCCCGCGCGCTGCGCGGCGGCATCGAGCAGCGCGGTTTCCACCGCGTTCTTTGCAAAATGATTGCCGACGACGTGCTTGCGAACCAGCGCCATCGCCATCGCCGGAGAGTCAGCCGCAGCACCCAAGAGCAGCGGCGCGAAATAGGTATCGATGGCAAGCTTGATGCCTTCCGGGCTCTCGTCACCGTAGCTGAGGCCGCCGATCGTGGTGCCCTCGCCGAGCCCGACGATGCCATCCGAACAGTGCACGCGAACGATCACCATCGCCTGGCTTCGAATCGCCGTCATCGACAGGACGTGCGGGCGGATTGTCGGCACATCGACAATCCAGGTATCGATCTTTTCGATCGTCAGCAAAGCAATGACCCTTCCATATTGCATGACTTCCGCCATTTGGTAGGTATTGCACCGTGCGGCGTAAACGACCGTCTCGGTAAGCCGCGAGACCTGAAAGGTATCGAATGGAGCTGAGGCACCTGCGCTACTTCGTTGCGGTCGCCAACGAACGGAACTTCACGCGCGCGGCCGAACGGCTGAACATCGCGCAGCCGCCGCTCAGCCGACAGGTCCGCCAGCTGGAGGAGGAACTCGGCGTCGACCTGTTCGACCGCGAGGCGCGGCCCATCCGCCTGACCGAGGCGGGGCGCCTGCTCTACGAACAGGCCGTGCAGGTGCTCGCCGGAGTCGACCGGATACGCGAGGTGCTGCGGGATCAGGCTGGCAAAGGCCGCAAGCGTTTCGTTATCGGCTTCGTCGGCTCGACGCTCTACGGCCTGCTGCCAGAAGTGATCCGGCGTTTCCGCGAATGCGCGGCGCGCAGCGACGTTTCCGTGATCGAGCTTTCGACCATCGAACAAATCGCCGCACTGAAGGACGGACGCATCGACGCCGGCTTCGGCCGCCTGCGCTTCGAGGATGCCGCGATCCGCCGGATCGTGCTCGCGGAGGAGCCGCTGGTGGCGGTGATGCCGATCGATCATCCGCTTGCGGGCGGCGGACCCGTTCACCTTGAGGCACTGCTCGGCGAACCGCTGATCGTCTATCCGCGACCGGCACGGCCGAGCTACGCCGATCAGGTGCTCGGCATCTTCCACGATCTCGGGCTGCAGCCGCGCATCGTGCGCGAGGTGCGCGAGGTACAGACGGCGATCGGGCTTGTCGCGGCGCATGTCGGGTTCAGCATCGTGCCCGCATCGGTGCAGCGCATGAAACGCGACGACGTCGCCTACGTGCCGATCGTCGACAGCCCCGCGCACTCGCCGATCATGATGATCCACCGCGCCGGAGACGTTTCGCCGGAGCTTGGGCAGCTCGTGGCGATCAGCGAGGCGCTCTATGCCGGGCACGGCCAGGCCAGCATCGACCGATAACGGCCCCTCGATCATCGCGGCTGAGGCGCCAGAGGCAGCATCGTGTCCAGAACGCGTCTCCCCATGTTTTCTGATACCGTCCACCGTGCGGGAGAAGCCGGACGCCCACTATCCCCGCCCCGCAGCGGGTGGACGCTGAGTGCGGATTTCGCAGGGGGCATCTGAACCCGCGCGGGTGCGTCCATCGGCAGCCGGGACATGACGATACCCTACAGGTCTGGTGATCGGGCGAATGGGTATTGGACAGGGAACCCCGCGGGACGCAGCTTCTGCAGAGGATATCGAACCGGTGACGCGCAACTTCCGGGCCTGCCGGACGCCCGCGCTTCGATACCTGAGACGGGGGAGCGCAGGGCCAGTGCAAGCGCGGATCATGCCAGCGGCCGGCGCATCGAATCGTCGCTTGATCGCAGGGGCAATGTGCGAAATGCTGCCAGGCGGGAGAGGCCGGGAAACAGGCCAAGCGGAGGTGGGAGCATGTTGATCACGGATGTGGAGACGGCCCGCCGCTGGGCGGGCGACGGGCTGCCGCTCGCAGAGCGGGCAAGGCTGGTGACGAACGACATCGACGAGGTGCATCAGCACATGAGCGCGATGTTCTGCCCGCACGACCTCCGGATCGAAGGCGGCGTACCGCCGCTCGCGTTCCGGCATCATCAGGCAGCGCTGCGGTCGCTGACCTTCAACGCGACCGACTACGGCAATCCCTATGGCCGCGTCGTCGTCAACATCCCGCCGATGGATGCGCTCTATCTCGTACAGTTCTCGCTGCTGGGCGTCGCGCAGATCGTGCAGGACAAGAATACGTTCGAACTGCATCCCGGCGAAATGTGCGTGATCAGCCCGGACGCGAAGGTCCGGCAGGTCTTCGGCGAGGGCTACAAGCACTTCACCGTGAAGATTCCGAAAAGCGGCCTTGAGGCCGTGCTGGCACAGGAGCTGGGCTTTCGCCCCGGCGACCTGCGCTTTTCGCCGCGTCCCGTGCGGCTGCAGGGCGCGGCGGCGGCGTTCGCGCAGCTCGTGCGCACGGTTTGCGACGGGCTCGATACCGGCGCCACCGGCTATACGCACGCACGCGCCTGCGGCTCCGTGGAGGAAACGCTGGAGCGGCTGCTGCTCGCCGCCGTGCCGCACAATCATTCCGACCTGTTCGATGCGCCGCCTTCGGGACCGGCGCCCTATTATGTGCGCCGCGTGGAGGAGTTCGTGCGCGAGCACGCGCGCGACCCGATCACGCTCGGCGAGATGATCGATGTTTCGGGCGTCAGCGCGCGGTCGCTTCATGCCGGGTTCCGGCGTTTCCGCGACACGACGCCGATGGCGTATCTCAAGAACCACCGGCTCGACCTCGCGCACCGGCAGCTGAAGGCCGGCGCCGATCTCGGGCTTTCCGTTACCGACGTCGCGCTCGCCTGCGGCTTCACGCACCTGTCGAAGTTCGCGCGCGATTATCACGACCGCTTCGGCGAACGGCCTTCCTGCACGCTGAAACGCCTGAGCAGCTGAATCAGGAGGCGAGCAGGACCTCGCCGTCCTCGACCGTCACCGCGTAGGTCCGGAGCGCGACCGAACAGGGCGCGCCCGTGGGCTCGCCGGTGCGGATGTCGAAGCTGCCGAGATGGAACGGACAGAGGATGTTGCAACCCTCGATCTCCCCTTCCGCAAGCGACGCGTCGCCGTGCGTGCAGAGATCGTCCGTGGCGTAGAACGCGCCCTCCAGATGATAGACGGCGAGCGCGCGGCCATCTTCGAGATCGACGCGCAGTATCTCACCCTCGGCGATGTCGCCGACAGCGCAAAGACGCACACTCACCGCGCGACCGGCTGCTTCAGATACCATGGCGGGTTCGCTTCGCCCTGGAGCCGTATCTCCAGACACACATTCCTGAATTTCCATCCGTCCTCAGTCCACTCCGCTTCACTGTCGTACCATCCGCCGAGCCATTCATCCCGCTGACCCGCGTCCCCGGCCATGGTGCACAGTTCCCAAAGATACCAATGGCACCGCGCCGATCTTCCGTCGGGCGCGAGCACGATGTGCGGCGACACCATGAAATGGATCGACCACAGCACGCGCGATGCCGCGATTTCCGCAAGCCCCTTGGTGATCGCCTCGCGACCTTCGAGCGCCGCGAAACCCGCCGCCGACCATGTCGCATCCGGCGTGAAGAGCGTGCGCATGATCGCGGGATCGTTGCCGCGATCCGCCCCGTGCGCATAGCGCGCGACGAGGTCGCCGATTTCGGCGCGCGCTTCCAGCCGTGCCAGACGCGCCTCGGCCGAAACCGCCATACTCAGATGCCCGCCATCGGGTGCAGTCCGCGCCATGTCGGCTGCGCACCATGCACGGCGATGAAGCGGCCTTCCTCGAACGCATAGGGCACGCCGGGCGAGCCGCCGTAGAGCTCGACATGCGGAGCGACCTCGGCGAGCGCGAGCGCCATGTCGTAGATGGCGTGATGGCTCTCCGGCAGGCCGCCCAGCGGATATTTGTCAACCTCGGCGAGGATCGCCTCCAGCCTTGGCAGCAGTGCGTCGTAGAACGCCTTTAGCCCCTCTCGGCTAGCATGGCGACGTTTGGTCTGGCGCTCGTCGGCGGTGGGCAAGGCCCAGTCGAGGAACGGTGCGAGATCGGCGAAGGCGGGCGGCAGCGTAAGTTCGGTCATGATCGCGCTCCGCTCAGGCGTTGACGTACTGGTCGACGACGACAGCGCCGTGGCGGATGAGGATCTCGTCGTCCTGAAGATGCTGCAGCGTCTTCGCGCGCGACTGCATGGCGCGCTGCGTGTCCTCCATCGTCGCGGTGTCTTCGAGCCAGGCATTGCGCTGCAGCGTCATCGCGTGCTCGATCGCCCAGCGCTCCGCATTGGTGGTCGGCGCCTTCACGTAATAGCGGCCTTCCCACAGCGTGCGGTTGTGCGCGAGCGGCCAGAACTGATGCGTGAACCAGATGCCTTCCGACACATGCAGCAACGTGTTCGGGAAGATGACGCTCAGCTCGAACGCGAAATCGCTGCGGTGATCGGGATTGATCGTTTTGGGCAGCATCGATTCGCCGCGCTGCGAAACGAGGCTGGCGCCGGCCATGCGGTTGGCGATGCCGGCCACCGGCGTCGGCTTCGCATCCAGCGTCAGGCACACGGCGCAGGTGCGGTGCGGCCCCATCAGCTTCACGTTCTGGAGGCCGGTGGAGAACACGTTCGGGAACGATCCGGCGTGGATCGTATCGACGTGATACGCCTCCGCGAACGCATCGTGCGCGACCTTCCAGTTGCATTCCAGCTCGGTGCGATAGGTGAAGCCGTAGTCGAGGCTGTCGAACGGGTAACCCCGGAAATGCTCGGCATAGTCGCCGAGGAATTCGCCGAGCGTCGTCTCCGGCGTTTCGGCGACGTTGATGAACATGAAGCCTTCCCACAGCGACAGGTGCACGGGCGTCAGACCGTTGTGCCCCTTGTCGAAGCAGGAATAGAAACGCTGCTCGCTCGGCACGCTCCTCAGCGCACCGTCGGCGCCGTAGACCCAGCCGTGGAAGCGGCAGGTGATCACCGCCGCCCGGCTCTTGCCGTACGTCTCCTGCCCGTGTTCGGTGACGACGGTGTTGCCGCGGTGCGCGCAGACGTTGTGGAACGCCCTCACCTCCCCGTCCTTGCCGCGAATGAGGATCACGGAGGTTCCCGCCGCCTCGATGCGCTTCACCTTATAGTCGCCGGCCTTGGGCAATTCGTTCGCGCGGCCGACGCACAGCCAGACCTTGCGGAAGATCTTCTCGCGTTCCTTCTCGTACCAGTCGGGCGAGATGTAGGGTTCGGTCGAGATCGGGTTCGATCCCAGCTCCGGGTATTTTTCCAGCCAGCGATGTTCAACGCTCATGGGTTCGGTTCCTTCGGTTTGGCCGGCGCTTCAGTCGACGAAGATGTCGAGCGGCAGCACGGCCGAGACGATGATGTTGGGAACATCGACGAGCTGGCCGATGCGGAGGTCCACCGCCGCGGCGGCGACCGCATAGGCCTGCTCGCGCGTCAGCCCCTTGTTCTCCACCATCCAGTCGATGATCCGGATGAGCGCATCGCGCGCGGCGAGCGTCAGGTCTTCGGACAGGTTGGTGAGCGCGGCGACCTTCGGGCTGTCGAGATAGGCGAGATGCGGCGGCACTTCGCCCTTCTTCTTCACCGGCATTCCAACCACCGCGTGAAAACGCCCCGGCTCCGTATTGCGGAGCTGGCTGCCGCCCGTGACGTGCGGGAACACGATGTTCTTGCCGCCGCCCTTGATGACCTCGCACTTCAGCGTGACGCGCGCCGCCATCTCGACGGCGGTGCCGCAGACCTCGCCGTCGCCCTGCGCGAAATGGATGTCGCCGGTCCACAGGCCGGCGCCGTCGACGAGCACGGGGAAGAGGATGGTGGTGCCGACCTGCATGGCCTTGATGTCCATGTTGCCGCCGTTCTCGCGGGGCGCGACGGTGCGCAGCCCCTCGGCGGCGTAAGGCGCGCCCTCGGCGAACAAATGCGCGGGAAGCGCGCGGCCGGGATCGGGCATCAGCACGAAGCCGCCCGCCGCCGCGAGCGCGCCTTCGCGTTCGAGCGCGGCGGCGACCTCGGGCTTGCCGGGGAGCACGCCGATGGAGCCCGGAAACGCGCACATCGGAATGCGCACGCCCGGAATCTGCTCGGAGACCGCGCAGAGACGGTCCAGCTTCCAGTTGGCGATGAACGGCCCGGGGATGATGTCGCGAAGGAAGCCGAAGCCCGGCACGATCACCGTGTAGCCATAAGCGGACGGAGCGATATCGACGATGGTGACGGCGAGCGCGTCGCCGCGCTCGGCGCCTTCGATATAGACGGGGCCGGTCATCGGGTGGACGCGGTTCAGATCGCAGGCGGCGACTTCCGCGGGCGTCGTCGCGAAGTTGAACTGGTCGTCGAACGCGTCGCGCGTCTCGTAGACGATATAGTCGCCCGGCCGCGCCTTCGCGACCGGCTCGATCGCCCAGTGCAGGCGGTTGAAGCAGTTGGGATCATCCTTGGCGGTTTCCCCGCTGCGCAGCACTTCGACAGTGTTGGTCATGAGTCTTTCCTGGCTTGCCGCCAGCCGAAGCCGGCCCGTTTCGTGGAGAGATCATGTCGGCAGGGTGCCGCCGGCGGCTATCCCGCTGCCGAGCCTGTTAGCCGGTTACCGCACTAAAGCGGCACAAGGCGCCCTTGCAGGGCCGCGGAAACGCGACAGTGCAGGTTGCACTCGATCGCACTGCGGTGCTGCTGATCGCACCCTTGGGCTAGCGGAAATCGCAGCGTTGTTGTTGCCTTGGGAGTAACAATGGATGGCGCGTGGATAGTTTCCGGTGGGATGGAAACGGCGGGCGCCCCGGGGTGAGAACAACAACGCCGCCGCCGGACAGCGGGGCACCAACAGGAGGGGAAAGACACATGAACGGAGCGACCGGAACAAAGATGCGGGGGGCTTGCGGGTTGCTGCTGGGCGTATCGCTGCTCGGTATCGCAAACACTGGCCCGGCACTGGCACAGGATGCTGCGCCCGCGCAGGCCGAAGCCGACACGGGCGGCCTTGAGACGATCACCGTGACAGCACGCCGCCGCGCGGAATCGCTGCAGGACACGCCGATCGCGATCTCCGCCGTCACCAGCGAGGGCCTTGCGCAGCGCGGCATCGAGACCGTGACGCAGATCGGCGATTTCACGCCGAACGTGAAGTTCAACAGTTCGGTTCCGGTCTCCGCGAGCAATGCAACCGCGGCCATCTTCATCCGCGGCATTGGGCAAAACGATTATCAGCTCTCCGCCGACCCCGGCGTCGGCCTCTATCTCGACGGCGTCTACATCTCTCGCGGCGTCGGTAACGTGCTCGACGTGATGAACGTGGAGCGGATCGAAGTGCTGCGCGGTCCGCAGGGCACATTGTTCGGCCGCAACACGATCGGCGGCGCGGTGAGCGTGGTGACGCAGAAGCCCACGGACACGCTCGGCGGCAACTTCGAGGTATCGACGGGGAGCCACAACCGCGTTCAGCTGAAAGGCATTCTCAACCTGCCGCTCGCCGAGGGCATCTACAGCAGCGTTGCGGGCTTCTATCACAAGCGCGACGGCTACGTGAAAGGCGTGGTCGACGGCGCGCCCGACCTTGGCGATACGGACAACCTTGCCGGCCGCTTCGCGCTAAGGCTTGAACCTTCCAGCAACCTGACGATCGACCTTGCCGTGGACGGATCGCGCACGCGTGAGAATTCCGCGCCGAACGTGATGCTGAGGGTCGACGAGAATGCGCCCGCCGCGCAGGCCTGGAACGCCGCCTATTCGGGCGCAGGCGCCATCTGCGCCGATCCGCTGAACCCCGCGCGCCTGACCGACCAGCGCTGCTACAACAGCCAGTGGGCGCTGGCGCCCTATCGCCACGGCGGCACGTTCAGCGCGATTTCGGACGTGTTCGCGAACGGCAATCCGAAGCCCTACCAGTCCGGCTCCGATGTCGACATCTGGGGTATTTCCGGCACGATCGAATGGAAGATCACCGACGACCTGACGCTGAAATCGATCACCGCGTACCGCAAGGTGACCGGCTTCTGGACGCGCGATTCCGACCATAGCCCGGCCTCGATCGTGCAGACCAACAGTGACTGGAAACAGGACCAGTTTTCGGAGGAATTGCAGCTCCTCGGCGAGGCCGGCGACGGGCGCCTGAACTGGGTCGTCGGCGGCTATTATTCGAGCGAAAGCGGCAACCATAAGGATCTCGTCAACCTCATCGACGCGGTGTTCCTGAGCGGTGCGGTGCTCGACGGCGAAAGCCTCGCCTTCTTCGGCCAGGCGACCTACGAGATCGTCGACAACCTGAACCTCACCGCGGGCATCCGCTGGACCGAAGACAAAAAGACCTTCGGCAACGCCAACCAGTATGTCGTGGAAGCGGGCTTCCTGACCGGGCAGCCGTTCAATCCGGACGGCTCGGGCCTGCAGAACGGCGACCCACTTATGGGTCCGCTCGGCCAGACCGCGACGATCACAGACCGTGCATGGACGCCGATGGTGAGCCTTGCCTATCGCTGGAGCCCCGAACTGCTTACCTACGTCTCCTATTCGGAAGGCTTCAAGGGCGGCGGCTTCACGCAGCGCGTGTTCCCGCCGTTCGCCTTCATCCCTTCGTTCAAGCCGGAAACGAGCACGACCTACGAATTCGGCTTCAAGTCCGACCTCGCGGGCCGGACGCTCAGGCTGAACGGCGCGGCGTTCCTGAACGACTATGACGATCTCCAGGTCACCGTGAACGACCCGACGCTGGGTTTCGCACCGATCATCCAGAACGCCGCGAAGGCGCGCATCAAGGGCATCGAGCTTGAGCTTGAGGCGCGGCCCGTGGATGCGCTCCGCATCGAGGCCGGCATCGGCTATCTCGACGCGAAATATCGCAGGGTCGACATCCGCGCGCTGAACGCCGGTGTCACCACCGACACCAAGTTGCAGAACGCACCGAAGTGGACGCTGAGCGCGGGCATCTCCTACCTGATCGAAGCGCCCGGCCTCGGCAGCTTCCAGCCGCGCGTCGACTGGTCGTACCGTTCGCGGGTTTACAACGATGCCGTCAACAACCCGCTGCTAGTGCAGGACGGCTATCACCTCGTGAACGCCTCGATCGCCTTCAACGACGAGAGCGAGCGCTGGGGTCTGTCGCTCGGCGTCAAGAACCTCACCAAGGAAGTCTATCTCGGATCGGGCTACGCGGATGCGTTCGGCGGTATCACCGAAGGCGTCTATGGCCGCCCGCGCGAGTGGTATCTGAGCGCACGTTACAAGTTCTGATCTTCCCCCGGCGGGCCTCCCCCCTCCCGGAGGCCCGCCCCCTTACGCGGGAGCCCTGCGATGCCGAACCCGACGCTTGAAGAGCGCGTGCGCAGGCTGGAAGCACTGCGCGCCATCGATGCCCTGATCAGTGATCTTGGCCGTGCCTTCGATGCCGGCCCATCCGCGGAGGCATTGCTGCCGCTGTTCACGGATGATGCGCTGTTCCGCATCGACCGCTACGGCGACCTCGTGGGTGCCGCCGCGATCGCCGGAGGCGTTGCCGGAAATGCCGAGCAGGGTTTCCGCTGGACGCTGCACTATCTCGTCTCTCCCAAGGTGACGCTCGACGCCGACGACGCGGCGGCCGATGTCGATTTCATGCTCTGGGAAGTCGCGACCGCCGCCAGCGGCCGCGCATACTGGATCGGCGGGCGCTATCTCGCGCGCGCCGTCGCAGCGGATGCGGGGTGGCAGTTCGCGCGCCTCGAACTGCAGGCCGATCTGATTTCACACTACCCGGCCGGATGGTCGCCGAAGCCCGACGCGCTCGGCGACGCCTGACCGGCCTGTCTCACGAAGGAGAAATGACATGAGCGTGACCCCCCTGCCCGGCGCGAAAAGCGCGGAACAGTTGCGGCACCTCAATCGCTCGGTTGCGGCCATCCGCGATGAACTCGGCGTCGATCCGGTTTCCGTGGAGGCAATCCGCGATCCCGCCGTCTACGAAATCGAGCGCGAGAAGATCTTCCGGAAGACGTGGCTCAAGGTCGCCACCAGCTGGGAACTGCCCGCAAACGGCGATTACAAGGTGAAGGAGCTTCCGGTCGCCGATGCCTCCGTGCTCATCGTGCGCGGCAAGGACGGCAAGATCCGCGCTTTCCACAACGTCTGCACGCACCGCGGCAACAAGGTGGTGCCGACCTCGGATTTCGAGACCTTCGGGCGCGCCCGCGCCGGCGTCGTCAGCTGCCGCTTCCACGGCTGGGTGTTCGGCACCGACGGGCCGCTGCGCTCGGTTCCGCTCGAGGAGCATTTCGGCACGCTCGACAAAGCCTGCCTCGGCCTCCGCGAAATCGCCTGCGACACGTGGGAAGGCTTCGTCTTCATCAACTTCGCGCCGGAGCAGACGCTGCGCGAATATCTCGGCGATTTCGCCGATCTCTTCGGCGGCTATCCCTATGCGGAATCGACGACCGCCTTCCGCTATTCGACCGTGCTCGAATGCAACTGGAAGGTCGCGCTCTACGCCTTCTCCGAAGGCTATCACGTGCCGACGATCCACGCAGGTTCGCTGCCTGGTTTCCGCGGCATCGAGCATAGCGATTTCAAGCTGATCGGACCGCACGCCTCCTCGGCGATCTACGGCGCCGGCATGGACGCCGCCGCCTCGACCGCCGCGTTTGCGGGCGTGCTCCACGGCGGCGAGCCGCACCGCCCGCGCCCGGATTTGCTGCCGCCCGGCATCAATCCCACCCGACGCGCAGATTTCCAGTTCGAGCTGCCCAACATTTTCCCGAACTTCCTGATCCACCTCGCGTCGGGCTGCGGCTATCCGGGCATGTCGTTCTTCACGCACCAGTTCTGGCCGCTCGATCACGGCCGCACGCTCTGGGAAGGCATCAATTATTTCCGGCCCGCTCAGAACGCCGCGGAGCGCATCGCGCAGTTCCACGTCAACGCGCTGCACCGCAACGCCTGGCTTGAAGACACCGCGACGATGGAAGACACGTTCACCGGCATCCGTTCCGGTGTCATCGACACGATGCAGCTGATGGATCAGGAATTCCTGATCCGCCACGCCGCGCGCACGCTCGATCAGTATCTGGCCGCCTGAGGAGACCGCGCATGACCACCCTTCCCACGGGCTTTGAAGACCTCGCCGCGCTCGCCGCACAGTGGGCTAGGCCGACCGAACGCACGCGCAGCGAAATCCGCTGGGCAGCATCGGCAAAGGATTTCGCGGCGTTCTACGAAGCGTTCATGCCGCGCCTTCCGCAGGCGCTCGATTGCCTTGCCGGGTGCGAACTGGGCGCGATGGACGAGGCTGAGCAGACCCTGTTTGCCCTCGCCGCCGCCTTCGCCGAAGCTTCCCCCCACCACGAACTCTACGGCGGCAGTGCCGAAGTCCCCCACAGCTTCGCCGCCCGCCGCTTCGTCCCCGGTCACGGCGATCAACCGAGCGATGGCGCTTTGCGCTGAACCGTTGGGAGGGACGCTTTCGCTTCTGATGACAGGGAGGCCAAAACCCGCTCACCAGTGAGTGGCAGGGTCACGAGCGGCGATGCCGTCCCAAGTGCATTCTGCACCGCATTGGCGATCGCGGCGGGCACACCTATCGTTCCGCTTTCGCCGACCCCCTTGGCACCGATCGGCGAGAACGGGGTCGGCGTTTCGAAATGCACGAGTTCGACGTGCGGCACGTCCGAGGCCAACGGCAGCAGATAGTCCTGCAGCGACAGCGTGAGCGGTCGCGCGTCATCGTAGCGCATCTCTTCGAACAGCGTCGCGCCGAGCGCCTGCGCGAGCCCGCCGATTACCTGCCCCTCCACGATCGCGGGATTGATCTGAACGCCGCAATCATGCCCGAAGACGATGCGCTCCACGGTGACCTTGCCCGTATCGAGATCGACGGCGACCTCCGCCGCGACGCAGCCATAAGCGATGGCAAGCGCGGGCGGATCGTAGGCGGCCCTGTCCTCAAGGCCGGGCTCCAAACCCTCGGGCGTTGAGAACGCCTTGTACGCCGCCACCGCAATCTCAGCGATGCCGGTGCGGCGCGTCGGCATGTCGACCACCTCGACGCCACCTTGGACGAAACGGACGCTTTCGAGCGGCGCGTCGAGAAGATGCGCGCCCCAGCGCAGGATACGCTCCCGCAGTCGCCGTGCGGCAAGCGCTGTCGAGCCGCCCGCGACCCCCGCGCCGCGGCTGCCGCCGCTCGCGTAGGCGGTGTAGGCAGAAGAGACCGTGTCGCCGTGGACGATGGAGATGTCCTCGATCGGAAGGCCGAGTTCGTCGGCGGCGACCTGCATGAGTGCGGTTTCGATGCCCTGTCCCATCGGCGTTTGGCCGACGAAGACCCGCACGTGGCCGCTCGGCTCCATGCGGATCGACGTGATGTCAAAACCGCCGCTGTCGACGCCGATCAGCTTGCACAGCGGCGACGGGCCGAAGTTGGTCGTTTCGGCGTAGCAGGCGATGCCGACACCGGTCCGGCGCCGTGACGACGACTGCGCGGGCCTCGCGTCGTCGTAGCCGAACCTTTCGAGCGTCGCATCGAGGAGATCGGCGTAACGTCCGCTGTCGAGTACGATGCCGGTCGGTGTGGGGTATGGCATTTCGGAGGGTGCCACGAGGTTGCGGCGGCGGAGGTCCGCAGGATCGAGACCGAGGCGCTGCGCCGCGATGTCGAGCGCGCGTTCGAGGGCGAAGTTCGCTTCCGGCTGACCAAAGCCGCGATAGGCGCCGGTCGGTGTCTTGTTGGTGACGACGGCGAGGGCTTCGATGTCGATGGTGTCGATCCTGTACGGCCCGGTCATCACCGCGCCGGTGATCCAGGCCGTACCCATCGAGGTTGCATAGGGGTCGGCGCCCTTGTCGAGGACGATGGTAGAGCGGAGGCCGCGGATGCGGCCGTCGGCGTCGAAGGCGACGGCGAGGTCGACGCGTTCGTCGCGGCCGTGGGTGGAGGCGACGAAGGCTTCGGCGCGGGTTTCAATCCAGCGAAGCGGACGACCGATACGGTGCGTGAGGAAGGCGAGGACCACTTCCTCGCCGTAGATGCACGCCTTCATGCCGAACGATCCACCTACGTCCGGCGCGATGACGCGGATGCGGTGCTCGGGGAGGCCGAGACATTCGGAGATGCCGGCGCGCACCTGGTGGATGGACTGAGTGGAGAGCCACACCGTGATGCTCTCACCGTCGAGATCGGGCGCGACGACGACACCGCGCGGTTCGAGCGAACAGGGATGGACGCGCTGGGTCGTGAAGCGATCGCTGACGACGAGTGCGGCGCCGTCGAAGGCGGCGGCGATGTCGCCTGCCTGCCAGCGTGGACGGGCGACGATGTTATCGGACCAGTGATCGTAGAGGCACGGCGCATCGTTGCGGAGCGCGGCATCCATGTCTGCGATGATCGGGAGTGCGCGGTACTGAGGAACGATCGCGCGGACTGCCGCTTCGGCCGTGCGGCGATCGACGGCGACAACGGCCGCGAAAGGCTGGCCCACGTAGCGCAGCCGATCGGTTGCCAGCGCCTTCAGGCCCGAATGATTCTGGCCGGGCAGATTCCACAGCGACGGCTGCGGCGCGAAGCTCGCAATGTCATCGCCTGTGATGACGGCGAGAACGCCGGGCATGGCGCGTGCGGCTTCCGTGTCGACACCGAGGAGTTCGGCGTGCGCGACAGGACTGCGCGCGAAGGCGACCGTTGCCATGCCCGGCAGATCGATGTCGCCAACGTAGCGGCCACGGCCCGCGGCGAAGCGATCGAGCGCCGCGCGGCGCACCGATTGGCCGATCACGCTCATTCCGGCACCGCGGCTCGAACGGCTGCGACAATGGCCTGATACCCTGTGCAGCGGCACACGACGGCATTCAGGCGCGAGCGGATCGCCGCCTCGTTGCGGTGATCGGCGACCGTGGCGTCCGCGAGGAATTCGCGCGCCACCGCCATCATGCCCGCCGTGCAGAAACCGCACTGCGCCGCGAAATTCTCCGCGAACGCCTTGCGGAGCCGATCACCTGCCGGATCATCGAACCCTTCGACGGTGGCGATGTCGGCTCCATCCATCTGCGCTGCGAGCGTGAGACAGGAACGCAGCGTCTCGCCGTCCGCCAGCACCGTGCAGCTTCCACAAACGCCCTCCTCGCAGCCGATGTGGGTGCCCTTGAGACCCTGATCGCCGCGCAGGAAATCTGCGAGCGTCAGGTCCGGCGCGACATGCGCCGTGACTGCCGCGCCGTTGATACGGAGGCTGACGGAAACACCTGTCATGCCCGTTCCCGCGCACGAAGGGCGAGCGCATGAACAACGCGCCGCCGATAGTCTGGGCTGCTCGCGTCGGCGAGGATGGGAAACTGCAGGAGCAGATCATCGAGCCATGGGCCGAGATCGCCTGCGATCGGCCCACTGCGGACAGGACGATCGACGAGGCCGGAAACCGTATAGCGCATGGCGTCTCCCATCCGTTCGCAGGCGGCTGCAACCACCGCGCGGCCAGTCGAGTTGCGCACCAGCAATTCCTCGAAGGCAAATTTCCGCCCGATTTCGAATGTCGCGGCCACGATCATCTCGCCGGGCTCGAGTGCGGTTCGGGAGGGGCCTGTTATGAAGCTTTCCATCGCGATCTCCCGCCTGTCCGTCACCACGGTTCCGCCGAGCGCAAGCAGGACGAGCGGCAGTTCGCCGCGCGGGTCGGCCCACGCGAGACAGCCACCGACTGTGGCACGGTTGCGGATGGTGACGTTGCCGACGAAGCCGATCGCTTCTGCAAAACCGCCGGCCACGGCGGGATGCCGTGCGAGCGCCGCGAGCGTGACGCCCGCGCCGACCCGCACGCGGTTGTCCTCGATCTCGATCGTCTTCAGCGCCGCGATGCGGCCGATGTCGACGAACAGCGGCGAGGCCTTGCCGCGAAGGCTCGGCAGCAGGCTTTGCCCCCCGGCAAGGATCGCCGCGCCGGGATTGGCATCGAGGAGCGCACGCAGCGCCCCCAGATCGTCCGGTGCCGCATAGCCGCCGCTCTCTCCCGCCACGCCCGGCCGATCAGCGAATGAAATCGGCCGACGGATGCGCCCTTGGGAAATCACGCATGTAGTCGAAGAAGCGCGCGAGCGTCTTGTCGCTGCGCGTCAACGTGCCGGGCTTGAAATGAATCGTCTGCATGTTGACGAGATCATCGAGCACGACACGTGTTTCGAGCTCCGCCACAAATTCGAGATACTCGTCGATCTCTTCGGGTGTACCCATGTCCTTGCGCGCGCAGACGACGATGAACACCGTGGAGCGGCTCGGCCGGTTGAGGCTGAACGGCGACACGAAGCCGAACCAGCGGCCGGCGAAATTGGTGCTCTGGAAATACATGCTCGTGCCGACGATGCCGATGCGGTGGTTGACCGGATCGCCGGTGACGTGCGTGCCCTCGAACTCGTAGAACATCGAATGGTCGGTCCACTCGACGGCATCGTGGGGATTGTCGCCGTTGATGACGATGCCGTGCAGGTAGCGGATGTGCTGCATGTCCGGCGTGTTGGCGCAGAGAATCCACGGATCGGTGGGAATTTCCTCGCCGAACGTCTTGATCTTGAAGACAAGCTCGTCGTCCGGATACGGAAAATCGGGAAGCTGATAGTGCGGATCGGTGCCGTTGTAGGCCCAGACGAGACCGTATTTCTCGCAGGTGGGGAATTCGAACAGGCGCGCGGTCGGCGGAATCGGATCGCTGCTCGGCATACCGGAGCAGCGCCCGTCCGCACCGTAGCGCCAGTGGTGGAAAACGCAGCGCACCTGCCCGTCCACCATGTCTCCAACCGAAAGGTCCGCGCCGAGGTGCGGGCAATAGGCGCTCATCACGTGCGCCTTGCCGTCCTTGTCGCGGAACACGATGACGCGCCCATCGAGGAAATCGAAACCGCGGACGAACGACGAGGTTGCCGCGCTCGACAGGCAGATCGGATACCACGACTGGGTGAAGAGCCCGTCTTCACCTTCGAACGGTACGGGCTGGCTCAAAGGCCGCTTCACCGGCTGATCGAGACGGCGCGACTTACTGACATCATCAAGCGACACGCGAGACCTCCCTCTTGGTCCACTGGAATGGAATATGAGGTGCAGCATCGGTCAAGCCGGCAGCGGCGCATAGCCCCACGTACGGCCAATGCGGCAGTGCGCGGCCCTATCCTAACGGACGGGCGATGCTCGCCAATCGGACGTGTGTGTGCTTGTCCCCGCGCCGCTTATGGTCTCTCCATTCCACTCAGGGGAGCAAGCGGAGCCCGACATGGCCAAGAAAATCCTGTTTATCGTAACCTCGCACGGCGAGCTCGGATCGAGCGGCAACGCCAGCGGAAGCTGGCTTGAAGAGCTGGCGACACCCTATTGGCAGTTCGTGGACGCCGGCTTCGACGTCGCGATCGCATCGCCGAAGGGCGGCAAGGCGCCGATCGACCCGATGAGCCTTGAAGACGCATGGATCAGCGACAACGGGCGCCGTTTCCTTGGCGATGCAACGGCGTCGGCGAAGATGAACGGCACGCAGCCGCTCGAAAGCATCGGCGACGAGGGGCTGGACGGCATCTTCCTTGTCGGCGGCACGGCGACGACGTGGGACTTCCCGCACAACCCCGTGATCAAGCGCCTCGCCGAGACGCTGTTCGCGCGTGGCGATGTCGTCGCGGGCATCTGCCACGGCGTTATCGGGCTGGTGCAGACGGTCGACCCGAACGGCGAGCCGCTGGTGAAGAACCGCAAGCTCACCTCGATCAGCAATGCCGAAGACGTGATGATGGGCGTCGACAAGATCGTTCCCGTGCTGCCCGAAGACATGCTGCGCAAGCTGCGCGCGATCTATTCGGCGGCGCAGCCGTTCGGCGCGCACGTCGTTTGCGACGCGCCGTTCTTCACGGGACAGAACCCGGCCTCCGCCGAGCCCCTGGCGAAGCAGATTATCGATCATCTCGAACGGAAGGCCGCGGCTGCAGCGGCCTGAACTGGCCCGGGGGCGGCGCTGCCGCCCCCGATTGCCGTGCTGGAGTCATTCCGGTTCGGCAGGTGAGTCCACCTGCCTTGAAATCACGCTATCAGCCGACGGGTGCAGCACCGACGAGCGCGCGGTAGCGCGCCAGTGCCTGCGTGCGGTTCTGCGCGCTCAACTTCCTGTAGATGTTGCGCAGATGGAACTTGATCGTCGCCTCGCTGAGACCGAGGCGATGCGCGGTGACCTTGTTCGGGTGCCCCTCCCCCATGAAATGCAGAATCTGCCGCTCGCGCGCCGTGAGCGGATCGCTTGAAGCTCCGACCGGGTCGGCGCCCGCGACCGGAATGTCGCCGCGCTGCGGGTCCGGCGTCGACCAGCCCGGCAGCTCGGCAAGATAGGGCTGGAGATCCGCGCCCGCCTCCACGAACAACCGCGCGGGCAACAATCCCTGGCAGTGCCCGCACGCCGCCTGCAGCTTCGCGCGCACCAGCACGGGCTTCGCCTCGGCATGGTGAATGCGCGCCCAGGCGATATCGATCGCGGTCGCAAAGCGCAGCGCCGAGGTTCGCCCGACCTCCTCCTCGGCGAGGTGGAGCCAATGCGCGGCCTCGTCGAGACGACGTGCCGACGTCTGCAGCTCGGCGAGCGCGAGCAGGCCCCCGATACGCTCCTGCCATGTGAGGGGAACACCCGTTCCGCTGAGGAAGGCGCCGCCCGGGAGGCCAAGCGCCTCCACATCGCGCCATGCCTTGTCAACGGCACCGCTGCGCGCCTCGATGAGCGCACCGGTGAGACCCATGTTCCATGCAAGACGCGGCGTTTGCAGCCGTTCGCTGACCTCGACCCCGTTGGCGAGGATCGCGCGCGCTTCGTCCAGCCTGTTCGCGGCAGCGGCAGCGCGCGCCGCATAACGATGCGCCCAGAGCTGCACCTCCACCCACGCCTCCACCGCGCCAACCATGGCGGCAAGGTCGAGCGGATTGGCATGGAGATCGGGCTTGCCAAGCTCGAACTGGATGCTGGTGCGCAGCATCTCGGTGAGCACGCGCAGCCGCTGATCTTCCGGGAAGAACAGCCGCACCATCTTCTCGCCGAGCGCGGATTCGGCAAGCGCACCTTCGAGATCGTTGCGCCAGAATTGCGCGAGCATCCGGTGCACATGCATGAACAGCGCGCCGAAAACGCTCTCCGTGCCCGCATAATCGATCGCGGCTTCCACCGCAGCGCGCTCCGCCTTCACGAGATCGCCGCTGCAATAGCTGTTCCACGAGCGGAGGATATGGACCTGCGCGCGGCCATGATGATCGCTGGCGGCGGCTTCGACGATGTAGCGTTCGAGCGCGGCTTCATCCTCGGCGCTCGCCCGCTGATCGAGGAAGCCGTTGACGAAGCCCTCGGCGATCAGGAACTGGCGGTCGATCAGCAGCGTATCGGTTCCGGCTTCGGCACTTTCGAGCTGCAGCCGCACCGACTGGAGACGCTCGACGGCATCGACGATGCGGCCTTCGTGGGCGCTGACGACGGCGAGCGAGAGCTGCGCGCTCGGGCAGCGCGGATCGGCGGCGATGCCGATCGAATCGAGCATCAGCCGCGCCGCCGCGATGCCCTGCCGCGTGACGACGGTGGTCGCGCCGACCTGCTCGATGAGCGCGAGCGCGCGCTCGCGTTCGCCCGCTTCGATCGCGTGGCGAAGCGCTTCCTGAAACAAGCCGCGATCCGCGAACCATTCGGCGGCGCGGGCATGGAGCGCCGCGCGCTCCTTCGCGTCCATGAGCGCGAGCCGATCGTCGAGGAACCGGCGCAGCATTTCGGGGAAATGGAATTCCTGCGTGTAGAGATCGCGGAGCAGCAGGCCTTCGTCGTGATAGAGCTTTTCGACGAGCGACAGCGCGACGTTCCCGACCAGTGCCTCGGCAAGCGAGAGGTCGAAGCGTTCGACGACGACGAGGCGGCTCATGGCGGTGCGGAGATCAGGGTCGAGCGTGCTCAGCACCTCGTCGCGGAAATAATCGCCGAGCCAGTCCTGCCACGTGCCGCAATCGTGGCCGGGGCGCGGCGTGTGATCGAGCGAACGCCGCGCGAAAGCGACCGCGACCGCCGAACCGCTCGTGCTGGCATGAAGGCGCCGCGTGTAGAGCTCCGGCACCTGGTTCGAGAGCAGCGCGTGGATTTCCGCGGGTGTGAAAGCGAGATCGCCGGGGCCGATCTCGAGCAGCTGGTTGCGCGCACGGAGTGCGCCGAGCGGAAGCTGGGGACGCCGGCGCGACGACAGCACCAGACGCAGCGCGGGCGAATGGAGGAGCAGGCTCGAAAGGAACGCGAAGGCCTCGGGCGCGTCGATCGCCTCGCAGCCATCGAGGATCAGGATGGGCTTGCGCGGGGTGCGGTTGACGGCGGCGGCAAGGCGGCGGGCCGCTGTCTCCGGCGCTTCAGGAGAGAAGCTGGGCGCGATGGCGGCGAAGGCTTCGGCGAGGTCGTCGTAGCCCGCGTGGGCGAGCGCTTCGGCGATTCCGGCGATGAGCAGCGCGGGGGCGCGATCCGACGCATCGAGCGTAAGCCATGCCGCCGGGCGCTCCATCTGGCGCAGCAGGTCCGCCCACTGCGTGAGGAGCACGGTTTTGCCGGAGCCCGCGGGGCCGCGAACGATGGTGAGCGGACGCAGCAGGCTCGCTTCGGTCAGCTCACGCAGCAGAAGCTGGCGCCGGACGAGCGGCACGTCGCCGCGCACAGGGCCGAAGCGGTGCGGCAGCGCGGTGGTATCGGCGGCAATCGCCTCAAGGCTGTGATCGACCGGCATCGCTCCCTCCCAGCCCCTTCACATCAAGCCGGGGAGCCTATCACGAAAGCGCGCCCCAAGCGAAGAAGTCCGTATCCACGCGCCAGCCCTTGGCGGTGCGGCGCCAGAGGATCGTGTAGCGCACGAGCGTCGGCGCCTCGCCCGCCGCCTTCGGATGCACGGTGGATTCGCCGAGCTCGAACGCGATGTCGCCGCCACCGTGGCTCACCTCCACCTGCCGGAGGTCGCACGCCGAGAAGCCGTCCATCAGGCCGCGAAAGACCGCGACCGCTGCGTCACGGCCCTTCTGCAGCGGCGTGTCAGGGACGGCGATGCGGGGATCGTCGACATAGTAGTTCGCGACGAGGCGCTCGGGATCGCCGCTTCGGAAGTCCGCCTCAAACCGGTCGCTCGCCGCACGGATCGCCGCGGCGACATCTTCCGGCTGTGCCGCAGGTGCACCGCCGAGGAAGACTTCGATCTCATCGAACAGACTGTTCTCGATGGTCTCCCATTCCCTGCCCCAGCCGTCGTCGGTGGTGACACCGACAAAGCTGTTGCGGATCACCACATCGCAGGCACCCGGCCCGCACGGTGTGATGCGCACTTCACCGACATAATCGGTGATCGGCAGCGGGCCGCTATCGACGACGCGGTAGCCATAGCCATAGCCCGCGGCGTCGATCCATTCGAGGCGTTCGCGGAGCGGTGGACCTTCCGCGAGGTGGATCCACTTTGTGGCGCCGACCCCCGCGCCCTCCCCTTCGAACACGACGCGTTTGAAGAAGCCGCCGCCCGCGAGCTTTTCCATGCCGCGCCACGACAGATAGCTCCAGAGCGTCTCCGCCGGTGCGTTGAACCGGCGGACGACCTGTGCCTTGCCCATATCGAAACTCCCCTAGAAGCGCAGCTTCGCCTGCACACCCCAACGCCGCCCCGGCGCAGCACCGGAAAGATCGCCAGCACCTGCGCCACTCCACTCGACGGGCACGAATTCGATCACATAATCCTCGTCGAACAGGTTCTCGACAAAGCCCGCGAGCGACAGGCCGCCCTTGCGCAGCGTGAGACGCGCATTGACGAGACTGACGCCGCTGCGCTTGTCTGTATTGTCGATTTCCCAATAATAGGCCCCGCTCGAACCGTTGAGCTCGACACGCGGCGTGATCGACATGTCGTCGCCGAGTTCGTGCTCGTACTGCGCGCCCAAGGCATAAGAGAACTTCGCCATCTGCGGTAGTTTGTTGCCGGTGTAGTCCCCCGCCCCGGGAAGACCTGCGAATACCGACGTATCGTAGCTGATGATCTTAGAATCCGTGTAGCCGATCGACGCCGAAAGATCGAAACCGGGCGCCGGACGCGCGATCACCTCCGCCTCGAAACCGTAGACTTCCGACTTCGGAATCGGGTTCGCGAGCGTCTGCGCCGAGTTGTTGATGTCGAGCGTGTAGACCTGACGGTCCTTGATGCGCGTGTAGAAGACGGCACTGGTGAGCGTCAGCTTGCGGTCAAATGCGCTCGCCTTGAGCCCGACCTCGTAGTTCCAGTTCTCTTCCTTGTTGTAAGACCGCGTGATGATATCGAGTGGGTTGAAGCCGCCACTGCGGAAACCCTTGGCGACGGTCGCATAAACCATCGAATCGTCGTTCCAGAACCATGTCGCCGAGACCTTCGGCTGCAGCGACTTGAAGGTCCGGTCGTACTCCGGAAGCCCCACCGCGGCGCGATCGATCTGGTGCCGGTCATCGACGTCGTAGCGCAGCGCCCCCGTGAGTTCGAGGCCGGAATCGAAGCGGTAGGAGACCTGGCCGAACGCCGCATAGGCCTTGTTGTGATCCGTCGATCGGCTCTGCGAGAACAGGAGCGGCGCGAGCTCCGGCGGCAGACCGAACAGAGGCAGGAAATCCGCACCGAGGAAAATCTCGGTATCGAGCTTCTGGCGCGTTTTCAGATAGTAGAGTCCAGCGAGCCACTTGAAGCGCGTGTTGCCCGTGGAGGCGAGCCGCAGTTCCTGACTGAAATTCCGCGTCTTCAGCGTCTGCTGCGCGATAATGCCGTCGAGCGGGCTGAGATCGAGCTCCTCGTCGATGTACGACGAGACTTTCGAATAGGCCGTGACGGAGGTAAGCAGCGCGCCGCCGAGATCGACATCCACCTTCGCGGACGCATCGTTCAGGATACGCTCCGCCCACGAGGGATAGTCGCCGATATACGGCCTCGGCTCATCAATGTCACCGCCGGGCGGCACGGCCGCGTACCACGCCGCGCCCGCTTCGGTTTCAAGCCGCGAATAGCGCAGATCGACGGTGACGACATCGGACGGCGTGAACAGCAGGCTGCCGCGGATGTTCTTGTCTTTCGCCCAGTTCGCTTCCCGGGAGCGCGGCGCGTTGACGCTCTCGATGTCGCCGTCGAAATCGCGCAGCGATCCGGCAAGGCGGAACAGCAGCTTGTCCGGAACGATCGGGCCGCTGATCGCGGCGGACAGGCGCCAGTCCTGCCCCGTGCCGTAGCTACCCTGAACGAAGCCTTCGAAATCGTTCGTCGGCTGCTTGGTCGTGATGTTGATGGCGCCGCCGATGGCGTTGCGGCCGTAAACCGCGCCCTGCGGACCCTTCAGAACCTCGATGCGTTCGATATCGAACAGGTCCTGCGTGATCTGGTAGGCGTTGCTGAGCTGCACACCGTCGACGACGACCGCGATCGGCGGTTCGCCGTTGCGCGCCTGCCCGACGCCGCGGATCGTCAGCAACGCGACGCCCGGCTGCTGCGCCTCGACGATGGAGAGGTTGGGCACGCGAAGCGCCACGTCCTTCACGTTGTCGATACGCGTCGCTTCGAGCGCGGCCGCCGTGAAGACGCTGATCGAATCCGGCACGTCCTGCACGCGCTCCTCGCGCTTGCGCGCCGTGACGACGATCTGTTCGACCTCTCCACTGTGCACGGCAGTGTCGCTGCCGCTTTCCTGCGCCCACGCCGGCATGGTGACGATGGTCGCAACGCCAGCCAAAAGGCAGGCGCACGTATAATTCAGGCTAGATTGGCTCCGCATACCACTTCCCCTCCGCATTCGCCGACGATCCTCCCGATCGCTTGGACTGTTCTGCGTCCCTGTTCGGCGACCTTGGTTCTAGCCCGAGGGCGGGGCGAGGCTCATCCTATCTTTTGGGAACAAATGACCTGTGTTTCCGCCTATCCGGACGGATAGGTTCGGGAGAGAGGCCATATGACATGGGCAAAGCACGAGATCATTGCCGCGTAAACCCGTCCAACCACGTTGCGGACTTCTCCGCGGACGCATCTGACGATAACAACAGACGCCTGCCGTAAGTTCTTGAAAACGCTTGGCTGGGGCGGAAGGATTCGAACCTTCGCATGGCGGTACCAAAAACCGCTGCCTTACCGCTTGGCTACGCCCCAATGCGATGCTTGAAACGGCGAATGCCGTGCTTGCGGCGGCCCTTATAGCTGCTGTTCCGGCTTTGGAAAGAGGCGCCCGAGGCTTTGTTTCAGGCGCTGACGCCGCGGCGAACCGTGCCGCCGCGTGTCGCTAGGAAGAGCGTCGCCACGTACATGACGGCGCCGAGGCCAAGGAGCGCAAGGCTGTAGGCCGGGAACATCACGCCGAGGAAATTGGGGAGCGCCACCAGCGCCGCGTAGATGCCAAGACCCGCCGGCCAGCCCCAGCGTGCGTGCAAATAGTGGTGGAGGTGGTTGCGATCACCCGAGAACGGGTTGCGGCCCTGCCGCATTCGCCAAACCATGAGGCGGACCGTATCGAGAACCGGGACCAGGAACAGCAGCGCCACCTGCCCCGCATCGAACGTCGCGAAACTGTGGTTGTAGGCATAGATGGCGAGCAGGCCGAAAATCGCCGAAATGCCGTAGCTGCCGCCATCGCCCAGGAAAAGCGCACCCTTCATGTTGAACCAGAGCATGACCACGAGACTGCCGGCGATGCCGAACAACAGCGGATCAAAAGGCTGCGGGTTGCGGGCGAAGAGCACCGCTGTCCAGATCAGCGACAGCGTGAGAACGATGCCGTTCTTGCCGTCCGCCATGTTCACGGCGTTCAGAAGCCCGATGAGACAGAGGAGCGTGAACAGAATCGAAGCCCATGCTGGCAGCAGGATGAGCTGGTCGACCCCGGCGAAGCGCAGGAAATCCACGCGGAGATCGGGAACTTCGAGGATCGTCAGGACGAGGACGAACGAGGTCAGTGCCAACCTCACGATGGGGGACAGACCCATGCGATCGTCAGCGAGGCCGACGAGTGCCATCGCCCCGACCGCGAAGCCGAACCACAGAATCTGCCAATCGAGCAGCGCGGAATCCTTGGCGAGGAGGTGGTAAAGCAGCAGCGCCGAAGCTTCGAACGCCAGCACGACGGCAAGGCCGCCGACCAAGGGCGTCACGCGGGCGTGACGCTTGCGGCCACCGAACGGATCGGGATAATCGAGAAGCCCGAGCAGACTGCCGACACGGCCAGCGTTTCGTCCCACGAAAAGCGCGATTCCGACACCTATGGCGGCACAGAGCATATTCAGGCTCATCGCGGTCATCGCCGTGCCCCGACCCCTTTCTCATCAACGCCTGCCGACCTTACCGTTGCGGCCCGGCCAGCGCTACGCTAACTCCCCTCAATGCGGCGCCGAAGTGCAACGGCTCGCCTTTATGCAGGATGAATCAATGACTTTTCTCGTGACCGGAGCCGCAGGTTTCATCGGCTACCACCTTTCGGAACGGCTGCTGTCGCGCGGCGAGCGGGTCATCGGGATCGACAACGTCAACGACTATTACAGCCCGACGCTGAAACGCGATCGCATCGCCGATCTGAAACGGCGACACAACGGCTTCACCTTCATCGAGCAGGACTTCGCGGACTTCGAAGGGCTGAAAACCGCGCTTGCGCCGCACCGGATCGAGCGGATCGCCCATCTGGGCGCGCAGGCCGGCGTTCGCTACTCGCTGACGAACCCGCACGCCTACGTGCACTCCAACCTCGTCGGGCATCTCAATTTTATGGAGTATGCGCGGCATTCGGACAGTGTCGAGCACCTCGTCTATGCCTCGTCGTCGTCGGTTTACGGCAAGAACGAGAAGCTGCCGTTTTCGGTGGAAGACCGCGTCGATCAGCCGATATCGCTTTATGCGGCCACCAAAAAGGCCGACGAGCTGATGAGCGAGACCTACAGCCATCTCTACCGCCTGCCGCAGACGGGCCTGCGCTTCTTCACCGTGTATGGCCCGTGGGGCCGACCCGACATGGCGATGTGGCTGTTCACCGATGCCCTCCTGAAAGGCGAGCCGATCCAGGTGTTCAACGGTGGCGACATGCGCCGCGACTTCACGTACGTTGACGATATCGTTTCGGGCATCGTCGCCTGCCTCGACAACCCGCCGCCCGACGACGGCAGCGTGAAGGCCGGCGGTTCGGTAAGCCCGCACCGCGTCTACAACATCGGCAACCACCGCTCCGAAGAGCTGATGCACATGATCGCAGTGCTCGAAAAGGCCGTCGGCAAGACCGCGATCAAGCAGTTCGAACCGATGCAGCCCGGTGACGTGAAGGACACGTTCGCCGATATCTCCGCTATCGAGCGCGATCTCGGCTTCCATCCGACCACGTCGATCGAGGAGGGCATCCCCCGCTTCGTCGACTGGTTCCGCACCTACCACGGCGTCTGACGGGCGTGTCGCTGAACTACCTGCTCTGGGCGCTTTTCGGCCCCGCAGCCTGGTTTGTCTGGCTGACACTGCTTACCGCGACCTTCCTGCTTTGCGGCGCACTGCGACCCGCGCGCGGTGCGATCGCGCTTCTGGTGCTCTGGACCCTCCTGTTCGCCATCCTGCCGACGGGGAACTGGCTGATGAGCCGGCTGGAGGCCGCCTATCCGCGCCCAGCAGCCCTGCCCGACCGGATCGATGCCGTGGCGGTGCTCGCCGGCGCGGAAAAGCTGCGGGCGTCGGCGCTGTCGGGTTCGCTGGAATTCGGTCCGCACGGCGAGAGGGTGAGCGAGGCGCTCGCGCTCGCGCTGGTCTATCCACAGGCGAAAATCTGGATCGTCGGCGGCGTGACCCGCGATGGTAGCAGCGATGTCGACTGGACGGCCGATTATTGGCGCCGGGCGGGTCTGCCGCAGGGCCGCATCGGCAAGATCACCGGCACGCTCGACACCTGTGCCAATGCACGCGGGATTGCAGAGGCCCTGCCCGGCAAGCGGGTGCTGCTCGTCACATCAGGCTTCCATATGCCGCGCGCGATGGCCTGCATGAAATCCGCAGGCGTGGATGCGGTTGCCTACCCGGTGGACCGGCAGGCAAGCGACCGCGAATTCTCGCCCGCGTTCATCGAAAATGTCGAGCGCGCGGACCTTGCGCTCCACGAATATGTGGGCCTCGCCTGGTATCGGTTAAGCGGCCACCTATAGCTGCCAGCGACCGACCCCTGGGGGCAAGGCCTTGCCACGCAGCGCGCCCTTGATGTCCGCGACGAGGCCGCCGTCCTTCACGAGACCACCGATCGCAGCCGGGTCCATCGCCAGATACTCGGCGTGCGGAACCGCAAGCACCACCGCATTGTAGCGACGCGAGAGCGCGTCCGCGTCGAGCGTCAGGTGATATTCGTGAACGGCTTCCTCGGGGTCTGCGAGCGGATCGTGCACCGTGACGTTGTGGCCGAGCCACTTCAGGCGCTCGATGACGTCGACCACCTTGGAATTGCGAAGATCGGGAACGTCTTCCTTGAAGGTCAGCCCCATTACGAGAACGTCACCGGCCTTGCGCAGCCGATCGTGCACACGGTCGGCGACATAAGCGCCCATGCTGTCGTTGATCGACCGTCCGGCAAGGATCACGCGCGGCAGGTGGCCAAGCTGCTGGGCCTTGTAGCTGAGGTAGTAGGGATCGACGCCGATACAGTGACCACCGACGAGGCCGGGACGGAACGGCAGGAAGTTCCACTTGGTGCCGGCCGCTTCGAGCACATCGTAGACCGAGAGATCGATCTTCTGGAAGATCTGCGTGATCTCGTTGACGAAGGCGATGTTGATGTCGCGCTGCGCGTTCTCGATGACCTTTGCCGCCTCGGCCGCCTTGATCGAGGCGGCGCGGAACACGCCGCCGGTCGTGACCTTGTTGTAGAGCGCGGCCACCTTGTCGAGCACTTCGAGGCTTTCGCCTGAAACCACCTTGATGATTTTGTCGACCGTGTGTTCGCGATCGCCCGGGTTGATGCGCTCGGGCGAGTAGCCGAGGAAGAAGTCCTCGCCCTGCTTCAAGCCCGACACCTTCTCGATGATGGGGCCGCAGAACTCTTCGGTGACGCCGGGATAGACGGTGCTTTCGTAGATGATCACGGGCTTCGAGGCGGCAGTGATCGCCGCCGCAAGCGCGCGCGTTGCGCCTTCGACGGGGCTGAGATCGGGCTGATTGGCGCCGTCGACCGGCGTCGGGACCGTCACGATGATGAAGGCGGCATCCGCGCACGATGCCATGTCGGACGCGTACTTGAGGCTGCTGGCCTTCAGCGTGTCGCTGTCGATCTCGCGTGTCGCATCATGCCCCTGCTTCAGCGCGGCGATGCGGGCAGCGTTGATATCGACACCCGTCGTGTCGAAATGGCGCGCCAAAGCCACCGCCAGCGGCAAACCGACATAGCCGAGGCCGACGACGACCACTTTCGTTGCAGCATCAAGGCTCATGCATTCATTCCCACAGGTTCGGCGGCGGGCAACGCGCCCGCTGCGACTAGTTGTTCCGGTCCGCCAGAATCGCGACAGACGCGACGGCTGTCGCCAATTGCCCGAAAATGGTTGCTACATCGCGAACGATGCCAAGAGTCCTCAGCGGCTGCAGGTTTTTCGGCACGATGATCGTGCTGCCCGGCGGCACGACGGCATTGGAACGCCGCCAGAAGCTGGACCGGACCGGCTGCGCACTGCCATTCGGCAGAACAAGAAACACACGGCCATCATCCGCTGTCGACTGCGTTCCACCGGCTTCGGCGACGTACTGCGAAACCGACTTGCCCGGCTGGAACTGGACCGCACCCGGGTTGGAGACATCACCAAGCGCGAGCACATAGGTCGGCTTCTTCGGGATATGCAGCGTATCGCCCCCATCGAGAATGGGGTCGAGGTCAGGACGCTGCGCGAGCACCCGCGGATCGGCCTCGACAACCATGCGCCCGACGGCTTCCGTCGCCGACAAGGTCCGGATTAGTTCGCCGGCGGCGGCAATGGACTGCCCGTTCACATTTTCCTGCGCCGCCAGTGCAAGCAGCGAGGTGTTGAGTTCCCGTGCTGTGCGCCGGAAGCCTTCCTGCTGCTGTTCGCGAACGCTCCTACGTGTGAACACGCCGCCATAAGGATATGCCTGATCGGTGAGACCGCCTGCGCGCGCCACAAGCTCGGACAGCCGCTCGCCCTTCCGGATCGTGTAGAGACCGGGGCTGTTGAACTCGCCCGTCAGCAGCACCGCGCCCGCTTCATAAGCCGCATTGTTCGCGGTGATGCGGATATCGTCGCCAGCACTCACGAGAACATTGGCGAGCCGATCTTCCTGCCCCTGCGCCATTTCATAGCGCGTGAACGGCCCGCTCGCCGGCGTGATATCCAGCATGGGGTCGCGTACGTTCGCCATCACGCCGTCCGAAGCGGAAACGAGGGCGTCGGCGGAGATCGCCCCTGCCACGGGATAAGCACCTGGCCGACGAACGGCCCCGCCCACGCTGACGCTGTGCTCGATCAGGACGGGAAGGAGCTCCGGAACATCCTCGAAGACGGAAGGACATTCCATGGCCTTACGCGAAAGTGCATCGTAGTTGGAGCCTGTGCGCTCGTCCGTAGCGTTCAGTTCGTCCTCAGCGCTGTCGATGGGCTCCCGTTGCTTCGTCTGGATCACATCGAGAGACTGATCGACCCCCCCGGCACCGGTGAGCGCCCTGCCCGCGCTTGCCGCGACATCGCGTCCGCCCCGCTCGACGGTAATCGTACCGCGGGTAATCACGTTGAACCGGGGCGACTGCGTATCGGCGACGAGGCTCTCCAGCTTTTCGAGCGCGAGGCAGCGCGGCTTTGGATTCTTGTCGCCGAGAATGATCTGGCGCGTCGCACTGGAATTGAGGAACGCGATATCATCAGCGCTGAAAACGTAGACACGATCATCGCCGCGAAGCGCCACGGGGCGACTGCGATCAAGCGCGCCACGCAGGTCTGCCGCCTCGTAGCTGCGCATACCGGTGAGTGGATTGCGCCGGATGATGATAGCCATCGGCATATAGGTGCCCAGCCGCAAATCCTCGGGCCCGCCAATCAGATCGGCAAGCGTCGGAACAGCGGCGAGCGCGCGCGGGCCGGGGTTACGGACATGGCCCGCCAGCACGACCCGGTCGAACGCTGCACCGGCGCTGCCCGAGAGCACCTGCACGCCGTCACCCGACCAGATCGCGGCAGCCGCTCCCTGCGGACGCACGAAAACCTCGCGCCCGTCCTCTCCGATGCGGCTGATCGAAATCTGGTAGCCGCGAGGGTAAAGCGCGCCGCCAGCATAAGCGAGAACGTCGCTGACGCTCGCCGAGCCGTGAAGCTCGTAGATCCCGGGCCGCGCAACGGCACCCGTGATGGCGACCGTATTGCCGACCACCGGCACCACGATGCGGTCGCCATCCTGAACGCGGATGCGCGGTGCAGTTCCGATGCCAAGAAGGCCGTAGAGATCGACCGTGCGCGTCACACCGCCCCGGACGAGACGGATGTTGCGAAGGCTGCCCGCCTTACGGACACCACCTGCGAGCGCAATCGCGTTCGCGACATCGGACAGCGCTGTGACCTGATACTGGCCGGGTCTCTCGACCTCGCCGCCGACGAGCACCGTCGCAGATCGCACGCCGCCCAGCGACACGAACACGTCGGTACCGAGCAGGTTCTGACGCGTCGCCTCCGAAAGCGACGTGCGCACCGAACCCAGTGTCCGGCCCGCAGCGCGGATAGGCGGCAGGCTACCGACGATCAGCCGGCCATCGCGGGCCACGCGCGCGCTTTGACTCGTGTTGGTGGCACCCTGAAACGTGACGACCAGCTCATCGCCGGGCCCGAGCACATAGCCATCGGAAACCTCGCCGGTGACGGGCCCGGAACCGCCTTCGGATACCCGAAACAGATCATAGCCGAACTGCCGAAGCGACGGATCACCAAGCCGCTCCCGATACTGCCGTTCAACGGGCGACGGCAGATAGAGGGAATTCAGCTGAATCCGCGATTGCTGGCGGCGGAGTTCGCGCTCTTCGCTGGTCAGATCCGTATTCGACGGCAACGTAATGCGGCCGCTCTGTTCGCGCGCCTGATCGACCTGCGCACCGGCATCCTGCGTGCCCTGTAGCCGCCCCTGAAGCTGCTCGATGACGCGCGGATCGACCTGCGCCGCAGCGGGAAACACCAAACCAAAGATCAGGGTAAGCTGGAGTGATCGCCGCGCAGCTCCTACCACCAGAGCATGTATTGCACTCGACGCCGCGCGCACGATTGCCATGCCCAGCCCTCTCCCGATCAAAGTGGTTGTCACGCGTGATAGATAGGCCGGAAATGCCAGTCAACTCGCCCCGCCCCCTTGTCGAGGCGGGCGGCGGCGCAGAGCTGGTTCAATTCGAAAGAAGGCTTACGACGGCCTTCAATGCTTCGCCATCAATGCGCTGCAAGTCCTCTTCGTCTCGACCAGACCAATATAGGCCTTTGTCCGCATGATAGCGCTGATGCGCGCTACTTGCCCGTCCTTGCGAAACGGGAGAGGGCGTGACAATAAATGCGGCAGAAATAAATAGTGCCGTCAGAGCCTGAACACGCAATTTCATACTACATGCCTGTGCTTGGGGCCGGGACAAATCCCAGTCTCTTTTTGTCAACTTGCATTCCCCAACCGCGAGGGCGAATAAAACGCAAGTATTACAAAATCAAGTCGTTAAACAATCATTCCGGCTGGATGTTCAGTTTTAAAGCCGAAGTGTGACTCGGTTCACACGCCCTCGGTTGTTGGCACCAAGACCATGACAGGTCCGTACTGAGTTTTCGTACCTTCTCCCGCGGCGTAATCCGTGCAAGATGCGTCAATATGGCTGACTCTTTTTTGCCGCCGTCACCGCTGTTCCTGCGCGAGGCCGAGGTTCGCCGCGGCATCGAACTTCTGTATTTCGGCTATTCCAGCCTGATCAAGCGCGCGGACGACAAGCTTGCCGGCACGCCCTATGGCCGCGCGCATCACCGTGCGCTGTATTTCATGGCGCGCCAGCCGGGGCTGACTGTCTCGGAGCTCTTGCGGTTGCTCGACATCACCAAGCAATCGCTTGGGCGGGTGCTGACCGATCTTCAAGATAACGGGCTTGTCGAGCAGAAAGTCGGCGAGCGGGACCGGAGGCAGCGCCGGCTTTTCCTGACCGAAGCGGGCAAGACGTTCGAGCATGAACTCTTCGATCTTTTGCGCCGGCGTATGGCCGAGGCCTATGCCGAGGCCGGGCAGCAGGCGGTGGGCGGCTTCTGGTCGGTTCTGCGTGGACTGCTGCCGCCCGATCTGCGCGAGGCGGTGGCCGACTTGCAGCAGGGCGATTAGCGGCCTTCCGCGAGTTCCTTCGAGCGACCGGCAGCAGCGCGGACGGCGGCGCGGACCAGCGCGGGAAGGCCGGGATCGGCGTCCAGCGCTTCGAGGCCGGCCTGCGTCGTGCCGCCCGGAGAAGTGACGGCGGCGCGGAGATCGCGGGGGCTGCGGGGATCGACTTCCGCAAGGGCCGAAGCACCTACAACGGTGGCGCGGGCGAGCTTTTCGGCGAGTTCGGACGGGAGGCCCGCGGCTTCGCCGGCGGCGGCGAGGGCTTCGATGAAGCGGAAGACGTAAGCGGGGCCGGAGCCGGAGACGGCGGTGACAGCGTCGAACTGGTTTTCCGATTCGAGCCAGACGACCGATCCGGTGCGTTCGAAGAGATTTTCGACCGAGACGCGTGCGGCGTCAGAGAGGCCGTTGGCGTAAAGCGCGGTGACGCCCTTACCGACGGCCGCGGGCGTGTTGGGCATGGCGCGGACGGGTACGGCTTCGCCCGCGAAAGCGGCGAGATCGGCGAGCATCGTGCCCGCCATGATCGAGACGACGACCGTTTCAGGGCCAACAAGCGCCGGGAGCCCCGCAAGCGCGGTCGGCGCGACCTGCGGCTTCACGGCGAGCACGACCACATCGGGACGCGGCAGCACGCCCGCAGGCAGGGCCGGAAGATGCTCGACACCCTCCGGCAACTGCGGCGAACCCGGATCGACGACGACGATCGTTTCGGCGACACCGACCCACCGCGCCAGCAGCGCGCTCCCCATGTTGCCGCAGCCGATCAGCCACAGCGTTCGAATTTTGTTCTCGTTCTGCATAGTCGATGCGCTCCTTAACCGGGCCGGACCACGACCGCAATCGCGAGTTTCGGAACCAACGGGGCAGCGCGTTGTTATGGGGGGACTGAGGATAAGGAGATCGCCATGCAATCGAGGGTATTTCGAATCGCCACCGCGGCTGCGGCACTGACGGCGTTCAGCGGGCTCGCCGCGTGCAACAGCCCGACCGAGCAGAAGGCGGAAGACCGCGCCGACGCCATCGAGAACCAGGCCGACACGATGCGCGACAGCGCGGACGCACAGGCGGACCAGATGGAAGATACCGCCGACACCATGGACCCGACACTGGACGGGGTCGATTCGACCGCTGAACAGTCGATGGAAAATCAGGCCGAAGCCGTCCGCAAGGCGGGCGAAGCGAAGGCTGATGCCATGGAAAACAAGGCTGACGCCGTCCGCGACGCTGCCGACAAGTAAGCCGCGGTCTCACAAAAAGGCCCGGCGCCGCATCTGCGGGCCGGGCCTTTTTTCTTTTCAGGCGGCCTGCCGAAGCTCTTCGCCCGGCCACTTCGCCCAGAGCGCAGCAGCGCGCGCCGCGACTTTCTTCGCGGCCTCTTCCTTGACGGGCCCATAGCCGCGCACATCGAGCGGCAATGACGCGATCGACGTGGCGAGCGCGACGTTATCGGCGCGGAGCCCGGCGATCAGGCGATCGAGATCGGTCTCGAACGCGGGAATGGCCGCGCGCTCGTCTTTCCGTTCCTGCGAATAACCGAAGATATCGAACGGCGTGCCACGAAGGCCTTTCAGCTTCGCCAGCACCTTGAACACCGGCATGATCCACGCGCCGAACTCGTACTTCTTCGGGCGCCCCGTGCGCGGATCGGGCCGCGCGAACAGCGGCGGGGAAAGCTGAACCTTCATCTTGTAGTCGCCGCCGAACTGCTGGCCGATCGCCGCCGCGAAACGGCCGTCGGTGTAAAGCCGGCCGACTTCGTATTCGTCCTTATACGCCATCAGCTTGTAGAGCGACCGCGCCGCTGCCTGCGTCAGGCATTCGCTGTCCGGGTTCGCCGCCTGCTCGGCCGCACGCACCGCCGCGATCCGGGCAGCGTAACGGCTGGCATAGGCCGCGTCCTGGTAAGCCGTGAGGTCTTTCACGCGGCGCGCGATCAGTTCGTCCAGCGTTTCGGAAAGCGGCTCGGGCGCCGGGCCCTTCGCCTCCTCGACCATCGCCATCACCTTGTCGGGCCGGTGCGCGAGCAGCCGCCCGAGCGCGAACGCGCGCTTGTTGAAGGGGATGGCAACGGCGTTCAGATCGATCGCCGCATCGATGCTTGCCAGCGCGAGCGGGATGAGACCCTGCTGCCACGCATAGCCAAGCATCAGCATGTTGGTGCCGATGGCGTCCCCGAGCAGCGCCGTCGCGATCTCGTCCGCCTTCACGAACGTGGTGGCGTTCGGGTTCGCGGCCTTGCGGATCGCGCGCTCGATGGCGGCGTTCTGGAAATCGAGATCGCGGTTGCGAACGAAATCGCTGACCGGCGAGATGTTCGCGTTCGCGACCACCGCCGTGCGGTTCGGCAGCATCAGGTTCTGCGCCGCCTTGTCCGCCGCGACCACCGCATCGAAGGCGAGCACGAGATCCGCCGAGCCGGCGATGATGCGCGGGCTGAGAAGCTGATCGTTGCGATCGGCGAGGCGGACGTGGCTGTAGACCGCCCCGCCCTTCTGCGCGAGACCCGCCATGTCGGCCGTGGTCGACGCCTTGCCTTCGAGGTGCGCGGCCATGCCGAGCAGCGCCGAGATCGTCAGCACGCCGGTGCCGCCGATGCCGGTGACGAAGATGTTGTAGCCGTGGCCGGGCGCGTTCAGCGCCGGCTGCGGCACGTCCGACAGGTCCACGTCGGCCGACTTCGCCTTTTTGATCTGTGCGCCTTCAACGGTGACGAAGCTGGGGCAGAAGCCCTTCAGGCACGAGAAATCCTTGTTGCAGCTCGACTGGTTGATGCGGCGCTTGCGGCCGAATTCGGTCTCCACCGGCTCCACCGACACGCAGTTCGACTGCACCGAGCAATCGCCGCAGCCTTCGCAGACGGCAGTGTTGATGAACACGCGGCGATCGGGATCGGGGAACTTGCCCTTCTTGCGGCGGCGGCGCTTTTCTGCGGCGCAGGTCTGGTCGTAGATGATGACCGTGGTGCCCTTGGTCTCGCGGAACTCGTTCTGGATCGCGGGGAGATGATCGCGGTCCTTCACCGGCACGCCGGAGACGGTTTCGCCCTCGTAGCGCGACATATCCTCGGTGAGGACGACGACCTTCTTCGCGCCTTCGGCCTGCATCTGCGCGGCGATCTGCGCCACGGTGATGTCGCCGTCGTGCGGCTGGCCGCCGGTCATGGCGACGGCATCGTTGTAGAGGATCTTGTAGGTGATGTTGACGCCCGCCGCGATCGACTGGCGCACGGCGAGTATGCCGGAGTGGAAATAGGTGCCGTCGCCGAGGTTCGCGTAGATGTGCGGCTCGTCGACGAACGGCGCCTCGCCGATCCACGGCACGCCCTCCCCGCCCATCTGCGTGAAGTTGCCGGTATCCCGGTCCATCCACATCGACATGATGTGACAGCCGATGCCCGCGAGCGCACGGCTACCCTCCGGCACCTTCGTGGAGGTGTTGTGCGGACAGCCCGAGCAGAAATAGGGCGCGCGCTTGATCGGCGGCGCATAGCTTTCCGCCGTTTTCGCCCGCTCTTCGAAGAAGGCGAGACGGGCGCGGATGCGGTCCGTATCGTGATACTTCTGGATGCGGCTGGCGATCACGTGCGCGATCATGCCGGGGGTCAGCTCGTTATCGGGATTGAGCAGCCATTCGCCGTGCTCATCCTGCTTGCCGACGATGCGCGGGCGCACATCCTCGCGCCAGTTGTAGAGCTGCCAGCGGACCTGATGCTCGATGAACTCGCGCTTTTCCTCGATGATGAGGATTTCCTCGAGCCCTTCGCAGAACTGGCGGATGCCGTCAGGCTCCAGCGGCCAGGGCATACCGACCTTGTAGATACGAAGGCCGATGTCGCGCGCCACGCGCTCGTCGATGCCGAGCGCATCGAACGCTTCCATCGTATCGGCATAGGCCTTGCCGGTGGTGATGATGCCGAAGCGGGGGCGCGGCGTATCCCACACCGTGCGATCGATGCCGTTCGCCTTGGCGAAGGCCATCGCGGCGAAGCCCTTGTAGCGCTGAAGACGCGTGTCTTCTTCGCGCCAGATATCGCCTTCGCGGATACCGAGGCCGCCTTCGGGCATTTCGAAGTCGCCCGGCACGATGATACGGCGATGTTCCTTCGCAAGATCGATCGTCGCGGAGGTTTCGACGGTGTCGGCGGTCGCCTTGAAGCCGACCCACGTGCTGGCGAAGCGCGACATGGCGATGCCGAGCAGGCCGTATTCGACATATTCGTCGACGCTCGCCGGATAGAGGAACGGCACGAAGGCGGCGAGGAAGTTGTGATCCGACTGGTGCGGCAACGTGGAGGACTTGGCGCCGTGATCGTCGCCCACGATGGCGAGGACGCCGCCGTGCTGCGACGTACCCGCCGCGTTCGCGTGCTTCAGTACGTCCATCGCACGGTCGAGGCCGGGGCCCTTGCCGTACCAGATACCGAAGACGCCATCGAACTTGCGGTGCGGATTGAGGCCGACATGCTGCGTGCCCCAGACGGCGGTGGCGCCAAGCTCTTCATTGACGCCGGGGACGAAGCGGATGTCCTGCGCTTCGAGGAGTTTCTTCGCGCGCCAAAGCTCCTGATCGTAGGTGCCGAGCGGCGAGCCGCGATAGCCGGAGATGAAACCGGCGGTGTTGATGCCGGCGGTGCGATCGCGCGCCTTCTGGATGAGGGGGAGCCTGACCAGCGACTGCACGCCGCTCATGAACACGCGCCCGTCTTCGAGCAGGTACTTGTCGCTGAGCGTGATGGCGGGCTTCGTGGCCATGTGTTGATTCTCCCTCAATAGGTCAGTTATACTGCCTTATCCTTTTTCACGCAAGAATATTACAACGCGCCAATGCCGGTTTTTTGGCTGATATCGGCGTTAAAACCCCCATTATGGGCAGATACCACTCCAGAAATCTTATCCGTTGGCAGAATTCTTCTCCAAACCCGACTGCACGCCGAAAGAAAGACAGAATCTAGCGACTTTGCATGTTCACCGCGCCCGCGGGCATCCGCATCTCAAGCTCCGGCAGGTCTTCCGATGTGTAAAGCTGGCAGGCAAGCCGGGAATTGCGCGCAACGCCATAGGCAAAGTCCAGCATGTCCTCCTCCTCCACGCTCGGACGCGGCAGCAGCGCGGCGTGCCGTTCCGCGACGATGACGTGGCAGGTCGAGCAGGCCATGTAGCCTTCGCAGACGCCCTCCAACGGCTGATCATTCAGCTGCGCGATTTCCAGCACGCGCTCGCCGGGCTTTGCTTCCACCTCGACGACATTGGCGCCATCCGCCGATATGAACCGCACCAGCGTCACGCCGCCGTCCTCCGCTGCATCAGCACGGCATCGCCGATCATGGCGGCGGCGGCGCGCACCTCGTCTTCCGTCGAAAAACGGCCCCAGCCGATGCGGAGGCTCGCCTTCGCCTGCGCGCGGCTGAGCCCGAGCGCTTCGAGAACGTGGCTGTGCCGCCCCTTCGCGCTGGCGCACGCCGCGCCCGACGAGATGGAAAGGCGGCGCAGGTCCGCGATCAGGCGGTCGCCGTCCAGCCCTTCGAAGCGCAGGTTGATGTTGCCGCGCCAGCGGTGCGTGGCGCTGCCGTTGATCGCGTGGGGCACATGGAGCGCGGCGAGGAAGGCATCCCACAGTGCTTCGGCATGGGCGGCATCCTCGGCCATGCGCGCGGCGGCGATCTCGGCGGCCTTGCCGAAGCCGACAGCGAGCGGCGCGGCGAGCGTGCCGGAACGCAGGCCCCCGCCCTCCTGCCCGCCGCCGTGCATCTGCGGTTCGAGATCGAGACCGGGGCGGAGGACGAGCGCGCCGATGCCCTTGGGACCGTAGATCTTGTGCGCCGACAGGCTCATGAGATCGATGCCGAGCGCCCGCATATCGAGCGGGATCTTGCCGAAGCCCTGCGCCGCGTCGCAGTGGAACAAGGCTCCGGCGGCGTGCGCGGCGGCGGCGATCTCTGCGAGCGGCTGGATGACGCCGATTTCGTTGTTGACCGCCATGATGGAGACGAGCGCGACGTCCGGGCCGAGCGCGGCTTCGAGCGCGGCGAGGTCGACGAGACCGTCCGCGCCGACGCCGAGCACGGTGAGGTCGAAGCCCTGCGTCTCCAGGAAGCGCGCGGTTTCGAGGACGCAGCTGTGCTCCGTGGCGACGGTGACGAGACGGCGGCGGCCGGCGCGGGCCATGACGCCCTTCAATGCGAGATTGTTCGCTTCGGTGGCACCGCTTGTGAAAACAATGGATTCCGAATCGATATTGAGAAGTTGCGCGAGGTGTCCGCGCGCGACGTCCACGGCGGCTTCAGCCTCCCACCCGTAGCGATGGTTGCTGTGCGGATTGCCGAACTTCGCGGTCCAGAACGGCTGCATCGCCGCGACGACGGCGGGGTCCGCGGGGGTGGTCGCCTGATAGTCGAGATAGATGTTCATGCCGCCCGCCTTGCCGCCGCGAGCGTTTGCCACGTGTCGCAGAAGGCGTCGATCTCGGCCTCGGTCGTCGTCCAGCCGAGGCTGACGCGGATCACCTCCGCCGCGGCGGCGCCCATGCCCATCGTGGCGAGCACGTGGCTCGCGCCGACCTTGCCCGAGGAGCAGGCCGAGCCGCTGGAAACGGCAATGCCCGCCATGTCGAAACGGATGAGCTGGGTGGCGGCGGGGACGCCCGCCATGCGGATCATGCTCGTCGTCGGCAGGCGCGGCGCGGTTGCGGCGACGATCTCGGCGCCGAGGGCCGTGAGGCGCGCCTCCATGCGGTCGCGGAGAGCGCCCGCGCGGGCGAGCCAGGCGGTGTCCGCGCGGCGGGCTTCGAGCGCGGCGGCGAAACCGGCGATGCCGACGAGATTCTCGGTGCCGCCGCGAAGCCCACGCTCCTGCCCCCCACCCTTCTGGATCGCGGCGAAATCGTCCGCGCAGCGCACGACAAGCGCGCCGACACCCGGCGGGCCGCCGAGCTTGTGCGCCGAGACAGCGACGAAATCGGCGGGCGGGAGCGGGAGCTTTCCGGCGGTCTGCACGGCATCGCAAACGACGCGGGCACCGGTGGCGTGGGCGGTTTCGACGATCTCCGCTACGGGCTGGATGACACCGGTTTCGTTGTTGGCGTGGCTGACGGCGAGGAGGTCGCCCGCCGCCAGCGCCGGAAGCCGGGCGAGACCGTTCGCGTCCACGGGGACGATCAGGGCGTCCGGCGCGGCGGCGAGGACGGCGGCATGTTCGGTCGCAAGGGCGAGGCGGCGGCCGGCTTTCGCGCCATTGAGCGCGAGCGCGAGCGCCTCGGTGCCGCCGCTGGTGAACACGATCTGCTGCGGAAAGGCGCCGAGCGCGGCGGCGATGCGGTCGCGACAGTCTTCCAGAAGTGCCTTCGCGCGGCGCCCCTCGGCATGGACGGACGACGGATTCGCCCATGCGCGCGCGGCCTCGGCCATCGCGTCCGCAGCGGCCGGCGACATCGGCGCCGTGGCATTCCAGTCGAGATAGATTCGCTGCGTCAAATCACTGCCTTGCTGAGCGCGACTCATTCATTGAGTCCGGAAGGGTGTTTCCTATATAGGGATGCGCTTTCACGCGCACAGTATCAGGACCATCGATGCCCGAAGTGATTTTCCCCGGACCGGAAGGCCGGCTCGAGGGACGCTATCAGCCCGGCAACAAGCCGCGCTCGCCCGTCGCCATTCTGCTCCACCCGCACCCGCAGGGCGGCGGCACGATGAACAACGCCATCGTGCAGGCGATGTACCAGTCGTTCGTGCGGCGCGGCTTCGCGACGCTGCGCTTCAACTTCCGCGGCGTCGGCCGCAGCCAGGGGACGTTCGACCAGGGTGTCGGCGAGCTTTCGGACGCGGCGAGCGCGCTCGACTGGCTCCAGCAGTTCAACCCCGAGGCGCCGGTCACATGGGTGGGCGGCTTCAGCTTCGGCGCGTGGATCGGGATGCAGCTGCTGATGCGCCGCCCGGAGATCAAGGGCTTCATCTCGGTGGCGCCGCCGGCGAACATGTACGACTTCGGCTTCCTCGCCCCCTGCCCGTCCTCGGGCCTCATCGTGCAGGGCCTCGCCGACGAGGTGGTGGCGCACGGCGCGGTTCAGAAGCTCGTCGACAAGCTAAAGACGCAGAAGCACATCACGATCACGTACGAGACCGTTCCCGGCGCGAACCACTTCTTCGCGAACGAAATGAACGAGCTGATGGGCGTGATCGACGCCTACCTCGATATGCGGCTCGCGACCGACCGCTAGGAACCGAACAAAAAAAGCCCCCGGCCTCAGACGAGGCCGGGGGCTTTTCTTTTTTACGATCAGCCGACCTTGTGGATCCAGCCGCGCTCGTCATTCGACTCGCCGCGCTGGATGCCGACGAGCGCCTCGCGCAGCTTCTGCGTGACCGGGCCGGTCGTCGTGCCGTCGCCGATGGTGAACTCGCCGCCGCGATAGCGCACCGTGCCGATCCCGGCGACGACGGCCGCCGTGCCGCACGCGAACACCTCGCGCAGACGGCCGCTTTCCGCGTCCGCCTTCCATTCATCGAAGCTGTAGGGCTTCTCTTCCACCTTGAGGCCGTCGCCGCGCGCCAGTTCGATCAGCGAGGCGCGCGTGATGCCGGGGAGGATCGTGCCGAGCGGTGGCGTGATGATGCTGCCGTCGTCCATCACGAAGAAGACGTTCATGCCGCCCAGCTCCTCGACCCAGCGGCGCTCGGCCGCATCGAGGAACACGACCTGATCGCAGCCCTGACGGGTTGCTTCGGCCTGCGCGACGAGGCTGCCCGCATAGTTGCCGCCGCACTTCGCAGCGCCGGTGCCACCCGGCGCCGCGCGGGTGAAATTGTCCGAAACCCAGATCGTGACCGGCTTGCCGCCGCCCTTGAAGTAGGGGCCGACGGGGCTTGCGATCACGCAGAAGATATAGTGCGCGGCGGGCTTCACCCCGAGGAACACCTCGTCCGCGAACATGAACGGGCGGAGGTACAGGCTGCCCTCGCCGTCCGGAATCCAGTCGCGATCGGCGGCGACGAGCTTCTCAACCGCCTCGACGAAGAGCGCTTCGGGAATGCGCGGCATCGCCATGCGGTCCGCCGACTCGTTGAACCGGCGCGCGTTCTCTTCGGGGCGGAACATGGTGACCTCACCGCCGCGGCCGCGATACGCCTTCATGCCTTCGAAGATTTCCTGCGCGTAGTGCAGCACGGCGGCCGCCGGATCGAGCGAGAACGGCGCGCGGGCACGCACCTCGGCATTGTGCCAGCCTTTGCCCTCACTCCATTCGATCGTCACCATGTGATCGGTGAAGAGCTTTCCGAATCCGGGGTTTTCAATCAGCTTCGCACGCTCCGCGGCGGGGACCGGAGTCGCGGGGGTAACGCGGAATTCAAGACCGGATGTCATCATTCTCTCCTTAAAACTCGTTCAGGCCGCGGTCCCAGCGACGACTCGCGTGCTTTGTTAGAAAATTGCGCGGGCCTTTGGCAAGCCATCCACCATACAGACGCGTCAGGGCTGGAAGATGACACCGCCCACGGTGGGCGACGGTACGCCCGTGGTGCCGGGAAAGCTGATGGGCAGGTCGCGGAGGCGCCGCACCGCCATGTAGGCGAAGCCTTCCGCCTCCATCGCATCGCCCCGCCAGCCGACGGCCTCGACGGGATCGGCGGCTACACCCGTGCGCTCGGCGAGCATCCGCATCAGCGTGGCGTTGTGCCGTCCGCCGCCGGTGACGAGCAGTCGCGCCGGGCGCACTGGCAGATGGGCGAGCGCGAGACGGACGGTTTCCGCCGTGAAGGCGGTGAGCGTCGCCGCGCCATCCTCGAACGACAGGCCGCTGACGGCGTTCAGCGAGAAATCGTGGCGATCGAGCGACTTGGGCGGCGGCAGCGCGAACCAATCGAGGGCCGTCATGCGCGCCAGCACCTCTTCATGAACAACGCCGGACGCCGCGATCGCGCCGCCCGCATCGTGGCTGAGACCGCGCGCCGCCAGCACCCAGTCGTCGATAAGCGCGTTGGCGGGGCCGGTATCGAAGGCGATCATCTGATCGTCGGCGCCAAGGAAGGTGATGTTGCCGACGCCGCCGAGATTGAGCACGGCAATCGCCCCGCCAAGCCCGGAAGCGAGCGCACGGTGATAGACGGGGAGCAGCGGCGCGCCCTGCCCACCTGCCTTCACATCGGCTGAACGAAGGTCTGCGACCACGGTGAGGCCGAGCGTGTGGGCCAGCGCCGCGCCGTCGCCGATCTGCCATGTCCAGCCGCGCTCCGGCCGATGCGCGATGGTCTGGCCGTGGAAGCCGACGACGTCCGCAGGCGCGCCATCAAGCAGGGTGCGCACGGCATCGGCGTGCAGTGCGGTGATTTCCGCCGCGGCGGCGTCGATCACCGGGTCCGCCCCCGGCGCTTCCATCGCCAGCGCGCGCTCGATGGAGGCGCGAAGCTTTTCGCGGGTGCTTTCACCGTAGGGAACGCTGAGGAAACCGAGCGGGCGGACGTGCCCCTCGCCGTCCGTTTCGATGAGCGCGGCGTCGATGCCGTCCATCGACGTGCCGGACATCAGGCCGACGGCGCGATAAAGCCCGCTACTCATACGCTCACCCTCATGCTATGCGCCCGGCCGCTATGACCCAATTCAAGTCCGATCTCCTACGCCTGCTCGATGCGCGCGGCTATATCCATCAGCAGACCGACGCGGCGGCGCTCGATGCGCTTGCGGTGAAGCAGGTCGTTCCGGGCTATATCGGCTTCGATCCGACGGCGCCCTCGCTGCATGTCGGCAGCCTCGTGCAGATCATGCTGCTGCGCCGTCTCCAGCAGACCGGCCACAAGCCGATCGTGCTGATGGGCGGCGGCACCGGCAAGATCGGCGACCCGAGCTTCAAGGACGAAGCACGGCGGCTGATGACGAGCGAGACGATCGCGGGCAACGTCGCCTCGATCAAGCGCATCTTCGAGAAGTTCCTGACCTTCGGCGACGGGCCGACCGACGCGGTGATGCTCGACAATGCCGAGTGGCTCGATCGGCTCGAATACATCCCGTTCCTGCGCGACATCGGCCAGCACTTCTCGGTGAACCGGATGCTGAGCTTCGATTCGGTGAAGCTGCGGCTGGAGCGCGAGCAGTCGCTGAGCTTCCTTGAATTCAACTACATGATCCTGCAGGCCTACGACTTCCTCGAACTGTCGCGCCGCGCCGCCTGCCGCCTGCAGATGGGCGGATCGGACCAGTGGGGCAACATCGTGAACGGTGTCGAACTCGCGCGCCGCGTGGACGGCGCCGAAGTGTTCGGCGTGACGACGCCGCTCATCACCACCGCCGACGGCGGCAAGATGGGCAAGACGATGGCGGGCGCCGTATGGCTCAATGAGGATTCGCTTCCCGCCTACGATTACTGGCAGTTCTGGCGGAACACGCACGATGCCGACGTCGGCCGGTTCCTGAAGCTGTTCACCGATGTGCCGCTCGATGAGATCGCGCGGCTGGAAGCGCTGGAAGGCGCTGAGATCAACGCCGCCAAGGAAGCACTCGCGAACGCGGCGACGGCGATGTGCCGGGGCGAGGACGCGGCCGTGGGCGCGGCGGAAACCGCGCGCGCGACGTTTGCCGAAGGCGGCGCGGGCGAAGACCTGCCGCATATCGCTGCCTCTGCTCCGATCCCACTCGTCGACGCGCTCGTCGATCTCGGCCTCTCCGCCTCGAAGGGTGAAGCGCGCCGCCTGATCACGCAGGGCGGCGCCCGCGTGAACGGCGAGGCCGTGACGGACCCGGCCGCGACCGTCTCGGGCACCGGCGCGGTGCGCGTGTCGGCGGGCAAGAAGCGCCATGGCGTGGTGAACTTCGGGTAAGGGCAACGTCCCCCGAGGACGATTTTCGCGCCTTGTCTCTCCAGCGGGACACTCTAATATGACCAATGGGTCACATAAGAGTGTCCCGCTGCCGTTCGGATGGAACGGCTTCCGATGGAAGGGGCAATCGTGTCGGCGCCATTACGCAAAATCAGCATTTCCGGTGACGGCAGAACCCGGGGAAGACAGCACGGCGAGGAACTGCGCGATCTGGTGCACGCGCATCAGGCGCGCTGGGCGGACTCGATGCGCGCCGACCTCGACATGCCGGTCGATGCCTACCTCGCGCGTCTTTTCGGAGAGACACGCTTCCTGCCCGCGATCGAACGCCACACGCCGGACCTTCTGGAAGAGGTGCGCGGCATCGCGGAGGGCGCGGGCGCGGATTTCGGCGTCACACTCGCGCGGCAGCTGAGCGACGAGGAGCCGTGGTTTCGCCGCAAGATCAAGCTGGAAACGACGGCGGGCCGGGGCTGCACGGCGATCGGCGTTGACGTGGGTAGCGACGCGCCGACGCTGATCGCGCAGAACATGGACATGCCGAAATGGTGCGACGGCCATCAGATCCTGGTGGATGTCGACGACCACGTCAGCGGCACCCGCGCGCTGGTGTTCACGCTGGCCGGCAAGCTCTCGCTGAATGGCCTCAACGCGCACGGCGTCGGCATCTGCTGCAACGGCATGTCGCAGCTCGATCATGCCATCGACGGCCTTCCCGAAGACTTCGTCGTGCGCGGATTCCTGACCCGAAAGTCACTCGAAGAAGGGCTCGGCTTCATGCGATCGATCCGGCACGCCTCCGGGCAGAACTATGTGGTCGGCGGGCCCGGGGGCAGAGCGATCGACATCGAGGTTTCGGCGGATCGCGTCGTCGAATGGCGACCGGACGCGGACGCCCAGATGGTGTTCCACACCAACCACCCGCTCGCGAACGGCGACCAGACGATCTACCGCCAGCAGGCAGACGGGCTCGATGAGGCCATGCGACGGCGGCTGTTCTACGGCACCTCGCATCTGCGCATGGCGGTGCTTGGCGCCCGTTTCACCGCGCCCTATGATCGCATCGACATGGACGGCATCAGGGCTGCGCTATCCGACCACAACGGCCCGGTGTGCCGGCACGGCGAGGTCGAGGGCATGACCGATCACTACACGATAGGCTGCATGATCATGGAACTCGATGCCTTGCCCCGGCTGCACATCGCGCCCGGCCCGCCCTGCGAGACGCCGTTCGAGACGCACGGGTTCGCATAGCATGGAGCAGGACCACGCCTGGCTGACGGCGCTTCGCCGCGACATCCACCAGCACCCGGAGCTTGCGTTTCGTGAAACGCGCACGGCGGAGATCGTGGCGCGCGAACTGACCCGCATGGGCATTCCCGTCCGCACCGGCATCGGCGGCACGGGCGTGGTCGGCACGCTCAGCGCCGGAACCTCGGGCCGCAGCATCGCCCTGCGCGCGGACATGGACGCGCTGCCGATGCAGGAGGATTCCGGCGTGCCGCACCAGTCGGTATATCCCGGCGCCTTTCATGGCTGCGGACACGACGGGCACACGGCGATGCTGCTGGGCGCGGCTGAGCAACTCGCCCGCACACGCGCGTTCGACGGCACCGTGCATTTCATCTTCCAGCCGGCGGAGGAAGGCGAAGGCGGCGCGGTCGCCATGCTGAACGACGGGCTGCTGCGGGACTTTCCCGCCGAGCAGATATTCGGGCTGCACAATTGGCCGGGAATGCCGCTCGGCCATTTCGCGACGCGGCCCGGCCCGATGATGGCCGCCTTCGCGAAGTTCGATATCCGCATCGACGGCAAGGGCGGGCACGCCGCACTGCCGCATGAATCGACCGACCAGATTCTCGCCGCCTCCGCGCTGGTGCAGGCTCTGCAGAGCATCGTGTCGCGAACGCTCAATCCGATCGATCCTGCGGTGGTCAGCGTCACGCAGTTTCACGCAGGCTCGGCCTACAACGTGCTGCCGGGCAGCGCCGCGCTCGCCGGGTGCACGCGCTATTTCTCCGATGCGGCGGGCGAGACGATCGCCGCGCGGCTGCGCGCCATCGCGGCAGAAACGGCGGCGACGTTCGACGCCACGGCGGATGTCCAGATCGATCAGGTCTACACCGCGCTCGTCAACGATGCGGGTGCGGCGCGCCTGTGCGCGGATGTCGCCGCGTCGCTCGTCGGCAGCGCGCAGGTGGATGCGGACTGTGCACCGATCATGGCCTCGGAAGATTTCGCGTTCATGCTGCGCGAACGGCCGGGGTGCTACATCCTGATGGGCACGGGCGACGGCGACCACGGCTGCATGGTCCACAACCCCGCCTATGATTTCAACGATGCGGCGCTGCCGATCGGCGTGTGCTACTGGGTGCGGCTCGTGGAAACCCGCCTCGCCGCCTGACGGCTAAGCTTGCAGAGCCAGCATTTCGCGCGCCCGCGCCGGCGTCGCGAGCGGATAGCCGAGATCCTCGACGATGCGCCGGGCCTTCTCGCACAGCGGCGCATTGCCTTCGGCGAGGACGCCCTTCGACAGATAGATATTGTCTTCGAGACCGACGCGGACGTGCCCGCCGGTCAGCGCCGAAAGCGCGACCATCGGAAACGACGACGCGCCGACGCCGAACGCCGTCCACACCGCGCCCTCCGGCAGCATCGCCTTGCCGAGGAGGATCGACTCGACGCTCACCGGCCACCCGTATTTGAGGCCGAGCACGAAGGAGAACATCGCGGGCGCCGGGAAGGCGTGGGTGCGCATCAGGTCGCGCGCGAGCACCAGGTCGCCGGGATTGAAGATCTCGATCTCGGGCTTGCTGCCCGCCGCCAGCATCGCATCGGCCATGATCGCCGTGTTCGCCGGCGTGTTGATGACGACCTGTTCGCCCGAATTCATCGTGTTGAGATCGAGCGTGCAGATTTCCGGCTTCAGCGCGGTGATGTGCGGCACACGCTCGAGCGGCGGCAGCAGGCTGGTGCCTTCGGCGGCGATGCGCGGATTGTCGCGGTCCGGCACGAAGCGGCCGCCGGGGCCGGTCGTCAGGTTGAGCACGATGTCGCATCCGGCATCGCGAACGCGGGCGACCACCTCCGCATAGTGCGCGACCTCCATCGAGGGGCGGCCGGTTTCGGGATCTCGAACATGGATGTGCGCGATCGCCGCACCGGCCTTTGCCGATGCGATGGTCTCCTCGGCGATCTGTTGCGGCGTGATCGGGAGCCACGGCGTCTGCTCGGGCCGGGTGATGTTGCCGGTGACGGCGGCGGTGAGGATGATGTCGCGCATGGCCCGTGTCCCTAAAGGTGGCGGCCGCCGTCGACGGCGATGACGATGCCCGTCGTCGCCGTCAGCAGCCGCGCGGCACAGAGGACGGCGTTCGCGACCTCGGTGGTGGTGGCAAGCCGGCCGAGCGGGGTTGCCGCGACGGTGCGGTCGATGAAATCCTGCCCGCGCCCTTTCGCGAAAGGCGTGTCGAGCGCGCTCGGCGCGATGCCGAGCACGCGGATACGCGGCGCCAGCGCCTTGGCGAGCGCCCTGGTGACGGCGTCCATCGCCGCCTTCGCGCCGACATAGGCGATGTTGCTGCCGACACCCGTGCGCGCGGCGACGGAGGAGATGTTGACGATGCACGGCTGCTCGCCGCGATCGAGCAGCGGCTGGAGGTCGCGGATGAGGCGAATGACGCCCGATGCGTTCGAAGTCATGACGAGATCGATCAGCGCATCGTCGAGCTGGTCGAGACGGCCGAGCGGGACGCTGCGCGTGACTCCGGCGCTGTTGACGAGGAGGTCGAGCCGGCCGAGCACGGCGCCTGCCCAGTCGGCGAAAGCGCGGATCGAAGCTGGATCGGTCAGGTCGAGCGCGGCGGTGATCGCTTCGCCGCAGGCGGGCGCGGCGCGGGCGGGATCGAGCGCATCACCGCTGCGCGATGCGACGACGACGCGGGCGCCATGCGCGGTAAGCTGGCTGACAACGGCCGCGCCGACGCCGCCCGCGCCGCCTGCGACGATCGCGATGGCGCCCTCGAACCCAGTCGAGAGCAATGCGGAAAGCGTATCGCTCACTGGTGCTTGATCCCGCCGTCGGCAGCGCGCACCGGGCCATCGGGAAATTTGGTGCCGAACGGCACGTAGTCGGCATCCGCGAGATATTCGAGATCGAGCGTCATGCCGATCCCCGGCGTCTCGGGGATGACGAGGTAGCCGTTTTCGATGCGATTGATGTGGCTGGTGACGCGGTTCCACGGATCGCGGTCCTCGCGAACATAGCCCTGCACGTCCCAGTTGGGCGTGCAGGCCGCGAGCTGGACGTGGCAGGCGGTCGAAACCGGCGCGGTGAAGTTGTGCGGCACGATGCGCTGGTGGCGCGATTCGGCGATGGCGGCGATCTTGCGCATCTGCGTGAAACCGCCAGCAAGGCCGACGTCGGGCCGCAGGATCGAGACCGCGTGACAATCGGAGAACTCGCGGAACTCCCAAATGTTGGTGTTGCGCTCCGCCACCGCGACGGGGCCGGCCATGCGGCCCGCAACGCTGGCATTGGCGGCGACGCTGTAAGGGAGGATCGGATCTTCGAGGAAATAGGGGCTGATGCGCGCGGCGGCGGCGGCGAACACGGCGGCGAGATCGGGCGTCAGGTTGCGGTGCATCTCGATGGCGATGTCGATGTCCCAACCGACCGCCTCGCGCACGGCCTCCACGGCGCCGATCGCCGAGCGCATCATCTGAGCCATCGGCTGCCGGTGCCAATCGCCAAGGAACGGCTTGATCTTGATCGCGGTGAAACCTTGATCGCGGGCGATGACCGCCTGTTCGACCAGCGCCGCTTCCGTCCCCGCTTCGAGCAGCAGGATAGCGCGCACCTTGTCGCGCACGCGCCCGCCCAGCAATTGCCAGACTGGGACGCCGAGCGCCTTGCCCTTGATGTCCCACAGCGCCTGATCGACGGCACTGAGCGCCGCCATCAGCACGGCATCGCGGATGCAGTGATGCTTGAAGGCGCGCTGGAACAGGAATTCGGGGCGAAACGCATCCTGCCCGACAAGCTCGCCGCGCAGATCGTCGATGACGGCGCGCACGGCGGTCGGGTGCGGGAAGTAGGTCGCCTCCCCGATCCCGTCGATGCCCGCCTCGGTGATGACGCGCACGAAGGCCCAGTGCGAGGCGACGTAGCATTCGACCCCCTCGATTCGCATGTCGTCCCCCTTCTTCACTCTGCGCACATATCGATATGACCAAATAGTCATATAATCAATACGAACCATGTCCTACCCGCACGCACTACATGTCGCCGGATCACAAAGCAGTCGGGAGAACAGCATCGTGTTTTATAATAAATTTCAATTTTTACAGTATGATAAAGAAAATTCCGCTTCATCCACGCCGCGCGCGCTCCGTGGCGCACGGCCGGCATTGACAATCCATTCTTGTCAGTCATATGACTATATGGTCATATACTGACGGCAAGCCAGGATGCCGGGTTCCGATCGGCCAGAACGGTGGCGGATTCAGGAATGCCGGCCTACCGGGTCGGGAAAAGGGGGCCGAATCATGGGGATTTCGAAACGGACGTTGCTGGTATCGGGAAGTTTGGGGGCGATCATGTTCGCCGGCGTGCCGGCGTACGCACAGGAAGCCGAAGCGCCGCTTGTCGAGGGCAACGAGATCGTTGTGACCGCAAACCTGCGTGAGCAGGTGCTTCAGGATGTGCCGATCGCGATCAACGTGATCTCCAGTGAGGAGATCCGCAACATCGGCGCCACCGACCTCAACGGCATCGTCAAGACGCTCGCGGGTGTCGAGCTCCGCTCGGAATCGCCCGGACAGGGCGCGGTGGCCATTCGCGGCATTTCAGAACTCAACACCAACAACATCTACGGCACGACCGGAACCGCGGTCGGGCTCTATATCGATGAGGCCCCCTTCTCGGTCGGCGGCTTCTTCCCGCAAGCCGTGCTCGCCGATGCGGCGCGCGTCGAGGTGCTTCGTGGGCCGCAGGGCACGATCTTCGGCGAAGGCTCGCTAGCCGGCACGATCCGCATCATCGGCAACAAGCCCGACTCCACCGCCTTCGCAGGCGCGGCCTCCGCGACGGCAGGCGCCGTGCGCGACGGCGGCACCAACAGGTCGGGCAACCTGATGCTGAACGTACCGCTGGTGACCGATGTGCTCGCCTTCCGCGCGGTAGGCTTCTACCAGCGCGACGGCGGCTGGATCGACCGCACCGACGCAACGGTGACGGCATCCTTCGGCGCGCCGCCCAACCCGATCCTCGGGCCGGGCGTGCCATCAGTGAACCAGACGTTCACGCTGTCCAAAACCGAAAAGAACGCCAACGACGGCGAAACCTACGGCGGGCGTTTCCAGCTGGGCTTCACACCGACCGACAGCTTCAGCGCGAATTTCTCGGCGCTGATCCAGCGCTCCGACCGCGGCTTCCGCAACCGCGGCTCGGTCGATCGCGAAGGCTTCTTCTCGACCGATCTCGAGCACATGAACGACGATTTCGAGCTTTACAGCCTCGTCCTCGAAAAGCGCCTGCCCTTCGGCAAGCTGCTGTCCTCGACCAACTATTTCAGCCGCAACATCTCGCAGGCGCAGGACCAGCTGGGCATCATCTACATCGCCAACCAGATCGGCTTTCCCCTCACCGGCGGCGCCTTCACCTTCCAGGGCTCACGCGTCGAGGTCGACGTCGATGTCAAGGAGTTCAACCAGGAGCTTCGCTTCGTTTCCGACTTCGGCGGCGCGTTCGAGCTGACGGCGGGCGGCTTCTACAGGAAGCGCAAGCTCGACACGCGGCTGTACGCGCCGCAGGAACCGCTGGTGCCGGTCGCAATGGCCAATGCCATGTGCGGCGGGCTTTGCGGCTACACGGTGGACGGCGCCGGCGATCTCGATTCGAATTCCGATACCACGAGCCGGCAATGGGCGGGCTTCGCCGAAGGCACGCTGAAGGTCAGCGACCAGCTGACCCTGCTGCTCGGCGCGCGCTATTTCAACGATCGCCGCCGCTCGGAAACGATTGCTACCAGTATCTTCGGCGGTATCCCCTTCCCCCAGGCCTTCCCGTCTTCGGGCAACGACAACGTCTTCAACCCGCGCGTGTCGATCACCTTCGAGCCGAGCCCAGACCTGACGCTTTACACGTCGGTCAGCCGGGGCTTCCGCAGCGGCGGGCAGAACGATCTGTTCGCGCTCGTCTCCGGTGCGGTGCCATCCGACATCTCCTATGCGCCCGAGCGCATGACCGCGTATGAGGCGGGCGTGAAATCGGCGTTCGGCGACGGGCTCGCCACGTTCAACGCGGCCGTCTTCTACAACGACTGGACCGATCTTCAGGTCGTGACCAAGGAAGGCGCCGGCGGCGTCGGCGAGATCATCGGCAATGCCGGCAAGGCGCGCAGCTACGGCGTCGATCTGGAAGCGATTGTAAAGCCGACTGAAGGGCTGACGCTCGCGGCCGGGGCCACGATCCTCGACACCCGCATCGGCAGCATTATCGCATCGGGCCAGACCATAACCGGTGCGCGCATCCCGAACACCGCGAACTTCAGCGCCAACGCCTCGATCACCTACGAAGCGCCGCTGAACGACGATCTCAGCCTGCTGATGCGCGCGGGCCTGCAGCATCGCGCCGGAGCGCTCAGCTCGCTGCTGCGCATCGGCACGCCCTTCGAACGGCTGGACGGATACACCACGCTCGACCTGCGCGTCGGCGTGCAGACGGACCGCTGGTCGATCAGCCTGTTCGCGGACAATGTGACCGATGCGTTCATCCCCTACAGCCAGTTCGTTTCCACCGATCCTTCGAACCCGAACGGCGGCGACCCCATCACGGGCAAGGCGCTTTATTTCCAAGGCTCTCCACGCGTGATCGGGATCAGCGCCCGCGTCAATTTCGGGGCCAATTGACGAAGGCCGCCCGCCCGATCGCGCTGCCCGGCCGGACCTCCCATCCGGCCGGGCAGTCATATGCGCCGAAGGGGACGGAACGAGATCGACAAGCCGTGCCGCTTTCGATTATTGGCGGAGCAGGCCGTGCCGCACGCGCGGCAGGCAATGGCGGGGATAATGGCTTGAACGGGATCAGCAGCATCCGCTTTTCGACATTTCTGGCCGCACTTTCGGGCGAGATCCGGAAGGTGCGGAGCGGTGAAAAGACGAAGCTGAATCTCCTCTCTTCGGGCGTGCGCCTGCTCGAGGATGTCGGCTACCGCGATCTCAATGTGGAAGATGTCAGCCTCGACGCCGGGCTCGCCAAAGGCACGTTCTACATTCATTTTCCGAGCAAGGACGCCTTCCTCCACGAGATGGCGCGCCGCTATGTCGATTACGAGCGGCAGATCTATCCGGTGCTGCCCTCCAACCATTCGCACTACGCCAATGTGCGGCAATGGATCGCCTGGTACGAAACCACCTTCATGAACAATGTGGGCGTGCTGCGCGCCATGGTGCAGATGGCGGATGTCGACGCGACGATGTGCGCGATCTGGCACGACCGCAACGAGGCAATCGCCGACCGCACGCTGGAATTCGCCGTGCGCCGCATGGGGAAACCGCCAAGGGACCGCGACCTCTTTCACCTGATGCAGCGCACCGCGGGTGGAATGCTCGACCAGAGCCTGTTCGCGCGCCTGCGGATTCAGGCCGGCCCCGGCATCAAGCAGGAATACCCGGCCGAGTTCCTGATCGAACTGCACGCCCTGATGCTCTACCGCGCGCTTTACGGCCAGAACCCGCCTGCGGATCAGGCAGGCGAGATTTGTGCGCTGGTGGAGATGCAGGTTCCCGAATGACACGCATCGCGGTTTTCGGAACCGGGATCATGGGCGCGCCGATCGCGCGCAACCTCGCGGCGGCGGGGCATGATGTCGTCGTCTGGAACCGCTCGTTCGACAAGGCCGCAGCGCTCGCCGGTCCGGGGATCACGCCGGTGCGGAATGCCCGCGATGCGGCGCGCGGTGCCGACGCGGCGATCCTGATGGTGAGCACGGGCGCGGTTTGCGACGCGCTGCTGTTCGGTGACGACGGGATCGCAGAGGCGCTGCCCCGCGGCAGCACGGTCGTGGTGATGAGTTCAATCCCGGTCGAGACGGCACGCACGGAGGCGGCGCGGCTTGCCGACGCCGGGATCGATTACGTGGATGCGCCGGTTTCCGGCGGTGAGCGCGGCGCGGTCGCCGGGACGCTGACCATCATGGCCGGGGGCACCGCGGACGTGGTGGCGAAAGTGGCCGAATGGCTCGCGCCGGTCGGCCGTGTGACGCATGTCGGGCCGGTAGGGAGCGGGCAGCTTGCCAAGCTCGCCAACCAGCTGATCGTGGGCGTGACCATCGGCGCGGTAGCGGAGGCATTGCTGCTCGTCGAAGCGGGCGGTGGCGATGCGGAGGCGGTACACCGCGCGCTGCAGGGCGGCTTCGCGGATTCGACCATCTGGCGCCAGCACGGCGAGCGCATGATCCGGGGGGATTTCCAGCCCGGCGCCCATGCGACGGTTCAGCTCAAGGATCTCGACACATCGACCGGGCTCGCCGGAAGCCTCGGGCTCGAACTCCCCTTCGCGGGTCTCGCGCGCGATCTTTACGCGAAGATGTGCGAAGGGCCCCGCGCGGCGCTCGATCACAGCGCGCTCTATCTGGAACTCGCCGAGCGCCGGAACGGCTGAACAAGCCTTCTCCGTTTGGAATGACCATATAGTCATTCAAAAATTCCGCACGAACCTGCACGAGAGCACATAATAGCTTTCATATCCTCTGAAAATTCTGCGCTTGTTAACATGACCTGATGGTCATATTGTCTCGGCAAGGAATCGGGGAGGCATTCGGGTGCGATGACGAGCGCGGGTGAAATGGCAATGCTGACCGATCAGCTGCGCTTCCCGGAAGGGCCGATCGCACTGGGCGACGGCAGCGTGCTCGTCGTCGAGATCGAGGGCCGCAGCCTGACCCGCGTGACGTCCGGCGGCGCGGTGGAGCGGCTGGCGATGCTCGAAGGCGGCCCGAACGGCGCTGCGCCCGGCCCCGACGGCTGGGTCTATATCTGCAACAGCGGCGGCTGGACCTATGTGCGCGAGGGCGCGTGGACGCGGCCTTCCGGCCAATCCGAAACACCGGGCTGGATCGAGCGCGTGCACTTCGAAACGCGGCAGGTTGAGCGGCTCTACGAGGCGTGTGGCGATGCCGCACTCCGTTCGCCCAACGACATCGTCTTCGATGCGGACGGCGGCTTCTACTTCACTGATCACGGCAAGCGCAGTGCGCGGACGATGGATATCGGGCGCGTTTACTACGGCCATGCCGACGGGCGCCCGCTCGTCGAGGTCGCGGCGGGGCTCATCACGCCCAACGGCATCGGCCTGTCCGCCGACGCGCGGACGTTGTTCGTGGCGGAAACCATCACCCGCCGCCTCTGGGCCTTCACGCTTTCGGCGCCCGGCGTGATCGCGCCCGAGCCGTGGCCATCGCCCTGCGGCGGCCGTCTCTTCGCGGCCCTCGGCGATGCGGCCTATCTCGATTCGCTGGCGATCGATGCGGCGGGCAATATCTGCGTCGCCTCGTTCAACCGCTGCGGCATCCACGAGATCTCGCCGGACGGCGCGCACCACCGCTTCGTCCCCATCGACGATTTCTACGCGACCAACATCGCGTTCGGCGGGCCGGACAACCGCACCGCCTACGTCACCCTGTCGTCGTCCGGGCGCCTCGTCGCGCTGCCGTGGCCGCGCCCGGGCCTGCCCCTCGCTTTCCAGGACACCATCGCATGACCGTTTTCACCGACAACCTCCTTGCTGGCCACGCCGCGTTCGTCGCGGGCGGCACCAGCGGCATCAACCTCGCCATCGCCAAGGCCTATGCCGCCGCCGGCGCGAAGGTCGCCGTGCTCAGCCGCAAGCCCGAGAAGGTGGAGGCGGCCGTCGCCGAAATCGGCCACGGCGCGATCGGCTTCGCGGCCGACGTGCGCGAGAGCGATGCGGTTCATGCCGCGATGCGCAGCGCCGCCGATGCGTTCGGCCCGCTTTCGATCGTCGTGTCGGGCGCGGCGGGGAATTTCATCGCGCCGGCCGCGCAGATGTCAGCGAACGCATTCCGTACCGTCGTGGAGATCGACCTCATCGGCACGTTCAACGTGCTGCGCGCCGCCTATGACGTGGCGCGGAAACCGGGCTGCCGGATGATCAACATCTCCGCCCCGCAATCGACGGCGCCTTACTGGGGGCAGGCGCACGTCTGCTCGGCGAAGGCGGCGATCGACATGCTGACCCGCGCGCTGGCGCTGGAGTGGGGGCCGGAAGGCATCTGCGTCAACGCCATCGTCCCCGGCCCCATCGACGGCACCGAAGGCATGGCCCGCCTCGCCCCGACGCCGCAGGCGCGGCGGATCGCCGAGAGCGCAACCGCGCTCGGCCGCTTCGGCACCACCCGGGACATCGCCGAAATGGCGCTGTTCCTCGCGTCGGACGCGGGCCGCTACGTCACCGGCGCGATCCTCAATTGCGACGGCGGACAGACACTTTCGGGCGGGGGCGCCTTCTCGCCCGCCGTCATCGCCGCACAAGGCTGAGCTGCAGGAGAGCGACATGCGCAAATCCCCCAAGGTCATCATCACCAGCGCGACGACAGGCGCGATGCACATGCCGATCATGTCGCCGTACCTGCCGATCACACCTGACGAAATCGTCGCCGATTCCGTCGCGGCGGCCGAAGCCGGCGCGGCGATCGTCCACCTGCACGCGCGCGATCCCGAAACCGGCTGCCCGGTCACCGATCCCGCCGTCTACGCGCTCTATCTTTCGCGCATCAAGCAGCAGTCGGACGTGATCATCAACATCACTACGGGCCAGCCGGCGATCCGCCGCAACCCGGAGACGGGCGGCTTCGACGTGAAGAGCAACTGGGCCGAGGTGATCGAGGAACGGCTCACGGCACCCAAGGAATTCTCGCCGGAGATCACCAGCTTCAACATGGGGCCGATGAACGCTGCGAGCTGGATGCTGGGGCGCAAGTATGACTTCGACAAGCTGCGCGACTGGGAGAAGCTGTTCGTCCAGTCGACCCGCGACCTGACCATGGCCAACACCTGGGCGAGCATGGAGAAGATCGCGCAGGAGCTGGGGCGCGACCGCGGCGTCGTGTTCGAATACGAATGCTTCGATATCGGCCATCTCTATTCGCTGAAGATGCTGGAGACGATGGGCGTGGTGGAACCGCCCTATTTCATCCAGTCGGTGTTCGGCTTCCTCGGCGGCATCGGCAGCACGCCGCGCCATGTGCTCCACTTCCGCGAAACCGCCGACGAGCTGTTCGGCGACACCTATTACTGGTCGCTGCTGGCGGCGGGGAAGGAGCAGATGCGCCTCACCACGCAGGCGGCGCTGCTGGGCGGCAACGTGCGCGTCGGGATGGAGGACAGCCTGTGGCTCGGCAAGGGCCAGCTCGCCAAATCATCGGGCGAGCAGGTGGCGAAGATCCGCCGCATTCTGGAAGAACTCGGCCTCGAGATCGCGACGCCCGACGAGGCGCGCGCGATTCTGGGCACCAAGGGCAAGGACAAGGTGAATTTCTGATGGGTTCCACCCCTGCCCCGCCGAACCACAACCAGAGCGTTTCCGAGCGTCTTTTCACGCGCGCGCAGGCGGTGATGCCGTCGGGCTACACGCGCCATCTCGCCGTCGCCAAGCCCTATCCGATCTATGCCGATCACGCCGAAGGCTGCTGGATCACCGACGTCGAGGGCAATCGCAAGATCGACTGGATCAACAATTTCTCGGCGCTGATCCACGGCCACAACAAGCGCGAGATCATCGACGTGCTTTCGGCGCAAGCGGCGCGGCTGATGTCTGCGGTGCTGCCGACCGAGTGGGAAGTCGACCTCGCGGAGATCCTCTGCGCGCGCATCCCTTCCATCGAGCGCGTGCGCTTCATGAACAGCGGCACCGAAGCGAACCAGATCGCGGTGAAGGCCGCGCGCGCCTATACCGGCAAGCCCAAGATCGCCAAGATGGAGGGCGGCTATCACGGCCAGTTCGACCTGCTTGAAGCGAGCTTCCAGTCGACGCCCGAAAACTGGGGCGATCCGCGCCGGCCGAGTGCGACCGCCTATCAGGCGGGCCATCCGCAGGGCCTGCTCGACCTCGTGACCATCCTGCCGCTCAACGACATCGAGGCGACCCGCGAAATCCTGCGCGCCGAGGCCGATCAGCTCGCCGCCGTGATCCTCGATCCGCAGCGGCTTCAGCTCGGCATGGTACAACCCGATCTGGCGTTCCTCGAAATGCTCCGCGAGGAGACCGAGCGGCTTGGCATCCTGCTCATTTTCGACGAGGTCTGGTCGCTACGCGCCGGCCATGGCGGCTATCAGGGCAAGATCGGCATCACCCCCGACCTGACCACGATGGGCAAGATCGTCGGCGGCGGCATTCCGGTTGGGGCCTGCGGAGGCAAACAGGAATATATGTCGGTGTTCGAGATCGAGGCGGGCGATCCCAAGATCAAGCACAGCGGCACGTTCACTGCGAACCCGATGGCGATGGCCTGCGGCACGACATCGCTGCGGCTGCTGACGCCGAACGCTTTCGACGATCTCGCCGCCAAAGGCGATCGCCTGCGCGATGGCCTCGCGCAGATCCAGCACGATCTCGATCTCGACGGCGTGGTGCTCGGCGAGGGTTCGATATCGGTGCTGGTGATGACGCGAAAGCCGCTGCGCAATTACCGCGATCTGGCCTTCGCGGCGGCAACCGATCTCGCCGCGCGCCTCCCCATCATCCAGAAACTGCTCGCCGAAGAACGGCTGCTGACGATGCGCGGCGGGTTTGTCGGGTCGACGCCGATGACGAATGATGACATCGATTTCACGATCGCGGGGGCGCGCCGCGCGTTCACGCGCTTCAAGGCCCTGTAGACGGCAAGGGAGGACGACGTATGCGCGATTCCATTCGGGCCCACCCCTTCCGCTGGTTCTACGCAATCGCGTTCGGCATCGCTTCGCTGCTGTGGACGTATGCCGTCGTCGCGGAGATCGTGGCGCCGGATGCTTATGGCCCGGGTCAATCGCTGGTCGATCATTATTTCACGGTGCGGGCGGAGGTTCTCGCCGCGCATCCGCTGATCGCCGCGCACCCTGACGGGGTTCCGGCGACGCTGCTGTCTTACTGGGCGGTACCGCTGGTGTTTCCGTTCCTGTTCTTTCCCGGCGCACCGACCACGGCGGCGCTGATCGTCGTCGCGGCCGGGTGGGGTAAATCGGGCCTGAAGGCACTGCTCTCGCTCTATCACCCGCTGCGCGGCAGCCTCGGCTGGCGTGAGGGCGCGCGCCTCTATCTCACGCTCCTGCTGCTGGTCGCGGGCGTTGCCGCGCTGGCCGGGACAGTCACCTGGCTGCGTGCGGGCGACCTCGCCCTGCCGGGGCTCATCCAAGGCTTCGGCCTGCAATCCGCCGCCATGTTCGCCAGCGCCTGGCTCGTCGCGCTATTCGCCAATCAAGGCGCCCTGCTGGAGGAACTCGGCTGGCGGGGGTTCGCGTGGCCTCTGCTCGTCCGCAAGTTCGGGGTGCCGCTCGTCGCCGCGGTCGTGCTCGGCATCTGCTGGGCGCTGTGGCATTTCCCGCGCGAGGTTCCGCTACTGCTCGCCGGGCAGAACACGCTGCCGCGCCTGCTCGCCGGGCAGTCCGTGTTCATCGCCAGTTGCGTCGGTATGACCATCGTCGCCGGCTATTTCGTGAACCTGTCGGGCGGCAGCGTGTGGCCGGCTATCATCGTGCACGGCAGCTTCAACATGATCGGTTCGGCGATGCGCATCGAGCTGCCGGGCGCAGGCGGATCGGGACAGGTGCACATCAGCCTGATGGTGCTGTGGATCATCCTTGCCGGCGCCGTTCTGCTGGTTGCGGGGCGCGATCTCGGCTGGCAGCGACGTCTTGCGCTGCACGGCGGCGACGGCAGCACGGACCCCTCGCGCCTCTGGTCGAAAGAAGGCAGCAACTGATGTTCCCCGACAGCCAATCCCGCTCCGCCGCATTGTTCGATCGCGCGCGCGCGGTGCAGCCGGGCGCCAACACGCGCCACATGATCACCTTCGCGCCCTACGTGATCTACGCGGAGCGCGGCAACGGCTGCCGCGTGACCGATGTCGACGGGAACGTCTACATCGACTGGGTCAACAACTTCTCCACGAACATCCACGGCTACGGCTACCCGCCGATCGTCGAGGCGATCAAGGCGCAGGCGGAGCGGATGCTGTGCTGTATCCTGCCGACCGAGGCCGAGATCGCGCTTTCAGAGATCATCGTCGAGCGCTGGCCGGGGATCGATCAGGTGCGCTTCACCAACAGCGGCACCGAAGCAGTGATGGTCGCGGTGAAGGCCGCGCGCGCGATCACCGGCCGCAGCAAAATCGCCAAGACCGAGGGCGGCTATCACGGCCAGTTCGATCTCGTGGAAGCAAGCTTCCTGCCGACACCCGCCAACTGGGGGCCGGAGGATCGCCCGGCCGCGCCGCCGCTCGGCCACGGCACGCCGCAATCGCTGCTGGACGAGGCCGTCATCGTCCCGTTCAACGCCGTCGATGCCACGCTGGCGCGGCTCGAGGAGGAGAAGGACGCGCTCGCCGCCGTGATCATCGATCCGATCCCGGCGCGGCTCGGCTTCGCACCGGCGAGCCAGGCGTATCTCACGGCGCTGCGCCGGTTCTGCACGGAGAACGGCATCGTGCTCATCTTCGACGAGGTGTTCTGCGGGCGGGCCGGCTATCACGGCGCGCAGGGGCGCCTCGGCGTGCTTCCCGATCTCACCGCGCTCGGCAAGATCATCGGCGGCGGACTGCCCATCGGCGCAGTGGGCGGCACAAAGGAAGCGATGGCGATCTTCGACAATCTCGCCGGGCCGCTGAAGATGAGCCACAGCGGCACGTTCACAGGGAACCCGATGAGTATGGTCGCCGGTATTGCGGCGATGCGCGGGCTGACGCCGGAGGTGTTCGCGCGACTCGAAGCGCAGGGAGAGAGTCTGCGCCGGGGTCTGATGGAACGCATGGCGGCGTTCGGCCTCGACATGCGCGCCAACGGGCTCGCTTCCATGACCAGCCTGCAGTTCTTTTCCGAGCCCGCCGACAATTATCGCGAATTCCATAACCGCTCGGGCGACGCCTATCTCGACCGGATGCGGCGCCTTCACCGCGACATGCTGAACGAGGGGCTGCTGATGGCGACGCGCGGGCTGATGGTGGGATCGACCGCGATGACCGACGCCGACATCGACGAGACACTGGCGCGCGCCGAAATCGCCTTGCAGGCGTTCGCACAGAGAGAGGCCGCATGAACCGCCGCTTCTCGACGAGCGTCTCGCTGATGTTCCGCGAGTTCGCCATGCCGGAGCGATTCGCGCAGGCGAAAGCGGCGAGCTTCGAAGGCGTGGAGATCCAGTTCCTTGCCGAGGGCGACCTCGCCGAAATGGCGACAGCCGCAGCGGCGGCGGAGATCGACGTTACGCTCATCAATGTCGACATGGGCGACTACATGGCCGGCGGCGCGGGCCTCTCGGGGGTTCCGGGCCGCGAGGCGATGTTCCACAACGAATTCGCCAGCGCGCTCAATGCGGCGGAGGTGCTGGGCGCGCGCTTCGTCCATCTCGGCCCGTCGCGCATTCCCACCGATAGCGATCGCGCCGCCTGTCTCGACACGTATCGCCGCAACATCGACCATGCCGTTGAACATGCGGCGCGCCGGGAAAGCGCAGCGCGACTGGTGATCGAGCCGATGAACCGCGTCGATGCGCCGGATGCGCTGATCAACGACATCGACTATGGCGCCGCGCTGATCCGTTCCGCTTATGCGGGCGCGATCGGGCTGCAGTTCGATATCTATCATGTCGCGATGAACGGCCACGATCCGGTCGAGGCCTATGCGCGGCACCGCGACATCGCCGCGCACGTCCAGTTCTCCGATGTGCCCGGGCGGCAGCCGCCCGGTGACGGGACACTCGATTTCACGAGCATTTTCGCAGGCATCGAAAGCTACGGCTACGATGGCCTGTTCGGTGCCGAATACATGCCGCGCCAGCCGACGCTGGAAACGCTCGGCTGGATGAAGCAGCTTGCCCGCCGTGGCTGACATCGACCTCCTGACGCACAAAAGCGTCCACGGCGCGGTGGTGCGCGTCGAGGATGCCGAGGGTGCGCCGCTTCTGGTCGCGGCAGCCGGCGAAGCGCGGCCCGGCATCGCCATGACCGCCACGCACGGCTTCCACATCGCCAGCGTTACCAAGACGATGACCGCCGCGATCGTGCTGCAACTCGCCGAGGAAAACGCGCTCGGCCCACGCGGCATCGACGCCGCGTACGGCGACTTCGGCGTGTTCGCGCCCGAGATCACGGCGCGGCTGCACAGGAGCGGCGGCGAGAGCCTCGCGCACCGCATCACGCTCCGGCATCTGCTGACGCACACCAGCGGTCTCCGCGATGCGATGGAGGATGACGCGGCGACGCTCGGCGGACCGGCGCCGGACTCGCTGATCGGGCGGATACTGGCGCCGGGCGGCGATCCGCGCCGCGCATGGAAGCCGTGGGACCCGGAACGGCCGCTCGACCCCGAAGCGGGGGTGATCAACCTGTTCCTCGCGAACGGCACGGCGGACGCGCCGCTCGCCGCGCCGGGCGAGGGCTTCCACTATTCCGACACCGGCTTCATGCTGCTCGCCCTGCTGATCGAAAAGCTGACCGGATCGACGCTGGGCGATGCCTACCGAAAGCGCCTTTTCGCGCCGCTCGGCCTCGCCGACACGTATCTGGCGTACCGCAACGACCCGCCCGGCCTCGGCCCGCACCGCGAGCCGGAAGCGGAGGTCTGGATGGGGCCGATGCCGGTGCTCGGCAGCGGCGCCAGCCTGTCGTTCGACTGGGGCGGCGGCGGCGTGGTGTCGAGCGCGGCCTCGCTCAACCGCTTCCTGCGTGGGCTGCTCGGCGGCGCGCTGTTCCGGGACCACCAAACACTGGCAGCGATGCTCGACTGGAAGACCCCGCCGGGGCTCGCCGCGCCGCGCACCGGTGTCGGGCTGGGCATCTTTCGGACCGAGGACGCCGGCCTCGAGCTGATCGGCCATTCGGGCGCGAGCGGCGCCAAGATGTTCCATGCGCCCCGGCACGGTTTCTTCATCGCCGGCACGATCAACCAGATGGCCGGCCCCGGCACATGGCACTGGCCGATCGCGCATCACGCCGCGGCGGCATCTTCAGCGGGAGGACAGGCATGACACACGACAGGGCAAACGCGCTCATCACGCACATTCTCGGCGCCATCGCGAGCGGCGATCATGCATCGATCGAGGCGATGCTGGCCGATCAGGTGGAATTGAACACACCGCGCTTCCTGAAACCGATCCGCGACAGGAACCACGTCGTCATCGTGCTGCAGACGATCCCCAAGGTGATCGAGAACTTCCACTATGTCCGCACATGGCCCGCCGCCGACGAGGCGATCATGGAGTTCAAGGGCAATATCGGCGCGATCGAGGTGCACGGGCTCGACATTTTCCACCTCGATGCCAGCGGCAAGGTCGACGAGTTGACCGTGTTCATCCGTCCCACCAAAGCGCACGCCGCGCTCGGCGAGGCGGAGGATGCGCTGATCCTCGCGCAGCTCGAAAAGGCAAAGGGCGGCGCGGCCTGATGCGCCGCGCCGACGATCCCTACTGCGCGCCCCTGGCGGTCAGCGCCGACGGGATGCTCGATGTCGGCGACGGCCATCACATCTACTGGACCGATAGCGGTGCCGGCATCCCCATGATCACCTGTCACGGCGGGCCTGGCGGGGCGATGATGGTGGGCGCGGCGCGCTTCACGGACGGGCACCGCGTGCGCCACATCATGTTCGATCAGCGCGGCTGCGGACGCTCGGCGCCGCGCGGCCGGCTGGAGGCGAACAGCCTGCAGCACACCGTCGCCGACATGGAACGGCTGCGGCGCCATCTCGGCATCGAACGCTGGATCGTCAGCGGCGGATCGTGGGGCAGCACCGTGGCGCTCGCCTATGCGGAGGCGCATCCCGAACGCTGCCTCGGCCTGTTCCTCGTCAGCCTGTGGCTGTGCCGGAAGGCCGATACTGACTGGTGGTTCCACGGCGTGCAGACGCTGTTCCCCGAGCTTTGGGAAAGCTTCGCCGCGATGGTGCCGGAGGCGGAACGCGGCGACCTTCGGGACGCATATTGCCGCCGGATTCTGGGCGACGACGCCGATGTGGCGGCGCGCCTCGCGACCAGCCTTTTCCTCTATGAAGAAGGCTTCATGCACTTCGATGCGCCGATCGCGCCGCCCGATCCCGGGCGCGGGGCCGATTACGGCCGCATCTTCGCGCATTATGCGGCGCACGACTTCTTCGTCGACGACGACACGCTGCTGCGGCATGCGGACCGCCTTGCCGCGATCCCGGTCTCCATCATCACCGGCCGCTACGATTGCTGCACGCCGCCGTCGAACGCCTGGGCGCTGGCGCGGCGCCTGCCGCACGCCCGGCTGGAGATCGTGCCCGGCGCGGGCCACTATCCCACCGAACCGGCGTTCGGCCACGCCGTCGCGCGCGCCGCGCAGGACTTCGTGGGGCACATTGAACGGGAACTGGGCCGATGAGCAAAGCGGCGCAGCGCGTTCCCTTCGGCCAGCTCGCGGCCTATGCGGCGCCCGGCTTTTCGCTGGCGCTGCTGATCTCGCCGTTCCCGGCGCTGCTGATGGCCTTCTACGCCAAGCACACCGAGGCGACGACGGCGGGCATCGCGACGGTGATCCTGTTCGCGCGCATCTTCAACGGCGTCATCGACCCGCCGATCGGCTTCCTCAGCGACAAGACGCATTCGCGCTGGGGGCCGCGCAAGCCCTGGCTGGTCGCGGGCGCGCTGTTCTCGCTGTTCGCCTTCTGGATCGCCTACATGCCGCCGGCGAATGCGGGGAATGCCTATTTCGCGCTGGCGATCGTCTCCTTCTACATCGCGCATTCGGTGATCGACACGCCCTACCGGACATGGTCGGGAGAAATCAGCACCGATTATGCGCAGCGGTCCCGGCTCGCCGGGGCAACGACGCTGGCGCTGCTGATCGGCGGTGTCGGCTTCCTCGCCGTGCCGGAAATCCTCTCCATGCCCGCCATCGGCGTACTTGATTCCGCCGAGCTCGACCGCGACGCGATGGCCATCCTCGGCTGGATCGGCATCGCGCTGATGCCGGTCTGCATCGGCATTGCGGTGTTCGTGGTGCCGGTCGGCACCGTTACGCGGGGCGAGGCCTATCATCTTGCGGAAATGCGGACGATCTTCACCCGCAACGGGCCGTTCCGCCGTTTCATCAGTGCCGATTTCATCAGCCAGGTGGGCTGGGCAGCGAGCTATGCGCTGATGGCGATCCTCCTCGACAATTATTTCGGCTTTGGTGACCGCGTGGTGATGTTCCTGCTGGTGGCAACCGCCGCGCAGGTGGCAGCGATCCCCCTGTGCACGCGCCTCGCCGCGCGGTTCAGCAAACACAAGGTGTATGCGTGGTGCCAGATCCTGAACGGCGTGCTGCTGCCCGGCTATCTGCTGTTCCCACCCAACGGCCAGGCTGATTTCGGACTGATGCTGGCGTACGGCGCCTTCGTCAGCGCGCTTGGCACGCCCAACATGATGTTCCCGCAGGCGCTCACCAGCGATATCGCCGACTATGACACGCTGCGTTCAGGGCAAGCGCGTGCCGGCACCTATTTCTCGATGCGCACGTTCCTCGCGCCCGCGGGCGGCGCCGTGGGCGGCGCGCTCGGTTTCTACACGCTGTCGCTGGTTAGCTATGATCCGGCGAGCAACGCCAACTCGGCACTTGCAACCCACGGTATGCTGGCAGCCGCAATCGGTCTCCCCATGATTGCCTTCGTCGTATCGGGGATTCTGATGCTGTCGTACCCGATCACCGCATCTCGCCATGCCTTCATCCGCAAACGCATCGAAGGGCGCCGCCGGGAGGATCGAAACCTCACGGCGTGAAGGCGGCAACACTCAGTGCGGCCGGGGCGGTACGGTGCTGAACTGCGGCACCTCGTCGGCGATGTCGTAGTAGTCGCCCTTTTCAGCGGTATGGACGTGCACAGCGAGGCACGTTTTCGTCGGCGTATCGAAGGCGCCCATCGCGATGCCGGTCCAGTCGCGGCCGATCGGATCCCAGAACAGCGACGACCCGCAGACCGCGCAGAAACCCCGCCGCACCTTTTCGGAGGACTGGAACCAGCGGACGTTTTCTGCGCCGCGGACGGCGAGTGCGGACCGCGGCACATCGGTCGAGACGAAATAATGGCCAGACTGTTTCCGGCATTGCGTGCAATGGCAGCCATCCGGCCCGGGCAGATCGCCCTCCACCGTGAAGCTCACCGCGCCGCACAGGCAAGACCCCGTGTGCATCTTCGAAGCCTCCCTACCGCTGCCGCTGTGCCCTCGGGCGCCAGTTGTGGACCTCCTCGTCGATCTCAGCGCGGGTTTCGGGGCTGAGAGATTCGCCCAGCGCCTTGACCCGTATACGGCCGGGCGCTTCGGCACTGCGGTCTCCACCGGTCGTCGCCGCAAGCGCCCAGAAATAGGCGTCATCGATGTCACGGCTGACGCCGTGCCCACGCGCGAAGGCATCCGAGAGCGCGATCTGCGCCGGGCCGTAACCGCGGCTGGCGGCGCGGCGGAACCATCCCGCCGCAACGGCCGGGCTCGCCCGAACGCCGTGCCCCTTGGCGTACATGACACCGAGCATCGTTTCGGCGATCGCGGAGCCGTGCTCGGCAAGGCGCTGGAAACCGCGCCGCGCCGTGCGGTAATCGCCCGTATGATAGGCCGACATCGCGCCTTCAAGCCGCGCCGACGCCCAATCGCCATTCCCAACGCCCGTGTCGGCGAAGGACGGTGCGGCGAGCGCGAGCAGCAGCGCGATTGCAAGCGGTGTCTTCATCTCTTTCGGCGCTGTCGCAAACGGCTAACCGGAACGCAAGAGGCCGACAGCAGCATCACGTCCGAAGAGGTAGAGAAGAATGCGCGCAGCCTCACCACGCGGGCCGGAAAGGCCGCCTTCGTGCTCGACGAGGAGGCGGGCATCGTCGCGCGCGGCCTCGACGAGCGCGCCGACTTGCTCGGGCGTCGCGATGCGGAATTCAGGGTCGCCGGACTGGCGCACGCCGAGCAGTTCGCCGCCGCCGCGCAGCTTGAGGTCTTCCTCGGCGATTTCGAAGCCGTCGGTCGAGCGGCGGATGAGCGCGAGTCGGCTGCGCGCGGTTTCCGAAATGTTGGGGGCGCGGACAAGCAGGCACACCGAGCGCGCCGCGCCGCGCCCGACGCGGCCGCGAAGCTGGTGAAGCTGGGCGAGGCCGAAACGCTCGGCCTGCTCGATGACCATCAGGCTCGCCTCGGGCACGTCGACGCCGACCTCGACGACGGTGGTGGCAACGAGAAGCTGGATGCGGCCAGACTGGAAATCCGCCATCACGGCGTCCTTCTCAGGACCCTTCATGCGGCCGTGGACGAGGCCCACGATGGGTCCGAAGCGTTCCTTCAGCATGGCATGGCGCGCGTCGGCGGCGGCGAGATCACCCGCGCCTTCGCTTTCCTCGACGAGCGGACAGACCCAGTAGGCGCGGCCGCCGTCTGCGAGCAGGCGGCCGACGCCTTCGACCACCTCTTCCAGCCGGTCCTGGCTGATGACGCGCGTTTCGACGGGAGTGCGGCCCGGCGGCATCTCGTCGAGCTTCGAGATATCCATCTCGCCGTACTGGGTGAGCGTGAGCGTGCGCGGGATCGGCGTGGCGGTCATCACCAGCATGTGCGCGGTCTTTTCGGCCTTGTCCGCCAGCATCAGGCGCTGCGCGACGCCGAAGCGGTGCTGCTCGTCAACCACGACGAGGCCGAGGTTCTTGTAGTCGACAGCCTCCTGGAAGATCGCGTGCGTGCCGACGAGGATGTGGATGTCGCCGGCCGCGAGATCGGCGAGGATCGCCTTGCGCTGCGCGCCCTTCTCGCGGCCGGTGAGGATTTCGGCGCGGACGCCGATCCCGTCCAGCAGCGCCGCGATGTTCGCCATATGCTGGCGGGCGAGGATTTCGGTGGGCGCGAGCATCGCCGCCTGCGCGTCGGCCTCCACCGCGCCGAGCATGGCGGCGAGCGCGACCAGCGTCTTGCCCGAGCCGACATCGCCCTGAAGCAGCCGCAGCATCGGCGCGGACTGTGCGAGATCGCCGGTGATCTCGGCAATCGCACGCTGCTGGGCACCGGTGGGGCGATAGGGCAGCGCGCGGAGCATGGCGTCGATAAGGCGACCATCGCCCCGGAGCGGCAGCGCGCCCTTGCGGCGTGAGGCCTGCCGCATCAGGAGGAGCGCGAGCTGGTTCGCGAAGAGTTCGTCGTAAGCGAGCCGGTCGCGCACGGCACGGTCGTTCGCATGGGCCGCGGCAAGGGCTTCGTGCCAGTGCGGCCAGGCGCGCTGGCGGACGAGCGAGGCCCCTGCCCATTCGGGAAGCGCCGGAACACGCTCCAGCGCGTGCTCGACGAGGGTACGGAGGCGGCGGTTGGTGAGGCCTTCGGTGAGGCCGTAGACGGCTTCGCGTTCGGGTATGTCCCCCGCCTTTTCCGGCACGACGACATGATCGGGGTGGACGATCTGGAGGTTCTGCCCGAAGCGGTCGAGACGGCCGCTGACGACGCGGCGCTCGCCGATGGGCAGGAGCTGGCGCGCGTAGCCGCCGCGATCGGTGAAGAACACGATATCGAGCAGGTTTCCGTCACCATCGCGGACGCGCACGCGCAGCGGCGACTTCGGCCCGCGCGTCTCGTGAGCCACGACATCGACGGCAAGCGTGACGACCTTGCCTTCGAGGCCGCCGTGGACGGCATCGACGCGCAGGCGCTCGATCTCGCCCGTCGGCAGATGGAACAGCAGGTCGATGACGCGCGCGATTTCCAGCCGCTCGAGCTGACGCTGCAGAGCCGGGCCTACACCTTTCAGCGCCGCGATTTCCGCGAACAGGGGGTTGAGGATATCGGGTCGCATGCTATCTCGCTCCGACTGACTAACTCCATGCAGCGGGAGGCGCAAATGCGCTTTCCGCTTATCGGCTATTGGCGAAAGCGCATATGACCACCCCCCTAGACGCGCGCCGGCGGCGGCTCCACTTCCGCGCCTGGCACCGCGGCACCAAGGAAGCCGACATCATGATCGGCAGCTTCACGGACCGCTATCTCGCGGGCTGGGGCGAGGCCGAAATCGCGTGGATGGAAGCCTTTCTGGAAGAGGACGACGTGGAGATCATGGCGTGGGCCATCGGCACGGCCGAGGCGCCGCAGCGGTGGCACGGGCCGCTGCTGGACGCCTTGACGCGCCTTGATTTCATGGTGGCGCCGGAGTGAAGAATTACGTCGAGGTCATCGCCAAGGCGGGCGCGCCGCTGACGCTGGCGAGCGCGCCCGCCGGGTTTCAGCCGTGGCTGCTCGCGGACCTCGCGCGCGCTGCGTTTGCGAAGGATGCGCGCGCGGTGTTCGTCGCGCCCGACGATCTTGCCGCGCACCAGCTTCTTGACGCCGCGCACTTCTTCGCGCCCGAGGTGGAGACGCTGTACGTTCCGGCGTGGGATTCGCTGCCCTACGACCGCGCCTCGCCCTCGCTGCGCGTGGCGGCGGAGCGGGTGGCGGGACTCGCGGGACTGCTGAGGCCCGTCAAGACGCCGCAGCTTGTCGCGACGACGGTGAACGCGCTCATCCAGCGCACGCTGACGCCCGAGCGGCTTGGAAAGCTGAGCGCGCGGATCGCGCCGGGCGAGCGGATCGACCGCGACGCGCTTGCCGAGATGCTCGTCGCCAACGGCTACGTGCGGACCGATACGGTGATGGACGCGGGCGAGTTCGCGGTGCGCGGCGGCATCCTCGACCTGTTCCCCGCGGGGGGTGAACACGCGCTGCGGCTCGACTTCTTCGGCGACGAGATCGAGACACTGCGGCTGTTCGACCCGGCGAGCCAGATGACGAGCGGCACCAGCGCGGGCTTCGACCTGCTGCCGGTTTCGGAGGCGCTGCTTTCGGCGGACAGCATCCAGCGCTTCCGTCGCGGCTATGTGGACCTGTTCGGCGCGACGGCAACCAGCGACCCGCTGTATCAGGCGGTGAGCGACGGGCGGCGGCTGGCGGGCATGGAGAACTGGCTGCCGCTGTTCGAGGACGGGCTCGGCACCGTGTTCGACTATCTGGGCGCGGACGACATCATCGTGCGCGACGAGGGCACAAGCCTTGCCGCCGAGCAGCGCTTCGCGGCGATCGACGATTATCACGGTAACCGCGTTTCCGCGATGACGCGCGAGCCGGGCAGCTACCGGCCGCTCGCGCCGGATGCGCTCTACCTGACCAAGGCCGAATGGGACGGCGCGCAGGCGGCGCGGCGCGTGCATCTCGCCACGCATTTCGCGCGACCCGACGAGGAGGGCGTGCTCGATCTCGGTGTGACGGCCGCGCGGGACTTCGCGCCCGAACGCGCTGCGCAGGCGAACATCTACGAGGCCGTTGGCACGCATGTCGCGGCGTTGCACCAGGGCGGCAAGCGCGTCGTGCTCGCGAGCTACACCGAAGGCTCGCGAGACCGCCTGCGCACATTGCTCGCCGACCACGGCTTCGGGCCGCTGCATGTCGTGGAGAATTGGCAGGAAGCGCTGGGCGCGGCCAAATCCGGCGGCGCGGCGATGGCGGTGCTGCCGATCGATCACGGCTTCACCACGGGCGACGTCGCACTGGTTTCCGAGCAGGACATGTTCGGCGACCGCATGGTGCGCCGCGCCAAGCGGGCGCGCAAAGCCGACGCGTTCATGGACCAGATCTCCATGATGACGCCGGGCGACCTCGTGGTGCACGCCGACCACGGCATCGGGCGCTACGAGGGGCTTGTCACCATCACGGTGGGCCGGAGCCCGCACGACTGCGTGCACCTTTCCTACGCGGGCGGCGACAAGCTGTACGTGCCGGTGGAGAACATGGACGTTCTCTCCCGCTACGGCTCCGATTCCGAGGGCGTGGCGCTCGACAAGCTGGGCGGCGCGAGCTGGCAGGCCCGCAAGGCACGGATGAAGGAGCGGATTCGCGAGATCGCGAACGAGCTCCTGAAAGTCGCCGCCGAACGCGCAACCCGGCCGGGGAAGGTGTTCGAGGCGGAGGCATCCACGTTTGGGGCCTTTGTGGACCGCTTCCCCTATGCCGAGACGGACGACCAGCTCCGCGCGGTGGACGACGTGGTCGCCGACCTCGCCGCCGGAAAGCCGATGGACCGGCTGATCGTGGGCGACGTCGGCTTCGGCAAGACCGAGGTGGCGCTGCGCGCGGCGTTCGTGGGGGCGATGGCCGGCGAGCAGGTGGCCGTGATCTGCCCGACGACGCTGCTGGCGCGGCAGCACGCGCAGAACTTCCGCGAGCGCTTCGACGGCCTGCCGCTGAAGGTCGGGCATCTCTCGCGGCTTGTTTCGGCGAATGAATCGGCGCAGACGCGTGCCGGTCTCGCGGACGGCAGCGTCGATATCGTGGTCGGCACGCACGCGCTTTTATCGAAGAATATCAATTTCAAGCGGCTCGGCCTTGTCATCGTGGATGAAGAGCAGCGCTTCGGCGTGATCCACAAGGAGCGGCTGAAGCAGCTCAAGTCCGACGTGCACGTGCTGACGCTGACCGCGACGCCGATCCCGCGCACCTTGCAGATGGCGATGTCGGGGCTGCGCGACATGTCGATCATCGCGACGCCGCCCGTCGACCGGCTCGCCGTGCGCACATACGTGATGCCGTGGGATGAGGTGGTTGTGCGTGAGGCGCTGCTGCGCGAGCATTATCGCGGCGGCCAGAGCTTCTTCGTGACGCCGCGCATCGCCGATATCCCGGAGATCGAGGAATTCCTGCGCGCGCACGTGCCTGAGGTGAAATACATCGTCGCGCACGGACAGATGAGTTCGAGCGAGGTCGAGGAGCGCATGTCCGCCTTCTACGACAAGCGCTACGACGTGCTGGTCTCCACGACCATCATCGAATCCGGGCTCGACATCCCAAGCGCCAACACGCTCGTCGTGCATCGCGCGGACATGTTCGGGCTGGCGCAGCTCTACCAGATCCGGGGTCGCGTCGGGCGTTCGAAGGCGCGCGCCTACGCCTATCTGACGACGCCCGCGAACCATCTGATCACCGAGACGGCGACGAAGCGGCTGCAGGTGCTTTCGAACCTCGACACGCTGGGCGCAGGCTTCCAGCTCGCGGCGCAGGATCTGGATATCCGCGGCGCGGGCAATCTGCTCGGCGACGAGCAATCGGGGCACATCCGCGAGATCGGCTTCGAGCTGTATCAGGACATGCTGGAGGAGGCGATGCTGGTCGCGCGCGCAGACGCCGCCGGGCTCGACAGACCGCGCGAGGCGTTCAGCCCGCAGATCGCGGTGGACGCGCCGATCCTCATTCCGGAGAGCTACGTGGGTGACCTCAATCTGCGCATGGCGCTCTATCGGCGGCTCAATGACATCGATGAGGTGGCCGGCGTGGAGCCGTTTGCGGCCGAGATGATCGACCGCTTCGGCAAGCTGCCGGATGAGGTGAGCAATCTCCTCAAAGTCATTGAAATCAAGCTACACTGCAAGGCCGCCAACATCGAGAAGCTGGAAGCCGGACCCAAAGGTGCGCTGATCGCCTTCCACGCCGGCAGCTTCCCGAAACCGGGCAAGCTGATCGAGTTCGTGCAGAAAAACGCGCAGGTGGCGAGGCTGCGCCCCGACCACAAACTCTTCATCGGCCGCGACTGGCCGAACCCGGCAGCGCGTTTGCAGGGCGGGCTCAACGTGGCGCGGGCGATGGGGAAGCTTGCCGGATAGGTTTGTGGGGTGTCGCCCCTCCAATCCTGCCCGGTCGCGCGGCGGCTGAAGACCGCGGAACAAGCGCCCAGCTAACGGAACTGCGGACTTGATGCGGCCCCTGCGCACATGCGATCAGCGCCTGTGAAGCCGCAGTCCGAAAGCGGCGTTCCAGAGGGAGAGAGAAGGTGTTCAGTCACATCATGCTCGGCGCGGATGATACGGCCGCAGCCAAGACGTTCTACGACGCGACGCTCGGCGCGCTCGGTATTCCGCCAGGTAACACGGATGACAAGGGGCGGCTTTTTTACGTGACGCCGACCGGCATCTTCGCCGTGACGCAGCCGATCAACGGCGAACCTGCGAGCTGCGCCAATGGCAGCACCATCGGCTTTGCCGCGAAGACCCCCGCCGAGGCCGATGCCTGGCACGCCGCAGGCGTGGCGAACGGCGGCACCACCTGCGAAGATCCGCCCGGCGTTCGGGAGGGCAGCTTCGGCAAGCTTTACCTTGCCTATCTGCGCGATCCGGCCGGTAACAAGCTCTGCGCCCTCCACCGGATGGGCTGACGACAACGGCGTGCCCATCTTTGTGGGCACGCCCTTTTCTATGCGGCGGCGAGCTCAGCCGCCTGCCTTAGCGCCTCGATCGGCTGCGCGCCGACCACGGCGACCTTGTTTGCAAAAATGTGGGTGGGTACGCCGCTGACACCCATCGAACGGGCTCTATCCGCCTGCGCATTGACAATGTCCCTGTCGGCATCGCCGGCGAGCAGCGCTTCCAGAATGACGCGGTCCATGCCCGCCGCTGCGCCAATATCGGCGAGGACAGCGGCATCCCCGATATCGCGACCCTCGCTGAAATAGGCGCGAAACAGACCTTCGGCGACGGCGTCCGCCCGCCCCTGCCCGCCCGCCCAACGCACGAGGCGGTGCGCATCGCGGGTATCCGGCACGCGCTCTACGCGACTGTAGTCGATATCGAGACCGGCACCCTTCGCAGCCGCAGTGACACCCGCTGCCAGCTCGCTCGCGCGCTCATCGCTGCCGAACTTCGTGCGCATGAAATCGGCGCGGGCGACACCGCCCGCAGGCATATCCGGGTGGAGGAGATAAGGGTGCCAGCGCCGCTCGATGTCGGCCTCGTTCGCGAACGTATCGAGATGGCGCTTGCCGATCCAGCACCACGGGCAGACGAAATCCGAAACGACATCAATGGTGATCGCCATGAAAAGCCTCCCGCGCGGGAGCCGGATCAGGCTGCGACTGCGACCTTCCGCGCCTTGAGCGACGCGACGAGGGCGCGCGCGTCGGCATCGCCATCCCAGCAGGCGAGAGTGTAGCCGATCCTGAGCGCGATGGAAGCACCGCCCGGCAGATCAACCTTCTGGAAGCGCAGGACGTTCGCAAGGCGGCGGACCGCAACGTTCGCGCTCGCATAGCGCGTATCAGGGAACTGCACGAGGATGCGGCTGCCGGAGAGGCGCGTCGCCATGTCCTCGCCGCGGATGCAGCGGCGCACCATGTCGCCAACGCGGCGCATCACGATATCGCCCGCGAGATAGCCGTGCACGGCATTGATCTCGTCAAGATTCTCGATCGTGAGCCCGGCCACGGCCACGGGAAGCGAAAGTTCGGTGCAGTCCCGCAAGGTCGCCTGCAGATGCGCCATGCCGAAGCCATGACCCGCAAAGCCGGTGAGACCATCGCGGATGACCATCTCGACGTGCTGCGCGTAGCGCGCGGCAAGCGCGGCGCGCAGCGCTTCGAGCCGCTTGAACGAGGTAAGGTGCACGGAAAGCTGCTCGCTCGACAGGCAGGTGGGCGCGACATCGGTCACGCCGGCGTTGAACACCATATCGAGATCGAGCTTCTCGACCTCCGGCGTCGCGAGCAGCACGGGAAGATTGTAGAGCGCGGGCACGCGACGCATCCGGTCCGCGAACTCGATAGCGCTCTTCGGGTCGACTGCCGAGCAGAGCAGCACGGCATCGAGACCGCCGCGATAGAGGAGCGCACGCGCCGCCTCGGGATCATCGCAGATCGTCGCCTCGGTGCAGGACCGCACGGCGCGGTTGAACTGTTCGGCGCAGTGCGCGCTCTGATCGAACTGCACGAGCAGGACCGACGCCCGGCGGCTTGCCACAACCGGTTCGGCGGGCGCGAGAAACAGCCCGTCGCCGCTCGTGAAGCCGCGCGCGGTCGCCTGGCGACGCGCGAGCTCGCGGCGCATCGTGGAGAGGCGCAGGAGTATGGCGACGCGGCTCGCGACCTGCGTGGGGTGCATCGGCCGATGAATGATGTCGTCGAAACCCGCGTGCTGGAGATCGCGGTGAAGCGCGGCGGTGCCGTCTTCGGTGAGCGCGACGAGCATCATGCCTTCGCGCTGCGTCCACCGCTCGGCGCTGCGCGCGAAGGTGGTGACGGCCGCAATCCCGATTTCTGCGCCCGCGAGAACGATGACAAGCTGGTAGCGTCCGCTCGACGCAAGCGGAATCGCTTCCATCCAGGAGGCTGCCTGCACCTGGGTGAACTTGTCGGCCGCGATCTTCGCGACGCCCGCTTTCGCGTGCGTTTCATCCTTGCCGACGACGAGTACGCGATTGGCCTGCACGAACCAGCCTGCCCCCTGTTAAAGCGTTAATGTGCAGCTTTCTAAGGGACGGCGGTTAAGGATTGGTCAAGCGGCGCGGGCGCGCTGCCAGTTCTCCACAAACGGCGGGAGATCGCCGAGCGCAAGCGGCGGGCTGCACAGATAGCCCTGATACCAGTTGCAGCCTTCGCGCACGAGCGTTTCGAGCTGGCTTTCGGACTCGACACCCTCCGCGATCACCACCATGCCGAGCGAGCGCGCCATATCGACAACGCCGCGCACGATGACGCGGTCGCGCGTCGAGCCCGAGAGATCGGTGACGAGCTTCTTGTCGACCTTCAGGATATCGAGCGGCAACGACTTCAGGTAGGCGAGCGACGAATAGCCGGTGCCGAAATCGTCGATGGCGACGCTGATGCCGCGCTGGCGGAGCTTGGAGAGGATCGCGGAGGCGTGTTCGAGATCCTCGACGAGCCCGCCCTCGGTGACCTCCAGCGTCAGCCTCGTCGCCGGGAAGTGGCTGTCCGCCAGTGATTCCACGATGATGCGCTCGAAATCGGGCGCGCGCATGTCCGCCGCCGTGACATTGACGGAAAGCCTGAGGTCGCGCAGGTGCTGCGGCCACGCAGCCGCCTCGCTGCACGCCTGCCGCATGATCTGCTCGCCGAGCCGCGTGCCGAACTCGGCGCGCTCGGCGATTGCGAACAGGGTCTCAGCCGGGAGCACGCCGTAAAGCGGATGCTCCCAGCGCACCAGCGCCTCGACACCGACAATGCGGTTGGTGACGATATCGACCTGCGGCTGGTAGAGCAGGTTGAGACTGCGCTTTTCGGCCGCGGCGCGCAGGTCCGCCTCCAGGCTTGCAAAGCGCGCGGGGTTTCCATGCTCATCCGACAGGAAGACCTGGAAGCTATTCGGATCAAGCTCCTTCGCGCTGGCAAGCGCGGCGCTCGCGCGCTGGAAGAGTTCGTCCGCAGTCGTCACTTCCTCGTCGCTCGCGGCGATGCCGATGCGGCACGAAAGGTGGATGACACGCCCGCCGACGATGAACGGCTTCTCGAAGCCCTTGCCGATGCGCTGGCTGAAGAACACCGCCTGATTGAGCGTGATCGGCCCGGCGAAGGCCACCGCGAACTCGGCGCCTCCGAGCCGCGCAGGAAGCTCGCTTTCGGCGGTCTGGTCGTTGAGCAGGCGGCGGAGGCGACGGCCGACGGCCTGCAGCAGCGAATCCGCGACGGCGCGGCCATAGGCAGCGTTCACCTGATCGAATCGGCTGATCGCGAACATCACGACGATGCACGCGGGGTTGTGCCCAGCGCGCGTGTTCAGCTTCTCATCCACCCACGCGCGGGCGTGGCGGAGGTTCGCAAGGCCGGTCAGCGTGTCGAAATGCGCGGAAAGCCGCCGCTCGATGAGCGTTGAATCGAGATCCTCGACCGTGGCGGTGAGCCCGAGCACGCTGCCCGCGGCATCACGCGTGGGCCGTATGTGGTGAACATAGGTGTGCGGCCGCCCGTCGAGAACGAGGCGGTGCTCGACCTCGCCGGGTACGCCTGCCTGCCAGATACGGCGGACGGCCCGGCGCGCTTGCGCGCGCGCGCGCCGATCGAGCCGCAGGAACGCGTCGTCGAGCGAAAGCCGATCGGTATGCGGCGGATCGCCGATGAGCACCGCGAGCGCCGGGCCGATGCGGACGAAATCGTCGCCCACACTCCATTCCCAGCGCGCCGTGCCGCCGATCGAGGCCTGCGCGGAGGCCACGGCCGCTTCGGCGCTCGTCTTCTGCATCCGCCGGATCGAGCGCTCGACAAAGCGCAGCGACTGGCCGAGTTCGGACGCACCGAACGGGCTGATCAGATAGTGCGTCGCCCCCGCCGTGTAGACATCGCCGAGCGCGGCCGCATCGCTGCGCGAGAGCAGTACGAGAAGGCCGCCGCGCCGCTCCTGCACCGCCTGCGAAAGCTGCTCGACCTGCTGGAGGCCCCGTTGCAGCGCGCCGCGCGCATCGACGATGGCGATCAGCGCTTCCGAGGCGGCATAACGACGGGCGGCATCGTCGGGCCGAAGGCTGACGATAACCGGACGTCCTGTCGCCTCAATGGCATCCTGCGCTTCGCGCCGGTAGCGGAATGAGGCGAGAAAGACGGGCGCTGAAAGCGATGAGCCGTGCATTTCACCTCGTGTGGAGACCGCAGCGCCTGTAACACTATCACGACGCCCTGCAAAGGCCAGCGCCGACCATGGCCGGAGCCGTTGCCGTTGACGGCAAAACTTGCCCCCCGCCCCCGGCACGACTAACTCAGGAGGACGATGCAGGATGTGATCGCACAAACGGCCGGGAAAGGCCCGCTGATCGACCCCTTCGGGCGGGCGGTGACGTACCTGCGCGTCTCCGTGACCGATCGCTGCGATTTCCGCTGCACTTACTGCATGGCTGAAACCATGCAGTTCCTGCCGAAATCCGAAGTGCTGAGCCTGGAGGAGATCGACCGCGTCGCGTCGGCCTTCATCCGGCGCGGCGTGCGCAAGGTTCGGCTGACGGGCGGCGAGCCGCTGGTGCGGCGCGGCATCGTGAGCCTTGTCGACTCGCTCGCGCGGCACCTTGGGCGCGGCCTCGACGAGCTGACGCTCACCACCAATGGCAACCAGCTTGCAAAGCACGCCGAAGCGCTCGCCGCAGCGGGTGTGCGCCGCGTGAATGTGAGCCTCGACACGCTCGACCCCGACCGCTTCCGGCGCATCACGCGCTGGGGCGAGCTGCCGCGCGTGCTGGACGGCATTGCCGCCGCGAAAGCGGCCGGGCTCGCGATCAAGATCAACACCGTGGCGCTGCGCGGCATCAACGAGGACGAACTCGGCGACATGGCGGCGTGGTGCGGCCGCGAAGGCCACGACCTCACCTTCATCGAGACGATGCCGATGGGCGAGGTCGACGAAGACCGGACCGACCACTACCTGCCGCTTTCCATCGTGCGCGCCGAACTTGCGAAGCGCTTCACGTTCCGGCCGACCGATTATGTGACGGGCGGCCCGGCGCGCTACGTGGAGGTCGCGGAGACCGGCCGCAGGATCGGCTTCATCACGCCCCTCACCCACAATTTCTGCGAAAGCTGCAACCGCGTGCGCCTGACCGCGACGGGGCGGCTCTACATGTGCCTGGGGCAGGAAGACAGCGCCGATCTGCGCGCCGCCGTGCGCCGCTCGCCCTCCGACGCCGACCTTGACGCCGCGATCACCGAGGCGATCACGCGCAAGCCGAAGGGCCACGATTTCGTCATCGGACGCGGCGGCCCCCGTGCCGCCGTCCCCCGCCACATGAGCGTGACCGGCGGATGAACGACAAGCTGCCCGGCAAGGTGGCGCTCGCCGTCTCGCCAACCCCCGCCGCCCGCGAGGCCGCTGCGGATATCCTGCCGCTGCACGACTGGGCGAGCGAAGCCGAGGCGGACATCATCCTCGCGCTCGGCGGCGACGGTTTCATGCTGCAGACGCTGCACGCCGTGCTCCACCGACGGCGGCCCGCAAGCGTCTTCGGCATGAACCGGGGCACCGTCGGCTTCCTGATGAACGAATACAGCCCGGACGGCATCGCCGAGCGCATTGCGAACGCGCGCGCCTTCAAGCTGCACCCGCTGCAGATGGACGCGCGCACGATCGCGGGCGACCGCATCGTCTCCCCCGCGATCAACGAGGTCTCGCTGCTGCGCGAAACGCGGCAGGCCGCCAAGATCGAGATCGCGATCGACGGACGCGTGCGTATGTCCGAACTCACCTGCGACGGCGTGCTGGTGGCGACGCCGGCGGGCTCCACCGCCTACAACCTCTCGGCGAATGGCCCGATCCTGCCGCTCCAGTCCGATCTCCTCGCGCTGACGCCGATCAGCCCCTTCCGCCCCCGCCGCTGGCGCGGCGCGCTCATTCCCGACACGTCGGTAGTGGAGTTCCGGATGCTGGAGGCTGGCAAGCGCCCGGTGAGTGCAGTCGCCGACCAGCTCGAGGTGCGTGATGTCGACGTGGTGCGTGTCAGCACCGACCGTTCAATCACGCTAGAGCTGCTGTTCGACCCCGAATACGCGCTCGACGATCGCATCGCGATGGAACAGTTCCTGACCTGAACACCCACCCGCGCCGGAAACGCATTCCGGGGCTTGGCAGCGGAAACCGGCACTGTTATACGCCGCGCCCTGACCATGTTCCCCGGTAGCTCAGCGGTAGAGCATCCGACTGTTAATCGGACGGCCGCCTGTTCGAATCAGGCCCGGGGAGCCACTTTCCTTCAGACTTGAAAAACAGCGGCCGAGACCAAGAGCGTGATCACGCCTGCCCGGTCACCAGCTTGCGCAGTTCGGTCTTCAGTATCTTGCCTGCGCCGGACAGCGGCAGCGGGTCTTCGCGGAAGGTGAAGGACCGGGGGCATTTGTATCCGGCGATGCGTTCCTTCGCGTGGGCGATCAGCGTGTCTGCCGACACGTCGCCGTCCGGGTGGAGCTGGACGAAGGCGTGCACCGCCTCCCCCCACCGGTCGTCGGGCACGCCGATGACTGCGCACTGGCGCACCGCCGGGTGCGACATCAGGGCATTCTCCACCTCGACCGAATAGACGTTCTCGCCGCCGGAAACGATCATGTCCTTCACGCGGTCGACGAGGAATACATAGCCGTCGGCGTCGCGGTAGCCGGCATCGCCTGTCCGCAGCCAGCCGTCGATGATCGTCGCCCCGGTCAGCTCCGGCTGCCGCCAGTAGCCCATCATGACGCCCGGGCCCCGCACCGCGATCTCCCCGACCTCGCCGAATGGCCGGCTCTGCATCGTTTCATCGACCACACGAAGGTCCACCGTCGGAATGGGTCGCCCAGCCGAGCGGAGGTAGCCGCGCAGATGGTCCTCGTGCTCCAGCACGGTCGCCACCGGGGACAGTTCGGTCTGGCCGTAGGCCTGACAGAAGCGCGCATTCGGGAACGTCGCCATCGCCTTGCGCAGCACGGCTTCCGAAATGGGAGACGCGCCGTAGAAGATGCGCTGGATGCAACTCATGTCGTCGTCGCGGTCCTGCAGCGCTTCGATCAGCATGGCGATCATCGTGGGGACGAGCATGACGGCGGTGACCCGTTCGCGGACGATCGTGTCGATGACCTGGGCGGGATCGAAAACGGGCAGCGCGACGTGTGTCGCGCCGATCGCGGTCATGCCGAGGAGGCAGCAGGCATCCGCCATGTGGAACATCGGCGCGACGTGCAGGAACACTGTGTCGGACGGATAGTGCAGCAGCGCCTGCTGCGCGAGGAAATTGCCGGCAAGGTTGGCATGGCTCAGCATCACCCCCTTCGACCGGCCAGTGGTTCCCCCGGTGTAGAAGATCATCGCGAGATCGTCGCCGCCGGCGCTTTCATCAGGCATCGGATCGTACGCCGAGACGAGCGCGTCGAAACACGGGCTGCCATCACCTGCACCATCCATGGCGACGACGGGACAGGTCTTCGCAAGCTCGGGGGCGAGATGCGCGAAATGCGCGTCGTAGAGGATCAGCGACGGCTCGCTGTCGGAAAGCGCATGGGCGATCTCCGCCCACACCCAGCGCGTGTTGAGCGGCACGGCGACGCAGCCCGCCCATAATATGGCGTAATAGGCATCGATGTAGCGGTCGCTGTTGAGCGCGAGGATGACGATGCGGTCGCCGCGCTGCGCGCCCAGCCCGCGGAGGCCGGCGGCCAGACGTGCCACCCGGTTTTCGACCTCCCGCCACGTACTGCGGCGGTCCCCCATGATCGTCGCCACACGGTCGCCGAACAGGTCGGCGCTGCGGCGAAGGCCCTGGGTAAGTTGCAGGCGGCTCATGCTGGTGCTCCCATGCTGTCGCTATGCCCCGTAACCTGTCACGACATAGCTACCCTGCGGATGCGGTTACGCAAAATGCCAATGCGCTCCATTTCAAGTTCAACGACGTCGCCGTCCTTCAACATGCGGCCATGTTCCAGCCCGCAGCCGCTGCCGACCGTTCCCGATCCGAACAGTTCGCCGGCATGGATCGTCTGCCCGCGCGCGGCAAAGGCGATCATGTCCTCGAAGCGGTGATGCATGGCGGACGAATTGCCGCGCGACACCTCTTCGCCGTTGATCCGGGCGACCATTTCGAGCGCGTAGGGATCGCCGATCTCGTCCAGCGTGACGATGCACGGGCCAAGGACGTTCGATCCGTCGAACTCCTTGCCCTTGCCCGGCCCCAGCTTGCCATCCATCACGCGCATCTGCTCGTCGCGGGCGGACAGGTCGTTGAAGATCGTGAAGCCGAAGACATGGCTGAGCGCGCGTTCGCGGGTAATGTCCTTGCCCGGGCGACCGATGACGGCAGCGAATTCGAGTTCGTAGTCCATGATCGCCGAATAGGCGGGCCATGTGATTTCCGCTTCCGGTCCCGCGATGCACAGATGCGAGGCCGTGTAGTAGATCGGACTCTCGTACCAGATGGCCGGAATGTCGAAGGCGTTCGAGCTTTCGATCGCGGCGCGCTCGGCCTCGTTCCTCGCCTGGGACAGGCGCAGGGTCCGGGCCATGCGGAAGGCATTCACCAGATGCTCTTCGAAGCCAAGAAAGTCCCGGAACAGGCGCGGGCGCGGCAGCGGTGCGCACAGGGACACCGCATTCGTCGCGACGGTCGGCCCATCGCCGCGATCGATAAGACTGCGCACGGCACCCCAAGCCTCCGGCCCAGCGTCGATCAATGCGAGCATGGATTCGCAGCAGCCCGGCGGCACGGCTCCCGCCGTACGCGCTGCGGCGTTCAGATCCACGATCAGCCGATCACCGTCGACCCAGGCTCCCAAGGCTTCCCGTCCTTCGCGGACGAATGTCACCAATCGCATAGACCCTCTCCAATTTCGTTAGCTGCGTGCTTTTTGTTGTACGTTTGTCTATATAAATTCAGGATATGATTGACGAAAGCATCGGCCATCCTCCACTAGGGCCGCTCAAGCTGGTAGAAGCCGAGGATGCAGTGGCGAGAAGTTCGAAAGCCTCCACGAGCAAAAAACAGAGCGCCCGCGACCGGATCCTCACCGCCGCCGAGGAACTGTTCGCGACCAAGGGCCTGCACGGCACTTCGCTGCGCGAGATCGCCCGCACGGCCGCGATCAACGTCAACCTCATCTCTTATTACTTCGCGGAGAAGGAAGATCTCTACGACGCCGTGGTCGATGCGCGGGCGGCGCTGCTCAACGACGCGCGCGCGATCAGCCTCGACGCGCTCGAACATCGCTACTCGCCCGAACCGGTGCCCGTGCCGGAGATCATCCGCTCGCTGATCCACCCCTTCTTCGAGCTGCGCGGAGAGGACCCGGCCGGTTGGGATTATTGGGTCCACCTGCTGGACAGGGAGACGGGCACCGACCTCTTCACCAATGCGATGGCGCGCAACCTGTCGGTGGTGCTGCGCCGCTATCTTTATTGCCTGCATCGTTCGGTTCCCAATGCGGACAGGGTGGACCTGCTGTTCGTTCTGGAGCTGACGACGCGGGCGATGGTGATGGGTTCCGAATGGGACATGCAGGCCATCGTGCCGGACCACGCCACCGAGATGTTCCTCGACGACAAGGCGGTGGAAGAACGCATCGTTCGATCCATGTCGGCTGCAGCGCTGTCGTTCAACAAAAGCACGGCATGAGGCGTGCGCGAGCGGCCGTTTCGGCCAAGGCCCGGACGCACGCCCCTTTTCACCATCAACTGCCGAACTTGTAGCCGATCCGGACACCATAGGTGCGCGGCGGATAGAGCGTGCCGGTAATCGGCAGACCGATCAGCCCCGAATTGACGAGCGCATTGGCGATCACGGTCTTGTCCGTGAGGTTTCGCCCGAACACCGAAATCTCCCAGTTGTCGAGCGTGTAACTCGCAAACACGTTGAGCAGCGTGTTCGGCTCGCGCGAGACATTCCTTTCCTTGAACGGTGTGAAGTAGACGCGGTCCTGGAACCCCATCTCGCCCCGCAGACGCAAAGAGCCAGCGCCGACATTCGCCTTGTATTGGGCGGCAAGGTTGAGCGCAACCTCCGGCGCCTGGATGATCGGATTGCCATCGAGGACGACCGGCGTGGGATTGAAGGGATCAGCGGGGTTGGCGGACTGGAAATCCTTGTAGCGCCCGTGCAGCCACGTCGGCGTCACTTCCAGTTGCAGGCCCCGTAGCGGCCGCACGATCGCCTGCGCCTCGATGCCATAGATCGTGGAAGCGGCAGCGTTCTCGATGATCACCGTTGTATTGACGACCTTCGATACCTGTAGATTCTTGTAGTCATAGTAGAAGGCGTTGGCGTTGAGTTCGACACGGCCGTCGGCGAAGCTGCCGCGGAAGCCCGCATCGTAAGACCACAAGGTTTCCGGCTTGAAACCATCGTTGGCGAGGCCGGTGTTCGGATCGATGATATCACCCAGATTATAGCCGCCGCTCTTGAAGCCTTTCGACATGGAGGCGTAGAAAAGCATATCCTTGCGCGGGCTGAACTCCAGGCCGAACTTGGGCGTGACGGAATTCTCCGACCTGCGCGCATCGCGCGTAGCCGCCGGGATCAGTTCGGCGCCGGGCACATAGGGTCGGAACAGATCCAGCTGGAACTGATCGGAGATATCGTGCCGTTCCCAGCTGTAGCGCAGGCCGAGCGTCGCCTTCAGCGTGTCGGTCAGCGCGTAGCTGCCCTGACCGAAACCCGCGAGCGCCTTGGTCTTCACGTCGCCGTTCACCTCATAGCCCTGCACCATCAGGGCGGGCATTCCGATCGCCATGCGATCGAACGGAATGGCGACATTACCGCTCAGCGACTCTTCGAAATAGAAGCCCCCGACCAGGAATTCGAACCGGCCGATTTCGCCAGCGAGCTGCAATTCCTGACTGAAATGATCGCCCTTCTCGGCGAAGGTGAAGCGAGAGATCGCCGCGCTCGTCGCATCGAGATCGGTGAGCAGGGAATATTCGTTGTTGCGATAGCCCGTGATCGACGTGAGCGTCAGGTCGCCGAGGCCCACTTCCAGCCGTGCCGACAGACCCCAGAAGGTGCGGTCGTTCTGCGGATCGAAATCGTTGGCGATGTCGCGCGGATCATTCGGCACGACGCCGCCCACCAGCAAGCCCACCGGGCTGATCACCGTGCTGGCGCGACCGAGATAATGGTTGCCGTAGTTGCGGTCATCCTCGGTGGAGTAATCGGCGCTCAGGTCCAGCTTCGCGGTTTCGCCCAGCGCGAACGACAGCATACCGCGCACCGCGCGCCGCTTCGCATTGTCGATCTCGTTCCCCGTGGTAATGTTGCGGCCATAGCCGTCATGGTCCTCTGTCGAGAAGGCGACGCGGAAGCCGACGCCATCCGTGATCGGCCCGCCGATCGCGCCTTCAGTCGTGATGGCGTTGTAGTTGCCGTAGCCGAGATTCAGATACCCTTCGAAAGCGTCGGTGGGTCCGCGCGGGATGACGTTGATCGATCCGCCGGTCGCGTTGCGGCCATAGAGCGTGCCCTGCGGCCCCCGCAGAACCTCGACCCGGTTCACGTCGAAAAATGTGCCGGTGGTCGCGGCCGGACGCGACAGATAGACGCCGTTCAAATGATAAGCGACACGCCCTTCCCCACCCGGGTTGATCGTGTCGAAACCGATACCGCGAATGGCGATGCGCGCCTGCCCGCCATAGCTGCCGAAGGTGAGGCTCGGCACCGCCATCGCCAGGCTGGCAACATCGGTGATGGCCCTGTCGGAAAGCGAGTCGCCCGAAAGCGCACTGATCGCCAGCGGCACGTCCTGAAGGCTTTCGGAGCGCTTCTGCGCGGTGACGATAATTTCCTCACCGGCCCAGACGCTCGGCGCCTCGCCTGCTGTCTCGGCCTGCGCGAACGCCGTCGCGCTGAACAATCCCGCCGTGCCCGCGAGCAAGACGCACGTGTAGCGTGAAATCATTCTTCCCTCCCCTGCCGCGCGCCCGGCCGTCCCTGACCGTTTGCGCTGTTTTTTGTTCGTATGTTTTATGAACTCGACGACTGTGTAATCATCAGTGCGGCTTCTATTCGGCCGCAACCTGCGCTTCACCGGCCTCTCCGCCTTCCTGACGGATCAGCTTCGAAAGGATGCGGCGTGCCTGCACCGCCGCGATGTCGGTTTCGAGAATTGCCGGCGACAGATCGAACAGAGGGCGCCTGCCCATCATCTCGAAGCACTGCGCGATCACCGGCTCGTCCTCCTCGGCGAAAGCCTTCATCGCGATCTCGCCCATGATCCGCGTCTTGTCGCTGTTCTCCAGTTCCCAGTTGCGGGAAATCGCGAAGAAATAATGGCAGCTGTTCGCGGTCTCCGGCACGATCAGATGCGCGCTCGGAATCAAGAGCCCGTTTTCAGGCGACTGTCCCACGGGGGTGATGCCAATATCGAGCAGGAGCGAACTGGCCGGATCCCACCGCATGGACGCCCGCATGTCCCCGCGCGCCTCCTTATAGAAATGCGCCATGAGCGGCGTCGGCGCGGAATTGTAGAAGGTGTAATCCGAATAGACCGTGGAGCCTTCGGTCCGGAAATCGTAATGCAGCGAGGATCCCAGAGTGTCTTCCGGTGACGCGCCGACCGTATCGAGATGCAGATAGGTGCCGTGCGTGAGATCGAGCAGATTGTCGATCACGAGCTGGTAATCCGCGTTGATCTTCAGATAGCCGGTCGTTCCCGCCCAGCCTTCCGCATTGACGAAATAGAGATCCATGATCGTATCAGGATCAGCCGCAGCGGCATCGCCCATCCACACCCAGATCGCGCCGTGCCGCTCCGCCACCGGATAGGCGCGGATGTGGGCGCGGGGCGGAACCGTGCCGCTGCCATGCGGATTCTTCGTGCAGGTGCCGGTGCGATCGAATTGCAGGCCGTGATAGCCGCATTCGATGACATCGCCCCGCACGCGCCCGATCGAAAGCGGCGCAAACCGATGCGGACAGCGGCCTTCAAGCGCGGCCACACTGCCGCCCTCTGTGCGGAACAGCACGATTGGCTCGTCGCAGATGCGGATGCCGATCGGCTTCTCGCCCAGATCGCCGGACCAGCCGGCGCAGTACCATGAGTTCCTCAGGAAGGAGGTCATCAACAAGTCCTTCAGTGCGCGTGGTCGCAGTTCGTGTGCGCGGAAGCCGGTGGCGGCGGTGGAACGCGAGGCTTGCCGAGCCCCTCCGCGCGGTAGCGGCGATCGAGCGTGGCCATGCGCCCGAACATCTCCATGACATCGCGCGGAGACGTATCCGCGTTCAGCTCGCGATAGATCGTGTCCACGGTCACCGCGATCCGCTCGGGATCCTCAAGCGCGCCGAAGGCACCAAGGCTGATGTCCTGCGCGGCCTCCCAGCTATCCATGCCCGCCGCGTGGCGCTTCTTCGCCTCCGCCTCGACGAAGGCGAGATAGTCGCGATTGGCCTGCACGCCGCGCTTGTCGGTCATCGGCCCATGGCCCGGCACGATCAGATCCACATCCATGGCGAGCATCCGGTCGCAGGCGGCGATCCAGTTGCGCACCGGCCCCGACCAGCTGATCGGCGTGCCGTCGATGAACAATATGTCGCCGGTGTAGAGAATCCTGTCTTCCGGCACATAAACGAGCGTGTCGCCCCCGGTATGCGCGGGGCCGACGACGATCAGCTCGACCGTCTTGTCGCCCACCTTCAGCGTCTTGGCACCACCCGCAAAAGTCTCGTCCGGCAGCCGCAGCTTCACGCCGGCAAAATCGAACGCGCCGAAAATCTCCTCCAGATAAACGCCCAGCGGCCCCATCTGGCTTGCCTGACCCATGAGAGCCGCGAGCATTTCCGGCGGCGCATCTTCCTTCATCTCGTGGTCGGTGGCGGCCGAAGCGATGATCCGCGCCTCCGTCAGCAGGCGGTTGCCGAAGGTATGGTCGCCATTGGCGTGGGTATTGACGAGCTGGCCGATCTCACCCGCGCCGAAGCCGGTCGCGTCCTTCATCACGGCAAGCATTTCGGCGGTGAGACGCTCGTCGAACAGTGTGTCGACCAGCATCGCCTGATCCCCGTCGATGATCAGCCCGGCGTTGTTGTAGCCCCAGGTGCCCGACGGCTGCAGGTAGGCGTAATTGCCATTGCCGATCTGCTGCAGGCCTTTTTCGAAGCGCATCCTCTTCTCCTCCCCTGCAGTCGATCCGAGGAGATTCACTCCCCGAACGACATCATTTGTGTCGCTGCTGATTGTAGTGCTCGCACAGAAAAAACAGACGATCAAGATATTTTAGACAAATAAACAATTTTTGATATACAATTGCTTTTGCCGGTGACGACGCATCGTTCATGCCGCTGCCCCTGCGCCCCTCCGAGACGGGCACAGCAGCGCTGAGTCGCCGATCAACACAGCCCCTAGCTTCAGTGAACGCCGTGATGTCGGCGCGGCCGCTCTCAGCCCCCCACGTGCGGATCGGGGCGCGGCGACAATCCCTGCAACATGAACTCAACGCTCTGCTTCATCAGAGCCAGCAAGGCCGCGGATCGGCCGGATTGCGCGCGATGCCCGAACCAACTGAGCGCCCCGGCCAGCGTGAATGCCGCGACCTTCGCATCGCACGGTGCGATCGACCCATCGGCGATCCCGTCCTCGACCAGCCCCCGCAGACGCCGATCCACTTCCGCTTCAACGGCCCTCACACGGACGAGGCTTTCGGGCGAAAGATCGTGGTCGGCCAGCCGGACCAGACAGATGCCGAAATCGGTAATCACGACATTCGCATAGGCTTCAAGCGCGGCGACCAGCCGTTCACGGCCATTTTGCCGGGATTGCAACCCGGCTTCGCACGCCTCGCTGAACATCCCGTAGCCCACGTTCAGGCACTCGAAGAGGATATCCTCCTTGCTGCGGAAATAATGATAGACGGTGGGCTTGGTGACACCGAGACGCTCCGCGATGCCGTCGAGCGAGGTCTTGTGATAGCCGCTCTCCACGAACATGCGCGCAGCGACGCGCAGCACTGCCTCGCGCTTCATGGCCCTCTGGCGTTCTCGCTCTGCACTCGGCTTCCAGGGCGACTGCGCCATCCGATTCTCCTGCCCGGTTGTTTCCGCTGCCATCATGACGACGAAGCCGCCGCCACTCCAGCCCGGACAGCACCGCACAGACTGCGACCGGTACGCCGCCGTCGCTTAGAGGCTCCGCGCGATCAGCAGCTTCATGATTTCGCTGGTGCCTCCGTAGATGCGCTGTACGCGCGCGTCCACGAACATGCGGCCGATCGGATAGTCCGCCATGAAGCCGTTGCCGCCAAACATCTGCAGGCAGCGATCGATGACGATGCCCTGCCGCTCGGTGCACCACAGCTTCGCCATCGAAGCCGTTGCCGCGTCGAGCGCGCCTTCCAGATGCAGGCGGATGCAATCGTCCACGAACGCGCGCGCCGCCGCGATCTCGGTGCGGCATTCCGCAAGCACGAACTGGCTGTTCTGGAAATCGGCGACCGTCTTGCCGAACGCCTTGCGCTGGCGCACGTAATCGAGCGTCAGTGCGAGCGCGCGCTCCATCGCGGCAACCGCGCCGACCGCGATCACCAGCCGCTCCTGCGGCAGCTCGTGCATCAGCATGGCGAAGCCCCGGCCTTCGCTTCCGCCGAGAAGATTGTCCGCCGGAACAACGGCGCCGTCGTAGAACAGCTCCGACGTGTCGGACATGTGAAGGCCGATCTTGTCGAGCTTGCGCCCCCGCGCAAAGCCCGGCGCATCGGCTTCCACACCGATCAATGAAAGGCCCTTCGCACCGGCGCCGGGCTCCGTCGTGCACACGGTCAGCACCAGATCGGCAAGCTGGCCGTTGCTGATGAAGGTCTTCTGTCCGTCGATGCGGAACGTGTCCCCTTCCCGCACGGCGCGCGTCGAAATGGCCTGGAGATCGGAGCCCGCACCCGGCTCCGTCATGGCCACCGCGCCGACGATCTCCCCGCGCGCCATCGCCGGCAGCCACCGCGCCTTCTGCGCTTCGCTTCCGAAATCGCGGATGTACGGTGCGACGATTGCGTTGTGCAGTGCGACCGAGAAGCCGATGCCGAAGCCCGCGTATTCGAGTTCTTCGACGATCACGCAGTCATGCGCGAATGTGCCGCCACCGCCGCCATATTCGGCGGGCATGGACACGCAGAGCAGCCCCGCCTCGCCGGCGATACGCCACGCCTCACGGTCCACGATGCCGCGCTCCAGCCAGGCTTCAAGTTCAGGCGTGAAATGCCTTCGGATCAGCCCGCGCACCGAGGCGCGGAACATCTCCAGTTCCTCGGTGATCCATGGCGCGGGGCGGCGAGTGATGTCCATGCCGTGCCCTAAAGCCGGATGCCGCCGCCGACGGTGACGAGCTCGCCCGAGATATAATCGGATTCGGGGCTGCAGAAGAGATAGACTCCGTTCGCCGCCTCTTCCGGCGTACCGGCACGCCCGATGGGGATCATCTGCTTTTCCATCGCGCTCAGAAACGCAGGCTGCACGCCGACGGCAATCTCGCGGCCTTCCACATCGATCGTCGCGCCGCCCGATGTCAGCGGCTGCGTAAGCCGTGTGTTGATGAGCCCGAAGGCGACGCAATTGACGTTGACCTTGTAGCGCCCCCACTCCTTCGCCAGCGTCCGTGTCATGCCGACCAGCGCCGCCTTCGCCGAGGAATAATTCACCTGCCCGGCATTGCCGCCGATGCCCGCGATCGAAGCGATGTTGACGACCTTGCGGAAGACCTCGCGCCCTTCGTCCGCCTCCTTGCGCGACAGGATGCGAATGGGCTCCGCCGCGGCGCGGAGGATGCGGAACGGCGCCTTGACGTGGACATCGTACATCGCATCGAATTGTTCGTCCGACATCTTGTGGATGACATTGTCCCACGTGTAGCCGGCGTTGTTCACGATGATGTCGAGGCCACCGAAGCCCTCCATCGCAGCGCGCACGAAACGATCCGCAAAACCATCGTCGGTGACGCTGCCGACAACGGCAATGGCGTCGCTGCCCGCCGCCCGGATCGCCGCCACGGTTTCTTCGGCCGGATCGGCATCGAGATCGTTCACCACCACGCGCGCGCCTTCACTCGCCAGCTTCAGCGCCAGCGCGCGTCCGATGCCGCGCCCCGAACCCGAAACCAGCGCGACCTTACCCTTGAGCTTGCTCATCGATCGTCCCCTTCCGCGAGCGCGACCACCGCGTCGCCCGCCAATTTCACTTCGCCTGTCTGATTGCGCGCCGTCAGCGCCAGCGTCGCGACGGGCACGCCGTCCTGCTCGTCGATCGACTGCAAGGTCGCCGTGCAGGTGATCTCATCACCAAGCTGCGTGATCGCCTGAAAGCGCGTGCTGAAACTCCTGTGCCGTTCGACCGGCGCAATGTGGGTCAGCAGATTGCCGAGATACGCCATCACCAGCATTCCATGCGCGAAGACATCGGGGAAACCCGCGCGCTTCGCGAAGTCGATGTCGACATGGATCGGATTGTGATCGCCCGACGCGCCGCAATAGAGCGCCAGCGTGTGCCGCGTGATCGGCGGCATGGTGAGGCTGGCGATCTCGGTTCCCGGCGGCGTGCCGCCGTCCAATGCAACGCGCTCAGCCATTTCGCACCACCAGTGTCGTTGTTGCCGTCAGGGCAAGCGTGCCGTCTGCCTTGCGCGCCTCGCGTTCGATGGTCGCGAAGACGAGCGCGCCGCCCTTCTTTTCGTAGACATCGGCAACGCGCGAGGTGAAGCGGATCGTATCGCCCGCGAAGATCGGCGCCCGGTAATCGAAACGCTGTTCGGCATGGAGCAGCTTGCCGAGATCGATGCCGAGCTGCCCGAGGAAATCGAGCGGCTCGTCGCGGTCCATTTCGAGGCAGAAGCCGAGCGTGGGCGGTGCGGGGATGGCGGGATAGCCCGCCGCGCGCGCCGCCTCGGCATTGGCGAAGACCGGATCGTCCTGCCCGGTCGCACGCGCAAAGAAGCGCAGGCGACCGGCCTCGACGACGTGTTCGGAGGGTTTCAGCTCAAGGCCGATATGGCTGCGATCGACCATGTCAGACGCGCTCGTAGAGCGTCACGACGCAGGCGCCGCCGAGCCCGAGATTGTGCTGCAGGCCGATGCGCGCACCATCCACCTGCCGCAATCCCGCCTGCCCGCGAAGCTGGCTGACGATCTCGGCGCATTGGCCGAGGCCCGTTGCGCCGAGCGGATGCCCTTTGCTGAGCAGACCGCCCGACGGGTTGGTGACGACAGCGCCGCCATAAGTGTTGTCGCCGTCCGTGACGAAACGCTCCGCTTCACCTTCCCCGCAGAGGCCGAGGCCCTCGTAGGTGATGATCTCGTTCGTGGTGAAGCAGTCGTGGAGTTCCACCAGATCGACATCGGAAGGGCCGAGGCCCGCCGCTTCGTAAACGCTCTCGGCAGCCTTGCGCGTCATGTCTGCGCCCACCGCACGGATCAGGCTGTCGCCGTCGAACGTCCTGTTGGTATCGGTGGTCATCGCCTGCGCGCGGATGCGGATCGCCGTGTCGATACCGTGGCGCCGCGCGAAGGCCTCCGAACACAGCACCGCCGCCGCGCCGCCGCACGTCGGCGGGCAGCATTGCAGGCGGGTGACGTTCAGGAAAATGGACGGCGAGGCCATCACGTCCTCGACCGAAATCGGCGTGCGGAAGATCGCCTTGTCGTTGTGCTCGGCGTGGCGGCTCGCCTTGGCGCGCACCGCCGCGAAGGTTTCGGTGCGGGCGCCGTAGCGTTCCTGATACTCGTGCCCGGCCCCGCCGAAGAGCCTGAGCGCCATCGGAACCGCCGTCAGATCGCCGAACTTGCGGTCAGCGATGGCGAGGAAGTCGGCGAGCGGGCTCGGCCGGTCCTTGAACACAGTGTCGAGCGCGCCCGGCGTCATCTGTTCGAAGCCGACCGCGATCACGCACTCCGCCGCGCCGCTCGCGATTGCCTGCCGCGCGAGATACAGCGCGGTGGAGCCGGTCGAGCAATTGTTGTTCACGTTGATGATCGGAATGCCGCTCAGCCCGACGCGGTAGAGTGCCGCCTGCCCAGCGGTCGAATCGCCATAGACCCAGCCGGCATAGGCCTGCTCGACGAGGCGATAGTCGATGCCCGCATCATCCAGCGCCAATCGCGCCGCAGCGGCGCCCATCTCGTCGTAGCTCGGGCTGGTGCCCGGCTTCACGAACGGCAGCATCCCCACCCCGGCGACCACCACATTCGCGGCCATCTCATCCTCCATTTTTCTTCTACTAGGTAGTACCCTTATTGGTGAGGCAGTGGGGTGTCAATCGGCAGGCGTTTTCTTCGGAGCTGACGGATCGAGGACGTCGTCGTGCATGTACGGAAACCGCTGCGACGGACATAAAGGCGCGTGCGAGGCGCAGCATCGTGGTACGCCTGCGCGATTTCTGTATGACAACCGAGTACCCCTGATAGAAAAATGGCACTCAAGGACGATATGACATCCGCTCCGCAAACATTGCTCCAGGCACCGACGCCCGCGCTGGTTCTCGATGAGACCCGCCTCACCGCCAACATCCGTCGGATGGAAGGCCATCTCGCGCCCTTCGACGTTACCTTCCGCCCGCATGTCAAAACGGCCAAATCGCCGGATGTGCTTCGCGCGGTCTTTGATGGCACCGGGCCGATCACCGTGTCGACGCTCATGGAAGCGCACAGGTTCGCGGAGGCGGGCTTCAACGACATTCTTTACGCGGTGGGCATCGTTCCATCGAAGCTGGATGCCGTCCGCGCGCTGGCGGATGCAGGCGTCCGTATGCAGATCATCCTAGACGACGCCGATATCGCGCGCGCGGTCGCCGATGCGATCACCGGAAACAGCGGCATCACCGTGCTGATCGAGGTGGACTGCGATGGCCACCGCTCCGGCGTCGCACCGGAGGCGGATGAACTCCTCGTCATCGGGCGCACACTGGCGGAGGCGGGGCTGCTCGGCGGCGTGCTGACGCACGCGGGCGAAAGTTACAGTTGCGAGGGCGCGGATGCGATTGCCGCCCATGCGGAGATCGAGCGCGCCGGACTTGTGCACGCGGCGGAGAGGCTGCGGGCGGCGGGGCTTCCCTGCCCCATCGTCAGCATGGGCTCGACACCGACCGCGCTGTTCGTGCGGGCGCTGGACGGGATCACCGAGGTGCGCGCGGGCGTTTACATCTTTCAGGATCTGGTGATGGCGGGGATCGGCGTCTGCCGGCCAGAGGAGATCGCGCTTTCCGTGCTGGCGACGGTGATCGGATATCAGAAGGCACAGGGCCGCCTCGTCATCGATGCAGGCTGGATGGCGATGTCGCGCGATCGCGGCACGGCGGCGCAGCGCGTCGATCAGGGCTACGGGCTCGTCTGCGACGCGGGCGGCACGATCATCGGCGATCTCATCGTCACCGGAGCCAATCAGGAGCACGGCCTCGTCGGGCGCCGCGACGGCACGCCGCTCGATCTTTCGGCCTATCCGATCGGCACCCGGCTGCGCGTGCTGCCCAATCACGCCTGCGCCACCGCCGCGCAGCATCCCGCCTATCTGCTCACCGACACAGGCGGCGCGGTTACAGCGCGCTGGCCGCGCTTCTCGGGCTGGTGATCGCGGCTTGCGCAATGTCGGCAGTCATGTCAGAAAGATAACAATGATGAGATTCAGGCGATTATACGAACATCGCCTGCAAGGGAGAGCCGTCATGATTCGATCGGTGCTGCGTGCCGCGCTCGTTCCCGCAGTCGCGCTTTGGGCGACGGCCTCCGCCGCGGAAAGCTTCGTCATCGTCGGCGCGACCGTCGTGGACGGCACCGGCGCACCGGCGCGCAAGGCCGATGTGCGGGTTGAGGACGGCCGCATCACCGCCGTCGGCAAGCGCGCGCACGGCAAGGGCGTTCCCGTCGTTGAAGGCAGCGGTCTCGTGCTCGCGCCCGGCTTCATCGACACGCACAGCCACCACGACCGCAATCTCGATGCTCACCTCGATGCGCTCGCGGCGGCCGCGCAGGGCATCACCACGATCGTCGTCGGGCAGGATGGCGGTGGCCCTCTGCCCGTCGCGGGCCTGTTCGCGAAGCGCGAAGCGCAGCCCGCAGCCGTGAACGTCGCCACGTACATCGGCCACAACAGCGTCCGCGACGCCGTGATGGGCGCGGACTACAAGCGCGCAGCGACACCCGCCGAGGTCGAGCGCATGGTCGCCGTCGTCGAGGACAACATGCGCGCAGGCGCGCTCGGCCTGTCGACCGGGCTCGAATACGATCCGGGCATCTATTCGGACCCGTCGGAGGTGATGGCGCTCGCCCGTGCCACCGCGCGGCATGGCGGACGCTACATCAGCCACATGCGGAGCGAGGACACGCGCCTCGACGCCGCAGTCGACGAGCTGCTGGAGATCGGCCGCACCGCGCGTCTTCCCGTGCAGATCTCGCACTTCAAGATCGCGATCGTCGACCGCTGGGGCGACACCGCGCCCCTCCTTGCAAAGCTCGACGCCGCGCGCCGCGCAGGCATCGACGTGACGGCGGACGTCTACCCCTACACCTACTGGCAATCGAACCTCGAAGTGCTGTTGCCGAAGCGGGATTTCACCGATCTCGCCGCAGCCGAGTTCGCGCTCGCGCACATGGCGCGGCCGGAGGATCTGCGTCTCACCCAATATCCCGCGAACCCCGCCTACGTCGGCAAGACCGTTGCCGAGGTTGCCGCGCTGCGCCACGTGCCCCCGGCGCGCGCTTATCTCGACCTCATCGTCGAAGCCGAAGCGAAGGGAATGCACAATGTGGTGATGGGCCGTTCGATGGCGGACGACGATGTCGCCGCGCTCATCGCCTGGCCGCACAGCAATATCTGCTCGGACGGCGGCATCGAGGACGCACACCCGCGCGGCGCAGGCGCCTTTCCGCGCGTGCTCGCATGGATGGTGCGCGAGACGGGCCGGCTGAAGCTCGAAGAGGCGATTTACAAGATGAGCGGACTTGCCGCCGATCACATGGGCATCGGTGATCGCGGCCGCATCGCCGTTGGACAGGCTGCCGATCTCGTGCTGTTCGACCCCGCGACCGTCGCAGACCGCGCGACGATCGAAAACCCCACGGCCCTCCCCGTCGGAATCCGCACCGTGTGGGTGAACGGCGTCGCCGTCGTCGAGACCGGCAAGGCCACCGGCGCCCGGCCGGGCAAGCCGATCCGCCGGGCCAACTGAACCTCCAACCGGAAACTGAAACCCATGCAGCCACCGTTTTTGCTTTTTCTGGGGACAGCTCCCGATATCGGCTGGGCCAAGACCGCCTCGGGCCTTGCCGAATGGCGCGCGGGAGACTGTGCGGGCCAGTATCGCATGGAAGGCTGCCCGGTCGATCTCGGCCTGCCAGACATGACATTCGCCGAAGCCGCCGCAAAGGGCGTGCGCACGCTGGTGATCGGCATCGCCAACGACGGTGGCTATATCGCCCCCGAATGGGTGCCGCACATCACGGCGGCGCTCGCGGCGGGTCTTGATGTCGCGGCCGGGCTGCACCAGCGCCTCGCCGATCACCCGGAAATATCCCAAGCCGCGCAGGCACACGGACGCACGCTGCACGATCTCCGCCGTCCGCAGCAGACGTTCAAGACCGGCACGGGCAAGAAGCGCTCCGGCCGCCGCCTGCTGATGGTCGGAACGGACTGCGCGGTGGGCAAGAAATACACCGCGCTCGCCATCGATCGCGAGCTTCAGCGACGCGGCGTGCCCTCCACGTTCTGCCCCACCGGGCAGACCGGGATCATGATCACCGGGCGCGGCATCGCCATCGACTCTGTCGTCGCCGATTTCATCTCGGGCGCCGCGGAGTGGCTCTCCCCCGATGCGGCGCCGGGTCACTGGCATGTGATCGAGGGACAGGGCGCGCTCCTGCACCCGGCCTATGCGGGCGTCACGCTCGGCCTCGTCCACGGCAGCCAGCCCGACGCGCTCGTCATCTGCCACGAGGCGGGGCGCCGGGAAATCCAGGGCTATGAGGGCGCCTACCCTTGCCCCTCCCTCACCGATGCACTCGCCGTGCATGTCGCCGCCGCGAAGCTCACCAACCCGAATGCGCGCGGCATCGGCATCAGCCTCAACACCTCACTGCTCAGCGAAGACGCGGCGCGCGCTGCGATCCGGGATGCCGAAGCGGAACTCGGCCTCCCCGCCTGCGATCCGCTACGGTTCGGACCCGCGCCCATCGTCGATCACCTGCTGGACGTGTTCGCGTAAAATTGTAGCCCGCAGAATCTTTGCATCGGCGCTTCCTCCCCTTTCCCTCGCCCTGCCTACCAATGTGATGACAACTCTGTCGCGAATGTTATTCTGAAAACATTCGCGACAGAGTGTGCAGAGCGAGAATGAAATGAGCGACCTGTTCACGCGGCTCGAGGCCGAAAATGCGAGTTACACGGCTGCGGAGCGCCAGATCGCCCTGTTCCTGCTCAACAACCGCGAGATGATCCCGTTCGAAACGGCGGCATCGATCGCGCAGCGGCTCGATGTCAGCGCGGTAACAGTTGGCCGGTTCTGCCGAATGCTTGGCTTCAAGCATTTCCGGGAACTGAAAGAGCACCTGCGCATGTCCGCGCACCTGCCGTGGCTCGCCGGGCAGGCCTTCCAGGATTTCCTTTCCGACTTCACCGACAGCGACAAGCGCCGCCGCACGCTGGAACGCGAGATCGAGCTGCTCGTCGCCGTCTACGAGCGCAGCCAGCACAAGGTGTGGTCGGATACAGTGGCGCTGATCGCGCGCAGCAGGCGGGTGCAGATCGTCGGCTTCCAGACCGAGCGGGGCATCGCGGCGATGCTTGCGCATAATCTTCAGTATGTACGCCCCGGCGTGGAACTGATCGATAGCGCCTCCGGGCATTTCGCCGATGTGCTCATCGAAGATCCAAGCGATCGCTGCCTCGTCATCATCGATGTCCGCCGCTATTCCAGCACATCGCGCCATCTCGCGGAGCGCGCGGCGGACGTAGGCATTCCGCTCGTCATCATCACGGATACGCTTTGCGACTGGGCGCCGCGCCTCACCGCAAACGTGCTGGCGGCAGACAGCGACGGCGCGCTGTTCTGGCAAAGCGCGGTGCCGATGACGGGCCTCGTCAACCTGCTCGTGAACGACATCGTCGGCCACGGCGGCGGCCGCGACGTCGAGGAGCGGCTGGAGCGGATCAGCGCGCTCTACGAAGATTTCGTGGGCTTCGTGCGGCCGACGCGCACGCGCGGAAGCGATGCATGACGCGCACCCGCGACACCGTCGCGGGGCTTTCCGGCCGGTGGCATTGAATGCTATCTCCGCGGCATGATCTCATTCTTCGATGAGCGCCAGCTCCGCCACGCCCCACTTCGCGAACTGCACAACGGCGCATGGACGCCCTATGCCGAATGCGCTGATCGCGCGCGCAATATCCGGGAAGCGATCGGCACACCGGCACCCGCACGAGATTTCGGCATGGCGCCGATCGAAGCGGTTCACGACGCGGACTATCTCGCCTTCCTGAAAGGCGCGCACGCGGCATGGCGTGCCGCTTTGCGCGAAGATGATGCGATCGCCTACACGTGGCCCGTTGTCCGTCGCCGCAAGCTGTCTCTGGACCGCATCGATGCGCGGCTCGGCCAATACAGCTTCGACGCCTCGACACCGATCGCAGAGGGCACGTGGGACGGCGCCTACTGGTCGGCGCAGACCGCGCTCACCGCGCTCGATGCCGTTCTTGCGGGCGCGCGCACGGCCTTCGCGCTTTGCCGCCCGCCGGGGCACCACGCCGGTGCCGATTATCTCGGCGGCTATTGCTATCTGAACAACGCCGCGATTGCCGCGCAGCACGCGCACGCCGCCGGCGCGGGGCCTGTCGCCATTCTCGACGTCGACTATCATCATGGCAACGGCACACAGGATATCTTCGAAGCGCGCGGCGACATCTTCTTCGCCTCGATCCACGCAAACCCGGCGACCGACTATCCCTATTACTGGGGCCATGCCGACGAGACCGGCAGCGGCGATGGCGACGGCGCGACGCTCAACATCCCGATGCCGCGCGGTACACGGATCGATGCCTATCTGGCCGCACTCGATATCGCCTTGGCGCGTATCAATGATTGGGGTGCCAGACTGCTTGTTCTCTCCTTCGGTGCGGACACGTTTTCCGGCGACCCGATCTCGCACTTCGCAATTGAAACCGAGGATTTCGCCACGATCGGCGCACGCATTGCGGCCTTGGGTCTGCCGACCGCAATCATCATGGAAGGCGGCTACGCTGTCGGCGATCTCGGCGGCAATGTCGCCCGCTTCCTCTCCGGTTTCCAAGACTAGGCGATCTTGCGGGGAAGGCCAAAACGCAATACTATAAGCCTGTTTATCGGAAACAGGCCAATGAAGCGGAGCACGGATTATCCCCTCGAACTCAGGCCCGTGATGGGCTTCGAGGATGATTATCCGGCGGGTTTCGTCGACCCCTTCCATTCGCACGATCGTGCCCAGCTCTCCTACGCCAACTCCGGCGTTATGCTGTTCATCACGGATCATTCGAGCTTCGTGCTGCCGCCCCAGCGCGCGATCTGGCTTCCTGCCGGCGTGCGGCACAAGGCGATCTGCCGCGGTCCCGTGAACATCCACACGGTATTCATCGATCCCGACATCGAATACCTGCCGCACGCCTGCCGCGTCTTCGAAGTCTCGCCGCTGGTACGCGCGCTCATTCAGGAGGTTTTCGGCTTCCAGCCCGCCTATGACGAGGAAGGCCGCGAGGGGCGGATCGTCCGGCTGCTGCTCGAAGAAATCCAGCACATGCCGAACATCCCGGTGATGGCGCGTATGCCAGCGGACAGCCGCCTGCTCAGGGTATGTCAGGCCATACTCGACGACCCCGCGGACCCGCGCGACATCGACGACTGGGCGAGCCTTGCGAGCATGGGCCGCCGTACCTTCACGCGCCTGTTCAAGCAGCAGACGGGCATGGGCCTCGCCACGTGGCGGCAGCAGGTGCGGCTGATGGAGGCGCTGTCGCTCCTCGCGTCCGGCGTCTCCGTCACCAACGTAGCCTACGACGTAGGCTACGAAAGCCCGAGCGCATTCACCGCGATGTTCCACCGCTCGTTCGGCGTGCCGCCGAGCCAGTACGTCGGCGGCTGAGCGACGTTACTTCGCTTTGGACGCGAGAAAGTCCGCGGCCGTCGTCGGCCCCTTGGCAAACGTATCGCTGTGCTCCGCAATGTATTTGCGGATTTCGAAGAAGAAATCCGCGCCCGACGGCAGCCCGCTCTTCTCCCACGCCGCGTCCAGCGCCGCACGCTTGTCCGCGGGCGTTTCCGCCGGCTGGATCAGCATGAAGTCCCATCCTTCGCCGTCGCTGTGCACATAGAGCTGCCGCGGCGGCAAACCGGCTTCGGCATTCACGGCATCGGTACGCGCGATGAAGCGCAGAAACGCCTCATGCTGCCCCGGTGCGATGCGATAGATTTCAACGAGGCTCTTCGGAAATTCCTTGGGCGCGGCCGCGGTCTGCGCCGCCACTGGCGACGCGAGAGCCAAGGCAAGGAACGCGGTCATAATTCTCATCTGTCATCTCCATTTGTCCCGAACCACGGCGCCTCATGCGCCCGTGTGCGCGGCCAGACCTCGTCGAGCGTGGCACCGTCGTAGAGGCGGCCGTTTTTCATCACCTGCGCTATGCGGCGCGCATTGCGGATATCCGTGCGCGGATCAGCATCGAGGATGACGAGATCGGCATATTTGCCCGCTTCGAGACTGCCGAATTCTGCGCCGCGCCCGATCGTTCGCGCACCGCCGATCGTGGCCGCACGCAGCACCTCGGTGGGTGTCATGCCGCCCATCGTGTGCGCTTCCATCTCCCAGTGGTACCCGATGCCAGGAAGCTCACCGTGCGCGCCCATCCCGACCGTACCGCCCGCACGCTGGATCGCCGCCGCACCCGCTGCGACCGCCGGAAAGCTGTAGTCGGAATCGATGTGCCAGCGCTGCGAACGCATCTTCGTGTCAGCCGCGAAGTGCGGCGTGAAGCGGCGGTATTTCGGATCGTCGTGCTGGTTGTCGCGCGCGATGAAATAATCCTGCCCCGGCGGGCCGCCATTGGTGATCACCAGCGTCGTCGTATAGGCGCTCCCGCTGCGCGCGACGAATTCGATCACATCGTGCCCGAGCGGCGTCACCGGCAACGCATGTTCGCTGCCGCCGTAGCCGTCGGCGATCTGGCCGAGATCGAGTTTCAGCGACAGCGCGCCCTCGGTGGTCGCCAGCATTCCGAGTTCCTGCGCCGCCATCGCGATCCACTGGCGCACGCGGCGATTGCCCGCCTGATACTGCTTGATGTTGAACGTGCGATAATGATCCCGGTAGCGGCGCAGCACCGCGCGCACCTCATCCAGTGACTCGAACCGGTTGAACGAGAACAGCGCCGTCCCCGTCGAAGGCATACGCGATCCGACCGCGAGACCCGCATCGATCAGATCTTCGTAGGCGAGCCCATCGATGGTCAGCGTGGAAGGATCGAACGCCGTCGTGATGCCATAGGCTAGTCGCTCGGCCGGTCCCCACGGCTGCATGTCGAGCACATCGCGGCGCACGTCCGCGACATGGTCGTGCGTGTCGATGAAGCCGGGCACGATCGTCTTGCCGCGCACGTCGCGAACCACAGCGTCCGCGGGAACCGAAATCGAACCGCGCGCGCCCACAGCGGCGATCCTGTCACCGTCGATCAGGATATCGGCATCCTCGATCACAGTGTCGCCGTTCATCGTAATCGCGCGCGCGCCGCTCAGCAGCAGACGCCCCGAAGGCGTGTCGCGCGGCACCTCGACGACCATCTCCATCGTCGTCTGTTTCGTGCCATCGAGCGGCATCCTGTAGAACGTCGATCCAACCGCCAACGTGATCGTGCGCCCGCCATCCGCCCATTCCAGAAAATCCGCGCCGACATCGGAAAGCTGGCGATGCGAAGGGCCGGGCGTCAGAAGATCGACCTTGCCTTCCGAATTCCCACGCAGGTCGACGAGATGCAATTGCTGCGCGATGATCGCGATGGCGTGCGTCCCGTCCGGGCTGATGCGGACATCATCGACCGGCACCGGCCCCTCGATGAAATAATAGCCCGGCCCGACGATGGAGACCGCGCGCCGCCGCTTGCCGCTTGTCAGATCGACGGCATTGAGACCGTCCCCGAATTGCAGATACACTTCACCGGGATTGGCCGCGAAATGCAGCTTGCCGCCCATCGTGTCGGAGAGGATTTCACGCGCCGTCCCACCCGCCACAGGGAGCGACACGAGCGCCGCCTGCCGCTGATTACCGAATTCCATGTAGGTGAGCAGTCGCGCCGCCTGTGCCGAACGCAGCGCAAGAACGGTACTACCGTCCGGCGTGAACACGGGGTTCGTGTAATAATCGGCAGCAGCACTCAAACGACGTGGCGCGCCATCGAGCGGTGCCATCCAGACATGTCCCGCCCCCTTCGCGGTCCACGTGACATAGGCGAGACTCTTGCCGTCCGGCGACCACGCGGGATGGAATTCGGGATCACCGCCAGAGGTCAGGCGGCGCGGTTTCGCGCTGCCATCCGCGGGCATCAGATAGACGCGGCCGAGCGCCGAGAACGCGAGCGTGCGTCCGTCCGGCGACAGCACCGGCGTCTGGATCAGCCGCGCGCGAACCGGGCCTGTCTCCTGTCGGATATCGGGCGCCTGCAGGGTGCCCAGTTCCACGTCGACCTTCGCGCTGAAAGCGATGTTCGTCCGCGCTCCCGATGCGACGTCGATGCGCTCGATCCGCCCATTGGTGCCGACGATCAGCGCCTTGCCATCGGGCGTGAAAGCATAGCCGGGAAACAGATCCTGCCACAGCGCAGCCTCGGCGAGATCGCGCTGCACCGGAAATGCGAGCCTCCGGTCGGTGCCCGTTTCAAGGTCACGCACGTGAAGCGCGGTGCCGCCGTCGTGATGCGTCGCATAGGCCAGCATCTTCCCGTCCGGCGACACCACGGGCCGGAAGAACGCGCCCGCGGGCCCGCCGCGCCGGTTTGCCGGTTCAGGCAGGATCACGCTTTCCGCGCTCGTCGCGAGCTCGCGACGGCGGATCGTCCATTCGGGAACGCTGTCGAAATTGATGCTGCCGGTGAGCGCGGCATAATAGAGATACCGGCCGTCGCGCGAGGTATTGGCGCCAACCGAATGCCGGAAGCCGCTGCGGTCCTGATCGGGGCTCGACCGCACCGGCACCACCAGCTCCTCCGCGCCGGAGAGCGCGTGCCGCCACAATTCGTAGGCGTTGAGTTCGGGCCGAAACCGCGTCACGTAGAGCGCGCTGCCGTCCGCGCTCCACGCCGGCGAGGTGATCGGCGAAACCTCGTCGCGAAAACTGATCTGCCGCGCGCCCGATCCATCGGGGCGCATCACCCACAGGTTTTCCGATCCCGAGCGGTCGCTGACAAAGGCGAGCCACTTGCCGTCGGGCGAGAACACCGGCTGCGTTTCGAACGCCATGCCGCGCGCGATCGGCTTCGCCTGACCGCCCGATACCGGCATCACATAGAGATCGCCGAGGATATCGAAGGCTATCGTCCTGCCGTCGGGCGACAGCGACAGCGACGCCCAGCTCGCCTCGCGCGTTTCGAAGGCGATGCGCCGCGTGGGCTTCATCGGCAGCGTCTGCCCCGGCGACTGGATGCGCGGCGCGGCGGCGACCGGTGTTCCGGTCTGTGCCGCAGGCGCCAGCATCGGAAGTCCGAGTTCGCCGGGCTCGTGCGCGGCGGCGGGCCACGCGATCAGCGCGGAGAGGATGAGGCAGCGTTTCATCGGTATGCCGGCGGCAATGGCGTTTCGGCGCCCGGCCGGTAACGATCGCGCAGCGCCGCCTGCCGCGACGCATCCGGTGCCTCGCGTCCGCCGATCAGCACGATCGCCGGGCCGGACTGGGGCTCCAGCGGATCACCATCCCAGATCACAAGATCGGCCGCCTTGCCGGGCGCAATGCTGCCCTGCCGGTCGTCGGCGCCCCAAATTTCCGCGCCGCTGCGCGTGATCGCGCGGAGCGCCGCCGCATAGGGCAGCCCGTTCGCAGCAGCGATCCCCGCGCCTTCGCGCAGCGCCGATCCGGCATTGTAGCTGAGATGAATGCCGAAGCCGGGCACAGTGAACGCAATCCGCACGCCCGCATTCGAAAGCAGCGCAGCATTATCGAGGCGCGCGCCGATCTGGTCGTAGCTGAGCGGCAGGTTGAGCATCGGATCGAGGATAACCGGAATCCGCTTCGCCGCGAGGTCCGTCTTCGCGCGCCACGCCTCCGCGCCGCCAAGGATGACGATGCGAATGCCGTAATCATCGGCAAGTGCAATCGCCTGCCGGATATCCGATTCCCGCTCGGCGGCGATCACCAGCGGAATGCGCCGATCGAGCACAGGCGCAAGGCTCGCGCGGTCGAGGCGGCCGAGCAGGCGCTCGCGCGGGTCGATGCCCTGCGGTGCGCGCGCCTCGTCGAGCGCATTGCGGATAAGCTGCCACTGCGCCGCGCGCGAACCGCCCGTCTTGTCCGACGTGCCGCTGCCGACGCGCACGAACAGCGCCGCCTGCGCGCGATCGAGAATGTCGCCGTCCGGCTGCAGATGCACGAGCGCGCCGCGCCCCTGAAACGGAGCGGAGGCGGAACCGCCCGGAAACACCATCGCTTCGGTCACGCCATCTGCCCGCGCCTGCGCGACGAGCGTGGAATTGGCGTTGAGCGCGTACTGGACATCGAACGCCGCGCCGAGCGCCCCACTCGCCACCGACTGGTCGTTGGTTTCACGCGCGCCCGAAACCTCGGTAAGCCCAAGCTGCGTCGCAGCGTTGACAAGGCCGGGCGTCACGACACGGCCCGCCGCGTCGATCACGCGCGCACCCGCGGGAACCGCGCCTGCGCCCGCAATCGAGACAATCTTCCCGTCGCGCGCCACGATCATCGCGTTCTCGATCGGCGTCTCCGCCGTCATCGTCCACGCCCGCGCATTCACGATCGCCACGGTTTCAGCATGTGCGGGCAACGTCGCAAGCATCGTGAGGGCGGCAAGCATCTGTTTCATCGCGGTGCAGCCTCCGTGCGGCCGATCTCGAAATCGCTGCGCGGCCGATACGCCGGGTTCGCGCGATCGTAGACGAGTGCGCCGTCGATGTAGACGCGGTCGGCATGGCTATAGATGCTGAACGGGTCGCCCGACCACAGCACGAGATCGGCGTTGTAGCCGGGCGCGAGCGTGCCGATACGGTCGTCCAGACCCATCGCCTTCGCGGGGTTGCTCGTTACCCAGCGGATGATCGTTTCCGGCAGCAAGGACACGCCCGCGCGGCGCCCCGCACCCGCGGCCTTGGCAGCCTCGATGGTCAGGCGCTGCCCCACCTGCGGCGAATCCGAATGCATCATCGCGCAGCCGCCCGCAGCCTCGACGAACGCGGCATTCTCGCGGATCGCGTCCTGCGCTTCCACCTTGAAGCCCCACCAGTCCGACCAGACCGCCGCGCACGTCCCCGCCTCGCGCAGCATCCCGGGAATCTTGTAGGCTTCGGTCGCGTGGTGGAAGGCTGCGATGTGGAAATTATATTCGCGCGCAAGACCCAGCATCACCGCCATGTCGTCGGCGCGGTAGCAATGCGCCTGCACGCGTATGTCTCCGGTGAGCACGCCGCTAAGGGTTTCGAGTTCGAGATTGCGCGGTCCCCTCGGGCCACCATGACCGCCGCCCCTGCCCGACTTCTCGCCGCGCGACCGTTCGAGATAATCCTGCGCGGCGGAAAATGCGGCGCGGAACATCGCAAGCTCGCCCTGGCGGCTGTTCGGCGCACTCCCACGCCCGCCGTAGTAGAGTTTCGGATTCTCGCCGCAGGCGATCTTCAGACCCTGCGGTGCGCCGGGGAATTTCATGCCCTGCATGGTGATCGCGGGAACATTTTTCAGAACCACCGAACGCCCGCCGATGATCGTCGTCGATCCGGGCAATATCTGCAGCGTCGTCACACCGGCGGCGAGCGCGCGATCGAAGGCGACGTCCTGCGCGTTCACCGCGTGCTCGATCCATGTCTCGGCGGCATTGGGATCGCTGATCTCGGTCACATCGGAACCGTGCTCGTCGACCGACGTGAGCGGCACCACGAAGGTGCCGTTATGGCTGTGCACATCGATGATGCCGGGCGTCACCCATTTGCCGCGCCCGTCGACGACCGCCGCACCGCCCGCATCGAGATTGCGGCCCACGGCGACCACGCGCCCGTCCCGCACCAGCACGTCGGCCGCGTCGTGCCGACCACCGGCACCATCGAGGATCGTGGCGCCGGTGATCAGCATGTCCGCGCGCGGCAGCGGCCTGTATGTACTCGGCCACGGGTCCGGCGCGGACGGAGACACAGGGGAGGATTGACGCCCCTCCTCCTTCTTCTTCGCGGCGACCACCGGGGACGCGAAGAGGGCTGCGGCGGCAACCGCGAGGATGACATGGCGGAGCTGTCCGCGTGTGTTCATGTCATCCCCCATTTGCCGCCCCACCCCACGCTTACGCATACAAATCAGAACTTGCGCGTCACCGTTCCGATCACCTGACGACCGGCGCCATAGGTGCAGCCGGACACACTCGCACATCGCGCCACGTACACCTTGTCAAAGATGTTGGACCCGTTGATTGCAAAGCGCCATTCTGGCGTATCATAGTGGACAATCGCATCGAACAACGTCGCACTTTCACCCAAGAACACCGGACCTCCGCTCGGGAGACCACCAGCACTCTTGCTCGTATATCGGCCTCCGATCCCGAACCCGAGACCACCGAGCGAACCTTGCTGAATCGTGTAATCGACGAACAACGACAACTTATGTTTCGGTGTCGTTGGTAGGACTGCACCAGCATCACCGAAGAGGCTCTTCTTCACCTCGCTGTGATTGTAGCTGTACGATCCATTGATCGATAATTGCTCTCGGATGCGAGAGACAATTTCCACCTCTCCGCCATAGACTTCAACCTCACCAGATTGGACATTGCCAATCGGCGCCCCAGTAGAGCCTACTTGCGACGAAACAAGATTCTTTTGTTTGATCTGGAAGGCCGCGGCCGTAACAAACAATTTAATGTCATCTCCCAGACCTCGGGCATCATACTTGACCCCTCCTTCAATTTGACGGCCCGTGGTTGGATCATAGGGATCGCCCTGATCGTTTGTCCCGATTGTGGGTTCGAATGAAGTCGCATAGCTCAAGTAAGGTGCGATGCCGTTTTCGGCTACATAGTTGACACCCAAACGGTATGTAAACTTATCCTGCTTGGTTTCAGCACCGGTTGCGATTGCCTTGACCTTCACCCAATCATATCGTCCGCCAGCTGTAACGTACAAGTTACCAAACTGAACCTGATCCTGCGCATAAATGCCGGTCTGCTTCAGGCGCTGGTTGTTGAAAGAAAATGCATAGCCGGGCGTGTAATCAAGCTGAGGTGCGTACACGGGATCGAACAGATCGATCGTGTTGGCGAAGATGAAGCCGAAATCCGCCTTGTTGTAGACGTTACGGTAATCGGCGCCGACCAGCAGTTTATGCTCCACACCTCCGGTCGCGAAATTCACGTCGATCCGGTTGTCGGTCGCAAAACTCTTTACATCTTCAGCATAGCTAAAATTGTATTGCTGAACGGTACGATAATAACTGGGATCAAGCGGATCGGTGGTGTTTACGAGACCGCCGCCGCCGTAGATGCCCGTAGGAGTCCGCTCCTTGTATTCACTCCACTTTGTGTTCGAGCTGAATTTAAGGCTTTCCGAAAATTCATGCCGGAAATCCCAGCCGAGCGCGAACTGCCGACGTTCATAAAGATTGTTCGGATCGCCGAGGTTGACGCTCCGCTTCACCTTGCCGATGGGGTTGTCGAGCAGCGTTCCATAAACGGGAAGGAAGCCGTTCGTATCGCCGCGGACCTCGTCGTACTGATAATAGCCGAGGCCGGTAAGCGACGTGCTTTCGCCAAGACGCCAAGTGAAGGTCGGCGCCGCCGTCAACCGCTTGGCAGACACATGATCGCGCTCAGCATCGCGGTCGCGGTAAAGCAGGGTGAAGCGGGCATCGAGCGAGCTGGAAACCGGCCCGGTCACCGTTGCAGCCAGCTGCTTGTAATCATCCTCGCCGTATTTGGCGCTGATCTCGCCGCCAAGGGCGCTCTGCGCGCGGCGGCTGACCTGGTTGTAGATACCGCCGGGAGGGGCGTTGCCGTAGAGCACCGAGGCCGGGCCCTTGAGCAGGTCGAGCGATTCAAAGGCGTAGAGATCGACACCGACCGAATAGATCGAGGTCGAAATCGGCGCAGCGAGTCCATCGATGTACTGCTTCGGCGTGAAGCCGCGCACGGTGAAGAAATCGAAGCGCAGATCGGGGCCGTAGTTCTCGCCGAACACGCCCGCTGTGTAGCGGACGGCCTGCTGCGCATCGATGAAGTTCAGAAGATCGATCTGGTCGCGCGTCACCACCGAGATCGACTGCGGCGTCTCGATAAGCGGGATGTCGGTCTTGCTCGCCGTCGCGCTGCCTTCGGGCACATAGTTGCGCGCGGTGACGACGATCATCTCTTCCCCGCCCACCGTGGTGCGCGTGGTTTCGAGAGAAGCGCCCGTCGGCGCGGCCTCCTGTGCCATCGCGGGAAGCGTAGTGAATCCTGTAAGTGCCGCCCCGGCAAGCAGCAGCGTTTTCAGCGTCCGGTCATGAACGGTCATTGCATTCCCCCTTCGATGAAATGAAGTTTCGAACCTCTTGTTGATTATGAGGCAGAGATTACTCCCGCCGGGCCCGAACGGCGTTTCGGCGCAGGGTCTAACTGTATCGCGATCAGGCCATTATTGCGAGTCATTATCATTATTGGCAGAAATCTGCGCTGCCAGCCACGTCGAAGCTTCGGCAAACGCACGGTCGGCCAGCGGCGAGATCGACACGGCTTCGAGAAAACTGTGGGTCGCGCCCGCGTATTCGCGAAGCATCACCGGCACGCCGGCGGCACGCAGCCGGTCCGCCATCGCCCTGTTTTCGTCCGCCAGCACATCGCAGGCCGCAACGGCGAAGAACGTCGGCGGCAGCCCCGCAACCTCCGCCCTCATCGGGGAGGCCAGCGGGTCGCTGAAATCCTGCGCCCCGCGCAGGTAGTTCGCCCAGAACACCGCCATCTCGGCGGTCGTGAGGTTGTATTCAGGCCCGTCGTAGCGCTCATAGCTCGGATAGACCGACTCCCGATCGAAGGCGCCGTAGTTCACCAGTATGGCGGAAAGCGGCGCATCACCGTCTCGAAGCAGCGCCAGATTGGCCGCGACCGAAAGGTTGCCACCCGCCGAGTCGCCGCCGATCGCGATCCGCTGCGGATCGAGCCCGTGCGCCGCGCCCTCGCTGCGCAGCCAGCGTACCACCGAAACGATCTCGTCGAGCGCCCGCGGGAACTTCGCTTCGGGCGACAGGCTGTAGTCGATGCCCACGACGGCAACGCCGGCCCGCGCCGCATACTCGCGCATGAGGCGGTCATGCGTGTCGAGGCTGAACAGCGTCCAGCCGCCGCCGTGAACATAGATCAGCGCAGGCAGCACCTGTCGCGCGTCCGGCCGATGGATGCGGATACGAACGCCAAACGGACCCACGTTCAGGGTTTCGGTGCTGTGCATCACCGGGCCGCCTGCGGCCCACGGCGCACGCACCTCCTCCGCGATACGGCGCCGTTCGGTGAGCGGCAGGCGGTCGAAATCGGGGTAACGGCCGTAGGCGGCGGCCATCTCGCGCTGGAAACGGCGAATGTCGGGATCGAGGTCGTCGGCGACCCCGGCTGTCGTCTGGTTCATGGGTTCAGGCTTCCGAAAGGGTGCGGCGCAGGCGCGAATGGCGCACGCCGTAGAGAAGGTAGAAGGCGATGCCGAAGGCGATATAGAGGCCGAGAATGGTGGCAGGCAGCCACTCCCCGACCATCGCCTTGCGGATGATGTCGAGCACCACCGGCGCCATCATGAGGACGCTGAAGGCGAACGCGAGCATCGGCACCACGCCGAGCCAGAGGTTCCCGATGCGGATGCTGCCAAAGGGCACGCGGAACGGGCGCGGCAGATCCGGCTGCGTGCTGCGCAGCCAGATGACGCTGATCGCCACGGTGATGAACACGCAGCCCGTGCCGAGGCTGACGAGATCGCCAAGCATCGAGATCGGCAGGAACGCAGCGGCGATACCCGCCGCCAGTGCGACGAACCACGTGCCTTGGTGCGGCGTGCGGAAGCGCGCGTGCACGCGGCTGAACAGCGGTGGCAGGAGCCCGTCCGTCGACATCGCATAGCATACACGCGAATGCGCGTAGGTGTTCACCATCAGCACGGAACAGAGCCCGGTGAGCGCACCCACCTTGATGACGATGCTGAGCACCGGCATCCCGATCGCCGAAACGGCGACGGCAACCGGATCGGGCACGTTCAGCATCTTGTAGGAGACGAGGCCGGTGAGCACCGCCGCCACCGCCATGTAGACGATCGTCGCGATGGCGAGCGCGCCGAGGATGCCGATCGGGATATCGCGCTGCGGCTTCTTCGCCTCGAGCGCGGCGGTCGCCACTGCCTCGAAGCCGAGATAGGCGAAGAACAGGATCGAGGCGCCGCGCAGCACGCCTGCCCAGCCGTAAGTGAAGCCACCCTCGTTCTCGGGGATGAACGGCTTCCAGTTCGCCGGGTCGACATGCGGCAGGCCGAAGATGATGAAGGCGATGAGCACGCCGACCTTCACGGTGACCATGATGGCGTTGATCGTCGCGGACTGCGAAACGCCGCGCACCAGGATGAAGGCAAACAGCAGCACCGCCGCCGTTGCGACGAGATTGATACCGCCGCCGGTCACGAACGCGGTGCCCGCCTCGCCCGCTGCGGGCCGGATGAACGGCGTCGCCAGAACCGCCGGGATATGAATGCCGAAATCCCCGAGCAGGCTGACGAGATACCCCGAAACGCCCACCGCAAGCGCGGACCCGGCGAGCCCGAGTTCGAGCATCAGCATCCAGCCGAGCCCCCACGCGAAGGCCTCGCCAAGCGCGGCATAGGCATAGCTGTAGGAGGCACCCGAAACCGGCAGCGTCGAGGAAAGCTCGGCGTAGCAAAGCCCTGTGAACGCGCAGGCGAGCCCCGCGAACACGAACGACAGCATCACCGCCGGACCGGCATAGTTCGCCGCCGCCGTGCCGGTCATCACATAGACGCCCGCGCCGATGATGCAGCCGATGCCGATGAGCACGAGATGCACGGGGCCGAGAGCACGGTGAAGACCGTGGCGGTCGATATCGCTGCGCACGTCGGCGAGCGGCTTGCGGATCAGATATCGGGTCGGCGCACGCGCCATGGCTTCAATCCCCCAAGGATGCGCCAGCTTACTGCCGCCGGCGCGTGCCCGCCCACGCAATCGGGCCGGGCGTCATTCCTTCCGGGCCGCCCCGCGCATCGCATCCGCGAGCGCCGCATTGGGGTGGCGCTCCACGATTTCCGCGAAGGTCTGCGCGCTCTCGTCCTGCCCCAGCTTGAACGTCGCCTGCTCCGAAAGCACCCACGCGCGGAAGGCGACGATATGGTCCAGCATCGGCACCGCGCGTGCGCCCATCTCCGCGACCGTCCACGCGCCGGGGCCGGTGCCTTCGAGATGCGCGGCCAGCCGCTCGACCGCGCTCGGCGTTTCGTCGGGCACGAACACCACCTCGGTCTCGAAGCGCACGACGGCATAGTTCCACGTCGGGCCCCATGTCGGATTGGAGACGAGACGCGGCGACACATAGCCCTCTGCGCCCTGAAACAGGATCGCGGCGCGCGGATCGGCTTCCAGCGCCGCCACGTGCGGGTTGCGCTTCGCGAAATGGCCGAACAGCGCAACCACCCGCCCCTCGCCGTCGCATTCGGCAAGAAGCGGCAGCGGCGTCGAAACGAAGCCCGCTGGCCCGTTCGAGACGATCCACGCCAGCGGATGCGCGGCGATCAGCGCCGCGATATCGCCCTGAGCACGCGGAATGAAAACGCTCATCGTGCCCTCACCTTTCGCCGCGCCGCCCAGAGCAGGACGCCGACAATGATCATCGTCACGAGCCACGCGCCGATCGCCGCGACTGCGATACGCCCGGCAAGCCCACCCATCTCGCCTGTGTGGAACGGGAACAGCCCGTCCACGAACGCACGGCTGGGCGCAGCATCCAACGCATCGAAGCGCGCGAGGATGCGGCCGTCCACCGCGCTCACGAACACGCGCGTCGCCCCGTAAGCCCGCCGCGCCTCATCAGGCTGCGTCACGCGGATCTGCCACACAGGTCGTTCGCCATCCGGCGCATAGACCGCCGCGAGCGTTGATCCCGGATAGGCCGCAAGCGCGGTTCCCGCCGCTGCGGCAAGGCCCACGCTCGCCGCCCCCGCCGGCGCATCCGCAGGCGCCGCGATCGGCGCCGGCTGTACGATACGCTCGACGCCGCCCGCGAAGGTCAGCAGCACGCCTGCCGTGATGCTCGCGAGCGCCGGAACACCCACGATCAGGCCGAGCGCCCGGTGCCAGCTGTAGTGGCGTACCGCCGCCTGGCCCTTGCGCTGCACGCGCAGCGCACGCCCCCACTGGCCGCGCTTCGGCCAGGCGATATAGAGCCCGGAAAGAATATTGGTAACGAGCAGGACGCCGCTGATCCCCACGATCCAGCTTCCCGTGTCTCCGGCGAGCAGATTGTGGTGGATCAGCACCAGAGGCGTCGTCCACGCCGCCGGCCCCGTGTAATCACCGTCCACGAGGATCTGCCCTGCCCCGTCGATGCGGACGCTGCGACTTGCCTCCGGTGTATCGCCTGTAATGCTCACATCGTAGCGATCGGGCGCACCCGCGCCCGTCCAGATCGAGCCGAGCCGCGCGCCCGAACCTTCGGGAGTCAATTGCCCAACCGTGCGTTCGATCGCGGCAAGATCGGTCTGCCGATGCGCGCCGGGGATGAATGCATCCCGGATTTCCCAGTGAAAGACGATCAGCACGCCGGTCAGCGCCTGCACAAGCCAGAACGCCGCCGCTGCAAGGCCTGCCCAGCGGTGCCAGCGGATCAGATTTGCTTTCAGCGTCATCCGCTTTGTCTCCTCAGGGCAATTCGAAGATCAGCCGCCCACCACCGACGAGCGCATCGCCCACAAGCGTGCCGGAAAGCGCCCATCCATACCCTTGTCATAGAGGCGGCATGGCCGGGCCGCTTATCGAAACAGGCCATCAATTTGCTCAATTGCGCCATCGCACGGGCAAATTTGCAGCCCGGAAACCCAACTTCGTATCAATCCAAAACAGTGTCGGGATATATTACAAAGTTACGACACCGAAACATGATTAACCATAAAATTCGTTGAAAGAGCTTGGGTGGCACGGTTCGTGCTAGGCATTTGTATAACAAGGTCAAGCTCGTTACTTTGACGTTATGGAGATTCTGATGCGTTCGACGATGATCCGGAACCTGCTCGGTTCTGCACTGACCATCGGCCTTCTGGCCGGCGCAACCGCGGCGAACGCGACCACTCTGTTCCAGGACAATTTCAACCGTGGTGTTCACGGCACGGTCGGCAACGGCTGGGTTGAAAACCACACGAGCGAAGTCGATCTCTTCGGCCGCGGCGCTGGCGACCAGGTGCTGCGCCTGAAGCAGACTCCCGCCGGCGAAGTCACGGCGACGCAGAACGACATCGACCTCACGGGCTATGAGAACATCGTGCTGTCGTTCCAGTACAAGCCCTGGGAAACCGAAGCCGGCGACGTGCTCGAGGTCTACTTCGGCGATCTCGTCTATTCGGTTTCGCTCGATAGCGCGTGGAACTGGTACAACGTATCGCTCGCGCTCGATGTCGAGGACGTCGCTGGGCTCGACCTCATCTTCAAGCTTGTCTCGAAGAACAACTCTTACTCCACCGTCGAGTGCACGAAATACGACCGCAAGGGCAAGTGCACGAAGTGGAAGACGAAGTCTTGGGACGACAGGGAAGACTGGGTGAAGATCGACAACGTCCTCATCACCGGCGATCTGATCCCGCCGCCGCCCGTCGACACACCGGAACCGGCTGCGCTGGCCCTCTTCGGCCTCGGCCTCGCCGGCCTCGGCGCAGCGCGCCGCCGCAAGGCGAAGTAAACCGGCCTCATACGCTGAAAGAAACGGCGGTCCGAAAGGGCCGCCGTTTTCTTTTTAGGCCCTAGTGACGCGCCGCGCGCCGTTCGAGACCATAGTCGATGCGGATGCGCACCCATTCGCCGATCATCGCCCGTCCGCCGATCTGCGGCGGGCGCACGCGGAACTGCCACGCGGCGGCGAGCACCGAGCGTGCGATGTTCGAGCCCTGCGGGTATTCACCGAGCGCCACGCAATCCTCGACGCGGAAATCCTGCACCGTGCGGCACGCGATGAGGCCCCACCCCGGCCCCCGCGCCGTCGAAAGATAGCCGGCCAGTTCGTCGTCATAGGGCTCGCGGTACCACGACGCCGCATAAAGCGGCTCGCCGTTCGGCCCCGTCCCGTCGACGCGCTGGCTATCGCCGGCAAACGTCGGCGCGGGCGGCCCCATCATGGGCCGCGGCGCGGGCGCAGTCGGCGGCGGCAGATTCGCGATGTCGGTTGCCGCCATCTCCTCGCGCGAAAGCTGGATCACCGGCAGTTCGATCGGAACCGGCGGGGGTTCGACCGGTTTCGGCGGAGATTTCAGCTCCGACGGCTGCGCGGCGGCGCTTTGCGTTTCTGGGGCTTCGGCCTCGCTCTCGGGCTCTTCATCGCGGATCATGTCGAGCCGGAACACCGCCATCGGCACCACCTTCTCGGAAATCGAGGGTACCAGCGTCAGCAGCAGCAGTGCCAACAGCCCTTCGATGAAGAGCGCAAACAGGATGCCCGCGGCGCGCCGCTCGAACCCCGCGCGAAACCGCGCGGGCAGGGAACGGAAAAATACACCCACAGACTGGAACACGCGAGCGATCCCGGCAAGAAACCGGGCGGCTGATACCCGGACGCGGCTCAGCGATACGGCGCCAATGCGTTCAAAACAAGCCGTTCCGGGCGGGCTCCGTTACGTCTTCGGCCGCGGATCGTTCGGCAGCGGGATACGCTCGTCGTCATCACCCGGAATGTGTGCGAAACGGTCAGCCTCCCAGTCCTCAATGGCCTGGTTGATGCGCCCCGGGCGGGAGGAGACGAAGTTCCACCAAATCTCGCGCGGCCCGTCCATCGCCTTGCCGCCGAGCATCAGCACGCGCGCATCGGTCTCCGCCGTCCATTCCACCGTCGCGCCGGGTTCGAGCACGAGCATCGTCGCCTCCTCGGCAACCTCGCCGCCGGTGAGCGCGATGCGGCCGCTCGCCACATAGATCGCGCGCTCCTCATGCTCGGTGGAGACATCGATCGTGGCGCCCGCCTTAGCATCCACGTCCACGTAGAACGTCGGCCAGACGACACCGACAGGGGACTGTTTGCCGTAGGCCGTGCCCGCGATCACCGTGAGCCGCGCCCCGTCCCGTTCGATCACCGGCAGCGTGTCCGCCGGATGATGCACGAAGCTCGGCTCCACCTCCTCGTGCGTTTTCGGGAGCGCCACCCACGCCTGAATGCCTTCCATGCGCTGGCCCGCCGCCTGCACTTCCGGCGAGGTGCGTTCGGAATGCGTGATGCCCCGCCCCGCCGTCATCCAGTTCACCGCGCCGGGGCGGATCGCCTGCGCGCTGCCGAGGCAGTCCCGATGAAAGATCTCGCCCTCGAACAAATAGGTGACCGTGGCAAGGTTGATGTGCGGGTGCGGGCGCACGTCGAAACGCTCGCCGGGCGCATAGTCCACCGGCCCGAAATGGTCCCAGAAGATGAACGGCCCCACCATGCGCTGGCCCGCCACCGGAAGCACCCGCCGCACCACGAAGCCCCCTCCAAGATCACGGCGGCGGCCTTCGATGCGGCGGAGAATCATGGCTTCAGTTCCCTTGCGAGCGTGGCGCGGGTTTTCTTCCCGTAGGGAGGTTTCAAGCCCGCGAGGCCCGCAAGGTCAAGCTTCGGCTGGCGATAGACGCTCTTCGCGTGGCTGAACGTGCGGAAACCGTCCGCCCCATGGTAGCTCCCCATGCCGGACGGGCCCACGCCGCCAAACGGCAAATCCTCCGCCGTCACGTGAAAGATCACGTCGTTCACCGTGACACCGCCCGACACCGTGCGATCCAGCACGCGCCGCTCCTCCGCACCGTCCGTGCCGAAGTAATAGAGCCCGAGCGGCCGGTCGCGCCCGTTCACGAACGCCACCGCCTCGTCCGTCTCGCGGTAGGTCTTCACCGGCAGCACCGGCCCGAAAATCTCCTCCTGCATTACGCGCATGTCGTCCGAAACGTTGCGCACGATGCTGAGCGGCATCTTGTTCGAGTTGGTGTTCGAAAAGTCCTCGTTCGCCGGGTTCACCGTGACGATCTCGGCGCCCTTCGCGGCCGCATCGTCGAGCAGGCCCTGCAGGCGCTCGCGGTGGCGCGCGTTCACCACCGACGTGTAGTCGTCGTTGGCGAGGAGCGACGGATACATCTTCGCCGCCGCCGTCTTCAGCCCCTCGACGACCTCGCCCTCCTTCTCGCTGGGCACGAGCAGGTAATCGGGCGCAAGGCAGATCTGGCCCGCGTTCATCATCTTGCCGAGCGCGACACGCTCCGTCGTCTGCGCGATATCGGCGCTGCGCGAGACGATCACGGGCGATTTGCCGCCAAGCTCCAGTGTCACCGGCACGAGGTTCTCCGCCGCCGCGTGGAGGATATGCTTCGCGACCGCCGTGGCCCCCGTGAAAATCAGGTGATCGAACGCCAGCCCCGAAAACGCCTTGCCCACCTCCGGCCCGCCGATGACGAAGCCCAGTTCCGTCTCGTCGAACGCACGGCCCGCAAGCTCCGCCATCAGCGCGGAAGTCACGGGCGTAAATTCAGACGGCTTCACCATCGCCCGGTTCCCGGCCGCGAACACGCCCGCGAGCGGCCCGAAGGTCAGGTTCACCGGGAAGTTCCACGGGCTGATGATGCCGACGACGCCCTTGGGCTGATACACGACCTCCGCCTTCGCGCCGAGCAGGCCGAGCGGGAAATCGAGCTTCCGCCGCTCCGGTCGCATCCACGCGTCCAGGTGCTTGATCGCGTGCTTCAGCGGCTTCACCGAAGCCATGATGTCCGTCACCAGCGTCTGCTCGGCGCTCCGGTGGCCGAAATCCTCCGAGAGCGCCTTCACGAACCGGTCCTGATGCGTCAGCACGAGGTCGACCGCCCGGCGCAGGCGATCCTTGCGGACAGCAGCGGCAACGGGCAATTCCGCCATGAATGCCGCACGCTGCCGCGCCAGCAGCGCCGTCATCGCTTCAATGGATTTCGCCTCACCCGGCAGAATGGCCGCAGTCGCCATAACGCGTCTCCCTCAAAACGCTTGGATTTGAGCGGCACTTTAACCGGTGGCGGCGCATCCCGCCACCCGGGCGAAATCGTCAGGTCGAGCGGCGGCTTTTCAGGCGCATTTGTCCGTATAGACCGCCGCCTCGCGCGGGGTCAGCGGCTTCATCGCCTCGTCGAGCGAAAGGCTGAAGCCTTCCCACGGCTGCTGCGGCGGCCGTGCGCCCGTCACCCACAGATAGCCGGGGCGCTTGCCCGGCGCCGAAAGACGATACCAAACCGGCGCGTTCAGGCCCTTCAGCTTCGGGCAGCGCGCGAGCGTCGCTGTGTAGCCCGCACCCTTCAGCGCCGCGAGCAGGGCAGGCGTACCGATCGGTTTCCCCTCGTTCTTGAAATAGAGGTTCATCACCATCGTGCGCGCGCCGCCCGCAAGCACCTTCACTTGCTGCCCGGCGACGGTCGCGATGCCCGCGCGGCGGAAATACTCGCCGTTCGACATCGGCTTGTCGAGCATCTCGGGCGGCAGCGCCGCCCACGTGACGTGCGGTGCGGTTTCGATATGCCGCCAGTCGTAAAAGCTGTTCGCCGGATAGTCCCCCGGCTTCAGCAGCCCGCCGAGCACGGCCGCGAAACCATCCGCGGGCGTTTTCGCGGCCACAGCCGCCTTCGGAGGAACCGCCGCAGGCGCCGGCTTGGCTGCAGCAGCGGAAGGCGCGGCGGGCGCCGCAGCCCCGCACTGGCGAAACAGCTTCGCACGCACAACCTGCGTCATCGGCGCGCCGATCGGCGTCTTCAGCGTATCGTCATGCTCGATCTGGACCGCGCCGCGCTTCTCCTCGGCGTTGAACATCATGATCACGGGCATGTTGTCCCCGCCCCACTTGTCCTTGCCGTACTTGATCCCGACCCAGCGCTGGATGCCTTCGTACTGCGCGCCGCCCGCGCAGGAATAGCAGACGTCGATGGGAAGCGGCCCCTGCCGCCCCGCCGCCGTATCGATGACCACGCCCGCCTTGCCCACTTCGATGCGCGGCTGCTTCGAACAGTCCCCGCCCGGCGCATAGCGGCCGTAAAGCTCTTCGGGAGGCACATTCGTCTGCGCGGCAGCCGTCCCCGACGCCAGCACCAGAGCCATAAACAGCGCACGCTTCAGCATGAAAGCCCCCTTCCCCGTCCATCCCACATGGTCGTTTCGACTATGTGACGAAGGGAATGAACGCAAGCTGAGTGGAACCTCAACTCGGTTTAGCGTGCCTTGAAATTCTCCATTACGAAAATTTTGTCTTTATCGGGATTGCGTCGCCGTGGTCCGGGGCGCCATAGAGACCGGCGGGACGAGGAAGAAAACGGGAGGGTAGCGATGCGTATATCGCGGCCGGTATTCACAGGTTTCACAGCAGCAGCATTCGTTCTTGCATCCGCGGCCGTGCCGAAAACAGCAGCGGCGCAACCCACAATCGACGCGCTCTCCGGTCGCTACATCGCACTCCTGCTCCGCAGCAGCCCCGAACTCGTGCCGCTTTCCGGGATCGAGGGCGCACGCCAGTCGGCACTGCCGCCCATCGCCCCTGAAACCCTGAACGCCGTCGCGGCGGAGGAAGACCGGCTGTGGCAAGACCTGAAAGGCCTGGACGAAGCAAAGCTCGACGATGCCGGCCGCGCCTCCTACGCGCTGATGGCGGACGGCCTCGAAGCCGCGCGCGGGCTGCGGGTTTGCAATCAACCCCTGTGGAGCATCAGCCACATGACCGGGTGGCAGGTCACGCTTTCGCGGCTTGCGCAGGCGCAGGCCACCGGCACGCCCGATGCACGTGAAGATGCGATCCGGCGCTGGGAAGGCCTACCCGCTTACGCCGATCAGGATATCGCCAACCTCCGTGAAGGCCTGAAGCAGGGTTATGCCGTGCCGCGCTCGGTCGTCACCCGCGTCGTTGGCCAGCTCGACCGGCTGCTCGCGCTGCCCGCCGAACAATCCCCCTTCTATGCCCCAGCCCGGGCCGATGGTGACGCCGCCTTCAAGGCCCGCTTCAGGCCCATCGTTGCGGAGGGCGTGCACGGCGCGCTGAAACGCTATCGCGATTTCCTCGCCGAAGAGTATCTGCCCAAAGCGCGCGAAGGCATTGCGCTTTCGGAGCTGCCCAACGGCGGCGCCTGCTACCAAGCGCTGCTTCGTGCCTCGACGACGCTGGACCGCACGCCCGCCGAGGTCATGGCGGTCGGCGAGGCGGCCGTTGCGCAAAACGTGAAAGATATCATCGCGATCGGCGGCAAGCGCTTCGGAACCTCCGATCTCGCTGCCACCCTTGCCGCGGTGAAGGACGCACCGGACAATCATTTCGCCACGGCCGATGAACTGGTCGATTTCTCGAAGCGGAGCCTCGCGCGGACGACGAAACTCAGCGCCGCCGCTTTCCAGCAGCTCCCGAAGCAGCCCGCGGCGATCGAGGTGCTGCCCGCGACCGAGGCGGGAAGCGGCGTTCCCGCGCACTATCTCCCCGAGCCTGATCCTTCGAAACCGGGCCGTTACATGCTGCCGCTCGATCACTGGAAGACCGAGACGAAAGGCGGCGCCGAAGTCACGGTCGTGCACGAGACGATCCCCGGCCATCACCTGCAGATCGCCATGACACAGGAACTGGCGGCGAAGGTGCCGCTGCTCCGCATCGCGCTCACCGGCGCTTATGTCGAAGGCTGGGCGCGCTATTCGGAACGTTTGGCGGAGGAACTGGGCGTTTATGAAACGCCCTACGCGGGCATCACACGGCGCGCGTGGATGGCACGCGGCATGGTTGTCGATCCGGGCATCCACATGTTCGGCTGGAGCCGTGAGAAGGCCATGGCCTATCTCGTCGAAAGCGGCCGCTTCGACGAGGCTGCCGCAGCGGACATGCTGGACCGGATCGCGGTCATTCCCGGCCAGCTCACATCATACGACAGCGGTGGCCTCGAAATCGCGGCATTGCGCGCGGAATCGGAATCGTCGCTCGGGAAATGCTTCGATCTGCGCGCCTTCCACCAGCAGGTTCTCTCCGGCGGCGCGCTGCCGCTGAAAGCCCTGCGCGGCCGGATCGAGGCCTGGCAGATGGCGGCGCGGAAGGCTTGCACGAAGTAAGACCGAACGAAAACGGGGCGCCGAAGCGCCCCGTCCTTCGTGTCTGATGCCGCGGACTACACGCCCTGCGGGCTCGGCTCCCCGCCGAAGCCGCGCTTGCCCGTCTTCGGGATGGCGCTGACGCCCGTGGAGACAGGGGCGGGACGATTGCGGGCACCGCGGTCGCGGTCCACGCCTTCGCCGGCGAGCAGCGCCTTGATCTCGTCACCCGAGAGCGTCTCGTATTCGAGCAGCGCCTGCGCGAGCGTGTGCAGCTCTTCGCTGTTCTCGGTGAGCAGGCTCTTCGCCCGCTCATAGCCACGCATCACGATCTCCTTGATCTCGTGATCAATCAGCTGCGCGGTCTGTTCGGACACATTCTGCGTCTTGGTGACGCTGTGGCCGAGGAAGACCTCTTCCTGGTTTTCCGCGAGCTTCATCGGGCCGAGCTTGTCGGAAAGCCCCCACTGCGTGACCATGCTGCGCGCCAGATCGGTCGCGTACTGGATGTCCGACGAGGCGCCCGAGGAGACCTTGTCGTAGCCGAAGATGATCTCTTCGGCGACACGGCCGCCCATCGAGACGGCAAGGTTAGCGTGCATCTTGTCGCGGTGGTAGCTGTATTGGTCCCGCTCCGGCAGGCGCATGACCATGCCGAGCGCGCGGCCGCGCGGAATGATCGTCGCCTTGTGGATCGGATCGGACGCCGCCTCGTGCAGCGCGACGATGGCGTGACCGGCCTCGTGATAGGCGGTCATCTTCTTCTCGTCCTCGGTCATGATCATCGAGCGGCGCTCGCTGCCCATCATGACCTTGTCCTTGGCTTCCTCGAACTCGGCCATGCCGACGAGGCGCTTCGACTTGCGCGCCGCCATCAGCGCCGCTTCGTTCACGAGGTTCGCAAGATCGGCGCCCGAGAAGCCGGGCGTGCCGCGCGCGATGGTGCGGGCATCGACATCCGGCGCCAGCGGCACCTTGCGCATGTGGACGCGCAGAATCTTCTCGCGGCCCTCGATGTCCGGGCGCGGCACGACGACCTGACGGTCGAAGCGGCCGGGGCGCAGCAGCGCGGGGTCGAGCACGTCCGGCCGGTTCGTCGCGGCGATGATGATGATGCCTTCGTTCGCGTCGAAGCCGTCCATCTCGACGAGAAGCTGGTTCAGCGTCTGCTCGCGCTCGTCGTTGCCGCCGCCGAGGCCCGCGCCGCGATGGCGGCCGACCGCGTCGATTTCGTCGATGAAGATGATGCAGGGAGCGGATTTCTTCGCCTGCTCGAACATGTCGCGCACGCGGCTGGCGCCGACGCCCACGAACATCTCGACGAAGTCGGAGCCCGAAATCGTGAAGAACGGCACGTTCGCCTCGCCTGCGATGGCGCGCGCGAGCAGCGTCTTGCCGGTGCCGGGCGAGCCGACGAGCAGCGCACCCTTCGGAATCTTGCCGCCGAGGCGCGAGAAGCGACCCGGATCCTTCAGGAAGTCGACGATTTCCTCAAGCTCTTCGCGCGCTTCATCGATGCCCGCGACATCATCGAAGGTCACGCGGCCCTGCTTTTCGGTGAGCAGCTTGGCGCGGCTCTTGCCGAAGCCCATCGCGCCCTTGCCCGCGCCGTTCTGCATCCGCTGCATCACGAAGATCCAGATGCCGAGGATGAGGAGGAACGGCAGGATGTTGATGAGAATCGCGGCGAGCAGCGAGCGGCTTTCCTCCGGCTGCGCCTTGAACTTGACGCCCGAGGCTTCGAGGCGCTCGACGAGGCCGGGGTCGCCCGGCGAATAGGTGCTGAACATCTCGCCGCTGGTGAGGCGGCCCGCGATGTCCTGCCCGCGGATGTCGACCTCGCGGACGGCACCCTCGTTCACCTTGGTGATGAACTCAGAATAGGCGATCTGCTGCACCGCGCCCTGGGACTGCGGCGCGTTGTAGACCGAAACGAGCACGACGACCGCGAGCAGGATGACCGCCCACATGGCGAGGCTCTTGCCCCAGGGTCCGGTCGGTCGCTTCTTGTTCTCGTCCATCTGGTTCGTATTCCTGAAAAGGGTTCGGTTCTAAGATAGGCACGCAGCCGTTAACGACAACCGCTATTGCGGCCTATTCGGTGGATGTGCGCATTTTTCGCGGCGGCTCGGCCCGGAAGCGCCACAGCGGACCGCCCTCCACGAGCACGCCCCCCAGCGTGCCACCCTGCCCGGCAAGCAAACGCTGGAGCGCCGGACCATCGGGCTCGACACCCTGCATCTCGCGAAACGCCCTGAGCACGAGCCGCCGAACCAGTTCGGCCGGAAGCCCCCGCGTATCGAGCGCGATAGCCTCCCCCGAGACACTCGCCCGCCCGGCCCAGGCCTCATCCACCACCCACTGAAGCGCCGCCTCAGCCTCCGCAAGATGCACGGCCGTCGCAACCGCACCCCCTGCGTCCACCCCTCCCCCCGCCAGCAACGCCCGCGCACCGGTTCGATCGTATGCATCACTCCGGTTGCTCGGATCATCGACAGCCGCGATACCCGCCTCCGCCACCAGCGCCACGAGATCAGCCTTGCGCGCGCCAAGCAGCGGGCGCAGCAGAGTGACAGCATGCCCCTCCACAGGCCGCCGCGCCCGGATTCCCGCCATGCCGCCAAGCCCACTGCCGCGCGACAGGCGCATCAGCAGCGTCTCGGCCTGATCGTCGGCATGGTGCGCGGTCATCAGCCAGCGCAGGCCATTGGCATCGCACCAGCCCGCCATCGCCGCATAGCGCGCACCCCGCGCCGCCGCCTGCACGCTCGCCGTCTGCGGGACATCGACGGCAAGCGTGACGTGCGGCACGCCGAGCCCCGCGGCGATAGCAGCGACATGGCGCGCTTCCGCCGCGGCCTCGGGCCGGAGTCGATGATCGACCGTAAGCGCCACAGCGTCGAAACCGGCGCGGTGCGCGAGGAGCAGCAGCGCAAGGCTGTCCGGCCCGCCCGAGACGGCGAGCGCGACCCCTCCGCGAAGATCAGGCGCCAGCGCCTCGACCGCCGCACGGAAGCGCTCCGGCGTCAGGCCGGGGTCAGCCGCAGCGGGCTGCCGAGCGGGCATCCACGAGCTGCGTGCGGAGCGACTGCGAGAGTTTCTTGCCGTAGCTCTCCTCAAGCTGATCAAAGGCCTCGCACGCCTTCTGCGGACTGGGCGGCGAGAACGCCATCAGTGACTTGCCGAGCCAGAGCAGGCTTTCCGGCGCGCGTTCGCCCTCCGGCCGTTTCTGGTAGTTTTCGAGCAGCGTGCGCGCTGCCTGAACCGGCTGGTTCTGCGCGAAATAGGTGCGGCCCAGCCAATATTGCGCGTTGCTGGCGCGGGCGTGCTTCGGGTTCTTCGCGATGAAGGCAGAAAGCGCCTTCTCGGCCGCCGGATAGTTCTTGGCGGTCACGAGGCCGTAGGCGGCGTTATATTCCTGCTCAGGTGTCAGCGGTGCGGCTGCGGCCTGCTGAGGCGGTGTGGTCGCGGGTGCCGTCGGCGCGCCGGGGGGCGGGAACACGCCTGCGGTCCCCGCCGCGGGCGGCGGCGCGCCGCCCTCCAGCGTGGTCAGGCGGAACTCGGCGTCGGTCTTGAACTTCTCAAGCGCGGCTTCAAGCTGACGTACCTTGAAGCTGTTTTCCTCGATCTGCCCGGTCATCGTGGTGAGCTGGCTTTCGAGCGAATCGACGCGGCGCGAGAGGTCGCTCAGCGGGTTGGAGGCAGGCACGCCCGGCGCCGTCACCGGCGCAGCAGGCGCTTGAATTTCCGCCTCGAAATACTCTTTGGAACCGCCCGGAAACACCTTGCGCTGCACGGCGCGCATTTCGCTTTCCAGCTTCTTCACCCGGCCTTCCACCTGCTGGGCGGTCTGCTGCGCGGCGGCGGGCACCGCAGGGAGCAACAGCGGCAGGGTCAAAAGGAGCAAAGGTTTGAATTTCATCATGACTTTCCCGACAATTGATAGACGCAGGGCCGAGCCTAGCAGCCCGTCCCTTGCCTGAAACTGAAGCGCATCACTCCGCGCGCGGCTGCGCCCGCGCTGCGAGACCCGCCGCCGTCAGCGGCACATCGCGAACCGTCTGCGTCGCGGCGCCGAGCGGTGGAATCGCCGTGCCGCCCACGGTGAGGTCGAGCGCGCCGGCGCGACCCGTCCAGAGCAGCAAATCTTGTCGATCCGCGGGAACCTCATAACGGTCGCCCGCCGCCATCACGCCCTGGAACACGGAGCGGCCGGAGCCAACCTCGTAAATCTTCACCCACGCATCCTCGCGCGCGGTGACGACGATCGCACCGCCCGTCGGCACTGCAGGCGCGGGCGTCGCCGCAGCAGCCGTCGCGGCGTCGGTCGCAGGCACTTCCGCCACGCCAGGTGATGAAGCCTGCGGCGCCGGCGGCGTATCCACAGCAACGGTCGCGCCGTCATCCGATCCCGCCGGCGCTTCCGCCACAGCAGGCGCCTCGTCACCGCCGAACCAGCCGAGGCCCCACGCGGCGACGGCAAGTATGACAACGCCAAGCAGCACGATACCGAGCAGCGCCGCGGCGCGCGTCGGTACGCGCACGTCCTCGATCGGCTCGTGATCCATCGTGGGGATCACCCGGTCGGGCTTCGTCGTTTCGCGGCGAAACTGCTCCGCCGTCGTATCCGGATCGAGGCCCAGTATGCGCGCGTAAGATTTCACGAAACCGATCGTGTAGGGAAGCGCCGGCAACGTATCGTGTTTGCCTTCTTCGATCGCGGTCAGGTGTCGCAGCGGCACGCGGGTCTGATGGGCAATGTCGGCCAACTCCCGGCCGAGTTCCAGCCGCCGCGCACTCAGCACCTCGCCGATATGACGCGCGCCGCCGAGATTGATACCGTCCTGCGTTTCCAGCTCGTCGCTCACCCAAAACCCTCCGAACAGACGCCAACTCGCCCAATTGCCACGTTCGCGCGCAGCTTCGCCAGTGTCAACGCGCTTCGTCGCGGCGCGGCCTCAGCCAGCGGCGATGCCGCGGCTCGATGCGTATTCCGTCAGCGCCGTGCGGATGTTGATACCCCGGCGCAGCCAGCCCTCCATCTCGTGCTGGAGCGGCGCGAGCGCCAGCGACCGGATCATCGCCTTCATCGGGCCGATCCCCGCCGGCGTGATCGACAGGCGCTCGATGCCGATGCCGAGCAGCGCCAGCGCATCCAGCGGGCGCCCGCCCATCTCGCCGCACACCGTAACCGGACGCCGCGCAGCACGCGCCTGATCCGATACGCGCTTCAGGAAGCGCAGCAGCGATACCGAAAGCCAGTCGTAGCGATCGGCGAGCTTGGGATTGGCGCGGTCCGCCGCGAACAGGAACTGCGTGAGATCGTTCGTACCGACCGACAGGAAATCGAGGCGCGGCAACAAAAGGTCGAGCGATTCCGCAAGCGCCGGCACTTCGAGCATACAGCCGAACTCGATCTTCTTCGGCACGGGATGGCCGCGCGCGACCATGCGCGAGAGCTGCGCCTCCACGAGCGCGCGCGCCTCATCGAACTCCCACGGCTCCGAAACCATTGGAAACATCAGTCGCAGCGTTCGACCGGCGGCAGCGTCGATGAGCGCGCGCGCCTGCACCTTCATCAGCCCTTCGCGTTCGAGCGCGAGGCGAAGCGCGCGCCAGCCGAGCGCGGGGTTTTCCTCCACGGTGTCGCCCATCATGTAGGGCACCGCCTTGTCGCCGCCGATATCGACGGTGCGGAATGTCACGGGACGATCGCCCGCCGCATCGAGCACGGACTTGTAGAGCCGCGTCTGCCGTTCGCGGCGCGGCAGCGTCGCCGAAACGAGGAACTGGAACTCCGTGCGGAACAGGCCGATCCCATCCGCATTCGTGATGTCGAGAGCTTCGAGATCCGAACTCAGGCCCGCGTTCATCATCAGCGTGATGCGCGCACCGTCCACGGTTTCGGCGGGGAGATCGCGAAGTTTCGCATATTCGGCCTGCCGCCGCGCCTTCAGCGCGACCTGCTCCTCGAACTGGTGGACGACTGGCTCGCTCGGCCGCACGAACAGCGCGCCGCGCTGCGCATCGAGCAGCAGCGGATCGCCTTCGAAGATCGTGGTGCGCAGATCCTTTACGCGACCGAGCACCGGAATACCCATCGCGCGCGCAATGATGGTGACGTGCGCGGTGAGCGACCCTTCCTCCAGCACCACGCCGCGCAGGAAGCGCTTGTCGTATTCCAGAAGCTCGGCGGGCCCGAGGTTGCGGGCGATCAGGATCATGTCCTGCTGCAGACCCCGCTTCGCGGCGGTATCCATCTGGCCTGAAACGATGCGCAGCAGGCGGTTCGAGAGATCGTCCAGGTCGTGCAGGCGCTCTTGGAAGAACGGGTCCTTCGTGGCGCGCATCCGCGTGCGCGTCTTCATCTGCACGCGCTCGATCGCCGCCTCGGCGGTAAGGCCGGTATCGATCGCCTCGTTGATGCGCCGCGACCAGCCCTCGTCGTAGGCGAACATCTTGTAGGTTTCGAGGATCTCGTCGTGATCGCCCGGGGCGGCAAAATCTGCCTGGCCCATCATGTTGTCGATCTGCTCGCGCATCATCTGGAACGCGGCGTAGACGCGCGCGCGTTCGGCTTCGATATCGTCGGCGACCGTATGCTCGACGATGACGCGCGGCTGGTGGAACACCGCCTGCCCTCGCCCGACGCCCTCCACGAGCTTGAGCCCGGTCATGCGCGCCGGCCGGCTTTCGCGTTCGCGCGCCTGCTGCACGGTCTGGTCATCAACAAGCCCGGCTGACGCGATCAGCTCCGCCAGCACCATCGCGGTCGTCTGCAGCGCCTCGATCTCGATATCCGCATATTCGCGCGGATCGACGTGCTGCACGGCGAGCACACCGATCGCGGTTTCCTGCCGGATGATCGGCACACCAGCAAAGCTGTGGAAGCTCTCTTCGCCCGTTTCCGGCTTGTACGCGAAATCCGGGTGCGCCTTCGCTTCAGCGAGATTAAGCGCTTCGCGCGTCTTCGCGATCGTGCCGACAAGGCCTTCACCCACGGCAAGCCGCGTGACGTGCACGGCGGACTGGGCAAGGCCGCGCGTCGCGAAGAGTTCGAGCACGCCGTCGCGCAGCAGGTAGACTGAGCACACTTCGGACGAGAGCGCACCCGCGACGATATCGACGACGCGGTTCAGCTTCGCCTGCGCGCCCGCCTTGGTAGCCATGACATCGTGAAGCCGCCGCAGAATCTCACGCGCGGCGCTGGTTGCCGAGACGTTCCTCTCGGCGTTCATGCAGCCTGAACGCCGCGGCGGGTGAGCGCCGCCGCCGCTTCGCTGACCAGTTCGTCGATGATCGCCTGCACAGGCTCCTCGCGCTTCACCATGCCAACCGACTGGCCGGCCATCATCGAGCCGTTCTCGATATCGCCGTCTACCACAGCGCGGCGCAGCGCGCCCGCCCAGTAATGCTCGATCTGGAGCTGCGCCGCGTTCATATCGACCGTACCGGCGTCGAGAAGCCCGGCGACCTCGCGCTGCTTGGCGGTGAACGCCTCGGTTCCATTGTTCTTGAGCGCACGCACGGGGATCACCGGCAGGCGCGGATCGATTTGCACACTCGCCACGGCGTCTCGCGCCGCAGCGCGGATGAACGCCTGCTTGAACTTCGGATGCGCGACGCTTTCGGTGGCGCAGACAAAGCGCGTGCCGAGCTGCACACCCGCCGCGCCCATTTCAAGGAATGCCGCGATCGCTTCGCCGTGGCCGATACCGCCCGCGATGAACACCGGCACGTCGGTAATGTTGGGCAGGATTTCCTGCGCAAGCACGGTCGTGGAAACCGGGCCGATATGGCCGCCCGCCTCGGTGCCTTCGATGACGAGCGCATCGACACCCGAGCGCACCAGCTTCTTCGCGAAGGCGAGCGCCGGGGCGAAACAGATGAGCTTCGCGCCCGCAGCCTTCACCGCCTCGATCGCCGGGCCGGACGGAATTCCGCCCGCAAGCGCGATATGGCCGACCTTTTCCTCGGCGCAGACCTGGATGAGTTCCAGCAGCGCCGGGTGCATCGTGATGAGATTGACGCCGAACGGCTTCGAAGTCAGCGCGCGCGTCGCCACGATCTCCTCGCGCAGCCGCGCCGGATCCATCGCGCCGCACGCGATCATGCCGAAACCGCCCGCGTTCGAGATTGCGGAAACGAGATTTCGCTCGGAAACCCAGGTCATCGCACCGGCCATGATCGCATAGCGTGTGCCGAGGAAGGCACAGCCGCGCGCCATCAGCGCATCAAGGCGATCACGGCCGCCGCTCACGCAGCGGCCCCGGCAGGCTCGGACGTATCGTCCAGGCCGTAAGCGGTGTGGAGCACGCGCACCGCAAGCTCGGTGTATTCCTCGGCGATGAGCACCGAAATCTTGATCTCGGACGTGGTGATCGCCTTGATGTTGATGCCGCGGTCGCCGAGTGCCTTGAACATGGTGAGCGCGACGCCCGCATGGCTCTTCATGCCGACGCCGACGACGGAGACCTTGCAGACGTTGTCGACGGCTTCCAGCTCGCCGTAGCCGATCGAGTCCTTCGCCTTCGCCAGCTCATCCATGGCGCGGGCCAGCTCGGTGCGCGGCACGGTGAAGGTGACGTCGGTATGGCCGCTTTCGCGCGCAACGTTCTGCACGATCATGTCGACATTGATGTTCGCGGCGGAGAGCGGTTCGAAGATGCGCGAGACGACGCCGGGCGTGTCGGGCACGCGCGTCACCGTGACCTGCGCCTCGTTGCGGTTGTACGCGATGCCGGTGATGAGTTCCTGTTCCACGCCTTCTTCCTCGTCGACTACGAACGTGCCGGGCGCGTCGGTGAACGACGACAGCACCTGCACCTTGACCTTTTCCTTCATCGCAAGCTCGACCGAACGGGTCTGCAGCACCTTCGCGCCGACGCTTGCGAGCTCGAGCATCTCCTCGAACGTGACCGACTGAAGCTTCTTCGCTTTCGGCACGATACGCGGATCGGTGGTGTAAACACCATCCACATCCGTATAGATATCGCAGCGATCCGCTTTCAGCGCCGCCGCAACCGCGACCGCGCTGGTATCCGAGCCGCCGCGGCCGAGCGTGGTGACGCGGCCGTCGTCGGTGACGCCCTGAAAACCCGGAACGACCGCAACGCGGCCCTTCGCCATGTCGGCGAGGACGGCGCTAGTATCGATATCGCCGATGCGCGCCGTCGAGTGCGCGTCCGACGTGCGGATGGGAAGCTGCCAGCCGAGCCAGCTGCGCGCGGGCACGCCGATCGCCTGCAGCGTGATGGCGAGAAGCCCCGACGTCACCTGCTCGCCCGAGGCGACGACAACGTCGTATTCCGCCGGATCGTGCAGCGCGGCGGCTTCGCGACAGAAGCCGACAAGACGGTCCGTCTCGCCCGCCATGGCGGAGACGACGACGGCGACTTCATTGCCGGCATCCACCTCACGCTTCACGCGCTGGGCGACGTTACGGATACGCTCGATACCCGCCATCGACGTACCGCCGAATTTCATCACGATCCGGGCCATGGTCTGGCGCCTGTTCCTTCTTCACGTTCACGAAAACAACCCGGCCGGAACCGGCCGGTACGAAAGCGGCGCCTTGATAGAAGCCGCCTTGCCCGAGTGCAAGCGCCTCGGCTTGCCGCGCTCGCGCCAACGGCTTATGCGTTCGGGTATGACCGCCGTTCGGCCGTATCCGGAGCTTTGCTGCACCATGAAATCACGCTTCCTCGGCACCGCCATCGCCCTCGCGCTGGTGGCCGTGCCGGCCCTCGCCGCCCCGAAGAGCGCGGGCCCCGATCCCGCACTCGTTTCCGCCGTCGATATCCCCTACGAGCGCTTCACGCTGCCCAATGGCCTGCGCGTCATCGTCCATACCGACCGCAAGGCGCCGATCATCGCGACGAGCATCTGGTATCATGTCGGCTCCAAGGACGAGCCTGCGGGCAAGACCGGCTTCGCGCACCTCTTCGAACACCTGATGTTCAACGGCAGCGAGAACTACAACAACGACTGGTTCGTTGCGCTGCAGGAGATGGGCGCGACGAGCTACAACGGCACGACGTGGTTCGACCGCACGAATTACTTCCAGAACGTGCCCACCCCCGGACTCGAACGCATCCTGTTTCTCGAATCCGACCGCATGGGGCACCTGCTGGGCGCCATCGACCAGACCAAGCTGACGAACCAGATCGGCGTCGTGCAGAACGAGAAGCGGCAGGGCGACAACCAGCCCTACGGCAAGACCGAGTACCGCATACTCGAAGGCCTGTTCCCCGAAGGCCACCCCTATCGCCACTCGACAATCGGCTCGATGGCGGACCTGAGCGCGGCCTCGCTCGACGACGTGAAGACGTGGTTCCGCACATGGTACGGCCCCAACAACGCCGTGCTCGTGCTGGCAGGCGATATCGACGCCGCGACTGCAAAACCGCTTGTCGAGAAGTATTTCGGCGACCTTCCCGCCGGGCCCGCCGTGGAGCGCCGCCTGCGGGCATGGGTGCCGGAACGCAGCGAGACGGTGCGCGAAACGATGGAGGACCAGGTCTCCAACACGCGCATCTACCGTGTTTGGGCGGTGCCCGGCCTCAACGACAAGGACGCGCAGAACCTCTCCATCGCCGCGGCGACGCTCGGCGGCGGCGGAAGCTCGCGACTTTACAAAGATCTCGTCCGCGACAAGCAGCTCGCCATCGGTGTGTCGGCATATCTGCAACCGTTCGAAGCGGTCAGCCTGCTCCAGATGGAGGTGGACGTGAAGCCGGGTGTGGATCCGGACACGGTGAACGCGCGCCTCGACCAGCTTCTCGCCGACTTCCTCGCGAAGGGCCCCACCAAGGACGAGGTCGGCCGCGTTGCCATGCGCGCGGTTTCCGGCACCATTCGCGGCCTCGAAGCCGTCGGCGGCTTCGGCGGCAAGGCGGTGACGCTCGCGGAGGGCGAGCTTTATTCGGGCGATCCGCAGCAGTTCAAGAAAGACCTCTCCGCCTACGTGAACGCGACGCCCGCCAGCGTGAAAGCGGCTGCGGACCGGTGGATTGCCAAGGGTGACTACCAGCTCACCGTCTATCCGTACGGCAGCCTGCAGCAGGTCGCCGGCAAGGGCATCGACCGATCGAAACTGCCGCCGGTGGACGGCGCGCCTGCGCTCGAGTTCCCCACCGCCGAGCGCGCGAAGCTTTCGAACGGTATCGAGGTCGTGTTCGCCAGGCGCGACACCGTGCCGGTCGTGAACCTCTCCATGGTGTTCGACGCGGGGAATGCCGCGGATTCGCGCGAAAAGCTCGGCACGCAGTCGCTGATGCTGTCGCTGCTCGACGAGGGCACCGCGAAGCGCACCGCGATCCAGATCGCCGAAGAAGAAGAGCGCCTCGGCGCCAATATCGGCGCGGATGCGGGCAACGACACCACCGAGGTCTCGCTCTCGGCGCTTTCCACCAACCTCGCCCCCTCGCTCGACCTGTGGGCGGACATCATCCGCAACCCGAAGTTCGACCCTGCCGAGCTTGAACGCGTGCGCAACATTCAGATTGCAGGCATCGCGCAGGAGGAAAGCCAGCCTCAGACGCTCGCGCTGCGCCTGCTGCCGCCGCTCATCTACGGCACGGCGCACCCCTACGGCGTACCGCTCACCGGCTCCGGCACGGTGGAGGGCGTCAAGGCGGTGACGCGCGGCGATCTCGTCAGCTTCCACCAGACGTGGATGCGCCCCGACAACGCCACCATCTTCGCTTCGGGCGCGACGACGCTCGCCGCGCTGATGCCGCTCCTCGAAAAGACCGTCGGCACGTGGGCGGCTCCTTCGACGCCGAAGGGCGCCAAGACGTTCACGGCAGCGAACGCGCCTGCCGCAAGCAAGATCATCCTGATCGACCGCCCGGGCTCGCCGCAGTCGTTCATCCTCGCCGGATACCCGCTGGCGCGCAGAGGCACGGACGACAACCTCGCCCTCACCACCGTGAACACCCCGCTCGGCGGCGTGTTCACCTCGCGGCTCAACATGAACCTGCGCGAGGACAAGGGGTGGTCCTATGGCGTCTCGACCGCGATCTCGCAGACGAGCGAACAGATGCCCTTCTACGTCTTCGCGCCCGTGCAGGCCGACAAGACCGGCGCATCGCTCGCCGAACTCCGTAAGGACATCACCGCCTATGTCACCGACAAGCCGATCACGCCGGACGAAGTGAAATCGACGCTGGCGTTCCTTACCGGCCGCCTGCCGGGCGCCTACGAATCCTCCGCTGCGGTGCTCGATGCGCTGGAGACGAACGCCCGCCTGAAACGGCCGGACGATTACCAGGTGACTTACGCCGCGAAGCTGAACGCGCTCTCCCGCGAGCAGCTTGTCGCCGCGGCGAAAGCGAATATCGATGTGAACAAGCTGCTGTGGGTCGTCGTCGGCGACCGGCAGCAAGTGGAACCGCAACTGAAAACCCTTGGGCTACCGATCGAGGTGAAATGATGAGCAAAATCGAGACAGGTTACGCGGACTATTCTGACGGCAAGACCACATTCGAGGCCTTCGTTGCGCACACAGGCGGCACGGAGAAGCGACCGGCGGTGCTGGTAGCCCACCAGTGGGCGGGGCAGATCGATCACGAACGCAGCCGCGCCGAACAACTAGCGGAAGCGGGCTATGTCGGCATCGCCATCGATACCTATGGCAAGGGCGTGCGCGGCACGCCGGGACAGGACAACGGCGCGCTTATCGCCCCGCTGATGGCCGACCGCGCGCTGCTTCGCGACCGGCTGATGGCGGCTGTCGCCTTCGCCAAGGCGCATCCGCTCGTGGACCCTTCGCGCATCGCCATCATCGGCTTCTGCTTCGGCGGTCTTTGTGCACTTGATGTCGCGCGCACCGGCACCACCGAAGTGGTGGGCGCCGTATCGTTCCACGGCATCTATCCGCAGCCGAACCTCGGCCCGCAGGCGCCGATCCACACCAAGGTGCAGGTCCACCACGGCTGGGAAGATCCGCTCGCCCCGCCGCAGGACGTGCTGGCGCTTGCCAAGGAATTGACCGATGCCGGTGCGCAGTGGCAGCTCAACGCCTACGGCGACACCGTGCACGCCTTCACCGCGAAGGGCATGAACAATCGCGAAGGCGGCGCACAGTACAACGAGATCGCCGACCGCCGCTCATGGCAGGCGACGCTGCTGTTCTTTGAGGAGATCTTCGCCTGAGGCGGATCTCCAGCCTTTGCGTGTTCCTCGGCTCCAGCCGGGGGGCGCGCACCGATTATGCGGAGGCCGCGCACGCGCTCGGCACGGCGATGGCCGCGCGCGGCATCCGCCTCGTTTACGGCGGCGCGTCGATCGGCCTGATGGGCGTGCTTGCCGATGCCGTGCTCGCGGCGGGCGGTGAAGCCGTCGGTATCATCCCGCAGGCGCTTGTCGACCACGAGGTCGCGCACCACAGCCTCACCGAGCTGGTCATCACCGACTCGATGCACGAGCGCAAGGCCGAGATGGCCGGCCGCGCCGATGCCTTCGCAGCGCTTCCCGGCGGCGTCGGCACGCTCGAGGAGCTGTTCGAGGTGTGGACATGGAGCCAGCTCGGCATCTTCGAGAAGCCCTGCGGCCTCCTCAACGTCGCTGGCTATTACGACCAGCTTGCCGGTTTCCTCGACCACATGGCCGCCGAGAAATTCGTGCGCCCGCAGCACCGGGGGATGCTCGCCGTCGCGGAAACGCCGGATGCTCTCATCGATGCGCTGGAGGCTTGGCAGCGCCCTGTCGTCGAGAAATGGATCGGCCTCGAACAGAGCTAGACGAGACCATTCGAGGCTGCTATCGGCCGCCGCGATGTCCATGACGATTAAAACGATTAGCACCAAGCCGACCCGCGCTCGCGGGGCGGTTCTGCGTGTGCTGACGGTTTAACCGGTCAAGCAAGCAGGACAGAGCCCCGCCGAGCGCGGGGCGGCCTGGAACCTTCCAAAGCCAAACTCCCCGCGCCTCCGCACATAACAGGAGACGCAGTTCACATGACCAGATCCCTTCCCGCCCGACCCAACGTCGGCATCGTCGGCGCCACCGGCCTCGTCGGCGGCATGATGCTCGAAATCCTTGCAGAGCGCGATTTCCCGCTCGGTACGCTCCGCCTGTTCGCGTCTGCGCGGTCGGCCGGAAAAGCGATGCCCTTCCGCGGCACCGACGTGGTGGTTGAAGACGCCGAAACCGCGGATTTCGCAGGCCTCGACATCGTCTTCTTCTCCGCAGGCGGATCGACCTCACGCGCACTCGCGCCAAAAGCAGCGGCCGCAGGCGCGGTCGTCATCGACAACAGCTCGGCATGGCGCAGCGATCCCGACGTGCCGCTCGTCGTCGCGGAGGTGAACCCCGAAGCGCTGCGCGACATCCCGAAGGGCATCGTCGCCAACCCCAATTGCACCACGATGGCCGCGATGCCCGTGCTGAAGCCGCTGCACGAAGCCGCGGGCCTGAAGCGCCTCATCGCCAGCACCTATCAGGCGGTCTCCGGCGGCGGCATGGCGGGCGTCGAGGAACTCCACGAACAGATCGTCGCGGGCGCGGCGGGCAGCGACGCGCTGGCGCGCGATGGCGGCGCCGTCGATCTGGGCCAGCCGCGCAAGTGGGCGGTGCCGATCGGCTTCAACGTCGTGCCGCTCAACTACGTGCTCGGCGAAGACGGCTACACCGAGGAAGAAACGAAGCTCCGCGACGAAAGCCGCAAGATCCTCGGCCTTCCGGACCTCACCGTCTCCGGTACCTGCGTACGCGTTCCCGTGTTCAGCGGCCACGCACTCTCATTGAACGCCGAGTTCGAACGGCCGATCGCTGTCGCCGACGCGCTGAAGCTGCTCGAAGCGGCGCCCGGCGTGGTCGTCACGGCGGTACCGAACCCGCTCGAAGCCACGGGCAAGGATCCTGTGTTCGTCGGCCGTGTGCGCAGCGACCCGACCGTTGCTCACGGCCTCGCCCTGTTCGTGGTCGGCGACAATCTCCGCAAGGGCGCGGCGCTCAACGCCGTGCAGGTCGCCGAAGTCCTCCTCGAACAGGCGCGCTGATCGCACTCAATCGATAAGGGCCGGAGCGGCGAGCTGCCTTGCATGGGCACGCACGTCCTCCGGCCAGTTTTCGGTGAGTTCGGCGAAGCGTGCGCCATCCGCTGCGAACAATGCCCGCGCTGCCTCCTCGAAGTTCTCCCGGTTGCCCGCCATCGCAGACATGAAACGATAGGCAGCTTCCGCCGCCGCCTTCGAGGCGCTGCGGCTGTCCCGCGCTGCATCCTCGACAAGGCGGCGCAACGTCGCCGATGCCCCGCCCCGCTGCGTTTTCAGCCAGTCCCAGTGACGCGGCAGCAGCGTCACCTCCTTCGCGACGACGCCGAGCTTAGGGCGACCGGGCGCGACGGGCGGCAATGCATAGCGCGCGGCGACCTCCGCTTCCGTGCCGCGCAGATCGAGGTCGATCTCGGTGCCGGTCCTGTCGTTGAAGATGAGCACATTGTTTGAACCGCCCCGTTTCAGGGCGAGCGCCACATCCGCAAGCGGCCCGGAGACGCACCTGCTGTCGCCCCGAAACGCCGTGAAATTTTCCTGTTCCATGCGCAGCGATTTACCCGGGTAAAAATATTTCGTCAATATTACCCGGGTAAATTCTTCGCACTGCCTGCGCGCCACTGCAGCGCGACCTCGCAAACCACCAGCGGCACGACCCAGTTCACCCAGATCGCGGCCGAGATCGCCTCTTCGCCGAGCGCGGAAAAAACAGGGAAGCCGGGAAACTGCGTGACGATCCGGCATCCCACGAAGGTCCATGTCAGCACGTAGCTGCGGATCATCCACTGGCGATGGCTTTCGATGCGGCCATTCCGCGCCGCGCGCCAGCCCATGGCCGCGACAAGCAGCCAGACGGCGGCAAGCGTCCCCGTAGCGGCGCCGACACTCCGCGGCTCGTGATACGCGGCGATGGAGAGCGCGAGCGCCGTTCCAGCACCCAGCACGCCGCCAAGGAAATAGACCCGCCCGATGCGGCGGTGCCACCCGAAACCGCGGCGCGTCCAGCCAATGTAGATGTTCGCGGTACCGGCAAGGATCATCACGACCCCACCTGCGGCATGTGCGTAGACCAACGGAACATGCTGCGCGTGCTGAGCAAAGCGCGCACCATTCAGAAGCGGCAATGCAACCACCCACAGGATGATTGCGGATGTCAGCACCGCGAGCCCCATCAGGATGCCGGGCAGGCGTAGAACCGATGGCATGGCTTCCCCCCTTGTCGCGTGCAGTAGCTAGCATATTCCCCGGACGCACGACATGATCCGCGACATGCTTCCCCCAATTGTCACACAGTGGTTCGACGCGCGCGGCTGGCGGGTGCGGCGGCATCAGGCGGAGATGGTCGCGGCGGCCGAGGCTGGGCAGCACGCGCTGCTGGTGGCGGCCACGGGCGCGGGCAAGACGCTCGCGGGTTTCCTGCCGACGCTCGCCGATCTCGTGCAAAACCCCTCTGAAGGCCTGCATACGCTTTATGTCTCGCCGCTGAAGGCGCTCGCGGCGGACGTCGAACGCAACCTGCTGACGCCGATCGCGGAGATGGGCCTGCCGATCCGGGTCGAGACACGCACCGGCGACACCCCCTCAGACAAGAAGGCACGTCAGCGGGCCGCCCCGCCGCACATCCTGCTGACGACACCGGAATCGCTGTCGCTGCTGCTCTCCTACCCGGACAATGCGCGCATGTTCGCGGGCCTCAAGACCATCGTAATCGACGAGGTCCATGCCTTCGCCAGCGGCAAGCGCGGCGATCTGCTGGCGCTCGCGATGGCGCGGCTGCAGGCGATCGTGCCGGGACTACGTCGCGTGGCCCTTTCCGCGACCATCGGCGACCCGGAGGATTATCGTCGCTGGCTCGCGCCCGAAGAAAACGTGACGCTCGTCGCGGGCGAGCCAGGCGCGAAGGCCAAGATCGAAATTCTCACTCCGGAGGGCCGCGTCCCGTGGTCCGGCCATTCGGGGCGCTACGCCGCCGAACAAGTGTATCGCGAGATCGAGCGGCACAAGCTCACGCTCGTCTTCTGCAACACGCGCAGCCTCGCCGAGCTCGTGTTCAACGACCTCTGGGCGGTGAACGAGGCGACGCTGCCCATCGGCCTGCACCACGGATCGCTGTCGAAGGAGGCGCGGCAGAAGGTGGAGGGTGCGATGGCGGACGGGCGGCTGCGCGCGCTCGTCTGCACCGCGAGCCTCGATCTCGGCGTCGACTGGGGCGATGTCGATCTCGTCATCCAGATGGGCGCGCCCAAGGGCTCGTCGCGGCTTATCCAGCGCATCGGCCGCGCCAATCACCGGCTCGACGAGGCGAGCGAAGCGATCGTCGTGCCCGGCAACCGCTTCGAATATCTCGAAGCCCGCGCCGCGCTCGATGCCATCGACGCGGGCGAACTCGATACCGAGCCATGGCGCCCCGGCGCGCTCGACGTTCTTGCCCAGCACCTGATGGCGTGCGCCTGCGCCGAACCCTTCGATGCGGACACGATGTTCGACGAGGTCCGCCGCGCCGCGCCCTACGCAGCGCTCACCCGCGCAGAGTTCGACCGCGTGCTGCATTTCGTGGCGGACGGCGGCTACGCGCTGCGCGCCTACGACCGCTACAAACGCCTGACGCAGAACCCGGACGGGCGCTGGCGCGTCAGCCATCCCACTCTTGCAAAACAGCACCGGCTGAACGCTGGCATCATCGTCGAGGCGCCGATGCTCGATGTGCGTTTCGCCAACGGGCGCAGCCTTGGCCGCGTCGAGGAGTATTTCGCCTCCACCCTCTCTCCCGGCGACACGTTCCGCTTCGCAGGCCTCGCGCTGGAGGTGGATCGCATCGTCGACACCGATCTCATCGTCAGCGCGACGCGGCGCGCGGCGATGATCCCGAGCTACATGGGGGCGCGGCTGCCGCTATCCACGCACCTTGCCGACCGCGTGCGCGGCTTCCTCGCCGAACCGGAGGAATGGCGGCGCTTCCCGGCGGACGTCGCGGAATGGCTGGAGGTGCAGCAAATCCGTTCCGTGCTGCCGAAGCCCGGCGAGCTTCTGATCGAAACCTTCCCACACGACGGCCTGCACCACATGATCGCTTACAGCTTCGAGGGCTGGAACGCGCACCAGTCGCTGGGAATGCTGCTCACCCGCCGCATGGAGACGCTCGGCCTGCAACCTACGGGTTTCGTGGCGAATGACTACGCGCTCGGCGTCTACGGCCTGAAGGAAGTCAAAGACCCCGCCCCGCTGTTCTCGCCCGATATCCTCGAAGACGAGCTTGCCGAATGGGTGCAGACCTCGCACCTGCTGAAGCGCGCTTTCCGCGAGGTCGCGGTGATCGGCGGCCTCATCGAGCGCCAGCATCCGGGCAGGCGCAAGAGCGGTCGTCAGGTCACGTTCTCCACCGATCTCATCTACGACGTGCTCCGCAAATATGAGCCCGACCACATGCTGCTGCGTGCCGCGTGGGAGGACGCGCGCCTGCGGCTGACGGACGTCGCGCGCCTCGCGAACCTGCTGGACCGCGCCGCCAGCAGCATCGTCCACAAGCGGCTCAGCCGCGTATCGCCGCTTGCTGTACCTGTGTTGGTGATGATCGGCCGCGAAAGCGTCGCGCAGGGTCTTGCCGACGAGGCGCTGCTCATCGAGGCGGAAGCCCTCGCCCAGGAGGCGATGCACGTCGACGAGCCTCGTTGTTGAACGCCCCGATATGGCGTAGAATCGCCGCCGGGGAGATCGCGTTATGAACGCCTGGGCAATCGCCGTTCTGCTTGTCGCCGGAACCACAGAACCGGTCTCGCCGCCGCCTGCCGCGAACGAAGCCGTCGATTTCGGCGCCGACAAGTCACAGCGCATGACCGTGCCGGTCAGCATCGACGGGCAAGGGCCGTTCAATTTCGTCGTGGATACAGGCGCCGAACGCACCGTGCTCTCCGAAGAGCTGGCAAACACGCTCGGCCTCGGGCGCACAGGCACTGCCGAGGTGCACAGCATCAGCGGTGCCCAGCGCTTCCAGACCGTGACAGTGCCATCGCTCTCGGTGACGAGCACGCCCGTTCGCAATGTGCAGGCACCGCTCCTCAAGCGCGGCAATCTCGGCGCAGAGGGGCTGCTCGGCATCGACAGCCTGCAATCGAAAGCGATCCTTATCGATTTCGCGCAGCAGAAGATCATGGTGACGCCCGCCTCGAAGGCGCCCGAGCTGAACGCCGACGAGGGCGATACCATCGTGATCCGCGCGCGCAGCCGCCTCGGCCGCCTGATCCTGGCCGACGCGGCCGTCGGAGAGCGCAAGATCGCGGTGGTGATCGATACGGGCGCCGAGCACAGCGTCGGCAACCTCGCCATGCGCAAAGCGGCGGTGAAGCGCGGCAAAGCGATGCTGCTGATCCCGACGACACTGCAGGACGTCGCGGGTGGCTCCGTTCCCGCAGAGATCGCCGTCGTGAACGACATGCGCCTCGGCAGCGTCACACTCACCGGTATGCCGATCGCCTTCGCCGACCTCCCCGTTTTCCGTCAGCTCGGGCTCGACAAGCGCCCGGCGATGCTGCTCGGCATGAATACGCTCCGCGCTTTCAATCAGGTGGCGGTGGACTTCGCGACGAAAAAGGTGCGCTTCGTGGTGCCGGGCGACAGCAGCCGCGAGGACGCCACGCAGCTTGCAAGCGCCGAATAGCGCCCCTTGATCCCGCCCGCGCGTCGGGGCATAGCCGGAGCCATGGTTCCCCTTTCGTTCGCAGGCCACGAGATGGTGCCGCTCGCCGCGGGCGCGCTCTGGTGGCCGGCGCGCCGCGCGCTTCTCGTTGCCGACCTGCACTTCGAAAAGGCGAGCTGGTTCGCACGTTTCGGCCAGATGCTGCCGCCCTACGACAGCCTGCAGACACTCTCCGACCTCGACGCGCTGATCACTGCCACCGGCGCACAGACGCTCTGGTGTCTCGGCGACAGCTTCCACGACGCGGACGGCCCCGGACGGCTCGGCGCCAAGGCGCTCGAACTGCTCACCACGCTTCAAAGCCGTGTCGACTGGGTCTGGATCACCGGCAACCACGATCTCAAAGCCGACGGCCTCGGGCATGTCCGTCCGGAGGTCGAGGTGGACGGCATCGTTCTGCGCCACGAGGCTGAAGTCGGATCCCCCCTCCCCGAGATCAGCGGGCATTTTCACCCGAAAATCCGCGTTCAGGGGCGCGGACGCATGGTGAGCCGCCGCTGCTTCGTGATGTCGGAGCGCAAGCTGATCCTGCCCGCCTTCGGCGCGCTCACGGGCGGGCTCGCCGCCGACCACCCCGCGATCCTGAACGCCGCCGGACGTCCCGCGACCGCGCTGGTGCCAACCAAAGACCGCCTGCTACGTTTCCCGCTCGCCGCTTGACGCTCTAGGCTGTCCGCGGTCCCCACAGGATGACGGCCGCGCCGACGAGGCAAAGCCCTACCCCGATCACATCCCATCGATCCGGCCGCACGCCCTCGGCAGCCCACAGCCAACCGAGCGCCGAAAGAATGTAGATGCCGCCGTAGGCCGCGTAGGCCCGGCCCGCCTGATCGGTTTCAGCGAGCGTCAACAACCACGCGAACAGGCAAAGCGACAGCACGCCCGGCACCAGCCAGAGCGGCGACTTGCCAAGACGCAGCCACGCCCAGAATGCGAAGCATCCCGCGATTTCGGCAACAGCAGCGCCGACATAGGCAGCGATGGTAAATCCCGGCATCCGCTAAAGCACTTCGGTCTTGTAGTGGTGCCACATGAAGACTGCCGCCGCGCCCCGGTGCGGCCGCCACAACTCGGCGATTTCCCGCGTCGCACGCTCGCTCGGCCGCTCTGCAAGCCCTTTGATACGCCCCACCTCGATCTGCACGGCGAGATCGCCCGCGGGCCAGATGTCGGGGCGTCCCTCGGCGAACAGCAGATAGATTTCCGCCGACCAGCGTCCGATGCCCTTCACGGCGCTGAGGAGTGCGATGGCCGCCTCATCATCGGCGGGCAGGTTCGCGAAGTCGATCTCACCGGAAGCGGAAAGACCGGCAAGGCTTTGCGCATAGCCGATTTTCTGCCGCGAGAGGCCCGCCCCGCGCAGCTCTTCTGCAGAGCGTGCAAGCAGCGCACGGGGGTCCGCGATGTCGCCGATCGCGACCGCAAGCTTGTTCCAGATGCTGTTCGCCGCGCCGACGCTCACCTGCTGGCCCACGATGGTCCTCAGCAGCGTTTCATAGCCCCGTCCGCGGATGCGTGGCTCCGGATACCCCGCCCGGCCGAGCGCCGCCGCAACATGTTCGTCGCGCGCCGCGATGACATCGATGCCTTCCCGCAAGGCTTCCGCACTCAGACCCATCCGCCGCTCATGCCTTTTGACAACGCCCGTCTTGCCGCTATTAGGCTCCCCGAATCCAAAGGTCGAGGGAACGGGGAACGAGATGCCGAAACTGATTGTCGTGTCGCGCGACGGGTCCGAAAAGACGGTGGAAGCCGAAAACGGCCTTTCCGTGATGGAAGCCATTCGCGACAACGGCTTCGACGAGCTTCTGGCGCTGTGCGGCGGTTGCTGTTCATGTGCGACCTGCCACGTGTTCGTCGACGACGCATGGACGGACACTGTGGGCGGGCCCGGCGAGGACGAGAACGATCTTCTCGATTCGTCTGACCACAAGCAGGCCAGTTCACGGCTTTCCTGCCAGATCGAGATGAGCGACGCGCTCGACGGCCTCAAGGTCATCATTGCACCAGAGGATTGAGGTTTTGGGGCCTGAGTTCCACGCTCGCGTTTTGCGGGCGATTGTTGCAGTCTTTGCGTGATGAAACTCGGTCCACTTCCCAAACAGGGCTTTTTCGCCGACAAGAACCACGCCTTCTGGATGCTCCAGATCGGCGGCTGGTCGGCCTATCTGGTGCTGCGCGCACTCGGCGGGCTCGCGAACTCGATGGGCATCGCCTACATCCTGCCGACGCTGATCGCCACGGCGACGGGCTTTTCCCTCACGCTGCTGATGTCTGCCGCTTACCGGCGGATTATCCGGATGCGTGCGGTGTTCGTGTGGAGCCTCACACTCACGCTCGTCGCGCTTGCCGCCGGCGTCTTTTCGGTGATCGAGGTGTGGGCGCACGCGCGCTTTTACAACTCGACGTTCGAGCCCGAAGGCATCCAGTTCTTCGGCGCGATCCTGCTCGACCTCTCCGTGCTCGCGGCGTGGACGGGGCTATACTACGGCATCAACTACTACCTGCTGCTCGATGAACAGTCGGAACGCGTGCTCATTCTTTCGGGTCAGGCGAGCGCAGCGCAGCTTGCGATGCTGCGCTACCAGCTCAATCCGCACTTTCTGTTCAACACGCTGAACAGCATCTCCACGCTCGTGCTGCTGAAGGAGACCGAGCGCGCCAACACGATGCTCTCGCGCCTGTCCTCGTTCCTGCGCTACAGCCTCGTCAGCGATCCGACCGAAACGGTGAGCCTCGCGCAGGAAATCGAGGCGCTGAAGCTTTATTTCGAGATCGAAAGGATGCGCTTCGAGGATCGGCTGCGCACGCGCTTCGATATCGAGGAGGCCGCGCTGCAGGGCCGCCTGCCCTCGCTCCTCCTTCAGCCGCTTGTCGAAAACGCCATCAAATATGCGGTGACCCCGCAGGAAGAAGGTGCGGAAATCGTCGTTGCAGCGCATGTTTCCGGGGATCGGCTGCTCATTTCGATCAGCGACGACGGCCCCGGTCTCACCGCAGAACGCTCGGCACTCATCCCGTCCGCCGGGGTCGGATTGAACAATATTCGCGATAGACTGTTTCAGACCTATGGCGACGACCAGCGGTTCGAAATGATATCAAACGTGCCGCAGGGGGTCGTCGCCAACATTGAAATCCCGTTCGAGCCAGCGAACGCCCGGCTCAAGGAGAATGCCTGATGATGATCCGGACCATATTGGTCGATGATGAGCCTTTGGCCATCAAGGGTCTTGAGATGCGGCTGGAAGCCTTCGATGACATCGAGATCATCGAACGCTGCGCCAATGGCCGCGAGGCCATCCGCGCGATCAAGACGCACAAGCCCGATGTCGTGTTTCTCGACATCCAGATGCCCGGTTTCGACGGTTTTTCCGTCGTGAACGGCCTCGCCGACATCGAGCCGCCGCTCGTTGTGTTCGTCACCGCCTACAACGAGTTCGCGCTCAAGGCCTTCGATGCCCACGCGGTCGATTACCTGATGAAGCCCGTGGACGAGGCGCGCCTTGCAGCGACGATGGAGCGCGTGCGTCAGCGGCTCGCGGAAAAGAACGCCGGGGCCGAGAAGGACCGGCTGCGCGAGCTTCTTGAAGAAGTCGCCCCCAACGCCGCCGCCGACATCAAGCCCGCGCCCGAGGCCCATGCGGCCTCCCGCTTCGAGCGGATGATCAACATCAAGGATCGCGGCCAGATCTTCCGCGTCGACGTGGAAAGCATCGAACGGATCGATGCTGCGGGCGACTACATGTGCATCTACACCGGCGACAACACGCTGATCCTGCGCGAAACGATGAAAGACCTCGAAAAGCGGCTCGACCCGCGCATTTTCAAGCGCGTGCACCGTTCGACGATCGTCAATCTCGATCAGGTGAAGCAGGTGAAGCCGCACACCAACGGCGAATGCTTCCTGAAGCTCGGCTCCGGCGCCGAAGTGAAGGTCAGCCGCAGCTACCGCGACGTGGTGGCACGGTTTTTGTAACACACGGCTGCTCGGGATGACGGACGTCCGTCATCCCGCCCCTTCCCAAATAGGGTTTCGCATGAAAGGCTCTCCGCGAACCGCGACCCATGTTCGCCTCTTGGAATCCGCCCGTGCGAGAACCGAGAACAATCCCGGAGCACGCGACCGATCACGGTGATCGCGCGCACGTGCGGCCGCGCGCGTGTGCCCCCGCGTACGCGATCGCGCGCGAGCATGTGTCAACTTCATCAACTTCGGCTGGAATTCGGGCGCGGAAGGGCCGGAATTCCGCGCGTTACCGCACACATATCCCTATTCGGCAAGACCGCCGGTCAGGCGTGGACCGCCGCACCGATGTAGTTGATGCGGCGGTCATCCGAGAGTTCGAAGCCGCGCGACGGGCGGAAGCCGATGCCGCGCGTTTCCGTAACCCTGAGTCCGGTGCTCTCCAGCGCAGTGGTCAGTTCCTCGGGCGTCAGGAACTTGTTCCAGTCGTGCGTGCCGCGCGGGATGAAGCGCAGCACCCATTCGGCGCCGACGATGAGCGTGCCGTAGGAGTGTGCCGTGCGGTTCGGCGTCGAGAAGACGAGGAGACCGGCTGGCTTCAACAGGCTGGCGATGCCCCGCAGAAAGACCGGCACGTCCGCGACATGCTCGACCACCTCCATGCAGGTGATGAGATCGAAGCGCCGGCCCGCCTCCACCAGCGCCTCCACGGAGGACTGGCGATAGTCGATTTCGAGGCCGGACTCGGCCGCGTGCGCCTTCGCCACGGCAATCGCCTCTGCCGCCGCGTCGATCGCCGTCACGCGCCCACCGAGCCGGGCGAGCGGTTCAGCAAGGATGCCGCCGCCGCAGCCGATGTCGAGCACGTCCAGCCCCGCAAGCCACGCCCGATCCCGCGAATCGCGTCCGAAGTGCGCCAGCGCCTGCTCACGCACGAACGCGAGGCGCACCGGGTTCACCTTGTGAAGCGGCGCGGATGATCCGTGCGCATCCCACCATTCATGGGCGATGCTGTCGAAAAGCCGGGCCTGCGCGGGGTCGATCGTGGTCGTGGTCATAAAACCACTCTCGCGCGCCGACGCCCGCGCCGCAAGATGCGACTAGCTGCAGGGATGCCTGAGGACGGCGCCTGCGCGTGTATCTTCGAGCTTGCCCTTGTCGAGCGCGACGCGGCCATTGACGATGACGGTCTCGATGCCCTTCGGATAATCGACCGGGTTGGTCCAGCCCGCCACGTCGTCGAGCGTCTCGTAATCGAAAACGACGACATCCGCGCGCATCCCCTGCCGGACGAGGCCGCGGTCGCTGAGACCCATGCGCTGCGCGGGCCAGCCGGTCATCTTGCGGACCGCGTCCTCCAGCGTCAGCACCTGTCGGCGCTTCACATATTCGGCGATCACGCGCGGAAACGTGCCGTAGGAGCGCGGGTGCGGCAAGCCGAGGTCGTCGATCTCGCCGGCCTTCATCGCCGCACCCGCATCGCTGCCGATGCTCGTCCACGGCTGACGCAGCGCCGTCTCGATGTCCTTCTCGTCGATCATGAAATAGAGCGCCATCGAACGGTTGGGATAGGCATTCAGCACGATGTCCCACGCCGCGTCGGCGGGATCGAGACCGAGCGCCTTGCCGATCTCGACGAAGTTCTTGCCGTGGAACTGCGCGTACTTCTCGCTGTGCGCATTGGCGAGAACGACACGCTCCCAGCCGCCCGAAGCCTCCACGAGGTTCGACCAGCCCTCCATCGAGCCTGCTGCGAGCTGCTCTTTCAGTTTCTTGCGGATCGCTGGGTCTTTCAGGCGTTCGAGGCCCTTCTCGACCCCGTCCGCCCACACCCAGTTCGGCACGGTGATTTCGACGCCGGTACCGCCCGCCGGATAGGGATAGAGGTCGGCCGCGACATCGACCCCGCGCGCCCGCGCCGCCTCGACGGCCGCCACCGCCTTCGCCATGCCCGTGCCCCACGCCGGCGCGTAGGCGTTTTTCAGGTGGTAGATTTCCACCTTCACGCCGCCCTTCTCGCCGATCTCGATGGCCTCCTCGATGGCAGGCACGAGCTTCGCGCTCTCGTCGCGCATGTGCGTGGCGTAGAAGCCATTGCACTGGCCCGCCACCTTGGCGAGTTCGATGAGGTCGGCCGTCGTCTGGAAGCTGCTCGGCGGATAGATGAGCGCGCTGGTCACGCCGAACACACCCGCCTTCATCGCCGCGGCGACTTCCTTTTTCATCGCCTCCATCTGCGCCTTCGTGGGCGCGCCGGCGACATCGCCCATCACCTTCTCGCGCGCCTGCGAGGTCGCGTAGTAACTGCCGAAGTTGACCCCAATGCCCTGCGTTTCCAGCTTCGAAAACCAGGCCGGAATCTCGGCCGCATCGACCGGCGTACCGCCCTCGCCCGAGATCACCGTGGTAACGCCCTGCCGCAGCTTGTTCTCCGCCGTGCCATTCACCGGCAGCACGCGCCCGGACTGGTCCATCATGTCGATGAAGCCCGGCGAAACGTATCGCCCGCGCGTGTCGATCTCACGCTTGCCCTTTGCCTTGATCGTACCGACCGCAGCGACACGGCCGTCCTTGATCGCCACATCGGCATTCACCCACGGGTTCCCTGCACCGTCGAGAACCCGGCCGCCGCGGATCACGATATCATAGTCCACCGCCGGCTGCGCCGAGGCCGCGCCCGACAGCAGCATCACCGCGAGCGCCGCACGTGCGGCCATGGCCGCCCCATTTCCCTCAACCATGTTCACCCTTCCCGTTCGGCGCCGACAATGTGGCGCACAAATCTCCTTATCAGGACAAAATGATCCCAATCAGAAATTTGTCAATTCCTGTGAGCGCATCATTCGCTCGCAATATTTTACGCCGGGTCCTTCGGCAGGGGGTTGAGTGCCGACTTCAGATCGGCATCGGTTGCCGAACAGATGGAGAGGATACGGCAGGGCCCCTCTCCCACCGCGACATAGGCGTGGCCCATGCTGCCATCGAAATAGACCGAGTCCCCTGTGGACATCAAAGAGGGAGCGTAGAGGTCGCAATGGAATTCGCACTGGCCTTCCAGAACCAGCGCATATTCCTCGCCGGGATGGCGCATCATGTCGCCGAACTCCGCGAGCGATCGCGCGCGGACATCTATGATCATCGGGTTGAGCGATTTGTTGAGCAGGTCCGCCGAGGGGTACACATAGTCGTAAGTCGCGGTGCGTATACGGGGGCCATCGCCCGCGCGGGTGATCGTCCGGCGCCCCGTGGTGAGCGAACGTCCGGCAGGGGCAGCCTTCGGAGCGGCGAACAAGCGCGTGATGTCGATGTCGAGACCGCGGCTCAGACGCATGAGCTTTTCGTAACTCAGCGAAATCTTGCCAGTTTCCACTTTGGACAAAGTCGAAATCGGCATACCCGTCCGCTTGCTGACCTCCGCAAGTGTCATGCCGCGCTCGGTACGGATGCCGCGCAAAACTTCACCCGGATCGATCTCCGCCAGCGAAGCTGCCGGTATCGGGCGCGTGGCGCGGTTTGCAGTCGACATCCTGTTCCTCTCCTGATGCCGCAAGCTAGCAGAGCCATGCCCGACTGTCATGGCGCTGAAACAGGGTCGGCCCCATCCGATTTTTCAAAAATTGACAAATTTGAAAATCGCCGACGTAGTGTCACATCCGATCACAGCTCCGCCGGTAAACGCTAAAAGGACTGCCCATGCGACGTGCTTCTCTCGTGGCCCTCATTTCCGCCGCACTGCTGGCATCCGGGCCGTTGGCAGCGCCGGTTCTGGCCGCGCCCGCCGCGGCGACCACGCAGAACCGTCTCTCGGATGCGTTCAAGCTGTTCGCCGAGCAGACCGACGGCACCGTCGGCGTCGCCCTGCAGGCGGTGGACGGCAAGGACATGGCGACGCTGAACGCCGGCACCACCTTCCCCATGGCGAGTACGTTCAAGATCGCCGTCGCCGGCAAGATCTTTGAGCGAATAGACAAGGGCGAAACCTCGCTCGACCAGATGGTGACAGTCGATCCGAAACTGCTCGTCGGCTCCTACGGTATGGCGATCCAGACCCCGCACCCCGGGATCGCGCTCTCCGTCCACAATCTCCTCGAATTCATGCTCACCCAGAGCGACAACACCTCGACGGACGTGCTCGTCCAGCTCGCGGGCGGGCCGGCGGCCGTCAACGCATGGCTGCGCGCGCAGGGCATCACGGGGCAGCGGGTCGACAACGATACCGCACACCTCCTCTACCGCGCGATCGGGATCGAAACCCCCGGCCCCGGCACATTCAAGGAAAACGTGGAGGCCGCCTTCAAGGCCAATCCGGCACTGCAAGACCGCGACGGCCCCCGTGCCCCGAACGCGCCGTTCAATGCCGACCCGCGTGACACATCCACCCCGGAAGCCATGGTACAGCTTCTGCTCCGCATCCATTCCGGAAAGGCGATGAGCGCGGCAAGCACGAAGACGTTGATCGGGATCATGGAGCGCTGCCGCACCGGCGGGAATCGCCTCAAGGGCCTGTTGCCGTCCGACACGGTCATCGCCCACAAGACCGGCACGCTGTCGTCTGTGGCGAACGATGTCGGCATCATCACGCTCCCGAACGGACGCCAGTTCGCGATCGCGGTGTTCGTGAAGGGCGATACCCGGGGCACAGCCACGCAGGACAAGGTGATCGCCGACATTGCCCGCGTCGCCTACGACCACTTCCTCACCGCCAACTAAGCGCGGCAACAGCAACATATCCAAGGGAGAAAAGAATGGCGACCAAGCTGCCGCCTGAGCCGCTCGATTGGCGGATCAAGGGCCTGCCTGCCGCATGGCACGGTGACGCGGCGGACCTTGCCGGCGCCGGGCTCTCGGTGCTGAACGAAGACCTCATGCTGCCGGCAGCGGTGCTGCGCCGCTCGGCGCTCCAGCACAACAGCCGCTGGATGCAGCGTTTCACCGCACTGACCGGCACGCAGATCGCTCCGCATGGCAAGACGACAATGAGCCCTGAACTCTTCGCCATGCAGATGGCGGACGGCGCGTGGGGAATCACCGCGGCGACCGCCGGCCATGTCCGCGCCTACCGCGCATTCGGCATCGGGCGAATCTTCATGGCGAACCAGCTCGTGGGGCGTGCGAACATCGCCTATGTCGCAGGTGAACTGCGCACCGATCCCGATTTCGATTTCTACTGTCTCGTCGACTCGATGCACGCGATCGACCTTCTGGAAGCCGGGCTGGCGGCGAGCCCGCCGGGCCGGCGGCTACAAGTGCTCATCGAGCTCGGCCTTTCCAGCGGCCGCACAGGTTTCCGCGACGATGCCGAGGCGGTTGCGGCAGCAGAGCGGATCGCAGCGTCCCCGTACGTGTGCCTTCGCGGCATCGAGGCGTTCGAAGGCGTCGTTCAGGGACTCGAACCCACCGAACGCGACGCGAAAGTCGATGCCCTGTTGCAGCGGATCGTCCGCCTTGGCGAACACTGCCACGATAGCGGTCTGTTCACGGGCGAGCCGATGCTCTCGGCGGGCGGCTCCTCGCTGTTCGATCGTGTCGCCGAAACATTCGGCGCCGCGCGGAAAGAACGACCGTTTTTCGTGCTGCTGCGCAGCGGCTGTTACCTCATCCACGACAGCCATTTCTACAAGCAGCTCATCGACCAGCTCGAGGCGCGCTCGCCGATCGCTGCAAGCCTGGGCGAAGGACTGCGCCCTGCGCTGGAAGTTTGGGCCTATGTTCATTCGCGGCCCGAACCGACACGGGTGATCGCGGGCCTCGGCAAGCGCGACATCGGGGAGGACGTCGCCCGCCCCACCGCGCTCGCATGGGCTCACCCCGGAGCCGATGCTGCGCCGCTGCCACTCAGCGAAGCACACCGTGTCGTCCGGCTCGACGACCAGCACGCCTATCTCGACGTTCCGGCGGAATCATCGCTGCAACCAGGCGATCTCATCGGCTTCGGCATCTCACACCCCTGCACGACCTTCGACAAATGGAAGCTGCTTTACATCGTCGACGATGCGCTGGTGGTGACGGGGTCGATACGGACCTATTTCTGAACCGCTCCGTTTGATCGGAGTCATGGAACGGGCGTGACGCCCGGTGCAAAAAACTTGTGCCGGACGCTTGCGTTGCAAAACTGCAACACCATATCGCGCTCGGTCCATGATTGCCCGCCAAGGGGGATGTAAACGGTATGAATATCGAGAAATTCAGCGACCGCGCCAAGGGATTCCTGCAGTCCGCGCAAACCGTCGCGATCCGCATGAGCCACCAGCGTGTGGCGCCAGAGCATCTGCTGAAGGCGTTGCTGGAAGACGATCAGGGCATGGCCTCGGGGCTCATCCAGAAAGCAGGCGGCGACGCGCGCGCAGCCGTGCGCGAGGTCGATCAGGCGCTGGCGAAGCACGCGCAGGTTTCCGGCGGCGGCGCGCAGGGCGTGCAGTGGGACAACGACACCGTGCGCGTGCTGACGCAGGCCGAGGAAATCGCGAAGAAGGCGGGCGACAGTTTCGTCACCGTCGAGCGGCTGCTGCTGGCGCTGACGCTGGCCAAGGAAACCGCCGCTGGCAAAGCGCTCGCCGCCGCGGGCGTCACGCCGCAGGGCCTGAACAGCGCTATCGAAGAATTGCGCCAGGGCCGTACCGCTGACACGGCGGGCGCCGAGGACCGCTATGACGCGCTGAAGAAGTTCGCGCGCGACCTGACCGAAGCGGCACGCGCGGGTAAACTCGACCCCGTAATCGGCCGGGACGAGGAAATCCGCCGTACGATCCAGGTGCTTGCGCGGCGAACAAAGAACAACCCGGTGTTGATCGGCGAGCCGGGCGTCGGCAAGACCGCGATCGCGGAGGGGCTGGCGCTACGCATTGCGAACGGCGACGTGCCGGACGGAATCAAGGATCGCACGGTGATGGCGCTCGACATGGGCGCGCTGATCGCGGGCGCGAAATATCGCGGCGAGTTCGAGGAACGTCTGAAGGGTGTGCTCGACGAGGTGAAGGCCGCCGAGGGCGACATCATCCTGTTCATCGACGAGATGCACACGCTGATCGGCGCGGGCAAGTCCGAGGGCGCGATGGACGCCTCCAACCTGCTGAAGCCCGCGCTCGCGCGCGGTGAACTGCACTGCATCGGCGCGACCACGCTCGACGAATATCGCAAGCATGTGGAGAAGGACCCTGCCCTGCAGCGGCGCTTCCAGCCCGTGTTCGTCGGCGAGCCGACCGTGGAGGATACGATCTCGATCCTGCGCGGGCTCAAGGAGAAGTACGAGCTTCACCACGGCGTGCGCATCACCGACGGCGCGCTGGTTTCCGCCGCGACGCTTTCGAACCGCTACATCACCGACCGCTTCCTGCCGGACAAGGCCATCGACCTGATGGACGAGGCCGCATCGCGCCTGCGCATGGAGGTGGAATCGAAGCCCGAGGAGATCGAAAATCTCGACCGGCGCATCATCCAGCTCAAGATCGAGCGCGAGGCACTGAAGAAGGAGACCGACACGGCCTCGAAGGACCGGCTCGCCAATCTGGAGCGCGATCTTGCCGATCTCGAAGAGCAATCGGCGGGGCTGACCACGCGCTGGCAGGCAGAGCGCGAGAAGATGCAGTCCGAGACGAAGCTGAAGGAACAGCTCGACGCGGCGCGCATCGAACTGGAGCAAGCGCAGCGTTCGGGCGATCTCGGGCGCGCGGGCGAGCTCTCCTACGGCGTCATTCCCGGTCTCGAAAAGCAGCTTGCCGAGGCCGAAGGGGCCAGCAAGGGCGCGATGGTGCGCGAAGAGGTGACGGCCGACGACATCGCCGCCGTCGTTTCGCGCTGGACGGGGATTCCGGTCGACCGGATGCTCGAAGGCGAGCGCGAGAAGCTGCTGCAGATGGAGGCGCTGATCGGCAAGCGCGTGATCGGGCAGGAAGACGCGGTGAAGGCCGTTTCCGCCGCCGTGCGCCGCGCGCGCGCAGGGCTTCAGGATCCGAACCGGCCACTCGGCAGCTTCCTGTTCCTCGGGCCGACCGGCGTCGGCAAGACCGAACTCACCAAAGCGCTCGCCGAGTTCCTGTTCGACGACGCGGGCGCGATGGTGCGCATCGACATGTCGGAATACATGGAGAAGCACTCGGTCGCGCGGCTGATCGGCGCGCCTCCCGGCTATGTCGGTTACGACGAGGGCGGCGTGCTGACCGAGGCGGTACGGCGCAGGCCCTATCAGGTCGTGCTGTTCGACGAGGTCGAGAAAGCGCACGCGGACGTGTTCAACGTGCTGCTGCAGGTGCTCGACGACGGACGGCTGACCGACAGCCAGGGCCGCACGGTGGACTTCACCAACACCATCATCATCCTCACCTCGAACCTCGGTTCGCAGTACCTCTCGTCACTGCGCGACGATCAGACCGTGCACGATGTCGAAGACGAAGTGATGGCAGTGGTGCGCGGACATTTCCGGCCCGAGTTCCTGAACCGGCTGGATGAGATCATCATGTTCCATCGGCTGGCGCAGGCGCACATGGGACCGATCGTCGATCTGCAACTGGCGCGCGTACAGACGCTGCTCGCCGACCGCAAGATCAGCATCGACCTCACCCCCGCCGCCCGCGACTGGCTCGGCCGCGTCGGCTACGATCCCGTCTACGGAGCAAGGCCGCTGAAACGCGCCGTACAGAAGTATCTGCAGGACCCCCTCGCCGACAAAATCCTCTCCGGTGAGATCGGCGACGGCACGGCCGTGAAGGTCGATGAAGGCGACGGGGCGCTGGCATTTCAGGTGTCGTGACATCGGGCGGGGACATGGCTAGCAATGACCCATGTCCCCGCCAGCAACGCACTTCGCGCTTAATCCAGATCTCGATACCGTCGCGCTTGCCGAAACCTTTGCGCGTGACGGACAAGTCTCCATCGATGGTTTCCTGACATCGGAATCGGCGAAGGTGCTCGCCGCATATCTGAACAGCCGCGATGACTGGACCGAGGTGCTCAACGCCGGGGAGAAGGTCTACGAAATACCGCAGCAGCGACTCCCCGAACTCGACGCTGCCGCACAGGCACAGCTCGACCGCTCCGTGAACGATGCCGCACGGCACGGCTTTCAGTATCGCTACCGCGCGATCCGAACCGATGATGACCCTGCCGCGCGGACCCGGTCCGGAACACCGCTCGACATGTTTGCGAATTTCCTCTGTTCGGAGACGGTCATATCGTTCTTCCGCACGATCACAGGCACAACACGCATCGATTTCGCGGATGCACAAGCGACGGCATACGGGCCGGGTCATTTCCTGACACGCCACGACGACGACGTCGCGGGAAAGAACAGGTATGCCGCCTATGTCTTCGGCCTCAGCGACGGCTGGCGTCCGGAGTGGGGCGGTCTGCTGATGTTTCACGATGAAAACGGCGGCGTCTCACGGGTGCTGACACCTGCGTTCAACAGTCTGCGTGTGTTCGCCGTGCCTGTGGCGCACAGCGTCAGCTATGTGGCGCCTTTTGCCGGAAAACAGCGCGTATCCGTTACCGGATGGCTGAGAGCGCAGACAGCGCGCTAGCGCGGCACACCTACGTCGAAAGCGACCGTCATGCGCTCGCCCTCACTGAAAGGCGTGGTGCCGTGCCACATGGTTGAAGGAAAGAGCGTGAGATGCCCCTCCTTCGGCTGGATCATTCGCACAGGTGGCAGATCGAGCCCAAGTTCAACCTGCGGCTGGCCAAATGTGAGCCAGCCAGCCTTGCGTGCTGTGTCCGCCGTTTCCGGCGGCACAACGAGATAGAGTGCCGAACTGAGCCACCCGCCGGGGTGGACATGATTGGTATGGTAGCCTGCACCCTGCAACCGGATCGACCATGCCCCGGTAAACCGTATACGCCGATCGCGGCGCGGCGCGAGCAGCGGATGGCCCACTTCTGGCGGCGGAAGCTGCGCAACATGCTCCGCCACAGTTTCCGCAATCGTTTGACGCAGCGCGCAGATTTCCGGTTCGATGCGGGAAAAAAGCGGTCCATCCGTCTGCGTGCCGCCGCGAACGGATTGTTCGAGCGGCTGTCCGGCCGTCACGTGAAGAGCGCGCAAGGTTTCCGCGAGTTTCGGCCAGCAATCGATTTTTTGCCGAAGATCATAGGCACGGACGAAGCGATCATCGCCTTCGAACCAGGCGAAGCGCGGATCGCCGAGCAGCCGCCATATGATCGAGAGGTAGGGCATGATCATGTGCGCATCGCCGCGCTTCATCAGCGGTTCCGCACGCGCAGCGGCCTCCTCGGGCCGCTGCAAGCGCAACAAATGGCGGACCGCGTGGATCGCGACCGACATGTCGCTGGTACGCGGAAGCGCCGCGAAAGCGCGTTCCGCCGCGTCGAGTTGCCAGCTTTCCGTAAGGCAGGCAGCCTCATCGAACAGGAAAGCGGTATCCGGGCCGGCAGCTGCACGCGCACGATCAATGACAGCCAGAGCCTGCTCATGCAGGCCGCCATGCATCAGGATAAATATGTACTGACGCCAATGCACGACACTGCGCGGTGCGCGCTTCACCGCAGCCTCGATCGATGCCGCGAAACCGTCCCGATCTCCCTCGGTCCAGCGCAGTCTTGAGAGCAACCAGTGGCCAACAAGCCAATCAGGGTTCACGCGAAGTTCGGCATGGAGCCTGTCGATTGCAGCGCTGGGACCATTCTCGACAACGAGTGCAGCGGCAATACCCTGCACGACCGGCCCGCGATCCTTCGCTAGCGTAAGAGCGCGTTCAAAGAGCGGCGCAGCGGGAAGCCCAGCTTCGAGGGCAGCGTGGGCATGGCCATGCGCAATTGTCGCGTCCTGCGGTGCAAGCGTAGCAGCGCGCGCGAACGCAACGACCGAGGGCGCAAGCTCTTCCAAGGAACGGTGGAGCAGCGCCTTGACCTGCCAGAGCCGTGCATCATCCGGTGCCGTATCGAGCGCTGCATCGAGAAGGGGCAGAACTTCGATTTCATCCCCTGTATCAAGCGCCCGGAGGCCAGCTCGATAGGCAGCGTCGGCATCAATCTTCAACGCGGCTGCGTTCAAATCCCCGCCCCCTCATTGCCTCCCACGGGCAATACGGGACCATAGCCCAGTTTTTCAGCCCACGGCGACAGAATGGGAAGGACATCCTGCAGGTGCGCACGATAGCGTTCCCAGCGCCCTTTCGCCCGCGAATAAACACGCTCTGTGACCTGCGCATAGCTCGGCGTGCGGATATAGCCGCGATCTGCCGCGGTACGCTGATAATCAAGCACCCGGTCATCCCACGGCAAGCCGAGGAAATCGATGAGCGCGCGTACCTCCACTTCCATATCGGCCACCATAGATTCATAGCGGACGATATGGACATTCAGCGGAAACACGCGCTGACACTGATCCCAATAACCCAGCGTGCGGTCGTAGAAGAGGCTGGCGTTGCGGATATCCAAAAACGTCGCCATTGCCTGGTTGATCTTGAAGTTCTGCATGAAGCAGCTGAGCACCGCATCACAGGGATGACGCGCGGCAAAGATGAATTTCGCGTCAGGAAACAATCGATGGATGAGCGGCGTGCGCAGGATATTGAGCGGCAGTTTGTCGATAACGAGTTTGCCGGGCGCGGCAGGAGAAATCGAATCGAGTTCCTCGAAATAGCGGCTGCGAAGCGCGTTCGCTTCATCCACGCCCACGTCGTGCAGACGTTCAATGCCGCCAAGCATGTCTCGCACGCGCGCAAGCAGTGGTTCTTCCTCGAGCACGTGCGTGTCCGGGTGCCCCATGAGCACAGTATCGAGAAGAGTTGTTCCCGATCGCGGAAAGCCCACCAGAAAGACCGGCGTTGAGGGTGTGGATTCAAGGCTTAGCTGCGGCCAGCGCGCATACCATTCCGGCGTCGTTACCGCCGTCAGGCTTTCGACAAACCGTGTATGTTCCGTTCCATCGAACGGGAGCGCCGCCGGATCACGCGCCATTGCCCGGTTCATGCTGGTAAAGGCCGCAAATGCCGTATCGGCATCGCCAAGCCTATCCGCGAGTTGACCGATGAGCTGTTCGCGCACCAGCGTGTCGATGCTCTCGCTATCCGTCGATTGCACTGCTTCGAGGGCTTCCCTGAATTGCCCCTTCCGAAACTGCGAGAGTGCTTGGAGGTAGGTCAGTTCATCCCGCGCGATGCGGCTGACTTTGGCGGTGGCGATCAACTGGTCGAGCTGGTCTACGCGATTGCTTTGCTCAAGGAGCAGGCCGAGGTTCACATAAGCCTGCGCAAAAGATGGATCAGCCTCGATCGCGAACCTGTAGGCTTGCTCGGCCCGGTGTATTTCTCCGAGTTGCGCAAATGTAAGGCCGATGGCGACAAAAACCTCTGGATTTTTGCGATCGAGTCTGGCCGCACTCCCAAGGAGCGCGAGCGCCTCGTCGCTCTGCCCAGCACGGTTGAGCAGCCGCCCAAGCTCCAGCAGTGCATTCGTATCCTGAGGCGCAATCTCCACTGCCTTTTGAAGCTCGGCAATACTTTCCGGATAACGCCCGGCCGTCGCCAGGGCTTTCGCGAGATTGATGCGTATCACCACCATCTCAGGCTTCAAGGCCTTGGCGCGCTCAAAAGCTGTGATCGCTGCACCGGTGTCACCGGTTTCCAGCCGGACGTTACCGAGATTATTCCATGCCTCGAAGTTCTCGGCATTTCTCGAGACAGTCGCTTCGTATGCCCGCGCAGCCTCATCGAACCTTCGGAGGGATTTCAGAATATCCCCGTGCAGCCGTAACCATTCGGGATCTGCCTCCGCATCGCCGCCCGCGCATATCGCTTCAGCCTGCTCAGGTTTCCCCGCATCGACCAACGCACGAACAAGGTTGAGGCGCGCGGTCATATCATTGGGTGCCTGGCGCAGGCTGCGCTCCAACAACAGAATGCCGCGATCGAGGCGATCTGTCTGGCAACACAATACGCCGACCAAGTGCAAGAGCGCAGGGCTGTCCGATCGGGAACCAAGAAGTTTCTCGCCGAGTTCACGCGCAGCTTCAAGATCGCCGCGCTGATACAGCGCCACGACATCAGCCGCGCTACTGCTCCGGAATCGTGGCGATGTCATCAATCAAGGAACCATTGCGGCTGGTCATCCATGGTGGTCATTCGTCAGGATCACGCATCACTGATCGGCTCACCATTTCAGCAAGGTCGCGCTTCTGCGCTTCTGCAAGAGCCTCACGATCCCGGCGCGTCATGCAGACCTTCTTCTTGAAGCGTGTGTTGGTCTGATCTTCAATCTTGCAGATCACCTCATCAGGATCTGGACGCGCCTTCTTGTCTTCCGCAGCGCCTGCGGCAATGCCAGTTGAAGACAAGAAAAGCATACCAAGCGCTACAGTCGCAGCAATCCGCTTCATGAATCCCGCTCCCTTCCTGAACCGGCAATCTGACAGAAAAACAGAAGGCGGAGCAAGAGCCCCGCCTTCATTTTTGCGTATGTCCGCTGGTTCTTTAGAACCGCAGGCCGACCGACACGTAGCCGCGGCGGCCGATCACGTCGTAGAGTGACGGATCGGTGCCCGATTGCACGTTCGGCTGGTATTCCGGCGGCTGCTTGTTGAACGCATTGTTGAGACCGACACGGAAGGTCAGTGCATCGACGTTCGCCTGGACTGCGAAGTCGAAGTACCAGACCGAACCCGGACCCGTGAACTCTTCGCCCGGGAACTGGAGCGACAAGCGGTTCTTCATGCCGTCGATGTAGCGCACGCGAGACGAAAGCGTCAGCACATCGTTCAGCATCCAGTCGAGGTTCAGAGTCCCCTTCCATTCCGGGAAGCTGGTGCCAAGACCAGCGCCGAAATAGGACGCCGTGCCCGCATAATCGAGCGTGACACCCGGAAGTTCCTGAACCTTGTAGTCGAACAGGTAGTTCATATAGAGGCCGAAGTTCAGCGCGGCGTTCTCATTCACGAACTCAGTCGGCAGACGGTAGCCGAGCTGGAAATCGATACCCGAGGTCTTGATCTTGCCTTGGTTAATCGAAAGGAAGTTCGAGTTTGCATCACCGCCAAGCGAGCCCGGCACGGCAACGTAGCTGAAGTTGCTGCCCGCACGCACCACACCTTGAGCACCGGGGACGCCGGGATCGCCTGTGCAGTACGGGTTGGAAGCAGACAATGTGGGATTAATATTGCCCTGATATCCATAGCAGGCCGCGATGAACATATTCGTATCGGGACCGAAGATCGGATCCTTGATGCGGATGTTGTAATAATCGATCGAGCCCGTGAACCCGGCAACCTGGAAGGCGACACCCACCGTATACGTATCGGCCTTCTCGGGCTTCAGGTTCGGATTACCGGCAAAGCCGGTGTTGACCTGCAGGCCCGGTGTGGCAACGAACGAGTCGACGCCAGACTCCGCTACGAGGGTATCAATACAGAGCTGACGCCCGGCCGCTCCGGTGGTCGCACGATAGTTTGTTGTAATCGAGCAGGGATCGAATGCCTGAACGAACGAAGAACCACCCGAGAACAACTCACCGAAGTTCGGTGCGCGCACGGAATGCTGATAGGTGCCGCGAACGCGAAACTCTGGGATCGGCGCCCAGCTCAACTCAGCCTTGTACGCGTTCGAGCTTTGCGACTTCCCGTCGATACCATTTGCGATATCATTGAAATCGCTCTTGGAATGACGATAGCCGAGCGACAGATCAAGTGAATCCGCCCAGGCCGCGCCCTTGGCGATCGGCACGTAGAGCTCCCCGAAGAAATCGAGGAACTTGTTGGTGCCAAGATCGGGAGACGAGGTGTTGAAGCCGGCGATCGGCCCGGAAAGGGCACCCGGATCAAAAGCGTAACGGAAGCGGCGGCTTTCAACGCCGCCTACTATCGACAGCGTACCCGCAGGCAGCTCGACGAGGTCGCCCTGAACGTACGCCTGCGCGATCTTTTGCGTAAAGGTGGTGCGGGTGACACCGGTTTCATTCAGGTATTCCACGCATTCCGCGGAGACCGGCTGGATACCGAAGGGATTATAGCCGCCCTCGCAAATACTCGCACCGCCGTCCTCCGCCTCCAGAAGTGTCTGAAGATTCTGGACATTGACGTTACCGGTATTCGACGCATCAATGGTCGTCTTGCCCCACGAATAATAAGCTTCGTAGCGCCAGCCTTCGGTGATCTCGCCGCGAAGGCCCGCGAGACCCTGGATAACCCGGTTTTCGAGATTCTGCTGACGCAGACCCGTGCCGAGCGAGCGGATCGACATCCGGATCGGTTCCGTTGCACCGGAGCCGACCAAGCCCGCGTCATCACCTGTACGCGTTGCGAGGAGCGCGGCCAGATCAGCCGGAATGAACGGGTTCGTGACCGGAACAATGCTGTTGGTCACAAAGCCACCGGGCGCAACCAACGCGGATGTTGCAAAGGTTGGGCCACCGGGATTTGCAGGATTGTAGATACGAACGCCCACCGGCGTTGGCGCCAAAGCGGTGGCCGATTTATACTCGGTATAGCCCGCCTGCGTAAAGAACTCGAACGACGGGCTGATCTCGTAATGACCGCGCATGAACGCTGACTTACGCTCAAGCGGGAGAACGAGGAGATTGATGGCATCAAAGTTATACGAATAGAAATCCGGGAAGAAGTTCTCGTTCGCAGCGGCCGCGCCACCGACACCATAACGATAGTTGGAAACATCGAGCGGGTTATTGAAAGTACCACCGCCGAACAATGTGCCATCCGAGTTGAAGTGCATCTGGCTGAGACCGGCAATCGGCGCCTGCGCAGCATCTACTCCGTAAGAGGCGAACAGAGAATTGATCGCAGCCTGGGATATGCCGTTCGCACTCGCTTCCACGAGACGGCCCACCGGCGGAGTACCCGTCGTGGACGTCGCCTGCTCTGCGAAAGCGCGCTGCCCCTTTACGAGGCCCTGACGCTTCGAATATTCGGCCGAGAACGCAATATTGCCGCGACCATCGGCAAAGTTGCCACCGATCACGCCGCCAATCTGATACTCGCGCGCATCGGTACCCGGCACCGAATTGGAATAGGTGGCGCGAAGATCGATACCTTCGAAATCTTTCTTGAGACGGATGTTGACGACGCCGGCAATGGCGTCCGCACCATATGTCGCGCCGGCGCCGCCGGTGATGACATCAATACGCTCAATGAGCTGCTGCGGAATCGTGTTGAGGTCGACCGACTGATCGGACGCCGACACCATCGGACGGCGACCATCAACCAGAACGAGGTTACGGTTGGCACCGAGACCGCGAAGGTTGACGTTCGATTGGCCGCCGTTGCCGGGGTTGTTCGACGTGCTAGTACCCGCCGGGTTCACTTGTGGCAGCGTGTTGAGGAAGGTGTCGAGTGTAATGTCGGCGTTTTTGACCGTGTCGACACCAGTCACCACAGTGATGGGGCTATTTGCCTCCATGTTCGGGCGCACGATGCGCGATCCGGTGACGACGATAGTCTCTTCAACAGCGTCGGCCACCTCCTGCTCCTGCGCGAGCGCAGGAATAGCAATGGAGGTCGCGGCAACGAGTACGCTGCTTGAACACAGCGCACGACGATAAAGCGAAATTTTCGCGTTGTTCACGTCCCAGTCCTTTAACAGTTTGTCCCAGTTTTGTCGTCGATACCTGTTGCATGAATGCACCGGTGTGGATTGACCTTGTTTCGGTCCGTCGTCCCCTTTCCGATGCCGAAACACGTATCGACGCAGTCCATTTTGGACTTATGCGTTTGTCCCGAAATGTTGTTGAAGTGTAAAGCAGGTCAAAGACGACCCGATCGCTTCAAACCGGCGGTGTGATGATCACGCAACAGTGAGTGCACACAGGTAACGAAAACGACACTAAAATTGTAATTTTATTACCGTTCAACAGCGCGGCCGCAAGGGCCGTGACAACAATGTGGCAGGATCGAAACGCGCGCGCCGCATCACTCGGCTGGCACCACCGAGGCTGACAATGATTTCATCGTCTTGCAGCCGTGCGGGCGGGGTGGCGCTAGAGGCGGCCCAGCGCCCGCATTTCGGCATAGCGGGCAGCAGCGGCTTCGCCGGAGACATAGGCTTCCTGAAGCTCGTGACTCCAGTAGCGGAGGTTCTGCAGCGGGACGCGCGTGCCGGTGACCGCGCAGGTCACGTGGTCGCCCTGCTGAAGCACGCGATAGGAGCCGGAAAGATACTGGAGCCGCGCCGGGCGGCCTTCACCGAGTTTGAGCATAGCGGGCATAATGTCGCCTACAGGAGCTTCGCCTGCAAGGGCGCATCGCTCTCGCGAGTGGATTTGCGGGGCTTTCCGCCAACCATGACCTCCACCGAATCGCGGCTGTCGCCGAAGCGGAGGCCGAGGCGGACTTCGCGGCGGGCCTCGTCCGCGCTCTTAACTAGGCTGCCGTCCGGGCGCGTGACCACAGCGTAGCCGCGCGCGAGGATGGCGAGCGGATTGAGCGACTCGAGGAGGCGACCCGACGATCCGATGCGGTCGGCAGTGCGCTGGGCGAGGCCGGATAGCAGTGTCGGGCGGAGGCGCGTGGCGGCGCTGGCGAGATCGTGGCGAGCGTCGGCGATGCGGCTGCGCATGGCGGCGCGGAGAGGTTCGGCGGCGCGGGCGTAGCGGGACTGCCACTGGTTCGCGGCGGCGCGGAGGGCGCGGGGGAGGCGTTCACCGATATCATCGAGACGCTGCGTCTTCATGCCGAGGATTGCCGCAGGGGTTGGGAGGCGGGCGGACCAGAGGTGGAGGCGCTCCCCACGCGTCTCGGTCGCGGACGCGATACAGCGGTCGAGGCGGGCGGCGAAGGATGAGACGCCTGCGACCAGCTCGGCGCGGACGGGCACGGCAAGCTCGGCGGCGGCGGTGGGCGTCGGCGCGCGGCGATCCGAGGCGAAATCGATGAGCGTGGTGTCAGTCTCGTGGCCGACGGCGCTGATGAGCGGGATTTCGGACGCAGCCGCAGCGCGCACGACGATTTCTTCGTTGAAGGCCATCAGGTCCTCGATCGAGCCGCCGCCGCGTGCGACGATGATCACGTCCGGGCGGCGCGGCATGGCGTTGAAGCCGCGGATCGCCGCGGCGACCTCGTCCGCCGCACCGTCGCCCTGCACCTTCACCGGCCAGACCAGCACGTCACGCGGGAAACGGTCACCGAGGCGGTGGAGGATATCGCGGATCACCGCGCCCGTTGGCGAGGTGACGACGCCGATCAGCTCCGGCAGCCAGGGAATCGGCCGCTTGCGCTCGGCGGCGAACAGCCCCTCGGCAGCGAGCATCGCCTTGCGCCGCTCGATCATCGCGAGGAGCGCGCCCTCCCCCGCAAGCTCCAGCGATTCGACGACGATCTGGTACTTGGAGCGGCCCGGATAGGTGGTGAGACGGCCGGTGGCGACCACCTCCATGCCGTCTTCGGGCCGGAAATTGAGGCGCGCGCGCCCTCCCTTCCACATGACCGCGTCTATGAGCGCCGCATCGTCCTTCAGCGCGAAATAGGCGTGGCCGGAGGCGGGCACCTTCCAGCCCGAAATCTCGCCGCGCAGACGCACATTCCCGAACTGATCCTCGATGCTGCGCTTCAGCGCCGAGGAGAGTTCGGAGACTGTGAATTCATGGGCGTTGTCGGGGGCGTCCATCAGGCGTTGCTAAGCGCTCGGCGCACGCTCTACAAGGCCCGGCCATGAACATCCTCCTTATCGGAAGCGGCGGCCGCGAACATGCGCTCGCCTGGAAAATCACCCAGTCGCCGCTCTGCGACACGCTGTGGTGCACGCCCGGCAATGCCGGGATCGCGGAGGTCTGCGAATGCGTGCCGCTGAACACCGCCGACCACGCAGCCGTGATCGACTTCTGCCGCACGAACGCTGTGGGCCTCGTTGTGGTGGGGCCGGAGCAACCGCTCGTCGAGGGGTTGGTGGATGCGCTGACGGCGGCGGGCATCAAGGCGTTCGGCCCGACCGCGAAGGCCGCGCAACTCGAAGGCTCCAAGGGTTTCACGAAAGACCTGTGCAAGCGCGCGGGTATCCCAACCGCCGCTTATGAACGGTTCACCGACGCGGGCACTGCAAAGGCCTATGCGGCGGCGCGTGGACTTCCCATCGTCATCAAGGCGGACGGGCTCGCTGCGGGCAAGGGCGTGATCATCGCCGAGACGCGCGAAGACGCGGACGCGGCGATTGAGGACATGTTCAGCGGCAGCTTCGGCGCAGCGGGTGCCGAGGTGGTGATCGAAGCGTTTCTGACCGGCGAGGAGGCGAGCTTCTTCGCGCTCGTCGACGGCAAGACCGCCCTCCCCCTCGCCTCTGCACAGGACCACAAGCGCGTCGGCGACGGCGACACCGGGCCGAACACCGGCGGCATGGGCGCCTACTCGCCCGCGCCCGTGCTGACGCCCGAACTCGAAGCGCAGGTGATGCGCGAGATCGTGCAGCCCACGGTGAACACGATGGCGGCGGACGGCATCCCTTATGTGGGCGTGCTCTACGCGGGACTGATGCTGACCGAAACCGGCCCCCAGCTCATCGAATACAATGCGCGTTTCGGCGACCCCGAATGCCAGGTCCTGATGCTGCGCATGAAATCGGACATCGTGCCCGTGCTGCTCGCGGCAGTGGACGGCGGGCTCGAACACGTCGGCATCCAGTGGCACGATGCCCCCGCGCTGACGCTGGTAATGGCGGCCGAGGGCTATCCCGGCACGCCGAAGAAGGGCACGGTGATCGAAGGCGTCGAGACGGCGGCAGGCGAAGGCGTCGTCGTCTTCCACGCGGGAACGACGCGGGATAACGACGGACGGCTGATCGCGAACGGCGGGCGCGTGCTGAATGTCACCGCCACCGGGCCCACCGTCCGCGAGGCGCGCGACCGGGCCTATGCGGCTGCCGAAAAGATCAGGTGGCCGGAGGGCTTCTACAGGTCAGATATCGGCTGGAGAGCCATAAAGCGGGAGGAACAAACGGCGTGACCACCAAGCAGGAGCAGTTCTCCGGAACGCAGGCCGTCCGCGAGCAGCACCGCTTCGACGAGGCCCGGCTTGCGGACTGGATGCGGGCCAACGTGGAGGGCTACGCGGGACCGCTGACGGTTGAGCAGTTCAAGGGCGGCCAGTCGAACCCGACCTACAAGCTGGTGACGCCCGCGAAGAGCTACGTGATGCGCCGCAAGCCGCCGGGGCAGCTCCTGAAGTCCGCGCACGCCGTCGACCGCGAGTACCGCGTGATCAGCGCGCTCTGCGCGCAGGGCTTCCCCGTCGCGCGCGCCTACGGGCTCTGCACCGACGAGGATGTCATCGGCACGTGGTTCTACGTGATGGACTGCGTCGACGGGCGCGTGGTGTGGGACACGTCCTTCCCCGGCGAATCGCCCGAAAGCCGCGCCGCGCACTTCGATGCGATGAACAAGACCATCGCCGACCTGCACAATTTCGACCCCGAAGCGATCGGCCTTGGCGATTTCGGCAAGCCCGGCAACTATTTCGCCCGCCAGATCGGGCGCTGGGCCGGACAATACAAGGACGACGAACTGGCCGGGCATTTCGAGGAGATGGACCGGCTGTGCGAATGGCTGCCCGCGAACATCCCGCCGGGTGACGAGACGAGCGTCGTCCACGGTGACTACCGCGCCGACAACATGATCTTCCACCCCACCGAGCCCAAAGTGCTTGCGGTGCTGGACTGGGAGCTTTCGACGCTCGGCCACCCGCTCGCCGACTTCACTTATCACCTGATGATGTACCGGATGCCGCCGGAAGAAACAGCGGGCCTTGTCGGCAAGGATCTGGTGGCGCTCGGTATTCCGAGCGAGGCCGAATATGTCGAGGCCTATTGCCGCCGCACGGGACGCAGCGGCATTCCCAATCTCGATTTCTATGTCGCTTTCAACATGTTCCGCCTTGCCGCGATCATCCACGGCATCAAGGGGCGGTACATTCGCGGCACCGCCTCCAACGCCCACGCCGCCGCGATGAGCGAACGGCTGGTGCCGCTTGCGAAGCTCGCCTGGACGCAGGCGGAAAAGGCGATGCGCTAGACAGCGCCAGATGCGCTACCGCGTCATCAAGAACTGGACGACGGTCTACAGCGATCCCATCGCAGTCGGCGCGGGAGAATGCATCGTGTTGAGCGGCAAGGAAGATATCTGGGAAGGCCACCGCTGGCTGTGGGCGCGCAGCGCAGCGGGAAAAGAGGGCTGGGTGCCGGATTCGCTGATCGCCGCGGGCCCGGAAGGCTCAATCGCGGGCAGTGATTACACGGCGGTCGAACTGGACTGCGCGGCAGGCGATGTATTGGAAGCCTTAAACGAAACCCATGGCTGGGTGATGTGCCGTGCCCCAAGCGGGCGTGCAGGATGGGTCCCTCGCAGCCACCTTGAGCCTGCCGAATAGAAATGGGGCGACCGTTACCGGCCGCCCCCCAAAGATCAGCGTCCGCCGTCACCGGCCACACGCGACACAGGCTTCCAGTTGCGCACGAAGCTGTCGAGCAACTGCACGCCGTAACCCACCGCGCCCTTCGGCGCCTTGGGCTGGCCCTTGTCCGTCCAGACCGTGTAGGCGACATCGAGATGCGCCCACGCTGTTTCGGGTTTCACGAACGCGCCGATGAAATATGCACCGAGGCCCGCGCCCGGCCTGCCGCCTTCGGCCGAATTCAGGATATCGGCGACGCCCGATTTCATCGTTTCGGCGTAGACGGGATTGAGCGGCAGTTGCCAAAGCGGTTCACCGACCGTCTTGCCCGCCGCCGTGAGCTGCGCGGCGAGTGCGTCGTGGCGGCTGAAGAGCCCGGCATACTCGTCTCCGAGCGCGCCGCCGACCGCGCCGGTGAGCGTTGCGATATCGACGATCGCCGCAGGGCTGTAGCGCGCGTCCGCATAGGAGACGGCGTCGGCGAGCACGACACGGCCTTCGGCATCAGTGTTCGTCACCTCGATCGTCTTGCCGTTGTAGGCCTTCACGACATCGCCGGGGCGCGTCGCGCCGCCGTCGGGCATATTTTCCGCCAGTGCGGCAACGGCCACCACGTTGACGGGCGCGCCGCTCTTCGCAAGCGACAGCGCAGTGCCGACAACCGCGGCGGCGCCGGCCATGTCCGTCCGCATCCGCCACATGCCCGCGCCGGGCTTCAGCGAAATGCCGCCCGAATCGAAGGTGATGCCCTTGCCCGCGAGCACGATCGGCGCCTCGCTGCCGCCGCCGCGATAGTCGACGATCAGCATCCGCGGCGGGCGCGGCGAGCCCTTGCCGACGCTGAGGATCGCGCCCATGCCGAGCTTTTCCATCTCCGGCACGCCGAGCGCCTCGATCCGCACCCTGGCGACGCCTTTGAACGCTTCGCGCACGCGCTCCACGAACACTTCGGGGTATTTGACGTTCGAGGGCTCGCTGACGAGATCGCGCGTGAGCGTGACGCCCTCGACAAGCGCCCTGCCCTGTCCGGCGTAGCTTTCCGCACCGGCTGCGCCGACCACGGTGAGCGGCGCATCCCGGCCCGCCGCGCGCGGCTTTGCGGAAGGCGCCTTGTAGCGATCGAAGCTGTAGCCGCCGAGGTCCGCGCCGATGGCGAGATTGGCGGCGGCATCCGCCACGCCCGGCCCGAGGCCTGCGGCGAGAAGCGCCACAGGACCGTCCGCCGATCCCGTCTCCCGTGCGGCAAGGCCCCCGATGTCCTGAAGCCCGGCAGGTGTCACCCCATCCTTTGCACCGATGACGACGATCTGTTGCCAAGCGCCGATGCCGCGCAGGACGAGCGTCGATTTCGCCTTGTAGTCGAACGCCGCGGCATCGAGCGCACGGCCGATGGCATCCCGGGCCGCGGCATCGAGCGAAGCGCCGCGCACAGCCAGATCCTCTTTTGCAGCAAGCGGCAGAACGATCGCCGCGCTGCCAGCGGGCGCACGATCGGCAAAGGCGACCGGGCGCGCTTCGGCTGCCGTTGTCCCAAGAAAACCTGCAAGCAACACCGCAGCAACAACATTACGCATTCGTAGACACTCCTCACGACAAGTCGCCGACAATGCCAGCCCACCTTGCTTAGATGCAAGTCCATGAACGCAGCGAAGAATTCGCAAGGTTTACGAGGATGTTAACCTTAACCGTCAGCGTCTCGTTCAAGGCTGGTGTGCCATAAGCTGTTCGGGGCAAGGCGCAGGCTGCGTCTGAAAGAGAACAGGGATTGCGGGTGTTAAAGCGAATTCGGCGCGACCAGATCAGGTCCGGCATGTTCATCCATGCGATCGAGGGGTCGTGGTTCTCGCATCCCTTCATGAAGGCCGGATTCCTGCTGACCGAAGCCGACGACGTGGCGGCGCTGCGCACGAGCCGCGCCGATGCCGTAGTGATCGATACGGAGCGCGGCGTTGACGTCGATCAACCGCCGAAAGCGGTGCCGGTTGCAGCGGAAGCGGCAGTGGAAGAGGTAACGGCCGAAGCCATCGCCCGGCAGGCCGCGACGGCCGCCGAAGACGCGCCGCCGGAAGCCACGGTCGTTCCTCTGCACACGCCCGGCCCGGCGCCATCGGCAACGGAGCCGGCGGACGGACCCTGCAGCCTTGCCGAGGAGTTCGGGCGGGCGAGCCGCATTGCCGAGAACGCCAAGCTCGTGATGACTGAGCTTTACGATCAGGCGCGACTCGGCCGCATCGTGGAAGCGGAGATGCTGGTGCCGCTGGTGGACGAGATCGCGGCCTCCATCGCGCGCAACCAATCGGCGCTGACCAGCATCCTCCGGCTGAAATCCAAGGACGAATATACGTACGTCCATTCGGTGGCGGTGGCGGCACTGATGATCAATCTCGGCCGTGAGGTCGGCGGCTTCGACAGGGATTCGCTTCGCGATGCCGGGGTCGCGGGGCTGCTGCACGATATCGGCAAGATGGCGATGCCGGCCGAGGTGCTGGGCAAGCCCGGCGATCTCACCAGCGCCGAATATTCGATCATGAAGACTCATACCGAACGCGGCCACCATCTGCTCTCGCAGAGCCGCGACGTGCCCGAAATGGCGTTCGACGTGTGCCTCCATCACCACGAACGGATCAACGGCACGGGCTATCCGAAACGGTTGAAAGGCAGCCAGATCACGCTCGTCGCGCGCATGGGCGCGGTTTGCGACGTCTACGACGCGCTCACATCCAACCGCCCCTACAAGGAGGCATGGGTGCCGAACATGGCGCTGAAGACGATGTTCGGCTCGCGCGGCCATTTCGATCCCGATATCCTCACCGCATTCATTCGCAGTGTAGGTATCTATCCCGTCGGCACGGTCGTGCGGCTGCGTTCGGAGCATCTTGCGGTCGTCACCGACGTTAACCCGGCCGATCTGACCCGCCCGGTCGTGCGCATCTTCTTCTCGATCGCAAAGCAGACGTCGATCGCCCCACAGGATGTGAACCTGCTGACGGATGCAGTTGGCGACGCAATCGTTTCCTCCGAAAACCCGGAGGACTGGGGCCTCCAAGGCTGGGAAGGCCGCTGGGGCGTTCTCGCCGCCTGATTGCGGGGGATGGATCGGGGCCGCGGCGTTTTCTAAAGTCGGCGCGAACCAGCAAGAGGCCATCCCATGCGTCCGATCGATATCGCCGAAGTTTCGAAGCGTCTGCTCGGCAGCGCACCGGAAAATCTCGGGCACCACGAAAAACGCGTTCTCGAGCATGTTTCGAAGCGAACGCCGATCAGCCGCGATGCGGGCCTGCTCGCCGAAGAGGACGCAACAGTCGGAGATAGACTGGCGGACCGTGTCGCCGAGGTCGGGGGCTCGTGGGGCTTCATCATCGCGTTCGCGGTTATTCTGTTCGGCTGGATGCTGTTGAACAGTGGGATCCTCAAGGAACTGGGCCTTGCCTTTGATCCTTACCCCTACATCTTTCTCAACCTGATGCTATCGACGCTCGCCGCCATCCAGGCCCCCGTCATCATGATGAGCCAGAACCGGCAGGCGGACAAAGACCGGCTCGCCGCACGGCTTGACTACGAGGTGAACCTGCGCGCCGAGCTGGAAATCCTGCGCCTTCACGAAAAGCTCGACATGGCGGTGATCGATACGCTGCACCGGCTGGAGACCGAGGTGGCGGCGCTGAGGGCGCAGCGTTAGGGTTCGGGGTTCGCCGCTGGCGCCGCGAGGAGCCGGTCGATCTTTCGGCCGTCCATGTCGACGATCTCGAAGCGCCAGCCATCGTAGGCGAAGGTCTCGCCGATTTCGGGCAGGTGCGTGAGCACACTGAGCGCAAAGCCGGCGACGGTCTGGTAGTCGCGGTCGGCGGGGAGGCGCGTGCCGAGCGTTTCGGCCATCTCGTCGGCGGGCATCGAGCCGGCGAGCAGCCAGCTGCCGTCGGCGCGCTCCACGGCATCGGGTTCGCTGCCCTCGTCGAGATCGGACTTGAACGCCCCCGCGATCGCCGCGAGCAGATCGGCCGGGGTGAGGATGCCTTCGAAATGGCCGTACTCGTCGTGAACGAGCGCGATCGGCACGTCGGCGCGCCGCAAGACTTCGAGCGCGTCCGCCGCATCCATCGCATCGGGAACGACGGGCGCGGGCCGGAGCAGCGCCTTCAGATCGAGCGGGCGGCCATCGAGGATCGCGGCTACGACATCGCGCGCCTGCACGACGCCGACGATCCGGTCGACGGAGCCTTCCGCCACCGGCAGCCGCGTGTGCGGGGTCGCGATCAGTTCGGCGCGAAGCTCGGCCTCGTCGGACTCGATATCGAGCCAATCGATTTCGGTGCGCGGCGTCATCACCGCGCGCACCGAGCGGTTGGCGAGGCGCATGACACCGCTGATCATCTGGCGCTCGCTCTCCTCGATCACCCCGGCGTTGGTCGCTTCGGAGACGATGAGGTGGAGTTCCTCGGCAGTAACATGATCGGCGTTTTCCGCGGCCGCGCCGAACAGCCGCAGAAGCGTCTTCGTCGACCGCTCGAGCACCCAGACGAGCGGCGCGGTGACGCGTGAGAGCACAGACATCGGCGCCGCGATCAGCACGGCGATGCGTTCCGGGCTGCGCAGCGCGAGCTGCTTCGGCACCAGCTCACCCACCGTGAGCGACAAATAGGTGATCAGCGAGACGACGACCACGATCCCGGCTTCGCCGGACAGCCTTTCCGGCACACCGAGCGCATGGAGCCGCTCCGCCACTGGCCCGCCGAGCGTCGCGCCCGAATAGGCGCCCGCGATGATGCCGACGAGCGTGATGCCGATCTGCACGGTGGAGAGAAAGCGCGAGGGTTCGTCGTGGAGCGACAGCGCGATGCGCGAGCCGGACTTTCCGGCGTTCACCATGGCCTGCAGTCGTGCCCTTCGCGAGGAGACGACAGACATCTCCGACATGGCGAACACGCCGTTCAAAGCAATGAGAACCAGGATGATCCCGACGTCGGACCAGGGGAAAGGTTGCATGATCACCTTTCCTTATACGGCGGAAACAGGCATTTGAAGCCCGGACTTGGGGGAAAGGACCGCAATGCTGAATGTCGTTACGCGCGAGGGCAAGGAACCGGCGCTCGCGCTCGTCCACGGCTGGACCTGCGACCACCGCGCCATGCAGCCCGTCGCGGATGCGTTCCCGGCGCAGAAGACGGTGATGCCGGACCTCCCCGGCCACGGCGCGAGCCCGAAGACGGGCGACTATGCGATCCCGGCACAGACGGACGCCGTGCTGGCGGCGATGCCCGAGCGCGCGATCTGGGTGGGCCATTCGATGGGCGCGCAGATCGTGGTGGAAGCCGCAGCGCGCGCGCCGGAGCGCGTGATGGCCGCCGTGCTGCTCGACCCGGCGGCGATCCAGCCAATGGAAGCGGCCTTCGCGGGGCGGGACCGAATGAAGACGGACCTTGCGACGACGGACGACTTCCCCGCGCTGATGCGCCGCTTTTCGGGTGGCATGATGATCGCGCCGACTGATGCGGAGGCCGTGCGCGCACTTGCCGACACGCAGGCTGCCGGCGATCCCGATGTCGCACGCGCAGGCTGGGACGCGATCTGGAACTGGGACGGCCCGTCGGCGTTCGCGGCGCTTTCGGTGCCGACCCTCGTCATCACCGTCGAGCGGACGATGAACCGGCTTTCGGACCTTTCGAAGCTCAATCGCCGCATCGCGACCGCGCAGGTGACGGGATCGGGCCATATGCTGCAGTTCGAGGTGATGGATCAGGTGGCGGCGATGATGCGCCGGTTTTTTGATCTGAACGGTCTGCTCAGCGCGCGTTAATCTGAACTGCTGTTGGAACAAGCACGCGGCTTCCCGCGTATTTGCGGCGCAAACGGAAATGGAGATCAGGGGCTTATGTCTATCCGAGCGAAACTGATTGCAGCCACCGGGGCCACGGCCCTGCTGCTGACGACGGCCTGCGTGACCAACCCGGAAACCGGCAAAAAGGAAATCTCGAAGACCGCGATCGGCGCCGCGCTCGGCGCGGGCGCGGGTGCGGGCCTTGGTGCGATCATCGGCGGCAAGCGCAATCGCACCGAAGTTCTGGTCGGCACCGGCATCGGCGCGCTCGCGGGCGCAGCGGTCGGCGCCTACATGGACAAGCAGGAGAAGGAACTGCGCGAGAAGACCGCGGGCACGGGCATCGACGTCGTGCGCCAGGGCGACGAAATCGTGCTCAACATGCCTTCGAAGGTGACGTTCGACGTCGATTCAGCACTCGTCAACGCGCAGTTCCAGCCGACGCTGAACGAGGTCGCGCGTGTGCTCTCGCAGTACGAGAAGACCTTTGTCGACGTGGTCGGCCACACCGATTCGACGGGTTCAGACGCCTACAACATGACGCTCTCGCAGCGCCGCGCGGACAGTGTCGCCACTTATCTGTCGTCGAACGGCGTGCTGCGCGCGCGCATCGCGACACAGGGCCTGGGCGAAAGCCAGCCGATCGCGAACAACGACAGTGAAACCGGCCGCGCGCAGAACCGCCGCGTAGAGATCAAGCTGGTGCCGGTGACGGAAACCGCGACGAGCTAGGGAAGATTGCCGACAAACAATTGGGCCGAACAAACCGCCCGGCCCAGTTGGCGACCCATATTTGGGGTTCGCACATCATCGCAGAACGGGATTTTGCGAGCACTATCAATACTCGGAGGCCCGTTCGGCATGAGTCAGGCGAGCCCATTTTTTCTTATTGAGAACGATTCTCAAATAGAATAGAAGCCGGTTCATGAAGAACGCACCCCAAATCGACGACTGGAACGGCGCGACCGGCGCGCGCTGGGTGGATAATCAGGAACGGCTCGACCGCATCCTCGCGCCTTACGGCGACGCGGCGCTGGCGGCGGCCGCCGCGAAACCGGGCGAGGCGGTGCTCGATATCGGCTGCGGCGCGGGCGTCACGACGCTGGCGCTTGCCGCAAGCGTGCAGCCGGGCGGCCTCATTGTGGGCGTCGATATCTCGGAGCCGCTCGTCGTGCGCGCACGGGAACGCGCCGCAGCCGCAGCGCTGCCGATCGACTTCCGGCTGGAGGATGCGAGCCGCGCCGCCCTGCCCGCCGCCGCCTTCGACCTGCTCTTTTCCCGCTTCGGCGTGATGTTCTTCGACGCGCCGACGGAAGCCTTCCGCCACATGCGCGCCGCGCTGAAACCCGGCGGACGCCTTGCCTTCATCTGCTGGCGCAGCGCAGCGGAAAACGATTGGGCGAAGCTGCCGATCGCAGCGCTGCGCGGCATCGTGCCGATCCCGGAATCGAACCCCGAAGCACCCGGCCCCTATGCGTTCGGCAACCGCGCCCGGCTTCAGGGCATTCTCGAGGACGCCGGTTTCATCGATATCGAAATCCAGCCGTTCGACGCGCCGCTCATCTACGGCATCGGCGCGGACAGAGAGGCGGCACTCGACGACGCACTCGATTACATGACGCAGATCGGACCGGTCCCGCGCCTACTCGCGGACAAGCCTGCAGACATGCGCGAGAAGGCCATGGCTGCAGTGCGTGCAGCGCTCGAATCCCGGCTCGGCGATGATGGTGTCGTTATCGATGGCGCGGCATGGGTGGTGACCGGCCGCAATCCCTGATCCGTTACGGTTGCCAAATGGCATCATATGAATTATATGATGCCAAAAGGAGACACCGTGACACCCTCGCTCCAGCTTGTCGACACCGCCCCGCAGGTGTTTCGCCCCGCACCCATCACCGATGCGGAAGGCGCGGCCATGTTCCGCGCGGCACTGAACCTGTTTCGCGCGTGGGAAATCACGGACGAGGCAGCCGCAACGCTGCTCGACCTGCCGCTTCGCACCTACCGCCGATGGAAGTCGGAAGGCCCGGGCCGCATGGGCCGCGACGGCAAGGCGCGGCTTTCCAACCTGATGGGCATCCACAAGGCGCTGCGCATCATCTTCCGCGAACCGCATCGCAGCTACGCATGGGTAAAGGCGCCGAGCACCGTCTTCGGGGGTGAGAGCGCGCTCGACATCATGCTTGGCGGCGAACTCACCGATCTGATGCGCGTGCGCCGCTACCTCGATGCCGAGCGGGGCGGATGGTGAATGATGCAGAGATTCCGGTCGCAGAGGTAGACTGGAAAGGCGCGGTGCGGATCATCCGCAGCGCCTGGCCGCCGATCGACCTGTTCGAGGACATTGCCGACCCCGCCGACTGGCCGCTGCTGATCGCGGCAGAGCAGAAGACCAACCCGCGCCTGATGGCCACCATCGGCACAATCGACCTCGTGCCGCCGACGCGGCGTGTTTCCGGGCCGGGCGCGAGCTATCTGATGGCGCCCTTCACGCACATCAGCACCGACCGGCCGAGCCGGTTCAGCGACGGGCGCTACGGCGTCCTCTACATCGGCGACAGCTTCGAAACGGCGCTGTTCGAAACGGCGCACCACCACGCGCGCTTCATGGCCGCAACCGCCGAGCCGCCGGGCTGGACCTCGCAGTTCCGGGAGATCGTGCTCGACGTTTCTGCGCCGCTTCACGATCTGCGCAGCGGCGCCGGGGCCGTGCTTTCTCCAGACGATTACGGCCCTGGCCAGACGCTCGGTATGCGATTGAGGGCGGCAGGATCCGAAGGCGTCATCTATCCAAGCGTGCGCCGCGCGGCTGGCACCTGCGTGGGCCTGTTCTACCCAGACCGCGCGTCCCTGCCGCGGCAAGGGCGGCATCTCGATTATCATTGGGACGGCGCGCGCATCGACATGGTGCGCGATGCAGGCAGCGGGCACGTGTATCGGATCGTGTAGGGCGGATCGACATTCAGCCCTAGAGCAATAGGGCTAGCTAAGCGGCCTGATCCTTGGCCTCTTCAGCCCGCGCAGCAAACTGTTCCGCGAGCGATTCATGGATTTTCCGCAAGGCGGGCGCAACGGCACGGGCCGCCATCTCACGACATTCGGCCTCCCTCCGCAGGAGATATTCACGCACTTCAGGAGCTGACATGAGACTCTCCTGGTACCGCGGCTGACGCCGCGGGGCCGAGCGGTTCGGGAATGAGTCGCTGGTGTGCGCACCTTATAACACAGGCGGCGGGATGTACCGAATCGGGACAGATTTGAAGGGGTTGCAGCGCGGGCGACAACGCGGGATGCTTACCGCACGACAGGAGACCCGAATGAAACAGCGCGCGCTCGGCGCCAGCGGCCTTTCGGTCGCCCCCATCATGCTCGGCGGCAACGTCTTCGGCTGGACCGCCGACGAGAAGACGAGCTTCGCGGTGCTCGACGCTTTCGCCGAGGGCGGCGGCGATTTCATCGACACGGCAGACGTTTATTCGGCGTGGGTACCGGGCAACAGCGGCGGCGAATCCGAGGCCCTGATCGGCAAATGGCTGAAGGCGCGCGGCAGACGCGACCAGACGGTGATCGCCACCAAGGTCGGGATGCTGGACGGCGAAGGCGGCAAGGGATTGAAGGCGAGCCGCATTGCGGCAGCCTGCGAGGCCTCCTTGAAGCGCCTGCAAACCAATGTGATCGACGTTTACTTCGCGCACAAGGACGATCCCGAGACGCCTCTGGAGGAGACTCTGGCCGCGTTCGATGCGCTGGTGAAGGCTGGCAAGGTGCGCGCGATCGGCGCCTCGAACTACAGTCCGGAACGGCTTGCCGAAGCACTGGCGATCAGCGACCGGAACGGCTGGGCGCGCTTCACCGTGCTGCAGCCGCAATACAACCTGTTGAAACGCGACGAATATGAAGGCGCACTGCAGCGGCTCGCTATCGACGAGACGATCGGCGTGGTGCCCTACTACGGCCTTGCGAGCGGGTATCTCTCCGGCAAATACCGGACGCCCGCCGACCTCTCCGGCGCACGCGCGGGCGCCGTGAAAAAATGGATGGAAGGCCAGGGCCCCGCTGTCCTCGCCGCGCTGGACACGGTTGCCGCCGAAACCGGCGCCAGCCTCGCCGCCATCGCACTCGCATGGCTGAAAGAACAGCCCGGCATCACCGCACCGATCGCCAGCGCGAGCCGGCCGGAACAGGTCGCGGATTTGATTGCCGCGGCGACGCTGACGCTAACGCCCGATCAGCTTGGCCGCCTGACGGCTGCGGGGCGTTAGTAAACGCGTGCCTTCGGCTTGATGTACTCGATCTCGTCGGTGAGCGTGTAGGTATGGACCGGGCGGTAATCGAGCTTCACGCCGCCGCCCTTGCCGCCCCAGCCGTCGAACCATGAGACGGTGTGCCGCATGAAGTTCTCGTCGTCGCGGTTCGGGTAGTCCTCGTGCATGTGCGCGCCGCGGCTTTCCTTGCGGTTCGCCGCGCCGTGGATCGTCACCATCGCCTGACTGATCAGATTGTCGAGTTCCAGCGTTTCGACGAGGTCGGTGTTCCAGACAAGACCCTTGTCGGTGACGCGGATGTCCTGCACGCGCTCGTAGGTCTTGGTGAGCTTGCCGATGCCTTCCTGCAGCAGCTCGTCGGTGCGGAACACCGCGCAGTGCGCCTGCATGGTCTTCTGCATCTCGAGCCGCACATCCGCCGTGGGCGATCCGCCCTGCGCATTGCGGAAGTGATCGAGACGGCCGAGCGCCATGTCGTTCGAGTCCGCCGGGAGCGGCTTGTGCGCCGTGCCGGGCTTGATGATCTCGGCGACACGGTGCGCGGTAGCGCGGCCGAAGACGACAAGATCGATGAGGCTGTTGGAGCCGAGGCGGTTGGCGCCATGCACCGAAACGCACGCGGCCTCGCCGACCGCGAACAGGCCGGGGACGACCGTGTCCGGGTTGCCGTTCTTCAGCGTGACGACCTCGCCGTGATAGTTCGTGGGGATGCCGCCCATGTTGTAGTGCACGGTCGGCACTACGGGGAGCGGCTGGCGCGTGAGGTCCACGCCCGCGAAGATCTTGCCCGTTTCGGTGATGCCGGGCAGGCGCTCGTGCAGAATCTTGGCGTCGATGTGGTTGAGGTGAAGGTAGATATGGTCCTTCTCCTTGCCGACGCCGCGGCCTTCGCGGATTTCCATCGCCATGGAGCGCGAGACGACGTCGCGGCTGGCGAGGTCCTTCGCGGAGGGCGCATAGCGCTCCATGAAGCGCTCACCTTCGGAGTTGGTGAGATAGCCGCCCTCGCCGCGCGCGCCTTCGGTGATGAGCACGCCCGCGCCATAGATGCCGGTCGGGTGGAACTGCACGAACTCCATGTCCTGCAGCGGGAGCCCTGCGCGCAGCACCATACCGCCGCCGTCGCCCGTGCAGGTGTGCGCGGAGGTGGCGGAGAAGTAGGCGCGGCCATAGCCGCCCGTCGCCAGCACGACGCTGTGCGAGCGGAAGCGGTGGATGGTGCCGTCTTCCATGCAGAGCGCGATGACGCCCCGGCACTCGCCGTTCTCCATGATGAGATCGAGTGCGAAATACTCGATGAAGAAATCGGCGCTGTAGCGCAGCGACTGCTGGTAGAGCGCGTGCAGCATGGCGTGGCCGGTGCGGTCGGCGGCGGCGCAGGTGCGCTGCGCGGGCGGGCCGGCGCCCATGTTCTGCATCATGCCACCGAACGGGCGCTGATAGATCTTGCCTTCGCTGGTGCGGCTGAACGGCACGCCCGCGTGCTCCAGCTCGTAAACGGCGGCGGGCGCCTCGCGGCAGAGATATTCGATGGCGTCCTGATCGCCGAGCCAGTCCGACCCCTTCACGGTGTCGTACATGTGCCAGGTCCAGTGGTCCGGGCCCATGTTGCCGAGCGAAGCGGCGATGCCGCCCTGCGCCGCGACGGTGTGCGAGCGCGTGGGGAACACCTTGGTGATGCAGGCGGTCTTGAGGCCCGCCTCGGCGATGCCCATCGTAGCGCGCAGGCCCGAGCCGCCGGCGCCGACGACGACGGCGTCATAGGTGTGATCGATAATCTGATAGCTGCTGGTCATGCGTATTCAGTCCGTCAGGCGCCGAGCGCGATCTTGAGAATGGAGAAGACGCCGACGAGACCGCCGGCAACCGCGAAGGCATTCAGCGCGAGGAGCGACGCCACCTTGGCGCCCTCGTGCAGATAGTCTTCGATCAGAACCTGAAGACCAAGCCGCAAGTGCCAGAAAACACTCACCACGAACAGGATCAGCGGCACCGCGACGAGCGGCTGCCCGATCCAGTCCGTGACCGTCTTGTGGCCAAGGTCCGGCAGGCGAACGAGCGACACGATGAACCAGACGACGAGCAGCAGGTTCGCAATCGCGGTGACGCGCTGCAGCCACCAATGGTGCACGCCGGTCTTCGCCGCGCCGAGGCCGCGCACGCGGCCGATTTCGGTTCCACGTCCCATGGGTCGACTCCTCAGACGTACAGGATAATCGCCCAGGTGATCGCGGTGAGCGTCAGCGAGGCGAGGATGGTGAGGATGGCGGTCAGCTTCGAGGTGGCGAGGTCATAGCCCCAGCCGGTGTCCATCGCGAGGTGGCGGATGCCCGACATCATGTGCTGGTAAACGGCCCACGTCAGCGCGACGAGGATCGTGATGCCCACCCAGCCCGACGCGATCGACAGGAAGGTCTCGTAGGCCTCGGGGCCGGTGGCGGCTGCGACCAGCCACCAGAGGAACAGCAGCGTGCCGCCGATGGCGAGGCCGTCGCCCGTGGCGCGGTGCAGGATCGAAACCAGCATGTGGACGCGCCAGCGCCAGATGCCGAGGTGCGGTGAAAGCGGCCGGTTCACGGATGCCACGCTTTTATCCCCAGTTGAGTGCCCTTTTCACGGGTGCTTTTAGGGCGCGCGGCGAGTCGTGCAACTCTTATGCTTGCGAACGATTCTCAACTATGCCGATTCAGGCACCGCGAAGGCGCTGGAGCGTCGAGAAGCGCGGGTTATCAACGGCAAGACGCGCCGTGACCCCTACCTCCAGCGCATCAAGAAGCCCTGGCGTTTCGGTTGTCCACGCGCCCGAACGAATGCGCGCGCAAGCGGCGGCCAAACGTTCGTCGAGCGCGGCATCAGGAAGCAGCGCACCAAGAGCCTCCGCTTCAACCGCACCGGGTCGTTCGCGCAGTTCACGGACGGCGATGGCGAGCGCATTGGCGGCGACCTTGGCGTGAAAGGCCATGTGGCCCGAGAGTTCGGCTTCGGCCTCTTTCAGGAAGGCGGCGGCAGCTTCGACAAGGTCGACGGCTTCGATTCTGGACCGCATCGTTCAAAGCGCTCCGTTCTTCAGCATGAAGAGAATATCGGCTTCAGTTTCCGAGACGCGGCGGGCGATCGCGGCGCGTTCGACGGACGCCACCTCGCCCGAAAGATGAGCGGCACCCATCTGCATACACATCACGCCCCAGCGCAGCGAACCCAGCATTTCGAACGCGAGGGCAAGATCGCGATCCACCGGCCTGCCTCCGGCCGCCTCGTAGGCCGCGTAAAACGCCTCCCGCTCCGCGAAGCCGCCAACGGGCATCTGCGTCTGGCCGAAGCGCCATGTATTGGTGGAAAGCCAGCCGATATCGAGCAGCGGATGGCCGACATGCGCGAGTTCCCAGTCGACAACCGCCGCAAGGCCGGTATCGCCGACAATGAAGTTCCCCGAACGGAAATCACCGTGGACGAGCGCAAGATCGCCATTTTCCGGCAAGCGATCGGCCAGCACGGCAAACGCCAGCTCGAACACCGGCACGGTGCCCTCGCAGCGATCATAGGTCTCGCGAAGCGCGCGAAGCTGCGCCTGCGGCGTCAGCACCGGAAGCCGGAGGTCGGCGACGGCTTCGGCGCCGATCGCGTGGATGCGGGCGAGCGATTCCGCGCAATCGGCGAGCATCGCAGCCCGCGCCTCGCCATAGGAATCGTCGCGCAGCCAGCGCGGCGCGAGCGTTTCACCCTCCACGAACGCCATGACGAAGCCCTCGCCGAGCCCGTCTTGCGGCGTCAGCACAGCAACCACCTCGGCAACGCGGACGCCCGCATTTCCGGCCCGTGTCTGCAGTGCCGCCTGCACTGCCCGCGACATGCCATCCGCCGTCTGGCCGGGCGGCGTTACCTGCAGGATAAGCCGCCACGTCTGGCCTTCGCGAATGGCATCGACCGCATAGGTGAGCGAACTGGCCCCGCCCGAAAGCGGGATGACCGCCTCGACATCGACATGGCCGGGTACGGCCCGCTCGAGCACACGGGCAAGGCGCGCACGCGCTGCCCCCGGATCGGTCCTGTCCTGTTCCATTATGGATACGGTAGCGCCTCTTCGTAGCGCCGCAACTGCGCGATCTAACGGGGCGTTAACCCCGCTCGGCTATATCGTTTCGCACTCGGCACCCCTATTTGCGCGAAAAGCAGGCGACAGAACCAACGCATGATCGACAACGAAACGGTCTCCTGGCGGGAGCGGCTGCGCTCTTATCGGATCACGGACGAGGATCAGCGTCTGATGCCCGAGCTTTGGCACGCGCTGGAGCCGGTCGCGCCGCAGATGGCGCAGGCGTTCTGGGAGGTCTTCGGGCCTTCAGCGGGCGCGGGCGACGACCTGACGCCCGAACACAAGCGCATCATGATCGAAAACAGCGTTGCCTATACGCGCCAGAACCTCACCGATCCGCTCGATGCCGCGTGGATGGAGCGCGTGGCGCTGCACGGCAACGGCGTGTTCGCGGCGGGTGCCAAAAGCCATGAGGCGGTGGGGGCGTTCAGCTGCGCCTACGATGTCGCCTACGAACATCTGCCGCACATGATCGAGGACCGCACGAAGCTCGCCAAGATGCTGCGCGTGCTTTCCAAAATCTGCGAGCTTGAAGTGGACCTCGTGCTGACGCGCGTGCTGGTGCTGCGCGACAAGCAGCGCACCGATGAGATTCATGCCTACGGCGAGAAATTCCGCACGCTGATCGCAAGCGCCGTCGAGCGCACCTCGCAGCGCTCCGCCGCCGTGCGCACGCAATCCGCGACCGCCGCGATCAAGGCGCGCGACATGCTTTCGAAATCCGCCGAGGTCGCCGCCGCCGCCGAGCAGTCCGCGATGGCGATGCGGCAGGCCGCCGAGACCGCCGCAGGCCTGATCCGCACGATCGAGGAAACCCGCGCGGAGGTGGACGGCGCCGCGACCGTCGCCGACCGTGCGACAGCGCAGGCCGGCGATGCGGTCGATTCCGTGACGCTGCTCGCCAAGCACAGCGAGACGATCGAATCGATCGTGAGCCTCATCCGCGACATTGCGGGGCAAACGAACCTCCTCGCCCTCAACGCCACGATCGAGGCGGCGCGCGCGGGCGATGCCGGGCGCGGCTTTGCCGTGGTTGCGCAGGAGGTGAAGTCGCTCGCCGGACAGACGGCGCGCGCGACCGACGACATCGCCAAGCAGATCGCCGCGATTCAGGCCGCGACGCAGAGCACGGTTGCTGCGAACGGTTCGATCCGCGAGACGGTGGACGGCGTGCGCAAGTCCGCCGACCGCATCAAGGGCGCGATGGACAATCAGGCGGCAACGGTGACGATGATTACCGGCTCCGTCGACGAGACCGCGCTTTCCGCCGACGCCATGTCCGCCGCCATCGCCAGCATCCGCCTTTCGACCGAAAGCGTCGCGAGCGAGGTGGATACGGTGCGCGTGGTGTTCGCCGAGGTGGACGAACAACTGACGCAGCTTCAGAGCGCGGTCGGCGAGTTCATGGCGGCCATCGCCGCCTGACGCATCCCCCCATCGGGAATGGTGACAGGGCAGCCACGCGGCGGATAGACTCGCGCGCATGGCACGTCCCCACATCTTCATCACCGGCGCTTCGCGCGGCATCGGCGCGGCAACCATGGCGCTTATCCGCGAGGAAGACGCCCGCGTCGTCGGCCACGCCACCAGCGATGGCGGCGGGCTGATCGGCACCGATCTCAGCCTGCCGGGCGCTGGCCGGGCACTCTGGGAGAGGGCGCTGGAGGCGCTGGATGGGCGCATCGACGTGCTCGTGAACAACGCGGGCGTATTCGAGGACAATCCGCTGGGCGCGAGCGATCCGGACTGGGACGCGCAGTGGGAACGCGGCCTTGCCATCAACCTGAAAGCGGCGGCGGACCTGTCGCGCGCGGCGATCCTGCACTGGCGCGAACGCGGCAGCGGCGGGCGCATCGTCAACGTGGCGAGCCGCGCCGGGCACCGGGGCGATTCGCCCGCGCACTGGCACTATGCGGCGGCGAAGGCGGGCATGATCGCCATGACGAAAACAATCGCGCGGGCCCATGCGAGCGAAGGCATCCTCGCCTACGCAGTCGCGCCCGGCTTCACGATGACCGGCATGGCGGAAGACTATCTTTCGAGCCGCGGCGGCCAGCAGCTTCTCGCCGATATCCCGCTCGGCCGCGTAGCCGACCCCGGCGAGGTGGCGAACGCGATCATCTATCTGTCGCTGAAGGCACCCGCTGCGATGACAGGTGCGACGCTCGACATCAACGGCGCGAGTTACGTCCGCTGATTATCGTCAGGCTTCGATGAGCACCTTGCCCATCGCCTTGCGATCCATCATCCAGCGGATCGCCTCGGCGCCATCGTCCAGGCTGAAACGCCGGGAGATGTGAGGGTGCAGCTTGCCCTCGGCGAGCCACCGGATCAGCTCGGCCATGTTCGCGGCGTGAACCTTCGGCTCGCGCATCGTGAACGCGCCCCAGAATACGCCGACGATCGACGCGCCCTTGATGAGGGCGAGGTTGAGCGGCAGCTTCGGGATCTCGCCGCCCGCGAAGCCGACGACGAGGTAGCGGCCGTTCCAGCCGATCGAGCGGAACGCAGGCTCGGCGAACTTGTCGCCGACGGGATCGTAGATCACGTCCGGCCCGGCACCGCAGGTACGCTTGATGCCCTCGCGCAGGTCTTCGGCGGAATAGTTGATCGTCTCGTCCGCGCCGTATTCGCGGCAGAGCGCGAGTTTCTCATCGGAAGAAGCAGCGGCCACGACCCGCGCACCCATCACCTTGCCGAGTTCGACCGCCGCGAGCCCGACGCCGCCCGCCGCGCCGAGCACGAGCAGCGTCTCGCCCGGCTGGAGGTTCGCGCGCTGTTTCAGTGCGTGGTGCGAGGTCGCGTAGGTCATGGTGAAGCCCGCCGCGATGTCGAGCGGCATCGAATCGGGCAGCGGCACGGCCTTCGAAGCTTCCGCGATCAGATATTCGGCGAAACCGCCCGTGCCGGTCATCGCGAGCACGCGGTCGCCGGGCTTCAGGTGCGTGACCCCCTCGCCCACCGCATCGACCGTGCCCGCCGCCTCGCCGCCCGGCGAGAACGGCAGCGGCGGTTTGAACTGGTAGAGGTTCTGGATGATGAGCACGTCCGGGAAGTTCACGCCCGCGGCGGCAACGCGGATGCGGACCTCGCCCTTGCCGGGTTCCGGCGTCGGCACATCGCGTACGACCAGCTTTTCAGGTGGACCGTGCTCCACGCAAAGCAGCGCCTTCATAATCTGTCCCTTTCACGATCCGCAGGTTGCCATTCGGCGTTCGCTCGGCACAATAACCGCATGAAGGGTGGGGACAATGCACGACAAAGATAGGCTTACCGTTGCGGTGATGGGCGCCGGACTCATCGGCTGTTACATCGGCGGGGCGCTGGCGGCGGGCGGCGCGCGGGTGACGCTGATCGGCCGCCCGACCTACATGGACGCGATCCGCGCGGAGGGCCTGCGCATTTCCGACGCGAGCGGGCGCGATACACTCGTTCCGGCCTCCGACGTTGTGCTGACGGAGAACCCGGCGGCCGCAGCGGGCGCGGACGTGGTGCTGGTGACGGTGAAGAGCGACGCGACGGCGGAGGCGGCCGCAGCGCTCGCGCCGTACCTCGCGGCGGGAACACCGGTGCTGTCGCTGCAGAACGGCGCGGACAACGTTGCCGCCATCGCTGCTGCACTCCCGGAGGCGCGCGCCTTTGCGGGCATGGTGCCGTTCAACGTCGCCGCGCGCGGCCCCGCCCATTTCCATCAGGCGACGGGCAGCCCCGTGCAGATCGATGCCGACCCGGCGCTTGCAAGGTTCGCGGACGTGCTTGCCGCAGGCGGCCTCCCGCCCGTGCGAAGCGCCGACATGGAGGGCGTGCTGTGGGGCAAGCTGCTCGTGAACCTCAACAACGCGATCAACGCGCTTTCGGGCAAGACGCTGGCGCAGGAGTTCGCCGACCGCGACTACCGGCGCGCGTGGGCGCTTTCGATGCGGGAAGGGCTCGGGCTCGTGAAGGCGGCAGGCATTCGCCCGGCGAGCGTGCTGCCGCTCCCGATCGAGCGGATGCCGTTCCTGCTGTCGCTGCCGAATTTTCTCTACCGACGCATCACCGCGCGGCAGAAGACTACAGTGGACCGGCATGCACGCTCATCGATGGCGGACGACCTTGCGCGCGGGCGGCGCACCGAGGTCGATCACCTGAACGGTGCCGTCGTGCGGCTGGCCGCAAGGCTGGGGCGCAAAGCGCCCGTGAACACGAAGCTCGTCGAACTGGTGCGCGCGGCGGAAGCAGGGGCGCCGCCGATCCCCGGCAAAATGCTGCGTCAGACGCTCGCGGCGTCGACGAGGGCCTGAGCGAGCAGGCGGAACTCCTCCTCGCGCGGGCTCGATTTGCGCCAGACGAGCGCGATCTCGCGGAACGGCTTCTCGCCGTCGATGGGCCGCGTCTCGACATCAGTGCCATTGAGGATGCCCGCCTTCAGCGCCATGTCCGGCACCAGCGTGGTGCCGAGACGATTGTCGACCATCTGGATGAGCGTGTGCAGCGAGGTGCCGACGACCGACGTTTCCGCGCGGTATTCGGGACGTCCGCAGGCGGCGAGCGCGTGCTCCTTGAGGCAGTGCCCGTCCTCCAGCAGCAGCAGCCGGTCGGTATCGATGTCTTCCGGGTGGATCACCTTGCCCGCGCCGTGGATATCGTCCTTGTGCGCGGCGATGTGGAAATAGTCGCGGAACAGCTTCACGCTGGCCACGTCGCCGCACGGAAACGGCAGCGCGAGCAGCACGCAGTCGATCTGCCCCCGCCCGAGCGCATCGCACACCGAGGCGCTCGTCTCCTCGCGCAGGTAGAGCTTGAGATCGGGCCAGGAGGCGCGCAGGCGCGGCAGCGCCTTCGGCAGGAAGAACGGCGCGATCGTGGGGATCACGCCCATGCGGATTTCGCCCGTCAGCGGCCGCGCCTCTGCCTGCGCCAGCGCGGCGAGGTCTTCGGCCTCGCGCAGCACGAGGATCGCCTTGCGCGCGATCTTCTCGCCGAGCGGCGTGAATCGCACGACGCGCCGCGTGCGCTCGACGAGCGCGGCGTCTAGCAGGGTCTCGAGCTCGCGGATTCCCGAAGAGAGCGTCGACTGGGTGACGAAGCAGGCATCGGCGGCGCGGCCGAAGTGCTGGTGCTCATGAAGCGCCGCGAGGTATTGAAGCTGCTTGAGCGTGGGCAGAAATGTCATCGGCGTTTTCGATCAGTCTGACCAGAATTATCCATTGGCTCCATAATACGCCAGGCGGATATACACAAGTCACTGAAGCCCCCGCGGCCCGCCGGATCATCCCCCCTCCCGGCGGGCCGCATCCGTTTTGGGAGACTAGAAGAAGGCGCGCCAGATACCAAAGCCGCTGGTGAGCGTCAGCACCACGCCCACGATCATGAGCAGCGGGCGAGGAGCGATCCTTTTCGCCAGCCATGCGCCGAACGGCGCAGCGATCACACCACCGATAAGCAGCCCGAGCATTGCCTTCGTAAAGAACTCGACGCCGAGCGTGAGAAGGAACGTGGCCGAAACCGTGAGGGTCAGGAAGAACTCGGCGGTGTTGACCGTGCCGATCGTCTTGCGCGGCGAGGCGCCCTGGATCAACAGGTTCGAGGTGACGACCGGGCCCCAGCCCCCGCCGCCCGCGGCATCGAGAAAGCCGCCTGCAAGGCCGAGCGGCTCGACGATACGCGGATTCTTGATCTTCGGCGGATAGCGCCAGCTCCGCCAGATCAGCAGGATGCCGATGCACGAGAGATAGGCGAGCACGATCGGGCGCGCAGCTTCGGCAGGAACCTGCGTGAGAAGGTAAGCGCCAAGGACACCGCCGATCACACCGGGAACGACAAGGCGCGCAAACAGCTTCCAGTCGACATTGCGATGGATCGCGTGGCTGATGCCCGAAACCGCGGTCGTGAACGTCTCCACCGTATGGACGCCCGCCGACGCTGCCGCAGGCGGAACGCCGAGGCTGACGAGCAGGGTGGAGGAAATGACACCGAACGCCATGCCGAGAGCGCCGTCGACGAGCTGGGCCGCGAAACCTACCGCGATATAAGGCAAAAGGTCCGCAAGAACGTCCGTTGGCATGAAAGATATGATCCTCAGTGTATGGCGGCCCGCACGCGGCAGATGGCACACAGAGGCTTCGGGGCAAACGACTTTTTCTTTCGCACCGGCAAGCCCGCCCTTGTGGCGGGGCTGGTAATTTGGCCTCGAAGCGCCTAGATTCCGCCGATCAGGAAGGTCCCGGGGAAGCGCTCGCCACTATGTTCGATACACTTATCGCCTACCTCGATTCGGTGAAGGCGCGCGACCCCTCGCCGCGCTCGCGCTGGGAAATCCTGCTGTATCCGGGCGCCCTCGCGCTCGGCCTGCACCGCGTGGCGCACTGGCTCTATCGCGGCGAGATGTTCTTCCTCGCGCGCTTCGTGAACCATCTTTCGCGCGCGCTGACCGCCATCGACATTCACCCCGGCGCGAAGATCGGCGAGCGGCTGTTCATCGATCACGGCTTCGTGGTGATCGGCGAAACCGCGGAGATCGGCGACGACGTGACCATGTACCAGGGATCGACGCTCGGTGGCACGAACCCCACCAACGGCATCGGCGGCAAACGCCATCCTACGATCGGCGACGGCGTCATCATCAGCCTCGGCGCGGCGATCCTCGGCCCGATCACGGTGGGTGCGGGCGCGCGCATCGGCGCGAACGCGGTCGTCACCAAGGACGTGGCGGAGGGTGCGACGATGGTCGGCATCCCGGCACGCTCCACGCTTGTCGAGGTGAAGCCGGAAACGCAAGACTTCGTGCCCTATGGCACGCCGTGCAGCGAAAAGTTCGATCCGCAGACCCAGCAGCTCGAAATCCTGCGCTGCGAGGTGGAAACGCTGCGCAAGCGGCTGGCGGAGCTCACGCCCGCCGACCTCAAGCCCGCTGCCAAGCCGGGGGCCTCCGCCCGGAAGGCATGAACAACGTCACGCCCCTTTTCGCGGGGCGTGGCCCCACTCAGGTCCTCTTCGACCGCCAAGAGCTGAACCACATCATGAGCCTTTACGGCCGCATGGTGGCCGCGGGCCTGTGGCGCGACTACGCCGTGGACATGACGCGCGAGGAAGCGGTGTTCTCGGCCTTCCGCCGCGCCTCGGAGCGCCCGGAGATCCGTGTGGTGAAAAGGCCCGAGCTGCGCACGCGGCAGGGGCAGTACCTGCTGATTGGCGAAGCGGGCGTCGTACTGCGCCGCGGCCACGAACTGCCGCCGCTGCTCGCCCCGCTGGAGCGCAAGCTGCTGAAGCTGGTCGAAGTCTAGCCCTTCAGCTCGCCCAGCCGCGACATGACGAGACCGCCCTGTTCGGCGCCGTTCGTCGGCACGGTTTCGCCGGTGCAGTCGGTGATCTCGGCGATCCGTGCCGCGACGGTTTCCACCGTGCGATCGGCTTCGGGCACCATGATGCCGTGCGTCAGCGTAACGTGCGCGGCGTGGAAGCCCCCTGCCCCGGCGCCGAGGATCGTGCTCGTCGGCGCTGCGTTGCTGACGAGGTAGAGCGCCGCAGGAACCACGTTTTTCGGCGCGAGCAGCCGCAGCATCTCTTCGGGCATGATGTCCTCGGTCATGCGCGTGCCCGCGACCGGGAAGATCGAATTGACGTGGATGTTCGACTTGGCGCCCTCAAGCGCGAGCGTCTTCATCAGGCCGACGAGGCCGAGCTTCGCCGCGCCGTAGTTTGCCTGTCCGAAATTGCCGTAGAGGCCGGTCGACGACGAGGTCATCAGGATGCGGCCGTAGCCGGCGTCGCGCATCGCATCCCACACCGCCTTGGTGCAGTTCACCGAACCCATCAGGTGCACATCGAGCACGAAGCGGAAATCATCGAGCGTCATCTTCGCGAAGCTCTTGTCGCGCAGCACGCCCGCGTTGTTAATGAGGATGTCGACGCGGCCCCAACGCGAGAGCGTATCGGCGACCATCGCCTCGACTGCGCCGAAATCGGTGACGCTCGCAGGGTTCGCGACCGCCGTGCCGCCCTTCGCCTCGATCTCCGCGACCACGACTTCCGCCGCACTCGCCGATCCGCCGCTGCCGTCGCGCGCGCCACCGAAATCATTCACGACGACCTTCGCGCCGCGCGCGGCCAGCTCCAGCGCATATTCACGGCCGAGACCGCCGCCAGCGCCGGTAACGATGGCAACGCGGTCCTTGAAATCGATGGTCATGCCCTGCTCCCCGAAGACGAAATCGGGGATTGCCTAGCGAAGCACCACGCTCGCGAAAACCCGTCTTATGCGACAGCTTCCCGGCGGCCATCCGTATCGAGCGAATAGCCCGCCGAGCGCACCGTGCGGATCACATCGGGCAGGCCATCGAGATTGATCGCCTTCCGGAGCCGGCGGATATGCACGTCGACCGTGCGCTGCTCCACGTACACGTCGCGGCCCCAGACGGAATCCAGAAGCTGCTCGCGCGAGAAGACACGGCCCGGATGCTCCAGGAAGTGGCGCAGCAGGCGAAACTCCGTGGGCCCGAGCGCCACGGGCTGGCCGTCGCGCGTCACCTTGTGCGCGGTCGTATCCATGAAGATGCCCGCATATTCGAGGTTGCCCCCGGCAAGCGCCGGGCGCAGGCGGCGCAGCACGGCGCGGATGCGCGCGACGAGCTCGCGCGGGCTGAACGGCTTCGTGATGTAATCGTCGGCGCCGATTTCGAGGCCGCGGATGCGGTCCGCTTCCTCAGTGCGCGCCGTCAGCATGATGATCGGCAGGTTCGCGGTCGCGGGCTCGCGGCGCATACGTCGGCAGACCTCGATGCCCGAAAGGTTCACGATCATCCAGTCGAGAAGGACGAGATCGGGCTTTTCCTCATCCGCCAGCACCAGTGCTTCCTCGCCGTCTTCGGTGCTGACGACCGCGAAATCTTCCTGCTCCAGATTGTACCGGATCAGCTCGACAAGGTTCGCGTCGTCCTCGACCACCAGAATCTTGGGCTTCATGTCGCTACCGCTCCTGTTCGCCTTCGACGTCCTCGCTGACCGTATAAACGGTCTCGTCGGCCTTCTGCCGATCGGTCAGATGCTCGCCCGTGGCGGAATAATAGACGACCTCGGCGATATTGGTGGCGTGGTCGCCGATCCGCTCGAGGTTCTTGGCAATGAACAGCATGTGCGTGGAGGGCGTGATGTGATGGGGATTTTCCATCATGAAGGTGAGCAGCGCCCGGAACAGGCTGTTGTAATATTCATCGACCGAATTGTCGCGCTTCCACACGTCGCGCGCGAGTTCGGGATCGCGGCGCGCATAGGCATCGAGCGCATCGTCCACCATCTGCGAAACGATACGCGCCATTTCGGGCACGATCACCATCGGGCGGATCGGCGAATCCTGCGCGATCGAATTCACGCGCTTGGCATTGTTCTTGGCGTAGTCGCCAATACGCTCGATCACCGCGGAAATCTTGAGCGCAGCGATCACTTCGCGAAGATCGTCCGCAAGCGGGGCGCGGCGCGCGATCGTGGCGATGGCAAGCTGCTCGACCTCCGCCTCGATCCTGTCGATGCGCGAATCGGACTGGACGACCGCCTGCGCGGCCTCCGCATCACGCGCGACTATGGCGGCAACCGAGCGATCAACCTGATCCTTCGCAAGGCCGCCCATCTCGCCGATGAGCAGGCGCAACTGGCGCAGATCGTCGTCGAAGGATTTGACCGTGTGCGCGGTGGGCGTGGTGTTCATGGCGTTCCTGCCTTCTAGCCGAAGCGGCCGGTAATATAATCCTTGGTACGCTGCTCGCGCGGATTGGTGAAGATTTCCGCCGTATCTCCATATTCGACGAGCGTGCCGAGGTGGAAAAAAGCCGTACGCTGGCTGACGCGCGCCGCCTGCTGCATGTTGTGCGTGACGATCACGATCGCGTAGCGGCCGCGCAGATCGTCAATCAGCTCCTCGATCTTCGCAGTGGCGATGGGATCGAGCGCCGAGCACGGCTCGTCCATCAGGATTACCTCGGGATCCACGGCGATGGCGCGCGCGATGCACAGGCGCTGCTGCTGGCCGCCCGAAAGCGCCGTGCCGCTGTCCTGCAGGCGGTCCTTCACCTCGTTCCAGAGGCTGGCGCGCACGAGGCTCTGTTCGACGATGGCATCGAGTTCCGCCTTGCTGGAGGCGAGTCCGTGGATACGGGGCCCGTAGGCAACGTTCTCGTAGATCGATTTCGGGAACGGGTTCGGCTTCTGGAACACCATGCCGACACGGGCGCGGAGCTGCACCACGTCCATGTCGGGCGCGTAGATGTCGTGCCCTTCGAGCTCGATGCGGCCTTCGATGCGGGCCGCGTCGATGGTGTCGTTCATGCGGTTCAGGCAGCGCAAGAAGGTGGACTTACCGCAGCCCGACGGACCGATGAAGGCCGTGACGAGATCGGTGTGTACGTCGATCGACACGCCGTTCAGCGCCTGCTTCTCGCCGTAGAAGACCTTGACGTCGCGCGCCGTCATTTTCGGCTGCGACGACACAGTCGCCTCCGCACTCGCCGTCATGGTCGCCATCATATCGTTCACCAGCGTTTCTCGAACTTGTTGCGGAGGTATATCGCGAGGCCGTTCATCAGCATCAGGAAAACGAGGAGCACCATGATCGCCGCCGAGGTCTTCTCGACGAAACCGCGCGCCACCTCGTCCGACCACAGGAAGATCTGCACCGGAAGGACCGTCGCGGGGGTCGTGAGGCCGCCCGGCACATCGGTGACGAAGGCGCGCATACCGATCATCAGCAGCGGCGCCGTCTCGCCGAGCGCGCGCGCCATGCCGATGATCGTGCCGGTGAGGATGCCGGGCAGCGCCAGCGGCAGCACATGGTGGAAGACCACCTGAATCTGCGAGGCGCCGACGCCGAGCGCAGCGTCGCGGATCGACGGCGGCACCGACTTGATGGCGATGCGCCCGGCGATGACGATCACCGGCAGCGTCATCAGCGCGAGCGTCAATCCGCCGACTATAGGCGCCGAGCGCGGCATCCCGAAGAAATTGAGGAACACGGCAAGGCCGAGCAAGCCGAAGATAATCGAAGGGACCGCGGCGAGGTTGTTGATGCTGACCTCGATCATGTCGGTGATGCGGTTCTTCGGCGCGTACTCTTCAAGATAGATCGCCGTCATGACGCCGATCGGAAAGCAGAGGAGCAGCGTGACGATGAGCGTGAGTAGCGAGCCCTTCGCCGCGCCCCAGATGCCGGCAAGCTCGGGGCTTGTAGAATCCGCCATCGTCAGGAAGGTCGTGTTGAGCGTGGTGCGCACGGCGCCATCGGACTTGAGCGTGTCGAACGCCGCGACCTCCGTGTCCGACACCGGCCGATTCGCTTCGGGCACGGCGCGGTCGATGAGGCCCTTGCCGAGCAGATCGAAATCGCCCGAGGTCGGCACCCATACGTCGACCCGCTTGCCGATGAGGCCGGGATCGGCACGCACGGCCTCGCGGAGCGCGAGCCATGCACCGTCGCTGACGAGATCCTTCGCGGCGATACCGAGGGTCTGCGCGCGCGCGTTCGCCGCTGCGGTCATCACACCCTGGAAATTCGCCGTGTTGAGCGCGTTCTCGGCGCCCGGTCCTGCAAGCGCACTGCTGTCGATGCCGAGCGTGAACGGATCATATTCGACCGCGAGCTTAACCTCGGTACGCAGGAAGCCCGTGTAACCGTTGGCGAAGATCGTGCCGAGGAGAAACAGCAGGAAGGCGCCCGCCAGCGCCAGCGCGGCGAATCCCATGAAGCGGAAGCGGCGTTCCTTCGCATAGCGGCTGCGCACGCGCTCCTGCATGACAGGCGAGGCCCAGTCGGTCTGTACGCGCGGGCTATTCATAAGCTTCCCGGTAGCGCTTCACGACCGCGAGCGCGTAGATGTTGAGGCACAAGGTCACCGCGAACAGCACGAGGCCGAGCGCGAAGGCGGAGAGCGTCTTCGCCGAATCGAATTCCTGGTCGCCGGTAAGAAGTTGCACGATCTGCGCAGTGACGGTCGTCACCGACTGGAACGGGTTCGCCGTGAGATTGGCGGCAAGACCGGCGGCCATCACCACGATCATCGTTTCGCCGATCGCGCGGCTGACGGCGAGCAGCACGCCGCCGACGATACCGGGAAGCGCCGCCGGTATAAGCACACGCTTGATCGTCTCCGAGGTGGTGGCACCCATCGCGAGGCTGCCGTCGCGCATCGCGGCGGGTACCGCGGTGATCGAATCGTCCGCCATCGACGACACGAACGGGATGATCATGATGCCCATGACGACACCAGCCGCGAGCGCGCTTTCAGAGCTAGCGTTCGAAATGCCGATCGAGAGCGCGAACTCGCGCACTGCGGGCGCCACGGTGAGCGCCGCGAAATAGCCGTAGACGACCGTGGGTACGCCCGCGAGCACCTCCAGCATCGGCTTCATGATCTTGCGCGCCTTCGGCTTTGCATACTGCGTCAGGTAGATCGCCGACATGAGCCCGAGCGGGATCGCGACGATCATCGCGATGATCGCGCCGATGAAGATCGTGCCCCAGAACAGCGGCACCGCACCGAACGCGCCCGACGAGCCGACTTGATCAGCGCGGATCGCCGTCTGCGGGCTCCAGTTCGTGCCGAACAGGAACTCGATCGGCGAGACGCGGCGGAAGAACTCGACGCTCTCGTAGATGAGCGAGAGCACGATCCCGAACGTGGTGAGGATCGCCACCAGCGACGAGAGGATCAGCACGATCATGATGAAGCGCTCGACCCGAGGCCGGGCGCGGAAGTGCGGACGCACGCGCAGCCACCCGAAGCCGCCACCGGAGACAGCGAGCAGCGCGGCGAGCCCCGCAATCACCAGCGACCACTGTGTCTTGATCGAGCGGTAGATCGGCACCGCCGCATCGGCTGCGGGATTGAACGCGCCCGCGAGCTGGCCCGAGACGACGCCGCGCACCTCGGTGAGGAAGGCCTGCCGGTCGAGCGTCGTCTGCGGCTGGCTTTCGGCCGGAAGCGAAGCGATCGTACGATCCGCAACGATACTTTCGCCAACAACCGACCACGCCAGGACGAGGATGAGCGCCGGCACCAACGCCCAGAGCGCGACGTACCAGCCGTGATAGGCTGGGCGCGAATGAATGGAAGATATCCGGTCCGCGGCGTTCGCGAACGTACGTCCAGCGAACGCGGCGGCACGGGCGCGAGCAGCGAGATACGCCGCGACGGCCAGACCAAGCAGGGCAAGGATCAGGGCAGCTGCTGACATGATCGAACGGCGCGCATTGCCGACCTTTCGGCACGCACGCCTTCATCCTTTCCCGTTGATACGCTCACTGCCGCGACGGTGCGGCGGATTGATTCGCCCGGTTGCTCGTTCCGCGCGCTTGTGTGGTGTCATCTTTTCAGATTTGTGACACCGACGCAGGCAAAGTGAAGCTGACGGTAGTGCCGACCCCCTGTTCGCTGGTGATTTCCAGCGTTCCGCGATGCCTTTCGACAATGTGTTTGGCGATCGCCAGCCCGAGCCCGGTGCCGCCGAGGCGGCGCGAACGACCCGTGTCGACGCGATAGAAGCGTTCGGTAAGGCGCGGGATATGCTCGGCGGCGATGCCGTCGCCGACATCGGCGATGGCGATGCGCACGACTTCGCCCTGCAAGGCCTTCGCCCGCTCGGCAGTGACGGTGATCGGCGTGCCGGCGCGGCCATATTTGATTGCGTTGGTCATCAGGTTGTGAAGCACCTGAAGCACCTGGTCCTTGTCCGCGATCACCTGCGGCAGCTCGGGCTCGATGGTCATCACGAGCTGGCGCTTGTCCGCCTCCAGCGACACGGCGGAGGTCGTCGCGACGTTTTCGAACAGCGGCGCAAGGTCGATGATCTCGCGCGGGCGGATGTTCTTGTCGAGCTCGATGCGCGACAGCGACATCAGGTCGTCGACGAGCCGCGTCATGCGCGCGGCTTCGTTCGCCATCACGTCGAGAAAGCGTGCACGCGCCGCCGGATCGTTCGCGGCCGGGCCCTGCAGGGTCTCGATGAAGCCGACAAGCGTCGCAAGCGGCGTCCTGAGTTCGTGACTGGCGTTCGCCACGAAGTCGGCACGCATCCGCTCGGCGAGCCGTGCGGGCGACACGTCGGCGAAAGACAGCAACAAGCGCGCGTCCCCCGCAGGCCCTGCGCGCAGGCGAAACACCGTGGAATGCCGCCCGATCCCCTCGATCTCGCGGATCGAATCACGGTTTTGCCGCATTGCCGTCGTCACCGTCTCGATTACGGCGGGATGCCGGATGGCAATGCGGATATCCTCGCCAAGCGCATGGGCGCCGAAGGCGTCCACCGCCTCGGCATTCATGGAGAGAATGCCGAAGTCGCGATCGACAAGCACGGCGGCGTTCTCAAGCGAATCGAGCGTGATCGAGGGCTGCGCATTGTCGGGGCTCGCAGCGCTCTCCTCGGCAGGCCGGGGAAGCGTTCGCGAGGCGCGCGCTGCGAACGCCCCGGCGGCGGCCGCAAGCAGCGCGAGGACGACCGCCCCGAGCACCTCGTGCCACGCAAACGCATAGCCCGCCGCCGCCGCGAGCACGACCGCCGAAGCGACCGCGATCCACCGGTTCCGGCCGGCGCCGTCAGCGTCCAGGGCATCGCCCGCAGATGTCGGCACGTTTTACAACTTTCGCTTTTCCGGTCGCCGTTTACTTCGCAACCCATTAGAAACGCAGCAATGGTATGGTCCTTGCTTCCCATGAGGGCAAGACGGCGTATAGTGTGTATTCGAGGGATTTCGGGACAGGCATATGACAGACGAACGCAAAAGCGACGAGATGGAGCTGGCAGCCGGCAAGGCCTCGCGGCGCGCCCTCCTGCGGCTTGGCGCGGTGGCAGCACCGGCGGTCGTCACGCTGCGTCCCGCATGGGCGACCGGCGGCCATCACGGTGGCGGCGGTGGTGGTGGCGGCGGTGCCACGACATCGCTCGCCATGTGCCAGATCCCGATCGACAAGGTCTGCGACAAGGACGGTAAGAGCTACGACGCCTACGGCTACGACATGTCCTCGGCCGACGACGAAGGCATGGTCGCCTATGGCGGCAGCAGCACGAGCAGCAAGGACAAAGACAAGGGCAAGTGCTACGCTCCCCCGCCGAAGGGCTACTACTACGGTCAGGAACTGATCGACTATCAGGAGTCCGGACGCCTTCCTGACGGCATCTACTCGACGAAGCAGTTCGACGCCCACCTCAAGTACATCAAGAACCTGAAGCCGGGTCAGAGCGGGTTCACCTGCCTCACCTCGCTCGTTCACAAGCTCTGACCGGCAGCACCGACCCGCGTTACCGCGCCGCGGCGCGGGACGCTTATGTCGTGCGCCCGGTCGACGACCTGACGCTCGTCTATCATCGGCCTTCGGGGATGACGCACGTCGTCTCCCCCGCTGTCGTCGCCATCCTCGACCTGCTACACGAGCAAACGCTCGATATCGGGGAGGTTTGCGGCGCGCTTGCACAGCATCATGATCTGGACGGCGAAGGCGACGATATCGCGCGCGTCGTCGGCGCGCGGCTCGACGAGATGGCCGCGATGGACATTATCGACCGCATCACATGATTGCTGATCACTGGCCGTCCCGAACGCTGCGGATCGGCCCGGCGTCCTTCCATCTGCGCTCGCCCTTCCGGCGCGTGATCGACGAGGTGAATGCGCTTTACCGCGACTACCCGGCGGCCACCAACGACGGCATCTACGACTATGCCGTGAACGCCGTGCCTTCGAGCCCCTTGCGGCGGTGGATCAAACCGAACCTCCGCCTCGAATGCGATTTCGAACTCTTCGACACGCTGCCGCTGCCCGTGGACCTTGGGATGCTCGGCCTTGAAATGGGCATGAACCTGCAAATGGCGGTCGGCTACCGCCGGCATGTCGTGGTTCATGCGGCCTCATCCGCTGAAGGCGGCAAGGCGGCGCTGCTGATCGGCGATTCGGGCGCGGGCAAGAGTACGCTGTCGGCGCTGCTCGCTTACCGCGAGGGCTGGCGCCATCTTGGCGACGAGTTCGCACTGCTCGATCTCCACGCGCCGCTGCTGCACCCTTTCCCCCGCCCCATCTCGCTCAAGAACGCCTCAATCGACGCGATGGAAGCGCGCGCACCCGCGGATCGTTTCGGACCAGTGCTCGAAGGCACGGTGAAGGGCACGATCCGGCACCTGCTGCCGCCTGCCGCCGCGATCGACGCGATGCAGACGCCCGCCGAGATCGCACTCGTCGTCGCCCCGCATTTCCGCGAGAACGCCGCGCCCGCGTGGCGACCGATGACGCGGACCGAAACCTATGTGCGCCTCGCCGCCTCCTCGACCAATCAGGCACTGATGGGCGAGGCCGGGTTCGAGGCGGTGTGGCGCTGCCTCGCGCACGCCCCCGCGTTCGATATCATATACGGATCGAGCGATGACGCGCTCGAACTGTTCGAAACGCTGTGGCGCAAGGTGACGGCATGACGCCGCCCGCGATTCTGCACCGCGCGCTCGCGGCGCCCGAATCGATGCGGGGACTCTCCGCCGACGACTGGAACGCCCTCATCCGCGTCGGCCGCGCCGAGCGGCTGCTGGGTACGGTCGCGGCGCGCGCCGCGCCGCTGTGGGACGCACTGCCGGAAGGCGCGCGGACGTGTCTTGCCGAGGAACAAGACCTCACGCGCGGCGATCATCTCGCCGCCGGCTGGGAAATCAACCGCGCCGCGCTGGCGCTCAAAAACGTCGGTTGCCCTGTCATCCTGATGAAGGGCTCCGCCTACCTCCATGCCGGGCTTGCGGCCGCCGAAGGGCGACGCATCGGCGATCTCGACATCCTCGTGCCGCGTGCCGCGCTCCCCGCCGTCGAGGCTGCATTGTTGGCACATGGCTGGATTCAGGCGAAGGAAAACGCCTACGACGACCATTATTACCGCACATGGATGCACGAGCTGCCGCCGATGGTGCACAAGGAGCGCGGCGGCGTGATCGACGTGCATCACACGATCCTGCCGCTCACCGCGCGGCTGAGGCCGGATGCGGGCGCGCTCATTGAAAGCCGCGTGGCGGTAGCGGACGGCCTGTTCGTGCTCGGTCCGGCGGAGATGCTGCTGCACAGCGCCGCACACGTCGCCTACGATGGCGAGTTCGAGGGCGGCACACGCAACCTCTGGGACATTCACTGCCTCGCGAGCGATTTCGCGCGCATCGAAGGTTTTTGGGACGGGCTCGCTGCTGCGGCCGAGCAGCACCAGCTTCGCACCCCGCTGTCACGCGCGCTGCGGCTTGCCCGGCGGCTCTACGGAACGGACGTACCGGAAACGCTGGCCGGCCGCATGGACATCGTCGACAGGCTCGCGCTCCGCAAGCTCCACGGGCGCGACCGCTTCGGGCATCAGGGTGCGAAGCTCAGCGACCGGCTGCTCTACATCCGGGGGCACTGGCTGCGGATGCCGCCGCTGATGCTGGCGCAGCACCTCGCGCGCAAGGCGCTCAGGCGAAAAGCGCAGGCGCAACCCGTCTGAGTGTCGGCACCAGCGCATCGAAATGGTCGATCATCGCGTCGGCGCCGAGCGTGTCCGGCGGCACGTCGCTGTAACCGAAGCTGGTGAGCACCACGGGAACGCCCGCCGCGCGCGACGCTTCCACGTCGGGCCGCGAATCTCCCACGAACGCGGCGCGCGCCGGATCGCCGCCCATCCGTGCCAGCGTTTCGAGCACATGCGCGGGGTCCGGTTTCCTGACCGGCAGACTGTCGCCGCCGAGGATCGCATCGAAAAGATCGCCCCAGCCGAGCGCGTGGATGAGGTCGACGGCCAGCCGTTCGGGCTTGTTTGTGCAGATCGCGAGGCGGGCGCCCGCATCCGCGAGGGCGGCCAGCGACGCTTCGACCCCCTCCCATGGGCGGGAGCCTACGCATACGTTCGCGCCGTAAAACTCCAGGAATACCGGCACGCCTGCATCAAGCATCGCCTCGTCGCCGCCGCCGGTCAGCGCGAGGCCGCGCTCGAGCGTTCGGCGCGCACCGTGGCCCACCATGTGGCGTACGGCTTCGGGGTCCACGGGTGCCCGCCCGAAATGCGCCAGAACGTGGTTCATCGCCGCCGCAAGGTCGGGGGCCGTATCGACGAGCGTGCCGTCGAGGTCGAAAACGATGGAGGGTGCTGTCGGATTCATGCAAGCCTTTTGCCCGGCGTTATGGAAATGGCAATCCCGATATGGCACAGCGGCGCGAGGAATCGCCCTAGGGAATCGATTGAGTCTGTGAGAGTTTCATGAGCCGCCGGCCTGTCGCCGCCATCATCCTCGCCGCCGGAATGGGCACGCGGATGAAATCCGAAACGCACAAGGTGCTGCACCCCATCGGCGGGCGGCCGATGCTGCTGCATCTGATGGCGAGCGTGGACGAGATCACGCCCGAGCGCACCGTCGTCGTCGTGGGCGCGCGGCGCGAGCAGGTGGAAACCGCCGTTGCGGGCACCGGCGCCGTCGTCGTGACACAGGAGCCGCAGCTCGGCACCGCCCATGCCGTGCTGCAGGCGAAGGCCGCGCTGGCCGATTTCGATGGCGACATCCTTGTTCTCTACGGCGACGTCCCCTTCATCGAGAGTGCCACGATGCGCATGATGCTGGCGAAGCTGAACAGCGCGGACGCGCCCGCCGCAGTCGTTCTCGGCTTCCGCGCCGCCGATCCCGGCGCCTATGGCCGCATCGACGCAGACGACGGCCTCATCCGCAAGATGGTCGAGTTCAAGGACGCCTCGCCTGCCGAGCGCGGCATCAACCTTTGCAATTCCGGCCTGCTCGCCGTGCGATCCTCCGATCTCTGGCCGCTCCTCGAACGCGTCGGCAACGACAATGCGGCGGGCGAATACTATCTTCCCGACATCATCATGCTGGCAAAGACCGACGGGCGCGCCTCGCGTGTCGTCGAAACCGCCGAGGCCGAGGTGATGGGCATCAACAGCCGCGCCGAGCTCGCGGTCGCCGAGGCGCGCTTTCAGAACGAGCGGCGCGCCTATTTCATGAAGGAAGGCGTCACGCTCACCGATCCCGGCAGCGTGTTCTTCGCCTTCGACACCGAGATCGCCGCGGACGTGAGCATCGCGCCCAGCGTGGTGTTCGGCCCCGGAGTTTCCGTGGGCGCGGGCACGCGCATCCATGCTTTCTCGCACATCGAAGGCGCGAAGGTCGGCGAAAAGGCGGAAATCGGCCCTTACGCACGCCTTCGGCCCGGTACGGACCTCGCGAAAGGCGTCAAGATCGGGAACTTCGTGGAAACGAAGAAGGCCGTTTTCGCCGAGGGTGCGAAGGCGAACCACCTCTCCTACATCGGCGACGCGACTGTCGGCACAAAGGCCAACATCGGCGCAGGCACGATCACCTGCAACTATGACGGCTTCTTCAAGTACAAGACGGAGATCGGCGCGGGCGCATTCATCGGCTCCAACAGCGCGCTCGTCGCCCCGGTGAAGATCGGGGACGGCGCCATCGTCGGTGCGGGCTCGGTGATGACGAAGGACGTGGAGGCCGACGCGCTCGCAGTGGCGCGCGGTGTTGAGGACAGCAAACCCGGCTGGGCCGCGCGATTCCGCGAGGCAATGACGGCCAAGAAGAAAGCGGCGAAGTAATGTGCGGCATCATCGGCATCCTCGGTAAAGGCGACGTCACCGACCAACTCGTGGCGGGCCTCCGCCGGCTCGAATATCGCGGCTACGATTCGGCGGGCGTCTGCACGATCGTCGACGGGCACTTCGATCGCCGTCGCGCCGAGGGCAAGCTCGACAACCTCGCGAAGAAGCTCGCGCTCGACCCCCTGCCCGGCCACATCGGCATCGCGCACACACGCTGGGCGACGCACGGCGCCCCCACAGAGGACAATGCGCATCCGCACATCGTCGGCGACGTGACGCTCGTTCACAATGGCATCATCGAGAATTTCAAGGAATTGCGCGACGAGCTTTCGGCCGAAGGCCGGACCTTCGCGAGCCAGACCGATACGGAGGTCGTCGCCCACCTCGTCGCGCGCGAGCTTGAGCACGGCAAGGCCCCGATCGAGGCGGTGAAGGCCGTGCTGCCGCGCCTCCACGGCGCGTTTGCGCTCGCCATGATGTTCAAGGGCCACGACAACCTGCTCGTCGGCGCCCGCCTCGGCGCGCCGCTCGTTGTCGGGCTCGGCGAGGGCGAGAACTATCTCGGCTCGGATGCACTGGCGCTCGCGCCGATGACGCAGAAGATCGCTTACCTCGAAGAAGGCGACTGGGCCGTGCTCAGCCGCGAGAAGATCGAGATCTTCGACCGCGACAACAAGCCCGTGGCGCGCGAGGTGACACTGTCGGGCGTCTCCGGCGCGATGATCGACAAGGGCAACCACCGCCACTTCATGCAGAAGGAGATCTTCGAGCAGCCGGTGGTCGTGGCGCAAACGCTGCAGGCTTATCTGAAGCCGCTCGACGGCAAGGTGGCGCTGCCCATCCCAGAATTCGATCTCGCCGAAGTGAAACGCGTCACCATCGTCGCCTGCGGCACCAGCTATTACGCGGGCCTCGTTGCCAAATACTGGTTCGAGAAGTTCGCGCGCGTGCCGGTGGACATCGATGTCGCCTCCGAGTTCCGCTACCGCGAGCCGGTGCTGGAGCCGGGCGGGCTCGCGCTCTTCATCAGCCAGTCGGGCGAAACGGCGGACACGCTCGCCGCGCTCCGCCACTGCCGCGCCGAGGGGCAGAAAATTGCCGTCGTCGTCAACGTGCCGACCAGCTCGATGGCACGCGAGGCCGACCTGCTGCTCCCGACCAATGCCGGCCCGGAGATCGGCGTCGCCTCGACGAAGGCGTTCACCTGCCAGCTTGCCGTGCTCGCAGCGTTTGCTGCGAACCTCGCGCGTGCCAAGGGCAAGATGACCGCCGAGGAGGAACGCGGCATCGTCCAGCACCTCGCCGAAGCTCCCGCCGCGCTCAACGCCGCGCTCGCGCATGACGAGGAGATCGAGAAGATGGCGCCGCTCGTCGCGGTTGCCCGCGATGTGCTCTATCTCGGCCGCGGCCCGGACTATCCGATGGCGCTCGAAGGCGCGCTGAAGCTGAAGGAAATCAGCTACATCCACGCCGAAGGCTATGCCGCGGGCGAGATGAAGCATGGCCCGATCGCGCTCATCGACGACAGCGTTCCCGTCATCGTCATCGCGCCTTCGGGGCCGCTTTTCGAAAAGACCGTCAGCAACATGCAGGAAGTCGCCGCGCGCGGTGGCCGCATCGTGCTGATCTCGGACGCGGTGGGCATCGCCAAGGCCGGCGACGGCGCGGTCGCGACGATCGAGATGCCGGACTGCCACCCGCTGATCCAGCCGCTCGTTTACGCGGTGCCGGTGCAGCTGCTCGCCTACCACGTCGCCGTGGCGAAAGGCACGGACGTCGACCAGCCGCGCAACCTCGCCAAATCCGTTACGGTCGAGTGAGCATACGCCCGGCGCGGAGCGACGATCACGACGCCATCTGGTCCATCATCGGACCCATATTCGCCGCCGGTGAGACCTATGTCGTTCCGCGCGACTGGAGCCGGGATCAGGCGCTCACCTACTGGTTCTCGCCCGTGCACCACGTCTTCGTCTACGAGGATGAAGGCGAAGTGCTCGGCACCTACTACCTGCGCGCGAACCAGCAGGGCGGCGGCGCGCACGTCGCGAACTGCGGCTACATGACCGCCCCAGGCGCCACAGGCCGGGGGCTCGCGGCGCGCATGTGCGAACATTCACTGGAAGCCGCGCGGCAGGCCGGCTTCCGCGCCATGCAGTTCAACTTCGTCGTCAGCACGAACGTGCGTGCGGTTGCACTTTGGGAGCGCATGGGCTTTTCCATCGTCGGACGCCTGCCCCGTGCCTTCGATCACCCGTCGGAGGGCGAGGTCGACGCTTTCGTCATGCACCGCTTTCTCTGAGTTTTCGCCATGCACCTGAACCACGATCCCACTGCACCCGCCGCCGATGCCATCGACTTCGAGCAGTTTCTCGCAGTCGATATCCGCGTCGGCACCATCGTAGAGGCCGCGCCTTACCCCGAAGCGCGCAAGCCTTCAATCAAGCTGCTGATCGACTTCGGTCCCGTGATCGGCCGCAAGCGATCATCGGCGCAGATCACTGCGCATTACACGCCCGAAGGCCTTATCGGCCGGCAGGTCGCTGCTGTCGTCAACTTCCCGCCCCGCCAGATCGGCAAGTTCGTGTCGGAAGTGCTGACACTCGGCTTCCCGGACGATACCGGCGAGGTCGTCCTGCTCACACCGGCGCAAAACGTGCCGAATGGCGGGCGGCTGTTTTAGGCGTCGTCGCCGACGATATCCCGCAACAACTGTTCCAGCGCCGCGATCTGGAACGGCTTGCTCACAAGCCGCGCGTCGCAGTGCGCTTCCGGCAACATCGACGCACCATCGTAACCCGTTGCGAACACGAACGGCACGCCGCGCGTCTTGAGCACATCCGCGACGGCCCAGCTCATCTCGCCATCGAGGTTCACATCAAGGAGCGCGATATGGGCGTCCGTCGTCTCGGCAAGCGCGAGCGCCTCCTCAAGCCGGGTGGCCGGGCCCTGCATCTCCCAGTCCATGTCCTCGAACAGCGTTTCGAGCGACATGGCGACGAGGGGCGAATCCTCTACAAGCAGAATCTTGCGCCGGGCAGGTATGTCCTGGGGCGCCGTTGCGACCGTTGTCATCTCACCCTACCTTCCCCCGTAGACGTTGCCGGATGTGTCCGCCAATCGCTACACAGCCGTAATCTACCGCCACAAAGGGCCGGACCGCAAATATGAACGCATACGACTATGACCTCTTCGTCATCGGCGCCGGTTCCGGCGGGGTGCGCGCGGCGCGGATTTCCGCGGGCTACGGCGCGCGCGTGGCCATCGCAGAGGAGTACCGCGTCGGCGGCACGTGTGTGATTCGCGGCTGCGTGCCGAAGAAGCTGCTCGTCTACGGCGCGCATTTTGCCGAAGACCTTGAAGATGCGCGCAACTTTGGCTGGACGGTGGAAGCGAAGCGTTTCGACTGGGCGACGCTGCGCGACAACGTGCTTTCGGAGGTCGACCGGCTCAACAAGGCCTATATCTCGACGCTCGAGAGCCAGAAGGTGACGATCCTCCACGGCCGCGCCGTGCTGGAGGACGCGCACACGGTGCGGATCGGCGACAAGACCGTCACCGCCGACAAGATCCTGATCGCAACAGGTGCGCGGCCGGGCTTCCCTGACTGCGAAGGCGCCGAGTACGGCATCACCTCGAACGAGGTGTTCCACCTGGAGGCGCTGCCGAAGCGCGTGGTGATCGCCGGCGGCGGTTATATCGCCAACGAATTCGCAGGTATCTTCAATGCATTCGGCGTGAAGGTGACGCTGCTGCTGCGCGGTGACCGGCTGCTACGCGAATACGACCAGCAGCTTGCTGAGCGCTTGCAGGCGATCAGCACCGCGAAGGGCATCGACTTCCGCTTCAACGCGCCGTTCCGCAAGGTGGAGAAGCAGGCGGATGGCAGCCTCCTCGTCCACGCCGGGAAGGACGCGCCGATCGAGACGGACCTCCTTATCTATGCGGTCGGCCGGCCGCCAAACAGCGCCGGGCTGGGCCTTGAGGCGATCGGCGTTCAACTTGCCGAAAACGGCGCAATCAAGGTCGATGCGGACAGCCGCACCACTGTCGAGAACATCTACGCCGTCGGCGACGTGACCGACCGTGTGCAGTTGACCCCGGTCGCGATCCGCGAGGGACACGCGTTTGCCGACACCGTGTTCGGCGGCAAGCCGTGGCGGGTCGACCATAGCTGCATCCCGTCCGCCGTGTTCAGCCATCCGCCGATCGCCGCGGTGGGCCTCACAGAATCGCAGGCGCGCAATGCCTATGGTTCGGTGCGCGTCTATGCCTCGGACTTCCGGCCGATGAAGAACGTGCTGGCGGGCCGCACGGAGCGGTCGCTTTACAAGCTTGTCGTCGACGACGCTTCCGGCCGTATCCTCGGCGCGCACATCATTGGGCCGGAGGCGGCCGAGATCATGCAGCCGCTCGCGATTGCCGTGAAGGCCGGGCTCACCAAGGCGCAGCTTGATGAAACCGTGGCCGTTCACCCGACGATGGCGGAAGAACTCGTCTTGATGCGTTAGATGGCGAGCGCGTGATTGGGGTCGACGACGGCCTCGATCATGCGGTCGACCTCGCTGTGCGCGATGCGCAGCTGGCCGTCGATGAGCAGCATGGACAGGCCGTGCACCAGCGACCAGGCGCGCAGCGCCGCCTTGCGCCGCATCGCGGACGAGAAGCGCGGGCCCGCGAGGCGGGCGACGGCATCCTCGATGTTGGCGGTGAGCGGCTCGATCGCGAACATCAGCGCGGCATCGCGGCTGGAATCGATCTGGTCGCTGAACATCAGGCGGAACAGCGCGGGATTGCGGACCGCGAAGCGGACATAGGCGCGTCCCATGTCGGCGAAGCGCACCGGCGTCACCACAGCGTTTGAGACCGGCTCGATCTGCACGGCGGTGAGGCGCTTGAAACCCTCAATAGCCATCGCAGTGAGCAGTGCCTCTTTCGAGGTATAGTGACGGTAGACGGCCGCGGGGCTCACACCCACCTCGCGCGCGACTTCGCGCAGCGCAAGCTCGGCACAACCGCGCCGTTCCAGAAGCTCCAGACCGGCGTTCAGCAGCGCCTCCTGAAGGTTGCCGTGATGGTAGCTGCTTGGTGCCTTGCGTTCAAAAACCGGCGACTGTTTCAGCATCGGAGTTTTCCCTCGTCCCCCCGGAACATGTGAACAATGTACGCATCAATGATTAATATCAAGTGCATTCATTGTCTTAGCCTCATCTTTTGCGATGAATTGTTACAAGAGCGTTAACCATGATGGAAAAATGTCTGCCGCAAATGGCTTGGCGTAAGCATCCGATCCCCAAGAAAGCATTGCTTGCGCTCCTTGAAGTCACACGCCAAAAGGCGCGCGATGAAGACGTCCGAGCGATCCTGGGCCCCGGCCAGCTGGCGCAATTCCGAAGCGCGGCAGCTTCCCACCTATCCGGACGCGGCAGCGCTTGCGGCCGTGGAAGGCGAGCTTTCGAGCTATCCGCCGCTCGTCTTCGCGGGCGAGGCACGCGTGCTCGAAGCGCAGCTTGCCGATGTTGCGGCGGGCAAGGCTTTCCTGCTCCAAGGCGGCGACTGCGCGGAGAGCTTCGCGGAGTTCCACCCGAACCACATCCGCGACACGTTCCGCGTGCTTCTGCAGATGGCGGTGGTGCTGACCTTCGCGAGCCGGATGCCGGTGGTGAAGGTGGGCCGCCTCGCCGGCCAGTTCGCCAAGCCCCGCTCGACGGACATGGAAGAACTGAACGGTGTCTCGCTGCCGAGCTATCGCGGCGATATCATCAACGACATCAACTTCGAAAGCGCGGCGCGCGAACCGAACCCGCAGCGTATGCTTCGCGCCTACATGCAGTCGGCAGCGACGCTCAACCTGCTGCGCGCCTTCGCGCAGGGCGGCTTTGCGAACCTGCATCAGGTCCACAAGTGGAACCTCGATTTCGTCGGCCGCTCGCCGTGGGCGGAGAAATACAAGGACGTCGCCGACCGCATCGGCGACGCGCTCGCCTTCATGGAAGCGTGCGGCATCAGCCCGGAAACAGTTCCGCAGCTGAAGGGCACCGATTTCTACACCAGCCACGAGGCGCTGCTGCTCGGCTACGAGCAGGCGATGACGCGGCAGGATTCGCTCACCGGCCGCTGGTACGACACCAGCGCGCACATGCTGTGGGTGGGCGACCGCACACGCTTCGAGGGCTCGGCGCACATCGAGTTCCTGCGCGGCGTCGGCAACCCGCTTGGCCTCAAGGCCGGCCCGAGCCTGCAGCCGGACGCGCTCATCCGCCTGATCGACACGCTGAACCCGGAAAACGTGCCGGGGCGCATCACCATCATCAGCCGCTTCGGCCACGACAAGGTGGAAGCCGGCCTGCCGCCGCTCGTCCGCGCCGTGAAGCGCGAAGGGCGCCATGTCGTCTGGTCGTGCGACCCGATGCACGGCAACACGATCAAGTCGGGCAGCGGCTACAAGACGCGGCCCTTTGACCGCATCCTCGCCGAGGTGCGCGGCTTCTTCGCGGTGCACCGCGCCGAAGGCACGCACGCGGGCGGCATCCACGCCGAGATGACCGGCCAGAACGTCACCGAATGCACCGGCGGCGCGATGGCGATCACCGACGAGGCGCTCGCAGACCGCTACCACACACACTGCGACCCGCGCCTCAACGCCGGCCAGAGCCTCGAACTCGCATTCCTGCTCGCCGAATGCATCAAGGCCGAGGTTGATCTCGCCGCGCGGAACCAGGCAGCCGCCTAGGAACCTGCCCCTCACCTTTCCGCCCGCTTGCGAAGCGGAGCTGAATAAGAGATCGTCTGCCCCTTCCAAGGGGGAGGGATAATCATGCCGATCGAACTCTATCTGCTGGGCGCTGCCGTGGTGCTGGGCCTTGTCCACATCCTGTGGGCCGTGAACGTGAAGACCGCGCAGTACGGCATCGAATGGAACATGGGCGCGCGCGATGCCGAGATGCCGCCGCTGAAGCCGCTCGCGGGGCGGCTGGCGCGGGCGCAGGCGAACTTCTTCGAGACTTTCCCGCTGTTCGCCGCAGTGCTGCTCGCGGCGATCGCAGCGGACCGGCTCGGCTGGAAGACCGAGCTTGGCGCGCACCTCTATTTCTGGGCGCGTCTGATCTACCTGCCGCTTTACGCTGCGGGCATCCCAAAGCTGCGAACGCTGGTGTGGCTCACCTCGCTGGCGGGTGTGGTGCTGGTACTCTCGGCACTGCTGCTGGGCTAGCGGCACCGTCCCGAAACGGGACGAAGTAGAGGAAGTAGAGGCCCCCGCGCGGAAATCCGATTCCGCCGCAGGGACGCGCTTACGCACTATCGGGAGGGAATGACCAGCCATCGCCTTTGGCTGGCACAGGTTTTCCTATTTCGAAAGCGGCACTACTTCCGCTGCGGCCAGCACTTCTCGCAGCGGCGCCAGCATTTGATGTTCGGCATTACATCGGAGGGCTTCACGCCCGGCGGCGGGTTGAGGCCGATCAGGATTTCGGGGGCGAGACCTTCGGGCGCAGCGCTCTTGTGGCAGAAGAGGCAGCGCTGGCGATAGATTTGCGGGGTGAGCGTCTGCTGCGATTGATGCGGCATCGCGGCGACGGGGGACGAGAGCGCCGCGAACACGCCGAGCGCCAGAAGACGCAAACGGTACTTCCACATCACGGGCACCTCCAGAGACGGGATACTCTGCCCCGGAAGAGAAACTTGTCAACCGTCCTAAATTGATGCCCTACCCCTCGTCGCCCATGCGGAGCGCAGCGATGAAGGCTTCCTGCGGAATGCTGACCGAGCCGTACTCGCGCATCCGCTTCTTGCCTTCCTTCTGCTTGTCGAGAAGCTTGCGCTTGCGGCTGATGTCACCGCCGTAGCACTTGGCGGTGACGTCCTTGCGGAGCGCCGCGATCGTCTCGCGCGCGATCACCTTGCCGCCGATCGCCGCCTGGATCGGGATCTTGAACAGGTGGCGGGGAATGAGATCCTTCAACCGCTCGCACATGTGGCGGCCGCGCGCTTCCGCCGCACCGCGGTGGACGATCATGCTGAGCGCATCGACAGGCTCGTTGTTGACAAGGATCGACATCTTGACGAGGTCGCCCTCGCGGTAGCCGATCTGGTGATAATCGAAGCTCGCGTAGCCGCGGCTGATCGACTTCAGCCGGTCGTAGAAGTCGAACACCACTTCGTTCAGGGGCAACTCGTAGGTGATCTGCGCGCGGCCGCCCACGTATGTGAGGTTCTTCTGGATGCCGCGCCGATCCTGACACAGCTTCAGGAGCGAACCGAGATACTCGTCGGGCACGTAGATCACCGCCTCGATCCACGGCTCCTCGACGAAATCGATCTTCACCACGTCCGGATAATCGGCGGGGTTGTGCAGTTCCTGCGTCGTCCCGTCCGTCATGTGCATTCGGTAGACGACCGAGGGCGCGGTGGTGATGAGATCGAGGTCGTACTCGCGGGTCAGCCGTTCCTGAATGATCTCCAGGTGCAGGAGACCGAGGAAGCCGCAGCGGAAGCCGAAGCCCAGCGCCGCCGACGTTTCCATCTCGAAGCTGAACGAGGCGTCGTTGAGGCGCAGCTTCGAAATGCTGTCGCGCAGCTTTTCGAAATCCGCCGCGTCAACCGGGAACAGACCGCAGAACACAACGGGCTGCACTTCCTTGAAGCCGGGGAGCGCAGCCTTCGCCGGGTTCTTCACGGTCGTGATGGTGTCGCCGACGCGGGTTTCGGAAATGTCCTTGATCTGCGCGGTGATGAAGCCGATCTCGCCCGCCGCGATCTCGTCCAGCGTCTCGATCTTGGGGCGCATACAGCCGACGCGGTCGATCAGGTGCTCGGTGCCGCCGGCCATGAACTTGATGTTCAGCCCCTTGCGGATGACACCGTTCACCACGCGCACGAGGATGACGACGCCGAGGTACGGATCGTACCAGCTATCGACCAGCATCGCTTCGAGCGGGGCATTACGGTCGCCCTTGGGCGGCGGGATCTTGTTCACGACGGCTTCGAGCACATCATCGATACCGATGCCGGACTTGGCGCTGGCGAGCACGGCCTCCGACGCATCGAGGCCGATGATGTCCTCGATCTCCGCCTTCACCTTCTCCGGGTCGGCGGCAGGCAGATCGATCTTGTTGATGACGGGGACGATCTCGTGATCGTGCTCGATCGACTGGTAGACGTTCGCCAGCGTCTGCGCCTCGACGCCCTGCGCGGCATCCACCACGAGCAGCGCGCCTTCGCACGCAGCGAGACTGCGGGAGACTTCGTAGGCGAAATCGACATGGCCCGGCGTGTCCATGAGGTTCAGTGTGTATGTCTCGCCGTTCTTCGCCGTGTATTCGAGGCGCACGGTCTGCGCCTTGATGGTGATGCCGCGCTCGCGCTCGATATCCATGTTGTCCAGCACCTGCTCCGACATCTCGCGGTCGGTGAGCCCGCCGGTGCGCTGGATGAGGCGATCGGCCAGCGTCGACTTGCCGTGGTCGATGTGGGCGATGATCGAGAAATTACGGATGTGCGCGAGATCAGTCATGGGAGGGCCAATTAGGGATGCGCGCGGGTTTGGGCAAGCTGACAGCCGCCCAAGTGTCGCCAAATCTTACAATTCATTGATGAGAAAGCAGTTTCCTTAGAGCTCTCAACAAAAAAAACATTTGTTTTCAATGTGAAAATCCTAACGAGGCGTTCTGGCACGTGTCCTGCTTAGGGACATTCGGCTGCAAAGTCTCCCGGCTGCCAATTGGTCGGGACGTTGCTCAACGATGAAATGTAGGGGATTTTATGCGTAATCTTACGAGTGCAGTGCTTACTGCGTGTGCCACGATTGCCATTTCGGCGGGTGCTCAGGCTGCGACGCTGAGCCACAACGGCCTCACCATGGGCGTCAACAACTACGGCGGCCTGGGTTCGGGCGGCGTCGGCTTTGCGCTGAACGGCACGGATGCCATCACGCCGGGCTGCCTTTGCGAAGGCTGGGGCGTTGCGAGCAACGGCGCCGGTTCTTACACGTATGGCAACGGCAGCACGAACTTTACTTCGGGCGCGCTTTCGGATGTAACCTCGAACACTGGCAAATCGACGGTCACGACCTCGGGCGGCCTCAATGTCACGCACAGCTATTCGCCGGTCGACGGCCAGAAGCTGTTCCGTATCGACATCACGATCAAGAACGACTCCGCGGCCGTCGCCAACGATGTGCGCTATGGGCGTACGCTCGACTGGGACGTGACCCCCGGATATTTCGACAACAACTTCACCACGGTTTACGGCGGAACACCGACCGGCCCGGGCGGCAAGGTGCTCCACACCTCCACCAATCCGTTCGATACGCCGAACCCGATGTTCACGCGCTCGCAGGAAGCGAACACCAACGTTTCCAATTCCATCGGCGACAAGGGTAGCTACTTCATTTTCAGCTTCGGCGACCTCGGGATTGGCGAAGAACTGACGTTCACGACGTTCATCGGCGCGGACACGAGTGCAGCCGGTCTGCTCGCAGCGTTCACCGCTGTCGGCATTGAAGCCTACTCGTACACGACCGGCCGTGGCGGCGAAAACGCCTTCGGCTATGGCTTCACGGGTCTCGACCTGCCGCCGATCGGTGGCGGTGACGTGCCGGAACCGGCCGCGCTCGCGCTGTTCGGCCTCGGCATCGTCGGCGTCGCCGCCGCGCGTCGTCGCCGCAAAGCCTAAACCTTATAGTCTCGTCACGTGAAAGGGGTCGTCCGAAAGGGCGGCCCCTTCTTCATGTCTGAAGCTCGCACACGGCACTTGTCGCCTATTTTTACACTTTGAAAGTGCTCGCAAACCAGGCGAGGATAAATATTCAATCCGTTCAGAATATTAGCGTTCTCCAGCCGAAATGGCACGGGTTATGCTTAACGATTGGCGACGAATAGTCCGCCCCGCAGTGTTCCGCTGGCGTGCGTAAGCAACAAGGGGATACGACAATGCGCTTCACAACTTCTATTCTGGCGGCCTGCGCCACGCTTGCGATTGCGGGCACCGCCCAGGCGACCACCATCACCAACGGCGACATCAGCATGGGCCTGTTCGACAACGGCGGCCTCGGCTCGGGTGGCGTTGGCTTCCGTCTTGCCGGCGCCGGCGATACCGGCGGCGACGCAATCTACCGCGGCTGCCTTTGCGAAGGCTGGGGTGCAGCTGCAAACGGAGACGGCAATCATTACGTTTATGGCGGCAGCGCGACGGGCTTTACGTCGGCCGCTATGTCGGACGTGACGGCGAGCAGCGCCAAGTCCACGGTCGTGACCTCGAACGGCCTCACCATTGTCCACAACTATTCCGCTGTGGACGGTGGCACACTGTTCAAGATCGACGTCGTGATCACCAATACGGGTGGAGCGACAGCCACCGACGTGCGTTATGCTCGCACGCTCGACTGGGACGTGGCGCCAGGCTATTTTGGCGAAAATTACACGTCCATCTACGTTCCGGGCGTCGCGCCGGAAGGCAACATCCTGCACACGTCGTCGAATCCGTTCGACACGCCGAACCCGATGCTGACGCGTTCGCAGGAAGCCAACACCAACATCTCCGACTCGATCGGTGACAAGGGCAGCTACTTCATTTTCGGTTTCGGCGATCTGGAAATCGGTGAATCTGCTGAATTCACGACGTACATCGGTGCCGCGTTCTCGGTTCGCACGCTACTGGCGGCGTTCGGCGCCGTCGATGTCGAAGCCTATTCCTACACGACCGCGAGTGATCGCTCGACCGTGTATGGTTACGGCTTCGCCGGTCTCGGTCTCCCGCCGATCGACGACGTTCCGGAACCGGCTGCGCTGGCGCTGTTCGGTCTCGGTGTCCTCGGGCTGGGGGCAGCCCGTCGTCGCCGCAAGGCCTAAGACTTACAGTCTCGTCACGCGGAAGGGGTCGCCCGAAAGGGCGGCCCCTTCTCATTTGAGACAGCCTCCTGCGCCCAGAGCGGCCAGTCCGCCGGCAGCGGTGCGCTGGCGGAGACGGGCGCTTCCTCGCGGTAGGGGATGACGAGACCCGCCGAATGCAGCCGCATCGGGCCATTGCCATTTCCGTAAACGGGATCGCCCGCGATCGACGCGAGCGCGTGCGCGGCGTGGACGCGGATCTGGTGCGTGCGGCCGGTTTCGGGGAAGAAGGCGATGAGCGCCTGCCCCTCGTGGACGGCGAGCCGCCGCCAGCGCGTGGCGGCGGGCTTGCCGGCCGGGCCCACGACCATGCGCCAGCCCGCATCCGCGCTCGAAACCTTGGCGAGCGGCGCGTCGATGCGGCCTTCGCCCTGCTCCGGCACCCCATCCAGAAGCGCAAGATAGGTCTTGGTGATGCGCCCGTCGGTGAAAAGCTGACCGAGGCGCTTCGCGGCCTTTGGATGCCGTGCGAGCATAAGACAGCCGGAGGTGTCGCGGTCCAGCCGATGCGCGGGTTGCGGCAGGCGATGGAAGCCGAAGGTGAGTTCGCCGAGGCGTTCCTCCAGACTGTGCGGTGTCTTCGGCCCCGGATGCACGGCAAGCCCCGCCGGCTTATCGATCACCAGCATATGCGCGTCGATATGAAGGACGGGCAGCGCCGTCATGCGATCCCGGCAGAGGCGATCGCCGCGACCGCCGCGGCGAACCGCTGCTCAGCGTCACCGGAAACGAGCACCCACGGCACCGAGCGCCGTTCCAGCTCCGCCCGCGACAGGTCCATGAAGCGCGCACGCGCCTGCGGCGTGCGATGCAGCCGGACGCCGTCGTCCACCCACGGGATATCGTCCGCCATCAGCAGGTAAAGATCACCGACATCGGTGAACGCATCGAGCGCCGGCAGGCGGTGCCCGAGCCCCATCATCGCCCACGCCGCGGTCATCAGCGGATCGGTATCCGAGACGACGAGACACGCACCGTGCGCCGCCGCATCGTCCCGCGCGGCCTCCGTGAGCGCGACATGGCCGTGCATGATGGAAACGAGATCGTCGGCATCGGTCTCGCTGCCGCGCACCTCGCAGTAAAGACGCCCGTATTCGGGTATCAGCCGCGTGCCATAGTGCGCCGCCAGGCGGGCGCCGAGCGTCGACTTCCCCGTGCTTTCGGGGCCGTGGAGAACGACGTTCGCGGGCCGCTTCATGCCGCCACCGCCGCGGCGCGGCGCCACTGGAAGAGCCCGGCGAAGGCGAGGCCGAGGAACACAGTATAGAGTGCCGACGTGACGGGAAGATCGCGCCACCAGAACAGCCCGATCGCGAGCATGTTGACGACGATCCAGTAAATCCAGTTCTCGACGAAGCGTCGCACCATGAGGATCTGACCGGCCACGCTGAGACAGGCGACGGCACCATCGACATAAGGCGCGGCGGCATCCGTGAAACGGTGCATCACGCTCGACCACAGGAACCAGAGGACCGCCGTGACCGCAATCACGACGGCATTGCCGCGCAGCCCCATCCAGCGCACGGGAACGGTATCGCGCTGCTGCACGCGCCGCCAGCTGACCCAGCCGTAGACATTGAGAACAAGGAAGAAAATCTGCAGCAGCGCGTCGCTATAAAGCTGCGCCTCGTAGAACACGACCGCGTACAGGCTGACCATCGCGATGCCGAACGGATAGTTCCAGACGCTGCGCCGGACGACGAGCGCGACATTGGCAAGGCCGAGCAGGGCAGCGATGATTTCGATGGCGGACATCCGCCTCCCGCATAGCATTCGCCGCGCCCTGTGCAATGCGCCGAAACGTCTGGATCGGGGCTTTTCCTTGACTCCTGTTGCGCACGCGCCTACATCGCGGCCCTTACGAATTTCCCGATTTTTTGCTGGAGTTTGCCCGATGGCGCGCGTCACCGTCGAAGATTGCGTAGACAAGGTTCCCAACCGCTTCGAACTCGTGCTGCTGGCAGGCCAGCGCGCGCGCCAGATTTCGAGCGGCGCAGAGCTGACCCTCGATCGCGACCGCGACAAGAATCCGGTCGTCGCGCTGCGCGAGATCGCCGAGGAAACCGTGAAGCCGGTGCAGCTGAACGAGGCGCTGGTTTCGGGTATGCAGCGCGTGATCGTGGACGACGAAGACACGGTGGACGAGATCGGCAGCCTCGCCGAGAGCGCCGAAGCCCTGCGCCTCACCGCCGCCGCGCCGCCCAAGCCGACGCCGATCGTTCCCGACTACGACTGATCGGGACGAAGCAGTGAACTGAAACGGCGGGGCCTTCCCCGCCGTTTTCGTTTTGAAGCTGGTGCGCTGAAGTTGGTGCGCTGAAGTTGGTGCGCTTCAGGGCAGTGCGTTCATACCGAGCGCGGCGACAAGCCCGAGAATGCCCAGCCCAAGTCCGTATTCCATCGCGACATGACCTTGCAGACGGCGGCGAAGGCCGACCGTGTCCCCGCCCCGTCGTTCCAGCGCCGCCAGCAGGTGGAAGCGGTTGGCGGCGGCCAGCAGCAGCATTGCCGCGAAGGCGGCGAGCTTCACGGCGAGGAGCCAGCCCCACGTGGTGGAAAGCAGTGCAGAAAGGTCGGTGACGGACAGCAGCATGTTCGTCAGCCCCGTTACGCCCAGCACAGCGACCGCAATGTAGCCCATCGCGGAAAAACGGTGCAGCGCGACGGCAAGCTGGCGGGCATCATTCTCGGTGCGCAGGAACAGCCAGAGCGGCACCAGCCCACCGATCCAGAAAGCTGCGGCGACGAGGTGCAGTGCATCACCGGCCATGTGCCAGTAGCGCACCGGTGGGTCGTTCACCTGTGTGTGCCCCGTCCCCGCGAGCGCAGCGACAAGCACCATCGCAAGAACCGCCCGGAAACGCGGCGTGCGCAGCCCCGTTGCAAGAAGCCCGGCCAGGATCGCGAGCAGCATCAGCCGGGCGAGCCAGAGCCTTCCGAAATCCGTCTCCGTCATCACGTAGGACACGACCGCAGGCTCGGCAGCCTCGAGAGATCCGGCCATGGCGAGCAGGGTGGCCGCCGCCCATGCGAGCGCCCCCACGAGCGCGGCCAACGAAAGCCAGAGCATCACCGGCCGCAAACGCAACTCCACCACCTGAGCCGTCGGCGCCCCGGCCGTTCCGTAAAGCCGCCAAGCGAGAATCCCGGCGAGCGGGACCAGCGCTATGTAGTGGACAAGACGCGCGCCGTAGAGCGCCCACTCCATCAGCGCACGCTGAAGCCGTAATGGCCCTCGACACGGTGCGTGTCGGACGAAACCACGTGCCACTGGACGTGATAGCTACCCGCCGGAAGCGGACCCGAAAGCGGCACGATCAGCTCCTTGCCGTCCGCACCGGCTCTCGCCTTGCCCGTCTGCGCCGCCTTGCCCTTGGCATCGATTACCTTGATGCCGGAAAGCGGCAGCATCACCGCTTCGCTAAACACGAGCTTCACTTCCTTCGGGGCCGCTCCCGCCGCATCGGGCGCCGGACTGGCCTTCAATACCGACGGATGCGCAAGCGCGGCACTGGCCGTGAACATGGCGGCGAGCACTGTGGCAGTGCGAAACAGAGGTATTCGCATGGTCATTCTCCTATATGCGCGCAGCGTTACTGTGGCGCGGTAACGGTCAGTGTTGGTGCGGGGTAACGCAGCCCGGTCTGCGCGTTCGACGCATCCGGCACCTCGATCCAGCGCTTCTCACCCGCAGCACAGGTCTGCACTGCGGGGAAACGCAGCGGACCCGGCGTTCCAGGCAGCCGCAACAGCACCGTGAACTGCTCGAAATGGCTATCCGGCACCGCAGGGCCGCCGGACCATGTGATGCGTGTCACGCGTTCGCGCTGCACGACACCTTCATTGATGATCGGATCGGCAAGCGGCACGTGTTCAAGCCGAATGTCCCAACCGGCTTTCAGCTGCGGCTTCGCAAAGACAATACCCGCGGGAATTTCGATACTCAGCGCCGTGGTAGCCTGCCCCGCGCATCCTTCCGGCACCCAGAACGCCAGCGCTACCGGCCGCCCGGCTTCCGCCGTGCGCGGCATTGTGACGACATGTGCGGATGCCGCGCTCGCCGAAAGCATCATTGCAGCGCCAAGGAACCAAGGGTTTCTACGCATCTTCACCGACCTCACGACTCTGACACATGTCAATGTTATTTCGAAATTTTCGCACGGTTCGGCAGCGATCTCAAACCCCTTCGCAATAGTTTCGAAATTATCGCGAAATATGCCGCCGGCTTCGCGTTGCATTTTCCGCAACCGCGGGATCCCCGAGATGCCCCTTCTCAAAGCACCGCATCACTTCCACATAGTTTTCATGACACATGCAACCCAACCCGCGCTTTTCATCCCGCACGGCGGCGGCCCGTGCTTCTTCATGGACGACCCCCGCGGCATCTGGCGCGGCATGGAGACGTATCTCCAGAGCATCGCGGCAACCCTGCCCTCCCGGCCCCGTGCGATCCTCGTCGTTTCCGGCCACTGGGAAACGGAAGGCTTCGCCTTCACCGGGGCGGAACGCCCGGCGCTGGTCTACGACTATTACAACTTCCCGCCGCATACCTACGAACTGCGCTACGACGCACCCGGCGACCCCGCACTCGCGGCGCGCGCCGCGGCGCTTTTACGCGATGCCGGACTGCCGGCGACGATCGACGCGGAGCGCGGGCTCGATCACGGCGTCTTCATTCCGCTGAAGGTCGCCTTCCCGGACGCGGCGATACCGGTCGTCGAAATGTCGGTCGATCTCAGCCTCGATCCCGCGCTTCACCTCGCAGCGGGCCACGCGCTCGCACCCTTGCGCGACGAGGGCGTGCTCATCGTCGGCTCAGGCATGAGCTTCCACAACATGCGCGGCTACGGCGACCAACGCTTCACCGCGCCTTCGGACGCGTTCGACGCCTGGCTGACGAAGGCCGTGGAAGCGGATGCGGCAACCCGCGCGGCAGAGCTTAACCGTTGGGAAGACGCCCCCGCCGCCCGCGCCAGCCACCCACGCGAGGAGCACCTGATCCCGCTGATGGTCGCCGCCGGCACCTCGGATGCGCCGGGCCAGAGCGACTATCGCGAGCATGTTCTCGAAACGGCGATCTCCGGCTTCCGGTTTAACTGATATGCGAAAGCAACTCCCCCCTTGCCCCGCACCGCCCCGTGACCCCAAATAGCGTTGGGAGGATCGTGGAAAGGGACGTGTGCTCAGGCAGTTCGAACTCGTTGAGAAGGTAAAGGCCTACGATCCGGGCGCGGACGAGGATTTGCTGAACCGTGCCTATGTGTTTTCGGTGAAGGCGCACGGCAGCCAGCTTCGCGCGAGCGGCGACCCGTATTTCTCGCACCCCATCGAAGTGGCCGGCATCCTTACCGACCTGAAGCTCGACGACGAGACGATCGCCACCGCCATTCTGCACGATACGCTGGAGGATACGGTCGCGACCCCGGAAGAGGTCGAGGCGCTGTTCGGCAAGAATGTCGCGCGGCTGGTGGACGGCGTTACCAAGCTGTCGCGCATCGAGGCGCAGACCGAAAGCGAGCGGGCGGCCGAGAATTTCCGCAAGTTCCTGCTCGCGATGTCGGACGATATTCGCGTGCTGCTGGTGAAGCTCGCCGACCGGCTGCACAACATGCGCACGCTGCACTTCATCAAGGACCCCGAGAAGCGCAAGCGCATCGCCCGCGAAACCATGGACATCTACGCGCCGCTCGCCGAGCGGATCGGCATGTACGAGTTCATGGACGAGATGAAGCAGGTGTCGTTCCGCGAGCTGGAACCCGAAGCCTATCAGTCCATCACCACGCGGCTGGAGCGGCTTCGCGCGGCGGGCGGCGATCAGCTAACGCGGATCAGCGCCGAGATCACGGACGTGCTCGGCAGCCACGGCGTCGACGCCGATGTGGCGGGGCGCGAGAAGCGGCCGTTTTCGATCTGGCGCAAGATGCAGGAACGGCACATCCCGTTCGAGCAGCTTTCGGACGTGATCGCGTTCCGCGTGATCGTGAACAGGCCAGACGACTGCTACCGTGCGCTTGGCGTTATCCACCAGCGCTGGCCGATGGTGCCGGGGCGGTTCAAGGATTTCATCTCGACGCCCAAGCGAAACGGCTACCGTTCGCTGCACACCACGATCATCCACGGCGAACAGATGCGCGTGGAGATCCAGATTCGCACGCGCGCCATGCACGAACAGGCGGAAATGGGCCTCGCCGCGCACTGGGCCTACAAGCAGGACGAGAACGCGCGCGCCTCCGAACGCTATCCCTGGCTTTCGGACCTTCTCGAAATTCTCGATCAGGCTGGGAGCCCCGAGGAGCTGATGGAGAACGCCAAACTTGGCCTCTATCAGGATCAGGTGTTCTGCTTCACCCCCAAGGGCGAACTGATCCAGCTGCCGCGCGGCGCGACGCCGGTCGATTTCGCCTATGCGGTCCATTCCAAGATCGGCGAGACGACCGTGGGTGCCAAGGTGAACGGGCGTGTCGTGCCGCTGCGCACCACGCTTGCGAACGGCGATCAGGTGGAAATCCTGCGCTCCGCCCGCCAGCAGCCGGACGCGACGTGGGAGAGCTTCGTGGTGACCGCGAAGGCGCGCGCCGCGATCCGCCGCTTCATCCGCCACAAGGAGCATGAGGAGCAGGCCGCGCTCGGCGAACGCCTGCTCGCGGATATCATCAAGCGGCTCGACGTGAAGCTGAACGACACGGCGATCAAGGACGCGCTAGGGCGCCTTGGCCTGCAGGACCGCGACGACCTCGTGATGGGGCTCGCCGCGCACCGCATCGAAGACGACGCCGTGATCGACGCGCTGCTGCCGGGTCGCATCCTCAACGCCCGCGCCAAGCGGCGGGCGAAGCGCAACCCCAAGGCGAAGCTTTCGATCAAGGGGCTGACACCCGGCGTCTCGGTGCATCTCGCGCAGTGCTGCAGCCCGATCCCCGGCGACCGCATCATCGGCATCCGCCGCCAGAGCGGCAGCATCGACGTGCACACGATCGACTGCTCGACGCTGGCCGACGCGGACGGGCGCGAGTGGCTCGACCTCGGCTGGGGCGACGACAACGACGGCGCGGTCGTGCGGCTTTCCGCCGTGCTCCGCAACGAGACGGGCAGCCTTGCCACGATGACCGGCGTGCTCGCAAAGCAGGGCGCCAACATCGTGAACATGCGCACGCACCACCGCGACCGCGACTTCCACACGTTCGTGGTCGATGTCGAGGTGGACAATCTGGCGCATCTCACGAATATCATCGGTGCGTTAAGGGCGACCGACGCCGTGACATCCGTGGAGCGCATGAAGGCATGACAGACGAAGAGGTTCTTGGGGAATTCCGCGCCGCCGAAGCGCTGCTTGAAGGGCATTTCATCCTGTCCTCCGGCCTGCGCTCGCCGATGTATCTGCAATGCGCGCGCGTCCTGATGGACCCGGCGCGTGCCGAGCGGCTCGCGAAGGCGCTCGCAGCGAAGATTCCAGCGGACCTGCGTGGGCAGATCGAGGCCGTTGTGGCGCCCGCGATGGGCGGGCTCATCGTCGGTTACGAGGTCGCGCGCGCGCTCGGCGTCGATTCGATGTTCGTCGAACGGCCCCAGGGAACCTTCGAACTTCGGCGCGGTTTCCGGCTGGAACCGGGCACGAAGGTGCTGATGATGGAAGACGTGGTGACGACCGGGCTCTCTTCGCGCGAGGCGATCGGTGCGATCGAGGCGGCAGGCGGTGAAGTGATCGCGGGCGGCTGCCTCGTCGACCGCTCGAACGGCACCGCCGACATCGGCGTGCCGCTCTATTCGCTGATCCGGCTCGACGTCCCCACCTACAGCGCCGACAAGCTGCCGCAGGACCTCGCCGCACTGCCCGCGGTGAAACCGGGATCGAGGGCCGCCGCGTGAGCACGCTGCGCCTTGGCGTGAACATCGATCACGTCGCCACGATCCGCAACGCACGCGGCGGCGTGCATCCCGATCCCGTGAAGGCGGCGCTGATCGCGGCGGCGGCGGGCGCGGACGGCATCACCGCGCACCTGCGCGAAGACCGGCGCCACATCAGCGACGACGACATCGCGCGGCTTTCGAACGAGATCGACCTGCCGCTCAACCTCGAAATGGCGGCGACCGAGGAGATGCTGGACATCGCGCTGCGCCATGCACCGCACGCCGTGTGCATCGTACCCGAGCGGCGCGAGGAGCGCACGACCGAGGGTGGACTCGACGTCGTCGGCAACCAGCCGAACCTGCGCACGTTCGTGGAGCGGCTTTCGGCGCGCGGCTGCCGCGTCAGCCTGTTCATCGAAGCCGATCCCGAGCAGATCGAGGCCTCGGCCGCGATCGGTGCCGCCGTCGTCGAACTTCACACCGGCCGCTACGCGCTGACCGAAGGCATTTCGCGTGACGAGGAGCTGGAGCGACTGACCGCAGGCGCGGCGCTTGCCGCGAAACGCGGTCTCGAGGTTCACGCGGGACACGGGCTTCGTTTCGACAACGTGGCACCGATCGCGGCAATCCCCGAGGTTGCCGAACTCAATATCGGACATTTTCTTGTCGGCGAGGCGGTGTTCATCGGCCTCGACGCCGCGATCCGCGAGATGCGGCGGCTGATGGACGAAGCGCGCAGCGCGTCGACCAGCACCGCGGGAGCCTGATCCTGCCCCACGTCGTCGGCCTCGGCTCTGACCTCTGCAACATCGAGCGTATCCAATCGAGCCTCGACCGGTTCGGCGCGCGCTTCATCAACCGCGTGTTCACCGAGATCGAGATCGCGCGGTCCGAACGCCGCGTGCTGACGCGCGCCGCCTCCTACGCCAAACGCTTCGCGGCGAAGGAAGCCTGCTCCAAGGCGCTCGGAACCGGGTTCCGGCGCGGCGTGTTCATGCGGGACATGGGCGTCATCAACCTCCCCTCCGGCCAGCCGACGCTGGCGCTGACCGGCGGCGCGGCGCTGCGGCTCGCCGAGATCACGCCCGATGGCCACACGCTCGACATCCACCTGACGCTGACCGATGACCATCCGTGGGCGCAGGCGATGGTCCTCATCACGGCGCGGGCGCTGTGAGCGGCGGCAAGCCCCGCATCGACTGGAAAAAGGAGCTGCGCTACGCGGCGCTCCTTGGCATCGCGGTGATGGGCATCTGGTCGTTCGTCGCCAAGCCCTTCTTCATTCCTTCCGAATCGATGGTGCCGACGCTGCTCGTGGGGGACCGGCTCGTCGTCAGCAAATATCCCTACGGATTTTCCTACCTCTCGCCATTCCTGCCCGTGCTGCCGAAGATGGAGGGCCGCGCGTTCGGCAAGCTGCCCGAACGCGGCGACATCGTGGTGGTGAAGTCGCCGAGCGACCACAAGGACTGGATCAAGCGCGTGATCGGCCTTCCGGGCGACACGGTGCAGATGCAGGACGGCGTGCTCTATCTCAACAACACCGCCGTGCCGAAGCGGGCGGCATCGCCCACGATGATCCCGGAAACCGAGAACATGCCCTGCGCACGGGCGGAATTTCGCGTGGTCGAGGCCGATGGCGCACGCTTCTGCCGCTATCCGCGCTTCATCGAGACGCTGCCCGGAAAGGAAGGATCCGGGCGCAGCTATGCCGTGCTCGACCTTCTGTTCAGCTACGCCGACGATACGCCGCCGGTGCTCGTGCCGCAGGGCCATGTGTTCCTGATGGGAGACAACCGCGACCGCTCCGCCGACAGCCGCTTCTCGCCCGAGGAAGGCGGGCTCGGCCTGCTGCCGATCGAAAACGTCATCGGCCGCGCCGAGTTCACAACCTTCTCGCTCGACGGCAGCCAACGCTTCTGGAACCCCGTGAGCTGGTTCACCGCGCTGCGCGGGGAGCGGGCCTGGGTGTCATTGCGGGACGGGGAAGAGTAGGCCTCCACCTTCCATCCACCCTCACCAACTCCGCCTAACCAGCAAGCTGGCAAGGTTCCATATCCTCTCCCATCAAGGGAGAGGATTTATTGCGGCGGCATACCCTGTTCGAGGGCCTCGCGCGGCGCGATTTCGAGGAGTTCGACGTCGAATTCCAGCGTCGCGTTCGGCGGGATGACACCGCCTGCGCCTTCCGCGCCGTAAGCGAGCTGCGGCGGGATGCGGAAGCGGTACTTGGAGCCCTTCGACATCAGCTGGATGCCTTCCTGCCAGCCGGGGATCACGGCGTTCACCGGGAAGGCTGCGGGCTGGCCGCGATCGTAGCTCGAATCGAACTTGGTGCCGTCAACGAGGCGACCTTCATAGTGGACGAGCACCACATCGTCGGCGGTCGGCTTCTGGCCGGCGGCCTCGCGGATCACCTCGTACATCAGGCCCGAAGCTGTCGTTTGCATATTGGCAGGCACCGCGAATTTCTGTGTTCCGGCCCATGCGAGCGCGCCCATGCCGACGAGAAGAACCGCGATGAGCAGAACCCAACGGCCAAGGCCGCTACCGCGCGTCGCAACAGTCGCCATCAGCGCACACTCCAGACCTGAAACCTGAACGAGATCCGGCCCTCATTTCAGGACCGGAGGCCGGCTTAACGAACGCCGTCGCGCTCGGCGCGCTTGCGCTCCAGCTTGCGGGCGCGGCGGACGGCGGCAGCCTTCTCGCGGGCACGCTTTTCAGAGGGCTTCTCGTAGTGACGGCGCAGCTTCATCTCGCGGTAGACGCCTTCACGCTGCAGCTTCTTCTTGAGCGCACGAAGGGCCTGATCGACGTTGTTGTCGCGAACGATGATTTGCATTGCGGCCGTCTACTCCAATCCAGTTTGCCGTTTGCCCGGCACAATAAAACAAGCCGCCGGAGGCAAGCCTCGGCGGAAAGAGCGCGCGATCTAGCAGATTCGGGCCAGTGCGGCAAGGGTCTGCGGGTAGCGCCCGAAGCAGGGCTGACGCTCCGGCACGGCTCGTGTATCACATCGCCATGACCGACACCATCGCGCCCGCTGACATGACGCTCGACGAGCTTCGCCCCGTGCTGGTGGAAGCCCTGCTTCCCAACGTGGCGTTCGACGGCTGGAGCCCGGCCGCGCTCGATGCCGCCGCCGCCGCGATCGGCATCCCGGCGGACCGGGCGCGGCTGGTGTTCCCGGGCGGTGCGACCGAGATGATCGACGCCTGGATCCTGAAAACCGACAGCGACATGACCACCGAAATGGCGCGGCGCGGCGCGGCAGCGATGAAAATCCGGGATCGCATCACGACAGCGATCCGCATCCGCATCGACCAGGCACGCCCGCACAAGGAAGCCGTGCGCCGCGCGTTCGCCGTGCTGGCACAACCGCAGAACGCCGCACTTTCGGCGCGTACGCTGTGGCGCAGCGCGGATGCCATGTGGCGCGCCGCGGGCGACACGGCGACCGACTTCAACCACTACACCAAGCGCCTCTCGCTCGGCGGCGTCTATGCCGCGACATTGCTCTATTGGCTGCAGGACGAGAGCGAGGACGACGTGGACACGTTCGCGTTCCTCGGCCGCCGCATCGACACGATCATGCAGGTGGAAAAGGCCAAGATGCGGTTCCGCGAGCAGGCGAACAACCGCCCGCGCCTCTCCCGATTCCTCGGCCGACTGCGCTATCCTGCCGCGTAGGGCACGCTCGCCCTAGTCAAGCCTCATTGAACATGATAATCGCTCGCAACAGTACGGGCAGATCAGAGTGTTCATGCGGATCGAGGACCTCAAGACCGGGCAGAGCGCCAGCGTCGTGAAGATCAGGGAAACCGGCACGCACGCCGCCGAGGCGCTGCGTCTGCGTGAAATGGGCTTCGACGAGGGCATCGAGATCGAATTGCTGCACCGCGGCCTCATCGGCGGCTGCCCGATCGCGCTACGCGTGGGCAACAACGTCATCGCATTGCGCAAGGCCGCGTCGCGGCTGATCGAGGTCAGCGTTACACCTGCCGGGGTACAGGCCGAGGCCGCCGAATGAATGCAGTGACCGCCGCGCCGATGGTGGCGCTGGTCGGCAACCCCAATGCCGGCAAGACATCCCTGTTCAACGCGCTGACCGGCGCGCGGCAGAAGGTCGGCAATTATCCGGGCGTCACCGTGGAGCGGAAGGTCGGCGCCATGCAGCTTCCCGACGGCTCGCACGTCGAGATCGTGGACCTGCCCGGCACCTACAGCCTCAGCCCGCATTCGCCCGACGAGCAGGTGACGCGCGACGTCCTGATGGGCGAGCACGGTATCGAGCGCGCGCCCGACGCCATCATCTGCGTGGTGGACGCCACCAACCTGCGCAACCACCTGCGATTCGTGCTCGAACTCGCACGGCTCGGCCGGCCGATGGTCGTTGCGCTCAACATGATCGACCTTGCCGACCGCGACGGCACGAAGATCGACACGGCGCAGCTTTCGCAGCGTCTTGGTCTTCCCGTGGTGCCGACGGTTGCGGTGCGGCGGCGCGGCCTTGCCGATCTCGGGCAGGAAGCGCTTGCGATGCTTACGCGCGAAGCCGTTCCTCCCGGTCCAGGCGCCGACATCCGCGCGTTGCAGCACGAGGCGCTGCGCATTGCTCAGGCGGTAACGACGCTTTCCGGCGGCGCAGGCGCCGCGACACGGCGCATCGACAATATCGCGCTCCATCCCGTGTTCGGGCCAATGATCCTCGCGGCGCTGCTGTTCATCATGTTCCAGGCGGTGTTCGCGTGGGCGGAAGCACCGATGGCATGGATCGAGGCCGGCATCGCCGCGCTTCAGGAAATCGCCGCCGGTGCGCTTCCCGAGGGCTGGTTCCGATCGATGATCGTGGACGGCGTGCTCGCCGGCGTCGGCGGCGTCGTGGTGTTCCTGCCGCAGATCCTGATCCTGTTTGCGTTCATCCTCGTGCTCGAACAATCGGGCTACATGACGCGCGCGGCGTTCCTGATGGACCGGCTGATGGCGTATGTCGGCCTTAACGGGCGCGCCTTCATCCCTCTCCTCTCCTCCTTCGCCTGCGCCATTCCGGGCATCATGGCGACGCGCAGCATCGACGACCCCAAGGACCGGCTGACGACGATCCTCATCGCGCCGCTGATGACCTGCTCGGCGCGGCTTCCCGTCTATGCGGTGATGATCGCGGCGTTCATTCCCGATCGGCAGATCGGTTTCGCGAACCTGCAGGGCCTCGTGCTGCTCGGCCTCTACGTCTTCGGTATCGTCGGCGCGATGGTCGCGGCGCTGGTGCTGCGTCGCACGGTAGCGCGCGGCGCGGGCAGCGGCTTCATGATGGAGATGCCGAAATACCAGTGGCCGATCCTGCGCGACCTCATCATCGGCCTGTGGCAGCGCGGCATCGTGTTCATGAAGCGCGCGGGCGGTATCATCCTTGCCTCCACCGTGCTGCTGTGGGCGTTCGCGAGCTATCCGGTGCCGCCGGAAGGATCGGACGAATCGCCGATCGAATATTCGATCGCCGGACGCATCGGCAGCGCACTCGAAGTCGTGTTCTCGCCGATCGGCTTCAACCACGAGATCAGCATGACGATGCTGCCGACGCTCGCCGCGCGCGAGGTTTCCGTCGCGGCGCTCGGCACGATCTACAGCCTGCAGACCGACGACGAAGATGCATTGCAGGAAAGCCTCGTCGACCGGCTTCGTTCGGCGTGGCCGCTGCCGACCGCGCTCGCCTTCCTCGTGTGGGTGGTGTTCGCCCCTCAGTGCATCTCGACGCTTGCAGTCGTGAAACGCGAAACGAACGGGTGGAAGTGGCCGATTTTCATGTTTACGTACCTGTTCGCTCTTGCCTATGTCATGGCAGGACTCACTTACTGGATCAGCCGGGCACTCATCGGCTGATTCCCACGCGAACAAGGGAAAAGCATGGCGGGCAGCGTCAACAAGGTCATTCTGATCGGCAATCTCGGCGCAGACCCGGAAACGCGTACGATGGGCAGCGGCGGCAAGGTCGTGAACATGCGCATCGCCACCTCCGAGAACTGGACGGACAAGGCGAGCGGCGAGCGCCGCGAGAAGACCGAGTGGCACACTGTCGTGATCTTCAACGAGAACCTTGCGCGAGTCGCCGAGCAGTATCTGCGTAAGGGCAGCAAGGTCTATGTCGAAGGCCAGCTCCAGACCCGCAAGTGGCAGGACCAGTCCGGACAGGACCGCTACACGACCGAGATCGTATTGCAGCGCTTCCGCGGTGAACTGACGCTGCTCGACGGCCGCGGCGAAGGTGGCGGTGGCGGCGGCAACTATGGCGGCGGCGGCGGATCCGGTGGTGGATCGGGCGGCGGCTTCGGTGGTGGAAGCGGCGGTGGCGGCGGCGGATCGCGCCAGGGCAGCCGGCCGAGCTTCGACGACGATCTCGACGACGACGTGCCGTTCTGATCGCTTGGCTGTCGGCACCGTTTACAGTTTGAAGGGGCGTCCGTTCGGGCGCCCTTTTCGTTAACTATACAAGGGGTTGGCGCCGTTCGATGAAAGGACGCACGACCCTCGCTGGCACGCGGCTTGCAATGAAAGCGTTGTGGGCAACGGCTCTCGCCCACAACAGAGTTCCCAGTCTCTGATCTCAAGCAAGGCCGGGGGGCAAAACTTCCCGGTCTTGCACTCCTTTTTCAGCTGTTGCGCTTCAGCGCAGCGAACGGATTTGCCTGCACCTTTTCCGCAGCCTCGCGCTCCGCCGCTTCCTCTTCGCTGAGCAGACGCCGCCGCGCGGCGGCAAGCACTTCGGCATCCGCGTGCGGGTATGGATCAAGCGCGAGACCGAAGGTCTGCGCCGCAACCTCGCCGAGGTCTATGCTTCGCCCCTCGATGGGCAGCACGTCGCAGTCCCCTTCGTGAAGTTCGATCTCCTCGCCCTGCCCGAGGTCGTGGAGGAACAACAGCTCGACAGGCTCATCGATCCGCGCCGGGACATCCTCGCCCGAAGTGACGCAGGCCTGCACGGCATCGCCCTCGACCCGGCCCGTCACACGCACGCCGCCGGGGGCGGGCGCCGCGGTCAGCGCCGCTTCCAGCCGATCCAGCGCGCGAAGATCGAACCGCGCAGCGAGCGCCGCACGCTCTTCCACGTTCGCCGCAATCCGGCGTTCAACGCCCGCGCCGACCTCGTCGAGAGTGAGCAGCCTCACGAATTCGCTCATCCCAGAATCTCCGAAAGCGGCCGCGCGGTGCAGCGTGCCCATTCCTCGCGCACGCGCGCACCCAGCCAGTCCGGCGCGGCATCCTCGCCGCGCAGCACGTTGCGGGCGAGCGCCGCGCTCAGCAAGGCGGCATCGGCATCGGCAGCGAGCGCCTCGCGATAGCTGCCGAGCCGGCCGCCGAGCGCCTGCATCGCGCGGCCCATGTGCTTGCCGATCACCATGTCGCCGATGCCGATCTCGCGGAAGCTGCCATCCATGTCCGCCGCGAAGCGCTCGACGAGCAGGCTTGAGAGCGCCCGCGCGCGCGCATCGTCCGCATCGCGTTCGAGCCGCACGAGCAGCAGCGACAGCGCCAGCACGACCATGTCGAAACGGCCATCGATGCTGTCGGGCACGCCGCCCTCGACGTACCAGTCCGGCCGGCGCGCCACCGCGACGATCTCGTCATAGAGTTCCGCCGCGCGCACCTCTCCATCGGTCCCGGCATTTCGCCTTTGCAGCCATTTCAACATGGTTCAGTCTCGTTTCATCCCGTATGCGCTAGCGAAAGAGGCGCGGCTCCAGCTTGCGGGGCCGCGGCAACATGCATATTGAGTGGCGAGGCCGCGAGGTCAATGCGCGAGGCCTCTGCCAAGGTCAGGAGTGTTCATGTCGGTGAAACGGGTTGTCGGAACGCTTGCGATCGTTGTCGCGCTCGGCGCGTGCACGCGGATCACCGACCGGCAGGGCTTCCTCGCCGATCAGGAACTGATCGCCGCGATCTCGCCGGGCGTGGATAATCGCGCCTCGGTTGAAAAGACGCTGGGCCGCCCGACCTTCGTTTCCAAGTGGGACGAGAACAGCTGGTACTATCTCGCCCGCACGACAAGCCAGCTCGCCTTCCTGCCATCGAAGCCGACATCGCAGGACATGCTGAAGATCACCTTTGACAGTGCGGGCAACGTCACCGCCGTCAACCGCGACCAGACGCTCGCCCAGATCGTTCAAGTGATGCCGTCCGGCGACAAGACGCCGGTCTATGGCCGCGACTCGGGCTTCTTCGAGGACATCTTCGGCAACATCGGCGCCGTCGGCGCCGTGGCCCCCGGCCCGAGCCGAGACCAGTAAGCCACCCTTCCCGTCCAAGGGCAAAAAAGAACCCCGCCGGAACGATCCGGCGGGGCTTTTTGTTTGCGCTGAAGCGCGGATCAGTGCGCGGCGAGGCTCGCGAGGAGGAGCAGCGCCACGATATTGGTGATCTTGATCATCGGGTTTACCGCCGGGCCGGCCGTATCCTTGTACGGATCGCCCACGGTGTCGCCGGTAACCGCGGCCTTGTGGGCTTCGGAGCCCTTGCCGCCGTGGTGACCGTCTTCGATGTACTTCTTGGCGTTGTCCCACGCGCCGCCGCCCGAGGTCATCGAGAGCGCCACGAAGAGACCCGACACGATCACGCCGAGGAGCAGCGCGCCGAGGGCCGCGAAGCCCTGCGCCTGACCCGCGAGGGCGGTGATGATGAAGTACACCGCGATCGGTGCCAGCACCGGCAGCAGCGAGGGGATGATCATCTCCTTGATCGCCGCCTTGGTGACGAGGTCCACCGTGCGGGCATAATCCGGACGGCTGGTGCCCTCCATGATGCCTTTGTTGGTGGCGAACTGGTCGCGCACGTCCTTCACCACGTCGCCGGCCGCGCGGCCGACGGCGGTCATGCCCATCGCACCGAACAGGTACGGGAGCAGTGCGCCGAGCAGCAGGCCAACCACGACGTAGGGGTTCGAGAGGGCGAAATCGACCTGCACGTCCCCGAAGAAGGTGTTGAGGTCCGCCGTGTACGCGCCGAAAAGCACCAGCGCGGCGAGACCCGCCGAACCGATGGCATAGCCTTTGGTGACAGCCTTGGTGGTGTTGCCGACGGCATCGAGCGCGTCCGTGCGCTGACGCACGTCCTTGTCGAGGCCTGCCATTTCGGCGATGCCACCCGCGTTGTCGGTCACCGGCCCGTAAGCATCAAGCGCCACGACCATACCCGCGAGCGCCAGCATCGCCGTCGCCGCGAAGGCGATGCCGATGTAGCCGGCGAGCGCATAGCTGCCGAGCATACCCGCGCAGATGACGAGCGTGGGCAGTGCGGTGGCTTCAAGGCTGATGGCGAGGCCCTGGATGACGTTGGTGCCGTGGCCGGTCTCGGACGCTTTGGCGATGGATTGCACCGGGCGATAGTTCGTGCCGGTGTAATACTCGGTGATCCAGACGATGAGGCCGGTGACGGCAAGGCCGATCAACATGCAATAGAAGAGCGCCCGGCCGGTAAAGCCGCCGATCTCCACATCCATGCCGCCGAGCGCCACACCGGTGACGTACCAGAGCGCCGGGATGGCGAGGATCGCGGAAACCGCGAAGCCCTTGTACATAGCGCCCATGATGTTCTGCGAACCGCCGAGGCGGACGAAGAACGTACCGATGATCGAGGTGATGATGCACACGCCGCCGATGATGAGCGGCAGGCCCATAAGGCCGTAAAGCGCATCGCCCGCAGCAGCACCGACGAGCAGCGCCGTCAGCACCATCGTGGCGCCGACGGTGACGACGTAGGTTTCGAAAAGGTCGGCGGCCATGCCGGCGCAGTCGCCGACGTTGTCACCAACGTTGTCCGCGATCACAGCGGGGTTGCGGGGGTCGTCCTCGGGGATGCCCACCTCGACCTTGCCGACGAGATCGGCGCCGACGTCGGCAGCCTTGGTGAAGATGCCGCCGCCGAGACGCGCGAAGATCGAGATCAGCGAGGCGCCGAACGCGAGCGCGACGAGCGCGTCGATCACGAGCCGGCTATCCGCTGCGTTCCCCGCGATGTTCACGAGGTAGTAGAAGAAGCCCGCGATCGCGAGGAGTGCGAGACCGGCCACGAGCAGACCCGTCACCGCACCGGCGCGGAACGCCATGGTGAGACCCTGCTGGAGTCCCGCACGCGCAGCTTCCGCCGTGCGCACGTTGGCGCGAACGGAAATGTTCATGCCGATGAACCCGGTGAGGCCCGAAAGCACGGCGCCCAGCACGAAGCCGATGGCCGACGTGACCCCCAGAAAATAGCCGACGAGCGCCGCAACGACGACACCGACGATGGCGATGGTACGATACTGGCGGCCGAGATAGGCGGCTGCACCTTCCTGAATAGCGCCCGCGATTTCCTGCATCTTGGCATTGCCCGGTGAGGCGCTTGTTACGCTCTTCGTGGTGACAATGCCGTAGAGCACGGCCGCGAGGCCGCACAATATGGCGACGACAACAACGTCCATGAACGAACCCCTGCTGCTCGCCTTACCCGCCCTTGCCAGGCAGGCAGGCGCGTTTCCCCAAGTTTGACTTTATGTCGGGGCGGAGCATTGCAAATGGAATGGCAACAGGCAAGCCGCGGATTTCAGACAGGAACCGCCGTTAGAATGCGGACCTGCCGGACGTTTGACGGGCCAAGCGCGGAGCGTGCCGCGACGAGCAGCGCCGCACGCATTGCTTCGATGTCGAGCCGATCGGCATTTTCGGCAACGAGACCGGACTGCCACGCCGCTGTATTCACCGCGTGGCGCACCTCCGGCACACGATCGCGAACCCAGGCGCGGCGGGTGCGCGGCACCTCCAGCGTGAACGCGACGACGACGTAGCCTTGCGGGCCGGACGCACCCATTACCGGCAGAGTCATGCGTTCCAAAGGGACATAGGCGATATCGGATGCCTCCGCCGTTTGCCGACGAAAGGTTTCGCCACCGAGCACGCTCGCAGTGACAAGCACGCCGAGCAGCGCGCCGGCGAAGCCCGCCAGCAGCGTGCGCCTTCCCTGCCGCGCTTCATGCCCCATGCTCATACCCCAGACGCGGCACCGGCACGGGCGTGCCGCCCTCGCCGATCACCGAAAACCCCTCGCCGGCCTCCACGCGGCCGACACGCGTGAGCCTAAGCCGTGCGGCTTCTGAAAGCGTTAAGAGCGCAGCGCGGCTTTCCGGCGGCGCAGCGATCAGCAGTTCGTAGTCGTCCCCCGCAGTCGCCGCGGCGAGCCGGCCCGCATCGCCCGGCGCGAGGCGCGCGGCGGCGGCTTCCGAGAGCGGTACATCGGCAAGCGTGATCTCGATACGCACGCCCGATGCCTTCGCCATGCGCGAGGCATCGATGAGGAGGCCGTCCGACACGTCCATCGCCGCGTGCGCGCCCGCGGCGGCAAGCCCCTGCCCCATCGCAAGACGCGGAACGGGCAGCCGGTAGCGGCGGAGCAGCGCGGGCTCGGCGGGCGCTTCGCCGCGCGCGATAGCGAGGCCGAGACCAGCGTCGCCGATCGTACCGGTCACGTAGAGATCGTCACCCGGCCGCGCGCCAGTGCGCGACAACGATTGCCCGCGCGGCACATGGCCGATCGCCGTGCAGCCCAGCACCGCCGACGCGGCGCCGGTCGTCGTGTCGCCGCCGAAGAGCGCAGTGCCGTGTTCGGCGAGCACGCGGGCGAGGCCCGATGCGAAGCGTTCGAGCCACGCGTCATCCGGCCGCGCAAGGCCGAGGCCGATGAGCACGCCCGCAGGCTCGGCGCCCTTGGCGGCGAGATCGGAGAGGTTCACGGCAACGAGCTTCCACGCGATGTCGGAAGGATCATCCGTGCCGAGATAGTGGACGCCTTCGGCGATGACGTCGTGGGTGAGCACGAGTTCACGGCCCATCGGCGGCGACCACACTGCCGCATCATCGGCAAGACCGCGCGCGGCGGTATGCGTCGCGATCGGACGCAGCAGCCGTTCGATGATTTCGCCTTCGCGCATTTCGCCTTGGTAGCGCGGGCGCGCTATTCGCGCACGTCCTTCGCGATGCGATCGAGAAGACCGTTCACGAAACCGGCCTCGCGTGCTTCGTAGAACGCCTTCGCGACATCCACATATTCGCTGATCGCGGCGGCACGCGGCACATCGAGACGGGCGACGAGTTCATAGACGCCGCAGCGCAGGATCTGGCGCATCGGCCGGTCGAGCCGGTCGAGCGTCCAGCCTTCGGCGAGTGCGCCCGCGATGCGCTCGTCGATCTCCGCCTCGCGCGCGGCAACGCCGGAGACGAGATCATCAAAGAAGTCCGCGTCGGCGGGGGCGAAGGCCGTATCCTCGATGGTGCGGCCGAGGCGGTGTTCATGGAATTCGCGCAGCAGCTTGGGGATCGTATCGCCCGACATCTCGCGCTGGTAGAGCGCCTGAACGGCGGCGAGACGCGCTGTCGCGCGGGACGGTCTTTGCGTTTTCGTCTTGGGGGAGGAGGTCTTGGAGGACATGGCGCGCTATGTAGAGCCGCAGCCTTCGAAACCCAAGCACCAAAGACGTGTCAGCCGAAACGGCTCTTGAGTTCGAGGAGCGTGAGCGCCGCCTTCGCCGCCTCGCCGCCCTTGTCCTTCTGCTTCGGATCGGCGCGGACGAGCGCCTGCGCCTCGTTCTCGACGGTGAGGATGCCATTGCCCACGGCGAGGCCATCCATCGTCAGCGCCATCAGGCCGCGCGCGCTTTCGCCCGCCACGATCTCGAAGTGGTAGGTCTCGCCGCGGATGACGACGCCGATGCCGACAAACGCGTCATAGCGACCGGATTCGGCCGCGAGCGCGATGGCGCCCGGGATTTCGAGCGCACCGGGAACGGTGATCGTTTCGTGGCTGTGCCCCGCATCCTCGATCGCGGCGCGCGTGCCGGCGAGCAGCATGTCGTTGAGGTGGGCATAGAAACGGGCTTCGACGATGAGGACGCGTGCCATGACCGGCCTTTCCGTAATCTCAGTTGGTGGGAATGGGCCGTTCGCCGACGACATTGATACCATAGCCCTCGATCGCGACGATGTTGCGATGCGAATTGGTGAGCAGGATCATGTCATGGATGCCGAGATCGGCAAGGATCTGCGCACCGATACCGTAGGAGCGCAGATCCATGTCGCCGCCACGTTCGCCAGCGATCTCGCGCGTCAGGCTACTCGATTCCGGCGCGATCAGGAGCACGATGACACCTGAACCCGCGCGCCCGATCTCCTCCATCGAACGCTGCAGGATGCGCTTTCGGGGACCGGGCTGGCCGAGCACGTCCGAGAAGATCGAAAGGCCGTGCATACGCACAAGCGTCGGCTCGTCGGCGCTGACCTTGCCCTTCTGGAGCACGACGTTGACCGAACCATCGATCCTGTTGCGATAGGAAAGCACCCGCCAGTCCCCGCCGTAGTCCGACGTGAACGGCGACTGCGCGACGCACTCGACGAGGTGATCGTGGCGGCGGCGATAGGCGATGAGATCGCGGATCGTGCCCATCTTGAGACCGTGCAAACGCGCGAAGGGGACGAGATCGTCCATGCGCGCCATCGTGCCGTCGTCCTTCATGATCTCGCAGATCACGCCCGAAGGATTGAGCCCTGCGAGCCGCGCGACGTCCACCGCCGCTTCGGTATGGCCTGTGCGCACGAGCACGCCGCCGTCGCGCGCGACGAGCGGGAAAACATGGCCGGGCGTGACGATATCGTCGGAGCCGCGCGCGGAATCGATCGCGACCGCGACCGTTCTTGCGCGGTCGGCCGCCGAAATGCCGGTGGTGACGCCCTGCTTCGCTTCGATCGAGACGGTGAAGGCGGTTTCGTGCCGCGTGCCGTTCTGGCGGCTCATCAGGCCGAGGCCGAGCTGATCGACGCGCGCCTTCGTCATCGCGAGGCAGATGAGGCCGCGGCCGTGCGTCGCCATGAAGTTGATCGCGTCGGGCGTCGCCATCTGCGCGGGGATGATGAGGTCACCCTCGTTCTCGCGGTCCTCGTCGTCGACGAGGATGAACATGCGGCCGTTGCGCGCCTCCTCGATGATCTCCTCGATGGGGACGAGCGCCGGGCGGTCGCTGTTCGACGCCATGTACAGCTCCAGCTTGCGGAGCGTTTCGGCGGTCGGGTTCCACTCGGGCGAATCGATGTCGCGGAGCGTGTTGGCATGAAGCCCCGCCGCGCGGGCGAGACCGGAACGCGACACATCGCCCTTGGAGACGATGCCGCGAATCGTTTCGATCAGGATCTGGCTCATGGCGGAACTGCGTATCACATTAAAATGTGATCGCAATACCCATTTGTCACAGGCCTGTGTTCAAGCCGCGACGTCGCGCATCCGGCCGATGTAACGGGCGAGCACATCGATCTCGATGTTCACCGCGTCCCCTGCGCCGGCTCCGCCGAACGTGGTGTGCGCCGCGCTGTGCGGGATCAGGTTGAACGAGAGGACAATGCCTTCCGTCGTATCCTCCACCGTGTTCACGGTGAGCGAGACGCCGTCGAGCGCAACCGAACCCTTGGGCGCGATGAACGCTGCGACGCTTTTCGGAGCGGCGATGCGGAACGTGTGGCTGTCGCCGACTGCCTCGACCGATTCGACACGGCCGACGGCATCGACATGGCCGGTGACGATATGGCCGCCGAGTTCGTCGCCGACCTTGAGCGCGCGTTCCAGGTTGAGCCGTGCGCCCTGCTGCCAGCGCGACGCGGCGGTTTTGGAGAGGGTTTCGGCAGACACGTCGACGGCGAACCAATCCGCGCCCTTGTCCACCACGGTGAGGCAGACGCCCGAACAGGCGATGGAGGCGCCCATGTCGACCCCCGCCATGTCGTAGCCGCAGGCGATGGTGAGCCGCGTGTCGCCGCGCGCTTCAATGCGGGTGACAGTACCGATGTCGGTGATGATGCCGGTGAACATGGCGCCCCTTTAGCGCGTCCGCGCGTAGACTTCGAGTCGGTCGTTGCCAAACGTGCGCGTTTCGTCGAGCCGCCAGCGGCCGTGCGCGTCGGACAAGCGTTCGAGGCCGATGCGGCCCGCGCCTGGTGCGCCGTCGCCGATCACGATGGGCGCGCGGTAGACGAGCATCCGGTCGACGAGATCGGCGGCAAGCAGCGTGCTCGCCGTTGCCGGACCGCCCTCCACGAACACATCGTTCACCGTGAGGCCGCACAGATCGTCGACCGACGCCAGCAGCAGCGGATCGCGCGCGGCGAGCTTTGCCGATGCGGGAATCGCATCGAGTGTCGCGCTGAGCACGGCGGGGCGCGGGCTGCGATCCTGAAGCCCCGGCAGGCGCACATCGAGCGAGGGATCATCGGCTTCGAGCGTACCCCGCCCGACGAGAATCACATCCGCAAGCGCGCGCTGGAGATGGACATGCGCGCGCGCCTCGGGACCTGTGATCCACTGGCTCTCGCCGCCGGGCATCGACACGCGGCCATCAATGGACATGGCGAGCTTGAGCGTGATGCGTGGACGGCCGCGCTCCATGCGCAAGAAGAACCCCGCCATGGCCGCGCGCGCCATCGCTTCGCCAGTGCCGACCGTGACGACGATGCCCGCATCGCGGAGGCGCGCCGCGCCCTGCCCCGTCGTGCGCGGATCGGGATCGAGCACGGCGATGTGAACCGCGGAAACACCCGATGCAGCAACGAGATCGGCACAGGCCGGGCCGCGCGCGCTGACATGCGCGCAGGGTTCGAGGCTGACGTAAAGCTCCGCGCCCCGCGCCGCTTCACCCGCGATCTCAAGCGCGACCGCCTCGGCATGGGGGCGTCCGCCCGGCTGCGTCCAGCCGCGCGCGATCACCATACCATCCTTCACGATGAGGCAGCCGACATTGGGATTGGGCGCGGTGCGGCCAAGACCGCGGTGCGACAGGCGAATGGCGGCTTCCATCAGCCGCACCGCGCTCATTCGCTTGCCGGCGCTTTGGTTTCAGGCGGGGCTGCAACTTCAGGCGCCGCTTTTTCCGCATTGATATCGAGCTGTGCGGCAATGGCGTCCGCCTGTTCCTGCATCAGCCGCTCTTCTTCTTCCTGCTCGGCGAGCGCATCGGCGCGCGAGCGGCCATCCTCCCAGTTCTTGAAGTAGGCAATGATCGGATCGGGCGGGAGGTAGCCGAAGCGGTTCTCGATCAGGAACGTGAACATGATGATGAAGGTCATCAAAACGGACAGGCCGCCGATGATCCACTGCCGCTTTTCGATGGCGGCGATGTGTGCGCGGATGCGCCCGAAAATGGTGGCGTTGCTCATGCGGGGCCACAGATAGGGTTTCGAACGCACCCGCGCCAGTGCCTGCGTTATGCCTTTACGGGTTCAGCACAAATGTCACCGTGATCTGGTGACGGCTCTGGACCGCGACACCGTCGCGCGTGGCGGGCCGGAAGCGCCAGGCCGAAAGCGCCTGCCGGACCGCCGCGCTATCGAGACGCTCGTAACCGCTCGATCGCATCACTTCGGCATCGGCGACGCGACCATCCGTGCCGACGAGCACGCTGACGACGACGCTCCCCGCCTCGCCCGCGCGGCGCGCGGCTGACGGATATGCGGGCTGGAAACGGTCCCGGTAGCGCGGATCGATGCTTGCCGCGACGAGCACCGGATCTGCGGCCTGCGTCTGCCCGGCCAGTCCGACAACATCCGGAACACGCGGCAGAATGGGTGTCGGATCATCGCGCACGATCGGCGCCTGCGGCGCATCCACGACGAGGACGGGTTCGACGACGGTGATGTCCACGCTGTCTTTCATTGCGGGCAACGGCGGCGTTTCAGGCTTTGCAGGCTCGACTTTCTCGATCCAGATCGGCGCCTCTGGGTGAATGATGTTCGGAACCTTGACGATACCCGTGGCGGTGAGCGCCACATAACCGAGGACGAGATGAACGGCTGCGGTGACGAGAATGCCGCTGCTGTCTCGCAGGGCTCGGCGGGTCGGGAACGCTGACTTCATCGAACGGCTCCATCCCAAGGGAGGGCGCCCCATGCGTTGCCGAACGGCAGCGCCGCTCCACCACCGGCAACATGCCGGCCCGCGTGTTATACTATAACAACCCCGCCTCTGCCGAGCAGATCATTCGCGCCGCGCTCAGTTGGTACGGGCGCGTAATCGTTCGAGGGCGCGGTCACGACCGATCAGGAGCAGCAGCCCCGCCATCTCGGGGCCGTGATCGCGGCCCGTGAGCGCGCGGCGGAGCGGCAGGAACAGATCCTTGCCCTTGCGGGCGGTCGCCGCCTTGAGCGCGCCGGTGAGCGCGGACCATATGCCGGGCTCCCACGGGAGCGATTCGAGCGTTTCGGCGGCAAGGGCGAGGTAGTCGCCATCGTCGGCGAGCGGCTCCACCGGGCCTTCGATCACCTGCCACCAGTCGGCGGCATCTGCGATGGTCTCAAGATTGGGACGCAACACCGCCCACGCCGCAGCATCCATGCCCGGCGGCAGACGATCCGCGACAGCGTCATAATCGAGCTGATGCAGGATGCGCGCGTTGAGCTGGCGCAGCTCCGCCTCGTCGAAACGCGCGGCGGAGCGGCCGAAGTGCGCGAAATCGAAATGTTCGACGAGCGGATCGAGACTCGTGACCGGCTCGACGGAATTGGACGTGCCAAGGCGGGCGAGCAGCGCGGCGATGGCGACGGGTTCGATGCCCGCCTCGCGGAAATGCGCCATGCCTGCCGAGCCGAGACGCTTCGAGAGCGCACCCTCGGTGCCGGTGATCAGCGCCTCATGCGCGAAAGCCGGCGGCTGTGCGCCGAGCGCTTCGAACATCTTAATCTGCACGCCCGAATTGGTGACGTGATCCTCGCCGCGGATGACGTGGGTGACGCCCATGTCGATGTCGTCGATCACCGAGGGCAGCATGTAGAGGTAGGAACCATCGGCGCGGCGCACGACGGGATCGCTGAGCGAGGCGGGATCGATGTGCGAGTCGCCGCGGATGAGATCCTGCCAATGGACGTGCGCGCCCGTATCGAGGCGGAAGCGCCAGTGCGGCCGTTCGCCTGCTGTGCGCTTCGCCGCGATCTCATCGGGTGTGAGATTCAGCGCAGCGCGATCGTAAACGGGCGGCAAGCCGCGCGAGAGCTGGATCTTGCGACGAACCTCAAGCTCCTCGGCGGTCTCAAAGCAGGGGTAGATGCGCCCGGCCGCGACGAGCGTTTCGAACTGTTCGTTGTAACGCGCGAGCCGGTCTGACTGACGGTATTCGGCATCGGGCAAGAGGCCGAGCCATGCGAGATCGGCGCGGATGGCGTCGGCGTATTCTTCGCGCGAACGCTCCGTGTCGGTATCGTCGAGACGCAGCAGGAAACGCCCGCCGTGCTTCTTCGCGAACAGCCAGTTGTGGAGTGCGGTGCGGACGTTGCCGACGTGGAGATAGCCCGTCGGAGACGGGGCGAAACGGGTGGTGAGGGTCATGAGGTCCGGAAAGCGTTGGTGATCGGATAGCGGCGGTCTCGCCCGAAATTGCGGATGCCGATCTTGACGCCGGGGGGCGACTGGCGGCGCTTGTATTCGGCGACGTAGAGCAGGCGCTCGATGCGGATGACGGTGTCGCGATCGAAGCCGCGCGCGACGATGTCGGCGACCGAAAGCTCCTCCTCGACGAGGCCGTGCAGGATCGGATCGAGGATTTCGTAAGGCGGCAGCGAATCCTGATCCTTCTGGTTCTCGCGCAGCTCGGCCGTGGGCGGCTTGGTGATGACACGCTCCGGCATCACCGGGCCATTCGGTCCCAGCGCCAGTTTCGGACGGTTCGCATTCCGCCAGCGCGAGAGCGCGAACACGGTGGTCTTGTAGGCATCCTTCAGCACCGAATAGCCGCCCGCCATGTCGCCGTAGATCGTGGCATAGCCCACCGACATCTCGGACTTGTTGCCGGTGGTGAGCAGCATGTGGCCGAACTTGTTGGAGAGCGCCATCAGCGTGACGCCCCGAATGCGCGACTGGATATTCTCCTCCGTGATGTCGCGCGGCTTGCCTTCGAACACGGGCGCGAGCATCGCGTCGAACGCTTCCATGGCAGGCGTGATGGCGATGGTATCCAGGCGGCAACCGAGCATCCGCGCGCACTCCGCCGCATCGTCCAAACTGTCCTGCGACGTGAAGCGCGAGGGCATCATCACGCACCACACACGGTCCGCGCCGAGCGCATCCACCGCCACCGCCGCCGACAGCGCCGAATCGATGCCGCCCGAAAGTCCGAGCACGACGCCGGGGAAGCGGTTGCGGTTCACATAGTCGGCAAGGCCGATCTGCATCGCGTGGTAGATGTCCTCCGGATACGGATCGAGGCGGTGCTTGTGTCCCTCCTCGCACACCCAGCCCTTCGCGGTGCGGAACCACGTGGTGAGCGTGACGCGCTCCTCCCAATCCGGGAACTGCACGGCGATGCGGCGATCCGCGTTCATCACGAAGCTGGCGCCGTCGAACACGATCTCGTCCTGCCCGCCGACGCGGTTCAAATACGCGAGCGGAAGGCCGGTTTCGGCGACGCGCATCGCGGCGAGCGAAAGCCTTTTGTCGTCCTTGTCCAGCTCATAAGGGCTGCCGTTCGGAACGAGCAGGATTTCCGCGCCCGTCTCGGCGAGGCATTCGCACACGTCCGGGAACCAGATGTCCTCGCAGATCGGCACGCCGAGGCGTACGCCGCGGAACGCCAGCGGTCCCGGCAGCGGGCCGGGCGCGAACACGCGCTTCTCGTCGAACACACCGTAGTTCGGCAGTTCGTGCTTGCGCGTCCACGCCGCGATCTTGCCGCCATCGAGCAGCGCCATCGCGTTATAGAGCTTGTCGTCTTCGAGGAGCACGCTGCCAACGAGCATGGCAGGGCCGCCATCCGCCGTGGCTTCCGCCATGCGCTGCAGTTCCGCGTCCGCCGCGCGCACCAGCGACGGCTTCAGCACGAGGTCTTCGGGCGGATAGCCGATGAGCGAAAGCTCGCAGGTGACGATGAGGTCCGCTTCCGGCTGACGCGCCCGTGCGGCGAGCATCGCGTCGGCGTTGCCGCGAAGGTCGCCCATGGTCTGGTTGAGCTGCGCGAAAGCGATCTGAAGGCGTTCAGTCATGCGGGGTCTTCTAGGCTGTCGAAACGGCTTTGGCGATGCCTTCACGCCACCGCGCGAAGGGGGCTTTCGAACGCCGCGGGTTCCGTTTAGGTTCCGCGCCGATGTTCACCGACACGCCCCTTCTGGCCAACCCCTGGACCTGGTTCGTCGTCGGCTATCTGCTGGGCGCGATTCCCTTCGGCCTCATCGTCACGCGGCTCGCGGGGATGGGCGATATCCGCCGCATGGGATCGGGCAATATCGGCACGACCAACGTGCTGCGCACCGGCGGCAAGAGCCTTGCGGCGCTGACCCTGCTGCTCGATGCAGGCAAGGGTGCGCTTGCCGTCTGGCTCGGTCACACATTTGCGTACGGCGGCGACATCCTCGGCGGCATGGGCGCGTTCATCGGCCATCTGTTTCCGGTGTGGCTGCTGTTCCGCGGCGGCAAGGGTGTCGCCACCATGCTCGGCATCGCGCTCGCCATCCATCCGCCCGCGGGGCTCGTCTTCGCGGCTGTCTGGCTGCTCGTCGCGGGTGTAACACGCTACTCCTCGCTCGCCGGGCTGATGGCGGTGACGCTGACCCCGCTCGCGCCCGCGCTCGCCGGACGCTGGGATGCCGCGCTGCTGTTCGCGGGCATGGCCGTGCTGGTGATCGCGAAGCACGACGAAAACATCGCGAAGCTGCGCGCGGGCACCGAAAGCAAGATCGGTGGGCGCGGCGGCGCGCCCGATCCGAATGGCTGACCGGCCGGGCAGCGACATCGAACGCATCGCAAAGCTGCGGCTGATTCGCAGCGAAAACGTGGGGCCGGTGAGCTACCGGCATCTCACCGCGCGTTACAGAAGTGCATCGGCGGCGCTTGAAGCCCTTCCCGACCTCGCTCGGCGTGGTGGCCGTCGTGACTTCCGGATTGCAAACCTCGCCGCTGTCCAGCGCGAAATGGAAGCCGTGGACGCGGCCGGGGCACGCCTCGTGTTCCTCGGCGAGGCCAATTATCCGCCGCTGCTCGCCGAGATCGAGGACGCGCCGCCCGCGCTTGCCGTGCGCGGCGATATCAAGCACGCGCACCGTCGCACGATCGGCATCGTCGGTGCGCGCAATGCGTCGGCCGCAGCGATCCGGTTCGCGCGGGGGCTTGCCGCCGATCTTGGCGCCGCCGACATCGTCGTCGTCTCGGGGCTCGCACGCGGTATCGACGCCGCGGCGCACGCGGGTGCGCTTTCGGGCGGCACGATCGGCGTGATCGCAGGCGGCATCGACAATATCTACCCGCCCGAGAATGCCGAGCTTTATGCCGCGCTCTACGAACGCGGCCTCGTGATCGCCGAGCAGCCCTTCGGCACCGAACCGCAAGCACGCCACTTCCCGCGCCGCAATCGGCTGATCTCGGGGCTCTCGGCAGGCATCGTCGTCGTGGAGGCCGCACCGCGCTCTGGCTCGCTCATCACCGCGCGCTTCGCAGGCGAACAGGGCCGCGAGGTGATGGCGGTGCCCGGCTTCCCACTCGATCCGCGCGCGCAGGGCTGCAACCAGCTGATCCGCGACGGCGCAACGCTCGTGCAGTCCGCCGCCGACATCGCCGAGACGATCGCGCCTTTCGGGGCGGCACGACTCGCGGCGGGCGGAAGCCGCTTCTCGGCCCCGCCCCCAACCGACGCCGACGACAGCGCGCGCGGCGCCGTGACCGCGCTGCTCAGCCTCACGCCCGTCGCCGTCGATGAACTCGTCCGCCTGTCGGGCGAACCACCCGCCGTGGTGCAGACCGTGCTTCTCGAACTCGAACTCGCCGGGCGCCTCGCGCGCCACGCCGGCGCGCGCGTGGCGCTCATATGAGTTCGCGGCAGAAGCGCGGTGCGGCGCTCGATCCCGAGCTGCTGCTTCGCGCCTATTCGATCGGCATCTTCCCGATGGCGGAAAGCCGCGACGCCGAGGACGTGTTCTGGGTGGAGCCGCGCGAGCGCGCCATCCTGCCGCTCGAAAACTTCCACCTGTCGCGGAGCCTCGCCAAAACGCTGAAGCAGGAGCGTTTCATCCACAGCGTCGACCGCGCCTTCGACGCGGTGATCGACGCCTGCGCCGAGCCCGCGCCGGACCGCGCCGACACGTGGATCAACCGGCAGATCCGCGAAGCCTACACGTTCCTCCACCGCATCGGCCACGCGCACAGTGTCGAATGCTGGGAGGACGAAACGCTCGTGGGAGGGCTTTACGGCGTCAGGATCGGCGGCGCGTTTTTCGGCGAAAGCATGTTCAGCCGCCGCACCGACGCATCGAAAGCCGCGCTCGCGCATCTCGTCGCCCGGCTGCGCGTCGGCGGTTTCCGGTTGCTCGATTGCCAGTTCATGACGGGTCACCTCGCCAGCCTCGGCGCGGTGGAGATCAACCGCGAAGCCTATCTGCAGTTGCTTGGCGTCGCGACCGGCATCGCCGATGCGGATTTTAGCGCGCTTGATACAGACGCCGACGCCGGGATTTCAGGGGCGCGTATCGCAGCGTCGCTACGTTCCGGGCGCTGAAAACGATCAGCTTTCGGGTTCGCGCTTTTCCATTCCCGGAAGCGTCGGCGTGGCTGCGCTGCCCGCACCTTGATTGAAAGCACTGAGGGCGCTCATGCGCTCCATATCCGCCGCCGTGCCCGGCGCAACGATCATCGACTGACCTTCGGAGAAGCGGACGAGCGCGCCGATCGTTGCATCGGCGGTCTCCTGCGGGCCGGACATGCCGTAAATCGAGCGATCCCCGTCTTTTCCGAACGTAACCGTTTCAAGGTCGGTCACCCAGAGCGTGAGCGTGAGATTTTCGACATTCACGACGCGTTTCTGCGTGCTGTAGTTCCCCGTGAACTGGTTGCCCACCGCCGCCGAAGCCGTGTTGTAAACGCCGGTAAGCTCCATCCAGACCAGCCGGGACTGGAAATCGAAGCGGCCCCAGAGCACATGCGCCGCACGCCGTGCGGCCGTTGCGATGGTATAGGCGACGATCGCCCATGCCCCGGTCTCCAGCGTGCCGGTTTCGCCCCACGCCAGACCGGCGAAACGATAGACGAGGAAAACGCACGCCAGCCCCGCCAGCGTCATCAGCACCGTGAGCACGACGAGCCAGAGCCGGCGCGGCGAGCCAAGCACTTCCTGCGCCGTTTCCCGCCGCCCGGCGCTCACGGGCTGCGTCTCTTCGAGGAACTCGGCCCGGAACTCACCCGCCTCGCGGGATGAATCGAGCTGGAACGGCGTACGGATGTAGCGCCGGTTCGGCAGCCGCGTCGGATTCGATCGCAGCACCAACCGTTCCAACTCGCCGATCAGTTCGGAAGGGTTGAAATTCACGGAGAGCACCGCCTGCTTCATCGCGGGCGGCGTATTGACGCCGGAACCGAGCTGGCTCTTCACCGCCGCAAGGAAGAGCCCGTAAACCGCGAGCAGCGCCACCAGCATGAAACCGACGTGCCAGTTCACCGCGACCTCGCCGAGCGTCGGCAGGCTTTGCCCGACCAGCAGGAAAACGACGGGGAAGAAAATCGCGAAAACCGTGAGGACGATCAGCGGCCGCATCGAAACCTCGGCTGTGGCATTCGCATTGATCGTCCGCAGCAGCCAGATGACCATGACGACACCGTAAGCGACGCCGAGCCAGTTTTCGAAAGGCGTCGTACCCATCAGGAACAGGCTGAACAGGTAGCTCGCGAGCGCAAGCGCGACCGCGCAGAAATTGCCGAAGTTGTAGCGCGCGAAATACTGGAGCTGGATGGGTGCGCGCGTGATCCCCTTGACCAGCGTGTAGAGCAGGTTGCTGACGGCATCCTGCGGCGGCACGAACAGAAGCGCGTTCTTGCGAATCTGGTCTTTCAGGTTTTCCGCGGCATTGCTGGTGCCAGACGCGTTATCGGCGACAACCGGGCACAGCGATTTCGGATAATCCACCGGCAGGATGAAGCGCAGTTGCGAAAGCGCCGAGGCCGCCAGCCGAAACGCGACGCCCCAGAGCGCGACACCGATCAGGATCGGCGCGAGTGAAGCTCCGGCCCCGGCCGCAAGCCACTGCGCGCGGCCGTCGAGAAGAATCATCAGACCGGCAACGAAGGCGGTCACCGCGACGATGAGCAGTGCCCAGTTCTCGATCACGTAAGGATTCGGAATCTCGTTGACCCGGTCCCGATCCTCGATTTCGACGCTCATGAGCCCCTCCTGTCCGCCAGAGGCATATGCGCGAAATTCTGCTGATCCAGCAACCCTCTATGGATCGATTCGGGAACGTGACGATCAGTTCGCGGGGCGTTCGGGCTGCGTGGGTGCAGTCGTCGTGACGGGCGCCGCGGATTTACCGACCACGACCGTGCGCGGGCCGGTTTCCGGGAAGCGCATCGCGCAGCTTCTAACCCAGACGTCGTAGCGTTCATTGTCGAAGCTGTTGAGCGAGGGGCTTTCGGCGAAGAGCCAGCCTGAAAACAGGCGTTTCAGCTTGTTGTCTCGCGCGGGCCCATCGATCTGAAGAAAGGCGCCGGTGTGGGGACGCTGCCACGGCGGCGATGCCTCGCAGGTGCGCGCCGCGATGCGGAGCTTGCCGAAGCGCACGGTCTCGCCCGGCTTCAGGGTCAGGTCGCGCGTCTCGCTGCTCACCTTGTCGAGCACGCCGATCACGAGCACGCGCTCCGCGTTCGGTGTCGGAAGTTTCGCCGGTGCCGGCTTGGGCGTGGCGGGCGCAGTCGTCGGAGCGGGCGTTGGCACCGGTTCGGCTGCAGGCGCAGGCTGCGCAGCCGCCGGCGCGGCGAGCAGCACCATGCCGAGCGCGGCGCGGGCCGCCGAACGGATCACGGCGCGGCGGTCTCCGCAGGCGCAGAAGCAGCACCGGCCTTGTCTTCAGACTTGCCGGTCTGGTTGATGAAGCCGCCGATCAGCGTCATCAGGTCGACCGAACCCTGCGTGTCGAGGATCTCGTCGCCCTCGCGCATCATCTCGCTGTCGCCGCCCGGCGTGAGCGAAATGTAGCTGCCGCCGAGGATACCTTCGGAGGTGATCGCGGCGCTGCTGTCGAGCGGCAGCTTGATTCGCTGATCGATCGAAAGGCCAAGCCGCGCTTGGAATGTGTCCGGATCGAGCGACTGGTCAACGACCGAGCCCACCTTGATGCCGGAGACGCGCACATCGGTGCCGACCGCGACGCCCGTGGCGTTCGGGAACAGCGCAGAGACGCGATAGCGATCCGCGCCGACATTGCCCGATGTGCGCTGATACGAGAACAGCACGAACACGACCGCGATGCCGACGACGAGCGCGCCGACGATCGCTTCGATCAGGTTCTGCCGGAACAGCGCGGTCATGCCTCTTCGGGGCTCCACGCTTCATAGTCGCCGGTAGCACGGGCGCGCGGCGCCTCGCTAGCGAGCGTGCCCGGCCGGTGCCATGCGGCGACGGTGCCGGTGTGGTTCGCCTGGTGCGGCTTTTCCCAAGTCCTGCGCGGCAGCTTCGAGTCGCTCGGCAGCACGTCCGTCGATTTGTGCAGCCAGCCGTGCCATTCGGGAGGCACGCGGCTCGCCTCGTTGAGACCGTTGTAGATCACCCAGCGGCGCTCGACCCGCTTTCCGGGCTTGCGGAAATAGCGGTTGCCCTCCGCGTCCTGGCCGACCTCCTCGCCGTGGAAGCGCGTCATGTAGCGCGTTCCCCACGTCGGGCCGTCCCACCAGGTGAAAATCGACTTGAACAGACCCATTGCCGGCTCCGCTGACTTCAGTTGGCGCCTTAGAGCCTTATTCCGCGCCGCCTTGCAAGTCCCGAAGGTCGTATTCGACGAGATCGCCCGGCGTCACGCCGATCCGTGCAGCCTCTCCGGCATTGAGTTCGAGCACGGCGGCGACGGGGCCGAGCGAGCTGCGCTGCGCCTCGTTGAGCGGCGGAACATCGGCGAGGATGCTCTCGATGCGCCCGTCGGCAAGCAGGAACACCATGTCGAGTGGGATGTAGGTGTTGCGCATCCAGAACGTCGCCGGGCGTGGCGCCGGGAACGGGAAGATCATGCCCGCATCCTTCGGCATCGTGCGGCGATACATGAGGCCTTGCGCCTGCTCGTCCGACGTGTGCGCGACCTCGACTGTGTAGCTGTGCCGCTTGCCATCGTTCGTGACGATGGTGAGCGGGATGGTGCGAAGCTTCTGGACCGTGGGCTCCCCAGCGGCTTGCGCTGCGGGCTCCTGCGTGGCGGCGGAGGGCGTGCTGCCGCAACCCGATACGGCGGCCGCGAGCAGGATGGCCGCGAGAAACGGCCGATGACGAACGGAAATCATGAAAAGGGCTCTATGCCTCTCCAACCGTGATGGCAACGGCCAGCGGCCCCTTGTCGCCGTCCGCGATGCGCGCCATCACGTACTGGCCCGGCGTGAGTTCGATGAGGCCCGCGCGGCGCACGGTTTCCATGTGCACGAAGATGTCGTGCGAGCCTTCGCCGCGCGTAAGAAATCCGTAGCCTTTCAGGCGGTTGAACCACTTGACTTCAAGCCGCTCGTAATCGCCGGCATCATCGATGAGCTGCATCGGATCGACACGCGACGCAGCACGCTGCACGACGAGTTCGGGATCGGGCCCGATTGCCGTGGTCAAATCGAGTTCAATGATGCGTCGCGCCTGCCGGCCCCGTTCCCGCGCGACCGCCATGCAGACGACTGTCGCGCCTTCAGGAAGCGTGCGGCGACCAACCTCGCGCAACGTGGAAAAGTGTACCAACACATCGCCGCTCCCATCACTGGGAACGATGAAGCCATATCCCCGTACCGCATCGAACCACTTTACAGTGCCATCAACGCGGAATTCCTCGGCGACTTCGGCAAGGTCGGACACGTGCTCACCCTCTGGCAGCAACGCGTGCTCGGCCATTACCCCCTCCGACGCACATTTAATTATCCGAGAAAGAACGCTACCACAAAACCCCGTAATCACGAACTATATAGTTAATTTTCAAAGCGACAAGACAAAGGATTGCGCCGATGGAACTGAACGGTGAGACCCTGATCGCAGCGCCGCGCGAACGGGTCTGGGCGGCGCTCAACGATCCCGATGTGCTCGCCGCCTGCATCGAAGGCGTGGAACGGCTTGAGCGCGCAGGGGAAAACCGCTTCGAAGGCACGATGAACGCCAAGGTCGGGCCCGTGCGCGCGAAGTTCACGGGCGCGGTGGAGCTGTCCGAAATCGATGCACCGAACGCCTATGTGATCTCCGGCGAGGGCAAGGGCGGCGTCGCCGGTTTTGCGAAGGGCAAGGCTTCAGTAAGGCTCGAAGACGCCGTCATCGAAGGTACTGGGGGCACGCGACTCACCTGGCGGGCAAGCTCGACCGTGGGTGGCAAGCTTGCACAGCTCGGCGCGCGGCTGATCGAAGGCACGGCAAAAGCCTACGCCGAGTCCTTCTTCGCCGCCTTCAAGGCACGGGTGGAGAGCGTTGAAACGGTGGAACCCGCGCCGGTCTTGCTCCCCGAAGTCGACCTCGCCGAGGGCACGGACGAAACCCCCGGCCTCTCCCCCGCCGCGTGGGGCGGCATCGTCATCGCGCTCGTCGCCGCGCTGGTGCTGTGGCTGGTGCTGTGAACGGAGACGACACCGCCGCGCTGATCGCCACGCTCCGCAACTGGATTGCCGCCGGGCACAAGGCGGCGATCGCCACGGTGATCGAGACGTGGGGTTCCGCGCCGCGCCGCACGGGCGCGCATCTCGTGATTCGCGACGATGGGCTGTTCGAAGGCTCTGTGAGCGGCGGGTGCGTGGAGGGCGACGTGATCGCCGCGGCTGCCGACGTGATTGCGGACAATGCGCCGAGGCGCCTCGAATACGGCGTCGCCGATGCCCGCGCCTGGGAGGTCGGCCTTGCGTGCGGCGGCCGGATCGCGGTGCTGGTGCAGCCGGTTTCCGAAGAAGGCTTCGCCCCTGCCCTTGCCGACCGCCTCGGCAAAGCCCTCACGAACGGCGAGAGCGTACGCGTCACCACCGATGCAGATGGCGTTTCCCGCGAGGGCGAACACGAAGGCTTCGCACGCCTGTATGAGCCGGCCGGGCGCCTGATGATTATCGGCGCGGTCCACATCGCGCAGGCGCTCGTGCCGATGGCGGAATTGCTCGGCTATGTGCCGCTCGTCGTCGATCCGCGCGGCAGCTTCGCCGCTGCCGAGCGATTCTCGCACATCACCGTCGATACGCGCTGGCCCGATGAAGCGCTCGCCGACTGGAAGCCGGACAGCGCGAGTGCGATCGTGGCGCTGACCCACGATCCCAAGCTCGACGACCCGGCATTGATCGCAGCGCTGAATTCGCCGGCGTTCTACATCGCCGCGCTCGGATCGCGGAAGAACCAGGCGATCCGCCGCGAACGACTCGCCGCTGTCGGATTCAACGATACGGCATTAGCACGTGTTCATGGCCCCGCCGGGCTTGCCATCGGCGCGGCGAACCCCGCCGAGATCGCCCTTTCGATCGCCGCCCAGATGATCGCGGTGCGGCGCGGCGCGTGAAGTTCGGCCCCGTCCCCCTCGAGCGCGCGGAGGGCGCGTATCTCGCCCACGCGGTCCACACCGGCGCGCGACGGATCGCCAAGGGCAAGCGCCTTGATACGGCGGACATCGCCGATGCCCGCGCGGCAGGCCTAACCGAACTCGTCGTGGCAGCTCTCGAAAGCGATGATTTGCACGAGGATGCCGCCGCCGCCCTGCTCGCATCCGCCGCTGCGGGGCCCGGCCTCACCGCCCAGCCGCCCGCGCACGGCCGCGCCAACATCGTTGCCGATGCTGCCGGACTTCTGCTCGTGGAAGCCGCCGCGATCGATGCCGTGAATGCCCATGACGAGGCGGTAACGCTGGGAACGCTCGCGCCGTTCGCGCCCGCCGCAAAGGGCGAGATCGTCGCAACGGTGAAGATCATCCCCTTCGCCGTGCCCGAGCCCCTGACCCGAAGCGCGGCGGACAGCGCGCGAGGCGTGCTGCGGCTGGCACTGTTCGGCAGGCGCCGCGTCGCCTTCATCCAGACGACGCTCCCCGGCACATCCGCCAAGCTGCTCGCGAAAACCGCCGAGGTGACGGAGGCACGCTGCGTCGCGCTCGGCCTTGCCGCATGGCGCGAAATGCGCTGCGCACATACGGCGGACGCGCTCACGGCCGTGCTCGCGGAGACGGCGGACGCCGACATCGTCCTCATCAGCGGCGCCTCGGCGATCAGCGACCGGCGCGACGTGATCCCCGCCGCGATCGAACAGGCAGGGGGCGCGGTGCTGCGGCTCGGGATGCCGGTCGATCCCGGCAATCTCCTGTGCCTCGCGCGTATCGGCGCGCGACCGGTGATCGGCCTTCCCGGCTGCGCGCGGAGCCCGCGCCGCAACGGCTTCGACTGGGTTCTGGAGCGGCTGTGGGCGGGCCTCGACGTGACCGGCGCAGACATCGGCCGCATGGGCGCGGGCGGGCTTCTCGCCGACGTCCCTCGCCCCGAACCACGCCCGAAACCGGTCGCGAGCGGCCTCACAGGCGCCGTGGTGCTCGCAGCAGGGCGATCGGTGCGCATGGGCGCCAACAAGCTGCTCGCGGACCTCGGCGGCAAACCTGTGCTCGCGCACGTGCTTGAGGCGGTGAAAGAGGCCGGACTTCCCGCGATCGTCGTCACCGGCAATGCAGAGGCCGAGATCGCCGCGATGGCGGATCGATTCGGTTTTCCGAGCATCCATGCCGCGCGCTACGCAGACGGGCTGAGCCAGTCGCTCGCGGCGGGAATCGCCGCCGTGCCCGATGACTGGTCGGCAGGGCTGGTGATGCTCGGCGACATGCCGGGGGTGAGCGCAGAGCATATCGCAAGCCTCGCCGCCGCGGCGGATGCGAACCGCATCGCGGTGCCCGTGCACAACGGTAAGCGTGGCAACCCGGTGGCATGGGGCCGGCGCTATTTCGCGCGGCTGCGCGGTCTTGAAGGCGATGTGGGCGGCAAGGCGTTGCTCGCCGAGTTCGCGGACGACATCGTGGAAGTGCCGATTGAGAGCGACGCGATCTTCATGGATGTCGATACGCCCGAGGCGCTGGCGGCGGCGCGGACGCGCTACTCGTAATCGAGTTCCACGTCGCGCATGTCGAGAATCTCGGCGGCGGTCCGGGCGTCATGGCCTGCGCGCAGCATTGCGGCGAACTGCTTCTGCCGCACCGCCCGATCCGGCGCTTCCCGCGCGAACGGACCGAAGCGTTTGCGGCGCGCATAAGCCATCGCGGCACCGCGCGCATCGACCGCGCCCGTGATCTCGCCCCGCAGCTCTTCGGCAAGGCCGGCCGCACGCAGATCCTGCCCGATACGCCGCGCGCCGTAGCCGCGCCGTTCGAGACCCCGCGCCCGCGACTCCCCGAACGTGCGGTCGTCGACGTAGCGCAGGTCCGCGAAACGCGCGACGATGGCTTCGATGTCGGCGGGCTGCTCCCCCGCCCAGCCGCGCTCGCGCAGCTTGCGCGCGAGATAGGCCGCGAGCTTCGCTTCCGAGCTCGCGTAGCGCTCGACATAACGAAGGCCGAGCGCGCGAAGCGTCTCCTCATCGAGCGGCCGGGGCGGTTTTCGGCTTTTTTCGGTGCGCACGCCATGTTCCTGCCATAGTCGGACCCAATTTTGAACGTCACATTCCGGCAAAGACTGACGATGGCCTGTTTTGCAAGTGGCCAAGGAGTCGTGTATCTGGCGAGGTTTATGAGCGGCGGGAAAAGCCGTCGCCGCGCCGGGAAGAGCTGAGGAGGTTCGGGGACTTGCTGAATCGCACTTCGGATTCGAGCGCGCTTGCGCTGTCCGGCGCCGATGAAACGGCGCTGGCGCCAACGCCGACGCTCGACGATTTGCCGCGCCGTCTGGCGGATTTCAACACGCTTGGCGAGGCGCTGGACTATGCGGCGCAGGGCAAGCGCGGCCTTAACTTCTTTGATGCGCGGGCACGGCTCGCGCGCGTCCTGAGCTTCGCCGACCTCAAGGCCGATGCGACCGCGAACGCCTACCGCCTGATCGCCGCGGGCATCAAGCCGGGCGACCGCGTGGCGCTGATCGCCGAGACGGGCGCGGATTTCGTCAGCCTGTTCTTCGGCGCCATATACGCTGGCGCCCTCCCCGTGCCGCTGCCGCTGCCGACCTCGTTCGGTGGGCGCGAAGGCTATGTGGAGCAGATTCGCAGCCAGCTGATGTCGTGCGACCCCGAGATCGCGCTTGCGCCCTCCGGCCTTGCCGCAATCGTCGCGGAAGCCGCGCACGGCCTGCGCTGCCGCACCGCGCACGACTGGCTTGATTTCATGGCGCGCGACGCAAAGCCCGCTCCGCTGCCGTCCGCGCGCAAGAGCGACATCGCCTATCTCCAGTATTCGAGCGGCTCGACACGCTTTCCGCACGGCGTGGAGATCACGCATGAAGCGCTGCTCGCCAACCTCAACGGCCATGCCGTGGGCGTGAAGCTGCAGCGTGACGACCGCGTCATTTCGTGGCTGCCTTATTATCACGACATGGGCCTCGTCGGCTGCCTGATGGCGCCGATCGCGAACCAGGTTTCCGCCGACTACCTCGCCACCGAGGATTTCGCGCGCCGGCCGCTCTCTTGGCTTGCGCTCATCACGCGCAACGAGGGCCACAGCCTCTCTTACTCGCCGACCTTCGGCTACGACATCTGCGCGCGGCGCGTTTCGAGCCAGACCGATGTCGCCGAGCGCTTCGACCTGTCGCGCTGGCGCGTGGCGGGCAACGGCGCCGACATGATCCGTCCGGACGTGATGAGCGCCTTCGTCGAGGCCTTCGCGCCCGCGGGCTTTTCGGGCGGCGCGTTCCTGCCGAGCTACGGGCTTGCCGAAGCGACGCTCGCCGTCACCATCTCGCCGCCGGGCACCGGCATCGTCACCGATCTCGTCGACGAACGCCTGCTTTCGGGCGAGCGTGAAGACACGGGCACCGGCACAGGCCGGATGCGCGCGATCGTGAACTGCGGCGTTGCGCTGCCGGGCATGGAAATCGAAATCCGGGACGAATCGGGCCGCCGCCTCGGCGACCGCCAGATCGGCAAGGTGTTCGTGGCCGGCCCCAGCATCATGACCGGCTATTTCCGCGACGAGATCTCGACCCGCGCCGCGCTTCAGGGCCAATGGCTCGATACCGGCGACATGGGCTACATGCTGGAGAGCGCGCTCTACATCGTCGGCCGCGCCAAGGACATGATCATCATCAACGGCAAGAACCACTGGCCGCAGGACATCGAGTGGGCGATCGAGCAGCTTCCGGGCTTCAAGGCGGGCGACATCGCCGCCTTCTCGATCACCACGGAGGGCGGCGAAGAATCGCCAGCCGTGCTCGTCCAGTGCCGCACCAGCGATGCGGCCGAGCGTGCCGACCTCCGCGAGACGATCAAGGCCAAGGTGCGCACAATCACCGGCATGAACTGCATCGTCGAACTGGTCCCGCCGCGCACGCTGCCGCGCACCAGCTCGGGCAAGCTCAGCCGCTCCAAGGCCCGGGCACTATACCTCTCCGGCCAGATCCAGCCCTTCGACATCGCGGCCTAGCCGCCTCCCGTCGATGACCCGCATCGCGATCACCGGCGGAACCGGCTTCGTCGGTACGAAGCTGATCGACCTTGCGCTTGAAAAGGGCCACGCGGTCCGCGCACTCGCCCGCCGCGCACAGCCCGCGCGCGCCGGTCTCGAATGGATTGCGGGCGACCTCGCCAATACCGATGCGCTCGCGCGCCTCACGACAGAGGCGGACGCCGTGATCCATGTCGCGGGCGTCATCAACGCCCGCACGCCGCTGGAGTTCGCGGCCGGAAACATCGAGGGCACGCGCGCGATGCTGGAGGCGAGCCGCGAAGTGCCGCGCTTCGTGCATGTCTCCTCGCTCGCGGCGCGCGAGCCGACGCTTTCGATTTACGGAAACACCAAAGCGGCAGCTGATGCGCTCGTCGAAACCGCGCGGCCCGATGCGGCGATAGTACGTCCGCCCGCCGTCTACGGCCCCGGTGACCGCGAGACGGCGAACGTCTACAAGCTCGTCGCGCGCGGCTGGGCGCTGCTGCCGGGCAGTGGACGCTTTTCGATCGTGGAGGTTTCAGACCTCGCGCGCGCACTGTTGGCACTTGCCGAAAACCCGGCACCGAGCGGCATTTTCGAGATCGACGACGCCACGCCAGGCGGGCTCAGCCACCGCGAGATGGCCGCGTACATCGCCGCCGCACTCGGCAAGACGCCGACTTACGTTCCGCTTCCGCCTGCCGCGCTGAGGCTCGGCGCCGCGATCGATACGCTCGGCGCGAAGCTTGCCGGGCGCCTGCCCGCGCTCAGCTTCGACCGCGCGCGTTACCTCGCGCATCCGGACTGGGTGGCGGACAGCGCGCCACTGCGCGCGCTCGGCATCTGGGCGCCCGAGGTTCCCGCTGCGGAGGGCATTGCGCGCACGGCGGAATGGTACAGAAACGCAGGCTGGATTTAGGCCGCGCGCCTGCCTATCCCCTGCCACAATCTGTTGGCATCGAACCGCAACGACATTTCAGGACACACGCATGGCGCACACACGCGACACCATCCTTCCGAAGCTGATGGAACTGATCGAGCCCCTGAACCGCAAGGCGATCGCGCTTACGGCTGATACGAGCTTCGCGAGTGACCTCGAACTGGACTCGCTGACCGTGATGGACCTCGTCGCCAACATCGAGGACGAGTACGACATCATCCTGCCGATGAACCTGCTCCCCGAGCTGGAGACGATCGGCCAGCTCGCCGACGCCGTCGCCAAGATCGTGAACGGCTGAGGCGGACGATGGGCGACCTTTTCGATAAATTCGACCCGATCATCGCCGAGAAGGCAGCGCTGCTGGCGACGGGCGTGAACGACCCGTTCAACCTCGTCATGGAAAAGGTCCACTCGCCGACCGAAGCCACGGTGAACGGGCGCGAGACGATCCTTGTCGGCACCTACAACTACATGGGCATGACCTTTGACCCGGACGTGATCGCGGCGGGCAAGGAGGCACTCGACCAATACGGTGCGGGGACGACGGGCAGCCGGGTGCTGAACGGAACATATCAGGGCCACCGCGAGGTCGAGGAGGCGCTGAAGGATTTCTACGGCACCAGCCACGCCATGGTGTTCTCCACCGGCTATCAGGCGAACCTCGGCCTGATGGCGACGATGGCGGCGCGCGGGGAATACATCATCCTCGACGCGGACAGCCACGCCTCCATCTACGACGGCTGCGCGATGGGCAATGCGGACATCGTGCGCTTCCGCCACAACAGCGTGGAAGACCTCGACAAGCGTCTCGGTCGATTGCCGGCGGAGGCGGGCAAGCTTGTTGTGCTCGAAGGCGTCTATTCGATGCTGGGCGACATCGCGCCGCTGAAAGAGATGGTCGCGGTCGCCAAGAAATACGGCGCGATGGTCGTTGTTGACGAGGCGCACGGCATGGGCTTCTTCGGCCCGAACGGACGCGGCGTCTATGAAGCCGCAGGCGTCGAGGCGGACGTCGACTTCGTCGTCGGCACCTTCTCGAAGTCGGTTGGCACGGTCGGCGGCTTCGTCGTCTCCAACCACCCGAAGTTCGAGGTGCTGCGCCTCGTCTGCCGGCCCTACGTGTTCACCGCCTCGCTGCCGCCGAGCGTCGTCGCCACGGCGGCAACCTCGATCCGCAAGCTGAAGCACGCGCACAACAAGCGCCAGCATCTGTGGGAAAACAGCCGCAAGCTGCATTCCGGCCTCAAGGCCAAGGGCTTCAAGATCGCGACCGAGACGGCGGAAAGTGCGATCATCGCGGTGCTAATGCCGGGCCAGGAAGCCTGCGCACGCATGTGGAGCGCGCTCATCGAGCTTGGCGTCTACGTCAACATGGCGCGCCCGCCTGCGACACCCGCAGGCATGTTCCTGCTGCGCTGCTCGCTTTGCGCCGAACACCGCGCGGAGCAGGTCGACATCATCATCGACCGTTTCGTGCAGGCGGCGGAGATCGCCGGAATCCCTCTGAACGACTAGGGGCGAGGCCTCCGCCCGACCCTAGCGGACGGGCGCAACGTTCAGGCGGCGTTCGTATTCGTCCGCAAGGCTCCGAAGTGCCCCCGCGCCGTCTCCGCGGAAGCTTGAGCCGTGCATTATCGCGAGCAGCGCCGGTGCAAGTTCGGCCAATTTTCTCAGTGTTGGTGCAGTCAGCGGGGTGATGCTGGTCGCCCCGAACATGTCTTCTGCCGCCATGGCTGTCGGAACAATGTTGCTTTCTGTGACGGGCTCGCCGTCGCCGACCTGCGTGAACACGTCTCCGCAAAACAGCGTGGCCGTGGTTTCTTCGTAAAGCACCTGTGCTTCCCAGCCGTGGGGTACATGGGGTGTCGGAATGAATCTAACGCGCTTGCCGCCAAGATCCAGCACCTCTTCCTCGGCGACCGCTCGCGGCGGACGGTCCGCGAGATCATTGACCGAGATGTTGCATCCGAGCGGGCTGTAGACAACCTGCGCGTGCGGCGCGGCTTCGAGCCACAGGTTCATCGCGCCACATTCATCCGCCTCGATGTGGCCGAAGCTGATCCAGCGTAGGCGATCAAGCGGGACGAGCGCCGCGACGGACGATGACACCAGCGGGAACAGTGACCGAGGCCCGCAATGAAAAAGTAGCGGTTGATCGGCCAGGATCAGGAACTGATTGAACGTAAAGCCCGCAGGCGGCGCAACATCGGTTACATGCGTCGACAGGCGGTAGATGCCAGGCGCAATCTCGGTGGTTCGCGTTTCGATAATGGCCTCCCCCCGGCACAATCTCACAACGGATTTTTCACTTATTTGACGAAGCTGCAACGGAAGTCGAGCGCTGCTTTTCGTCGCCCAACCTACGCTCGACTAACGCACTGCGCCCTTGCGGATCAGCCTGGGCAGCAGCACCAACCCGGCTAGGATCGGGAAACGCCGGTGCCACGGCTTCACGACGATGCCGGCGCCCGCATGGCGGTTCACCTTCCACGCGATGTAATCGACGCCGCCCTTGAAGGTGAAACTCGCCTTCGCGAGCCGCAGCACCGAAAGCCATTTGCCCCGGCGGCGCAGCTTCGCCCAGACGCGCTCGCCTGCGCGGCGATCGGCGTCGGCGCGAAAATGGACGATACCGCCGCGCACTTCCGCCGCGAGATCGCTATCCGCGATCGCGGGCGCGGTGAACGCAGTGTAGCGCGCGGGATCGGTTTCGAAGATCGACTGGCCGCGCCCTGCACGCTCCGACCTGAGTTCGGAGGCGTAGGTGAGTGCGAAAGCGCCGGTCCACAGCGCCTCGACACTGAGATCATCGTCGAGCATCGGCCGCGCGGTTTTGAGCAGCGTCGGCGCGGCCGTCGCGACCGCACGGATTACGCGGGCGCGGGCCGCATCGCCGCGCACCCAGACGAGCCGCGAGGGCTGCGCGAAGCGTGCCCACACCGAGACGTTGTCGCAATCGGGCGAGCAAGCGTGCGCGAAGTCTTCAACCGTCATCACCGCGAACTTGGCGCGCAGCCCTTCATGCTCCGCATAATAGACATTCGGCGGGATCAGGCGGTTGGCCGTCGCCATCCAGCGGCGCGTGTACGCGCGGTCGTAGGAATCGACGAGCAGATAGAAATCGAGCAGCGAATCGCCGAGGTCTTCGCTTCTGAGGCACGAGCCGTAGAACAGCACCGCCTGCGCGGCGCCGCCGCAGCGCCCGGCGATCGCTTTGGCGAAATCGGCGACTTCGGGAGCGGCGGGCGTTTCCAGCTCGGCCGCAACGAGCGGCACGAGCGCCGTCATGCTGCGAGGCTGAGGAAGGACACCGGCGCGGTGGGCGTCAGCACGATCGAACGCCCCTCGCCCGCTTCGTAAAGCTCGCCGTCGAGAATGACGCTGGCGCGCTTGCCCTCGATACGGATTTCGTCGCCGCGCCGGAGGTGCAGTCCGCTGAAGCGCGCGCTGCCGAGCCGCCCGGCGAGCGCGGACACCAGCGCCTTCAGCACCGTCGTGCGACGCTGCTCGATCGCCATCAGCTTCAGGGGACCAGCGCGGTCGCTGAACGGCGTGGCGAAATTGAGCAGCAAACGCTCAAGCGTCGTTACCATCAGCACGAGGAAGCTGCCTTCGACCGGCACGCCATCGCGCTGCAGCGAGACGCGCATCGGGCTTGGCCGCACCGGATTCCATCGCGCACCCGCGCCGACGAGCACGCTCGCGATGACCACGATCGTGGCGATCAGGTGGCTGACCCAGTTCGGCAGGCCAAGCGGGTAGATCTTGTTGCGGCAGAACAGAATCGCCTCGGCAAGGCCCGCGCCGCCAAGGAACATGCCGAACACCGGCCGCGCCGCGATACCGTCGCTGAGCGCAATGAGCTGCCGCGCGACAACATGCGGATCAACGCCCGTCTCGACGATCTTGAGGATGTTCCCAAGCGCCTCGACCGGATTGGCACCCGCGCCGAGATCGAGCGCGATGAGGTTGGTCTTGCCGTTCGGCAGCACCGCAAGCGGCGGAACCGCGCCCTTGAAGTGGTGGCCGTTGTAGATTTCGGTGAGCGCCGCCTGCACGGTGCCGTCGCCGCCGTTGATGACGAGCACGGCGGGCTTCACGCGCGCGATCATGGCGAGCGCATCGGGCACCTCGGAGATATCGCCCACTTCGTAGTGGAAGATGTTCGGATGCTGCGCCACGAACTCCCGAATGCGCGGCAACGCGGCCTTGTTGCCGGTCGAGCGCGGATTGGAAAGGAGTGCGACGCAGGCCATGTCAGTCGCGCCTTGCCACAAGGGGCTTCACGGTGAGCAGCCCCTGCCTGTAGTTCAGGATCACATCGACGACCGTGACGCCATCGCGCGCGACGAACATCGCGTCTTCATAATCGGGCTTCGACAGGCCGAGCTTCGGATTGCCCGAAAAGCCGACCCCATCCTTCGAAACCGAAAGCCGGCCGTTCATGTCGCGATCGTGAAGCACGGCCATCGAGAACTCGCCGAAGCGCGGCAGCACCATGCAGATATTCATGTCGCCGGACGGCGTCGTCGGGATTTCGATGCGCTTCAGCTTCTTGCCGGAAGCGAGAAATTCGTCGGGATTGTCGCTGTAGAGCTGGACCCGGAGATTGCCGCCGCGGTCCTTGAAGCCATAAATGCGCACAAGCGCGGCCGGGCCGCGCGCACCAGGCGCGCAGGCAGCCGCTTCAGGACCAATGATCGTCTGGGCGGCTGCGGGCGCTGAAAATGCACCAAGAACCGCCGTCGCCGCGATCAGCGAACGGACAAGCCCCCGGAAAGACGCATTGGAACGCTTCAGCACCATGAACCTCCTCGACCTTCCCCCTTCTCGAATCACCAAATAGTTGATGCATCGCTGCTCTCCCGTGGTATCGGGTCCGCTTGCGGCCAAAATTTGACCAAGGATCGACAAAACCAAGAGATGCTGGCCCGGTTCGACAGGTACATGGCGCGGCTGATCGCGGTGCCGCTGTTCGCGACACTGATGATCGCGGCCATGCTGCTATTGCTGGAGAAGATGCTGAAATTGTTCGACTTCGTGGTGAACGAAGGCGGGCCCGCATCGGTCGTCTGGCGTATGCTCGGCAACCTTATTCCGCAGTATCTCGGCCTTGGAATCCCCGTTGGCCTTCTTCTTGGCATATTGCTCGCTTTCCGGAATCTGGCGCTTTCGAGCGAACTCGATGCGCTGCGCGCCGTGGGAATCAGCTACATGCGGATGCTGCGCGTGCCCTACATGTACGCGCTGCTGCTCGGCCTCCTGACGCTGCTCATCGTCGGTTTCATCCAGCCGATCAGCCGCTATGCCTATGAAGGCTTGGAGTTCGAGCTGCGCTCTGGCGCGCTCGGCGCCACCATCGATGTAGGCGAATTCGTGCAGGTGGCGCGCAATACCACGCTCCGCGTCGAGGAAAGCCGCAATCATGGCCGCGACCTGCGCGGCATCTTCGTCAGCGGCCAGAGCGCAGACGGCAAGACCGTTTCCGTCACCGCCGCGCGGGGCACCTTCCTCGCCACCGACGACCCGGACGTGATCCTGCTGCGGCTCACCGACGGCACGCTCGTGCACGATGCGCCCGGCTACAAGCAGCCGCGCGTGCTCACCTTCCGTATGCACGACCTGCCGATCGACCTGCCGCAGATCGAGCTGTTCCGCATTCGCGGCGCCGAAGCCGACGACAACGAGCTGACGCTGCCCGAGCTCTACCGTGTCGGCTATCTCGGCCAGGGCACCACGACCGAGGAGAACCGGCACGCCGTGCGCGCGAACCTGCACCGGCGGCTGGTGCAGGTGTTCGCTGTGATGGTGATCCCGCTGCTCGCCGTGGCGCTCGCGGTGCCGCCGAAGCGTTCGACATCGGCGGTCGGCGTGTTCGCCGCGCTCACCATCCTCATCGTCTACAACGAGATTTCAGAGGCCGCCGAGCGATCCGGCGCCTCAGGGAAAGCCGATATCGTGCTCAGCCAGTGGGGCAGTTTCATCGCGTTCAGCCTGCTCTGCGCGTGGTTCTTCCATGTGCTCGCGAATGTGCCGGGCGGCCAGCCGATCGCGATGATCGAGCGCGGCGCGGGCATCGTCACCAAGTGGATCGTCAGCCTGTGGCGCCTGATCCGCCGCCGCTTCGGAAAAGCGCAGGCCGCATGAGCAGCGCGCTCTCGCTCTCGCTCTGGCCCTCGCCGACCATCGCGACCTACGCGGCGCGCCTGTTCATGATGCGCACGCTCGCGTTCGCGATAGGCCTCGTCGCCATATTGCAGACGCTCGACCTGCTCACCGAATCGAACAAGATCCTTGCCATCGACGGCAACGGCAACGCCGAGCTGCTGCGCTACGTGCAGCTTCGCATACCGCAGCTCATTTCGCAGTTCCTGCCCTTTTCCGTGCTGCTCGGCGCGCTGGTGACGATGGCGACGCTGAGCCAGAACAGCGAAGTGACGATCTTCCGCGCCGCCGGGCTTTCCGCACACCAGATCCTCTACCCCATGATGGCCGCGGCGCTCGGCGTTTCGCTGTTTCACTTCGCGTTCAACGAGATGGTGCTGGTACGGACGAACGCCGAACTCATCGCGTGGGAGAAGGCCGAATACCGGCGCGACGCGGAAATCGACACGAATCCGCTCACCGACGTGTGGGTGCGCGAGGGGCGCGAGATCATCCATGCCGACAGCGTGACCGGAAATGGCGCGGCGACCGTGCTGCACGGCGTGCGCGTCGACCGCCGCGACGGCAGCCGCCTGCGCCAGATCATCAACGCGCAAAGCGGTCGCCCGGACGGCAACGCCTGGCTGCTGAACGACGTCCGCATCTTCACGGTGCGCACGGGCGCGCTCTCCCGCGTACCGGAAATCCGGCTCGGCTCGGGTATCGAGCCCGACCGCTTCACGATGCGCGCACCCGATCCGGACCGGACGAACATCGCCGACCTCTGGAAGCAGACACGGCTTCTGGAATCGGTGGGGCGCGGCACGGATTCGCTGCGCGTCGCGCTCTATCACAAGGTTTCGCTGCCGCTTTCGGCCGTGCTGATGCCGTTGCTCGGCGCAGTGACGGCGTTCGGCCTTGCCCGATCGGGCAAGCTCTTCGCGCGCGCCGTCGTCGGCATGGCGCTCGGCTTTGCGTATTTCGTCGCCGACAATTTCATGGTGGCGATGGGCGAGTTCGGCTCCGTACCGCCGTGGGCGGCGGGCTGGGCGCCGTTCCTGCTGTTCTTCCTCGTCGGCGAAGCCGTGTTGTTCAGGACCGAGGAATGACGCGTACCGACAGTTCGGGCGGGAAGAGAATCAGCAAGAAAACGGTTGTGAAAAGTGCAGGCGTCGTGGCGATGGCCCGGCTCGGCGCACTGATCGAAGCCGTCGCACAGCCCGCCTACGTCTGGATGTTCGGCCTCGCCACCTACGGCATCTATATGGCGCTGTGGGCGGCTGTGAATATCGTGTCGAACGTCGCCGATCTTGCCATGACGAGCGCCATGCAGCGCGCCATCCCGCAGGCGACGACCGAAGAACGCGCGCACAGCGCCCTGAAGACCGCGCTCATTCTCGGCATGGTGCCGAGCATCGTGATCGCGATCGGCGTCAGCCTGTTCGCGTCGCCGGTCGCGGCGATGTTCAATGCCGCGCCGAAGGACAGGGACTCGCTCGTGCTCGCCGTCACCGTGTTCGCGTGGGCGCTGCCGATGTGGACCTTCGTCGAACTCGCGACATCGGCGTCGCGGGCACGCAAAGCGTTCGGGCCGGAAGTGCGCCTCAGGATCTTCTGGGAACAGATCGTCCGGCTGCTCATGGCCGGCGCCGCATGGCTCGCTGGGTGGATGACGATGGGCCTCATCATCGCGCATCTTGCCTCGCTCGCGATCACCGCCCTGCTCGGCTGGAGGCTGCTCAGCCGCTATTACGATGTGCGCCTGCTGATCCGCGCGCCGTTCGACCGGGAGGTATTTCGCGATCTCCTCGCCACCGGGTTTGGCATCCTACCCGCCAATATTGCCGCGCGTGCCTTTTCCGACGTGCCGCCGCTGCTCCTCAATATGATGCTGCCGGGCGCGGCGGGGGCCAGTGCCGCCGGGCTCTTCGGCATTGCGCGCAAGATCGCCTCGATCCCGCTCATCGTGCGCCACAGCCTGCATTATGTCATCCAGCCGCTCGCCGCCGAACAGGCCATGCACGACAAGCAGCACATCAACCCCATCTACGGCTTTGCCTCGCGCCTTTCGATGATCCTGCTGCTGCCGATGTCGCTGCTTCTGGCGCTGCTCGCAGGACCGATCCTCCTGCTGTTTCCGCCAGAGGCCGCAGCAGCGGCCCCTCTCATCGTGGTGCTGACGCTGGCGCGCGGTATCAACTCCATCGCGGGGCCCGCGAACGGCATCCTCCAGATGCTGCAGCCGCGCATCCTGCCGACGGCGAACGCCGTACTCGGCATCGCCGTGTGGGCTCTCGTCACATGGCTGCTGTGGAACGGCAACGGAGCGCTGGCGATGGCGTGGGGTGTCGCCTGCGGCGTGTTCGTCATGGAATGGCTGGCGCTCATAGAACTCTGGCACACGGACCGCATCCACCCGTTCGCACCTCCGTTCGCAGCGGGTCTTGGGTTGATGGGGGGACTGACGCTACTGATATGGGCCGCCCTCGGCAGCCACCAGCCATTTCCCTTGTGGCTCGACATCGTCCTGCCTATCGTTGCGGCGTTGGTTCTGGTCTGGCTCGGCCTGCGTTTCGTGCTGACGGCACGCGAGCGGCAAAGCCTCGGCAGGATCGGGACAAGACTCGGGCTAAACCAGCCCTGAACAGGACGTGGCATGAGCCAGAGACGTGTCGCTTTCCTGTTCGTCGGCGGCGCCCATCAAGTGCTCCACAGCGCGTCGGTAGCCGCGGAGCTTGGCCGCGATCCGCGCTTCGACGTCACCTGTTTCGTCGCGCAGGAAGAGGAACGCGGGATGCTGGAGCAGATCGCGCGCGCATGGCCCGATTCGCGCCTCTCCATCACGGATCTTCCCGCGCCGCTCTGGTCCTCCCTCATCGGACGGCTCTGGCCGAAACTGCGGGCGATGAAGCTGCCCCGCCTGCTGGCGAACCGGAAGCGTCTGTTTGCCTTTGATGCGATCGTCCTCACCGAGCGGACATCGACCATCCTGAAAAAGCTGCCCGGCTGCCCGCCGCTGATCCACATCCCGCACGGCGCCGGAGACCGGGCGCGCGGGTTCGAGCCGCGACTTCGGCTGTTCGACCTCGTCATCGTATCGGGTGATAAGGACGCACACCGGATGACGGGCGAAGGCCTTGTCGCGGAGTCGCGCATCGCAGTTTCCGGTTCGACCAAGCTCGATGCGCTGGATCGGCTCGGCGTGAACAGGCCGAAGCTGTTCGACAACGACAAACCTGTGGTACTCTACAACCCGCATTTCGAAATCGCGCTCAGCTCGTGGCCGCGCTGGGGGCAGCAGATTATCGACGCTTTTGCGGCTCAATCCGATTTCAACCTGATCGTTGCGCCCCACATCCGCCTGTTCGAGGGCGCGTCAGCAGCGGACCGCGCAGCGCTGGAGGCGCGTGCCATCCCCGGCCGCATCATCGTCGACGCCGGCTCGGCGCGCTCGTGCGACATGACCTATACCAACGCCGCCGATATCTATGTCGGCGATGTCAGCAGCCAGGTTTACGAGTTCCTTGCCCGCCCCCGCCCCTGCGTGTTCCTCGACAGCACGGGCGCAGACTGGAAGGATGATCCGAACTACGCCTTCTGGCATCTCGGCGATGTGGTGACGGACCTGTCCGACGTTCTTTCCGCCACTGCACGCGCGGCCGCGACACACACCGCCTACAGCGCGCGTCAGAACGCCGCTGTATCCGCCGCCGTTGGCGGCAATTGGCACGGAGCATCGGCACGGGCAGCGGCGGCGATCGCGGGGTTTGTTACCGGCGCACCCGCATCCGGGGCACTGGCATCGACCACAGTGCGGTCCTAAATATGCCGTATTGCCGCGAAATAGAGACGGTATCAGGCTGCGGCTAGTGCCGTGAATTGTGCAGGATCTTAGGTATGCAGATGCTCAAGGGCTATCGGCTCGGCATGTGGAGCAAGAGCCACAACCTCTCGAAGATGACGTTCCGCGAGCTCGTCGTCGCCTATTTCCAGTACTACGCGATTCAGGCGTATCTGCTGCTGGCGGTGGCATCGCTCTATGTGGCGTGGGCCTACCCGACGACGCTGCTGCGCGGTGGAATCTCGGCCGCGATCGCCATCGCGGCCTATCCGCTGGCGTGGTTCCTGCTGCACCGCTACGTGCTCCACAGCCGCTGGATGTTCAAATCGCCGCTGACGGCGCGGACGTGGAAGCGCATCCACTACGATCACCACCAGGACCCAAACCACCTCGAGGTGCTGTTCGGCGCGCTCTACACGACGCTGCCAACCATCGCGATCGTCACGATTCCCGTCGGCTACGCGATCGGCGGCATCGGCGGCGCTGCGTGGGGCTTCGGCGCGGGCCTGCTCACCACCTGTTTCTACGAGTTCTGCCACTGCATCCAGCATCTTTCCTACAAACCCCGGTCGCCCTGGCTCGTGGAAATGAAGACGCGCCACATGGAACACCACTTCCATGACGAGGACGGCAACTTCGGCATCACCAACTTCGTGTGGGACAAGCTGTTCGGCACCTACTACCAGCGTGGCGAGCGCCCGGAGAAGAGCGAGACGGTGTTCAACCTCGGCTACACGACCGAGGCTGCCGAGAAGTGGCCGTGGGTGGCCTCGATGTCCGGCGGCGTCGCCGAGGGCCATCCGCGCCAACGCATGAAAAAAGCGGCCTGATTCTCGGCATGGGGGGCGGCATCGACATCCGGCCGGTCGCGAGCACGGCCGACCGCAAGACGTTCATCGACCTGCCGTGGACGCTCTACGCGCACGATCCGAACTGGGTGCCGCCGCTGAAATCGGAGATCGCCGGCCTTATCGGCGGCGCGAAGAGCAATCCGTGGTTCGAGCACGCCGAGGCCGCATTCTGGCTCGCCTACAAGGACGGGAAACCGGTCGGGCGCATTTCCGCGCAGGTCGACCAGCTCGTTCTCCAGCACATGGGCGCGGGCACCGGCCAGTTCGGCATGTTCGAATGCATCGACGATCCGGCGGTTGCCACGGCGCTGCTGGAGACGGCGGAAACCTGGCTGCGGCAAAAGGGCATGACGCGGTCGCTCGGCCCGTTCAGCCTTTCGATCTGGGATGAACCCGGCCTCCTCGTCAGCGGCTTCGAACTGCCGCCGACGGTGATGATGGGGCACCACCTGCCCTACTACGAAGCGCTGATCGAAGATCGCGGCTACGCCGGCGTGAAAGACCTACACACCTACGAATTGCCGATCGCCACCGGCTTCCCGCCCGCGTTCAACCGGATCGTTGCGGCGGCGGAGAAATCCAGCCGCATCCGTATGCGCAATGTCGACAAGTCGCGTTTCGATTCCGAGGCCGCGCTGATCCTCGATATCCTGAACGATGCCTGGTCCGACAACTGGGGCTTCATCCCGCTGACCCCTTCGGAAGTGGCGTATGTCGGCAAGAAGCTGAAGCCGATCGTCTTCGAGGACCTGATCCGCATCTGCGAGGTGGACGGCGAACCGGTCTCCTTCATGATCACGCTGCCGGACGTCAACGAGATGACCGCCGACCTCGACGGCAAGTTGCTGCCGTTCGGCTGGGCGAAGCTGCTGTGGCGGCTGCGCGCGCCGAAGGTGCGCCGTATGCGTGTGCCGCTGATGGGCGTGCGCAAATCGATGCAGGGCAGCCGCCTCGCCAGCTTCATGGCGCTGATGATGGTGGAGCACATCCGCCGCGCCGCCGTGAGCGTTTATGGCGCAACGCAGGGCGAACTCGGCTGGGTGCTCGACGACAACGGCCCGATGAAATCGATCGCCGAGATCATCGAATCGAAGATCACGAAGACGTACCGGGTCTACGAAAAAGCGCTTTAGGCGATTTCGATCCAGACCGGCGCGTGATCGGAGGCTTTTTCCGCGCCCCGTGCTTCCCTGTCCACGGTCGCGTTGGTCAGCCGGTCTGCGACACGCGGGCAAAGCAGGAAGTGATCGATGCGCAGGCCCGCGTTCCGCGGCCAGCAACCCGCCTGATAGTCCCAGAACGTATAGAGATGATCGTCTGCCGGATGCACGGCGCGCAGCGCTTCCGTCCAGCCCTGATGGACGATGCGGCGTAGTGCGGCACGGGATTCCGGCTGCACGAGCGCGTCGTTCGCCATCGCCTTCATACTGAACACGTCGCGGTCTTCGGGCGCCACGTTGTAGTCACCGGCAAGCACCGTGGGCGTTTCGGAGGCGAGCAGCAGTGCCGCGCGCGCCTCCAGCCGCTTCATCCATGCGAGCTTGTAGTCGAACTTCGGCCCCGGCTGCGGATTGCCGTTCGGCAGGTAGATGGACGCGATGCGAACACCGTTCACATCGGCTTCGAGGTAACGCGCCTGCTCGTCCGCGTCGTCGCCGGGAAGCCCGCGCTGCACCTCCGTCGCCGGCTCGCGGCTGAGGATGGCGACGCCGTTGAAGCTCTTCTGGCCGTGAACGAGGACATGGTAGCCAAGCGCCTCGATGTCTGCTGCCGGGAAGCGCTCGTCGACGCACTTCACCTCCTGCAAGCAGGCGACGTCCGGCTTTCGGCTTTCCAGCCATTCGAGAAGGCGCGGCAGGCGCGCGGCGATTCCGTTGACGTTGAAGGTGGCGATGCGCATGGCGCAGGGCTAACGCCCCGCGCGCGCCGGGTCAAACCGGGAAGCCCGGATCAAACCGAGAAGGACGTACCGCAGCCGCAGCCCGACGCTGCGTTTGGGTTGCGCACCTGAAAGGACGCGCCGCCGAGGCTTTCGACGAAATCGACTTCCGACCCTTCCAGAAGATCGAGGCTGACCGGATCGACGACGAGCTTCACGCCCGAGGTTTCGGTGGTGAGATCATCCGCCGCGATCGCGGTTTCGAGGCCGAAGCGATATTGGAACCCCGCGCAGCCGCCGCCTTCCACGGAAAGCCGCAGGATCGCGGGCACGCCGCCCTGCCGGGTGGCGATGGCGGCAACGCGCGCCGCGGCGGCTTCGGTGAGATGAAGTGCGCTCATGCCCTAGAGATAGGGGTTTGCGGTGAGCGGTTCAATGACGCGCACTGCAGATGACAGGAACGATCAGTTCCCGGTCGGCTCCACCGGACCACCGACCGCGATGGTGCCGGCGCTCTGCTGCGCCGCGAGCACGCGGTCGCCGGCTTCGAGGAACGGCATCGGGTTCACCTGGCTGCCATCGATCAGCACCTCGTAGTGAAGATGGCTGCCCGTGGAACGGCCCGTGGAGCCCATGCCGCCAATCTGCTCGCCGCGGGCGATGCGATCGCCCTTCTTCACGTCGATGCGCGACATGTGGCCGTAGCGCGTGACGATGCCGGCGCCGTGGTCGATCTCGACATATTTGCCGTAACCGCCCGGATGATAGCGCGCATCGATGACAACGCCGTCCGCCGCCGCGTGGATCGGCTCGCCGACCGGGCCTGCGAGATCGACGCCCTTGTGCATCGCTGTGTCGCCCGTGAACGGATCATAGCGAACGCCGTAGCCCGAGGTGTAGGTGTAGGCCTTCACCGGCTTCAGCGACGGAATGGCGCTCATGCCCTTTTCGAGCAGATCGAGCTTCTGCCAGCTGACGAACAGCGCCTTGAACTGCGGCTCGGCGCCCGCGAGCGGCGAATCCGCCTTCTCTTCGGGGCCGCCCATGCCGAACGTCGACTGTTTTAGAAAACGCGCAGGCTGAAGGCCGAGACGGCGAATGAGCGCGCTCGATTTCTCGAAGCGGGCCTCGGCAGCCGTGCGGGCGTGATCAGCAAGCGCAAGCTGTGCGCGGTCAAGCTCGGCGAGCGGCTTCAGGACCGCGGACGCACCCGCAGCGGCAGGCGCCGCAAGCGCGGGCATCAGCGCCCCGAGTTGCGACGGGTCCGCTTTGCCGGAAACGAGCTGGGCGAGGAACTGCTGGCGCTGCTCGACGCGCGCCGTCGTCTTGGCGACACCCTGGCGCAGCGCGGCGAGTTCGGCGCGCATGGCGGTGACTTCATTCTCCGCCGACGCTTCGATGGTGCTGCTGCCGATCATCGCGCTCGTCGCCACTGCCGTGTAGGTGAGCAGCGCGGCAAGGCCGGTGAGGCCGATGACCTGCGCGCGCGTCGTCAGGCGGTACACCTGCATACCGACATCGCGCTTGTAATGAAGGAATTCGCGCTCGGGCAGCCGCTTTGCGACCTTGTCCCGGAGCCCGGATGCGACCGTGTTTATATCCAGCACCAAATAAGACCCCCGCACTGCGCAAACGCGATGTTCGCGCAATAGATTCGTCTAACTCGTGTTTGTGGACCCCATGCCCCGAGCCCGGGTCGTTAGGTGACAAGCGGTCTAAGCGCTTGCAAGTGAATCATAAAACGCCGGGGTCAGACCGGCCTCGATTCGCGCCGAGTCGTTGAAAGGGCGTTTGAGCGCACCTTTGAATCGGGAACCGACGAGGTGCTGGAACGTTTGGACCGGTTCGATTCGCAGTTCGTCGCAAAGGTGCCGGAACCAGCGATTCCCTACCGAAACGTGAACGATTTCATCGTGGTAGATCACGTTCAGAATGTCCGCACTAAGGTCGTCGCCCGCCGCGCGCAGGCGGGATTCGGTCGCGGGCGTCACATCGAGACCCCGCGCCTCGAGCACCTGCGGGACCACGGCGAGCCGAGCGAGCAGGTCGTCGGCGGTCGCCATCGCCGCCTCCCACAGGCCGTCGTGTGCGGGGAGATCACCGTAGGCGGCACCAAGGTCGGAGAGCCGATCGGCGAGCAATCCGAAGTGCCGCGCCTCATCGTCCGCCACCGCCACCCAATCGTCGGTGAAGGCGCGCGGCATCGCTCCGCCGAAGCGGCCCGCAGCGTCCCACGCGAGATCGATGGCGTTGAACTCGATGTGCGCGAGTGCGTGGAGCAGGGCGATGCGGCTGCGCTCCGAGCCCGCCCGGCCCCGCTTCGGCATCCGCGAGGGCAGCAGCAGTTCGGGGCGCGGGGGACGCGCGGGGCGATCCGGCATCGGCACGTCGTAAACGGCAGCAAGGTCGCCCGCACGCCAACGCGCTGCATGATGCCGCGAAAGCCGGGCCTTTTCCGCCGGATCGGCCGTCAACAGAACCTCGGCCGCAGCCGCGCCGATCGCCTCAGCCAAGCGCCTGGGCCGCCTTCAGCACGGCTTCGGCGTGGCCGGGCACCTTCACATTGTGCCACACCTCGGCGATCTTGCCGTCGCGGCCGATGAGGAAGGTCGCGCGCTCGATGCCCATGTATTTGCGGCCGTAGAGCGTCTTTTCGACCCAGACGCCGTAAGCCTCGATGGCCTTCGCATCGGGATCGGAGCCGAGCTTCACGCCGAGATCGTGCTTCGCGCGGAACTTCCCGTGTTTCGCGACCGTGTCCTTGGAAACGCCGAGCACGGCGGTATCGGCTTTCGCGAACGCAGGCAGGAGCCCGGTGAAGTCGATCGCCTCGCGCGTGCAGCCGGTCGTATCGTCCTTGGGATAGAAATAGAGCACGAGCTTCTTGCCCGCGAAATCCTTCAGGGACAGCGGGCCATCCTCGCTATCGAGCGTGAAGGCGGGGGCTTTCGAACCGGGCTTCGTCATCATCGTGCCTTTCGTTTGACCGCGAACACCGCCTCCCAGGCGGAAAGAACGGCCCTTTTGGCGTCCTCCAGCGCGGCTTTCAATGCGTCGAAATCAGCCATGCTCGTGGCGGCCGCCATCATCGCCTTTGCCGCCGCGGGCTGCTTCGGCGGTTCGTCGCCCTCGATCAGCCGAAGCACGACGAGGAGCCGCGTCATCAGGTCGTGAGCGCCGAGCACGTCTTCGGGCAGCGCGCCCGCCTTCACGAAATGCGCCGTCGCCGCGCCGAGATCGGGATCGAAGCCCTCGCGGCGCGAAAGCTGCAGGAAATGCACCATGAATTCGAGATCGATAAGCCCGCCCGGGGCGTGCTTCACATCCCACAGGCCGCCGTCGCGGTGAGCCTTCACCATGTCGCCGCGCATCTCCAGCACCTCGGCCTTGAGGCGCTCGGGATCGCGGGGCTTCACCAACGCGGCGGCGATACCGGCCGAGACGACTGCTCGGTCTTCCTCCGCGCCGTAGACGACGCGCGCGCGGGTGAGCGCCATGTGCTCCCAGCTCCAGGCTTCCTCAAGCTGATAGCGCGCGAACGTATCGATATTGACCGCGAGCAGCCCCTGCTGGCCGGAAGGGCGCAGGCGCGTGTCCACCTCGAACAGTGGTCCCGCCGCGGTGCTGACGGTGAGCGCGCCCGTGAGGCGCTGGCCGAGCCGGTTGAACCATGTCGTCGCGGGCAGTGCCTTCGCGCCATCCGACATCGCCTCGTGATGGCCGCTGAACAGGAACACGAGGTCGAGATCGGACTTCTCGGTGAGGATCGCGCCGCCGTAGCGGCCGAAGCCCAGCACCAGCAGTCGCCCGCCGGGGACGCGACCGTGCGTTTCGGCGAACTCGGCCTGCACGGCCTCGGCGAGGACGGCGATCGCGGCGTCGGCAAGCTTGGCGTGATCGCGCCCGACGCGGATCGGGTCCGCGCCGCCCTCGATGATCTGCACGCCCAGCTGGAAGCGCCGCTCCGCCACGAAGCGGCGCACCTCATCGAGCTTCAGTTCGAGCGCATCGTGGCGGCGCAGACGCGCGCGCAACATGTCGGTGAGGTCTTCGGCGCACGGCAGCGGCGCGAACGCCTCGTTCGACAGCATGATGTCGACGATCTCCGGCCGCCGCGCGAGCTTGCCCGCGAGCACCGGCGCCAATTCGAGCACGCGCGCGAGCAGCAACGCGACACGGGGGTTCGCCTCGATGAGCGCGAAGAACTGGATCGAGGAGGGCAGCGCGCCGAGGAAATCGTCGAAGCGCAGCAGTGCCTCGCGGCCCGTTCCCGCTTCCGCGAAGGCTTTGACGAGGCCGGGGAGCGCGCTTTCGAGCTCGCGTTGCGCCGCGTCGCTGCGAAGCGCGCGATAGCTGCGGTCGCGCCAGCGGGCGATGAGGTCGGCGAGGTCGGCGTGCGGGCCGATGCCGGCTTTCTTCAATGCCGCCTTGAGCTGGGCGGGCTGGCGCGGCAGCCGGTCCACCTCCGCCTCGGCGATCAGCGCGTCGTAGATGCGGCCGACGGCTGTCGCATGGCGCTTGATCTCGCGCTCCATCGCCGCCCAGTCGCGGTAGCCCGCGAGCGCTGCCAGATCCTTGCGTTCGGGCGCGCGTGTCGGGATCTGGTGCGTCTGCGCGTCCTCGAGCATCTGGAGCCGGTGCTCCGCTGTACGCAGCACGCGGTAGGCGGCGGCGAGCGTTTCGGCCTCATCGGGCTTGATGCGCTCCGCCGCGACCAGTGCCGCGAGCGCATCGAGCGTCGCGGGCTGGCGCAGCGTCCAGTCGCGTCCACCGAAGATCAGCTGGTGGATCTGCGCGAAGAACTCGACCTCCCGGATGCCGCCGCGTCCGCGCTTCAGGCAATAGCCGGGGCCGACCTCCTGCCGCTCGTCGTAGTGGTCGCGGATCATCAGCGACATGTCCTGAATATCGCGCACCGCCGTGTAATCGAGCGAGCGGCGCCAGACGAAGGGCTCGATGGCGGCAAGGAAATCCTTACCCATCTTCACATCGCCGCCCACGGCGCGCGCGCGGATGAATGCCGCGCGCTCCCACGCCAGCGCTTCGGACTGGTAGTAGGTCTCAGCCCCCCGGATCGGCATGGCGATCGGTGTCACCTCGGAGGCCGGGCGCAGCCGGAGGTCGACGCGGAACACGTAGCCGCCCGAATCGCGTGTCTGCATCAGCTCGACCATGCGGCGGGCGATGCGGACGGCGGTGTTGTCCGGGTCGTCGCCCTCGCGCACGGCAAGCCGATCACGGTCGTAGAGCAGGATCAGGTCGACATCGCTCGAATAGTTGAGCTCGCGGCTGCCGAGCTTGCCGAGCGCGATGGCGGTGAAGCCGTCCGGCCCGGCACCGGGAATGCGTTCGTCGACAGCGATGCGGATCGCGCAGTCTATGGCGCGGTCGGCGAGGTCCGACAGCGCCGCCGTCACCTTTTCGAGCGGCCAGCGGCCCGAGATGTCGGCGAGCGCGATGGCGATCGCGGCGATGCGCTTCGCCTCGCGCAGAGCCGCGCCATCGGCGGGACCGGCGAGCAGCGCGAGTGCGGTTTCCATCAGCGGCTCGGGGCCCTCCGCGAGATAGCGCAGAAGAACCTCGTCCTCGCGGCGCATCAGCGATCGCAGGTACGGAGAGTGCGCCCATGCGCGAGCGCAGGCGTCTACATCCTCGGGCGTACCGGCAAAGCCGGCTTCGGCAAGGATACGTTGAAGTTCGGCCGGCAGCGCTGGCGTCGTCTCCGCCAAGGAGAACCCTTTCGTTATTCGCGCGCCAGCTGATCCACCTGTCCCATGATCTCGTCAAGCGCCGTCGTGCCGGAGACTTTCGAACCACGCCGCGACGGCAGCTTCCCCTCGGCGATCACCAGCTCCAGTGCGGCGCGTCCACGCGCGACGCGGCTCTTGATGGTGCCGACCGCGCAATCGCAGATCGTCGCCGCCTCTTCATAGGCAAACCCGCCAGCACCGACGAGGATGAGCGCCTCGCGCTGTGCGGAGGGCAGTTCGAGGAGCGCGCGCTGCAGATCGGCGAGTTCGATCTGCTTGTCCTGCCCGGCGGGCGCGGAAAGCAAACGATCGGCAACAAGCTCGTCCCATTCGCCCTTGAAGCGCGCACGGCGCATCTGGCTGAGGAACAGGTTCCGCAGGATGATGAAGGTCCACGCACGGATGTTCGTCCCCGCCTGAAAGCGATCCCGCGCTGCCCACGCCTTCAGCAGCGTTTCCTGCACGAGGTCGTCCGCCATGTCGCGATTGCCCGAAAGCGAGCGCCCGAAGGCGCGCAGCTGCGGGATGATCGCCGAAAGCTCGTCCTTGAACGCCTTGTCGGAAAGCTGCCCCGTCTTCGTCTCTGCGGGGCTCGCCTCGAGCCGCGCGAGAAGATCGAGAAACATCTGCGGCAGCGGCTGCGTCGCTGCATCGGCATACGCCGAGCGCAGGAAACCCCCGATCACATCCGCACTCATGGGACTGGTGCCGTCCTGACGGCCGATCTTTTGTTCGATCATGTCTCTCCCCCTCGGGCTCCGGCTTCAGCGCGACCAGAAAAATAGCAGCGCCGCGAAGATCACAACGACCATCGTGACCGAAAACAGCAGGATGTAGCGGACGATATGAGGGGTTTCCCCTGCCCTCGCCTGGTTCGTCCTCAGTGTTTCGTGGTCCTGTTCCATGGCCGTTGGCTCCTGGTTGTGAAGGCTATGCCCCTGCCCGCCCATGCACAAGGCGGCGAAGGCGGACCGTCATCGCATCGCCGCGGTGCTGTTGAAGAAAAGCGCCTGCGCGATCGCCGCCGATACGGTCGAACGCTGGAACGGCTTTGTGATGAGGAAGGTCGGCTCCGGACGCTCGCCGGTGAGCAGGCGTTCCGGAAAGGCCGTGATGAAGATCACCGGCACGGAGAAGCGGCCGAGAATGTCTTTCACCGCGTCGATCCCCGAGCTGTCGTCGGCGAGCTGGATGTCCGCGAGCACAAGCCCGGGCTCGGTATCGATCGCGAGCGCCACCGCCTCGTCGCGCGTTACCGCGATGCCGGTCACGTCGTGGCCGAGATCGCGCACGATGCTGTCGAGGTCCATGCCGATGATCGGCTCGTCCTCGATGATAAGCACACGCGTACGCGTCTGCCGGCTGATCTCGTCCATCGCTTCCTTCACGAGACCCGAGACACTGTCCGGGTCCAGATCGATGAGATAGCCGACATCTTCGTGCGAAAAGCCCTCCATCGCGGTCAGCAACAGTGCCTGCCGCGACAGCGGCGTGATTGCGGCGAGACGTTCGTGGGCGGCGCGCTCGAAATCGGACGCGGCCGGCTCTTCGGAATCAACATCGATGTTCGAAGAGGCCCAGATGGCGTGGAAAACGCGATAGAGCGCCAGCCTTTCATCCACATCGCGCGGGAAATCCTCCGGCGCGCTCACGATCGCTTCCAGCGCCGCGCGCACATAGGTGTCCCCATCGCGCTGCGTTCCCGTCAGCGCCCGCGCATAACGGCGGAGCAACGGGAGATGCGGCGCGAGCTTCGCTGCCAATGTCATGTGTTCGTCTGCCTCCTCGAAACCCGGACCACCCCCGAATGGTGGCCGCCCCACACGAAAGTGGCGACAAGCATTGGAACGGTCGAGGCTTTCTTTTGTTTCGCCCCATATCTAAGTTCGTTGAGGACGATGGCTGAAAAACCAGAAATCCAGGGTTCGCGCCAAGATTCAGGCCAAAGTTCAGGCCAGAGTTCAGGCGCACGGCGCTCGCTGTCGTTTCAGCTTGCCGTCGCGCTCACACTGGCTCTGCTGCCGATCGGCATTCTCGCCGCCGTGCTGGCCGCCGACGGCATCCGCAGCGCGCGTGAAGCCGAGCTGGTGCGCGCCGAAAACCAGTTCCGCGCCACTGCCCGCGTCGTCGACGATCTGCTCAGCGTCGATTTCCTCGTCCTGCGTGCACTGCTTCGCAACGAGAGCGGCCTTCACGAGGGTCGAACGTGCAACGCAGAGGCGGCAAACGCGCTCGACGATGCGGAAACCTTCGATGCGATCGTCTGGGCCGACGGTCTTGGCCGACCGATCTGCGAAAGCCGCGGCGGCATCAAACCATCCGCTGCCGAGCTCACCCGCCTGGCGGCGGAAAGCGAGCGCGAATACCTGATCTGGCCGGGGGGCGACCACGTGTTCTTCGCGGTGCGCGAAGAACCGGAAACGGGAAAGCCCGGGCTTGTCGTTGCAACGGCATCGGTTTCGCGCCTGAAAGCGCGCCTGCGCGAGATCGCGGCGATGGAAGGCGCGGCCACCGTATGGCTGGGCGACAAGCCCATCCTCGGCAATCCGCCGGATGACACCGCGGCGCCAGGCGGACTCCTCACCGTGCGGCGCCTCGCGGAGTCCGGCGGGCGCGATCAGGTGGTCGCGGCGGGACCGCTTTCGATCGCGCCGTTCGCGCTCACCACGGTCGTTCCCGCGACCCGTCTTGCGGTTGCAGACGTGCTGGCGATCGCTGCCCCTTCGCTGATGTGGATCGCCGCGCTGCTCATCGGCTGGATGGTCGTGCGGCGCTTCGTCGTGCGCCCGCTGCAAAACATGGCAAGCGGCGTACGCGCATATGGTGCGGGAGATAATCTTGTGCGCCTTTCGGGGCGCGCCGGACAGACCGACGAGATGCAGGCCTTCGCCGAAACCTTCGACGCGATGGCGCAGGACATGGCGGAAGCGCGGCAGGAGGTGGACGCCGCGCTTACCGAGCAGCGCCGCCTGACGCGCGAAGTCCACCACCGCGTGAAAAACAACCTGCAGATCATCGCCAGCCTGATCAGCATTCAGGCGCGCGAGGCGGACGGTGCCGAGGTCGCACGCGCCTATGCCAGCATCCAGATGCGCGTTGGTGCGCTGTCGATCGTGCACCGCTGGCTTTACGAGGAAAGCGACACGCAGGGCGTCGATTTCACGGCGCTGACCCACGATCTGTGTGCCAGCCTCCAGCAGATCATTCCAACCGCGAAGCTCGTCGAGCCCCGCATCAACACGCACCTCGAGCGCCTGCACATCAGCCAGGATGCCGCCGTGCCGCTCGCGTTCCTCATCACCGAGGTGATCGCGTTCGCCGCCCGTCTTGCCGCGACGCAGGGCCGCGGAAAGATGGTGATCGACATTCATGTCCGCCGCACCGAAAGCGGCGGCGAACTCCAAATCTGCTCGGATGCGTTTGGAGAGGACGATCCGCTGGCACCGACAGAGACACGTGCCGCCGCACGCATCGTGAACGGCATGGTCCGCCAGCTCCGCGGGCACCTCAACTTCGATGCCGATGTGCCCTGCTATACTGTGGGATTCCCCCTGAAGTCGCGGGCGGGATAAATTTCTTTCAGGCGATGGAACCATGCCAGCGATTCGCCGTTAATGCGGCACGGACAGCGAACTTTGCCCCCCGCTCTCGCTGTCCCACCAGAGCCCGGTTGCCTGCTCCCCCCGCCGGCATCGGGCTCTTTTCTTTTCTGTGCTGCCCCCGGAACGGTTCGATGAAACCTATTGAGGCCACGACCGTTTTTGATGGGCAGTTTGTCTGGAGAATGAACATGCGCACGAAAACGGGTACGAAACTCGCAGTTATCATGGCCCTGCTGGCCATCACCGCCTGCAACACGGTCGAAGGCGTCGGCAAGGATGTGAAATCGGCCGGTGAAACGGTCGAGGACGCGGCCAACTAAGGTTGGAATGGAGACGGGGGCGCGGCTATTCCGCGGCGTCCCCGACTTCCTCGGACGACGCAAGTCGCGCGGCGCGGCGATCGGTGAGAACAATGCCGATGATGCCCGCCTCGTAAAGAACCATCAGCGGGATCGCGAGCAGCAGCTGCGAAATCACGTCTGGCGGCGTCAATACCGCGGCGACCACGAAGGCCCCGACGATCGCATACCGGCGGAACGCGCGAAGCTGCGCGACATTCACGATTCCCGCACGCGCCAGCAGCATCAGCAGCACCGGCAGCAGGAAGCAGAAGCCGAACGCGAAGATCAGCCCCATCACGAACGACAGATAATCGTCCATCGCGGGCAATGCCTGCTGAGGAATGCCCGCCTCCGTCGTCTGGAAACCCAGCAGGAAGGTGAAGACCGTGGGCATCACCACGTAGTAGGCAAGCGCCGCGCCCATAGTGAAAAGGATCGGCGTGGCGATCAGGAAGGGCAGAAACGCCCGCTTCTCCGCCCGGTAAAGCCCCGGAGCGATGAACAGCCAGATCTGGTTCGCGATGATCGGAAACGCGATCAGGAAGGCCGCGAACAGCGCCACCTTGATCTCCACGAAAAACGCTTCGTAGAGCTTCGTGTAGATGAGCTGCGAGGCCTTCGCCTTCACCAGCGGCTGCACGAGGAAGGCGAAAATGTCGTCCGCGAACGTGAAGCAGACACCGAACGCGAGCATGAGCGCGATGACGCAGTAAAGCAGGCGCTGGCGCAGCTCGATCAGGTGATCAAGCAGCGGGGCTTTGCTGTCGTCGATGTCTCTCATGCCTGCGGCTTGCCGGTATCGGGCGCCGTTTCAGCAGGTGGCGCGTCTTCGACGGGGGCGTCCGCTGCCGGTGTCGGCGGTTCGGGCGTCGCAGGGTGCGCCTTCATGATCGCGGCGTTCTGCGCTTCCCACTGCTTCTGCATTTCTTCCATCTCCGCCTCGCGGATCATGGCGTCGACACCGGTGCGGAAGTGCCGCGCGGTCGCGCGCGCCTTGCCCATCCAGTTGCCGACCGTGCGCAGCAGGCGCGGCAAATCCTTCGGCCCCACGACGAGGAGCGCGACGATCGCGATCAAAAGGAGTTCGGGCGCGCCGACGTCAAACATCTAACCGTCCGGCTGGAGGACACTCAGCTACGCGGCGTTTCCTGCGGCGTTTCGCTGCGGATCGTCTGATCGGGCGAAGTCTGCCCGATCTGGCGCGGCTGGGCGGGCGTTTCGTCCTCGGCGAGCCCCTTCTTGAAGCTCTTGATGCCCTTGGCGAGGTCTCCCATCACGTCCGAGATTCGGCCCTTGCCGAACAGCAGGATGACGACGATGCCGACGATCAGCCAATGCCAGATGCTGAAACCACCCATGGTCCGTACTCCGTTTCCGCCGTCCGCGATATCGGCAGCGAGTCCGCCTCTGTCTAGTCCCACATTCGCAAAAATGCGAATCCTAGAGCGCCTCGTCGTCCATTTCTTCCTCGGCGTCCGTCTCGTCGACCTCCGGGGTTTCGGGCGGCTTTTCGAACTGGAGCTGGTTCATCGCGGCGTCGATCGGTTCAAGGAGCCCCGCGGCCTTCAGCTCGGCGAGGCCCGGCAGATCGCGGCGTGTGGAGAGCCCGAAGTGGACAAGGAAGCCCTGCGTCGTCGCATAGAGCAGCGGCCGCCCCGGCACCTCGCGGCGGCCCGCCGGGCGCACCCAGCCCGCTTCCATCAACACGTCGATCGTGCCCTTCGAGATGGAAACACCCCGGATTTCCTCGATCTGCGCGCGCGTTACCGGCTCGTGGTAAGCGATGATCGCCAGCGTTTCGAGCGCCGCGCGCGAGAGCTTGCGCGTCTGGTCCTCGTCGCGCCGCAGGATATCGCCGAGGTCCGCCGCCGTCTGGAAATGCCACTTGCCGCCCCGCTGCACGAGGTTGATACCGCGCGGCGCATAGCTTTCGGCAAGCGCATCGAGCAGCGGCTGCACCGGCGTGCCTTCGGGCAGGAATTCGGCGATCTGCTCGCGCGTCAGCGGCTTGTCGGCAGCGAACAGCGTCGCCTCGATGATGCGCTGGAACCGGAGATCGTCGTCAATCGCGTCGCTCATTGGCGCTTTCTGAGAAAGAGGGGGGCGAAGCTGTCCGCCTGCGACAGCTCGGTCTTGCCGAGCCGCGTCAGTTCGAGCGCGGCAACGAAGCTGCTCGCGACACTCGACCGGCGGAAGTCGTCGTCGGTGATGCCGTCCGGCAGGAAGCTCGACAGCACGGTCCAGTCGAGCGCGGTGCCGAGCATCGATTCGAGGCGGTCCAGCGCCTCTTCGAGCGAGAACACCGGGCGGCGGCGCACGGCATACTCGCGCGGCACCTGCCGGCCCTTGATCGCGCCGTAGGCCTTCAGGAGGTCGTAAAGTTCGCAATCCCACGAGGCGTTCTTCACCACACGCACGCCCTCAGGCGCGCCGCGCATGAGGACGTCGCGCCCGATCTGGTCACGCGCCATCAACCGCGCGCCCGCCTCGCGCATCGCATCGAGGCGTTGCAGGCGGAGTTGCAGGCGCAGCGCCAGTTCTTCGGCGCTCGGTTCTTCCTGTTCCTCCTTCGGCAGCAGGAGGCACGACTTGAGATAGGCGAGCCATGCCGCCATCACGAGATAGTCGGCAGCAAGCTCCAGCCGCAGCTTCTTCGCGTCGGCGATGAAGACGAGATACTGCTCGACAAGTTCGAGGATCGAGATTCGCGCCAGATCGACCTTCTGCGCGCGCGCGAGGTGCAGCAGCACGTCGAGCGGCCCTTCCCAGCCCTCGATATCGAGGTTCAGGCGCTCGCTTTCGTTGCCGTTGAAGTCGATCGAAACGATCTCGGTCATGCGGCGGAGACTAACAGCGCGTCCCGCCTCGCGACAAGCGTCGCGACATCGGTTTCGCCCTCGGCCTGCGCCCACGCCATCGCGCGCGCCAGGCGGTCGAGCGCCTCCGCCGTCATCGGCGGCGCGGTTTCGCAAAGCAGGGCGTTCTCCGCGAAGTCGCCGCTGCAGTGGAGCGCGAGGTCGCAGCCCGCCGCGAGCACACCCGCAAGCCGCTGCGGGAGCGTACCGCCAAGTGCGCTCATGCCGAGGTCGTCGGCCATCAACAGCCCGTCGAAGCCGATCGTGCCGCGAATCGTCTGTTCGACGACGATCTTCGATTGCGAAGCACAGGCATCAGGGTCGAGCGCTTCGTAAAGCACATGCGCGGTCATCGCCATCGGCGCGGATGCGAGCGCGCGGAACGGCGCGAAATCGGCTTCGAGCGCAGCGATGCCCGCCGTCACCACTGGCAGTTCAAGGTGGCTGTCCGCCGCCGCGCGCCCATGCCCCGGGATGTGTTTGACCACGCCGACGACACCGCCCGCGCGAAGGCCGCGCAGCGTCGCGTCGCCGAGCGAGGCGACCGTACCGGGTTCGAGCGCATAGGCGCGGTCACCGATGATGTCGTGCGCGCCCGGCACAGGCACGTCGAGCACCGGCAGGCAATCGACGCTGATGCCGAGGTCCGCGAGCGTCACGGCGATGGCCTTGGCATTGAGCCGCGCCGCCTCGATGGCAGTGACAGGCGCTATGCCGAACACCTCGCCGAAACGCCGCGCGGGCGGAAACAGCGGCCAGTGCGGCGGCCCGAGCCGCGCGACGCGCCCGCCTTCCTGATCGATCAGGATCGGCAGATCATCGCGCCCCGAAAGCGCGCGGAGGTCGGCCGTCAGCGCGCGCACCTGCTCCGGCGTGTCGATGTTGCGTGCAAACAGGATGTAACCCGCCGGGTCCGCCGCCTTGAACAGCGCGCGTTCGTCGGTTGTGATCGTCAGGCCCGAAAGGCCGAGCAGCAGCGGCGTCACGCGCGGCTCAGCGCACGATCACGCACTGTTCGCCCGCCGCCTGCACGGCCGCGCAGACGCTGCCCGCCTGCGCTTCGGAGGCGATACCGCCCGCGCGCAGACGGTAAAGCGTCTTGCCGCCGCTTTCGACCGGCTGCACCGACTTGCGAAGCCCGCCGAGCGCGCCGACACGTCCCGAAAGCTTCGACCACACCTGATCCGCGCTCGCCGTGCTGTTGAACGCGCCGAGCTGGACCGTGACGCTACCCGCCGCCTTTGCAGGCTCGGGTTTCGCGGCCGCAACCTTCACCGGCGCAGGCTTGGCCGGCTCCGGCTTCGGCGCCTCTTTCGTCGCGGGCTTCGGCGTCTCCACCTTTTGCACCGGCTTCGGCGTTTCCTTGACCGAGGCCTTGGCAACCGGCTTTTCCACCGGCTTCGGCAGGGCCTTCTCGGCCACCTTCGGCTGCACCTTCTCGGCAGGAAGCACCTTCTGCGCGGGCGGCGGCACCGTCACGCGCGCCGCCGTGCCGGGCTCAGGCACCGGCGCACTCTGCACGGGCGCCGCCGGAATCACCGGCACAGGCTCTTCGGGGATCACGTCGATCGCAATCTCGCTGTCCGGATCCTGCCCCTCGGCGACCGAGTGCGTCAGGCTGTCGGCATCGACATCGAGCCCTCCGGGATTGTCGGGGCGGACCTTGTAAGCCCCCTCCGGCGCCTGAATGAGCGGGACTTCATCCACGGCGGCAACGTTGTCGGCCGTGCGTCCGCCGCCGATCCAGTCAGCAACGAACCAGAGCACGGCAACGAGCGCCACGACGGCGGCGCCCACGATGATCAGGCCACGGTAGGGAAACCCGCCGCTCTCCTCTTCATCCTCGGGTTCCGCGGGTTCGAGCCACGGCAGCGCTTCGTCTTCCTCGTCGTCCCGGTAACCGCGCGCCATCTCAGTGCATCTCCTCGACCGGCGTTACACCCATGACATGGAGGCCGTTTGCGATAACCTGCCCCAGCCCACGCGCCAGCGCCAGCCTCGCATTGGTGATGCCGGGATCATCCGCGATCAGATAGCGCTTCGAAGGATCATCGTTGCCCCGGTTCCAGTTGGCGTGGAACGCGGCGGCGAGATCGCCGAGGTAGAAGGCGATGCGGTGCGGCTCGTGCGCGTTCGCCGCCGCCTCGACGATACGCGGCCACTGCGCGGCAAACCGCACGAGATCGAGTTCGGTCTCGTCGAGCCGGGCGAGATCAGCCGCCGTCGGCGCGCCGACGGTAAAGCCGGCCTCCGCCGCGCGGCGTGCGAGCGAATGGATACGGGCGTGCGCGTATTGCACGTAGAAAACCGGGTTGTCCTTCGATTGCTCGACAACCTTGGCGAAATCGAAGTCGAGCGGTGCATCAGCCCGGCGCGTCAGCATCATGAAGCGCACCACATCCTTGCCGACCTCGCGCACCACGTCCGCGAGCGTGACGAACGAGCCCGAGCGCTTCGACATCTTCACCGGCTCGCCCGCACGGAACAGGCGCACCATCTGCACCAGCTTCACGTCGAACGGCTTGCCGCCGGTAAGCGCCGCGACCGCCGCCTGAATACGCTTCACCGTACCCGCATGGTCGGCGCCCCAGATGTCGATAAGCTGGTCGGCACGCTCGGCCTTGCGCTTGTGGTAAGCCATGTCGGCGCCGAAATACGTCCACGAGCCGTCGGATTTCTTGAGCGGACGGTCGACGTCGTCGCCGAACGCGGTGGAGCGGAACAGCGTCAGTTCCACCGGTTCCCAGTCGTCGGGAAGCTCGCCCTTCGGCGGTTCGAGCACACCTTCGTAGACATAGCCCTTTGCGCGCAGTTCGGCCTCGGCGCGGTCCGCCTCGCCCGCCGCCTGCACCTCGGCTTCCGAGGAAAACAGATCGTGGTGGATGCCGAGCAGCGCAAGGTCTGCCTTGATGAGCGCGAGCATGGCATCGACGGCGCGCGTGCGGAACAGCGCCAGCCATTCGCTCTCCGGCTTGCCCACATGAGCATCGCCGAATTCGGCCGCGAGCGCCTCGCCGACCGGCTTCAGATAGTCACCCGGATAGAGACCTTCGGGAATCTCGCCGATATCCTCGCCCAGCGCCTCGCGGTAGCGCAGGTGCGCCGAGCGTGCGAGCACGTCCACCTGCCCGCCCGCGTCGTTCACATAATATTCGCGCGTCACCTCGTGGCCCGCGAATTCGAGCAGCGCGGCGAGCGCGTCGCCGACGACGGCGCCCCGGCAGTGGCCCATGTGCATCGGCCCCGTGGGGTTCGCCGACACATATTCGACGTTGACGTGAACACCCTTCCCCACGCCCGTGCGGCCATATTCGCCACCCGCCGCAAGAATGGCGTTCAACTCGCCGATCCAGACGGCGGGATCGAGGCGGATGTTGATGAAGCCCGGCCCTGCAACGTCCACGGACGCGACACCCGCCGCCTTGGCAAGCTCTCCGGCCAGCGGCTCGGCGATGGCGCGCGGCGGCTTGCCCGCGGGCTTCGCGAGCACCATCGCGGCGTTGGTGGCGAGGTCGCCGTGCGACGGATCACGCGGGGGCTCCAGTGCCACCGCCTTGCGGTCGAGCCCGGCCGGGATCGTCCCCGCCGCTTCCAGCGCATCGAGCGCGGCGTGGACCGCCGCCGTATAAGTTTCAAAAACAGTGCTCACGACCAGGCCTGCTATCTGCAAAGATGAGATTTGCCCGGGGCCTTACACCGCTTTCACCGCGCGCGCCAAGCATCCGTCGCCGTTTCCTGGCCGGAGCGTGCCGCAGGCGCTGGGCGCATTTCGAAATTCATCCGTAACGGTTTCTTATCGCCCTCGGCGCATGGTGGGCTGACAAGAGCCCCCTTCCACGAGTATGCGTGCGCCGTCCTTATGTACCGCGTAATTGCCTTTGCGTTTCTGTTGCTTATCGCCGCCGCAGCGGGCGGTGAGGCGCGCGCGGATGCCCGCTTCTGCCATGCGGTAACGGACCTTTCGGCGGCGAGTCCGGGCGCATTCGATTGTTCCGCCGAGCCCGCCGACTATCGTCAGCGCAGCCTGTGGCTGAAGATCGAGGCGCCCGCCGATTCGCGGATCGTCTATGTTCATCAAACGCGCTTCGAGCGGCTGACGGCGGTTTTCCTGTATGCCGACGGCCGAAGCGCCTCGCAAACCGTGCGCCGCGGCAACTACGGAACGCACTGGCGGATCGGCGGGCAGATCGCGTTCGAACCGCCGATGCTCGCCGCGCCGGTGAAGACCGTGCTTCTGCGTTTCGATGGGCTTGCGAGCCACGAACTGCTCAGAATCCGTCTGCCCGATCCCGATGAAGCCAACGCGCAGGCGGCCGTGTTGCCGGTGATCGTCGGCAGCGCGATCACGCTGCTCGCGCTCGGCGCGCTTTACACGCTGTCGGTGGGCGTGGCGCTGCGCCGCGTATACTTGCTGTGGCATGGGCTCTGGGCGGTCACGATGGTCGCGTGGGGCCTGCTCTGGTCACAGCTCGCGCTGATCGTCGCGCCTGATCTCGCGGGCTGGTCCTCGCAGATTTGCACCTTTCTCGCCTGCCTTGCCGTTACGCTCGCCACGGTCAGCGGTGTGATGGCACTGGGGAAGGACATGGGGCCGCGCGCGCTCCGCATCGGTACGCTCGCGCTCGGGCTCTTCATCATGCCTTTCGGCATTCTCGTCTCGCTGGAAACGGGACCAGCGCTTGGCTGGCAGGTCGTGGTTCTCGGCGCGCTCACCCTGTCGGTACTCGCGCTTGTGACGCTCAGCCTCGTCAACGCCTGCCGCGCCGGAAACGCCGATGCGAAGGCGCTTGCCTGGGCTTGGGCGCTGCCGATGGCAACGCTTGCGCTGGTTCAGGTCGTCAATGTGGACGACTGGCTCTATGGCGGCGGCTCCCAGGTGGTGATGCTCGTTGCCGCGGCATTGCAGACCGTGTGGCTTTCGATCGCCGTCACGCTGCGGATCGCGCACCTCCGGGAGGAGCGCGACAGGGCGCGCGCAGCCGAAGCGCGCATGAGCGAGCTTGCCAGCCGCGATGCGTTGACGGGCCTCCTCAACCGGCGCGGTTTCGTGGACCGTGCCGAGTTCATGATCGAGGGCCGCGCCGCGCCGGGCGAGCACTTCGGCCTGCTGCTCATCGACGTCGACCATTTCAAGCGCGTCAACGACAGCTATGGACACGAAGCGGGCGACGCCGTGCTGTGCCGGATCGCGCGCCGCCTCGAACGCTGGGAAGGGCCGCTGTGCGTCGCGGGACGCATCGGCGGCGAGGAGTTCGTGCTCGGCGTCACCGGGCTCACCCCCATCGGCATCCGCCAGTTCGCCGAAAGCGTGCGGCGCGGCATCGCCGATCTGCAGCATCCCGAGCTTCGTACCGGCCATGCCGTCACGGTCAGCATCGGCGTCGCATCGGCGGACCACGCGCTCAGCTTCCAGCGCCTCTACGGCTGGGCCGATCAGGAACTCTACAAGGCGAAAGCAAACGGCCGGAACCGCGTGATCTTCCGGGGAAGCGACCGCAACGCGCAGGCGGTCGCCGGCTGATCAGATAATCGCGCCCGGCGGGAAGGCGATTTGTCCGCCAAGCGCCTCGAAGCTCTTCAGCGCATAGCGATCGGTCATGCCCGCTATGAAATCGGCGATGTGGCGCGCGCGCGCCGGTTCGTCCTCGGGCAGGCGCGCCAGCCAATCCGCGGGCAGCTTCGAAGGATCGTCGTGGAGCTTGTCGAACAGTTCGCCCGTTACCGCGGCGGCAGGCTCGCGCATCGCGAGGTTACGCGCGTGGAAATACATGTTCGCGTAGAGGAAGCGCTTGAGGTCGCGCTCCGCCGCCTGCATCGCCTCCGAGAAACCGACCACGGGCGCTCCCGCCCGGCGGATGGCATCCACATCGGCAGGCGCGAGCACCGCGAGACTTCGAACGGTTTCCTCGATCAGGTCGTCGGCCATCCGCCCGATCTGGAACCGTACGAGTTCTGCGGCGAGTCTGTCGTCGGGGGCGCCTGGATGCCGCGCGCGCACTGCGTCCAGACATTCGGCGACGAGCGGCACTGCCGCCGCGACCTCGCCGAGCGTGAACAGCCCGGCGCGGAGGCCGTCGTCGAGATCATGGTTGTCGTAGGCGATGTCGTCGGCAAGCGCGGCGAGCTGAGCCTCCGGCCCGGCGTGCGTTCCGAGGTCGAGATCGTGGAGCGCGTTGTAGTCGCCCAGTGCCCAGCCCGGCGCCGTCACCGGTCCATTGTGTTTGGCGAGACCCTCCAGCGTCTCCCACGAGAGGTTGAGCCCATCGAAATCGGCGTAGCGGACCTCGAGCGCGGTCAACATGCGGATCGTGTGACCGTTGTGGTCGAACCCGCCCCACGGCGCCATGCGCTCGGCAAGCACGTCCTCGCCGACATGGCCGAACGGGGGATGCCCGAGGTCGTGCGCGAGGCAGAGCGCTTCGGTCAGGTCTTCGTTGAGCTGCAGCGTGCGCGCGATGGCGCGGCCGATCTGCGCGACTTCAAGACTATGCGTCAGCCGCGTGCGGAAATGGTCGCCGTCCGGCGACACGAACACCTGCGTCTTGTGTTTCAGGCGGCGGAAGGCCGTAGAATGGATGATGCGATCGCGGTCGCGCTGAAACGCATCGCGGCGCACGCTCGGGCTTTCGGAATGAAGCCGCCCCCGCGAAGCTGCAGGGTTCGAGGCGTACGGCGCCAGCATCAGAGCGGCGCGATGGCGGACCCGGCCGGCGCGCGGTTGATATAGGAGTCCACACCCGCCGCCTTCAGCCGCCGCGACACCTTCTGCGCGTCGTCCGCCGAGCGGAACGGGCCGATCAGCAGGCGGTGCGTGCCGGCGGCATTCTGCACATAGGCGTTGTAGTTACCGATCGTGCTCGCCTTGCGCTTGAAGCGCGCGAGATCGCTCGAAACAAGCGCACGGTCCGGGCTGCTCGAAAGCTGCAACCAGACATACGCTGCCTTGAGCTGCGCCGCCGAAAGCTTCGGCAGCCCGGCGGGGAGCGGTTCCGGCTTCGGCGCGGGTTTGGCTGTAGCAGGCTTGGCAGGCGCAGGCGCAGGCTTTTCGGGCGCGGGCTCCAGCACACGCGGCGGCGCTGTTTCGATCACTGCCGCCTCGACTACAGGTTCGGGCGGCGGCGGTGGCGCCTGTACGACCGCCGGGGCCTGCGCCGGTTTGCCGACATCGGGCAGGATGCCGAGATGCACGGCAGCCGCCTTCGCCGCCGGGGTCGGCAGGCTGGCGATACGTTCGAGGACGTCGCCCGCCGCGGCGGCGGCCTGCGGGCTGAGATTTGCGGTTGCGATGCGCCGCGCGAGATCGCGCCGCCCGCCGAGCGCGTGGACGAGCACCAGCGTGCGCTCGAAGCTCGCCTGTCCGGACGCTTTTTCCGCTTCGGGCTGCAATATCTGCATCGCCGCCTCGTTGTCGCCGCCGATCGCAAGGCTGAGCGCCAGATGCTCGATGATCGATCGGTCGCCCGGTACGCGCTGCATCGCGTCCGCATAGGCGATCTGCGCGTTGCGGCTTTGCCCGAGCAGATCGAAAGCGAGGCCGCGCTGCATGGCGATCGCCGCGGCCGGTCCGCCCGCCGCCTCGGCGAGCGCGAACGATTTCTGCGCCTCCGTCGGCCGGTTCTGCTGCACGAGCGCCGCGCCGACCGCAAGGTGGGCGAGCCCGTCCTTCGGCGTCGCGCGCACCCAGCGCTCCGCATAGGAGAGCGCCTGCGGCATCCGCATCGCGAGCGCGACCTCGGTCGATGCCCGGAGCGCAGGCACGAAACCGGGATCGATGCCGAGCGCGCGCTCGTAGAAGCTCAGCGCCAGCATGAAATCGCCGGAATTGCGGGCATGATCGCCGATGGTGACAAGCCGCGCCGGATTGTTCAGCGCCGCGACCGTACCGTCATCCTTCTCCTTGCGCGCCTGTGCAAACGACGGGTCCGCCGTCGCCGCGAGCAGCAGCAGGGCAGCAGCGGCGCGCATCATGTGGCGATCGCCTTCGCGCCCGCCAGCGCCGCGATCTCGGCCTCCGAATAGCCGAGTTCGCCGAGGATCGCCGCCGTGTCCGCCCCGGAACGCGGCGTCGGGGTCGGCGTGTCGGTCCGCGTTTCCGAGTAGCGCGGCGCGGGCGCGGGCTGTGTCATGCCGCCCACATCGACGAACGTACCGCGCGCCGCGTTGTGCGGATGCAGGGGCGCCTCGGCGAGCGACAATACCGGCGCGAAGCACACGTCCGTGCCTTCCATGAGCGCGCACCACTCCGCGCGCGTCTTCGTGAGGAACAGCGCCGTCAGCTTGGCCTTGAGCGGCCCCCAACGCGACGGGTCCATCTGCGCGTCGAATTCAGGATCGTTCTCAAGCCCCGCGATGCGGCGAAGCGCGGCGTAGAACTGCGGCTCGATCGCACCGATCGAGACATGACCGCCGTCCTTGCATTCGTAGGTGTCGTAGAAGTGCGTGCCCGTATCGAGCAGGTTGACGCCGCGCTCGTCCTTCCACGCGCCCTGCCCGAAGAAGCCCCAGATCATGCCCATCAGCACAGCGGAGCCATCGGTCATCGCCACGTCGAGCACCTGGCCCCTACCCGTCTTCTGCGCCGAAAGCAGCGCCGCGGCCATGCCGAACGCGAGCATCATGCCGCCCCCGCCGAAATCGCCGACCATGTTGATCGGCGGCGTCGGCTTCTCGCCCGCACGGCCATAGGCGTGAAGCGCGCCCGAAAGCGCGATATAGTTGATGTCATGACCCACGGCATTCGCGAGCGGACCCGTTTGCCCCCAGCCCGTCATGCGGCCATAGATGAGGCGCGGATTGTCTGCCAGCAGCACGTCGGGGCCAAGCCCCAGCCGCTCCATGACGCCCGGGCGCAGCCCCTCGATCAGGCCGTCAGCCGTCTTCACCAGCTTGCGGATGACCGCGATGCCCTCAGGCGATTTCAGATCGACGACGATCGAACGGCGCGATCGGCCGAGCACCGTTTCCTGCATTCCGCCCGGCCGATCGACGCGGATCACCTCCGCGCCGTGATCGGCAAGCATCATGCCCGCGAAAGGCCCCGGTCCGAGCCCCGCCATTTCGATGATACGAACGCCCGAAAGCGGTCCCGCCATGCCTCTCCCTTTCCTGTCATCGATTTGCGACGCAGCGTCGATGCGGTCAAGCGGTGCGCGTCCGCAAGGTCACGAAACAGTGAGGGCCGGGTCTGCCGCCCGGCCCTCCTTGTCCTGCCCGATCCTGGGATCAGTCGTTGACCTGACGGCGGAAGAACCGCGGGATCTCCAGCGGATCCTGCCCGGCCGGTTCCTCGGCGATGGGCTGCGGCTCCTCAGCGCGCGCCTTGTCGGCACCCCGGCTGAGGTTCATCATGCGCTCGAACAGCGTCGGACCCGGGCGCGGCTCCTCGCGCGCGGCGCGCGGCGCCACATACGGGCGCTCGACCGGCTCGTTGATCGGTGCGGGCGGCGCCTCGGCAACCACCGGCTCCGGCGCGGCTTCGCGCACAGGCTCCGGCATACGCAGCGGCATCACATTGTCCGAAAAGCCCGGCTGTGCTTCCTCGAAAGGCTCGGCCTCGGCGACGAGCACCGGCTCCTCCGCCATTACCGGCGGCTCGAGCACGATCTGCCGCTCCTCGGGCGCCAGCGGTGCGGGCGCCGGTGCGGCAGCCGCGACAGGGCGGACGATCGGCGCCGCAGGGGCAAAGCTGCCCGCGACCGAACCGAAACCGCTGACCGTCGTCGCCGGCCGCGCGGGTTCGGCAACCTTGGCGGTGGCATCGATACCGGTCGCAACGACCGACACGCGCATCTTGCCATCGAGGTTCGCGTTGAATGCCGAGCCGACGATGATGTTGGCGTCGGGGTCCACCATCTCGCGGATGTGGTTCGCGGCTTCATCGACTTCCATCAGGCGAAGGTCTTCGCCGCCGGTGATGTTGATGATGACGCCCTTGGCGCCGCGCATCGAAACTTCGTCGAGCAGCGGGTTGGCGATCGCCTTCTCCGCCGCCTCGATGGCGCGGTTCTCGCCCTCGGCCTCGCCGGTGCCCATCATCGCCTTGCCCATCTCGCTCATCACCGTGCGGATGTCGGCGAAATCGAGGTTGATGAGGCCCGGCATGATCATCAGGTCGGTGATGCCGCGCACACCCTGGTGCAGCACCTGGTCGGCCATCGCGAACGCGTCCTTGAAGGTCGTGTTGGCGTTGGCGATCAGGAACAGGTTCTGGTTCGGAATGATGATCAGCGTATCGACATGCTTCTGAAGCTCGGCGATGCCCTCTTCAGCCGAACGCATCCGGCGCGCGCCTTCGAACGCGAACGGCTTGGTGACGACGCCGACCGTGAGGATGCCGCGCTCACGCGCTGCCTTGGCGACGACGGGCGCCGCGCCGGTGCCGGTGCCGCCGCCCATGCCGGCGGTGATGAAGCACATGTGGGAGCCATCGAGCGCCGTTTCGATCTCGCCGAGCGTTTCTTCCGCGGCGGCTCGACCGATTTCGGGACGCGAACCGGCGCCGAGTCCCTGCGTGATCTTGAGGCCGAGCTGGAGTCGGGTTTCCGCCGTCGCCGCCGAAAGCGCCTGCGCATCGGTGTTCGCCACCACGAAATCGACGCCTTCGAGGCCGGACGAGATCATGTTCGCGACCGCGTTGCCGCCCGCGCCGCCGACACCGATCACGGTGATCCGCGGCTTCAGCTCGGTGAGTTCGGGACGTTGCAACTCAAGACTCATGATGCTCTCCTTCGGCGCCGGCGCCCCCCACAAGAGCGCATTTGTTAAACACTACGACAGGATCGATTCCGCGTGAATCCCCAAGACGAAAAAAAATCAACATCTGGTATGTCGTCACAGGCTGGACCTCAGCACTTCGATCATCCGGCCCCACGGCGAGCGTGACATGCGCATCTGCCCACCGTCGCGAACGCTGCCCGCCCAGAGGTCTTCGCGGTCCTCGGCACCATAAAGCGCGAGGCCCGTGAGCGTCGAAAACGCGCTGCCGATCTGCGCCTCCGGAAGGCCCACGAGACCGCGCGGACGGCCGACGCGGCAATGCCGCCCGAGCAGGCCCTGCGCGAAGTCCGCGATGCACTTGAGTTCGGCGCCGCCGCCCGTCAGCACCATCTGACGTCCGCGCGGTCCCTTGAAGCCCATTTCGTTGAGGCGTTCCCCCACGTCGGAGAACAGCATGTCGAGCCGGTCGCGAATCACGGCGACGATCTGCGCGCGCGGCACGCGCGTCGGCTCGATGTCGTCGTCCTCGGAGATGGGAAGGATCTCGATCATGTCGTGATTGTCGCGCGGGCTCGTCGTCGCCGATCCGTAGAGCGTCTTCAGCCGTTCGGCGTGGATGCGCCGGGTGGAGAAGGTGGAGGCGATGTCGGCGGTGATATCCTCGGAGCCCATCGGAATCACCGAAAGGCCGACAAGCATCCCGCGCACGTGGACGGCAACGTTGGTGACGCCCGCGCCGATCTCGACAAGCGCGACGCCGAGTTCGCGCTCCTCGGGGGCGAGACAGGCGAGGCCCGCCGCGATCGGCGAGGCGACGATCGTCTGCACGCCGAGGTCCGCCGTGCGCACGCACTGGTCGAGATTGCGCACCGGCGGCGTGTCCGCCGTGATGATGTGGATGTCGACGCCGAGCCGGTCGGCATGGAGGCCGAGCGGGTTCATCACGCGCGTCGTCTCGTCGAGCGTGTAGAGCGCGGGCTGCGCGTGCAGGATCGTGCGCCCGCCCGCGTCGAGCTGCGCGCGGCCTTCGGAGAGCACGTGATCGATATCGCCGCGCTCGATGCGCTGGCCACCGATATCGACCTCGACCGAAACGATTTCGCTGTCGAGCCCGCCCGCCGAGACGCTGACGACAACGTTCTCGACCGTGACGCCGGCATTGCGCTCGGCCTGCTCCATCGCGGCGCGGATCGCGCTTTCGGTCCGCTCCAGATCGGCGACGAGGCCCTGCCGCAGCCCGGTGCAGGCGCGCTGACCGGTACCGATCACGCGCGGCGGGCTTTCACCGTCGCTGACGGCAATGAGCGCAGCCACCTTCGACGAGCCGATATCGAGCGCCGCAATCGTCCGTTCGCCCCGGCTGCCGGTGCCCCGCCCAACTCTCATATTTCCGTTCCGCCTGCTGCTGGTTGGGTGGTTGGCTGTGCGACCGTGGGCTTCTTGTCGTTTTGCGAGATACGCACGGTCAGCCGATCGGCGAGGCGCATGTCGAAACGGCTGAAGCCCTTGTCGACAAGCCCCGAATCGCGGTCGATCCGCACGAAATTTCCAAGCGCGGCGCGCGCTTCGGCATAGTCATCGGGGAGCGCCAGCGTCTCGCCTGATTTCAGTTTCAGGTCCCAGCGCCGCTCGCCGATCCACACCGCGCCTGCAACGTGCTTCGCCGCCGCCGGATAATCGTGGAGCAGCGCGATCAGGTTCGCCGCCTCGGTATTCGCACCTTTGCCGACCACGATCGGCAGCTTGGCGTAGCGCGTGATATTGTCGGAGGGCAGCACCGCGCCTTCGGTATCCACAAGCCGATGCTCGCCGCGATATTGCCAGATCGCGTAGGGCCTCCGCTCGGTGATGCTGATCGCGAGCGTATCGGGAAGGCGGCGGCCGACGCTCGCGTCCTTCACCCACGGCAGCATCAGCAGCCGTTCGCGCACATCGTCGAGATCAACGAGCAGCATCGAGTCCGAAGCGCCGTCGAGCGCCGCCGTGTAGACCGGCAGGCGGCTCATCGTCTTGAGGCCCGTCACCTCGACATTCTTCACCTCAAAGCCTGCATCGGCGACGCCCACGGCGGCAGCCATCCAGAGCTTGTCGGGAAGCTGGTAGAGCCAGGCCGCAAACAGCGCGATGCCGGCAGCGCCCAGAGACACCGCCGGCGCCATCAGCCGACCCGATTTTGGCCCCTTCGCCCGCACGCGCGGCGCGGGCGGTTTGGCCCTTTGCGGCGGCGGGCGCTTGCCCCGTTTGAGCGTGATCTTCTCGCTCACGCCGCGTCTTCCAGAATGCGCGCGACGAGCGTGTCGTAATCGATGCCGCGATATTTGGCCTGCTCGGGGACGAGGCTGAGCGGCGTCATGCCGGGCTGGGTGTTCACTTCCAAGAGGTAGAGGCCGGCGAGCCCACGGCTTTCATCGTAGCGGAAATCGGAGCGGCTGACGCCTTTGCAGCCGAGCACGCGGTGCGCCTTCAGCGCCATCGCCATCGCCTCGGCGGCGACGTCCTCCGGAATCTCCGCCGGGCATTGGTGCACGGTGAGGCCATCGGTGTACTTGGCATCGTAGTCGTAGAAGCCGCGCGTCGGGATCAGTTCGGTCACGGCGAGCGGCTCGTCGCCCATCACCGCGACGGTGAGTTCGCGGCCCGGAATGAACGGCTCTGCGAGCAGCTTTTCGAACTGTGCCCACGGCCCCGGCGCGTCCGCGGCTATGGGCGTGCCGTAATTGCTCTCGTCGGTGACGATCGCGACACCGACCGAAGAACCCTCGTTCACCGGCTTCAGCACATAGGGGCGCGGCAGCGGATCGCGGTCGTGCACGCTGGCGGAATCGACGACGACACCTTCAGGCATACGGATTCCGGCGGGCACGAGGATACGCTTCGTCAGCTCCTTGTCGATCGCGATGACCGACGTCGCCAGACCCGAATGCGTATATTTCACCCCCAACACGTCGAGCATTCCTTGAACCGTGCCGTCTTCCCCGGGCGTTCCATGCAGTGCATTGAACACGACGTCAGGCTTGATTTCGCTCAGCTTTGCGGCAACGTCGCGTCCCATGTCAACAGCGTAAACATCGTGACCCAAACGCTTCAGCGCGTCGGCGATTCCCTTGCCGCTGGTCAGAGAGACCTCGCGCTCGTTCGACCAGCCGCCCATCAGCACCGCAACCTTCATTTCGCCACTCCCACGCGCTGGATTTCCCATTCGAGTTCAACGCCCTGCGTTTCCTTGACACGGCGGCGCACATCCTCGCCGAGCGCTTCAATGTCGTCGCTGGTGGCGCTGCCTGTGTTGATCAGGAAGTTGCAGTGCTTCTCGCTGACCTGCGCGTCGCCGCGCTTGAGCCCCCGGCAACCGGCGGCATCGACGAGCCGCCACGCCTTGTCGCCGGTCGGGTTCTTGAAGGTCGATCCGCCGGTCTTTGTGCGCAGCGGCTGCGAAGCCTCGCGCGCCTCCGCGATGCGGTCCATCTCGGCGCTGATCGCGGCGGGATCGTTCGGGTGTCCGCGAAACGTGGCGGCGATCACCACCGCACCTTCGGGGAGCGCGCTGTGCCGATACGTGTAGCCGAGGTCGTCGCGGCTCAGGATTTTCCGTTCACCCGAACGCAGCACCACCTCGCAGTCCACGAGGATATCCGCCGTCTCACGCCCATAGGCGCCGCCGTTCATGCGCACGAACCCGCCGACCGTGCCGGGAATCGAACGCAGGAATTCCAGCCCGCCGATCCCCGCATCGCGCGCCGTCGAAGACACCAGAATGCCGGAGGCTCCGCCGCCGCAGCGCAGTGTCACCTCATCGAGCCGCTCAACCGCCGCAAACGCCTTGCCCAGCCGCACGACGACGCCGGGCACGCCGCCATCGCGCACGATGAGGTTGGAGCCGAGCCCGAGCGCCATCACCGGCACGTCCGGCTCAAGCGCCGCGAGGAACCCCGCGAGATCATCCGCATCCTTCGGCTCGAACAGCCATTCGGCGCTGCCGCCGGACTTGAACCACACGAGCGGCGCCAGCGGCGCGTCCGGAGTCAGCCGCCCCGCGGCGGCAGGGATCGTGCGTTCGGCCGCGGCCGCCGTCACGCTGCTCCCCGTTCGCGGCGGATCGCGTCCGCGAGGCCCGCCGCCCACTTGGTGATGTCGCCCGCGCCGAGACAGACGACCATGTCGCCCTCGCGGATCGTGGCCGCTAGCTTCGCTGCCAGATCTTCGGCACCCTCTACGGTGTAGGCATCGCGGTGGCCGGAGCGCTTCAAACCGGCAAGCAGATGCGCGGCGTCCACGCCATCGATCGGCGTCTCACCCGCCGCATAGACGGGCGCGACATACACGGTGTCGGCATCGTTGAACGCGGTCTGGAACTCCGCCATCAGGTCGCGCAGGCGCGTGAAGCGGTGCGGCTGCACCACCGCGATCACGCGGCCCTTCACGCCTTCGCGCGCGGCGGCGAGCACCGCCTTGATCTCGACCGGGTGATGCCCGTAATCGTCGATGATCGCCGCGCCGTCCACCTCACCCACCTTGGTGAAGCGCCGCTTCACGCCGCCGAACTTCGCGAAACCGCTGCGAATGTCCTCGCCGGAAATCTGCAGCTCGAGCGCCACGGCCACCGCCGAGAGCGCATTCTGCACATTGTGCCGCCCCGGCATCGGCAGTTCGAGCCCGTCGATGCGGCGCTGGTTGCCGTCGCGGTCCGTGATGAGCACGTCGAAGCGGTTGCCGCCCGGCACCGGCGTCACGTTCTCGCCGCGCACGTCCGCCTGCGCCGAGAAACCGTAGGAGACGACGCGCCGATCGCGCACGCGCGGCAGGATCGCCTGCACCTCCGGGTGATCGATGCACAGGATCGCCGCGCCGTAGAACGGCACGTGCTCGACGAAATCGACAAACGCCTGCTTGATCTGGTCGAAGCTGCCGTAGTGGTCGAGGTGCTCGGGATCGATGTTGGTGACGATCGCGAACGTCGGCGGCAGGCGCAGGAAGCTGCCGTCGCTCTCGTCGGCCTCCACGACCATCCAGTCGCTGGTGCCGAGGCGCGCGTTGGAGCCGTAACTGTTGATGATGCCGCCGTTCACCACCGTCGGGTCGAGTCCGCCCGCGTCGAGCAGCGCCGCGACCATCGAGGTCGTCGTCGTCTTCCCATGCGTGCCCGCCACCGCGACCGTGGATTTGAGCCGCATGAGTTCCGCGAGCATCTCCGCGCGGCGCACCACGGGGATGCGTTTCTCAAGCGCGAGATCGACCTCGGGATTGCCGCGCCGGATCGCCGTCGACGTCACCACTACCGCGGAATCGCCAAGGTTCTCTGCCTTGTGCCCGATGTGGACAGTGATGCCCTTCTTGCGCAGCCCCTCGATCACATAGCCTTCGGCAATGTCGCTGCCTTGCACCTTGTAGCCGAGGTTGTGCATCAGCTCGGCGATACCGGACATGCCGATGCCGCCGATGCCGACGAAGTGAATCGTTCCGATATCGCGGGCGATGCCCGTCATGCGCTGGCTCCGATCTCAGGGGTTTCGAGGGCCAATGGCACACCGGCGAGCCGCAGGGCAAGGTCGGCGAGCGCCCGCGATGCGTTCGGGCGGCCGACCGACAGGGCACGCCGTGCCGCATTGGCAAGCGCGCCCGGATCGAGCGCCATCGCCTCGATCTGCCGCGCGAGTTCCGCGGGCTTGAAGCCCTTCTGCCGCATCATGCGCGCACCACCCGCCGCCACGACTTCCCGCGTATTCGCGGCCTGATGATCGTCCGTCGCGATCGGCAGCGGCACGAGGATCGCCGGGCGCCCCGCCGCGCACAGCTCACTCACCGTCGAGGCGCCCGCGCGCGCGATTACGAGATGCGCCCACGCCATCGCAGACGGCATGTCGTCGATGAAGGTGGAAAGGTCGGCGGGGATTTCGAGCCGCCGGTATTCAGCGCGAACCTGCTCGATATCCTCGGCACGGCATTGCTGCATCACCTGCAGACGGTGCCGCAGGCTCGCATCGAGCTGCCCGAGCCCCGGCGGCACCACCTCGCCGAAAATGCTCGCGCCAAGGCTTCCGCCTGTGACGAGCACATGGAAGATGCCGTCCGTCTCCAGCGCAGGATACGCCGCCTTGCCGATCTCCACGATCGCATCGCGCACGGGGTTGCCGACGAGCGCGACCTTGTCGGCAAGTTCCTGCTTCACGCGCTCGGTATCGGGAAACGAGGTCGCGATCACGTCCGCCTTGCCCGCGACGAGCCGGTTCACGCGGCCAAGCACTGCGTTCTGCTCGTGGATGATCGTCGGCACGCCCGCCTTCTGCGCGGCGAGCATCGCGGGGAGCACGGGATAGCCGCCGAAGCCGATCACCGCGGCAGGCACGTCCTCCGCGATCAGCCGCGACACGGCCTTGCGCCCGGCGCGAATCTTCAGCCATGCACCCGGCCACTTCAGCGGATTCTTGCCAAGTGTAGACGCCTCGATCACATGCCGCGGCCCTTTGGTGAGGATGCCTTGCAGCCGCGCGCCGCGCTCGTCAGTGATCAGCGAGACGGTATGGCCGCGCGCGATCAGCTCTTCGGCAAGCGCGTGCGCGGGCATCATGTGCCCGCCGGTGCCGCCCGCCGCGACATAGAAGTGCCGCCCGCTCATGCCGTGCGCCCCCGCGGGACATAGGGCGAGGACTTGAGGAAGCGGTTGCGCCGTGTGAGCGCGAGCAGCAGCCCCATGCCCATCGAAAGCGCAAGGAACGACGATCCGCCGTGGCTGATGAACGGCAGCGTCATTCCCTTCGAAGGCAGGAGGTTCAGGTTCACGCCGATGTTGATCATCGCCTGCCCGCCGATCTGCGTGATGAGCCCCGCCGCGCCTAGGAACACGAACGGGTCTTCCTCTTCGAGAAGCTGGAGCAGCACGCGCACGATCATGGCGAGGAACAATATGGCGATGGCGGCGCAGGCGATGGCGCCGAATTCCTCGCCGATCACCGAGAAGATATAGTCGGTGTGCGGCTCGGGCAGCGAGAACTTGTTCTGCCCCTCGCCCGGCCCCGCGCCGAACAGCCCGCCCGCGCGAAAACCGTCGAGCGCCTTGTCGATCTGGTAGGTATCGCCGTCGCCGGTGAGGAAGCGGTCGATGCGGCTCGTCACGTGCGGCACGAACAGGTAGGCGACGACGAGCGCCGCGACACCCGCCGCGATCACGATGCCGAGGATCGCGAAGCTCATCCCGGCCAGCACCGCCTGCACGAGCCACACGCCGACGAACAGCGCCGATTGCCCGATATCGGGCTGCATCACCAGCATGGCCACGACCAGCACGAGCAGTCCGCACGACACGCTGAGCGCGGGCACATCGCCGTCATCGAAGCGCGAGGCGAGCAGCCAGGCGCTCGTCACCGCGAACAGTGGTTTCAGGAATTCGGAGGGCTGGAGCTGGAAGCCGCCGAGCGCGAGCCAGCGCACCGCGCCATTCGCTTCCGCGCCGAAGAACGGCACCGCGGCAAGGCCGACGATAAATACCAATGTGCCGATCAGCGACAGCCGCTTCGCCCACGGGACCGTCAGCATCGAAACGCCGAGCATCAGCGGCACGCCGAGCAGGATCCAGAAGAGCTGCCGCTTGAAATAATACATGTCGTCGAGCTTCACGCTACCGCCCGAATAACGGTGCGCCGCCGCGGGAGACGCCGCCGCGACGGCGATGAGCCCGATGCCGATCAGCACGAGCACGAGCGCCAGCAGCGGCCGGTCGATGGTCCAGAACCAGCGGCCGAGAAGCGTCTTGTCCGCGCGGCCGAGAGGCGTGCTCATGCGCCGAGCTCCTGCACCGCACCCTTGAAGACGTCGCCGCGCTGCTCGAAATCGCGGAACTGGTCGTAGGACGCGCAGGCGGGAGACAGGAGCACGACCTCGCCCGACTTCGCGGCGGCCGCCGCGAGCTGCGTGGCGCGCTCCACCGTACCCGCCCGGATCACGGGAACATAGGCGCCGAGCAGATGCGCATAGACCGTTTCGGCATCGCCGATCACATAGGCGGCGCGGACGTGATCAAGATATGGCAGGCACGCATCGAGTTCGTCGGTCTTGCGCTTGCCGCCCACGATCCAGTGGATCGCAGGGTAAGCGGCGAGCGCAGGCGCGGTCGAGGTCGGGTTCGTCGCCTTGCTGTCGTTGACGTAGAGCACGCCATTGATCTCGGCGACGCGCTCCATGCGGTGCGGCAGACCCGGATAGGTTTCAAGACCAGCCTTGATCGCTGCGGCATCGAGACCAAGCGCCTGCGTTGTCGCGATGGCTGCGACCGCGTTCTGCGCATTATGCGGTCCGGCGAGCGAAGGCCAATCCGCCTGATAGCCGAGCGGTTCACCATCGATGTACGCCGCGCCGTTCACCAGCGAAATGCCTTCGGCAAGAACGGTATCGAGAGATACCGGAACGCCGCCCCGCCCCTTCGCGATGGCCGCCGTATAATCGTCGTCCGACATGAAGATGGCGGTGGCGCCCTCATCCTGCATGTCGAACAGGCGTTCCTTCGATGCGGCGTAGCCTGCCATCCCGTCGTATCGATCGAGGTGATCGGGTGTGATGTTGGTGAGGATCGCCACGTCGCAGGCGAGGCTCTGCGTCAGGTCGATCTGGAACGACGAGAGTTCCAGCACGTAAACGCCACCTTCCGGCAAGGCATCCTGCGACAGGATCGGCAGGCCGATATTGCCGCCCATCGTTGCGGGGACACCCGCGTGCGCGAGGATATGGTGCACGAGTGCGGTCGTCGTCGATTTGCCGTTGGTGCCGGTGATGCCGACGACCTTGTGCGGCGGCAGCTCGGCGCGCGCATGGGCGAAGAGTTCGATGTCGCCCAGCACCGGCACCCCCGCTGCTGCGGCGCGCGCGGCCAGCGGATGCGTGTTGAGCGGAACGCCGGGCGACACGACGATGCCGTCGAAGGCGGAAAGGTCCGTCGTATTGAGATCGGCCACGTGGACCTGAACGTCCTCGATGGCGGCACGCTTCTTCGCGTCGTCGTCCCAAACCGTCACCGTCGCGCCGGCCGGCCGCAAGGCCGCAACGACGCTGAGCCCGGTGCGGGCGAGGCCGAAGACAGCGTAGTGCCGGGTGGAGAAGGCGCGCGCGGTGATCATCTGAGTTTCAGCGTGGCGAGGCCGGCAAGCGCCAGCACGATGGAAACGATCCAGAAGCGGATGACCACGGTCGATTCGGGCCAGCCGAGCTGTTCGAAATGGTGGTGGATGGGGGCCATCTTGAAGACGCGTTTACCGGTGAGCTTGAAGCTCGCCACCTGCACGATCACCGAGACGGTTTCCAGCACGAAAAGACCGCCGACAAGGATCAACACGATTTCGTGATTCGTGACGACCGCGACCGACCCCAAGGCCCCGCCGAGCGCGAGGCTGCCGGTGTCACCCATGAACACGGCGGCGGGCGGCGCATTGTACCAGAGGAAGGCGAGGCAGGCGCCGATCAGCGCGCCGAGGAACACGGTGAGATCGCCCGCGCCGTTCACGAACACGATGCCGAGATAATCGGAAAACCGGATATTGCCGACGAGATAGGCGATGAGCGCGAAGGTGAGCGCGGCGATGATCACCGGCATCGTCGCCAGCCCGTCGAGACCGTCGGTGAGGTTCACGGCATTGCCGAAGCCGGTGACGATGAACGCCGCGAACAGGATGTAGAACGGCCCGAGATTGAGGCCGAAGTTCGTGAACGGGAAGAACAGGCGCGTGTCGGTCACATCGGTGATCGCCCAGCAGGCGATGCCCGCGATCAGGAATTCCAGCAGCAGCCGCGTGCGCCCGGAAACGCCCTTGTGGTTCCCTTTCGAAACCTTCGAATAATCGTCCGAAAAGCCGATCGCGCCGAAGCCCAATGTCACGAACAGGCACGCCCACACGAACGGATTTTCGAGGTTCATCCAGAGCAATGTCGAGATGGTGAGCGAGATGAGGATCATCAGCCCGCCCATCGTCGGCGTGCCGCGCTTGGTGAGGAGGTGGCTGGCAGGCCCGTCCTCGCGGATCGGCTGACCCTTGCCCTGTTTCAGGCGCAGCCAGTCGATCATGCGCGGCCCGATGATAAGCCCGATGGCGAGCGCGGTGATGACCGCCGCGCCGGACCGGAACGTGATGTAGCGGAACAGGTTCAGGATGCCGGGGAAGTCGAGCGCTTCTGCGAGAATATAGAGCATATCAGTTGATCCCCCGCAGCGCGCCAGCAACCCGCCCGAGCCCGACACTGTTCGATGCCTTGAGCAGGATGGCGTCGCCGGCTGCGATGATGTCCGAAAGCGCCGCGCGGGCACCAGCGGCGTCGCTTACGCGAACCACCGCGATTCCGCGAGGGAGCGCACCCTCCAGCGGAAGCGTTTCGTCGCCCACGAGCACCGCCACATCGACTTTCGCCGCGCTCACGTGCGGCGCGAGATCGGCGTGCAGCCGTTCGCTCGCATCGCCGAGTTCGCGCATCGGCCCCAGCACGGCGATGCGGCGCGCCGCCTTCGCAGCACCGAGCACCGCGAGCGAGGCCGCCATCGATGCGGGATTGGCGTTGTAGCTCTCGTCGATCAGCAGCGCCTCGCCGTCCTTCGCGGGGATCCGGTACTGCGCGCCGCGCCCTTCGAGGCCCTGCATCTGCGAAAGCCCGAGCGCTGCCGCCGCGAGATCGACGCCCGCCGCGTGCGCCGCCGCGAGCACGGCAAGGCTGTTCGCAATCCAGTGCGCGCCGGGCAGCGGGATGCGGTACGCAACGCGGTTTCCATCGACATCCGCAATCACGGTCGATCCGCCCGCGTCGCTCGCCGACTGGACTGCGCGGACATCCGCGCCCTCACCGCTGCCGAAGCTCAGGACACGCGCCGCGTGCCGTTCCGCCTTCGCGCGCAGGCGGGCGTAGTGCGGGCTGTCGAACGGCAGCACGGCAACGCCGCCCGGCTCAAGCCCTTCGAAGATCTCGCCCTTGGCGTCCGCAATCGCCTCCTCGTTCTCGAAGAACGCGAGGTGCGCGGAGGTGACCCACGTCACCACGGCGACGTGCGGGCGCACGAGCCGCGTCAGCACCGCGAGTTCGCCCGTGTGGTTCATGCCCATTTCGAACACCGCGAGCCGCGTGTCCCGCGGCATCCGGGCGAGGCTGAGCGGAACGCCGGTGTGGTTGTTGTAGCTCTTCACCGACCAGTGCGTGTGCTCGGGCTCGATTTCCTGGAACGCGTGGCGGAGAGCCTCCTTCACGCTCGTCTTGCCGACGCTGCCGGTCACGCCCACGATCGTCGCGCCCACCCGTTCGCGCCCCGCGCGGCCCAGCGCCTGCAGACCCTCGAAGCTGTCGGCGACACGCACGTGCGGATACGCGCAATCCTCGCTGACGATAAAGCCCGCCGCGCCTTTCTCATGCGCGCCTTCAACGAAATGATGCCCGTCGGTCGCCTCGCCCTTCATCGCGATGAACAGTTCGCCGCCGATGATTTCGCGCGAATCGAACGTCACGCCCTCGGCAACGAAGTCGCCGCTCCGGGTTCCGCCGGTGGCGCCCGCGATTTCGGCCGCCGTCCACAAGCTCATGCGGCGCACTCGCGCGCGACCGCCACATCATCGAACGGCAGGATGCGATCTCCCACGATCTGCCCCTGCTCGTGCCCCTTGCCCGCGATGAGCACGATGTCGCCCGCGCCCGCCGCCGCGATCGCCGCCGCGATGGCGCTGCGCCGGTCGCCGATCTCGGTCGCGCCCGGCGCCGCCGCCATGATCTCGGCACGGATCGTCGCCGGGTCTTCGGAGCGCGGATTGTCGTCGGTCACGTAAACGACATCGGCGAGCTGTGTCGCGACCTTGCCCATCTCGGGCCGCTTGCCCTTGTCGCGGTCGCCGCCCGCGCCGAACACGATATGCAACCGATCCTTCGCGTGCGGGCGCAGCGCCTCGATCGCCGCGCGGATCGCGTCCGGCGTGTGCGCATAATCCACGTAGATCGGCGCGCCCGCGCGCGTCAGCGCCGCACGCTCCAGTCGCCCGCGCACGGGCACGAGCCGCGAGAGGTGCCCGAGCGTCGTCGCAGTGTCGCCGCCCGTCGCGATCACCAGCCCCGCGGCGACGAGCGCATTCGCCGCCTGATACGCACCGATCAGCGGCAGCTCGACCTTCTTCTCGACACCGCCCGCCGCGATCATCAGCGTCTGGCCAAGCTGGTTCGGCGTCCGCGAGACGAGCCGCAGCGCCTCGCCCTTCGTTCCGACGGTCAGCACCTTCAACCCGCGCGCCTGCGCCGTCGCGATCACCTGATCGGAGACCGTATCGTCGGCCCAGATCACCGCCGTGCCGTCGCCGTCCGTCACCTCGGTGAACAGACGCAGCTTGGCCTCGAGATAGGCCTCCATCGTCTCATGATAATCGAGATGATCGCGGCTGAGATTGGTGAACGCACCGGCGCGCACCGGCAGCCCCTCGGTGCGGTATTGCGCAAGCCCATGGCTCGACGCCTCGAAGCTCGCGTGCGTCACGCCCTCGCGCGCCAGCCCCGCCATGTTCGACAGGAACGTCACCACATCGGGCGTCGTGAGGCCGGTCGAGATCTGCTCGTCAGCCGTGGTCACGCCAAGCGTACCGATCGACGCGGACACATGCCCAGCCATGCGCCAAAGCTGACGCGTCAGTTCCGCCGTCGAGGTCTTGCCGTTGGTGCCCGTCACCGCGACCGTCGTCGCGGGGAACGGCGCAAAGAATTTCGCCGCCAGCGCGGCGAAGCGCCGGCGCGGTTCGGCGTCGGCAATATGCAGCGCGCCCTCGACCTTCGCCTCGGGCCGGGCAACCACCGCCACCGCACCGAACTTCACCGCCTCGGCAATGAAATCCTCGCCGTTGAAGCGCGTGCCGGGGAAGGCGCCGAAGATCGTGCCGGGCGCGACCTTCCGGTGATCGATCGCAAAGCCGGTGACGGTTGCTTCGTTGCCGCTGTTCACGAGATCCTTGAGGCGCATTCCCTATCCGGTCGGCTGCTTGCCCTGGACATAGGCCAGGTATGGGTTGAGATCGACATCGCGCACATCGCTCGGCGCGACACCGAGCACCGGCGCGATGCGGCTGATAACCTTTGAAACAACCGGTGCGGAATTCCAACCCGCGCCACGGAAGCCATAGGTTTCCTTGGTTCCCTTGGGCTCGTCGAGCATGGCGATCACAACATATTTCGGATCGTCCATCGGGAACGCCCCCGCGAACGTCGTCACCATCGCGTTGCGGTTGTAGCGGCCGCCATCGGGCTTTTCCGCCGTGCCGGTCTTCCCGCCCACGCGATACCCTTGTGCTTCGGCCTGCTTGCCAGTGCCATGCGTCACCACGAGACGCAGCATTGCCCGCATTGTCCGCGACGCTTCTTCGCTGAAGACACGGCGGCCCTTCCCGACCCCTCCGCCTTGAACCTTCAGAAGCGTGGCGGGCCTCCAGACGCCGCCGTTGACGAGTGCCGCATAGGCACTGGCAAGATGGAGAGGCGTGACCGCGATGCCGTGGCCATAGCTCACGGTCATCGTGGCGAGTTCGCCCCATTGAGCCGGATAGAGCGTGCGCCCACGCTCCTTGAGTTCGATCTCGGCGGGCGCCATGAAGCCGAGTTCCTTCAGGAATTCCTGCTGCCGCGCCGAGCCGATCTGCTGCGCGATCTGCGCCGTGCCGATGTTCGACGAGTACATGAAGATCTCGGGGATCGTCAGCCAGCGTGCCTTGGGATGGTCGTCGCGAATACGGAAGCGGCCCATCTGCAGCGGATGCGTCGCGTCATACTGCTGCGACATCGAGGTGATGACGCCGCTATCGAGCGCCATGCCCATGGTCAGCGCCTTGAAGGTCGATCCAAGCTCATAAACGCCGAGCGTCGCGCGATTGAAGATCGCATCGGGGCTGACGGCACCGGCCTTGTTCGGATTGAGTTCGGGCAGCGATGCGAGCGCAAGCACCTCGCCTGTGTGCACGTCCATCACGATGCCCGAAGCACCGATGGCGCTGTGCTTCGTCATCGCCGTCTGAAGCTCGCTCTCGACAGCGTGCTGCACGCGCGCGTCGATGGCGAGTTCGAGCGGCTTGTCGCGCATCTCGGGATCGGTGAGCCGGTCCTGATAGGCTCGCTCCATGCCCGCCTGCCCGACACCGTCGACATTGGTGTAGCCGATGACATGCGCAGCAAGGAACTGGTTGGGGTAGATGCGCTCCTGCTCGCGCTCCAGCACCAGCCCCGGCTCGCCGATCGCGTTGATCGCCTTCGCTTCCGCCGGAAGAATCCGTCGCTGGATGTAGCGGTATTTCCCGTGGTGGGTGAGTTCCTTGTAGATCGGCAGCGCGCTCGGGCGGCCGAGGATATTCGCAATCCTGCGTGCCAGCACCTCGGGATCGCCGACCACCGCGTGCGGGCGCACGGCGAGCGCGAAGGCATCGAACGTGGTGGCAAGGTCGGCGCCGTTGCGATCGACGATGTCGGCACGCGGCGGCGCGAACGCGATCTGCCGCGTCGCTGCAACCGCGCTCGACCCGGTAAGGGAAAGCTCGCCAAGGCGGAGCCCGATGATGCCCACCAGCGCGGTGAACAGCATGATGCCGATCATGAGCCGTTGCCGCGACCGCGCAAGCTGCGCCTGCCGTTTTCCGGCAAGCTGGATTCGAAGCTGGCGCTGTGCGGCCGGGCTCACCGCAGCGACACGCGCGTCAGCGACGCGCGCTCGTCGTCCGCAGCCGCGTCGATCTCGGCCACGAAGCCCGCGGAGAACAGGCCCGGTTCCGCGCGTTCACGCAGCACGGGAAGCTTGGCCCTTGGCGCCGGGTCCACAGACGCGACGCGCACCTCGCGCTCGGCAGGCGCCGGCAGTTCGACACTGGCAAGGCGCACATCCGCCGGCATCGCGTCCGGCTGGTGCGGACGCACGAGGCTGGCGAGCTGCACTTCGCTTTCCAGAATCTGCCCCGATTTCGGCGCGCCGAGCGCCAGCGCCGACGCGTTCCAGCGCTCGAGCTGCGGCAGGTTGGAGCGAACGCGGAGTTCCGCTTCCAGCGCGCGGATGTCGCGGCGATCAGTGGCGATCTGCCGTTCCAGCTTCGAGATGCCACTGCGTTCGGCGCCCACGCTGTAGCTGACGAGATAGAGGCCGAGGCCCGCGCCCAGCGTCACGAGGGCAAGACCGGCGGAGCCAAGCGAGCGGATCATGCGTCATCCTTCCATGCGGGGGCATCGGTGCGCGTGCCGATACGAAGTGTGGCCGAGCGGGCGCGCGGGTTCGCGGCGATTTCCGCTGCATCGGGACGGACGGCTTTCGCCGCCTCGAATGTCGGCGCGGACCCCCCGATCCGCGCCTCGGGCAGGTGGCGCGAGCCCTGCGGGTCACCCCCGCTGCGCGTGCGCAGGAAGCGCTTCACCGCCCTGTCCTCAAGACTGTGGAAACTCACCACGGCGAGCCGGCCGCCGGGACGCAGCAGCCGTTCAGCCGCGCGAAGGCCGGCATCGAGTTCGCCGAGTTCGTCGTTCACCGCGATGCGCAGCGCCTGAAAGGTGCGCGTCGCCGGATCCTTGGGCGCGCCCGGCCGGTGGCCAAGCGCCTTGCGGACGATCGCTGCGAGTTCACCGGTGCGCGCAATCGGCCGCGCGGCCACGATGTGGCTCGCAACGCGGCGGGAGCGCGGCTCCTCGCCGTAGCGGTAGAGGAGGTCGGCAAGCGCCGTTTCGTCCATGGTGTTCACGAGATCGGCGGCGCTCGGCCCCTCATTCGACATGCGCATGTCGAGCGGGCCGTCGGCCTGGAACGAAAAGCCGCGCGCCGCCTGATCGATCTGCATCGAGGAGACGCCGATATCGAGCATGATCGCGTCCACGGTCGAAACGCCGCGCGCCTCGAGCGCGCGGTCCATCAGCGAGAAGCGCTCGTGGATCAGCGTCAGCCGATCCGGATTCGCGCTCGCCAGTGCCTCACCGGCGGCAATGGCGGTGGGGTCGCGGTCGAACGCATAGACATGCCCGGCACCCGCTGCGAGCACCGCATTCGTGTAGCCGGCGGCACCGAACGTGCCGTCGACGACGCTTGCACCAGAGGTGGGGGAAATACCGGCGAGCACTGCTTCAAGGAGAACGGGGATATGAGGGGCCGCCGTCATATCGTCTCTCCGCGCTCTTTCAAGAGATTGCGGACATGAAAAATCGTGGCGGGGTCGGCACGGTCGGAGGCGAGCAGCGCTTTCGGGTCCCAGATCTCGAAATAGTCGGCGAACGCAAGGAAGCAGGCGAGCCGATCGATGCCGGCGGCCTCACGGGTGGCGGCGGGGAGCACGATCCGCCCGTTGGCATCATAGGGGAGCGGTTCGACGAAGCTGAATTCGCGCTGCAGGGCGACGGCGCGTTCCGTCTCCTGCTCGGGCGTGAAACGGCGCTCGATCTGCTGGTAGATGAAGTCGTTGTAATAGGCGTCGTAGGCGCGGATGTGGTTCGGCTCGAACCGCAGGGACAGGGTGACTTCCTTCACGGCGGAGCGCGCTTCGATGGTGGAACGGTAGCCGGCAGGGATCGACAGTCGCCCTTTGGCGTCGACTGCGTTGATCGCAAATCCCTTGAACAAATCCCGTTTCACGCGCGGCTTCCAATCAGCGGGTAACGCAATCCCCGGCCGCGAAACCCGAAAGGCTAACGCGTTAGGCCAGTACCGAGGGCTGAATCCCCGCTCCCCTGTGGAAAACGGAGTATCATGGGTATTTCATGGGTTTCAATGGGAATTTATGGGATTGGATGTTTTTCGCGTGGATTTTCCCTGAATCGCGTGGGTTTACGCAGGTGAAACAATAGCAGTCAGGCCCGCGCGCGGTTGCGTGCAGGCCTGTGGATAAGTCGGTGTGTGAAATGCGGCGGTGAGTCGCCGTCAGATTTCGGTCAAATCCTTGCTCTCGTCGATCACGAGAGGGTCGGTCAGCGGCTCCGGCGTATCGAGCGGGGGCGTTTGCAGCACCGAGGGCGGCTGCTCAGGTGCCGGCCCGGAATTCTTGTCGGCGCCCGGCGCCACGCCCAGCGTCGCGAGCGGATCTTCCTTCGCTTTCGGCTCGGGTTCAGCCGGCGGGCGCAGCAGGATCGCCGCCGCCATGACCAGCAAAAACACCAAAGCAAGGCCGGTGAGGCCCAGGCGCACTCGATTCATTGTATCCTTGTCTTCAGTTTGTCGGGCGACCCCTCCACGCGCGACTGCGAGCCTATAGGTAGTGCAGGCTGCCGCCCGTGTCGAGTGATCCCCATTTACGCACGCCTCGCCTATCATCCTTCGGAAGTGACAGCGGGCGCTTCGAGTTTATGGATAGGCGGGAAACGACAGACGAAGGAACGGCGCCATGAACTTCGAATATTCCCCGAAGACCCGCGAGATGATCGACCGCGTCCGCGCGTTCATGGACGAGCACATCTACCCCAACGAGCAGCGCTACGCCGACGAGGTCGCCTCGGGCGAACGCTGGAAGGTGCTGCCCGTGATCGAGGAGCTGAAGCCGAAGGCGCGCGCGGCGGGACTCTGGAACATGTTCATGCCGCCGAGCCACGGCGGCAAGCCGGTGAGCGAATTCGCCTTCGAGGGCACGACGCTCACCAACCTCGAATATGCGCCGCTTGCGGAGGAGATGGGCCGCGCCCTCTGGTCGTCGGAGGTGTTCAACTGCTCCGCGCCCGATACCGGCAACATGGAAGTGCTGATGCGCTACGGCACACAGGCGCAGCAGGAAAGATGGCTGCGGCCGCTGATGAACGGCGAAATCCGTTCCGCCTTCCTGATGACGGAGCCTGCCGTCGCCTCGTCCGACGCGACGAACATCGAAACGCGCATTCGCCGCGACGGCGACCACTATGTCGTCAGCGGCCGCAAATGGTGGTCCTCCGGCGTCGGCGATCCGCGCTGCAAGGTCGCGATCGTGATGGGCAAGACCGATCTCTCGGCGCCCAAGCACCTGCAGCAGTCGCAGATTCTCGTGCCGATGGACGCACCGGGCATCAAGGTCGAGCGGATGCTGAACGTGTTCGGCTACGACGACGCACCGCACGGCCACGCCGAGGTCTTTCTCGACGACGTGCGCGTGCCTGCGGACAGCATCCTGCTCGGCGAGGGACGCGGCTTCGAGATCGCGCAGGGCCGCCTCGGGCCGGGCCGCATCCACCACTGTATGCGCACGATCGGCGCTGCCGAGCGCGCACTGGAGCGCATGGCGCGGCGGCTCTTGACGCGCGAGGCCTTCGGCAAGCGCATCTCCGAGCACAGCGTCTGGGAACAGCGTGTCGCCGAAGCGCGCACGGATATCGAGATGACGCGCCTCCTCTGCCTCAAGGCCGCGGACATGATGGATCGCGTGGGCAACAAGGCAGCGCGGCTCGAGATCGCGATGATCAAGGTCGCAGCCCCGCGCATGGCGCTGAAGATCATCGACGATGCCATTCAGGCGCACGGCGGCGGCGGTGTCAGCCAGGACTTCGGCCTCGCGAGCTCTTACGCGGGCATCCGCACGCTGCGCCTCGCGGACGGGCCGGACGAGGTGCACAACCGCGCCATCGCCCTTCTCGAATACAAAAAATACGCGGGCAACAGCGCGGGCGGCGAGGCACCCAGCACCGAAGTACCGGGCATACGCTGATGTCCGCCGGGCCGCGCACGCCTGTCCTCGTCGGCGTCGGCCAGCACGTCGTCCGGGAAGACGATCCGGCCCGGGGGCTATCGCCGGCGGACCTGCTTGCGGAGGCGGCGCGCGGCGCGATCGCAAACAGCGGCGCGGATGCCGCCGGTGCGATCGACACGCTCGCCGCCGTCCGGCTGTTCGCCGATTCCGGCGGTGCCCTCCCGTCCCCTTTCGGCACCTGCCGCAACCTGCCCCATGCCGTTGCCCGGCGCATCGGCGCGCAGCCGCGCGAACTCATCTACGGGCCGCTCGGCGGCAACACGCCGCAGATGTTCGTGAACGGGCTCGCCGAGCGCATTGCGAAGGGGCAATCCGATGTCGCGCTGCTCGTCGGCGGCGAGGCATTGCGGACGCAGGCGCGCGCGGAAAAGGCCGGCCTCAAGCTCGACTGGAGCGAGGATGCACCGTCGGACCCGACGCCTTACGGCGAGGAACCCCGTTACGCGAACAGCCACGAGATCCGCCACGGCATCGCCCTGCCCACCAGCGTCTACCCGTTGTTCGAGAACGCGTTCGGCGGTGCGATGGGCTGGTCGCCGCTGCAGCACCGCGCCGAGATCGGCCACCTGATGGCGCCGTTCAGCGCGGTCGCCGCGGAAAACCCGTTCGCGCAGATCCGCAAGGCTTATGGAGCGGGGGCGCTCGTCGAGCCCGGCGAGGACAACCGTATCGTCGCCTATCCCTACACCAAGCACCTGTGCGCCAACATGTTCGTCGATCAGGCGGCGGCGGTGCTGATGATGTCGACCGAGGCTGCCGACCGGCTCGGCGTGCCCGCCGCGCGGCGTGTCTATCTGCACGGGTCGGCGGACACGCATGAGAAGCTTCTGGTGAGCGAGCGCGTCGACTACGCGACCTCCCCGGCCATCTACATCGGCGCGGCGCACGCGCTGGCGCAGGCGGGCATCACACCCGGTGAACTCAGCTACATCGATCTCTACAGCTGCTTCCCCGTGGCGGTGGAAATTGCCGCCGCAATGATCGGCCTGCCGACCGAGGACCCGGCCAGCCTGACGCTCACCGGCGGCCTCCCCTACTTCGGCGGCCCCGGCAATGCCTATTCGCTGCACGCGATCGCGGAAGTGGTGGAGCACTGCCGGGACGATGCCGGCGCATGGGGCTTCGTGTTCGCGAACGGCGGTTTCCTGACGAAACACAGCTTCGGCGTCTACTCGACAACGCCGGGCTACAACGGGCGCAGCGACCCCGCCTCGTATCAGGCCGCGATCGACGCCATGGCCTCACCCCCGTTCACGGAAACGCCCGCGGGCGAGGGACGGCTGGAGACGTTCACTGTCGTGCATCACAAGGGCGCCCCGAAGTTCGCGATCATCATCGGGCGCCTCGATAGCGGCGAGCGTTTTCTCGCGCAGATGCACACCGGGCTCGAACCGCTGATGGAAACATCGGTCATCGGCCACCGGCTGCGCGTTTCCCCCGGAGAGCCGAACATCGCCGCGCTGATCTGAACGGGCGGCACGTTTCCCAAAAAGGAAAGGCGCCGACGGTCTCCCGTCAGCGCCTTCCGGTTCGGGCTTGGAGTTCAGGCCTTGCGGCGGCGACGCGCCAGACCGAGACCCGCAAGACCAAGGCCGAAGAGCGCAAGCGCGGCCGGCTCCGGCACGTGGGTGATGTTGAACCCGAAGTTCACGACGTTTTCCTGCTCTTCGCGGGTCAGGAAGCCGACGCAGCCGGAAGCCTGGCCGACGGCCGCGCAGGCGTCGTCCGAAAGCGTGCCGATCGCACCGCCGAGGTCGAAGAACGAGAACTTGTAGGTTTCGCCGTCAAGTTCGAAATACTGCGTCAGGCTGCCCGCCGAAATCACGAAGATGTCGCGGCAGCCGGGGCCCTGCGAGCCTTCGCGCACACCGTCGGCGCAGTAATCGGGTCCGGGCATTTCCGGATTGTTGTTCGTCTCGAGGAAATCGATGACGAACGACAGCACGAACGGATCGACGGCACCGATCACCGGATCGACCGACGTGAGCGCGACATCGATCTTCATCGAAGACGTGTCGAGGCGCTGCCAGTTCTCACCCGAGCGATTGTTGATGACGTTGTTCGAGTGCGTCAGGCTGTTCGCGGCAGCATCGGCACCGTTCGTGAACACGGTGCCCAGCGCCGGCGTCGCGCCGATCGTCAGGGCACTGCGGCCACCGCCGGGCGAAATCGTGCCGGTCGGACGGCCCCACGAAATCTGGAGCGGACCCCAGATGAAGCCGCCGGGCGTTCCGAGATCCGGCGACGCAGACGTGAACGAAGCGGAGACATCATAGCTCCATTCGTTCACCACGACGGCCTGTGCGGAGGTTGCGAAAGCCGTGGCGGCGACGAGCGCGGCAGCCGGCAGAACCTTGGTGAGAAACGCTGACTTCACTCTACCTACTCCTGAAAGAACCAATCGGCGGCACCTCTGCAATCCCTGTGCCAGAACATAAAAAATCCAATCAAAGCATTGAAAAAGAACATTTTTCTAAAAGGAAGATGACCGAACCCGAGCCCTCCGATACCTGAATGTAAGAATTGCCAACGTTCCCAGCGCCCGCACCAAGGGAATTGGCGGCCTTCCTTGCCGAAAGGGTCCGCGCGCGGAACAAAATTAACCATTAAGTCATTAGAATTTCTGCGAATTTTTTTCGGCGCGTATCACGACGGACCGACAGTGTAAAAAATCACGACAGTGCCCGCCCCGCCCTCGACACCACCGACCACGAGCGGCATGGTCCCCACAAAGCAGGAGAAGATGATGCGCCTCGGCATTCTGACAGGCGGCGGAGACGTACCCGGCCTCAACCCCTGTATCCGTGCCGTCGCCCTGTCGGCAGACGACCGCGGGTGGGACGTCGTGGGCTTTCGGCGGGGGTGGCAGGGGCTGCTCGACATCGATCCCGACGATCCTGCCTCGATCGCGGCGAACACCGTCGCACTCGGCCGCGAACGCGTGCGCGGGCTCGATCGGCTTGGCGGCACCATCCTCCACACCTCGCGCTGCGATCCGCGCACCGCAAAGGGCGGCGACCGGACGCCGCATGTGATGCACGTGCTCGAACGCCTCGGGATCGACGTGATGATCACGCTCGGCGGCGACGGCACGCTGCGCTTTTCCGCACATCTCGACAGCCTCGGTGTTCCGGTCATCTCCATCCCCAAGACGATGGACAACGATGTGAACGGCACCGACTACTGCATCGGCTTCTCGACCGCCGTGACACGCTCGGTCGCGGCGATCAACGCGCTGCGCACGACAACGGAGAGCCACGAGCGGATCGCCGTCGTCGAGCTGTTCGGCCGCCGCTCCGGCGAAACCGCGCTCCTCGCCGGCTTCCTCGCGCAGGTGGACCGCACCGTGATCGCCGAGGTGCCCGCCGATCTCGACGCACTGCTGCCGCTGCTCGCGCGCGACAAGGCGACCAATCCGGCGAACTACGCAGTCCTGGTGGTCTCCGAGGGTGCAAGCCTCGTCGGCGGAGCCGCGGCGGACCTGTCCAGCTCCGCGACAGCGCGCGACGACGTTGGCGTCGGCCACCGCATCGCGCGCGCCATCGAGACGGCGGGCGGCGGCGGCACCGTGCTTCAGGAACTCGCCTACCTGATGCGCGCGGGCGAACCCGACGCGCTCGACCGCATGGTCGGCCTCGCCTTCGGCGCGCTCGCCGTACAGCTGATCGAACGGCGCGAGACCGGCCGGATGGTGACGCTGACCAGCGGCAACTATTGCCATGTTCCGGCGAACAGCGTGCTTCAGGGCGCGAAACATGTCGACGTCGACCGGCTTTACGACCGCGATCAGTACCGCGCACGGCTGAAGAGCGTCGAAGGTATGCCGATGTTCCTCTATTGAGGGTCGACAGACATGCGGACCCGCTGTATTGTTACAGCAACACAGTTTGGAGATCGTCCCTCATGAAACGCGCTCTTCTCGTCACTCTTCCGCTCCTCGCGCTCGCCACCCCCACCCTTGCCGCCGAGCAGAAATACACGGTCACGGGTTTTGAAGGCATTTCCGTTTCGGTGCCGCACAAGGTGATCGTGGCCACCGGCAAGGCGCCAAGCGTGCGCGCCGTCGGCGACCAGAAATCGATCGACCGTCTGGAGGTCGAGGTGACGAGCGGCACGCTGCGTATCCGCGAGAAGAAATCGGATACGTGGTTCTCTTGGAAAGACGGTGAGATACTGACCATCTACGTCACCACGCATACGCTGGGCAGCGCCCGTCTCGCCGGATCTGGCGATGTCGCCGTGGATCGCATGAAAGGCCAGGACGTCAAGCTCTCGCTTGCAGGCTCCGGCGATCTCAACGTCGGCGTGGTGACGGCAGACCGCTTGGATGTCTCCCTTGCCGGATCGGGTGACATGGCGATGACCGGCACGTGCGGCGCGGCGACGTTCTCCATCGCGGGCGCCGGCGACATCGACGCGCCCGGTCTCAAGTGTCAGTCGCTCACCGGCAAGATCGCGGGATCGGGCGACATCACCACCGATGTCGTCAAACATGCGAAGCTCAGCATTGCGGGCTCCGGCGACATCAAGATCCTCGGCAAACCGCAATGCGAAGTGAAGACGCTCGGCAGCGGCAAAGTCAGCTGCGGCGCGTGACGCTGCGCTAGCGAAGTCTCAGCGACTGCGCGGCGTGCCGGAAGGTGGCATCCTGCGCGACGGTTTCGAAGCGGTCGATATAGGGACGAAGGCGTGCCTGCCACGGGTCGCCGAGCCTGTCGACGACACCCGCCATCGCTTCAAGGCGGCGGAGCTGCGCGAGCCCGTTCGAGCGGGCGAGGAGCGCAAGCACGCCGTCGATCACACCCAGAAGCCGCAGCGCCTCAGCCGCTGAACGCCCGTATTCGCCGCCCACCGCGTCCAGAAGATCCTCCACCGTCACAGCGGTGCGCGCCGTGATGCGGTCGAGCGATCCGTGCAGGTGGGAAATCGGGGTTTCCGGCGCGCCGCTCCGCGCAAGGCTTTCGCGCGCTGCGACGCGGACGTGCGCGGGTAGTCCGTGGAACGGCCCCTTCATCCAGTGATCGAGCCGCGCGCGAAACCGATCGAAGCCCACGCCCTTCACGAGGAAATCGTCGATGCCCGAGGCGACCCCGGCCTTGATCAGCTCGGCGGTATCGTCCGCGCTCATCAGGATGATGGGAAAGTGCTTGAGGCCCCGCTCCATGATCCGCTCGGCGAGTGCGTAGCCCGAAAGGCCGGGCATGTTGAGATCGGTGACGAGCAGCGCCGGCTCCTGCTGGGCGATGCGCTTGAACGCCGATTCCGCATCGCCGAACAGCGTCGCCTGATAGCCCGCCGCTTCCACTGCGCGGCCATAGAGTTTGGCAACAAGCCGCTCGTCGTCGACGAGGATGACCTCCGCCGTCACCGGCCTAACCCGTAAGGCCCGTCGCCGCGGCGAGGCCGAGGAAGAACAGGAAGCCCATCACGTCCGTCGTCATCGTGACGAACACGGGCGAAGACACCGCCGGATCGACATCCATGCGATCGAGCGTCAGCGGCACCATGACACCGGCGAGGCCTGCGACGAGGATGTTGCCGATCATCGCCGTGGCGATGACGAGGCCGAGGTGGACGTTCGTGAAGTAGAGCCCGGCCGCCACGCCGACGAGAAACGCGATCGCAGCGCCGTTGATCAGCGCGACGCGGATTTCCTTCAGGATCGTGCGCCGCGTGTTCGCCTCGGTGAGCTGATCTGTGGCGAGCGCGCGCACCGTCACCGCCATCGTCTGCGTCGCGGCATTGCCGCCGAGCGCCGAAACGATCGGCATCAGGATGGCAAGCGCGACCATCTTCTCGATCGTACCCGCGAAGAAACCGATGACGATCGAAGCAATGATCGCGGTGCCGAGATTGACGACGAGCCAGCGCAGCCGCGTCGACACGATCTCGCGCACGCTGTCGTTGATGTCGCCGTCGCCGGCGCCCGACAGGCGGAGGATATCCTCGTCCGCCTCTTCCTGAATGATGTGCACCACGTCGTCGACGGTGACCACACCGACGAGGCGCCCGGAGGTATCCACAACCGCCGCCGAGATCAGCGCGTACTTCTGGAAGCGCAGCGCCACCTCTTCCTGGTCCATGTCGACCGGGATCAGCGTCTGCTCGCGCTTCATCACGTCGGTGACAAGCACGTTGCGCGGCGAGCGCAGCACCAGAGAGAGACGCATCGTGCCGACGGGCTTGTGCGACGGATCGACGACGAAGATTTCCCAGAAGTCGCTGGTCACATCGTCGCCCGCCTGCCGCAGGAAATCGATGACCTGACCCACGGTCCAGTATTCAGGCACCGCGATCAGATCGCGCTGCATCAGACGCCCGGCGGACTCCTCCGGGTAGCTCAGCGCCTCTTCGATGGCGGCGCGCTCGTCAGCGGGGAGCGAGCGGAGGACCTCGGCCTGGTCCTCCTCGTCCATGTCCTCCAGGATGGCGACCGCGTCGTCGGTCTCCATCTGCGTGACGACATCGGCGACCTGACCCGGATCGAGCACATCGATCAGCTGTTCGCGCACGACCTCGTTCATCTCCGAGATCACGTCGGCGTCGAGCACAGCCCCGAGCGCGGCGGCGAGCGGCTGGCGCTCGCCCGGCTCCACCTGCTCGATAAGGTCGGCAATGTCGGCGGGGTGCAGCGGCTCGGCGAGTTCCTGCACGCGCGCGGTATCGCCGGCGGCGAGCGCTTCCGTCACTTCATCGACGAATGCGCCCGTCAGCCGGTTGTCTTCCAGCGCCTCGCGCGGCGCTGGAGCCGGATCCTTATCCTGAACATCATCGGACATGCCGCCGCTTATAGCGCGCGGAGGTTACATTTCCATCGTAAGGCGCCCTCCGCGGGGCGATGCGAACGCTTTTTCTTTCAGGGGTTTTTCAGGCTGCGGCCGAGGCCCGGAAATGCCCGCTCCGCAGGGGTACGGTGGCCCACGCCTTCTCGTGGAAAAAGAACGCGACAGCGTTCACCATCGGCTCGATGAGCGCGATGCCACTAGCAACGGCGACCGACCCGGTGAGCAGGTAGGCGACCGTGAACCCGATCGTCAGGTGCAGCGCGAGATAAGTGCCGGTCTTGGCAAGATCGCGAGACATTTCAGGGTTCCTTTTCACGAACCCTTTATTGCAATTCGTTCGCAGCAATAAAAACGAAGACTTCCGATCAGTCTGATCGGGTTTGCCCACGCTTGTCGGCCTTGTGCGCGTACATCGCGCTGTCCGCGAACCGCAGCACGCCTTCCACGGTCTCGCCCGGCGACAGCACATGAAGGCCTGCCGAAATCGTGATGGTGAAGCTCTCGCCCCGCACACGCACCGGCGTCGCGGCAACCGCCGTCACGATCTGGTCCAGCTTCGCCTGCGCCTGCTCGGCATCGACATGGCGCAGGATCACAGCGAACTCGTCGCCGCCAAGACGCGCCACCGTATCGGATTCGCGCAGTTTCGCCTGCAGCGTCTCACCGATGTGGACGAGTGCTGCATCGCCCGCGAGGTGGCCGTAGCGGTCGTTGATGGCTTTCAGCTTGTCGACATCGATGAAGATCAGCGCCGCGCGAACCCCGTGCCGCCCGACCTCCGCGAGCGTGCGGGCAAGGTCGCGGATCAGCCCGCGCCGGTTGGCGACGGGTGTCAGCTCGTCGGCCTCGACCAGCCGCTCTAGTTCCTCGATGCGCCGCCGCGCGATGGCAAGCGTGCGGCGAAGCTCCTCGGTTTCCGCGAGCAGCGCGACGAACGCGTCGCGCAGATGCTCTGGCAACGCCGCCGCCGCGACCTCCGCGATGGCGGTGGCAGGCTCGGCCTCGGGAATGCCGGCCAGCGTTTCGGTAACGGCAGGGAGGGATGCAAGTGCGGCACGAGTCTGCACGCGCCCATAGGCACGCGCGGCGCGTCCGCCTTCATCGATCCGCGTCATCCCTTTCTCCCGGCCGGATTTTTCGGCCACGATTGGCATTCTGCCCATAAAATAATGTGCGTAAGGTGAACATAGACAGCGAGGCGAGCCGAAAGTAGGTTGCGCCGCTTTCGGGGAAGGACGCGCGGGAAAGCATGTCGGAAACACAGCCGCTGGTCGGCATCATCATGGGCAGCCAGTCCGACTGGGAAACCATGCGCCATGCCGCAGAGACGCTTGAAGCGCTTGAAATCCAACACGAAACGCGCATCGTTTCAGCGCACCGGACGCCGGACCGCCTCTATGGCTACGCGCACGGCGCGGCCGCCCGGGGCCTCAAGGTGATCATCGCGGGCGCCGGCGGCGCAGCCCACCTGCCGGGCATGACGGCATCGATGACCGCGCTCCCCGTGCTCGGCGTTCCGGTCGAATCGAAGGCGCTGAAGGGCATGGACAGCCTGCTGTCCATCGTCCAGATGCCCGGCGGCATCCCCGTGGGCACGCTCGCCATCGGCAAGCCCGGCGCCATAAACGCCGCGCTGCTCGCCGCCGCGATCCTCGGCACGCACGATGCCGACGTCCATGAGCGGCTGGTCCAGTGGCGCACGAAGCAGACCGAGGCGGTCGCCGAAAAGCCCGAATGATTGCACCCGGTTCCACGATAGGCATCCTCGGCGGCGGCCAGCTTGGCCGTATGCTCGCGATGGCGGCGGCAAGCATGGGCTACCGCGTGCACATCTTCGCGCCGGAGGCCGAACTTCCGGCGGGCGACGTTTCCGCCGCCGTCACCCGCGCGGCCTACACCGATCATGCCGCGCTCGAAGCCTTCACCGCCGCGGTCGATGTCGTGACCCTCGAGTTCGAGAACGTCGACGCCGCGAGCCTCGAATTCCTCGAATCCCGTGTGCCGACACGCCCCGGCGCCCGCGCGCTGCGCATCGCGCAGGACCGGCTTGCCGAAAAAGACTTCTTCACCGGCCTCGGCGGCCGCGCCGCACCGTACCGCGCCGTTTCCTCGCGCGCCGAGTTGGAAGCAGCCGTGCGCGAGATCGGCACCCCCGGCATCCTGAAGACGCGCCGTTTCGGCTACGACGGCAAGGGGCAGGTCCGCATCCACGCCGATACGTCCCTTGATGCCGCATGGACCGATATCGGCGAAAACCCCTCGGTCTACGAAGGGTTCGTCAGCTTCGACGCCGAGTTCTCGATCCTCCTCGCGCGCGCCGAGGATGGCAGCAGCGTCGTCTACCCGGCGCCGCGCAACACGCACGAAGACGGTATCCTCGCGCTATCCGAAGTGCCGGCACGCGCCGTGCCCGCCGCCCACATAGAGGAAGCCGCCGCGATGGCGCGCAAGGTCGCGGACGCGCTTTCCTATGTCGGGCTCATCACGCTCGAATTCTTCGCCTGCGCCGACGGCCCGGTGTTCAACGAGATGGCCCCGCGTGTCCACAACAGCGGGCACTGGACGATCGAGGGTGCACACACCAGCCAGTTCGAGAACCACATCCGCGCCATCTGCGGGCTGCCGCTTGGCGAAACCGGCCTCAGCGCCCGCGCCGTGCGCATGAAGAACCTGATCGGCGAGGATGCGAACGACTGGGCGGCGATCCTCGCGGACCCGCGCGCCCACCTGCACCTCTACGGCAAGAGCGAGGTGAAGCCCGGCCGCAAGATGGGCCACGTCACCTGGCTTGAGGACTAAGCCGCTCGAACAGCCAAACCCGGATCGCGCTTGAAAGGTTCGTGGTCCGCGCCTCGTCGATCTCGGCGACAATCGCGTTGACCGAGCGCCCCTCGGCGTCTGCCGCCGCGACGAGCGCATCCCAGAACACGGGTTCGAGGCTCACCGAAGTGCGATGCCCGGCGATCGTCACCGAGCGCTTGATGAGCCCCGACACGTCTCAATACATGTGCTGGCCGCCGTTGATCGACAGCGTCGATCCGGTGACGAAGCCCGCGTCCTCGGCGCAAAGGAAACCGACGCCGCGCGCGATCTCGCTCGCCTTGCCGAGCCGGCCGACCGGGATCTTGGCAACGATCTTCTCAAGCACGGCTTCGGGCACTGCCGCCACCATGTCCGTATCGATATAGCCCGGCGCAAGCGCGTTCACCGTGATGCCGAAGCGCGCGCCTTCCTGCGCCAGAGCCTTCGTGAAGCCGTGGATGCCGGATTTGGCGGCGGCATAGTTCACCTGGCCGTACTGGCCGCCCTGCCCGTTGATCGAGCCGATGTTGACGATACGCCCGTAGCCCCGCGACCTCATGCTGTCGAACACGGCCTTCGCCATGTTGAAGCAGCCGCCGAGGTTCACATCGATCACCTCTTGCCAGCTCTTGCGGTCCATCCTCGTCAGCGTGCCGTCGCGCGTGATGCCCGCGTTGTTGACGAGAACGTCGACCGGGCCGAGGTCGGCCTCCACCTTGCGCACGCCCTCCGCGCAGGCCTCGAAATCTCCCACGTCCCACTTGTATGTCGGGATGCCCGTGCGCGTGGTGAACTCGCGCGCCTTCTCGTCGTTGCCCGCATAGTTCGCGGCAACCTTCATGCCCATTTTCTGGAGTTCGAGGCTGATCGCCTCGCCGATGCCACGCGATCCGCCGGTGACGATAGCTACGCGACCCATGATGACTCTCCTCCCAAGTGCAATTGGCCGGTACTGCTCACTTTTTTCAATTCTGTTGCAATCAATGACCCGATTCGCGCCAACCGGCAAGTTCGCGCACGACGAGTTCTTTCAGCATATGCATTCCGGCCGGTGCAGCATTGAGACAGCGCAAATAGGCGAAGTGCGTGCCACCCGCATGAAGGAACGTCTCACGCCCCTGAATCGCGATTTCTTCCAGCGTTTCGAGGCAATCGGCACTGAACCCCGGCGCGATCACCGCAACCTTGCGAATGCCCTCTCCGGGCAGCGCCTCAAGCGTCTTGTCGAGATAGGGCTTCAGCCATTCGGCCTTGCCGAACCGCGACTGGAACGCCGTGCGAAAACCTGCCTCATCCCGCCCCAGCGCCTCGCGGAACAGCCGCGCCGTTTTCTGCGCCTGACAGTGATACGGATCGCCGAGTCTAAGCGTGCGCTCGGGCATACCGTGGAACGACGCGACAACAACGTCCGGTTCGAAATCGAGCGCCGCGAGTGCCGCGCGCGCATCCTCTGCAAGCGCGGCGATGTAGAGCGGGTCGTCGTGATAGGGCGGCAGGAAGCGCAGCGCAGGCTGCCAGCGCATCGCCTTCAGGCTCTCGCCCACCTTGTCGACGACGGTCGCCGTCGTCGCCGCCGAATATTGCGGATAGAGCGGCATCACGAGGATACGCGTGCAGCCTGCGGCCTTCAGTGCGGCGAGCCGGTCCGGGATCGAAGGATTGCCGTAGCGCATGGCGAAATCCACCGTCACGTCGGGAAGCGCGGCCTGCAGCGCCGCCGCCTGATCGGCCGTGATGACACGGAGCGGCGAGTCTCCCCGCGCGCGGTCCCAGATCGAAGCGTAGAGCGCCGCGCTTTTCGCCGGGCGCGTGTTGAGAATGATACCGCGCAGGATCGGCTGCCACAGGAACGCCGGGATCTCGACGACGCGCTGGTCGGACAGGAACTCCTTCAGGTAACGCTTCACCGCTGCCGGCTCCGGCGCATCCGGCGAGCCGAGGTTGACGATGAGCACGCCGACCTTGGGATCGGCGATCGGCGGATGACCTTGCGGCGGCATCAGTAGCGATAGAGCGGCAGATCGCGCAGGCGCTCGCCCGTCGCCGCGAAGATCGCATTGACGAGCGCGGGGGCGAGCGGCGGCACGCCGGGTTCGCCGACCCCGGTTGGGGGCGCATCCGAGTCCATGATGTGCACATCGATCTCGGGCGCCTCGTCGAGCCTCAGCAGCGGATACGTATCGAAGTTGAGCTGCTCCGCCTCGCCGTCCGTGAAGCGCACCTGCCCATGCAGCGCGGCGGAAAGACCGAAGATGATCGCGCTTTCCATCTGCGCCTTAATGATGTCCGGGTTCACGACGCGCCCGCAGTCGATCACGCAGGTCACGCGCTTCACCGTCACCTGCTCGATGCTCGGCGCCTCGACCTCGACGACCTCGGCGACGAGCGAGCCGAAGCTCTTGTGGATGGCGATGCCGCGGCCGACGTGATCCTCGCTCACCGCCGAGAACGCACCGCGCGACGCGGCGGTCTTCAGCACTTCGGCCTCGCGTGAGCCGTCCTCCATCATGCGCAGGCGGAACTCGAAAGGATCGACGGCGGCGGCGTGCGCCAGCTCGTCGACGAAGCTTTCGCAGAAGAACGCGGTATAGCTGTGTCCCACCGAGCGCCAGTAGCCGATCGGAACCGGCGTCGGCACGTCGACATGCGCGGCGCGGAACACAGGCACGGCGTAGGGAAGCGCAAGCGCGCCCTCCAGCATCGCCGCGCTGTCGCCGCCGCTCGCGAGCGCGGGAATGTTGCGCGACATGAAGCTCTCGCCGAGATTGGGCGCGGCGATCTTGATATCGAACGCCCCGATCTTCTTGTCGGCGTTCACCGTGCCGCGCAACCGCGCCTTGGCGGGCGGGCGGTACATGTCGCGCGCCATGTCTTCCTCGCGGTGCCAGATGAGCTGCACGGGGCGTCCCGCGTCGCGCGCGATCAGCGCCGCCTGCACCGCTGCATCCACCTCCGCCTTGCGCCCGAAGCCGCCGCCGAGCAGCGTCGGGAACACCGTCACGTCCCGCTCGGCGATGCCGAGCGCGTCGGCGACGCGCCACACGACGAGCGTCGCGGACTGTGTCGGCACCCACACCTCGACCTTGCCATTCTCGAAGCGCGCCGTCGCCGTCATCGGCTCCATGCAGGCGTGCGCAAGGAACGGCACCGAATAATCCGCCTCGATCTGCTTGCCGACGGCGAGGCCGTCGTCGATGTCGCCGCTCGATTCGAAGATCGTGCCGTCGTCGCCGTGGAGCGCGCTGTCGAGCGCCTCCTCGATCGCGAGGCTGTCGGCCATCGTCTCGCCGGGCTCGAAATCAGGATCGACGAGGTCGAGCGCCTGCCGCGCCGCCCACCACGTGTCCCCCGTCACCGCGTACCAGCGCGGACCCGTCACGAGCCCGATCACCCCGCCCTTGCGGGCCGTCTTCGGAAGCTGCGCCGCGGTCAGTTCCTTCGCGCCGTGCGGCACGCCCCGGATCGCCGCGTAGATCATGCCCGGCAGGCGGATGTCCGCGCCGAACTGCGCGCTGCCGTCCACCTTCGCGGGCGTGTCGAGGCGCGGCATCGGCTTGCCCAGAAATGGCCCGGTGCCGTCCTTGCGCCATTCCGGCGCATCGGGGGCGTCGTCGGGATCGATGTCGGCGAGCAGGTCCTTGAACGCGATCTTCTTGTTCCCCGGCGCGACGACGAAGCCGTTCGCCGTGTCGCACGCCGCCACGTCGACGCCCAGCCGTTTCGCCCCCGCCGCGCAGAGCAGCGCACGTGCCGCCGCGCCCGCCGTCCGCAGCGGCTCCCAATAGGCCATCACCGAGGTCGAACCGCCGGTCAGCTGCAGCGAATAGCGTTCGACCATCGTTGTCGCCGCCCAGCGCACGATGCCCTGCAGGAAGCCCGGCGCTTCCGCCGCCATGCCCTCCGCCATCGCGCGATTGGCGTAGACCGGATGCAGCGGCGCGGGCTCCACCGAGATCGTCTTCCAGTCCGCGCCGAGTTCGTGCGCCAGAAGCTGCGGCAGCGAGGTATAAACCCCCTGCCCCATTTCCGCCTGCGGCACCGCGACGACGACACGACCATCCGCGCCGATCTTGAGCCAGGCATTGATCAGCGTCTCATCCTCGCGCACGGCGAGATTGAGCGGCACGCGTCGCGGCCACACGGCGTAACCAATCGCGAGCCCCGCACCCGCGCCAATGCCGATCAACAGCTTGCGCCGCGAAATCTGCGGCAGCTTGGGGAGTTCCCGCTTGCGGCGGGCCGGCGGCGGTGTCTTGGCGTCCATCCCTGCGGTTTATCGCGGACGAAAGAGCCTGTCGATGCGGCGTCTCAGATCAATGTGTGCGGGTTCGAAAACACCTTCACCACTTCCGGCTCGAAGCTTTCGAGGCTGTCGACATCGAAGTCCGGATCGAACGCCGGGGCATCCCATTCATCCACCAGGCGGCAGGCAAAGCCGTACCACGGCGCGTCCTTGAACTGCATCCGCATGTCGGTCGGCTTGCCGAGGTGGTTGTAGTAATACTGCCCCTGAAAATGCTGGTGCCAGAAAACGGCATGATAAATGCCTTCGGACACGTACGGCTTCAGCGTTTCCGCCGCGATCGGGCCGTGGTTCGGCACCGACATCACCTTCCCGATATCGTGGCAGAGCGCCGCAACGACCTCCTCGTCACTCGCTCCCGAGCGGCGCGCAAGCGTCGCGGTCATCAGCGCATGGGTAAGCTGGTCCGCCGCAAACCCCAGCGTCATGTCGCCAAGCCGACGCAGCGTATCGATCGTCTGCATCGGCGCCGCCGCCTTCTGGTGCGCCATGTGCTCGCGCGCGATGATCATCCAGTCATCCAGCGTCCCGTCCTGCATCCGCCGGAATGTCGCCTGACCCTTCATCATCGTCGCCATGACCTCTCTCCCTTCAGGCCGCCTCCGCAACATGTCGTTCGCGGTAAATCTTGCGCAGGCTCACCTTGTCGATCTTCTCCGATCCCAGACGCGGCAGCGGCTCCTCGGAAATCCAGAGCCGTGCCGGCACCTTGAACGCCGCGAGGTGCTGGCGCGCGAAATCGATGATCGCCTCCGGCTCCGCCTTCTCGCCGGGTTTCAGGTATACCACGGCGCCCACGATTTCACCGAGCCGGTCGTCGGGAAGCCCGAACACACTCGCCGCCATCACCGCCGGATGCGCATAGATCGCGGCTTCCACTTCCTGGCAGCTGATGTTCTCGCCGCCGCGGATGATGATGTCCTTCTTGCGGTCGACGATGAACAGGAAACCGTCCTCGTCGAGGTAACCGACATCGCCGGTGTGGAACCACCCCGCCTTGTCGAAAGCCTCCGCCGTCTCCTTCGGCCGCCGCCAGTAGCCGCGCACGTTCGCCGCCGAGCGGATGCACACCTCGCCCACCGCGTGCGGCGCAAACGCAGTGCCGTCGTCGTCAAGGATCGCGATCTCGACGACGGGTTTCGAGGCGCGACCCGTCGAGGTCGGGCGCGCGAGGTAGGACTCGCGCAAGATACCGGCGCCCACGCCGTTCGTTTCCGTGAGACCGTAGCCGATCGCGGGCTTGCCGGTCGGGATCGCTTTCGCCAGCCGCTCGACATGTTCCGCGGGACGCGACGCACCACCCGCCGCCCAGTCGGTCACGGTCGAAAGGTCATATTTGTCTCGCTCCGGATGCGACATGATTTCGTGCGTCATCGTCGGTACGCCGACGAAATAGGTGCACTTTTCCTTGTCGATCAGCCGGATCGCCTCGCCCGCGTCCCAGCGGTGCATCATGATGAACTTGCGTCCGATCGCCACCGACACGAGCATCAGCGGCACGAGCCCGGTCACGTGAAACAGCGGCACGGTCAGCAGCATGATCTGCTGCGGCGGCACGTGTGCGCCCGCCGCCTCCGAGAGCTTCAGCAACGCAAGGCCCTGCACGAGGTAGGAGAAGGCCCCGTGCACGACGCCGCGATGCGTCGCCACCGCTCCCTTGGGGAAGCCGGTGGAGCCCGACGTGTAGAGGATGCTGACATCGTCGTCCGGCGCAATCGGCGGCAGGTACCACGTGTCCGTCGGGCCGCTTTCGAGAAGATCATCGAGGAGGTTCGCGCCTTGCTCGGCGGCAACACCGTGGCTGGTGCGGACGGCAACGATCGGCACCGACAGCCCCTCGATCGCGCCGAGCCGGCGTAGCCGCTCCTCGTCCGCGATCACCAGCCGCGCGCCGCTGTCGGATAGTCCGTAGGCCAGCTCTTCGGGCTGCCACCACGCGTTCATCGGCACAACTACCGCGCCGAGATGCACAAGGCCGATATAGGCCATGATCCATTCGGGATAGTTGCGCATGGCGATCGCGACGCGATCACCCTTGGCGATGCCGTATTTGTGCTGCATGGCCGCGGCGATCCGCAGCGCCTTCGCGTAAACCTCGGCGAAGGTCAGGCGCTCCTCGCCGTAGACGAGGAATTCGCGCGCACCGTTGTGGGCAACGAAATACTGGAAGAACTCGCGCATTGTCGGCGGAGCATTCTTGAAGACCTTGAGCGGAATGCCCCGCACTGCCTTCTCGATCACCTCCAGTTGGCCGCCAGGCGCGGTGATCGCCGCGACGGCCTTGTCCTGCGCCTTGTCGAGTTCGGTCAGCATTTCAGTACCCTAGCATACGCGCGAGACGATCGCCATGAAACGACAGGTCGCCGAAACTGGTTTCGGCGGCGCGGGCGCGCTTCATGAAGAAGCCGATGTCGAATTCGTCGGTCATGCCGATGCCGCCGTGCATTTGCACGCCTTCGTTGGTCGCAAGCCGCACTACCGCGCCCGCCTTCGCCTTGGCGAGGCTGGCGTAAAGCGGCGCATCCTTGTCGCCTGCATCTAGCGCCTGCGCGGCCTTGAGCGTCGCCGACTTCGCCAGCTCGATCTCGCAATAGAGCTGTGCGGCACGGTGCTGGAGCGCCTGGAAGCTGCCGATCTTGCGGCCGAACTGCTCGCGTTCCTTGAGGTAGCCGACCGTCATCGAAAAGCTCTGCGCCGACACACCCACCATCTCGGCGGCAAGGCAGGTGCGCCCGGCATCGAGCACGCGGTCGAGGATCGCCGCGCCTTCGCCGACTGCGCCGATCACGTCCGCTCCGTCCACCTGTACGCCGTCGAAACGGATATCGGCAGCGTTGCGGCTGTCGACCGTGGCGGTGCGCTTCACCGCGACGCCCGCCGACTTCGGATCGACAAGGAACAAGGTGATGCCGTCACGGTCCCCATCCTCACCCGAGGTCCGCGCCGCAACGATCAGCCGGTCTGCCACATGCCCGTCGAGAACGAAGGTCTTGGCGCCGGTGATGCGGAAACCGTTCCCGGCCGCCTCTGCACGTGTACGGATCAGATGCGGCGAGTGGCGCGACGCCTCGTCGCTCGCGAGCGCCAGCAGAAGATCGCCCGCCGCGAGCTTCGGCAGCAGCGCCGCCTGCTGATCCTCGCTCGCACCGGCGAGTGCCGTCGCACCGAGCACGGCAGTCGAAAGGAACGGCGACAGCGACAGGTTCCGCCCCACCGCTTCCTGGATGAGGTTCGCCGCAACGAGCCCAAGCCCGCTGCCGCCGTGGGCTTCGGGCACGAGCACGCCCGCAAAGCCCATCTCCGCCATCTTCTTCCACAGATCGCGCGAGAAGCCGGTCGTATCGCCCGCATCGCGCAGCCTGCGAAGCTCCGAAACCGGCGCTTCGGATGCGAAGAAGCCATCCGCCGCCTCGCGGATCATCGCCTGTTCGTCATTGAGAACCAGTGCCATCTTCACCCCTTACGCATCGGGCAGCGCGAGCACGCGCTTGGCGATGATGCCCAGCTGCACTTCCGCCGTACCGCCCTCGATCGAGTTTGCGCGCGAACGCAGCCAGGCCTTCGCCATGTCGCCGTCGTGTGCACCCTCGCCGTCCCACAGCAGCCCGTCGCTACCGAACACGCTCATCAGCAGTTCTTGCCGCGACTTGTTCAGTTCGGAACCGACGTGCTTCAGCATCGAGGAGAGGTGGCCGATGTCCTGCCCCGCCTTCGCCTCGTCCTTCACGCGTTCCATCGTGAGCGCGAAGCACAGCGTATCGATGTCGTGCCGCGCAAGATCCACACGCAGCCCCTCGTCGGCGAGCGCACCGTCCGCTCGCGTGCCGACGCGCTTCTTCGCGATCTGCGCTGCCGTATCGCGCCCTCCGGAGCCGAAATCGGCGCCGATCGAGCTGCGTTCGTGGGTGAGCAGATACTTGGCGATCGACCAGCCCTTGCCGCGCGTGCCGACGAGATTTTCCTTCGGCACCTTCACGTTGTCGAAGAAGGTCTGGCAGAACGGCGAATAGCCGCTGATCAGCTTGATCGGCGAGGTCGAAACACCTTCGGACGCCATGTCGAACAGGAGGAAACTGATACCCTCATGCTTCGAGGCATCAGGCTCGGTGCGGACGAGGCAGAAGATCCAATCAGCCTGATCGGCATAGCTCGTCCAGATCTTGGAGCCGTTCACCAACCAGTGGTCGCCCTTATCCTCGGCCTTTGTCTTCAGCGAGGCGAGGTCGGAACCCGCGCCCGGCTCCGAATAGCCCTGGCACCAGCGAATCTCGCCGCGCACGATCTTCGGGATGTGCTCCTTTTTCTGTGCCTCATTGCCGTATTTCAGCAACGCCGGCCCCAGCATCCAGATGCCGAACGAAGAGAGCGGCGGACGCGCATGGATGCGCCGCATTTCCTCGGCGAGCACCTTGGCTTCCTCGGCGGAAAGCCCGCCGCCGCCATATTCCTTCGGCCATTCCGGCACCGTCCAGCCGCGCGCCGCCATGCGCTCCAGCCACAGCCGCTGCGCATCGTTCTTGAAGCGGACATTGCGCCCGCCCCAGCAGACATCGGCCTCTTCCAGAACCCTCTCGCGCATCTCCGGTGGGCAATTCGCCTCCAGCCATGCACGTGTTTCGCCGCGAAACTCTTCCAGCGGCTCGGCCATAGGCCAAAACCCTCCCCGCATCCGATTGCCTTATGCTCTCCCGGCACTATGGTGCGCGGCGTCCACAGGGGCAATCCCGTCGTTTTTGAGGGCAGACAGCCGTATGTTCGCAATCGAGGCCGCGCTCACCTACCCCAGCATCGATCCGGTCTGGTTCCACATCCCCCTGCCCTTCACCGAAACCCGGCTGCCGATCCGCTGGTACAGCCTCGCCTATATCGGCGGCATCGTCGTCGCATGGTGGTATCTCTTGAAGATGCTGGCAAAACCCGGCGCCCCGATGGCGCGGCGCCACGCCGACGATCTCGTCACCTGGGTCACGCTCGGCATCATCCTCGGCGGCCGTGTCGGCTATGTGCTGTTCTACGATTACGCACGCTTTTTCGGCTCCGAAGGTCACATCACCGACGTGTTCAAGCTGTGGGAAGGCGGCATGTCGTTCCACGGCGGCGCGGCGGGCGTTTCAATCGCACTTCTCATCTACACATGGCAGCAGAAACTGAGCTGGCTACGTGTGCACGATTATATCGCCTGCACCATCCCGTTCGGCCTGTTCTTCGGGCGCATCGCCAACTTCATCAACGGAGAGCTTTGGGGCCGTGCGACGGACGTGCCGTGGGCGATGAAATTCCCCAGCGGCGGCGATGTGCTCCGCCACCCGAGCCAGCTCTATGAGGCGGGGCTTGAAGGCATCGTTCTGTTCGCCATCCTCTGGTATCTCTTCTGGAAGACCGACGCCCGCTACAAGCCCGGCCTTCTCGTCGGCACGTTCATGCTCGGCTACGGCGTGTTCCGCTTCATCGTCGAATATTTCCGCGAGCCCGATGCCCAGCTCGGCACGCTGTCGTGGGGTCTTACCATGGGCCAGACGCTGTCGAGCGCGATGATCGTCGCCGGCGTTTATTTCGTCGCCACGGCGGGGCGGCGCGCGCTCGCGAAATGACGCCGCTCGGGCGCAGGCTCGCCGCGGAGATTGCAGAGCGCGGCCCGATCGGCGTGGACCGCTACATGGCGGAATGCGTCGCGGCCTACTACGCGGGACGCGATCCGTTCGGGCGCGGCGGCGATTTCACGACCGCGCCGGAAATCAGCCAGATGTTCGGCGAGATCATCGGCCTGTGGATGGCGGACCTGTGGGACCGCGCCGGACGGCCCGCCCGCGTGAACCTCGTCGAACTCGGCCCGGGACGGGGCACGCTGATGGCAGACCTGCTGCGCGCCGCGCGCGCGCTGCCAGCCTTCGCCGAAGCGATCCGCGTGCATTTCGTGGAAACGAGCCCCGCCCTGCGCGCGGCGCAGGCTGAACGTGTACCGGCAGCCGCATGGCACGATGATCTGGCAGAGGTGCCGCAAGGCGCACCGCTGCTCGTCGTCGCCAATGAATTCTTCGATGCCCTTCCCATCCGGCAGGAGGTACGCGTGGATGGCGTCTGGCAGCAGCGGCGCATCGGCGTTTCGACGGATGCCTTCGTCTTCACCCCCGAAGGCGATGAGATCCGTGAAACGGCGCCCGCGCGCACCGAATACGCAGGCGCCCTCGCTTTCCGGATCGCGGCGGACGGCGGCGCGGCACTCCTCATCGACTACGGCTACGAAGGTCCCGCCGAGGGCGATTCCCTGCAGGCACTCGCAGCCCATGCCGCCGCCGATCCGCTCGCGGCACCGGGCGAGCACGATCTCACTGCACACGTGGACTTCGCCGCGCTTGCCGAGGCGGCGCGTGCGGCAGGCGCGCAGGTTTCGCCGCTGGCACTACAGGGCCCGTTCCTGCTCGCGCTCGGCATCGAAGCCCGCGTCGAGCGTCTTTCGCGCGGCCTCGACCCGGAAGCCCGCCATGCTATAGCGGGCGCGATACGGCGGCTTACCCTGCCGCAGGCCATGGGGAGCCTGTTCAAGGTGCTTGCATTCACACACACGGATTGGCCCGAACCGGCGGGCTTCGGCGCATGAGCGACATCGTTTTCCGCACGCCGACACCCGCCGATCTGCCCGCGCTCTGCGAACTCGGCCGCCAGACGTTCATCGAGACGTTCGGGCACCTTTACGCGAAGCACGATCTCGACCACTTCCTCGTAACCGTATTCGGCCCCGATGGGATGCCGGTGGAGTTTGCGGACCCGGCTTACGCCTTTCGCATCGCCGAGACCGACGGGCAGATGGTCGCATATTGCAAGCTCGGACCGCCCTACCTTCCCGTGGAGGACGACGGGCGCAGCAAGTGCGAGCTTCGCCAGCTGTACATCCTGAAGGCGTGGCACGGGCGCGGCATCGCGCAGCCCATGATGGCCTGGGCGCTCGAATGGGCGAATGCGGGCGGCTGGCAGGACATGTACCTCACCGTATGGTCCGAGAACTACCGGGCGCAGAAGGTCTACGAGAACTACGGCTTCGAGAAGGTCGGAGACTACCGTTTCATGGTGGGCGAGCAGGCCGATCACGATTTCATCTATCGCAAGGTGTTGCGTTCATGAATGTTACCGTCCTTCACACCGCAGCGCTGGACGGCCTCCCCCACGGCTTCCTTGGGCGTCGGGGCGGCGTTTCCCAAGGCGTCGTCGCCGGGCTCAACGTCGGGCTCGGCTCGCAGGACGACCGCGCCGCCATCGCAGAGAATCGTCGGCGTGCCGTGGAAGCCGTGCTGCCAGGCGCAAAGCTCGTGACGCTGCATCAGGTGCACAGCCCCGACACCATCACCGTGACCGCGCCGTATCCAGACGATGCTCGCCCGCACGCCGATGCGCTCGCAACGGCAAAGCCGGGCCTGCTGCTTGGCGTGCTGACGGCCGACTGCGCGCCCGTGTTGCTTGCCGACCGTGAGGCGGGCGTCGTCGGCGCCGCCCATGCCGGGTGGAAGGGTGCGCTCGGCGGCGTTACCGACAGTGTCGTCGCGGCAATGGAAAAGCTCGGCGCGCACCGGGAGCGCATCGCGGCGGCCGTCGGCCCCTGCATCGCACGCGCCTCCTACGAGGTCGACGAGGGCTTCTTCCGCCGCTTCTGCGAGGCGGATCCGGAAAACGAGCGCTTCTTCCTTGGTGGACGCGCCGGGCACCACCAGTTCGACCTCGAAGCCTATGTGGGCGCACGGCTCGCGGCGGCGGGCATCGGGCGCGTCGAACTGCTTGGCGAGGACACCTACGCAAACCCGGAGGCCTACTTCAGCTTCCGCCGCGCGACGCATCGGGGTGAGGCCGATTACGGCCGGCAGATCGCGCTGATCGGGCTTCCCGCCTGACCCCGCCTGCAACACAGATGTCATAGGCGTTGCCCGCGCCGCCTGCGGCGGCTAGTGAACCGACCGACTCGTCACCGCCACAAAACAGGGATTCGCGCGCCATGAAGCTGCTTGCGGGCAACAGCAACCTTCAGCTCGCGGGCGATATCGCCCGTTACCTCGACATGCCGCTGACGCAGGCGAGCGTTCGCCGCTTCGCGGACGAAGAGGTGTTCGTGGAGATCCACGAGAACGTACGCGGCGAAGACGTGTTCGTGGTCCAGTCGACCGCCTTCCCGGCGAACGACAACCTGATGGAGCTCCTGATCTGCATCGACGCGCTGAAGCGCGCGAGCGCGAAGCGCATCACCGCCGTCGTCCCCTACTTCGGCTATGCGCGGCAGGACCGGAAGCCCGGTCCGCGGACGCCCATCTCGGCGAAACTCGTCGCCAACCTCATCACTGTCGCGGGCGCCAACCGCGTGCTTTCGGTCGATCTGCACGCTGGGCAGATCCAAGGCTTCTTCGACATCCCGACCGACAACCTCTACGCCGCCCCCGTGATGAGCGATGACATCCTCGCCCGTTACGGCTCGGAGAACATGATGGTCGTATCGCCCGACGTCGGCGGCGTGGTGCGCGCCCGCGCGCTTGCCAAGCGCCTCGACAACGCCCCGCTCGCCATCGTCGACAAGCGCCGCGAACGCGCCGGCGAATCCGAGGTGATGAACATCATCGGCGACGTCGAGGGCCGCTTCTGCATCCTCGTCGACGACATCGTCGATTCGGCAGGCACGCTCTGCAACGCTGCCGCCGCACTCCGCGCCGCGGGCGCGAAGGCCGTCGTCGCCTATTGTACCCACGGCGTGCTCTCGGGCGGCGCCGTCGCCCGCGTCGAGGGGTCGGAGCTGATGGAGCTCGTCATCACCGACTCGATCTCGCGCCCCGAAATCGCGAACGCGAAGAAGCTGCGTCAGCTGACGATCGCCCCGCTGCTCGGCGAGGCCGTCCGCCGCATCGCCGACGAATCGTCCGTCTCCAGCCTGTTCGACTAGGATGGACGCGCGGCCCCGCTGTTTCGGCAACAGTCCGGGCAAGGACTTCTACGCGCATTACCACGACGACGAGTGGGGCGTTCCCGTCCACAACGACCGCACGCTGTTCGAGATGCTGATCCTCGAAGGCGCGCAGGCCGGGCTCAGTTGGGAAACCGTACTGAAAAAGCGCGAAGGCTACCGCGCCGCTTTCCACGATTTCGATCCCGCCCGCGTCGCCGCAATGACCGACGCCGAGCTTGAAGCGGTGCTCGCCACGGGGAACATCGTCCGCAATCGCCTGAAGGTCTGGTCCGCGCGCCGCAACGCCGCCGTGTTCCTCGAGATGCAGCGCCAGCACGGCAGCTTCGATGCGTGGCTCTGGGCCTTCGTGGACGGAAAACCCCTCGTGAACCGCCCCAAAAGCTTCAAGGACGTCTCCGCTTCCACCCCGCTCAGCGACGCCATTTCAAAGGCGCTGAAGAAGGCGGGCATGAACTTCGTCGGCTCGACGATCATCTACGCCTACATGCAGGCGGTCGGCCTTGTGGACGATCACGTGAGCACCTGCTGGAAGGCGCCGGCCTGAGCGCCTATCTGTAAGGGCATGACCGTCTCCAAGCAGCATCCGCTGCGCCGCTTCCTCCCTTACCTCTGGCCCGCCGACAAGCCGGGCCTCAAGGTGCGCGTCGTCGCCGCGCTCATCCTCGTGCTCATCGCCAAGGCGACGATGCTGATCATGCCGTTCGCCTACAAGGGCGTGATCGATTCGATGGCGACGCCCACGAACGAGGGCTTCCTGCTCGGCGTCGGGCTCGTGTTCGCCTATGCGGCGGCACGGTTCGGCGGCGTGCTGTTCGACAATGTGCGCAACGTCATTTTCGAACGCGTAGGCCAAGTCGCCGGCGCCGATCTCGCGTCCGAGGTCTTCGCGCGCATCCACGAACTCAGCCTGCGCTTCCACCTCGAACGCCGCACCGGCGCACTCACGCGCATCATCGAGCGCGGCACCAAGAGCGTCGACACGATGCTCTACTTCCTCGCGTTCAACATCGCGCCGACAATCATAGAACTCATCGCCGTCTGCGTGATCTTCCAGATCAAGATGGGCTTCGAGATCGTCGCGGCGACGCTCGTGATCGTCGCGCTTTACATCTGGTTCACGCGGCGCGTGACGGAATGGCGGAGCGAACTTCGCCGCCGCATGGTGGATACCGACAACCGCACAACGCAGCGCGCGGTGGACTCGCTCCTCAACTACGAAACGGTGAAATACTACAGCGCGGAAACGCTGGAGCGGGACCGCTACCGCCAGTCCCTCACCGCCTATGCGAACGCCGCGATCAAGAGCGAGAACTCACTCGCCGCGCTCAACATCGGCCAGTCGCTGATCACCAATATCATGATGGCCGGCGCGATGGCCTATACGGTGTGGGGCTGGAACCAGGGCCGGTTCACTGTGGGCGACGTGGTGCTCGTCAACACGCTGCTCATGCAGCTGTTCCGCCCGCTCGATATGCTCGGCTGGGTGTACCGCGAGATCAAGCAGGGCCTCATCGACATGGAAGCCATGTTCGGCCTGCTCGATACCGAGGCCGAGATTGCCGACAAACCGGGCGCCCCGCCGCTTTCCGTTGTGGCGGGCGAAGTGCGCTTCGAGACTGTCGATTTCGGCTACGATCCCGAACGGCAGATCCTGCACGGCGTCAGCTTTGCGATTCCGGCCGGGGACACGGTTGCTGTCGTCGGCGAATCCGGCGCGGGCAAGTCGACACTCTCCCGCATCCTCTATCGCTTCTACGACATCCAGGCCGGGCGCGTGACGATCGACGGGCAGGATATCCGCGCGGTGACGCAGGCGAGCGTCCGTGCCGCGATCGGCATCGTCCCGCAGGACACGGTGCTGTTCAACGACACGATCGGCTATAACATCGGCTACGGCCGCGCGGGCGCCATGCAGGCGGAGATCGAAGCCGCCGCGCGGCAGGCGCAGATCCACGACTTCATCGTCTCGCTGCCGCAGGGCTACGACACGGTCGTCGGCGAGCGCGGCCTCAAGCTCTCAGGCGGCGAGAAGCAGCGCGTCGCCATCGCGCGCACGATCCTCAAAGATCCACCCATCCTGATCCTCGACGAGGCGACGAGCGCGCTCGACAGCCGCACCGAGGCCGCAATTCAGGATGCGCTCTCTGACGTTTCGGCCCGGCGCACGACCCTCGTCATCGCGCACCGTCTCTCCACCATCGTCGATGCCGACGAGATCCTCGTGATGGACAAGGGCCGCATCGCCGAACGCGGCCGCCACGACGATCTGCTCGCCAAGGATGGCCTCTACGCTGAGATGTGGACCCGCCAGCAGGCGGAGGATGCGGCTCCGACCGAGGCCAGAGCCGCCGAATAGTCAGGCTGCGCGGCGGCGACGCAGCGCGAGAGCAGCGAGACCCAGACCGAAGAGGCCGAGCACCGCCGGTTCCGGCGTCTCCACATCATCGAGATAGATGTAATTGAAATTGAGATTGATGCCGTTGAACGACATTTGCGGAAGTGCCCGCATTTCAGCAGCGCTGGTCGGCGCGCCATGCGTGAACCGCAGCGTCACAAGTTTCGAGGGCGAGGTTTCGATGAGCCTGCCGAGATCAGGAAAATCATCCCCATCAAGAAGAAGGGGCAGGGCCGGCAAGAGCACCCCTTCGAGAAAACTCAGCTGAAACAGCGAAATGAAAACATTCTCACCCAGATCACGATCGAACGCGACCTCGCGCACCAGCTCGGAACCATCGAAGTACGCGCCGCCAGCGGCACTGAACTGATCCGTCGCGCGTGTCCCGCTGATCGCATTGTCGAGCAGGAAGGTCTGCCGCAGGCTCGCCGGGCTGTTGCCAATGGTCAAAGGCGCAAAGCCGGGACCGAAGATGACCGCGCCAAACTCGATGAGCGAACCTCGGAACGAAACGGTTTCCCCGATCGAAGGCGCCGGCAGTGGTGTCGTTATCTTGGTGCCGGCATCCGGGTCGATGATCCAGTACGCCGCGAAATCGGAGAAGTTGGCGATCGGTGCAGCGAAATCCGGCGGCGTGGAGCCGGGAGGTGTCGGCGCCTGTACCAACTGGCCAAAGGTGATAATCTGAATCGGCGCGGCCTGCGCAGCACTTGCTGCGGCCAGAGTGAAGGCCGTAGCGGCAACCAGAACTGATTTCATGCAAACCCCCGACTGCATTTTTCCTGTTAACCACAACCAAGCAACGCATGTGCCAATGGCGGTTATCAGCCATTTTCTGGTACCCACTGACACCAATGTGTAAAGGCCGGCGACAGTCGCCAGCTTGTCGCTGACTATGATTGCCGGCTGGAAGCGCACCACATGGCGCGTACGAAGCCCGTTTCATCGGTGATCGCGTCGCTCTACGGGAACTGCGCCATAGCCTGCCTGTTCGCCACCCATGACTGGGAGAAACGACATGGCAAACGAAGCCGAAATGGAAGCCAAATTCTGGAAGGCCCTGAAATCAGACCGCACGATGATGATCGGCCTGAATGGGGTGGAGGACGGCCATACGCGTCCGATGACCGCGCTGGTTGAGGACGAACGAAACCCGATCTGGTTTTTCACAGCGCGCGACAATGCGCTGGCTCGGGCACTCGATACCGGACATCGTGCGATCGCCTCATTCGCAGCAAAGGGCCATGATCTGTTTGCGACCGTTCACGGCACGCTTTGGCTGGACAATGATAAATCCGTGATCGAGCGGCTTTGGAACCCCTTCATCGCCGCTTGGTACGAAGGTGGAAAGACCGATCCGAAACTTGCCTTGCTTCGGCTGGATACGGATTACGCGGAGATCTGGCTTAACGAGAACAGCCTGTTCGCCAGCGTAAAGCTGTTGTTCGGGATCGACCCGAAAGAGGACTATAAAGACAAGGTTGCCGAAGTTAACCTGAATTAGGAACGGCAATTGTCGCCTGAGCATCCGGCCTGTAAATTGCCGTTCGATCCGCTTGGAGAATGCGATGCTCATGCGTACTGCCGCAATTGTTCTGGTGTCCTTGGCGTTCGCCGGATGCGATGCGCCAAAGGCCGAAAAAGCGGATGCCGCGGCGCAAACGAACGCGGCCGCTCTCGGGACGGATACTTCGATTCCCGCGAGCGACCTCCTCGTGAAACGCGAAACGGCCGAACTGGATTTCCTTTGGCGCGCGCCGCCCGAGCTTGCCGAAGCGCCGACGCTGCTCGAAACGCTTCGCGCCCAGGCGCTGGCGAGCGCGGAAGAGATGCAGGCGGGCGCGGTGGAGGACATGAAGCTGCGGCCGGCGGACGCGCCGAAGATATCCCATTTCTTCGTGCAGGACTGGACGGTTGCGGCCGACACTCCCGCCCTGCTGAACGTTCGTGCCGATATCTCGATGTACACGGGCGGCGCGCACCCCAACCACGGCTTCGCGGTCAAATACTGGGACAAGGCCGAGCGCCGCGAAATGAGCTTCAGCGATCTCTTCACAGACTGGCCCGCAGCCGAAAAGCTGCTCACCCCCGCTTATTGCACCGCGCTCGATGCGGAGCGCGTTTCGCGGCGCGGCGCGATCGAAAATGGTATGTTCGACGACTGCCCACCGATCGGCGAGCAGCCGGTGGCGGTGGTGTCGTGGCCGGGGCAGGACATCTCGGGTTTCCGCGTGCTGCTCGCCCCCTATGTGGCGGGGCCATACGCTGAGGGCGATTTCGAGATCGATGTGCCGATGGCGGACGCGCTTCGCGCCCTTATCAAACCGCAATATCTGAAGGCGAAATAGGCGCTTATTCGTAGTCCCGTTCCGGGAGGTGCGCGTCGTCGGCAAGATCGCTGAAGCGCGTGTGGATGGCTTCGAAATGCAGATCGACGATGCCCGTGGAGCCGTGACGCTGCTTCGCCACGATCACCTCGGCGCGCCCCCGGATGGTGATGCCGCGCTCCATCCACTTCTCGAACTTCTCGGTACCGTCCTCGGGCTTTTTCTGGGCGTGGTAATATTCGTCGCGATAGACGAACAGCACGATGTCGGCGTCCTGCTCGATAGTGCCGGATTCGCGAAGGTCGGCGAGCTGGGGCCTTTTGTCCTCGCGCTGCTCGACGGCACGTGAAAGCTGTGACAGCGCGATCACCGGCACGTTCAGTTCCTTGGCGAGTGTTTTCAGACCGCGCGTGATTTCCGAGATTTCATTCACGCGGTTGTCGTTCGCCTGCCGGCTGCTGCCTTGCAGAAGCTGGAGATAATCGACCACGATGAGCCCCACACCCTTCTGCCGCTTGAGGCGCCGCGCGCGCGAACGCATCGCCGCGATGGTGAGGCCGGGAGTGTCGTCGATATAGAGCGGCAAATCCTGCAACGCGGCGGACGCGCGCACCAGATCACGAAACTGTGCCTGGTTGATCTTGCCCATGCGTAGGTCTTCGGAGCTGATCCGCGCCTGCTCGGCAAGGATACGCGTCGCGAGCTGGTCGGCCGACATTTCGAGGCTGAAGAACGCGACACCTGCACCGCTCGTCTTGTCGATCTGGTCGGCACGGTCCTTCATCAGCCGTTCGGCGGCCGAAAAGGCAATGTTGGTGGCGAGCGCGGTTTTGCCCATCGCGGGGCGCCCGGCAAGGATGATGAGGTCAGACCGATGCAAACCACCGATTTTGGTGTTGAGCGCATTGAGGCCCGTGGTGATGCCGGAAAGATGCCCGCCCGATTGCTTGGCGCGCTCCGCCATCTGCACGGCGAGCGTCGCGGACTGGGCGAAGCTCTTCACAGAGTTCGAGACCTCGCCTTCTTCGGCAACCTTGTAGAGCGCGAGTTCTGCCTGCTGAATCTGATCGTGCGGGTTCACGTCCTGCGAGGTGTCGGCCGCGCTCACCACCATCTCACGCCCAACGCGCACGAGTTCGCGCAGCAACGCGAGATCATAAATCTGCGCCGCAAAGTCCTTCGCGGCGATCAGCGCGGCGGATTGCTCAGTGAGCTGGGCGAGGTACGCCGGGCCGCCAAGCTCGGCGAGCGCGGGGTGCTCGGCGAATAGCGGCCGCAGCGTCACCGGGGTCGCGAGCATGGCGCGATCGACGAGCTTCAGGATCGCCGCATAAATCTCGCCATGAACCGGCTCGAAGAAATGCTCGGGGCGCAGCTTCAGCTGTACGTCCTCGGCAAGCCGGTTGTCGATCATCATGGCGCCGAGCAGCGCCGCCTCCGCATCAAGGTTGTGCGGAAGAGTCAGCGAGTCAGCGGCAGGAGCCGGTACGGCGCGAAGCGGTGTCAGCATAGGCGCACTATACAGGAGATTGTGCGCGACGTCGCAAGCCTATCGGCGAAATATACGTCGGGGCGGTTCTGTGGATAAGCTGCGCCCCGCCCCTCCCGACTTCGCTCGGGGTGGTGACTGTTTAAGCTTAACCCCTTGTCATTCCGAGTGAAGTCGAACGCTGCACAGATCTACCCGATCTCCTTGCGCAGTTCTTCGATCAGGTCCGGGATGGCCCCCAGCCGCGCCTCCTCGGCATCGAGGATGGCGTGGAAGGCCCGTTTCTTGATGCCTGTCACGAACCCGGCGTCGAGGCGTTTGCCTTCGGGAAGCGCCGAAACGACAATGTCGATCACGCGGTCGACACCGTGAAGGCGTCCCCACAGATAGTCGTTTTCGCGGTAGGCGCGGCTGAAGAAGGCGCCGAAACTGTTGAACTTGATGCCTTTCAGCGTCGCCAGCGCGCCGCCTTCGCGGATCGCGCGCGCGTCGTCCGGCGAGATGCGGTCCACCTTGATCTCGTCGAACTCGTCGAGCCCCTCGCCCTGCAGCAGCGGGAAGGTGGCGATGTCGTAGAAGGGAAAGCCGAGATAGGCCTTCAGGAGCTGGGCGCGAAGGTCCGGCGCCGTGCAGTCCGTGATGATCGCGGCAAGACGGGCATCGCCGAGTGCGTCGAAATCAGTGAGGCCAAGCGCCTCGCCATAGGCCTCGATCACGGGCACCGCGTCCTCGTTCGCAAAGGCTGCGGGATCGCGCACCCACGGGCCGTAGAAGGCGAGCCGGCGCCGATCGAGATAGGGCGCGAGCAGTTCATACAGCGAGGCCTTGAGTGCCTCGACCTTCTGCAGGTCTTCTGGGCCGCCCGCATCACCCCACTCATTGACGCGGCGGACGATGAAGCGCAGCCGACGAACGCGGAAGCCGAGGTCGTAACGGCGGAGGAACTGCACGAAGAGGTCGGCGTCGGCATCCTTCGGGCGCGTCGTCTGCGTCACGCGGTCCATGCCGCTGCGCCGGATGTGCCGCCACACCTCCTTGCGGACGCGCTCTGCGACATCGCGTTCGTGCCCGCCGAGATCGGCGAACAGCCGCGCCATCTCCTCAACGATCTGGCTGAGCTTCAGGTGCGCATAGGAGGGATAGGTGAAGCCGGCGCGCAGCACGGCCTCGGCATTCGCCTGCGCGCGCCATTGCTGGAGCTTGGCGGGCGACACTTTCGCGCGCAGCTGGCGGCGGCCGATCGCGTCTTCGATCGCCTCGTCGACGGTGGCGCGTATGCCCTCGACCACATGGCTGAGGCGGCGGACGCGCGCGGACAGGCCGGCGAGGTGATCGAGATCGTCGCGGATCGGCTGTTCGCGCGGAATGTCGGAGAGCGAGCGCAGGATCGTCGAGAAGAAGCCGGGGGGCTTCGAAGCATCCATGCGCGTGCCGATGCTGCGGATGCCGGGCTTCGGATCGATGTAGACGAAGCGTCGGTCGATCTCACGATGCGCCGGGCGCTGGCGAAGAGCGGCAATGGCCGGCGCGAACGGCGCGTTGTTGAGGATGCTGCCATCGAGCAGCACCGCGTGCGACGGATCGAGACCACTCGTCGCGCGGTGCGGAAACACGCGCGACAGGAAGGCCGTGCGCTCCGGCCAGGGCTTGCCGTCCTTCGCCAGTACCCGGTCGAGCTCGCTCGGCTGGAACGGTGGGAAGGCCCCGGGGAAGGAGGCCGTTGCCCGCGCCGCGAAGGTGAGCGAAGGGATGTCGGCGAGAGTCCGCTCCGCGCCACGCTCGCTCGAATCGCGGAAGGTGATGAGCTTCCGGTGCTCCACCTCCATCACCTCTTCGGGGCTGTGGAGGCGCAGGCGCTCCGGGTAGCCGTGATAGTCGGTGACGGTGACGAACAGATCGAGCGGCTGGCCGGGCGGCAGCAGCGGCGAGGCCGCCTTCGTCTCCGCCATCGCCTCGAACGCGCCCATCAGCAGCTCGGTGAAGTGCTCGCCCGAGAACGGCGGCTCGAACCAGCGCGAGCGGATGAAGCGCGAAACCTTGATGCGCAGTTCCTCGCGCGCGCCCTTCTCGACGATCTCGTCGAGCGGGTCGATCTGCCCGCGCGCCATCCACAGCAGCGGCCGCGCATAGAACTTGCTCCAGCGCGATTTGGGTACCGCCTCGGGATCGAGAAGTTCGTCGGCATCCGCCTTGTCGAGCCAGAGGTCGGCGAGCGGGGCGAGGCTCTGCCCCGTGGAGATCGCCTGCGCGAGGAAGATACCATTGATCCCGCCCGCCGATGCGCCCGCAACGATATCGACGAGCACGCGCAGGCGGACGTGTTTGCCGATCTCGTCGAGCAGATCGTGATAAACGGGTTCCGTATCCCCGCCCGGCAGCTCCGGATCGGCATCGTGCCAGCTGCGGCTGGCGCGCAGCAGCTTCCAGATCTCCTGCGTGATGCCATGCATATAAACGGCAAGGCTGATGCCGCCGTAGCAGACGAGCGCCAGCCGAAGCTCTTTCTCACGCATAGGCGGACCATATCGGCCCGGACTCGCCCTGTCGACCGTGAGGGTTGCGCTTGGGCTCCCGAAAGCGCAGCATCCACGCTGGGAGATACAACAGGGGGAGGATCGCCCATGACCTTGAACAGCAACGTGATTTCGATGCTGCAGACCATCGTCGCGATGGGGCTGCTCAATCTCGTGATGTTCGTCTGGATGTACGCAACGCGCATTCCCGCGATGAACCAGGCGAAGATCGATCCGCAATCGGCGCAGCACCCGGGTTCGCTGAACACGCTGCCGAGCGAAGCGCGGCGGGTGGCCGACAACTACAACCACCTCTTCGAGGCGCCGACGATCTTTTACGCGATGGTCATCGCCATCGTCCTCCTCGGCCACGCCGACCAGTGGCACGTGCTCTGCGCATGGGCCTACGTGATCCTGCGCGCGCTCCATTCGCTGGTGCAGGCGACGTTCAACCGCGTGATGCTCCGCTTCGCGCTGTTCGGCCTCTCTTGGGTGGCGCTCGGCATCATGATCGTCCGCGAGGTCGCGGCGCTCTACTGAGCGCCGCGCCTCAAGCGCGCCGCCAGACCGTCGTCCCGTCGGGCTTGTCCTCGAGCAGGATACCCTCCGCCTTCAATTGATCGCGGATACGGTCGGCCTCGGCCCAGTTCTTCGCGGCTTTAGCGGCGGCGCGGGCATCTATCCGCATTTCGATCTCGTCACCAGATGACAGCGCGATGGAGCCCATGCTGGTTTCGACGATCATTGGTTCAGGTCGAACGCGACCAAACCATGCATCCGGGGAATGCGAAAGTATCCCGAGCATACGAGCACCTCGCCAGAGGCGTTCAAGTTTGCGGCTGTTCGCAAACTCGGACAAAATGGCAATAGCGGCCGGAGTGTTGAGGTCGTCGGCTAGCACTGCTTCAACTTCAACATCGCCAACGGCGTCAACCTGTTCATCTTCCAACAAGCGATACCAGCGATCCAGCATCGCCTTCGCTTGCTCGATCAACCGGTCGTTCCAATCCAGCGGCTGCCGATAATGCGCCATCAACAGCGCTAACCGCAGCGTCTCGCCCCTGTGGCCTTGCTTCAGCAGTTCGCCCACCGTCACCACGTTGCCGAGTGACTTCGACATCTTCTCCTTGTCCATGGAGAGGAAGCCGTTGTGCATCCAGATCTTCGCGAGCGGTGCGCCGTCGTGGGCGCAGCGGCTTTGCGCGCATTCGTTTTCGTGGTGCGGGAACTGGAGGTCTAGGCCGCCGGCGTGGATGTCGATGGTGGTGCCGAGGTGCGCCTCGATCATCGCCGAGCATTCGATGTGCCAGCCGGGGCGCCCGCGACCCCAGGGCGAAGGCCAGCCCGGCTGGTCCGCCGCGCTCGGCTTCCACAGCACGAAGTCGCCGGGGTTCTTCTTGTAAGGCGCCACCTCGACACGCGCGCCGGCGATCATCTCGTCCATCGGGCGGCGCGAGAGCGTGCCGTAGTCGGCATCCTTCGTGATGTCGAACAGTGCATGGCCATCAGCCGCATAGGCCGCGCCCTTCTCGATCAGTGCCGCGATCATCGCGACCATCTGTTCGACATGCTCCGTGGCGCGCGGCTCGTACGTCGGCCGCTGCACGCCAAGCGCACCCATGTCGGCGCGGTAGAAATCCTCGTAGCGCTTGGTGATCGTCTCGATCGGCACGTCCTCGGACTCAGCGGCCGCCATGATCTTGTCGTCGATGTCCGTAAAGTTCCGCGCGTAGTGGACGGCATTCTCGCCGTAAGTATGGCGGAGCAGTCGGAACAGCACGTCGAACACCACCGCGGGCCGAGCGTTGCCGATGTGCGCGCGATTGTAGACCGTGGGGCCGCACACATACATCGTCACCCGGTTCGGATCGGCGGGTGTGAAGACGTCCTTCTGGCGCGTCAGCGTGTTGTAGAGGCGAATTTCGGTCATGGCCGCGCCCCTAGCGCGAATCCGGCGCGAAGGAAACTCCGGCTAAATCTCGGTGCCGCTCGAATCGTCCAACAGATCGTCGAGCGCGTCGCGCTCTTCGTGGGTGTAGCCCTCGCCACCACTCGTATCGCTGTAGTGCTGATCTTCGGGGGCGGTGCGCGGCCTGTCGTCGCCGAGCCCCAGCCCCTCCTGCCGGTCTTCGGCATAGTCGATGATCGCGCGGCTGGTGATGTCGAGCAGCGGCTCCGTTTTCGCGGCGAGCAGCCATTCCGGCAGCTTCTCGTTCCCGCCCCAGATGAGCGCGTGGCCGCGCGTGACGACGAGAAAGACGAGGCTGACGACGATGAGCCCCTTCACGGCGCCGAAGCCGAGCCCGAGCACGCGGTCGATCGGCCCGATGACCGAGCGCTTGGTGCGATCGCCGAGCAGCCGCCCGACGAGGCGGAAGATGAAGAAGGTGCCGAAGAAGATGACGAGGAAGGCGATCGCCGCCGCCGCGACCTCGCTGCCGACCATTCCCGCCGCGATCAGCTTGCCCGCCGGGTAGAAGAGCTTGAGCGCCACGACCGCCGCGACCCATGCGAGCAGCGTGAGAATCTCGGTGACGAAACCCCGGATCGCGCCGAGCGCGGCAAGCGCGCCCACGATGAGCAGAACGACGATGTCGAACCCGGTCATGTCCATATTTCGCGGCCCTAATCGGAGCCGCAGAGGTGGTCAACAAGCCCCGACAAATGTTTGAAGCCTGTGGCTTTCATACCATTGGGCACGCCGTCTCCCTTTGCGGTCGCGCCGCCCGGCAGGAAGGCGCGCTCGAAGCCGAGCTTCTGCGCTTCCTTGAGCCGGAGCCCGAGGTGCGGCGCGGCGCGAACCTCGCCCGAAAGCGCGATTTCGCCGAGCGCCACCGTATCGAGCCGGATCGGCCGCTCCGCCATTGCCGAGGCGAGCGCGGCGGCAACGGCAAGGTCCGCCGCCGGGTCCGACACACGCAGGCCTCCCGCGATGTTGAGATAAACCTCGCACGTCGAGAAATTGAGCCCGCAGCGCGCCTCCAGCACCGCAAGGATCATCGCGAGCCGCCCCGAATCCCAGCCGACCACCGCGCGGCGCGGCGTCGCGCCCGAAGGCAGGCGCACGACGAGCGCCTGCACCTCCACCATCACCGGCCGCGTGCCCTCGATCGCGGGGAACACCACCGATCCCGGCACCGGCGCCTCGCGCTGCGTGAGGAACAGCGACGACGGGTTCGAGACCTCTTCGAGGCCGAGCGCGCCCATCGCGAACACACCGATCTCGTCGGTGCCGCCGAAGCGGTTCTTCACGGCGCGGAGGATGCGGTACTGGTGCGAGCGCTCGCCTTCGAAATAGAGCACGGTATCGACCATGTGTTCGAGCACGCGCGGCCCCGCGATCTGCCCGTCCTTCGTCACATGCCCGACAAGCACCACCGCCGCGCCTTCGGACTTCGCATAGCGGATCAGCTCCTGCGCGGCGGCGCGCACCTGGCTCACCGTGCCCGGCGCGCCCTCCAGCATGTCCGAATGCATGGTCTGGATCGAATCGATGATGAGGAGATCGGGCGCGGTCCGCTCCGCGAGCGTGGTCAATATATCGCGCACCGAGGTAACGCTGGCGAGCGCCACGTCGGCCTTGCCGAGCCCCAGCCGCTGCGCGCGCAGCCGCACCTGATCCGCCGCCTCCTCGCCCGAGAGGTACACGATGCGCCGCCCCGCCATCGCCATCTTGCCCGCCACCTGCAAAAGCAGCGTCGATTTGCCGATGCCCGGATCGCCGCCGATCAGGATCGCGCTGCCCGGCACCACGCCGCCGCCGAGCGTGCGGTCGAGTTCCGCGATACCCGTCGGCAGCCTCGGCGGCAGCGGCGTATCCTCATCCAGCGATTGCAGGCGAAACGCCGCACCGCCGCGCGAAAGCGATTGCTTCGCCGAGAACGGCGTCACCACCGCGCCCGCATCCTCGACGATACTGTTCCACTCCTTGCACTCGCCGCACTGCCCCGCCCAGCGCGGGCTCACCGCGCCGCACGCCTGACAGACAAACTGGGTTTTCAGCCGCGCCATTCAACACCCAAGATCAAGAACATAAAAAGAACATATCGATCGCCCACACGAAACACAACTCCCTCTCCCCGCCGGGGAGAGGGTTGGGGAGAGGGGATACCCGGCACCCCCAACAGGCATTTGCGCATCCCGCCTGCCCCCGCTATCCGTCCTCACACATGATCCCGCCGTCTCCTCTCCGCCTCCGCATCGACCTCGACGCACTTGCCGCCAACTGGAGGCAACTCCGCGCGCTCGCGGGCGTGGATACGGGCGCCGCCGTAAAGGCGAACGGCTACGGCCTCGGCGCGAAGGCCGTGACGGACCGGCTTTATGTCGAAGGCTGCCGGACGGTCTATGTCTCCAACTGGCAGGAGGCCGCGGCGCTTGCGGGACGCGCGCCCGACCTGCGCGTGAAGGTGCTGCACGGCATCGATGCCGCCGATCTCCCCGCCGCGCTCTCCATCGACGCGGACCCCGTGCTCGGCAGCCCGGAGCAGGTGGCGCTGTGGCGCGCGCACGGCCAGGGTCGGCGCTGCGACATCATGGTGGACACCGGCATGAACCGCCTCGGCTTCGATTGGCGCGGCTTCTGCACCGAAATGTTCGCGGGGATGGATGTGGACACTGTTCACTCACACCTCGCCTGCGCCGACACGCCGGAGCATCCGCTGAACGGGCTGCAGCGCGATCGCTTTGAAGAGGTGGTCGTAGCGCTCGGCATACGCGGCGCGCTTGCGAACACCGCGGGCATCTTCCTTGGGCTCGACTACGCCTTCGGCCATGTGCGCCCCGGCATCGGGCTTTATGGCGGCAGCGCGGGGTTGCACCAGGTCGTGTTTCCCACCGCGCGCGTCATCCAGTGCCGCGACGTGCCCGCCGGGGACGCCGCAGGCTACGGCGCGACGTGGACAGCGCCGCGCGACAGCCGCCTCGCCGTGCTCAACCTGGGCTATGCGGACGGGTATCTGAGGGGCTTTTCCAACACAGGTGCGGCCCTTGTCGGCGGCAAGCGGGCGCCGGTCGTGGGGCGCGTGTCGATGGACATGATCATCATCGACATCACGGACACCCATGCGGTCGCACCCGGAGACTGGGTGGACATCCCCTACAACCTCGCCGAAGCCGCCGCGCAGTCCGGGATTTCCGAGTATGAGTTGCTGACTGGGCTCGGCGCCCGCTATGAGCGCGTCTACACATGAACGCACTCGTCAACTTCTTCGCCCGCCCGGGCCGCGCCACGCTCGGCGCACTCGCCAGCATCGGGCGGGTCGCGCTGTTCACGCTGCGCGCACTCGGCGCCGCCGTACGTCCGCCTTATTATTTCGGCCGCCTCATCGAGCAGATGCTGATCATCGGCTGGTTCTCGCTGCCGGTCGTCGGCCTCACCGCCGTTTTCACCGGTGCGGCGCTCGCGCAGCAGATTTTCGTCGGCGGCAGCCGCTTCAACGCGGAAAGCACGGTGCCCGCCGTCACCGTCATCGCCATCGTGCGCGAACTCGGCCCGGTGCTCGGCGGGCTGATGGTGGCGGGGCGCGTCTCCTCCGCGATGGCGGCCGAACTCGGCACGATGCGCGTCACCGAGCAGATCGATGCGCTTACGACGCTGCGCACCGATCCGTTCCAGTATCTGATCGCACCGCGGCTCATTGCCGCCGTGATCGTGCTGCCGCTCCTCGTGCTCGTCTCGAACGCGCTCGGCGTGATGGGCGGCTTCCTGATCGGCACGCAGCGCCTCGGCTTCAACGTCACCTCCTACCTCGCCACGACGCGCCAGTATCTCGAGTGGGACGACGTCTCGTCGAGCCTCGTGAAGGCGGCGGTGTTCGGCTTCATCATCGCGATGATGGGCTGCTACCACGGCTTCCGCAGCATGGGCGGCGCGGCGGGCGTCGGCCGCTCGACGACGAACGCGGTGGTCAGTGCGTTCGTGCTCATCCTGCTCGCGAACCTCATCATCACCGTGCTGGTGTTCGGCACATGAAGGGCGGCAGCATTGAACTCATCGGGGTCCGCAAGGCGTTCGGGCCGAAGGTCGTGCTCGATCACATCGACCTGAAGGTGGAGCCGGGCGAATCGCTCGTCGTCATCGGCGGTTCGGGCACCGGCAAATCGGTGATGCTGAAATGCATTCTGGGCATCCTCCCCACGGACAGCGGCACGATCCGGCTGGATGGCACCGACCTCGCCTCGGCCTCTCGCGCGGACCGCACCGAACTGCGGAACCGCATCGGCATGTTGTTTCAGGGCGGCGCGCTGTTCGATTCGCTGCCCGTGTGGCGCAACATCACCTTCGGGCTGACGCGCGGCCGCGCGACGAACGCGAAGGCAATGCACGCGAAGGCGGTCGAGCTGCTCGCGAAGGTCGGCCTCGATGCGCCGGTCGCGGACTTGAAGCCCTCCGAGCTTTCGGGCGGGATGCAGAAGCGCGTCGCGCTCGCCCGCGCCATTGCGGCGGAGCCCGAGATCATCTTCTTCGATGAGCCGACCACGGGCCTCGATCCGATCCGCGCCGACACCATCAACCGGCTGATCCGCAGTCTCGTCACGGACCTCGGCGTTACCGCCGTCACCATCACGCACGACATGGCGAGCGTGCGCCGCATCGCCGACCGCATCGCCATGCTGAAGGACGGGCGCATCCACTGGGAAGGCAAGGTCGCCGACCTCGAAAACAGCGGCAACGACTATGTCGACCGCTTCGTCCACGGCCGCGCCGACGACGGCGAGACTGGATAGCGGCGCCTCGCCGCCCTATATCGGCCGCGATGTCCGAACCGCTCTACAACACCGCGATCCTGCGCCTCGCCGCAACGATCCCGCACCTGACGCGCCTTGCAGAGCCGCAGGGTACGAGCCGCAAGGTCTCGCCGATCTGCGGCAGCCGCGTCACAGCTGACGTCGATCTCGACAGCGAGGGCCGTGTTGCGACATTCGGGCAGGAGGTGCGCGCCTGCGCGCTCGGGCAGGCCTCGGCCTCGATCCTCGGCACGGGCGTGCTCGGCAAGTCTGCGTCAGAGCTTCGTAATGCTCATACCGCGCTCACCGCATTCCTGAAGGGCGAAGGCAGCGTCCCGGCAGGCTGGCCCGACCTCGAAATCTTCCGCCCGGCGCAGGCCTACAAGGCCCGCCACCCTTCCATCCTTCTCGCCTTCGATGCAGCCGCGAGCGCGGCGGAGGACGCAGCCGTCACAGCCAGCGCCTGACCTTGTCCTTGTAAGCGCGGTAGTCGTCGCCGAACTTCGTTTCGAGATAGCGTTCCTCGCGCGCGATCACCTGCCGGTCGATCAGGATCACCACAAAGGGCAGCAGCAGGAGCGTTGCGAGACTGTCGAAGATGAGCGCGAGGCCCGCGAAGATCAGCGCCATGCCGAGGTACATCGGGTTCCGCGTCCAGCGATAAACACCGCTCGCCACGAACGCCGTCGTCTGCCGCCATGGCTCGGGGTTCGTGCCCGCGCGGCGGAATCGCAGCAGCGCCGCGGAGATGAGGCCGAGCCCCCCGATGGCCAGAATCATGCCGGCAATGCTCGCCGCCTTGATGTCGAGCCCGATCGGCGGATCCCCGAGCAGCCGCCCGATTCCCAGCCCCAGAAGCAGCATCCCGGCGTAGACGAACGGCGGCGGGAAGCGTACCTGTGGGCTGTCCTCGTCGATCTTCATAACCGGTGCCGATGCCTCCGTTTCGCTTTCTTCGTATCTACCGGCGTGTCCCGCGCATCGCAAATCGGGGCACGCGCTGATGGCGGTTGGCGGCGATTCGACCCTGCTTCGGGACGGTGTGGTGTATCTTGCGGCAGCGGTCGCGGTGGTGCCGCTGTTCCACCGGCTGAAGCTTGGCGCCGTGCTCGGCTACCTCGTCGCGGGCATGATCATCGGGCCGCATCTGCTCGGCCTCGTCACCGATCCCGAGACGACGCTCGGCTTTGCCGAGTTCGGCGTCGTGCTGCTGCTGTTCGTGATCGGACTCGAACTGCGCCCGAAGCGGCTATGGGATCTGCGCTACGATATCTTCGGGCTGGGCAGCGCGCAGGTGCTGCTCTGCGGGTTCGCGATCACCGGCGCGCTGCTCGTCACGACCGAGTTCACATGGCAGGCCGCGCTCGTCATCGGCCTTGCACTAGCGCTGTCTTCCACCGCGCTCGACGTGCAGATCCTCCGCGATCAGGGCAAGATCAACACGCCGCTCGGCACGCGCATCATCTCGATCCACCTGATGCAGGACCTCGCGATCGTCCCGCTGCTGATCGTGACGACCGCCCTCTCCCGCACACCGGTTGCCGAGGCACCGGAGGGATGGGAACTCGTCTGGAAGTCGCTCGTCGCGATCGGCGCGCTGGTGCTCGCCGGGCGTTTCCTCGTGAACCCGCTGTTCCGCCTGATCGCGCAGACGGGCACGCGTGAGGTGTTCGTGATCGGCGCGCTGCTGATGGTCGTCGGCTCCGCGTTCCTGATGGCAAGCTTCGGGCTTTCGATGGCGCTCGGCGCCTTCATCGCGGGCGTGATGCTCGCGGACAGCCCCTACCGACACGAGGTGGAGGCGGACATCGATCCGTTCCGCGGCCTCCTGCTCGGCTTGTTCTTCATGGCCGTGGGCATGATGCTCGACCTCTCGATCATCCTGCAGCAGCCCGGCCGCATCCTCCTCTACGTCACGATCCTGCTCGGCGTGAAGTTCGCGGTGATCGCCATCCTCGCGCGTCTGTTCGGTTCGAACTGGCGGGATGCAGCGCTCACCGGCGTCCATCTGGCGCAGGGCGGCGAGTTCGCCTTCGTCGTGCTCACGGCGGCGGAAAGCGGCCTGCTGCTCGCCTCCGAAGCCTCCAGCCTGTTCGCCGCCGCCGTCACCGTCTCGATGGCGCTGACCCCGCTTCTCATCGCTGGCGTCGACAGGCTCGTTGAGCGCGAAAGTGAAGACCACGACGTCGAAGGCCCGGAGAAGGCCGAGAACGCGCCCGCGATCATCGTTGGCTACGGCCGCTTCGGCCAGACGGTGAACCAGCTTCTCGCCGCACGCGGCATCCCGGTCACGCTCATCGATCGCAAGCCGGGGCAGATCGAGCTTTCGGGCCGCTTCGGCCGCAAGGTCTACTACGGCGACGGCACCCGCCTTGATGTTCTGCGTATCGCGGGCGCGGAGGAAGCGCAGCTTCTCGTCTACTGCAACGACGGCCACCAGATGACGAACGAGATGCTGGGCGCCGTGCGACGCGCCTTTCCGAATCTCAAGGTGCTGGTCCGGGCATTCGACAGGCGCCACGTCATGCAACTCGCCAATGCCGATTGCGACGTCGTGGTTCGCGAGGTCCACGAAAGCGCGGTAAAGATGGGCCGCTCCGCCCTGAAAGCCGCCGGCGTGGATGAAAAGACCATTGATGCGATCGAGGCGGACTATCGCGAGCGCGACAGCGAGCGCCTCGCCCTCCAGATCGCCAGCGGAGACCTTCGCGCGGGGCTCGATCTCACTTACGGCACCTTCCCGCTGCCCGCGAACGAAGGCCTCGGAGAAATCCCCTACGCGCTTGAGGACGACAGCCCGCAATCAGGGCATATCGCCTAGAGCAGCACGTCGCGCCGCCGCGCCACCACCTCATCGATCCACTGCGAAAATGCCGCGATGCGCGCAAAACGGCGCATGTCGCGGTGCATCACCAACCAGAAGCTGCGCCTGATCGACACGTCCTCCGCCAACACCGGCACGACACGCGCATTCTGCGCCGCCATGAATCGTGGCAACACGCCGATGCCGCCCCCGCCTGCGACCATCTCGTACTGCGCGCTGATGCTGGTGCTGCGGATGGCGGGCTCGAGGCCCGGCAGCACCTCGCCCAGATAATCGAGTTCGGGCGTGAAAATGTGATCGGGCACATAGCCGACGATGCTGTGATCGAGGAGGTCGGCGCGCGCGTCGGGCATCCCCGCGTTTTCGATATAGGCCGGGCTCGCATAGAGGCCGAGCCGGTAGTCGGTAAGCTTGCGCGCCACGAGCGGGCCGTGCTGTGGGCGCGCGAGCATGATGGCGATATCCGCCTCGCGGCGCGACGGGCTGAGCACGCCGCTCCCCGCAACGAGATCGATGACGATGCGCGGATGGCGGCGGTGGAAATCCGGAAGCGCGCGCGCCACGATCCACGTGCCGAAGCCTTCGACGACGCTCACCCGCACCATGCCGCCCGGCCCCGCCTCGCCGGAAACCTCGCCGCCGAAGCGCAACGCCGCCTGCTCGGCCGCCTCGGCATGTTCGACAAGGGCGCGGCCCCGCTCCGTCAACACATAGCCCGCCGGGCCCTGCTCGAAGAGCGTCGCATCGACATCGCGCTCCAGCCGCGCCAGTCGCCGGCCGATCGTCGTCGCGTCCACGGCGAGTTCGCGCGCCGCCGCATTTAGCCGCTGCGTGCGTGCGACGCACAGGAAAATGCGCAGGTCATCCCAGTTCACATGGCCTCCATACTGCAAAATCGCAGCTATGTAATGCGAATCTGGGGAATTGCCCGCGGGAAGGCGAAAGCAGATAAGCGCGCCAACGCCACTTTCGGCCTATCCTTGGGGAACGAGCATGTCCGGCACCTTGCGCGAAATCGACCTTTTCATCGGCGGCGAGACCGTCCGCAGCACGAGCGGCCGCTTCGGCGACGTGTTCAACCCCAACACCGGCAAGGTGCAGGCGCGCGTCCAGTTCGCGACCGACGCCGAGATCGCCCGCGCGGTCGAGGTGGCGAAAGCCGCGCAGATCGGCTGGGCCGCGACCAATCCGCAGCGCCGTGCCCGCGTGATGTTCGAATTCAAGCGCCTGATCGAGCGCGACATGGACAAGCTCGCCGAGCTGCTCTCGTCCGAGCATGGCAAGGTCATCGCCGATTCGAAGGGCGACATCCAGCGTGGCCTCGAGGTTATCGAGTTCTCCTGCGGCATCCCGCACGTGCTGAAGGGCGAATATACGCAGGGCGCCGGCCCCGGCATCGACGTTTATTCGATGCGCCAGCCGCTCGGTGTCGTCGCGGGCATCACGCCGTTCAACTTCCCGGCGATGATCCCCATGTGGATGTTCGGTGTCGCCATCGCTGTCGGCAACGCCTTCATCCTGAAGCCCTCGGAGCGCGACCCTTCCGTGCCGATCGAGCTTGCCAAGCTGATGATGGAAGCGGGCCTTCCGGCGGGCGTGCTCAACGTCGTCCACGGCGACAAGAGCGCGGTGGATGCGATCCTCGACCACGCCGATATCCACGCCGTCAGCTTCGTCGGCTCGTCGGACATCGCCCATTATGTCTACCAGCGCGGCGCGGCAGCCGGTAAGCGCGTGCAGGCGATGGGCGGCGCCAAGAACCACGGCATCGTCATGCCCGACGCCGATCTCGATCAGGTCGTGAACGATCTCGCGGGCGCCGCCTTCGGCTCGGCGGGCGAGCGCTGCATGGCGCTTCCGGTCGTGGTGCCGGTTGGCGACAAGACCGCCGCGAACCTCCGCGAGAAGCTACTGCCCGCAATCGCCGCGTTGCGCGTCGGAGTCTCCACCGACGCAGAGGCGCACTACGGCCCGGTCGTCACCGCCGCGCACAAGGCGAAGATCGAGAACTACATCCAGATGGGCGTCGATGAAGGCGCCGAGCTCGTCGTCGACGGCCGCGGCTTCAGCCTGCAAGGCCACGAGGACGGCTTCTTCGTCGGACCGAGCCTGTTCGACCGCGTGAAGACGAACATGCGCACCTATCAGGAAGAAATCTTCGGCCCCGTGCTGCAGATGCTCCGCGCCGACAGCTTCGAAGAAGCGCTGCAGCTCCCCACGCAGCACCAGTACGGCAACGGCGTCGCCATCTTCACGCGCAACGGCCACGCCGCCCGCGAATTCGCGGCGCGCGTCAACGTCGGCATGGTCGGCATCAACGTGCCCATCCCGGTGCCGGTCGCCTACCACACCTTCGGCGGCTGGAAGCGCTCGGCGTTCGGCGACACCAACCAGCACGGCATGGAAGGCGTGAAGTTCTGGACCAAGGTGAAAACCATCACCCAGCGCTGGCCGGACGGCTCCGCCGACGGCGGCAACGCCTTCGTCATCCCGACGATGGGATAAACAGGTGCCGCGCCAGCGCACCGGGTCCGCCTCACCTTACGAGGCTGAAATCGGCTTCTCCCGCGCCATTCGCGCGGGAGACCGCATCCTCGTTTCAGGGACTGCGCCGGTCGAGGCCGATGGCCATTCGACGCCGGGCGATGCCGAAGCGCAGGCCCGGCGCTGCTTTGCGATCATCCTTGCCGCGATCGAACAACTCGGCGGCAGCGCCGCGGACGTCGTGCGCACACGCATGTTCATCACCGACCCCGCCGATGCCGAGGCTGTCGGCCGCGCCCACGGCGCCGTTTTCCGCGAAATCCGCCCTGCCGCGACCATGGTCGTGATCGCTGCGCTGCTGCGCCCGGAATGGAAGGTGGAAATCGAGGCCGAGGCCATTATAGGAACGAGCGCATGACCCAATTCGATCTCACCGACGACCAGCGCGCGATCCAGGAAATGGCGCAGCGCTTCACCGCCGACGCCATCACGCCCTTCGCGGCGAAGTGGGACGAAGACCACGTCTTCCCGCGCGACACGATCAAGTCCGCCGCCGAACTAGGCTTCGCGGCGATCTACGTGTCGGAAGCCTCGGGCGGCATCGGCCTCGGGCGGCTCGAATCCGCGCTCATCATGGAAGCGATGGCCTACGGCTGCCCGGCCGTGTCGGCGTTCATCTCGATCCACAACATGGCGTCGTGGATGATTGACAGCTTCGGCTCCGAAACCGTGAAGACGAAGTACCTGCCGAGCCTCGTCACGATGGACCGGATCGCGAGCTACTGCCTCACCGAGCCGGGCTCGGGGTCGGATGCCGCCGCGCTCAAGACCAAGGCGGTGCTGGACGGCGACCATTATGTCGTCACCGGCTCGAAGGCGTTCATCTCGGGCGCCGGGCAGAACGAGGTGTACGTCACGATGGTGCGTACCGGCGGTGAGGGCCCCAAGGGCATCTCCTGCCTCGTTATTGAGAAGGACATGCCGGGCGTCAGCTTCGGCGCCAACGAGCGCAAGATGGGCTGGCGCGCGCAGCCGACCGCGCAGGTCAATTTCGACGGCGTACGCGTTCCGGTCGAAAACCTCGTCGGCGGCGAGGGTGACGGCTTCAAGATCGCCATGGCCGGCCTCGACGGCGGGCGCCTCAACATCGGCGCGTGCAGCCTCGGCGGCGCGCAGCGCGCGATTGACGAGGCGCTTGCCTATACGCGCCAGCGCAGCCAGTTCGGCAAGGCGATCGCCGATTTCCAGAACACGCAGTTCCGCCTCGCCGACATGGAGACGGAGCTTCAGGCCGCGCGCATCCTGCTCTACGCCGCCGCCGCGAAGGTCACGGCGAAGTCACCCGACAAGACCAAGTTCTCGGCGATGGCGAAGCGCTTCGCGACCGACACCGGCATGTCGGTGGTGGACCGCGCGCTGCAGATGTTCGGCGGCTACGGCTATCTGCAGGATTATCCGGTCGAGAAACTGTACCGCGACCTGCGCGTCCACCAGATCCTCGAAGGCACAAACGAGATCATGCGCGTCGTCATCGCACGCGAACTCATGCGGGCCGCGAACTGATGGCGCCGCTCGCCGCGCTCGCTGCTCTCAATGGCCTCCTCGCCGTTGCGGTCGGCGCGTTCGGTGCGCACGCGATGACGGATCCACAGGCGAAGGCCTGGGTCACGACCGGCGCCGTCTATGGCCTTGCCCATGCGGCGGCGGCGCTTGCCGTGATCACGCGCGCGCCCGCGGCGGCATGGAGCATGACGCTCGGCGCGCTTGTCTTTTCTGGCACGCTCTATCTGATGGCACTCGGCCTGCCGCGCTGGCTCGGCGCGGTGACGCCAATCGGCGGCGTGCTGATGATCGTCGGCTGGGCGCTCCTCATTTGGCACGCGCTGCGCGCCTGACGCCTTAAATAGCGGTGCCGCGTGCCGAAACACGCTAGCTTCCCCTCGATTCGAATCGAGGGAAGACACGCCATGACCATCTCGCAGCAATGGACACTTGCCAGCCGCCCACAGGGCGCGCCCACGGCGGACAATTTCAAGTGGGTCGAGGCCGCGCTTCCTGCGCCCGGCGAAGGACAGGTGCTCGCCCGCACGCTGTGGATGTCGCTCGATCCCTACATGCGCGGCCGCATGTCGGAGGGCGCCTCCTACGCTTCGCCCGTACCGATCGGCGGCGTGATGGAAGGCGAGACGGTCGGCGAGATCATCCAGTCCCGCGACAGCCGCTTCAAGCCGGGCGACATCGTCGCCGGGCGCTCCGGCTGGCAATCGCACTGGGTGCTTCCCGCCGCTGAACTGCGCCCGCTCCCCAAGGGCCCCTTCCCGCTCTCCTACCACCTCGGAATGCTCGGAATGCCCGGCCTCACCGCCTACACGGGCCTCATGCGGATCGGTCAGCCGAAAGCGGGCGAAACCGTCTGCGTCGCCGCCGCCTCGGGCGCAGTCGGTGCAATCGTCGGACAGATCGCGCAGCGTCTCGGTTGTCGCACTGTCGGCATCGCGGGCGGCAAGGCGAAGTGCGATTTCGTCGTGAATGAACTCGGTTTCGACACCTGCCTCGATCACCACGACCCCGCCCTCCCCGCCGCTCTCAAGGCCGCCACCCCGAACGGCATCGACATCTATTTCGAGAACGTCGGCGGCAAGGTCTGGGAAGCCGTTCTCCCCCGCCTCAACGACTTCGCCCGCGTTCCCGTCTGCGGACTCATCGCCGGCTATAACGCGGCGAGCCGCGACGAGCTTTCGGGCAACATCCTGATGGCCGAACTGATGCGCGCAGTGCTCGTGAAGCGCCTCCACCTCGAAGGCTTCATCGTCAGCGATTACTGGGCCGAGACGATGCCGAAGTTCGCTGCCGACATGACCCGCTGGCAAGGCGAGAAGCCCTTCGTCTACCGCGAGGACGTGACCGAGGGGCTGGAGAACGCGCCCAAGGCCTTCATCGGACTCCTCGAAGGCAAGAACTTCGGCAAAGCCGTGGTGAAGGTGGCGGACTAAGCCGCGCGGAGTTCCGCGAGGACGCTTCGCACCGTCTGATCGAGTTCATTCGATCGCTCCGACACGCTGGTCGCGATCTGGTCGGCCTGCTGCATCGCGTTCGCGACTTCACCAAGAACGCGGCCAAGCGCCTCAACGTCGCCCGACGCAGCGTCGATCTGCACGGCCATCTCATCGGCAGCGGACGCGATCTCGGTCGTTGCCCGGATCTGATGGCTGACAGCATCCGCGATGCCCGCGGTCGAGGTGTCGATCGAATGCACCTTGCCTGTTGCATCCGAGATCGCGCTCGAAACGCTGGCGGTCGCCGCGCGGATGTCCGCGAGGTGGCGCTCGATCTGACGCGTCGCGTCTGCGGTCTGAGACGACAGCAGTTTCATCTCGTTCGCAACGATCAGGAAGCCCGACCCGTCACCAGACTGACGCGCGGCCTCGATCGCCGCGTTGAACGAGAGCATGTGACTCTGCGCAGCGACCTGCGAAATGATACCGAGAATCTGGCTCGCGGCATCGACGGTGTTGCCGAGCGCCTTGATCTCCGGCTCCAGCTGCTGCGTCGCGCTTGCCGCTTCCCGCGCCGTGTCGCGCGCCTGCCCTGAGTTCGTGCCGACGGCGTGGATCGATGACACGAGCGCGCCCGTGTCGGCGACGACGGCCCGCACTTCCTGCTCGGCGCGCCGGTGAGATTTGCGCAGCTGCTCGGAACGGAGAGCCGCACCGGAGAGCAGGCGCACCAACTCCTCCTTGCTGCTCGCGAGCTGTACACCCATGCTGTTGAGATCGGAAACAATCGCGCCGAGCCGCGCCTCCAATGCATCGGCGACGAGGCGCCTGCGGTCAGCCGACTCGGCAGCACGGCGCATACTTTCTTCCGCGACGCGATGATGTTCCGCTTCCGCCTGCGCAATCTTCAGTGCCTTCAGATTGGCTTCGGCCTCGCCCCTCGCCACATCGGCTTCCACGCGCAGCGCAAGGCTGCGCTGCGCCTCTTCCGCCTTGCCGTTGACGAATTCAGAGAGCTGACCGACGATCCACAGCAGCATCCCCGTTTGCAGCACCACGATCACGGCATGTAGCAGAACCCGCGGAATGTCGCCGCCACCGGCGAAGACCCAGTCCGGCGCGAGAACGCTGAGCGCAAGATGATGAACGGCGATAAGCCCGGCAGCCGCGATCAGTGCGCGGCGATCACACAGGACTGTGAGCCCGGCCAGCATGGCGAAGAAGTACATGTGCATGTCCATCTGCCACGGGTGGCCGTTCATCAGGTACAAGAACAGACCCGGAAAACACACTGCCGTTAACGCCAGCGCGGTACGCTGGGCGGCATCGACCACCGGAGACCGCAGAACCCAAAGCGTCGGAACAACAGTAAGGGCGAGCGCAATGGCGACAACCGAGAACGTCTCAGCCTTGCCGGTCATTACGCCGACGGCACCAAGGGCAATGCAATTCGCTGCGAACGCGCCAACGAGAAGCCGCGCACCGGCGCGGCGGATCGGGAAAAGGGCGGCGGCGCTCATGCCCGCCTCACCGTTCGGGAAGCGCACGCATTGTCCGTGCCGACAAGCGGCAGCGGCAAGGCTCCTGCGCGAAACAGCGCGGCGACCATCGCCCCCGGCGACCCACTTGCAACGATCGCGCTGCCGTCAGGACTGATCTGCAGGATGCGCGCATCGACCGCGCTGAGGTGGGGTACAAGACGCCCCGCGTCGTCGCCCTGCAAATCGACACCCCTGACGAATGCCGTGGGCGCGGAAAGCCAGAGCGCAAGCGGCGCTGCGGCAATGCATATGAGTTGAACGAAAGCCCGCACCTTCACCATACGCAACTCCCTGCCTGTTCAAAGGCTTAGAGCTTAAATGGTTAAGGACACGTTTGCCGTGGCGCGCTCACTCACTTCCAGGTGCGCGCGGCGCCGTTACCCCGAAGCGGACGCTGACCATCCGCAATGCGAATGTCGCCAACGCGCCCACAATGCCCACGGGGGCCGACGGCAGGCCGAGCGCGTCACCCACGACGACGACCGCAGCGCCGAGCATTGCCGCGAGCGCATAGAGTTCGCCGACCTTGAGCACGCGTGGCACCTCTGCGAGGAGGACGTCGCGGAGCGCGCCGCCACCAACGGCTGTGAGCACGCCGAGCAGCACCGCGGGGAGCGGATCGATACCGTAGGTAAGCGCCTTGCGCGCACCGGCGACGGCGAAGAAGCCGAGCGCCATCGCATCGAACAACATCACGGGCTGGCTCGCCCGTTCGATCAGGCGGTGCCCGAAGAACACCACGGTCGCGGCCGCCAGCGCGGAGGGCAGGTATAAGGGATTCGCCAACGCCGCAACGGGGGTCGCGCCGATGAGCATGTCGCGTGCCATGCCGCCCGCGAGGCCGGTGACAATTGCCAGTACGAACACCCCAAACACATCGAGCTTGTGCCGCACAGCGAGCAGCGCGCCGCCAAGCGCGGAAACGAAAATCCCGGCAAGATCCGCCCAGAGCACGACGGGACCGAGCACGACCGGAGGAAGTTCGTTCATTGCGCCGGCTCCTGCACGGTCGCTTCGACGCGGAACAAGGCTGGGCCTCGACTTTCCATGAAACGCGCGTCGTTGAGCACAATGCGGGCGGCACCGCTTTCCCGCGTCACCTCGGCGAACGGCAGGCGCGACCAGTAGAGGAAGTCGGCGATTTCCTTGCTTTGCGCGGCAGCAGCCGGGATGGCCGGGTCGTCCATGTGCGTCGCGAACGGCGCCTGCAGAGACAGGTGCGGCGGGAGCAGGCTCGCCTCACCGTAGCCGTAGCGGCCTCCCACGTCGTAGATCATCTGGCGCCGGAACGGGTTGATCGGCGGTGTGTTCGCCACGACCTGTTGCGGCTTTCCATAGCCCGCGGCATCCGCGGCTTCGGCCGTTTTCACCTCCGCGACGTGGCTGCCGTAGCCCATCAGACCGATATAGGCCGCCACGACAGCAAGTGCCGCACGCGCCGGACCCTCGCGCTTTCGGCGGCGGGCAAGGAACACACCGAGGCCGAGCGCAAGCCAGACCCACAGGTCGATAATGAACAGCGTGTCGCCGTAGAACCAGCGCTCGGAAAACGGCATCAGCAGGCGGATGCCGTAGACGTTCAGGAAATCGAGCGCCGGATGCGAGAGCACGCCGATCGCCGAGAGCACGAAGAGCCAGCCGAGATGCACCGGCAGCCGGCTTTCCGGCCGGGTTCCGCGTCGCCCCTGCCAGCGATCGAATGCCTGCATCGCGAGGCCGAGGCCGGGAATCATGATCGCCCACGCCAGCGGCCCGTGCGTGATGCCGCGCCGAAATGCAAGGTTCTCGCCAAACGCGACGCCGATCACATCGATGTCGGGCAGGTTCGCTGCAATGACGAGCGTGGCGACACCAAGCCCCGTCCTGCGTTTCAGCCCCGCTTCGCCGAGCGCCCATCCGGCGAGTGCGTGTGTGAGATTATCCATTGGCCGCGCACCTTATTGGGCGGTGCGCTCGCGTTCAACGGCGCTCGGTCAGTTACGGAACGAGGGGTCGATACGGTCCAGCTTCCGAAGCAGTGCGGGCCATGCGAGCATCTTGTTGAGGAGCATCATCCCCTGCCCGCTCGACTGGTCCTTCACCTTTTCGGGCGTGCCCTGCGGCGGCGTATTCAGGTTTTCGCGCCCGGCAGCGAGCATGTGGACCTGCGCTTCGCAGGCGCGCTCCAGAAAATACATGCGCATGAACGCGTCCGCCACGGTCTCGCCCACGGTGAGCGTGCCGTGGTTGCGCAGGATCATGGCGTTCTTCGTACCCATGTCCGCGACCAGCCGCTCGCGCTCATCAAGGTCGGTCGCGATACCTTCATAGTCGTGATAGGCGACGTCGTGCTGCGCGACCATCGCGGTCTGCGTGTGCGGCAGCAGGCCGAAATCCATCGCCGAAACCGCCTGACCATAAGGCGTGTGCAGGTGGACGACGGCCTTCGCATCCTCGCGCGCCATGTGGATCGCGGAGTGGATGGTGAAGCCCGCTGGATTGGTGACGTAGGGCGTCTCGCCGATGGCGTTGCCGTGCACGTCGATCTTCACGAGGCTCGACGCGGTGATCTCCTCGAACATCAGGTTGTACGGGTTTATGAGAAAGTGATGCTCCGGCCCCGGCACGCGCACCGAGAGGTGCGTGAAGATGAGGTCGTCCCACCCGTAGTGCGCGACGAGGCGGTATGCCGCCGCGAGATCGACGCGGGCGCTCCACTCCTCGTCCGAAACCTTGCTCTGCACCGACGGCATCTGGATCGCGGTGGCCATGATCGTCTCCCCGGCATTGTTCAGCCTTTCACCAAGTGTGCCCCAGCCGGCGCGCAATGCAAAGCTGGCAGGTTTTGGGGTTTGGGGCGCGTGATCTCAGTGTCACATTCCGGGCCTAACAGGCTGCCGAACGCTACCCTGAAAGGCCACCATGAGCATCAACCTCCGCCGCCGCGATCTTTTCGGTGCTGGTCTCGCCGGTCTCGCCACCATCCCCGGCCGCGCATGGGCGACCGCGCTGAACCGGGGTTTCACGCACAGTGTCGCGAGCGGCGAGCCGTCGCAGACCAATGTGCTGCTGTGGACACGCTATGTGCCCGCCGGAGACGCAGCGGCGCTCACCGCCGAGGTCGCCGAAGACGCGGGCTTCACGCGGATCGTGACGCGGAGCGAAACGGCGGCGGCGGCTTCGACCGATTACTGCGCCCGTGCCCGCGCCGAAGGGCTGGAGCCGGGACGCTGGTATTACTACCGCTTCCGCACGGCGTCGGGCGAAACCTCACCCACGGGCCGGACGCGGACGCTGCCGGCGGGGCGCTTGGGACGCTTCAACATCGCGGTCTTCTCCTGCTCCAACCTGCCGTTCGGCCTGTTCAACGCCTATGCCCACGCGGCGGAGCGGCAGGACATCGACCTCCTCGTCCACCTCGGCGACTACATCTACGAATATGGCCGCGGCACCTACCCGAGTACCGCCGACGCCATGCCCGGGCGCATTCTTGAACCAGCGAACGAGATCGTGACGCCCGCCGACTACCACGCACGCTACGCCACTTACCGCCGCGATCAGGACCTGCAGGCGCTGCACCAGCGCTTCCCGATGATCTCGATCTGGGACGACCACGAGTTCGCGAACGACACGTGGAAGGACGGCGCGCAGAACCACCAGCCAGCGACCGAAGGTCCGTGGGAGACGCGCAAGGCGGCGGCGAAGGCGGCGTACCGGCATTGGCTGCCGATGTCTGACGAACCCTACAAGGCCTATGAGATCGGCGACCTCGCAACGCTGATCCGGCTCGATACGCGCGCCGAGGGCCGCGACAAGCAGCCGGAACTCGCGGACGCCTTCAAGCTCGCCGACGACCCGGCGAAAGCGCTCGCCGCGTTCCGCGATACCGTGTGGGCAGACCCCGCGCGGCAGATGCTCGGCGCGCCGCAGGAGGCGTTTCTTGCGGATACGCTCAGCCGTTCCGTGAAAGGCGGTACGCGCTGGCAGGTGGTGGCGCAGCAGATCCTCGCGGGCGAAACGAAGACCCCCGTGGATGCCGACGCCTCATGGCTCGGCGGCACGCCGCCCGACTATGTGAAGCAGCGTTTTCAGGCGGGCGTGCTCGCCGGAAAAGTGGGGCTGCCGTTCAACTTCGATTCGTGGGGCGGCTATCCGGCGGCGCGGGCGCGCTACCTCGGCGCAGCGCAGGCGGCCGGGGCGAACCTGCTGAACCTCGCCGGGGACAGCCACAACGCGTGGGCTTACGACCTCGCGAACGGCGGCAAGCCGGCGGGCGTGGAGTTCGGCGTTCAGGGCGTCACTTCGCCCGGAATGGAGAGCTACATGCGCGGGGCGGACCCGAAGCAGGTGGCACAAGCGCTGGTTGGCGCGAATCCCGAGCTCAAATGGTGTGAAACCCAGCACCGGGGCTACATGACGCTGTCGCTGACGCCCGACGCTGCGCAGTGCGACTGGCATTTCCTCGAAACGATCCGGGCACGATCGACGGCGATTGCGGCGACGCACAGCGCGTTGGTGCGGCCGGGCACAAACCGCATCGCGTGACCGGGCTTGTAAAATAGGACGGGAGCGGCTGGGGTGGTCGCTCCGGTGCGCCGCTGAGGCCCGGATTTCCAGAGAAATTGATGAAGTTGAGACATACCCCGCGCGGGCGTGCGTGAGTTTGCGCGCGTTTCGTGCGCGCCGGCACTCTGCGCGTTCGATGTTGACGATTTCCATGCGCGCAGCCCGCCGCGCGCTTCAAAGAGCAGCGGCCCTGCCTTGCATGGGCAATCCTATTTCGGAAGCGTCTTTATCCATTCGTCATACCGGCGAAGGCCGGTATCCATGCGACGCTGGTTATGGATCCCGGCCTACGCCGGGATGACGAGAAAAGGAAGGCTCAGAGCCTCGACGCGAGGAAGGTCGCGACGTCTGCGAGCGCCACGGTCTTGTCGAGATAGGCGTCGCCGATCGCGCGGGCGAGGACGAAGGGGGTGGTGCCGCCTGCGGCTTTCTTGTCCTGCTGCATGTGGTGGACGAGGGCTTCGACGTTGAAGCCGAAGCCCGCCGGGCTGACAGGCAATCCTGATGCGGCGAGGTGCGCCTCGGCACGGGCGGCGTCTTCGGCGCTGCACAGGCCCCGATGCGCTGAGAAGGCGAAGGCCATGACCATGCCCATCGCGACGCCCTCGCCGTGGAGCAGGCGATCGGAGAAGCCGGTTTCGGCCTCGAACGCATGGCCGAAGGTGTGGCCGAGGTTGAGGAGCGCGCGGCGGCCGCTCGTCTCGCGCTCGTCCTCCGCGACGATCGCCGCCTTCATGCGGCAGCTGTGCGCGATGGCGTGGACCTGCGCGGCGCGGTCTCCGGCGAGGAGCGCGGTGCCGTTTGCCTCGCACCACGCGAAGAACGCCGCGTCGCCGAGGAGGCCGTATTTGACGACCTCGGCATAGCCTGCGCGCATCTCCCGGGGGCCGAGCGTGTCGAGAAGCTCGGGATCGATGAGCACGCGCGAGGGCTGGTGGAAGGCGCCGACGAGGTTCTTGCCCGCCGCCGCGTTGATCGCCGTCTTGCCGCCGACCGACGAATCGACCTGCGCCAGAAGTGTGGTCGGGATCTGCACGAATTCGCAGCCGCGCCGCGCGACGGCGGCGGCAAAGCCGGTGAGATCGCCGATGACGCCGCCGCCGAAGGCGATGACGGCATCGCCACGCTCGACACCAGCCGCGAGGATGCGCTCGACGAGCGTTTCCAGCGAGCACCAGTTCTTGGTCGCCTCGCCTGCCGGGAAGATCACGGGATCGATCGGGCGGCCGAGCGCGGAAGCCAACTTTTCGAGGTGTGCGGCGGCAACGGTCTCGTCAGTGATGACGAGTTGCGGACGCCCACTCTTCGGCAGCGCGATCTCGCGCCCCGCTTCGGCGAGGATGCCCGTCGCAATGACGATATCGTAGGCGCGCGCGCCAAGCTCGACCCGAACGATTTCCTTCACGCGGTTTCCCCCAGACGGCGGAGCTCCGCCACAATAGCATCGACGGCGACATGATGCGGCGCCGGCTGGCTCGAGATGCGGATCGGCGCCTCGGCGTAAAATGGATTGCGCACGGCAGCGAGATCGCGAAGCACCTGCCCGGCATCCTTGTCCTTGAGCAGCGGGCGATGATCCCGCTTCGCCACCCGCTCAACAAGCGTCTCGATATCGGCATCAAGCCAGACCGCGATGGCGCTTTCAAGCACGCGCGCGCGCGTTTCGGGATCGACGAACGCGCCGCCGCCGGTGGCGATCACCTTGGGCATACCGGAGATGAGGCGCGCGATCACACGGCGTTCGCCTTCGCGGAAATGCGCCTCACCATAACGCGCGAAAATCTCCGAAACCGTAAGGCCCGCAGCCTCCTCGATCGCCTCGTCGGCATCCACGAATTCAAGGCCGAGCCGCTTCGCAAGGCGGCGCCCGATCGTGGTTTTCCCTGCGCCCATCAGCCCCACCAGCACGACGGAACGGCTGACACCACGCCTGCGGCGAACAGGCGGTGGGGAGGCGTTTTTTGGTTCGCAAGCGTTCATCGCACTCGCTATACACAGGCGCCTCGCCGAAGGCCAAGCGCGCTCCGCCGTGCCTGCGCTTGCAGCGGACCGAAACCAACGCGATTGCTCCGGAGATGCGATTGTCCCGCCTGTTATTCTGGCTGTTTGTCATCATCCTCGCCGTCGTCGTCATCGGCGGCGTTGTGCTGATGTTCGTCGATATTCCGCACACGACTGAGCGCGTGGAGCAACCGGTTTCGAATGAAACGCTGGGTCTCTAGCACCGCCCTTGCCGCGCTCTTGATAGCAACGGCGGCATCCGGACAGGATGCCCCGAAGTCGCTGCTGCCTGACGTGTTCGGCGCGCCGCCGCCCGAAGCGCCGCCCCCGGCGCCGCGGCCTGTGGCACCCACTGGGCCCGACACGGACGAGGCGCCAGCCGCCACGGCTGAGGGCGTGCCTGTACCGGGGCTTCCCGGTACGCCTGCACCAGCAACGCCGGTTGCCGCCGATCCCTTCGCCGGCCCGGCGCGCGCGGGCAACTTTGATGTCGCGGGGCCGCTGACCGCGCGGCTCGGCGGATACGGCGTCGGCGCATTCCAGAACAGCGATGGGCGGTTCCTGAACGGGCTTCTGCAGCGCACCAAGCCGCCGATCGCATCGCGCTGGGGCCATATCGTGCTGCGCCGTGCGCTGCTTTCGCACGTGCCGACGCCGCAGGGGGTACGCCCGGCCGATTGGCTCGCCGAACGCGCGCTGCTGCTGCTGCGCATGGGCGAGGTGGACGGTGCCAAGCTGCTCGTCGATGCGCTGCCGCTCGATCGCTACACGCCGAGGCTCTACGCCGTGGCGAGCCAGGTGCACCTCGCCGCCGGGGACCTGCCGGCGCTCTGCCCGCTCGCGCCGAATGCGAAGGCGTTTTCGAAGTTGCCGTTCTGGGAAGCCGCGAACGCGATCTGCGCAGGGCTTGAAGGCGACGACATCACCGCCGCCGCGCAGTTCGACCGGCTGCGCGCGCGCCGCGCCATGCCGATGATCGACATCGTGCTCGCCGAGCGCGCGGCGACCGTGGTGACGGGCGAAGGCCGCGGCGCCAATGTCGATTGGGACGAGGCGAAGTCCCTCAGCGCATACCGTTTCGGGCTGGCGACGGCTGCGGGGATCGAGATTCCCGAAACGCTGCTGGCGCATCCGTCGGTGGCGCTTTCCGGGTGGATGATGCGTGCGCCGGGGCTTTCGATCGCCGAGCGCTCGAACGCGGCGCCGATCGCCGCTGCCTACGGCATCGCTTCGGCGCGTGAACTCGCCGCGATCGCCGCCGCGCGCATCGCCGCGATCGAGCCGGGCGCGGAGGGCGAAGACGCGATCGCCGATATCCGTGCCGCGTATGCGGGTCGCAACGCCGAAGAGCGTATCGCCGCGATGCAGCGTATCTGGCGGGCGGCTGAAACACCGCAGGAACGCTATGGTGCACTCGTGCGCACCGCCGCCGCCGCCGCGCGCATTCCGCCCGCAGCCGCACAGGCCGACGATGCGCCCGGCCTCATCGAATCGATGCTCTCGGCCGGCTATGTGCGCGAGGCGCTGAAGTGGTGGCCGGTGCTGGCGGACGGGCCGGAGGACGCGCGGCGCGCAGCGTGGCCGTATCTCGCGCTCGCCGACCGCACCGGGAAAATCGCGAACGGCGACGTCGGCGAGGCGCGCGCGTGGCACGGATCGCTTTCGGGCAAGCGCGGTGATCGCAAGGCCGCGATGTTCGCCGCCGCGATGCAGGCGCTCGACCCCAAGGGCGACTGGAGCGGCCTTGCCGAAGACTTCGGCGTCAAGGCGCTCGACAATCGCTATACGCGGCGGATCGCGGCGGCGGCGGTGGAAAAGCGGCGCGGCGAAGTGGCGATCCTGGCCGGGGTCGGCCTGCAATCGAGCTGGGCGGGCGTATCCCCGGCGCAGCTTTCGGTCGTCGTCGGGGCGCTCAATCGCGCGGGGTTCACGCGCGAGGCGCGGATGATGGCGATCGAGGCGGTGACGCGGAGTTGAGCCTCCCGGACGACGCCCGCGCGATCGCGCTGTTCCTCGACATGATGGCCGCCGAGCGCGGCGCGGCGGCGAACACCATCGCCGCCTATGGCCGCGACCTTGCGCAGGCGAGCGAGGCGCTTTCGGGCGGGCTTGCCGCCGCTGACGCGCGGACGCTCGAACGGCTGATCCACGAATGGCGCGATCTTGCGGCAACGAGCCTTGCGCGCAAGCTTTCCGCGGTACGGCGCTTCTTCGCGTTCCTCGTTTCCGAAGGGCTGCGCGCCGACAATCCGGCGGGCGACCTCGCGTCTCCCACAAAGGGCCGGCCGCTGCCGAAGACGCTGTCGCGCGAGGAAGTGGACCGAATCTTCGCCGTCGTCGAGGAGGAGGCTGCGTCAGGCCCGGCGGGGCTGCGGCTGAAGGCGCTGATCGAACTGCTCTATGGATCGGGGCTGCGCGCGACCGAACTCGTCTCGCTGCCGCGCGCGGCGATCAAGCCGGGCACGCCCTATGCGGTGCTGAAGGGCAAGGGCGACAAGGAACGCATGGTGCCGGTGTCCTCGCGCGCCGGCGAAGCCGTGGCGGCGTGGGCGGCGACGCTGGCGCCGGGCGAGAAATACCTGTTCCCCTCCGGCAATACGCACATGTCGCGCGTGCGGCTGTTCCAGATCGTGAAGACGCTGGCGGCGGCGGCCGGAATCTCGCCGCTGCGCGTCTCCCCGCACGTGTTGCGCCACGCCTTCGCGACGCATCTGCTGGAGGGCGGCGCGGACCTTCGCGCGCTGCAATCGATGCTGGGCCACGCCGACATCGCGACGACGCAGATCTATACGCACGTGCAGTCCGCGCACCTCGTCGAACTCGTCAACCGCGCGCATCCGCTTGCGGGCACGGGCCAAGACGATTAGGCGGGGGCGATGATTACGTATCTCGAATTCGAGAAGCCCGTCGCCGAACTGGAGACGCGCATCAAGGAACTGAAGGCGTCGGCCGGCGAAGGCGCGGTCAACATCGACGCCGAGGTGAAGAAGCTGGAAGCCAAGGTCGAAGCGCAGCTGAAGGCGATCTACGCGAAGCTGACGCCGTGGCAGAAGACGCAGGTGGCGCGCCACCCGGCGCGGCCGCACCTGAAAGACATCACCTCCGCGCTCATCACCGACTTCACGCCGCTCGCGGGCGACCGCAAGTTCGGCGAGGACTGCGCGATCATCGGCGGACCTGGGCGCTTCCGGGGCCGGCCGGTGATGGTGATGGGGCACGAGAAAGGCTCCGACACGGCGAGCCGCCTCAAGCACAATTTCGGCATGGCGAAGCCCGAAGGCTACCGCAAGGCCGTGCGCCTGATGGAAATGGCGGACCGCTTCGGGCTGCCCGTGATCAGCTTCGTCGACACCTCGGGCGCGTTTCCCGGCATCCACGCCGAGGAGCGCGGACAGGCGGAAGCCATCGCGCGTTCCACAGAAGCCTGCCTGAAGCTCGGCACGCCGATGGTCGCCGCGATCGTCGGCGAAGGCGGATCGGGCGGTGCTGTGGCGCTGGCGACCGCGAACCGGATCATCATGCTCGAACATTCCGTCTATGCAGTGATCTCGCCCGAAGGCTGTGCTTCGATCCTGTGGCGTACATCAGACAAGGCGGCGGATGCGGCAGCGGCGATGAAGCAGACCGCGCAGGATCTGAAGGCGCTGAACCTGATCGACGTGATCGTGCCCGAGCCCGTGGGCGGCGCACACAGAAGCCCGCAGGCGGCGATCAAGATGCTGGGCGATGCGGTCGAGACGCAGCTCTCGACGATGGACGGCATGGGCACCGACGCCGTGCGCGACGACCGGCGCGCGAAGTTCCTCGCGATGGGGCGCTGACGCCCCTTCCCTTTAATTCTTGCCGAGCTTGTCCAGTTTCGCCTGCAGCTCGGCCATCTCGCGCTTGAGATCGGCAAGTTCGGAGGCTTCGTCGGCAGGCGAGGCGCCTTCCGGATTTTTGCCCGACATCATGCTGGCGGCCGCCTCGAACATCGCCATGTTCTGCTTGGCGATCGCCTCGAACGGGTTGAACGCGCCCGCCATCGATTTGCGGAACTGTTCCTGATTGCGCCGCAGCGCCGCCATCGAGGCTTCGAGATAGGGCGGCACCATCGATTGCATCGAATCGCCGTACATCGCGATGAGCTGGCGGAGGAACGGCGTCGGCAGCATGGTCTGGCCGCGGTTTTCCTCTTCCATGATGATCTGCGTGAGGACGGAGCGCGTGATGTCGTCCCCCGACTTTGCATCGACGACCTTGAAGTCCACGCCCGCACGCGTCATCTCGCCGAGGTGATCGAGCGTGATGTAGCTCGACGAGCCGGTGTTATAGAGACGGCGGTTGGCGTATTTCTTGATGATGATCGGGTCGGATTTGGTTTCTTCGTCGGACATGAACGACCTCGATGCTGCGGGTGCGAAAGCCATAGCACGCGGCGATGCTGCGCAGCAACACGCAGCATCGGGCGCCCCGCGCGGCCCGCATCCGCTGCCGCTGTTCCTGGATCACGCCCGGCAGGCGATCGGCGAGGATCGGGCGCGCATGGAACGCTTTCTCGCCGCGCTCAACGCCTACCAGCAGTCCGGCTGGCGGCGCGACCTGCCGGAGATGCCGGTGATCGCATCGTCGGGGAGCGCGGTGCTGCGCGATTACGGCGGCAGCGGCCGACCCGTCGTGTTCGTGCCGTCGCTGATCAACACGGCCAACGTGCTCGACCTGACGGTAGAGCGCTCGCTGCTGCGGTATCTCGCGGGTCGGGGTGTGCGGCCGCTGCTCGTCGACTGGCAGTCGCCCGGCGCGGCGGAGGCCGGGCTCTCCGTGGGCGGGTACGTGACACAGCGGCTGCGGCCGCTGCTCGACAGCGTGGGCGAACCGCTTGATCTCGTGGGCTATTGCCTCGGCGGTACGATGACGCTCGCCGCCGCATCGCATCCGCTGGTGCGGCGCGTGGCGACGATCGCCGCGCCGTGGGATTTCGCGGGCTATCCGGCAGCGCGGCGGCAGGACTTGCTCTCCTACTGGCGCAGCCTCGCCCCTTCCCTCCCCGCGCTCGGCGGGATACCGATGGACCTGATCCAGCCTGCGTTCTGGTCGCTCGATCCCGCGGGCGCAGTGGCCAAGTATGAGCGCTTCGGGCGCCTTGATCCGGCCTCCGAGGAGGCGCGGCTGTTCGTCGCGGTCGAGGACTGGGCGAATACCGGCCCCACGCTCACCATCCCCGCCGCGCGCGAATGCTTCGAGGACTTCTTCGGCGCCAACGTGCCGATCGAAGGTGGATGGCGCGTGGGCGGCGAAATCGTGCCCCCGCCGCGCAAGCCGACGCTCAACATCGTTTCGCGCACCGACCGGCTGGTGCCCGCCATCGCGGTGGAGCCGTTCGGCGAAACGCGGCTGATCGATGCCGGGCACGTGGGGATGATGGTGGGATCGAACGCGCGCGCGCAGCTCTGGCAACCGCTCGCCGATTGGCTCACGGCCTGAAGCGCACTACATAGGCCGGGAAATCGGAAAGGATTCCCCATGGACGCAGTCATCGTCGCCGCAAAACGCACCCCGGTCGGCAGCTTTCTCGGCAGCTTCGCGAATACCCCCGCGCACGAACTGGGGCGCATCGCCATTTCCGCGGCGCTCGCCGAGGCGGGCGTGGAAGCCGACGCGGTTTCCGAAGTGATCCTCGGTCAGGTGCTGACAGCGGCGCAGGGCCAGAACCCGGCGCGGCAGGCGGCGATGGCCGCGGGCATCGCCAAGGAAACGCCGGCGTGGAGCGTCAACCAGGTGTGCGGATCGGGCCTCCGCGCCGTCGCGCTCGCCGCGCAGGCGATCGAGAACGGCGACGCCAGCATCATGATCGCGGGCGGTCAGGAATCGATGAGCCTCGCCCCCCATGCCCAGCACCTGCGCGCCGGACAGAAGATGGGCGCGATCGAATTCGTCGACACGATGATCAAGGACGGCCTGTGGGATGCCTTCAACGGCTATCACATGGGCATCACCGCCGAGAACCTCGCCGAGAAATATCAGGTCGACCGCGCGGCGCAGGATGCGTTCGCGGTTGCCTCGCAGAACAAGGCCGAAGCTGCGCGTGCCGCCGGGCACTTCAAGGACGAGATCGTCCCCGTGACGATCAAGGGCCGCAAGGGCGACACGGTCGTCGATCAGGACGAATATATCCGCGCAGGCGCCACGATCGAAGGCCTGCAGGGTTTGAAGCCCGCCTTCAAGAAGGACGGCACGGTGACAGCCGCGAACGCCAGCGGACTCAACGACGGTGCGGCGGCACTTGTGCTGATGTCCGCCGACGAGGCCGCGAAGCGCGGTGCCAAGGTGCTGGCGCGCGTCGCATCGTGGGCGAGCGCGGGCGTCGATCCGGCGATCATGGGCATCGGGCCGGTTCCCGCCTCGAAGAAGGCGCTGGCGAAGGCCGGGTGGAGCGTCGCCGATCTCGATCTCATCGAAGCCAACGAAGCGTTCGCGGCGCAGGCGCTGTGCGTGGGGCAGGAACTTGGCTTCGATCCCGCGAAGCTCAACGTCAACGGCGGCGCCATCGCGATCGGCCACCCGATCGGCGCTTCGGGCGCGCGCATCCTGACGACGCTGCTCCACGAGATGCAGCGCCGCGACGCAAAGAAGGGCCTCGCCACGCTCTGCATCGGCGGCGGCATGGGCATCGCGCTCTGCGTCGAGCGGTAGCACCGACGGCGCCATGAGGCCGGGCCTCGACGCGCTGAGAGCCTATTACGCGGGCGCGGACGGGCGCCGGACCGCGCGGCTGCTCGCGCAGATCGTCGCCCCCGCCGTCCGCACCGATGCCTCGGCGCGGCTGCTCGCGCTCGGTTATCCGGCGCCGTTGCTGCAAGGCCTCGATCCCGCCCGCGTCGAGCGATTGTGCATGGTGATGCCCACCGATCAGGGCGCGCGGGCATGGCCGCGCCGGGGACCATCATGCGCTGTGAGCGCGCGCGAAACCGCGCTGCCTTTCATGGAGGCGCTGTTCGATCAGGCGCTGCTGGTGCACGCGCTCGAATTCGCCGATCCGCCGAAGCTGCTGCGCGAGCTGTGGCGCGTGCTGGCGCCCGCGGGCGAACTCATCCTGATCGTGCCGAACCGCGCGGGGGTGTGGACGCACTTCGAATCGACCCCGTTCGGGCAGGGGCAGCCCTATGGCCGCAACGGACTCGGCACGCTGCTGCGCGAGGCGATGTTCGAGCCCATCGCGTGGAAGACGGCGCTGGTGGCACCGCCGGTGCGTGGCCTCAAATGGCTCGACAGGCCGCTGACACGCCTGCTGCCCGCGCTCGGCGGCATTCACTTCGTGCTTGCACGGAAGACGGACGGGCTTGCGATCAGCCCCGTGGGCCGCGCGCACCGCGCGTCACACGCAGGAGCCGCCGCTCGGCAGCCAGCTCCGGACTTGCCGCGCGAACCCCATCGACGAGCGCCGCCCCGGCCATGAGCACGGCGAGCATACACGCCGCAAAGAGCGCCCAGCCGAAGCCGCCGGGATAGGCATTGAGATACGCCTCGCCGCGCAGCGCCGCACCGAGAGCAAGCGCATAAATGATCACCCCGGCCTCGAAGCCGTTGGTGATCTTGAACAGCCGTCCGATGCGAGCCAGCTTACGCATGGCGTATTGATACCACCGCGGCGACCGTCGCCAAGGTGGAAATTTACAATTCGTTAACTTTTGGCGGCCGAGCGCCTCAGTTGTGCCAATCGCGCTCGATGCGGCGGGAGGCGAGCCAGAGGAAAACGGCGGCGAGGAGGTAGAAGCCGAGGCCGGTGAGGATGGCGTAGCGGAGCGATTCATCGCCGAAGCGGCTGCCGTAGAGGTCGGAGACGGCGCCGAAGAAGAGCGTTCCCGCACCGATGCCGAGGAGGTTGTTGACGAACAGGAAGCAGGCCGAGGCGGTCGCGCGCATCGTGGGCGGCACGAGGCCCTGCACGGCGTTGATGACCGGGCCGAGCCACATCAGCGCAAGCGCCTGCGGCACGAGGAACAGCACGAATGCAAGCGCGAGCGAGGATTGCAGGATGCCCGCCGCATAGAAGGGCACCGCCACGACGAAGGCCGCCGCCGGAACCAGCACATAGGCGCGCTTGCTGGCGCGGCCGAGGCGATCGCCAAGCCAGCCGCCCGCCCACACGCCCGCGATGCCGCCGAAGAACAGGATCGCGCCCATGTACAGGCCGATCTCTGCAAGGCCGAGCCCGAGGCTGCGCCCGAAATAGGACGGCAGCCAGAACATGAGGCCGTAGCCGCACATCGAGCTGCAGGAGGCGCCGAAGGAAATGAACCAGAACGTCGGCTTGCCGACCACGGTGGCGAGCACGTGCCGCACCGGCGGGCGTTCCCCGGCGGGTGGATCGAAACGGCCGCGTTCGGGCTCCGGCACGCCGAGCTTGAACACGGGCACGATGAGGAGCCCCGCAAGGCCCACGGCGATGAAGGCGAAGCGCCAGTCGACTTCGCTCGCGACCCAGCCGCCGAGCATCACGCCGAGCGCCGAGCCTATGGGTATGCCGAACGAAAACACGGCAAGCGCGCGGGCACGCTGATCGGGCGGGAAATAATCGGCGATGAGCGAATAGGAGGGCGCAACACCGCCCGCCTCCCCCACCCCGACGCCGAGACGCGCGAGGAAAAGCTGCCAGAAGTTGCCGGCAAGACCGCACGCCGCCGTGAACAGGCTCCAGAGGCCGAGCGAGATGGCGATGATGCGGCTTCGGCTCAGCCGGTCCGCCGCGACGGCGATCGGGATGCCGAGGCCCGAATAGAAAAGCGCGAAGGCGAGCCCGCCCATCAGGCCGAGCTCCGTATCGGAAAGGCCTAGGTCCGCCTTGATCGGCCCCGCGAGGATGCCGATGATCTGCCGGTCGATGAAGTTGAACGTATAGACGAGCAGAAGAAGCCCCAGCACGCGGGTTTGCGTGCCGGGGCGAGGGTTGGGGGTGGAGGAACCGTTCAGAACTTGTACCCGGCCGTGACGAACACCTGGCGGGGGTTGCCGTAGTAGGCCGTGAGCACGCCTTCGTTGCCGAGCGTCGGGATGAGGGCGCCCGCCAGTGTGCGGTTATAGGCGCCGGTGTCCGGATTCTGGCTGAGGAACACGTAGCCGGAGGTGATGTACTTCTTGTTCAGCATGTTCTTGCCGTGGAGGCCAAGGCTGAAGCGGTCGCTGTCCGACGTCCAGACCAGGCTTGCATCCCAGAGCGAATAGCCCTTCTGGTCGAGCCCCTCGGCGGGCAACTCGAACTGGTAGGTCTTGCTGCGGTAGGAAAGCGTCGTGCTGACATTGAGCGTTCCCGAAGAGACCGGTACAGCGTAGGCGAGCGTACCCGATGCCGTCCACTTCGGCGTGTTCTGCACGTTGCGGCGATCGGCAACGTCGATGCCGCGGCTGTCGATGAACCGCTTGTAGTCGGCATTGATGTAGCCGAGCGCCCAGTTGAAGCTGAGCTGATCATCCGTGGCGCCGAAGCTTTCCGCGAGGATCGCATTGCCTTCGAACTCGATGCCCTGGATGCGCGCCTTGCCGGCGTTCGTCGTCACGCCGATGAAGGTCTGCTGGCCGCCGATGACGGTGCCGACCGAACCGGGGATCTGCACGTCCTTGTAATCGGCGTGGAAGGCCGCGAGGCTGAAACGGACGCGGCGATCGAACAGCGAGGCCTTCCAGCCGATCTCGTAACTGTCCACGGTTTCGGGAGCGAACGAGAGGAAATCGAAGATCTCGTCATAGCTGCGAACACCGTCGCTGTTCGCGTCCGGTGCCGCCGTGCTGACGCCGCGCGGATCGAAGCCGCCGCCCTTGAAGCCCTTGGAATAGCTGGCGTAGAGGTTGTGATCCGGGTTCGGCTTGAAGCTGACCGAGGCGCGCGGGGTGAATTCCTTGAAATTCGCCTTGCCCGTGAAATCGGACGTGGTGGCAAAGAGTGTGCCGCCGCCCCCGAAAAAGGGCGAGCCGCCGCCAAGGTACGTCTGCCTGAGGATCGTCGAGCTGCGCTCGTCCCACGTATAGCGACCGCCGACAGACAGGCTGAACTGGTCGCTGAGGTCATAGGTGAAATCGCCGAAGACCGCGAAGGTCTCCGTATCGACATCGCCGAAGGTGAGCGCGGTGACACCGCCCGGCAGGCGCACGTCGAACGCCGTCTGCGAGCTTGCATCGAGGAAGTATCCGCCTATGAGGCCGCTGAAACCGCCGTTCTGGTAGAGGAACTGGATTTCCTGCGAGAGCTGCTTGTTGTTGTACGTGGCAGGCACATCGACGTTGACCGACGGAAGCGCATCGAAATCGATCGGCGTGCCGCTGTCGTCCTTGCGATAGGAGGTGATGCTGCGCAACGTGACGACATCAGACGGGTTCGCCTCGATGAACAACGCGGTGCCCCACGCCTTCACTTCCTGCTTCGGATCATCAAGTCCGCCGCGGCTGTCGTAAACGTCGTCCAGCACCGGCGTGCCGCTCGTGATCCCGGCGATCAGGCGGTGGCCGCCGCGCGGATTGCTCTTGTCCTTGGTGTAGTCGCCCGAGAGACGGATGAAGACGCTGTCGCCGTGGACCTCGGCAGTGGCGCGGCCCGCCCAGATATCCTTGTTGTAGTTGTCGTCGCCCGTGGTGAGGTTTTTGCCGAAGCCGCCGCGGCTGAGACGCGCGACCGAACCGCCAAGGCGGAGCGTGCCATCGCCCACAGGGATGCTGCCGGTAACGACGAGGTCCGCCTGCTCATCGGTGCCGAGCGAACCACGCAGGCGCAGCATCGGATCGGCAGCGAGCTTCTTGGTGACGTACTTCACCGCGCCGCCGATGGTGTTGCGGCCATAGAGCGTGCCCTGCGGGCCGCGCAGCACCTCGATGCGTTCCACATCATAGATGTCGAGCACGGCCGCCTGCGGACGGTTGAGGTAGACGTCGTCGAGATAGAGGCCGACGCCCGCCTCGAAGCCCGCGACCGGATCCTGCTGGCCGACGCCGCGGATGAAGGCGGTGAGCGTGGTGTTGGTGCCGCGCGACACTTCGAGCGTCACGTTCGGTGCGGCCTGGCTGATTTCGGTGATGTCGAGCGCACCCTGCCGCTCAAGCGCGGCGCCGCTGAACGCGGAGATCGCGATCGGCACGTCCTGCAGGCTCTCCTCGCGGCGGCGGGCGGTGACGACGATCGCGTCCTCGATGGCCTCGCTGGCCGCAGTGTCCTGCGCGAACGCCGGAAGCGGCGCGAACGCGGCAAGCGCGGTGGTGGCGACAAGAACGGAATGAATCGAAATGCGGCGCATTCTTCCTCCCCAATGCTGTAAGGCCGAGCCCGATGGCTCTTGTGTTGAATCGCCAATACTGAAAGTTGAACCACCTTTCAAATTGAATTATGGGGTCGGGAAAGAATGAAGGGGAGCTCGATGCCAACCGATGCAATTCCGCAACACACGGACCGCGAGCCGCGGACCGCGCGCGGGCGCAAAACACAGCGCGCGCTGCTCGACGCCGCCGCGGTCGAATTCGGCGAAAAGGGCTTCCATGAGGGCTCGATCAGCGGGATCACGCGGCGTGCGGGCGTGGCGCTCGGCAGCTTCTACACCTACTTCGAATCGAAGGATGAAATCTTCCGCGCGCTTGTGCGCGACATGTCCGCCCGCGTCGGCCAGCGCGCCGGTGAGGCGATCGCCTGCACCACGGATACGCTTTCGGGCGAGCGCGCGGCGCTGAAGGCTTTCCTGGAATTCGCGCGCGAGCACAAGGAGGTCTACCGAATCATCGACGAGGCCGAGTTCGCGGACCCCGAAAGCTACCGGCAGCACTATCAGGGCACGGCGCGCCGCATCCTCGACAGGCTGAAGGTGGGCGCCGCGCGCGGCGAGATTCGCGAGGACGTGAGCGAGGCCCACGCCTGGGCGATCATGGGCATCAACGTCTTCCTCGGCCTGCGCTACTGCGTGCTCGACGATTCGTCCGACCCGGAAACCGTCGCGACGCTCGCCAACGAGATGATCGCCGAGGGGATTCGGCGGCGCTAGTCTTTGATTGCGGGAAGCGGCGCGGCCTCGATGTCGTGCGCGGGCAGTTCGGTGAGAGCTTCACGGCCTTCGATTGCCGGGCCTTCCTGCGGCAGTGCAGCGGCGGCGCCCCGTGTTTTTCCGACTGACGGGTTGGCGATACCCGCACGAACGGCGGCGGAGATGGTGGGCAGTGTCGCCGAAGGCGGGCGGTAGCCCGGGGTCGCGGCGTCGGGCACCGGCGGCGGCACCACGGTGCTGCCGTCCGACAGCGTCTCGGTGAGCGCAGGAAGCGGGACGGGCTCGTCGATGATATCGCCGGTGCCCGGCAGCACGGCGAGTTCGGGCTCGGAGAAGCCCGGCGCGGGGCCTTGCAGGACCGGACGCAGTTCGCTGGTTGCAGGTCGCGCGGTCTCGGGAAGATGCAGGAACGCGGAGATGCGGTCCCACCCGAAAGTATCGACCGCGTAGGCGAGCGCTGCCGCGATCAGAAGGCCGAGGGCCCCCGTGGCCGCGATGAAGCCGCGCGCGCCGAAACGGCGGCGCGGTTCTTCCGCTACCCACGATTTCATCGGCTGTAGTGCTTCGGGTTCCGGCTCCGCAACCACGATCGGCGCGGGCTGCAGCGGCGTGGTACGCTGCGGCCGCTGCGGCGCTTCGAGGACATAATCGGGCTCCGCCGCGGGAAGCGGCGGGCGGGCGGCGATCGCCGCGAGCACGTGGCGCTGCTCGACGACGACCCCGCCCTCGAACATCGCCTCCAGAAGCGCAGCGCCGGCGATCTGCTTCAGAACGCGCGGATTGCCCGAGACCGCCTCGACAATCGCTTCCTGCGCGGCGACCGTGAACAGATCCGGCCGTCCCGCGGCGGCGGATGCATCGACGAGGAAATCCGCGATTTCGCTGCCCGCCATCGGCGCCAGCCTGACGAGCCGCCCCGGCTTGCCAAGCCGCGAAGATTCGAGCGCGGCAAGCACGGCGGTGACGCGGTGCTGCGCGGCCTTGGCGAGCACGGCTTCAAGCACGCGCGGCGCAGCGGCATCGGCCTCGTCGACGAGGATCGCATCGAGATTGGCGAAATCGGCCTGTGCGGCGAGCGTGGGGCCGGCGAAGCTCGCCGCCGAAACGCCGCGCGCGGCAAGCTCCCGCGCTGCCGCCGCCAGCAGCTGCGATTTGCCCATGCCCGCGGCGCCCGTGAGCGTCACGCCCTCGCACGCCAGCACGGCGTCCACGATTTCCGAGAGTGCCGTCTCGAAGCCATGGTGCAGATAGAGCTGCCCGTGCGGTTCCTGCCGGAACAGCACATGCTTCAAACCGAAATGCCGAAGAACGTCCATGAAGATCCATCGCGCCGTGGGGCCGGTGAAAGAGGAACGCCTACAGACCCGATACGGCGCATGTGCCGCAGCGCGGCCGGAGCGTCAACGTCATGACGTCATGAAAGTCGCCGATTCGGCCTTGCGTTCATTCGATACGGCCACCGCGCCCGGCACCGCCGGCGAAACGCGCTGCGCCCGCCCGACCCTCATCCGAGGCCAGCGTTTCCATGCCGAGCGCGAACTCGCGCGCCATCGCCTCCACTTCCGGTGAACCCCACTGGCCGCGCGCGCTGGCGCGGTCGTTGCGAAGACAGGCCTGCGGGAACGCAGAGATCGTTTCCGCCAGCGCGACCGCGGCCTCCAGAGCCGCACCATCCTCCACGACGCGGTTCGCGAGGCCCCAGCCGAGCGCCTCCTCCGCCGCAACCGCCCGCCCGGTGAGGATCATGTCGAGCGCGTGCGATTCGCCGACGAGGCGCGGCAGCCGCACGGTGCCGCCGTCGATCAGCGGCACGCCCCAGCGGCGGCAGAAAACGCCGAACACCGCCGAGCGCGCGGCGACGCGCATGTCGCACCAGACGGCAAGCTCCAGCCCGCCCGCGACCGCATAACCCTCGATCGCGGCGATCACGGGCTTCGAAAGCACGAGGCGGCTCGGCCCCATCGGTCCGTCGCCCGCGACATCGACGCGGTTTCCGCGTGCGGTGCCCATCGCCTTCAGGTCCGCACCCGCACAGAAATTGCCGCCCGCGCCGGTCAGCACGGCAACCGACAGCGACGCATCGGAATCGAACGCACGGAAAGCTTCGACGAGCGCGGCGGCGGTGGGGCCATCGACGGCATTCCGCGCATCCGGACGATTGATCGTCACGACGAACACCGGGCCACGGTGTTCGCTGAGGACGTTTATTTCGGAAGAACCTGCCGCCATGCCGTTACCGCAACCGAGGCGAACAGCCCGGCCTGCGCATAGGGATCATCCGCCGCGAACTGGATCGCGGCCTTGCGATCATCGAAGTCGATGATGAGCAGCGAGCCGATCGGCCGCCCCTCTTCATCGAGCAGCGGCCCGGCGACGAGGAGGCGATCGCCGACGCTTTCCAGATGTTCGAGGTGCGTGGGCCGGGTTGCGGTACGCAGATCGCCGCTGGCGGGCTTGTCGATGCAGTGGATCGCGAAAAGAGGCATGATTCCCGTCTAGAACGGAAAGATCGGCGATGAAAGAGCGGTTTGCGTGCACCCGGCCCGGCGAGACTTTTGGGATACACTGCGCTATGCCGGGGCATCAGCGAGGCGTGCGGGGGTGCGGTGCCGCAGTGGCTTGAAGCAGGCTTGTGGGGGTTCGGCAGCGGCTGCGCGCTGCTGATCGGCGCCGCGTTCGCGACGCTCCGCCGCCCGTCGCAGCGGCTGATCGCGGTGGTGATGGCGTTCGGTTCGGGCGTGCTCATCTCCGCCGTCGCCTTCGACCTGATGGACGAGGCCTATCGCCAGGGCGGCTTCGATGCTGCTGCCGTGGGCTTCCTGGGCGGCGCGATCCTCTACACCGCCGCCAACATCGCGATATCGCGCCGGGGCGCGCAGCACCGCAAGCGATCCGGCTACAACCCCGGCGAAAGCCAGACACCGGCCGCGGAGAGCGGCGGGCTCGCCATCGCCGTCGGCGCACTGCTGGACGGTATCCCCGAATCGATCGCGATCGGCGTCAGCCTGCTCGACGGCACGGGCGTCAGCCTCGTGATGGTCGCCGCCGTGTTCCTCTCGAACGTGCCGGAGGGGCTTTCCAGCGCCGCCGGGATGCGCGCGGCGGGGCGCGGGCCAACATATATCTTCGGCGTTTGGGGCGGCATCGCGCTTGCCTCGGGGCTGGCAGCGATGCTCGGCAACCTGCTGCTCGCGGGCGCCGACCCGAACGTGCTCGCCGCGACCACGGCGGTTGCGGCAGGCGGCATCCTCGCCATGCTCGTCGACACGATGATCCCCGAGGCGACCGAGGAAACGCCCGAATTCGCAGGGCTCATCGCGGTGACTGGATTTCTGTTCGCCTTCGTGCTTTCGAAGCTCGGCAGCGGATGAGCGCGGTTGACGGGGAGGCCTGCCTCCCCTATAGGCGCCCACTTTCAAGCCACGGCTGAAACACAAGATTCGAGGACGAAAAGCATGTCGCGCGTTTGCGAGCTGACCGGTAAGGGCCGCCAGGTGGGTCACAATGTGTCCCACGCCAACAACAAGACCAAGCGGGTGTTCCTGCCGAACCTCCAGAACGTGTCGCTGATTTCCGACGCGCTCGGCCGCACGGTTCGCCTGAAGGTTTCGACGCACGGCCTGCGCTCGGTGGAGCACAATGGCGGCCTCGACAACTGGCTGGTCAAGACGCGCGACGAGAAGCTGAGCCTGAAGGCCCGCCGCCTGAAGCGTGACATCAAGAAGAAGCTGAACGCCGCCACAGCCGCCTGAGCGGGTTCATTTTCGAAGATTTCGAAGGGCCGGTGGAGATGATCCGCCGGCCCTTTCTCTATGCGGGGCTTACGGGAGCAACTCGAACTTCAGAAGCAGCGTGCGCTGCGCGGCGTTGAAGTTGTCGTCGCTGACGAGATAGATGAACACGCGCCCGTCCTCGCGGCGGATGTCGATCCCCTCCATGTTGTCGATGCTGACAGGCGGCCGCAGCCGCGTGATCTCGCGGCCCTGCACGGTGGCGCCTTCCTTGATCTCCACGAGCGGCACCTCGACGAGCGCCATCGCCACGCCGGTAAGCGGCGAGAACGCGCGGTTCAGGATGATGAGGCGTTCATCATCGAGGAGCGCGGCGTCGGTCGGCGAGAAATTCGCGGGCGGGCGGTAACGGAATGCAAGGTTCGCGCGCGTGCCTTCCGGGCGCTTCACCGCGCCGATGGCGATCGCGGGCCGGTCGCCGCCGTCCGGCGCCTCCTCGGCGATGACGAGCGGTACGCCGCCGGGCAGCATGACAAGCGTCTCCGCGCCGCCGTTCAGCGGCCAATCCTTCATTTCGGGAAGCGTGTAGACCTGCCTTGCGCGCCATTCCGGCTGCCCCAAAGGCACCACCCACAGGCTGTTGGACCGCTCGAAACCGACGAGCGCCTCCGCGCCGCCGGGACTGAGCACGAGCGATTCCGCATCGCGCGCCGCCTTGGCCCCGGCCGCACCTTCGCGATCGAGAAGCGCACCGCCACGGACATTTTCGATGCCGACGAGCCGGCCGTTCCGCTCCACGCGGTCGAAGCTGAGGAGAAAACCGGCATCACCGACCGCATAACAACGATCCGGGCAGCGTAGCCCCGAGAGGCCGCCGAACCATGACGTCGCCGAGCGCAGCGCCACACCGCCCGCATAGCTGAGGCGTCCCTCCCCCTGCCTTGCAGCGTCGCGCGCATCGAAGGGCACGGCGATGCTTTCGACGGCAAGCGGCTCAATGGCGGGCGGGGCGGCGTTGCCGCAGGCGGCGATGGCGAGCGAAAGCAGGACGGGGACGCGCATGGGCAAGCGGCATAAGCGGGGCCAACGGCGAATGCAAACAGCGGCCCGCGGGCAAAGGAGACCGCGAGCCGCTGCAGGCGTCTATCCGGGGATTACCAGTAGGGGTTCACACCGTAATGTGAATAGACGCGGTGCTGATACGCGCGGTCGAGCGCCGTATCCGTATTCGCCTCGTCGAACGTCGGACCGCTGCGAAGCTGGTCTTCGGTAACATCGAGACGGTAGCCATCCACATCCGTGTCGTACTTCAGCGTCGACCACGGCAGGCTGTGATACTGCTCGCCGATCCCCAGGAAGCCGCCGACGGAGACCACGGCGTCCGTCACACGGCCCCCACGTTTCTCGATCATCAGCGACTTGACCGACCCGATCCGTTCGCCGTCGCGGGCATAAACGGAGGTGCCGTCCACCTTCTCCGAAGAGATGAGGTCGTTGGTCTCGCGCGTTCTTTCGTTCTGCATGATGAGCTCTCCTCCTTTGGATGTGCTTGATCAACGGAGGCATCCCCGGCCTGTTCCCGCCATCGGGACGAGCCGTGCACCAAAACGCGCGGTTCATCGCATCCGCCCCGTTGACGCGCGCCGCGCAGACGGCATTGTGCGCGCGAGGAGACAGGTATGCGCATCGGAATTCCGGGAGTTACGGCACGGCTGGCAATGATCGCGGTGGCGGGAGGCCTTGTCCTCGCCGGGTGCGAGAAGAAAAAGGACGCGGAAAAACCGGTCGAAAGCGAAACGGCCGCGTCGCAGCCGTCGCAGACGCCTGCGGCCGCGCCCGCCGCGCGGCTGCCCGAGGGCAATCCGCCGCCGCCCTCCGAACTCTCGCGCGACGTCCCGGCCATCACGCGCGGCAAGGCGCTCGCCGAAGCGAACTGCACACGCTGTCACGCGACGCAGGCGGGACAGACGAGTTCGCACGCCTCGGCACCATCATTCGCGACGCTGTTCACGAACTACCCGCCCGACTACATCGCCGAAGCTTTCGCGGAAGGCGTGTTCGTCGGCCACGGCGACATGCCGGCGTTCGAGTTCTCGCCCGAGCAGATCAACGACCTCGTCGCCTATCTCAAGACGCTCGGTCCTCCGGGCTGAGCGGATCGCAGAGCGCCGGCAGGCGGCGCGCATCGTCGACACCGTCTGCAAGGCGCTTCAGCACAACGTCGAGAAGCGCGCGGCCCGCCATCCGCGCATCGTCGTCCTGCCCCGCGTCGAACAATCCACCGACATTGATGGCATCGAGCAGCGCCTTCGCCTCGCTGACCCGCCCGGCCAGCGCAAACGCCGCGCACGACTGGCAATTACTGCACATTCGATTTGCCGATTGGCATCTCACGGAAACGCACGGCATCGCGCCGCGAATCCGCGACTCTGGTGTCCAGCATGTTTCGAACCCGCCACCCCTTTCGGGGCGACGCCTCCTCAGGCAACCGCTGAAAGCGCCTCTTCGGACGGCAGCAGCGATTCCTTCACCCCCCAGTTGCGGCGGATCAGCGTCAGCGTTTCAGGCGTGACGTTGATCCGCATCGCGGCGATCGATTCCGTGCCGTCCTCGCGCGGCAGGCCGAGCAGCTCGATATCCCAGCCCACCGACAGGATCGTGGGTACCCAGCTCGAATGCGTGACGAAGATCAGCTGCTTGATATCGCGCATCAGCGCGAACTCGATCGCGGCGACCGTGATGTTCTTGCGGCCCGTCCACTGGGCGAGCTTGTCCTTCACGTTCGGATTGGCGCACAGGCGCGTCATCTCCCACGCGGTATCGTCCGCCGGGACCGGGCTCTGCACCATATCCGCGAAATGCTCCGCCATCAGCGTCGGCACCGAGCACGGCAGCAAGCGGATCGAGGCGACGTGGTTGCCCTCCGCATCCACGTCGATGATGTAGATGGCGTCGTCGGTGTCGTACTGGTCGATTTCCTTGTCGCCGACGACCGGGATGTTCCACTTCAGCCAGTCCACGAACACGCGCTTGCGGTCCTGGTGCATCTGATCGATGAGCGCCCGATATTGCGACTTGTTCTTCGCCGTTATGAACTTGATCATAGCCCCCTCACGAAACACCGCGCCGTACAGCGCACCAGCAGTATTTCCTTCTTAACTCAAAAATATGCATGGTTACTATCCCGGTAACTACCGGGGGCGATTTATAAAGTGCGGCACCCCCTTTCACCAGCCCGACGCCCGCCTGCGCACGGGCAGGATCACGCAGAGTCGCGTAGCGCCAACAAGGGAGTCGCATCCCGTCAATACGGCTGCCGTTCGAGCGGTTATCAGCACCGAAGATTAACGGGCGAGCCGCTTCGCCCATTTTGAGGTGCTATCGCAATGAACCGCTATGGATTTCCGAGCCTTGCCGCGCTGAAGGGACACACTGCAGTTGCCGCTCTCCTGTTGCTCGGCTCGGCAATCGCAAACCCCGCGCTGGCTGGCGCTCAACTTAAAGCGGTCGTAAAAACCGGTGGCAGCCACGCAGCGCTGGTCACATTCGACCCGGTCACGGGCGAGAACGTCGGCGGTGCGCATCTCAACACCGACGGCGCCAGCTACGACTTCGACAGAATCGGATCGATCACCGCCGCGCCTGACGCCACCATCCGCGGGGTCGTGAAAACCGGCGGCAGCCATGCCGCGCTGGTTACCTTCGACCCGGCCACGGGCGAGAACATCGGCGGCACGCACCTCAACACCGAGGGCGTCAGCTACGACTTCGACAGAATCGGATCGATCACCTACGCTTCCGACGGCACCATCCGCGGGGTCGTGAAAACTGGCGGCAGCCATGCCGCGCTGGTTACCTTCGATCCGGCCACGGGCGAGAACATCGTCGGCACGCACCTCAACACCGGCGGCGTCAGCTACGACTTCGACAGAATCGGGTCGATGGCCTATGCCTCCGACGGCACCATTCGCGGCGTCGTGAAAACCGGCGGCAGCCACGCAGCGCTGGTCACATTCGACGGGCTTACCGGCGAGAACATCGGCGGCGTCCACTTGAACGACCTTGGCGTGAGCCTCGACTTCAGCGACGTCGGCTCCATCCTGTTTGCGCCCGACGGCACCTTCCAGGCGCTCGTGCGCAGCGCCGGCAACTTTGCAGCGCTGGCGACCTTCGACTTGGCGACCGGCACGCAAATCAGCAAAACCTACCTCAACGTGTCGGGTGTGAACTATGATTTCGACCGCCTCGGTTCGCTCATTTACGTCACGTTGAGCGACGGCGTTCCCGGCGATGTTCCTGAGCCCGCCTCTTTGGCGCTGGTGATCTGCGGCCTCGGCGCGGCAGGTATTGCCATGCGACGCAGGCCGGTAAGCCGGGCTTAGGCAAACGAAGGCGCCGCCTCAGCGGACGTCGCCGGGCCTGAGGCCATATTCCTGACGGAACGCCCGATTGAGCGCGGACGCTTCGGGAAAACCGCACTCGAGCGCGATCGAAAGGATCGTGCGGCTCGCGCTGCGCGGATCTTCCAGCAGCGCCCGCGCCTTCGCCACCCGCGCGCGCCGGAGCATGTCGTTGAAATGCAGGCCTTCGCGCGCGAGGATGCGCTGAAGATGACGCGGCGTGACGTTCTGCCGGGCTGCGATCCATTCCAGCCGGAGGTTGCTGTTGCCGAGATGAGCGGCGATTTCGGCCCTGATGCTGTTCAGCCGAACGGCGGCAACCGTTGTCTCTTCCGCGTGCTTCCGGAAATCGGCCGAGGCACCGATCGCGAGCGACATCATCTCCTGCAGTTGCCGCACGACCATTTTTTGCTGGGTCGCGCCGGCCAACGGCTCGGTTTCAAGAATGCGCCCATATCGTTTCAAGAGCGACAACATCGGCGTGCCCGCCGGCAGGGAAAGGACAGGCGCCGACCCAAGGCCCGGGACCATCGCGGCAATATCCGCATGAGGGACACGGAGCGCCCACGCATGTCCCGCATCAGGGTGCACAATGCGCATTTCCCTCGCCTGCGAAAACAGAACCGCCTCTCCGGGCCGGACTTCAAGATCGTTCGCGCCTCGCGCCTGTATGATCATACGGATATCCGGCACCACAAGCATCAGGTCGTCCTGACCGTCCTGGGCGAGCGTTGCGGTGCGTGTCGTCACGACCGCGGATGCATAGGCGCTTCCCCAGCTCGCCCCGGGCACAACGCACAGGCCCGCAGAATAATCGATCGGCGTTTCCGCAACGAGCGATTCAACCTCTACGCGCATCATGTCGGCGAGATAATCGCGCATTGCATGAAGACGGATGTCGGTGGGAAGAGCCTTGGTTGAGAAGGTGATCGCCGATGCGTTTTCCGCAGTCTCTGACGCCATGGCTACTTTCCGGTGTTGTCGGCCTGCACTCTAAACAAGCCATGCGGGCTAACAAGACGGCTCAGCTCAGGATATCCGCGAAGCTGAGCTGGCCGTTCCAGAGCACGCGCGCGAGCAGCTGCTGGCGGGTCGCGACGCCATAGCGGCGCTTGGCGATCTCGATATGCTCGTTGCACGTCTTGGGGCTGATGCCGAGCAGCCGCGCCATCATCGCGTCGCTCTTGCCGCGCGCGTAAAGCACGATGCAATCGAGCTGGCGCGGGGTGAGCGCCGCCGCCGGGGGCAACAGGATCGGCTCGTGCGTGCTGATGCGGCGTGCCGCCTCGAACGCGAACCAGCCGACCGATTGCGCAGCGGCCGCGCCATAATGATCGTTGCGACGTTCGCGGCGCGTCGCGAACGAGCAGAGGCCGACCGTAGTGCCGCCCTTGGGCATCGGAACGGTGAAGCCGTCGAGCAGGCCTTCATCGCGCGCGACACGCATCACGTCGCGCTGGCGTTCGCTCAGCACGACCATTTCGGGAATATGCTTCCACGGGAAGCCCGCAACCGCGATCTCGCAGGCCGCGAACACCGGATCATCCACCCAGTAGGCGCGGTCGCGCACCATTTCCACCCACGCACCCGGATAGGTGGTGAGCTGCACGGTTTCGGCCGGCACGCGGTTTTGCCGCGGCGAATGCAGCAATGCGAAACAATCGAAACCGAGCTCTTCGGTGATGGCTTGTGTAAGATCGGTCAGGGTCAGCAGGTCGTCGGCCTTCTTGGCCTTGTCCACGAACGCCTGCACTTTTTTGAACAGCATTTCTCGTCCCTTGCGGTGACGACCCCTTGCACTCCCGGAACCCATGATTCGGATAAAATCTATCCGGCATCGGCACTTAGACTCAAATGTTGAGGCGAGTGTTAACGCCGCGCCGCAAAAAATTCGCGCAGCAGCGCCGCCGCGGGGGACGCGGAAATGTCCGGGTACACCTCCGGCCGGTGATGACAGGAGGCGGCCGCGAAGATACGCGGGCCATGTTCGACGCCGCCGCTCTTGGGATCGGACGCGCCGTAGTAGAGCCGCCGGATCCGCGCCGCGCTGATCGCCGCCGCGCACATCGGGCACGGTTCCAGCGTAACATAGAGGTCGCATCCGGTAAGCCGCTCGGAGCCGAGGCGCGCGGCGGCTGCGCGGATCACCAGCATCTCGGCGTGCGCGGTGGGATCCGAATGTTCACGCGTCCGGTTGCCGTCCGCCGCGAGCACGGTTCCATCCGCATCGACGATGACGGCGCCCACCGGAACCTCGCCGCGTGCCGCCGCCGCCCGCGCCGCGCCGAGCGCCACGCTCATCGGACCTTCCTGCCCCGGATTCGCTTCGTACTTGGTGCCCATGCCGATGCTGCATAGAGCATCGCGGTGCAGCGGTCATCGGGTGCTCGGAACTCGAAATACTGAGCGCCCCGGCGGAGGGGGATTCCGGCCGGGGCGCTCGACGGCAACAGCAGGCTTATTGCTTGGCGCTGCCGTCGTCTCCGGCCGGTTTGATATCCACCGTCGGAACGTCGATTTCGACGTTGTCGGTTTTCACGTCGACCTCGGGGACCGGAACGGTTGCCTTTTCGGTACCGATATTGATCTCGCCGGTTTCGACCTGAACCTCCGGTATCTCACCGCCCGTGACGCTGACTTCGGGCGTCTTCAGATCGCCGCTCGCATCCACGTTGAACAGGCCCAGCGCATAACCCACCACGGCCAGCAGAACGATCACGGCAACAACGATCACTATGGTGCGACTGCCTTTATCCACGGCACGTCTCCCTGTTGTTTCCACTGAGCCGCCAACGCGTGGCCCGCGCGTTTGGTTTCATCCATTGTTTCAGGGTCGACACGATTTTCCGCCCGCGTTCTCTTGCAACCGCGCGCCGCATCGTCCAATGCCCGTGCCGTTCGAACCCGAGAGCAGGAAAGCCGGAAACGATGACTGAGGCCCCGACCGCGAAGCCCTGGATCAGCGCCATCGAGGCTTATGTGCCGGGCCGCGCGAACGCCGCACCGGGCGTGACGCTCGTCAAGCTCTCCTCGAACGAGAACCCGCTCGGCGCGAGCCCCAAGGCGATCGAGGCGATGCGCGCCGCCATCGGCAAGGCCAACCGCTATTCCGACGGAAGCAGCCACGACCTGCGGGAAGCCATCGCCGCGGCACACGGCATCGAAGCGGATCGCATCGTGTGCGGCACCGGCTCCGACGAGATCCTGCAATGCCTTGCACTTGCCTACGCAGGTCCGGGCGACGAGGTGCTGTTTTCGCGCCGCAGCTTCATGGTCTACCCGATCGCGGCGCAGCGCGCGGGCGCCACGCCCGTTGAAGCCCCGGACACCGATTATACGGCCGATGTCGATGCACTGCTTGCCGCCGTCAGCGAACGCACGAAGCTGGTCTACATCGCCAACCCCAACAACCCTACGGGAACGCTGATCTCAGGGGCCGAAATGAACCGGCTGCACGCCGGCCTTCCGCCGCACGTGCTGCTGGTGATCGATTCCGCCTATGCCGAATACGTCGACGACCCCGAGTATGACGACGGTATCGCGCTCGCCCGCACGTATCCAAACGTCGTGACGACGCGCACCTTCTCCAAGATCTACGGGCTTGCCGCGGAACGCATCGGCTGGGCCTACGGTGCGCCGGACGTGATCGACATGGTGAACCGTATCCGTGGCCCGTTCAACGTCACGAGCGCGGGGCAAGCCGGTGCGGTCGCGGCGCTGGCCGACCCGGACTGGCTGGCGAAGTGCCGCACCGACAACGCCCGCAACCGCGCGGCGCTCGTCGAAGCGGTGGAGGCGCTTGGCAACAAGGGGCTGGGCACAGTGCCTTCGGCCGCCAACTTCGTCCTCGTGACGTTCCCCGAAACGGGCGCGCACACGGCCGGGGCGGCGAACGCCTACCTCACCGAGCGCGGCTTCCTGACGCGCTGGCTGCCGAACCAGGGCCTCGGCCACGCGCTGCGCATCTCGATCGGCACGGACGAGGAAACGCAGGCCGTGATCGCGGCGCTGCGCGCCTTCCTCAGCTGATGCTGCCCTTCTCTCGCGTCGCCATCATCGGGCTCGGGCTCATCGGTTCGTCGCTCGCGCGCGCCGTGCGGCTGCACATGCCGACCGTGCACCTCGTCGGCTACGACGGCAGCGACGCGGTGCGCGCGCGTGTCGATGATCTCGGCCTCGTCGACGATGTCGCCGACACACCCGGCGCCGCCGTGATCGACGCTGATCTTGTCGTGCTGTGCGTACCAGTGGGTCAGATGGGCGCAGCAATCGAGGAAATGCGCGACGACCTGCCCGAAGGCGCCATCGTCAGCGATGTCGGATCGGTGAAGGCGAGCGTCGCTGCACTCGCCGGGCTGCTGCCCGAAGGCGTGCACTTCATCCCCGCGCACCCGGTGGCGGGCACCGAAAAATCGGGGCCGGACGCGGGCTTTGCTGAACTGTTCCACCAGCGCTGGTGCATCCTGACGCCGCTTCCGGGCACGGACGAGACGGCGATCGAGCGCCTTGCGGAATTCTGGCGGCGGCTCGACAGCAAGGTAGAGACGATGGACCCGCAGCACCACGATCTGGTGCTCGCGGTGACGAGCCACCTGCCCCACCTGATCGCCTATTCGATCGTCGGCACCGCTTCCGACCTTGAAGGCGTCACGCGGTCCGAGGTGATCAAATACTCGGCGGGCGGCTTCCGCGACTTCACGCGCATCGCCGCGTCCGATCCCCAGATGTGGCGTGACGTGTTCCTTGCCAACAAGGACGCGGTTCTAGAGGTGCTGCAGCGCTTTACCGAAGACCTGACCGCGCTTCAGCGTGCGATCCGCTGGGGTGACGGCGACACTTTGTTCAACCTCTTCACGCGTACCCGCGACATCCGCCGCACGATCATCGATGCGGGACAGGACACGGCGGCTCCTGACTTCGGACGGGACCACCGGTAGCGCCTTCGGGCTCGCCGACGACGAACCCCGCCGCGCTGTCTCCGGTGAGCGCCATCGTGCGGGCACGGCGCGCGCGATATTCAGCAGCCGGGGCCGCGCCTTCGAGAAGCGCCTTCACCGTGAACGGACATTCGCTCCTGATCGTGCCGGAGACGGCGATGCGGCCATCGGGGAGCGGTGCGAGCGTGGCGTCGATATCGGCGAGCGGCTTGTCCTGCGCGAGAAGCTGCGCGCCTTTCACCTCGATCGTGCCGCCGTTCCGCCAGCCGTCTATCGCGCCGATCGGCGCGCGCGCGGTCACGAACAGCGGAATGTCGATGCCGAGGCTGGCACCGGCGCGGTCCAGCGTTCCGGCGATGCGCGCCTCGGCCTGAACCGGCAGCGTCGGAGACGTCCCCTGCGGCTCGCCACCGGGCGTTTCGCGCAGGTGCAGCTCGAAATTCTTCGCGTCGAACGGCCCGCCCGTGAACGGCAGCCACACCTTCGCGGTTTCGAATTGCATCGACAGGCGTTCGAGCGTGTCGCCCGGCCGCCGCACGCTCGCCAACATCGCCGGCGCTTCGACATCGAGACGCATTCCAGCGAGCCGCGTGAGCGCGATCTGCAGGCGCGGCTGCTCCGCCACGATCACGACATGCCCCGTTCGCCACGGCTGACGATTGACGACCATGGAAGACGCATGTGCCGCAAACGAAAGCTCGCGCGTCTGCCGCCGGACCGCGATGTCGGCCGCGCGTGCCTCGATCCGGTACGGGAAGCCTGCCGTCTCGACGGGCACGCCGACCCGCGCGGCCACGACCTCGCCGAAGGCTTTCGCCTCGCCCTGCCAATACAGCCAATACGCGACGAGCCCCAGCAGCAGCGGCAGCACCGGCACCCAGAACGGCAGGCGACGCATCACGGCACCTCGTTGATGGCGGCGTGCAGCCGCGCCTCGAACGTCTTGCGGTCGAGCCCGGCGGGAATCACCTCGCCGAAACGCATGGTGATCGTGCCGGGCCGCTTCCAGAAACTGCGGCGCGGCCAAAGCGTTCCCGAATCGAGCGCAACGGGAACGACCGGCAGCTTCATCAGCCTGTAGAGCCCCGCCACGCCGGGCTTCAGTGGCGGCGCCTCACCCACCGGCGTACGCGTGCCTTCGGGGAAGATCACGATCTCGCGGCCTTCGGCGACCGCCTGCTCGGCAACGCGAAGCATCGTGCGCATCGCCGCCGAAGACGCATCGCGATCGACCGGGATCGAGCCGTGACGGCGCGCGACCCAGCCCCAGACCGGAATCTGCATCAGCTCCGCCTTCATCACGACGGCCGGCCATTTGAAAAGGCGCGGCGCGGCCATCGTTTCGTAAGCCGCCTGATGCTTCATCGCGACGATCACCGGGCCTTTCGGCGGTTCACCGACGATCTTCAAGCGCACGCCCGCGATCCGCGACGACGACCACAGGAAGAACGCCGACCAGCGCCGCGCGCCGACGTGCGCACGGCGGCGCGAGATCAGCGCATCAAACCCCGCGGCAATCACGAGGAGCGCACCCACGACATAGAAGACAAGGGCAAAGGCAATCGAACGCAACACAACCATCAGGCCTCACCCAGTAGCAGCAGCAGGCGCCGGAACAGGAACTTGCTGTATTCAAGCGCGAGCAGGCGCGCAGAGAGGCGCGCAGGGACCGCATCGGGAACGAGCGTGACCCCCGCGCCTATGCGCGCGCGCGCTTCCGCCGTCGCGCGCTTGATGTGGAACTGCGAGGTGACGAGGCGCACGGACTTGTATTTGTGCTGCTTCACCCACGCGGCCATCTCCTCGCCGTTGCCGCGCGTGTCCGCGGCCTCCTTGCCGAGATCGATGCAGCATTCGAACACGTCCGCCGGCACGTTCAGCTCGACGGCGAGCTCGATCGGCCGGACGCTGGCATCGACGCCCGAGATGAGCAGCCGCTCCGCCTTCTCCGCGCGCAGCAGATCGACGCCGCGCGCGATGCGGCCGGGGCCGCCGGTGAGCACGACGATGCCTTCGGTGCGGATGTCATCCGGCGCGGGTTCGGGCAGGCTGAGCACAAACCAGACGAAACCCGCGATCCATGCGAGCGCGAGCAGCATGGCGGAGCGCACGAGAACCGCGGTCATAACTGCTGCCTCAGCCTCCGTCCGACAGTGATGCGTACCGTGAGGATCGTGAGCAGCGCCACGAGCAGCGGCACGGCGGCAAGCGCCGTCCAGCCGAGCGGCGACAGGCTGACTTCACCCGCAAGCCCGCCGCCGAACTGGCCGAGCAGATTGCCGATGACGATGATGACGGCGAGCCCCGCGATCGCGCCGATCACGCCCCCGACGAGGCCCTGAATGGCATAGCGATATTCGAACAGCGCCGCGACGGTGCGATCCTCGGCGCCCATGATGTGCAGCGTCTCGATCGTCGGGCCGTGCGTGCTGAGCGCGGCGCGGACGGAGAGCGCGACGATCGCCGCGGTCGTGGCGACGACGAGCACGCCGATCGAAACGGCAAGCCATTTCAGCACCTCGACGACCCCCGCGAGCGGGCGGAACCACTGGGCGTGCGTGTCGATGCGGGCGGTGGGGGCGAGTGCGCGAACGGCCTCGCCGATCGCGGCCATGTCGCCCGTACCGGTCTTCCAGCGCGCATCGATCATCGTCGGAAGCGGCAGCTCCTCGCCGATGTTGCCGGAGCCGAGCCACGGCTCGACCAGCGCACGCAGTTCGCTGTCGCCGAGCACGACGACGTCCGCGAGATCGGCACGCGCGCGCAGCAAAGCGGCGACGGCCGCGGTCTGCTCGCGCTTCAAATCAGGGTTCGGCTCGACGATCTGCACGGTGAAGCTGCGCGAAAGCCCCCCGGTGAGCGCAGCCGCACCATTCGAAAGCGCCATGCCGCCCGCGAGTGCGAGCGTTGCGAGAAACGTCATCATGCCGATGATCCACGGCAACGCGCCGCCTGCCCAGCGCCCTTCGGGCAGGAACCGATAGCGCTGCGCGCGCGGTTGCAGCCACGCGATCATGCGCGAAGCTCCGCGGGCTCGACCGGCGGCGGGTTGCGCAGCACGCCCATCGGATCGAGCATCTCGCCGCGATCGAGCCGCAGCGTGATTGCGGAAGGCACGCGCGACATCAGGTGCAGCGCGTGCGTCGCCACCACGACCGTGGTGCCGAGGCGGTTGAGTTCATGGAACAGGTGCAGGAGCCGCCCGGCCATCTCGGGATCGACGTTGCCGGTGGGCTCGTCGGCAAGCAGGATATCGGGCCGCGCGATCACTGCGCGCGCGATGGCGACGCGCTGTTGCTCGCCGCCCGAAAGCACGGCGGGGCGCGCATCGCGCCGCTCGGCGAGGCCGACCCATGCCATCAGCTCGTCGACATGCGCCTTCACCTCCGCCTCGTGCACGCCCGCGATGCGGAGCGGCAGGGCGATATTGTCGAAGGCGGTGAGGTGCTCGATCAGGCGGAAATCCTGAAGCACGACGCCGATGCGGCGGCGGAGCGCAGGGAGCGCCGTGCGCGGCAGGCTGGTGATATCACGCCCGAACATGTCGATGCGGCCGCGCGACGGGCGCTGCGCGAGATAGAGCAGCCGGAGGAGCGAGGTCTTGCCCGCGCCCGACGAGCCGACGAGGAACATGAACGCGCCGGTTTCGAGCCGGAAACCGATGTCGCGCAGCACCTCCGCGCCCGTGCCGTAGCGCAGGCCGACATTGTCGAAGCGGACGATGGTGCTCATCCGGGTATCACGGCTTGGCAAGCCAGTCCGGCACCGGCAGGCCTTTTTCCGCCAGCCACGCGGGATTGTAGAGACTGGAGAGATAGCGCAGCCCGGAATCGCAAAGCACGGTGACGATCGTGTGACCCGGCCCCATCTCGGCGGCGAGCTTTTCCGCGCCGACGATGTTGATGCCCGAGGAAAGCCCTAGGCTGATCCCCTCCTCGATAAGCAGATCGTGGATGGCGCGGAGCCCCTCCTTGTCCGTCACGCGGAACTGCGTATCGACCGGCGCGCCGTCGATGTTCGCCGTGACACGGCCCTGCCCGATGCCTTCGGCGAGCGACGAGCCCTCCGGCTCCAGCACGCCGCGCGAAAACCACGAATACATGGCCGCGCCGTAGGGATCGGTGAGCGCAATACGGATCTCCGCGTTCTTCGCCTTGAGGCCTATCGCCGTGCCCGCGAGCGTGCCGCCGGTGCCCACAGAACAGGTGAAGCCGTCCACAGCGCCGCCGGTATCCGCCCAGATCTCCTCGGCGGTGGTCTCGATATGCGCCTGCCGGTTCGCGAGATTGTCGAATTGCCCGGCCCAGATCGCGCCCGGCGTTTCCTCCGCGATGCGCCGCGAGCGATGCTGGAAATGCTCGGGGTCGGCATATTTCGTCGGCGGCACCAGCACCAGCTCGGCGCCGAGCGCGCGCAGCGTCGCCATCTTTTCGACCGACTGGTTCGAGGGCATAACGATGATCGTGCGATACCCCTTGGCGTTCGCCACGACGGCAAGCCCGATGCCGGTGTTCCCGGCCGTGCCTTCGACAACGACGCCGCCGGGTTTCAGCCGGCCTTCGCGCTCCGCCGCCTCGATCATGTAGAGCGCCGCACGGTCCTTCACCGAGCCGCCGGGATTGAGGAACTCGCACTTGCCGAGGATCGTGCAGCCGGTCCGTTCGGATGGGCCGCGCAGGCGGACAAGCGGCGTACCGCCGATAAGCTTCAGGATATCGTGCGCTGGCGCGCGGGAGGCGTGACTTGGCATGGTGAATGCAAGGCTTACCGACGCGCGCCGCCCCATGCAATCGCGCCTTCATGACAGGGTGCATGAAAGATCGGCGGCGCATTTCTGCGCCGCCGGCAAAGTCGGTTTGGGGGAACCGCAGCGCGCAGGAAAAGACCTCCGCGCTTCGAGAATCTGAGCCTAGCGCACGTGCGGGTCAGATTCGTGACGAAATCCAAAAACTCGTGGCTGAAATTGCCACACTGCTGGTCTGGACCGCGATCGTTTCAGGCTTCTTCAGCCTGAAACGTGAATCGCTGTCCAAAGCTAATAATAGAGACTGATTCACGTTTGGGATGAAAGCGCACTGCGCTTCCATCCCAAACGATCAGGCTCTAGACCGAACCCGATGATCCGCGCCGCCCTCATAACCGCCTGCACCCTGCTCGCCCTCGGCGGCTGCGACCGCGCTGCGGACGGCGACGGCGACAGCACGCTGCGCATGGCCTTCGTGAACGACGACGGCGCGAGCCTCGTTGCCGACGACAGCCTCGAAAACGCCGCGGCGCGCGCCATGCACATCGGACTCACGACGCTGGAGCCGAGCGGACGGGTCGTGCCGTCGCTGGCGCTCAGCTGGCGGGTCAGCGACGACGGGCTCACCTACGTGTTCAAGCTGCGCGAGGCCTATTGGGCGGACGGACGGCGGCTCACCTCCGGCGATGTCGTTGCCGTGATGCGGCGCATCGTCAGCCCCGGCTCCGGGAATCCGCTCCGCGACGAGCTGATGATGATCGAGAACGCCGCGCTGATCACCGCGAACCGGCGCCCGGCGCGGATGCTCGGCGTTTCCGATCCACGGCCCGATACGGTGGTGATCACGCTCGCCAAGCCCGAACCGGCGTTGCTGCAACTGCTCGCCGACCCGGCGGCGGCGATTGCCCGCGCGGGCAAGGCTCCGCCGGCTTCGGGCGCATTCACGAAGGCCGACGACGCGGGCGACGCGGACGGCACACTGCACCTCGTGAAGAACAGCGCTTACTATGCGGCCGATACGGTCTCGCTCGCCGGGGCCATACTCTCCCGCGCCGATGCAGAGGGCGCAATCCGGCGCTTCAACGCGGGCGAGCTCGATATCGTGAGCGGCGGCCGCCTCACCGGGCTGCGCGCCGCGCGGACGAGCGTCGATTCGCAGGCGCTGCGGCTGGAGCCGACATGGGGGCTCTATTTCTATCTGGCACGCACAGGCTCCGGCCCGCTCGCCGACGTGCGCGTGCGCCGCGCGCTCGCCATGTCCTTCGATCGCGCCGGCGTCCTTTCGCGCCTGTTCGGCGTCGCCGGCTTGCAGCCCGCCTATTCGGCGCTGCCGCCGACGCTGCCCGACGCCTATGCCGGAAGCGCGGGCGACTGGGCCGGGTGGTCCGCGGACGTGCGCGAGAGCGAGGCGGTGCGGCTGCTCGCGGAAGCCGGCTACACGTTCGACCAGCCGCTGACGCTGTCGGTCGCGATCCCGCACGGCCGCGAACATGCCGATCTGCTCGCCGCGATCAGCAATTCGTGGGGCGCGATCGGCGTGCGCGTGAAGGCCTATGCGCGTGGGCCGCTTTCGCACCGGCGCGCGATCGAGAAGGGCGACTTCGACCTTGCCGCCGTCGAGCGCATCGCGCGCGCACCGGTCGCCGACACGTTCCTGCAACCCTTCACCTGCGCGGTGCGGCTTGGCGGCTATTGCAACCCCGCGGTCGACCAGCTACTCGCCGACGCGGCCGCCGAGGACGACCCCGGTACGCGCATCCAGCTCCAGCGGCGCGCGAACCGGCTGATTTCCGAGGATGCGCCGCTGATTGCCGTCCTGTCGCCGATCCGCTGGTCGCTGGTATCGCCGCGTGTGACGGGCTGGGAAAACAATGTCGCCGGCGCGCATCCGCTGTCCGGCCTCGCCATGAGCGGAACGAAAGAGGAGTAGCACCCGTGGACCCAATCGTGATCGTCGGCGCGAAGCGCACCCCCATGGGCGGCTTTCAGGGTGACCTTTCCGGCCTCACCGCAAGCCAGCTCGGCAGCGCCGCGATCCGCGCCGCGCTCGAGGAGGCGGGCGTTCCAGCAGCTGATATCGATCAGGTGATCATGGGCAACGTGCTCGGCGCAGGCCAGGGCCAGGCCCCGGCGCGTCAGGCGCTGCTCGGCGCGGGGCTTCCCGAAAGCGTCGGCGCGACCACGCTCAACAAGATGTGCGGATCGGGCATGAAGGCCACGATGGACGCGCACGACATCATCCTCGCAGGCAGCGCCGAGATCATGGTCGCGGGCGGCATGGAATCGATGACGAACGCGCCCTACCTGCTGCCGAAGGCGCGCAGCGGATACCGGATGGGCCACGGCGAGGTGAAGGACCACATGTTCCTCGACGGCCTTGAGGACGCCTACGACAAGGGCCGCGCGATGGGCACGTTCGCCGAGGAAACCGCGCGCCACTATCAGTTCACGCGCGAGGCGCAGGACGTTTACGCCGTGCGTTCGACGACGCGCGCGCAGGCCGCGATCGCGAACGGCAAGTTCGCGGACGAGATCGTGCCGGTAACGGTTTCCGGCCGTGGCGGCGACGTGACGGTGAGCATCGACGAGCAGCCCGGCAAGGCGAAGCTCGACAAGATTCCGACGCTGAAGCCCGCCTTCGCGAAGGACGGCACGGTGACGGCGGCGAACAGCTCGTCGATCTCTGACGGCGCCGCGGCGCTGGTGCTGATGCGCGAATCGACCGCGAAGGCGCGCGGGCTAACGCCGATCGCCCGCATCCTCGGCCACGCGACGCACGCGCAGGCCCCGGCGTGGTTCACGACCGCGCCGGTGTTCGCGATCGAGAAGCTGCTGAAGAAGGTCGGCTGGTCGGCAAGCGACGTGGACCGCTACGAGATCAACGAGGCCTTCGCGGTGGTGGCGATGTGCGCGATCCGCGACCTCGGGCTCGACGAGGACAAGGTGAACGTCCACGGCGGCGCCTGCGCGCTCGGTCACCCGATCGGGGCGAGCGGCGCGCGCGTGATCGTCACGCTGCTCGGCGCGCTGCGCGACGCGGGGCTCACGAAGGGTGTCGCCAGCCTCTGTATCGGCGGCGGCGAAGCAACAGCGCTGGCGGTCGAACGGCTGAACTAGCCAAAAAATCACTGCGTTTTGGCTGGGTAACGGTTTTTCTTAACGCGCCATCATAGGAAGCGTGTCGAGCGCGCGGTCAACGCGCGCAACGGCCGCCGCGTACTCCGCGCTCGAAATGTCGCGGTAGCGGCGTTCGAAGGCATCGCTGTTCATACCTTCGCTGAAACCGAGCGCGGTGAGTGGCAGCAGGTCCGCGCCGGCTACGAGCCGCGACATGAGCCGTGCCGCGCGCGCAGGATCCGTCGTCGCCTCGCCGAAGCGCAACCCGGCACGGTCGGCCGCCAGATCGACAAAGGAGAAGCCGCTGCCGCCCGCGAGGCTGTCGTCGAGTTCTTTCCACGTGCCGAGTGCCCGCCCGATGGCGGGATCGGCGGACGCGGCAAGCGCCGCCGACAGCGCGAAGTGCTTGGCAAGATCGTCGCGACCGGCCAGCGAGACATCCAGCGTCGCCGGAAATTCGGGATTGAAGCTTGCCTCCGCGCCACGCGCAAGACGCGCGGTGCGCGGCCCGACGACCACCATCGCCGCAGCAACCATCGCGGCGCGCGCGTGCGTTCGCGCGCCATCGCCGCTTCGCGGCGCACCGGCGAACATCGCTGCGTAAACTTCCGACAGGTCAAGCGGCCGGCCAGCCAGACTCGCCATCGTCCTTGCATAAAGTCTGTTCACCCGCTGCCCGTCGATTGCGTCATCGGACGGCGCGAGCTTGCTGACACCCTTGAGCAGCCCCTGCGGGAGATCGAGCACGACGTTCGCCGTCCCCTTCCCCGCCTCGAACGCCAGGATCGCCTCGCGCGTCGTGGGGAAGCGTGTGCCGGCGCGCATCTCCGCCGCCTTGTGGGCAAGGCCAAGCAGCGGTTCAAGCAGCAGCGCCGGGATCGGCAGCGTGCCGATGTTCGCGGAAATCTGCGGGTAGCCGTAGTCCTCCACCTCGGCGATGCGCACACCGCCCGTGAGCCATGTGCCGCCTGAAAGGCGGAAAGCCGCCTTCACGGCGAGCGCGTCGTCCGCGACGCGGGGGGACAGGCGAAGCCGGGGCACACCGTTGGTGAGCACGCGCGCGGCGCCCTCCATGTCCGCGATCGAGGCCGTGACCGGCGAAGGCTCGTCGGCAGCGGCGACCTCAGCCAGCGCAACCGCAAGGTTGCGCGCGGCGCGCACGTCGGATGCGCTCGGCACGCCGGGCGCGGCGATCCGCTCGCCGGTGAGCGCAGCCGCCCCGGCGAACAGGATAAGAGCCAGCAATCCAAGCACGAATCGAATGGGGGCCACTCCCGCCAGATACGGCAGCGTTCTACCCGCGCGCCGGGCGCGCTCACAAGCGGCAGATGCCCTTTCGGACGATGACTTACAGCGTGGGCGGGCTGAGCGCCGCGTCGCGCAGGCCCCGCCAGACGCGGATGGCCTGCACCGATTCGAAGGCATCGTGGACGCGCACCATCTGCACGCCCTGCCCGATCGCCGTCATCACCAGCGCGAGCGAACCGCCGAGGCGGCGATCGACCGGCGCCTCGTTCGAAAGCGCGCCGACGATGCGCTTGCGGCTGGCGCCGAGCAGAACGGGCACGCCGAGGCCATGGAACAGCGACAGGCCGTTCAGGATTTCGAGGTTATGCCGCACGGTCTTGCCGAAGCCGATGCCGGGATCGACGAGGATCTTGTCGCGCGCGATACCCGCCGCGACGGCCGCATCGATGCGCGTTTCCAGCCAGTCGTACACGTCGAGCAGTGCGTCTTCGTACTGCGGATCGCGCTGCATCGTCTCGGGGCCGCCCTGGGTGTGCATGATGACGACGGGACAACCGGCGTTTGCGATGGTTTCGAGCGCGCGTTCGTCGTGCGTGAGGCCGGAGACGTCGTTGACCATGCCCGCGCCGCGCGACAGGGCATCGGCCATCACGGCGCTCTTGCGCGTGTCGATCGAGACCGCGACACCTGCCTTCGCCAGCCGCTCGATGACGGGCGCGACACGCAAGATTTCGTCCTGCTCCCACACCTCGGCAGAACCCGGACGGGTCGACTCGCCGCCGACATCGATGATCGCCGCACCCTCCGCCGCCATCGCGACGGCAGCGGCAGCGGCCTCGTCGTCGGTCGCGTGGCGGCCGCCATCCGAGAAGCTGTCCGGCGTGCGATTGAGGATCGCCATCACCGAAGGCTCGGAAAAGCGCACCGTGCGCTCGCCGAGCTGGATCGCCGCACGCGGCGCGGTGAGCCGCGCCCAGAGCGGGTTCGCCGTATCGATTTCCGAGATGGGCACCAGACGCTGCGAAACGCGCTTGCCGCCGCTGCGCTCGATGACCTCGACCGCCGAGAACCACGTGAGCCCACCCGCGAGCCGCGCTACCCGCCCGTCGTAGCCGAAGGGCGCATCAACGAAGCCGGTGGGGCGGAAATAGGACTTCACGGATCAGGCCGCGAGGTCGCGCCTGTAGGCCTCACGCACCGTATCGATCGGTTCGAGCGCGCCGCCGCGCTCCATGTGCCAGAAGGTCCAGCCGTTGCACGAAGGCGCGCCCTGCGCCGCCGCGCCCATCTGGTGGATGGAACCGGCATCGCCGCGGAAAGCGAGGCTGCCATCGGCGCGGACGCGCGCCTTGTAGCGGCGCGCCGTGTCCACGAGTTCCTGACCCGGCAGGATGAGCCCGGCCTCGACAAGCGTGCCGAACGCAACGCGCGGTGCCTGCCGCTTGCCGCGCGTGATCTGCATGGCGTCGGGCGAAAGCGGCTTCGTTTCCGCGATGCGTTTCTCGGCAACCTCGACATAGGCCTGCTCACGGTCAATGCCGATGAAGTTGCGGCCGAGCATCTTCGCCATCGCGCCGGTAGTGCCGGAGCCGAGGAACGGATCGAGCACCGTGTCGCCGGGGTTCGAGGCCGCCATCATCACACGGTAGAGCAGTGCTTCGGGCTTCTGCGTCGGGTGCGCCTTGACGCCGCCGACCTTGACGCGCTCGCCGCCGGTGCAGATCGGGATCGTCCAGTCCGAGCGCATCTGCACGTCGTCGTTCATCATCTTGAGCGCGTGATAGTTGAACGTGTAGCGCGCCTTTTCGGACTTCGAACACCAGATCATCGTCTCGTGCGCGTTGGTAAAGCGCGTGCCCTTGAAGTTCGGCATCGGGTTCGTCTTACGCCAGACGATATCGTTCAGGATCCAGTAGCCGAGATCCTGCAGCACCGTGCCGACGCGGAAGATGTTGTGGTAGCTGCCGATCACCCAGATCGTGCCGTCGTCCTTCAGGATGCGGCGCGCAGCGGAGAGCCAGCGGCACGTGAAATTGTCGTAGGCGCCGAACGTATCAAACTTGTCCCAGTCGTTGTCGACGGCGTCGACGCGGCTACCTTCGGGGCGGAAGAGGTCGCCGTTCAGCTGGAGGTTGTAGGGCGGATCGGCGAAGATGAGGTCCACCGACTTTGCCGGCATTGCCTCCATCTCCGCGATGCAATCGCCGAGAATGATGCGCGAGGAGACGCGCGACGCCTCGTCGATGCTGTCCGGTCTGGCCGCCATGATGCCCCCTGTTCGCCCACTTGATCCAAAAGCGCGCGGACCTTGGCCCGGCACGGACTCTTGCGTCAAGAGTCCATGGATTCAAAGAGTTGCAGAGTTAACTTAAGATTTCATTAAACATGAAGTCTTGACCGCAACCCCTTGCGATGGCGCAGATCGGCATACGCCAGCCCTTGTGGGTGTGGCGGAAACGACTCAATGGAAAATTTCAGGCGGAAACTTCGGAGGCGCGCTGCACCGGGCCGAAGCTGCGGCGGTGATGGACGGTAACGCCGAGCCGTGAAACCGCCTCCAGATGCGTGCGCGTCGGATAGCCCTTGTTCTCGTGCCAGCCGTAATCGGGATGCGTTTCGTGGAGCCGAACCATGAACCGATCACGTGTCACCTTCGCGATGATCGAGGCCGCCGCGATCGACACCGAGCGCGCATCGCCGCCGACGATCGTGTCCGAGCGATAGCTCCAGCGCGGCGCCCGGTTGCCGTCGACCAGCACATGATCGGGCGCGACCGGCAGCGCAGCGACCGCGCGCGTCATCGCGAGGAAGGTCGCCTGCAGGATGTTGATCCGGTCGATCTCCTCGGGGCTCGCCTCGCCGATGCCGACGCGCGCGCAGCCAAGGATGATGTCAAACAGCGCCTCGCGGCGCGCGTGCGTGAGCTTCTTGCTGTCGTTGAGGCCGTCTGGAATGCAGGCGGGATCGAGGATCACCGCCGCTGCAACGACGGGGCCGGCGAGCGGTCCCCGCCCTGCCTCGTCAACGCCCGCCACAAGGCCGGTGCAGCGCCCCTCGTGACTGTAGTCCGGCCCCGCAGCCCGCTTCACCGCGCGAGCGGCCAGCCGTGACCGAGCGGCCCGTGCCCGGCGCCGAAGCCCGGCGCGGCGAGAATCGCCTGCCGCACATAATCGCGCGCGCGCCATGCCGCCTGTTCGAGCGGCAACTTCTGCGCGAGACCCACGGCGAGCGCCGAGGCAAGCGTGCAGCCCGTGCCGTGCGTGTGCTTGGTGGCGATGCGGGAATCGACCCATTCCTTCGCGCGGCCCGGCGTCACCAGCCAGTCGCTGATCTGATCGCCCTTCAGATGCGCGCCCTTCACCAGCACGGCCTTCGCGCCGAGCCCGAGGATCGCTTCGCCAGCGTCGCGAGCGTCTTCCGGCGAGCGTATCTTCTTGCCGGAAAGCGCCTCCGCCTCGACGATGTTGGGCGTCACCACGTCCGCCATCGGCACGAGCAGCGATGTGAGTGCCTCGACCGCATCGGGGCGCAGCAAGTGCGCGCCGCCCTTCGCAATCATGACCGGATCGAGCACGATCGGCACGGCAACGTCGGTGAGCGCACCGGCAACCGCCTCGATCACCGCCTGGCTGCCAAGCATCCCGATCTTGACGGCATCGGCGCCGATATCGGCGAGCACCGCCTCGATCTGCGCCGCGATCACATTGACCGGGACAGCGTGCACATCGTGGACGCCGTTCGTGTCCTGCACCGTGATGGCAGTGATCGCGGTCATGGCATAGCCGCCGAGCATCGCGATCGTCTTGATATCGGCCTGAATACCGGCACCGCCGCCGGAATCAGACCCCGCGATGACGAGGACGCGTGCCGGCTGGGGCCTGGTCATGCAGCCTTTGCCACCGCTTCACAGATTTCATCGACGACGCTTTCGACGAGGCCCATGTCTTCACCCTCCGCCATCACGCGGATGAGCGGTTCCGTCCCCGATTTGCGGATGACGAGCCGGCCCGTGCCGCTGAGACGCGCCTCGGCGGCGGCAATGACGCCCTTCACACTATCGGTGTCGAGCGGCTGGCCGCCGTTGAAGCGCACATTCTTGAGGAGTTGCGGCAGCGGATCGAACAGCGTGAGCACTTCGGACGCAGGCCTGCCGTCTTCCACCAGCACGGCAAGCACCTGAAGCGCCGCGACGAGGCCGTCGCCGGTCGTCGAGTAGTCCGAAAGGATGATATGGCCCGATTGCTCACCGCCGACATTGAAGCCCTTGGCGCGCATCGCTTCCAGCACGTAACGGTCGCCCACCTTGGCGCGCTCCAGAGCGAGGCCGAGACCGCCGAGATAGCGTTCGAGGCCGAGGTTCGACATCACCGTTGCAACGAGCCCGCCGCCCTTGAGACGGCCCGCAGCGTGCCAGCTGCGCGTGACGAGCGCCATGAGCTGGTCGCCGTCCACGATCTGGCCGCGCTCGTCCACGATGATGAGCCGGTCGGCGTCGCCATCGAGCGCGATGCCGATGTGTGCGCCCGTCTCCACGACCTTCTTCTGGAGCGCCGCGGGCTTCGTGGAGCCGACATCGTCGTTGATATTGAAGCCGTTGGGATTGACGCCGATCACCTCGACGTCCGCACCGAGTTCCCAGAGCGCGCTTGGGGCAACGTTGTACGCGGCACCGTTCGCGCAATCGACGACGAGCTTCAGCCCATCAAGGCGCAGGTGATCCGGGAAGGTCGATTTCGCGAAGTGGATATAGCGCCCGCGCGCGTCTTCGATCTTTTTCGCGCGGCCGATCTGCGCCGGATCGGCGAGTTTCGGTTCGGCCTCAAGCAGGGCTTCGATCTCAAGCTCATCCGCATCCGACAGCTTGTAGCCATCCGGGCCGAAGAGCTTGATGCCGTTGTCCTGATACGCGTTGTGGCTCGCCGAGATCATGACGCCAAGATCGGCGCGCATCGAGCGGGTGAGCATGGCGACCGCCGGAGTCGGCACCGGCCCCACCATCACCACGTCCATACCGACGCTGGTGAAGCCCGCGATCAGGGCCGATTCCATCATGTAGCCGGAGAGCCGCGTGTCCTTGCCGATGACGACACGGTGCTTGTGATCGCCGCGCAGGAACTTCGCACCCGCCGCCTGCCCGACACGCATCGCGATCTCCGGCGTCATCGGTACGGTGTTGGTGAGACCCCTGATCCCATCGGTGCCGAAATAGCGCCGGCCCATAATCGTCCTCTCCAGCCCCCGCGTATCTTGCACACGCGTTCATAACAGGCTCTTTATGCCTCTAAATCGTTAAAATGAAGGGCGGGCTGCACGCGATGATCGAGACAATGGGTCGTTTCATCGACCATCTTTCGGCGTTCGTCTTCATGAAGGTGCCGTTTTTCGGCGCCCAGATCGAGCTTGTCGTGCTGGCGCTCGGCTCCGCGATGATCTTCTTCACGCTGTGGCTGGGCATTCCGCAGCTGCGCGGCGTCGGCATCGGCCTCCAGCTCATCCGCGGCCGCCACATCGATGACAGCGCCCCCGGCAGCGTCAGCCAGTTCCAGGCGCTTTCGACCGCACTTTCGGGCACGATCGGCCTCGGCAACATCGGCGGCGTCGCCATCGCCATCGCGCTCGGCGGACCGGGCGCCGCCTTCTGGATGTTCGTGATCGGCTTTTTTGCGATGGCGCTGAAGGCTGCCGAAGTGACGCTGGGGCTGATGTACCGCGAGTTCACGCCTTCGGGCGAAGTGCTCGGCGGGCCGATGTACACGCTCAAGAACGGGCTTGCCCGGCTCGGCCTGCCGAAGACGGGGCGGAATCTCGGGGGGCTTTACGCGTTTTTCGCACTCGGCGGCGCGCTGCCGCTTTTGCAGGTGAACCAGAGCTTCAGCCAACTCACCCTCATCGCGGAAATCGACAACGGGCCGGGCAACGGCCTTATCTACGGGCTGTTCCTCACGATCGCGGTCGGCGTCGTCATCATCGGCGGTGTGCGCTCCATCGCGAGCGTCGCCGCGCGGCTGGTGCCGCTGATGTGCGTGATCTACCTCGGCGCCGGCATCGTCATCCTGATGGTGAATGCAGGCGCCATTCCCGCCGCGCTGGAGACCATCGTGCGCACCGCCTTCGCGCCCGAGGCCGTGGCGGGCGGTGCGATCGGCAGCTTTGTCGTCGGGATGCGGCGCGCGGTGTTCTCCTGCGAGGCGGGGGTTGGCAGCGCGGTTATGGCGCACGCGGCCGCGCGGACGCATCACCCGGCGTCGGAAGGTATGGTCGGGCTGATCGAACCGCTGCTCGACACGATGATCATCTGCACGATGACCGCGCTCATCATCGTCGTCACCGGCGTCTACGACGACGGCCACGGCGACATCGCGATGACCTCTGCGGCGTTCGGCACGGTCGCGTCGTGGTTTCCCTATGTGCTTTCGGTCGCGGTTTTTCTGTTCGCCTTCTCGACGCTGATCTCTTGGGGTTACTACGGGCTGCAGGCGTGGGGCTATCTCTTCGGACACAGCCGCGCGAGCGAGCTTGCGTTCAAGCTGCTTTACTGCCTGCTGCAACCGATCGGCGCGATCCTTTCGCCCGGCAAGGTCATCGACCTCATCGACAGCCTGTTCTTCCTGATGGTCGTACCGAACCTGATCGGGCTTGCACTGCTCGCCGTACCCGTGAGACGCGAGATGAACGGCTTCCTTGCCGGCGTGAAGGCCGGAACGATCTATGGAAAGGGTATCGACGATGAAACGGCGCAACCTCGGCACGACTGACGTTTCCGCCATCGGGCTCGGCTGCATGGGCATTGCCGGGGTTTCCGGCATGGCGGCGATGTACGGCGAGGTGGACAAGGACGAAGCCGTCCGCACCATCCACCGCGCGCTCGAAATCGGCATCGATTTCCTCGATACCGCCGAAGTCTATGGCCCGTATGCGAACGAGGAATTCCTCGGGGAGGCGCTGAAAGGCAAGCGTGGCAAGGCGTTCATCGCGACCAAGTTCGGCTTCAAGATCGTCGATGGGCGTTCGCGGGGAACCGACAGCCGGCCCGAGAACATCCGCGCTGTTTGCGAGGCGAGCCTCAAACGTTTGCAAACCGATGTGATCGACCTGTTCTACCAGCACCGCGTCGACCCCGACGTGCCAATCGAAGACGTCGTCGGCACGATGGCGGACCTGCAGGCCCAAGGCAAAATCCGCTTCATCGGCCTCTCCGAAGCCGGTGTCGGCACTCTGGAACGCGCCACTGCGACGCATCGCATCGACGCGCTGCAATCCGAATATTCGCTGTGGGAACGAGAGGTGGAGAAGGACATTCTGCCCGCCTGCCGCAAGCACGGCATTGCCTTCGTGCCCTATTCGCCGCTCGGGCGCGGGTTCCTGACCGGCGACGTGAAACGGGCAGAGGATTATCCGGAAACCGACTACCGCCGGAATGACCCCCGCTATCAGGGTGCGAACTTCGATGCGAACATGGAACTCGTCGCGACCGTGAAGCGCATCGCGGACGCGCACGGCGCGAAACCTGCACAGGTCGCGCTCGCATGGCTGCTGGCGCAGGGGCCCGACATCATTCCGATCCCCGGCACAAAGAAGGTGAAACGGCTGGAGGAAAACGCAGGTGCGGCCGACCTCGCCCTTACCGCTGCAGACGTCACCGCGCTGAACGCCGCCGCACCGGTCGGCGGTACGGCGGGCGAACGCTATGATACGCCGGCCAAGCTGGCGATGCTTCGAATCTAGCGTTTCGGCGCCATCTTCGCGACGCGGCTGAACACATAGCGTGGTGCCAAACGCTTCAGCCAGAGCGCGTGCATTTCGAGGCCTCTGCCCACGGGGATTTCGGGCTTTCCAGCGCGCAGGCCGGCGAGGATTTCAGCCGCAGCCTCGGCAGCGCTGATGCCGTGGCCGACGGGGTCTTCTTTGGGACCGAAGCGTTTGCCATGGCCGTCGAGCGCATTCTCGGCGATGTTCGTCTGCACGAAGCCTGGCGTGACCACGGTGACGCCGATGCCGTGCTGGGCGACCTCGGCGCGCAGCGCATCCGAAAAGCCCACGAGCGCGTGCTTCGCCGCGCAGTAGCCGGTGCGCATCGGCACGCCGATCTTGCCTGCGACGCTCGCGATCTGAATGACATGACCCTGCCCCCGCGCGACCATCTTGGGCAACACGAACTGTGTGAGCCGGAGCGGCGCGAAGAAATCGACCTCCATGATCTGCCGGTACACGTCGAAATCCGTGTCGAGTGCGATCGAGCGCTGCGAGATGCCCGCGTTGTTGACGAGGATGTCGATCGCGCCGCGCCACGCCCACGCCCGGTCGACGATGCCCGGCAGTGCGGCGTAGTCGGTCGCCTCGAAAGGCAGGACGAAGCGCTCGCCTTCCAGCCGCCGGGCAATATCTGCCAGCGCGGCCTCGCGCCTTCCCGAGAGGATGATTTGCGCTCCCGCCTTCCCGAACGCCTCTGCGAGCGCCGCGCCGATCCCCGACGACGCGCCGGTGATCCAGACGGTTTTGCCCGTCAATTCCACAGCATCGCCCCTGTCGATTTCCCGATCACGAGCGGATGCGCCATGACGAGGATGACGTAGAGCGCGACGCCCATCACGATCGGCAGAACGCCGGGCCAGATCCGCGACCAGCCGAGCCGCCCGGAAAGCTGTGCGCCAAGCGGCCAGTAGCTGGTGTGCGCGGCATAGGCCGCCCATCCCGCACCGAGCTGCGCGGCTTTCTTGCCATCCTGCAGCCATGCGCCGACGAGCGCCAATATGCCGATGCCGCCCGCGAGGATCAGCGTTTCGAGCCGCCCTGTCGACATGACGTGTACCACGGCCCAAAGGCCGAACGCCCACATCATCGGATGGCGGGTGATGCCCATCACACCCTTGGGCGCGGTGCCTTTCGACAGGAGTTTGCCCGCCTCCACCATCGCCGGATTGGGTGCGAGGAACGATCCCACGAACAGGATGCAGGCGACGAGCATCAGAAGCCAGCCGACATGCACCGCCCAGAGCGGCGGCACCCAGAGCTGTTCGATCGGCGCGGCGCGATAGGCGAGCACCGCCCAGATCAATGTTGCGAAGGCAACGAGCGAATAGAGGCCGAGAAAGCCTCTCTCGCCGAGCTTCGCCACAATCGGCGCGCGGAGCGGGTGGGACAGGATGAAATGGGTAAGCACAAACGACGCAACGGCGATTGCAAGCTCGGCCATTTCCCGGCCCTCCCCTTCTCCTAGCGGCTGTACTGTTTGGGCAGCGTATCCTGTTTCAGCGGATTGTAACGATCGCGCAGCTTCGTCTGCCGCGATTCGAGCGGCGTGGCACGACCATCGATGAACAGCGCGGTCGGTGCCGAGGCAAGCTCGATGGGATCGCCCGACCAGACGACGACATCGGCGCGCTTGCCGGGTTCGAGCGTACCGAGTTCGCCGCCGAGACCGAAGATTTCGGCGGGGTTCCTCGTCAGCGCCGCGAGCGCCTCGGCGTGGCTCACCTGAACGCCGCCCGGAATTCGGCCCTGCGCCACGAGGTTGCCTGCCTGTTGCGGAATGAGGCGCACCTGATGGTTGAGATCGCGCCCGATCGGCACGATCGCGACCTTCACGCCCGCGCGGATCAGGCGCCCGACGTTCGATTGCGTCGCGGCAAGCACCTCGAAGCTTTCAGGAAGGTTGGGCGCAACGGAAGCGAGCACCGGAACACCCGCCGCGGCGATCTTGTCCGCAACCGTCCAGCCTTCCGCCGCACCGGCAAGGATGAGGCGCAGGCGCGGGTAGGTTTTCTTGAGCGCAAGCACATTCACGATGTCGCTGGCGCGGTTGACGCTGACGACCGCCGGAACCTCGCCGCTGATGACCTTCGCGAGCGCGGCGGCGTCAGCGCGTTTGAGCAGTGATCCCCGGTCGCGGCCGTAACCGTAGCCCGCCGGATTGCGCGCGTACGCCGCAGCCTCGGCGAAGGCATCGGCGAGGCGCGCGAACAGGGCGCCGCGCGAGCCGCCCGCGAGCCGCGCGCCGTCCTCGCCCATCACGATGTATTGGAAGGCCTGTTGCCTTGTGATCGGCGTGCCGTCGCCGAGCGACATAACGAGACCCTGCCCGCCGAAGATGTCGTTCCCCGCATCGGGCATCACGGCGGCGCGTGTCACGCCTTCGATACGGGTGACCGCGATCGCCGTGGTGAGCGGGTTCACGGCGGGCGCGATATCGATCGCTGCGGCATAGGGTGCGGAGTTGGCCTGGATGTCGTTGGTGCCGGAGACCGCATCGACCTCGACAATGCCGACGCGCGAGTAGCCGGCGAACAGGCCCGGCGTCACCCAGCCGCCGGCTGCATCGACGACGCGCGCGTCCGCCGGGACGGCTACGTTCGAACCGACCGAGACGATGCGTCCGTCGCGGATGAGGACGGTGCCGTTTTCGATGGGTTCGGCGCGGGCGATGGTGGCGACCTTGCCGTTTACGATGGCGATGGTTTCCGCCGACGCAGGCGTCGCGATCGTCAGTGCGAGGAGCGAAAGCAGGCGCTTCATTTCGGATCTCCTTCACCGGGCTGGCCAAGCTCGAAATCGCTGACCGGACGCATCCGCGACAGCGCATCAAACATCAGCGCGCCATCGATCCAGACTTTCTCCGCCTTTGCATAGACCGAGAGCGGATCGCCGTTCCAGAGCACGACATCGGCGCGCTTGCCGGGGGCGAGGCTGCCGATCTCCTTGTCGAGACCGAGCGCCTTCGCGGCGTTGATACCGATCCACGTCCACGCCGTCTCGGGCTTGATGTCGAGCCCGGCGCGGTTGCCGTCCGCCAGCGCCTTCGCGGTTTCCTGATTGAGCCGCTGGATGCCGAGATCATCGTCCGAGTGCGTGACCGCGCAGCCGCCCGCCGCGTGAACGAAAGGCAGGTTCTCGCGGATGCCGTCGTAGGATTCCATCTTGAAACCCCACCAATCCGCCCACATCGCGGCGCAGGTGCCGTTCGCCTTCAGAAGATCGGTGATCTTGTAGGCTTCGACCGCGTGGTGGAAGGTGGTAACCTTGTAGCCGAACTCCTTCGCCATATCGAGAACGAGCGCCATCTCGTCGGCGCGGTAGCAGTGGTTCTGCACGAGGATTTCGCCATCGAGCACGCCGCGCAGCGTATCCATCGCGATGTCGCGCGCAGGCACATCCTTGAGCGCTGCGGTGCCCGCCTTCACCTTGCCTTCGTATTCATCCCACTTGCGATCATATTCCTGCGCCTTCGCCCACGTCGCGCGATCGACCGCGATGTTGCCCATGCGGCTTCCCGGCTTCTGATTGCGACTGCCGTAAACGCGCTTCGGATTTTCGCCGCACGCCATCTTGAGCGTGTAGGGCGCGCCGGGGAATTTCATCTCCTGCACCGTGCGGCCCGGCACGTTGCGCAGGGAAACGCCGCGCCCGCCGAACAAATTCGCCGAGCCGGGCAGGATGTGGAGCGTGGTGATGCCGCCCGCGAGTGCGCGGGTGAAACCGGGGTCCTGCGGCCAGACGCCATGCTCGGCCCACACGTCCGCTGTGTTGGCGCCGGTGACCTCGTTACCATCCTGATGCGCATCCACCGAGGGCGTCGGATAATTGCCGAGATGGCTGTGCACATCGATGACGCCGGGCGTTACCCATTTGCCGGCGCCGTCGACGACGGTGACGCCTTCGGGCGCCGTGACGCTCTGCCCGATCGCGGCGATCTTGCCATCCACCAGCAGCACCTCGCCGCCGATGATCTTGCCGCCGGCGCCATCATAGATGTTGACGCCGCGGATCAGCGTCGGCTGCGACGCGTAGGGCTTGTAGGTCGACGGGAACGGGTTCTTGTCGATCATCGGCAGATCGCGCGCGGGCTTGCTACCGGCGGTTTTCGGCGCCTCCTGCTGACCTGCGCAGGCGGAAAGCAGCGCCGCCGATGCAAGCGCAAAAACCAGACTCTTCATGAACGCGTCTCCGCTGCCGTATTGATTCCTGCCGCCTGCGGCTCCCCGATTTCCCCAGCGCCCGCCAAAACGCCATCGTCCTTCAGCGTATCAAGATGCATCAGGCGGCGAATGAACGGCGAGATCAGCAATATGAATGCCCCCGCGCCGACCGCGAACCAGCCGACATTCGTATAAACGGAAAGCACGACTTCCTTCGCCGCCTCCGCACTTTCGGCATGATCCCCGCCCGTCGCCGCCGCGATCTGTCCGGCCGCGAAATTGCCGACGGCGGATGCGAAGAACCACGCCCCCATGATGAGGCTGGCCATATGCGCCGGGGCCAGACGATTCATGGCGCTGAGCCCCACGGGCGACATGCAGAGTTCACCGGTCGTGTGCAGCAGGTAGATCAGGAAGAGGAAGAAGAGAGGGGTTGCCGCGCTCATGCCAGCCGCCTGCGCGCCGCCGACAAGCACGAGGAAACCGAGCCCGACCTGCAGGATGCCAAGCCCGAACTTGAAGGGTGTCGACGGTTCGAGGCCGCGCCGCGCGAGCCAGACCCACAGGCCCGCGAACAGCGGTGCCAGAACGATGATGTAGATCGAGTTCAGCGACTGGAACACGGATGCGGGCACGAGAAATCCGAAAGCCTCACGATCGACATGCCGATCCGCGAACAGGTTGAGCGACGATCCGGCCTGTTCGAAGAACGCCCAGAACAGGACCGAGCCGATGATCAGAAAGATCGCCGCGAAAATCCGGTCCCGGTCCTCCCGCTCCAACTTCACAACTGCTGTGAACAGGATGTAGCCGACGAGGAGTGCACCCGAGATACCAAGGAGAACGCCGATGATCTCCTGATACTGGATCATCAGCCACACCACCGCCACGGCCACGAAACTGAGCACGTAAAGCTGCCATTCGAACGAGATTCCGAACGACTTTGCCCGCAGGCGCTCCGGCGATGGCGGCTCACCGCGCCCGAGCAGATACGGTTTGCCCCAGACGAACACGGCGAGGCCGAGAAGCATTCCGATCCCCGCCGCACCGAAGCCATAGGCCCAGCCATAGGTCTGCCCGAGCCACCCAGCGATCAGCGCGCCGAGCGCCGCGCCCACGTTGATGCCCATGTAGAAGATCGTATAGGCGCCGTCGCGCCGCACATCGGTGCGCGGATAAAGCTGCCCGACGATCACCGAGATATTGGCCTTGAGGAAACCCGAGCCGACGACGATGAAGGCGAGCGCCAGCCAGAAGATACCGATCGCGGTGCCGTTCTGACCGCCGTCGCCTTCGACGGCCATGAGCAGGTGCCCGAAGCTGAGCAACACCGCGCCGAACAGCACAGCCTTGCGCTGCCCAAGCCAGCGGTCCGCGAGATAGCCGCCGATCACGGGCGTGATGTAGACGAGCGCCGTGTACGCGCCGTAGATCACCGAGGCCTTCTGGTCCGAGAACATCCAGTGCTGGACGAGGTAGAAGATGAGCAGCGCGCGCATCCCGTAGTAGGAGAAGCGCTCCCACATTTCGGCGAAGAACAGCACGAACAGCCCCTTGGGGTGCCCGAGGATGGTGCCCATGGAATCGCTTGCTGGAAGGGCGCCGGCGGCAGCCCCCGTCGGTTGAGTCATTGGCGTCCGGACCCTTTATCCCTTGCACGAACGGACTTCGACGAAGCCGCGCCGCGCTCCCATGGTCTGAGACTAGTCTTGCGTCTGGCGCATTGAAAGAATGTTTCGGCGCTTGGTGACGCTTATCGTCCTGGTTTCCATCTGATGCCGATCCAGAGTGTTCTGGGCTGGCCGCGATCGATGATGCCGTCGCTGGTGCGCCCGGCATCGATGTTGGCATCGGCGAGATTTTCAGCGGCGAGGCGGAGCGACACACCCTTCCCGAGCGGCGCTTCGGCGAAGGCGTCGAGCGTGAGGGCTTCACCCAGACGGAGCGTTTGCAGATCGTCCTCGTAGCGCACGCCATCGTAGCGGGCAACGACGCCCGCGCTCCATCCACCTGAACGCCATCTCGCCGTTGCGCTCGCCTGATGCTTCGGGGTCTGCGCGGGGCGCATCCCGTCGAGCGCCGCGGACACGCCGCTCGCCTCCACGGTCGCATCGGTGAACGTGTAGGAGAGCCCGAGAGACCAGCGGCCGAGATCGAGGCCGGCGTTCGCCTCCAGCCCCCACGCCTCGATCGCATCGAGATTGAGCCGCTGGCGATAGGCGCCCGCGACGAAGCCGACGCCGGGGAACGTGCCCGGCCCCTGCGCGAGCGTGACGTTGCCGATCGCGTTCCGCGCGCGGTTGTAGAAGACCGTGGCCGAGAGGTGCGCGGTGCTGAGCGGGCGGTAATCGAACCCCGCCTCGATGCCGCGCAGCCGCTCCGGCTTCAACGCGGCGTTGGCGGCGGTCGCATCGGCGCCGACGCGGAACGGGCGGTACAGCTCATTGAGCGTCGGCACGCGGAAGCCGAGATAGCCGGCGGTGCGCAGCGTGAGCGCCGGGGTGGCGGCGAGCGCGAGGCCGAGCCGGGCGCTCGGCTCCGTACCCGACCGCTTCGCGAAATCGGTATCGGTGAGCACCGTGCCCGCCATCTGGCGCTCGTCGAGGTGGCCGTTCGTGAGCGACCAGCGATCGACGCGGACACCTCCTGTCAGCAGCAGTGCGTCCGTCAGCCGCCAGTCGTCCTCAATGAAAACGCCGTAGATATTGCTGTCGCCGCCCGCCTCGCGCATCCGCGTGTAGACGCCGGCGACAGGCGTGTAGAACTCCTTCGTCTCGCCGGTCGCGCCTCGCCAGTCGGCACCGAGGCGCAAGGCGTGCGCACCGAGCGTGGGGCGGATCTCCACCTTCGCGCCGTAGCCGGTGGCCGGGACCGCATACTGGTCGAGCGTCGGGAAGGCGGCGCTGCGATCCGCCTCGATGCGCGCGAAGCGCGAGGAGAAGTCGCGCGTCTGCAGATAGGCGACGGCCTCCCACGGCAGCGCACCGCGCGACACCAGCCGCACGCTCGCATCGGCACCGCTGTTCGCCGAATCGACGATCTCGACGCCCCGCACGCGGTCGTCCGCGAAGGCCGCGCCGCGCACCTGGAGCTCGGTCTCGTCGCCGACCGGCACGACGAAGCGCACCGATCCGCCATATTGCTTGTAGGACGCCGGGATATCGACCGCGCCGCGCTGCGAGCGCTGGATCAGATGGAAGCCGTCGCCGCGATCGTATCCGGCGTCGAGCGCGATGAAGCCGCCACCGAGCGGCACGGTGACGCCCGCCGACGCGGCGACCGAATCGCGGCTGCCATAATCGATGCCGACGAAGGGCGTGCGGTCTCGCCCCGCGCTCGACAGCTCGATGACGCCGGTGAGCGCGCCCGCGCCGAACGCCCCGGCGCCGCCACCGGTGGTGATACGGACCGACGAGAGGCTTTCGGGGCGGATCGCGGGCCACGGGATCCATCCCGCGAACGGATCGGCCACCGGCACGCCGTCGAGCAGCACCAGCGCGCGGCTGGACGCATTGCCGCCGATGCCGCGAAGCTGCGCGCCCTGACTCGTCGGGTTCGCCGAGCGGCTGTCGGTACGGCGGAACATCTGGAAGCCGGAGGCGGCCTCAAGCGCCGTCTCCAGCCCGCCGGGCACATCCTGCAGCGCAGCGCCGTCCACGACCTGCACGGCATAGGCCTGTGTGCCGAGCGGCTGTTCGAGCGCGTGGCCGGTGACGACGATCGTCTCCTCGGCAACCGCCGGCTGAGCGAGGACGGCAGGGGCGAGCAAAAGACAAAAACGATTCCGCACCGTCGCGACCTGACTTTCTTTTCCGGAGGCGCTTCTGCTAGCGAGCGGTCTCCCTCCCGGCAACGGCCTATCGGCGAACGGCAAGAAGGCAAACCATTCGTGACCGTGTTCAACGACCGCACCACCCCCATGTCCCTGCTTCTCACGCGCCGTTCCGGCAAGGCGCGCGATATGATCGCACCCGGCCCGGACGAGGCCCAGCTGCGGCGTATCCTGAGCGCGGCGGCGCGCGTGCCGGATCATGGCAAGCTCGCGCCGTGGCGCTTCGTGGTGGTGCCGGAGAGCGAGCGTGCCGCGCTCGCCGAGGCGCTGGACGCGATCTACGTGGCTGAGAAGCCCGAAGCCGGCCGCATCGAGCGCGAGGCGATCCGCGACTTCGCGCGGCAGGCGCCCACGCTGGTCGTGACGCTGTTTCGCCCCAAACCCGAATCGCACATCCCGCTCGCCGAACAGGCGGCATCGGCTGCCGCCGCAACGATGACGCTCGCGCACGCCGCACACGCCGAAGGCTTCATGTCATGCTGGTTGACGGGCTGGCCGGCCTATTCGGAGGGCGTGACGCGACTCTTCGGCGAACCGAGCGACAGCATCGTCGGCTTCATGTTCCTCGGCACGCCGGGGAAGCCGCTGGAAGAGCGCCCGCGCCCGGACCTCGACGATATCGTGAGCGTGTGGCACGCTACCTGACGCGCGCGGCGCGGACGGTCGTGGACCGGCCCTCTATCTTCAGTCGATAGCCACCCGTCGCCGAGCGCTCCAGAACAGCCGTGTCTCCCGAACGGACCGTGGCCAGCGTTCCATCGAGCTGCTTCCACACCTGCCCGTTTTCGAGGCTAAGGTAATAGCGCCCAAGCTCGTCGAGCTCGGCGCGCGAAATGACCACCTTGAGCTCCGACAGCCTGTCTTCCGCAATCATGTCGCGCTTCGACGTGCTCTCGGCTCCAAACGTCTCCACCTTCCGCGCAGCAGCGTCGATTTCGGCCTTGCGCGCGGCTTCCGCAGCCGCGACCCTGCGCGCAGCCACCGCAGCCGATGCCGCCGGGATGCGATCGCCGATCGCGTCGTAACAGGCAAGGCGATCGGCATTGGACGCGAGTGCCGTGCATTGCAGCACGTCACTTTCAGGGATTTGCGCCAGGGCCGAAGCCGGAACCAGCGCAAACAGGACTCCCGTCAGAAGGCGCTCCATATGCCTCTCCCCAAGCTTAGGGGACTACCCTAAGCCTCGGCTTCAGGAACACAAGCCGGTTGACCGTACTACTGTCTTATGGTCTTATAACACTATGTGGCAGACAACACGTCCGATCTATGTGCAGATTCGCGATCTGATCGCGGCTGCGATCATTGACGGCCAGTACGGCGTCGGAGATTCGCTGCCTTCGGTGCGGGCGCTTGCCGCCGAGCAGCAGGTCAATCCACTCACCGTTTCCAAGGCCTATCAGGAGTTGCAGACCGCCGGGCTCGTCTCGGCGCGGCGCGGGCTCGGGCTGTTCGTGGAGCCGGGCGCACGCGAGCGGCTGGTCGCCGACGAGCGCAAACAGTTCCTGACGCGCGAGTGGCCGGCGATCCGCCGCCACATCGATCGGCTCGGCTTGAAACCCGCAGAACTCTTCGATACCGCGGATGCGTGACACGACCCTTTCTTGACACGCTGCTCCCGGTGATCCGGGACGCGGCAACCCTCATCGAACAGATCCGCGAAACCGGTGCCGCATCGCGCACCAAGGCCGATCGCTCTCCCGTGACCGAGGCGGACGAGCGCGCCGAGGCGCTGATCGTCGCCGCGCTCAAGCGGATCGATCCCGAGACGCAGATCGTCGGCGAGGAAGCCTGCGAGGCGGACGGGAAGCCGGCGGTTGCCGAGCGCTTCTGGCTGATCGATCCGCTCGACGGCACCAGGAGCTTCCTCGACGGCGGGGCGGATTATTCGGTGAACATCGGGCTGATCGACAAGGGCGCCCCCGTGTTCGGCATGGTGATGGCGCCGCGCACGGGCACGATCTGGGCGGGCATCGTCGGCGACGGCGCGTGGCGGTTCGATGGTGATGAGAAGACGGCGATCCGCTGCCGGGTGCTGCCCGCACGGCCCGTCGTCGTGACCAGCCGCTCGCATAACGACGACCGCACGATGGCCTATGTCGCGCGCATTCCCGGCGCGGACGTGAAGCCGAGCGGGTCGTCGCTGAAGTTCTGCATGATCGCCGAGGGTGAGGCGGACGTCTATCCGCGCTTCGGGCCGACATCGGAGTGGGACACCGCCGCCGCGCACGCCGTGCTGCTCGCGGCGGGGGGCGCGATGGTCGATGTGGCGGGCGCGCCGTTCCGGTACGGGAAGGCGGATTACCTCAACGGGCCGTTCCTCGCGTGGGGCGACCCCGCCGCCTACGCCGCGCTGCCTTCGATCACCGGATAGGCCGACACCGCTTCCGTGACGGCCGCGAGGACGCGCGGATCGCGCGGGGCGTTCACAAGGGCTTCGAGCGCGCGGGCGGGTTGGCCGCGCATTGTGCGGTAGCGCCTTTCCAGACTGCGGAGCCGGTCGCGATCGTCCTGCCGGGCGGCGGCGACGGCGACGCGGAGGATGAGGCCCGTGTCCTGTGCGGACGCCGTACCTTCGGGCAGCAAGGGTTCGAGACCGGCGATTACGGCCTGCCAGTCCCCCTGCGTCCACGCGGCTTCGGCGCGCAGGAGGTCGGCGTGGCGGCCATCGATTCCGGCGAGGAGCGCGCGGGCCTTGGCTGCGTCACCGGTGCGGATGCGTGCGGCGGCTTCCGCCTGACGGCGGCGCAGATCGAGATCGGCGGGGAGCGCGGCGCGGGTTTGCGCAAGGACGGTGAGCGCGCGCTGCGGATTGCCGCTCGCCACGAGGAGCTCGGCGAGTCGGACCGCCACGCTCGCCCGCGCCGTGCCTTCGAGGCGGTGTGCGACCTGATGATCGAGGAGGCGCGCGGCCTCTGCGGTGCGGCCCGCATCGGCAAGGCGCTCGGCGAGGCGGCGAATCTGGGTGTCGGCTGCGGGGCCTTGCGGAGCATAATCGGGATACGCGCCCAGCAGCGCGACGGCCTGATCGGGCGGCACGTCTGCGACGGCAGCCCTGAACCGCTTCGGAAGCTCCGGGAAACCGCCCGCAACCGCGCTCCACGCCGCGAAGGCGCCGGAGACATCGCCGGACGCATCCCGGAGACTGCCGAGCGCCATCAGCAGATCGCGTTCGGCAGCGCCGCCGCGCCAGACAGTATCGAGCCCTTCGAGGCGGGCGAGCGCGGCTTTCGGGGTAAGGCGACCGGCCGCGACCTCGATTTCGGTGGCCGCGACCTCGGCGCGCAGCGCAGCGATCGGGTTCGGACCCGCGGCGGCGCGGCGGAAATGTGCGAGCGCCGCCGGTGCATTGCCGCGCAGCGTGACGCCACGCCAATATTCGGCCTCGCCCTGCTGCACGGGAGACAGCCCATCCATCCGGCGTAGCACGCCCGCAGCCGCATCCATGTCGCCCGCCTCGGCATAGGTGCGAACGGCGGCCATCAGATAGGACGCCCGCGCCGTGGCCGGCAGCGCTGCAAGCGCAGGAGCGGCGCAGCGGTGCGCGGCGGCAACCCCGGCGCGGTCGCGTAGCCGCGCGGACGCGGCAAGACGCTGAAGACAAGCGGCCGGAACCTCCGCGAGCGCTGGCGTATCGAGCTCTGCCAGCGCCTTTTCCGGCGCGCCAAGCGCGGTGAAAACCTCGGCGCGCAGCAGGTGGAATTCGGCCGTTTCGGCGTAGCGCGGCGAATCGGCGGCAAGTACGCCGAGCACGCCGTCCGCCTCCGCATGGAGACCGGCGGCGGCATAATCCTGCGCCAGCCGCCAGCGCCGCTCCGGGCGCTCGGCATCGGGCGCGACGCTGAGCGCCTGAAGCGCGACGCGCACGTTCGGCGCGTCTCCCGAAACGGGTGCGGGGACCGCCAGAGCAAGCGCGGCGAACAGCAGAAGGCGTTGGGGGGCGTGGCGCACGGGCCTAGTCCTCGCCGCGCAGGCGGAACGTCTTTCCGGGCTGGTGTTCGGTTTCCCGGTCGGTGAGGCGCACCGCCACCTGACTGCCCGAGCGGCCCATGCGGCCATGCCCGATCGTGCGCCCGCCGCAGCGCAGCGCGACCGGATGCTCTTCGCGCGTGCCGAAAAGCAGCGTCTGGCCTAGCTTGAAGCCCATCACCTCGGCAAGCGTCATCTGCTGCTCGCCGAGAACGGCCTCCACCTCGACGCGGGTACGCTGAAGTTCCGACGCCAGATGCCGTTCCCAGATCCGGTCGCGGCCGAACGTCTCGCCCGTGAAACGCTGGAGAAGCAGCGCGCGCACCGGCTCCAGCGTCGCATGGGGAATCACGAGATCGAGGAGCCCGCCGCGCTCATCGATCTCGATGCGGAAGCGGGCGTTGACGGCGACGCTGGTGGGACGCGCGATCCCGGCGAAACGGGGATTGGTTTCGATCCGGTCGCGCGCGAAGCTGACCGAGGCCAGCGGCGCGAAGGCGGCGCCGAGGTCGCTGAGCACGACATCGATGAGGCGCGTGACGAGTTTCGTTTCGATCGCCGTGAAACCCCGCCCGCCGATGCGTGCGGGGGGCACGCCGCGCCGCCCGCCGAGCAGCACGTCGACGATCGCGAAGGCCAGTTCCGGGCGGACGATAAGCAGCGCCGAATTGTCCCACGCGCGCGCCTGCGCGACGCCGATCAGCGACGGCCGCGGCAGATCGTTGAGGAACGCACCGAAACGCACCGGGGCGACCGTTTCGATGGAGACCGCGACCGTATCGGAGGTGAGGCTGCGGAGGCTCGCCGTCATCAGCCGGACGAGACGATCGAAGACCACATCGAGCATCGGCAGCCGTTCGGTGGAGACGAGACCGGCGTTGATGATGGCGTCGATACCCGCCTGATCAGAGGCCGGTATCCCGCGCGGCGTTTCGCGTGGCTGCAGCCCTTGCGGCGCGGCGCGCTGCATCTGATCACGCGTCAGCGCCCATTCCGCCTCGATATCGTCGCGAAGCCAGGCTTCGGGATCGAATTTCATGCTGCGGCTGGTCATTGCTGGATCAGCTCCTGCACCAGCACGTCGCTCGCCCGCCCCGGCCCCGCGCGGTTGATCCGCACCATCAGCTCTTCCTTGATGCGGTACGTGCCCGAGGCCCCGCCGAGATCCTGGGGATGCAGCGCGCGCAGATAGGACTGGAAGCCGTCGATCACCGCCGGAAGCCGGGCCTTGATCGCGTCGGCGTCCTCACGGCTCGCGGCCTCGATGACGACATGCACCTTGAGGTAACGGCGTTCGCCGCCCTTCGTGCGCAGATTCACGGTCATCGCCGGAACTTCGACATAATGGGGAATCGCGGGCGTGAGCACGCCGGGCGCAGTCGCCCACTGAAGACCGTAAAGCGCAACGACGAGGGCTGCAGCGATCAGCGCAGCCGTGACAATGCGCTTGCCGCTCCACCACTTGCGCGGCAAGGCAGCCTCCAGCGCGGCCAGCTCCTCCGGCCGTATGGCATCATCGATCGGCGTCATCGGCCCCGCCAGTTTGCAACCCAGAGGTACAAACTAGCCGCTGCGTAGTTAACGAGGCGTTGCGGATGACGGACGGATGACAGCGCGCAATCCCGCAGGCGGGCGCGGATTCCCGTGACTTTCGCGTAACGATCTACCCGGAGGCAAGACCGTGCTACTCGTCGCGCGTGATCTTCTCGTTGCGCTCGTGGCGTTCCTGCGCCTCGACCGTCATCGTAGCGATCGGGCGCGCATCGAGGCGCTTCAGCGAAATCGGCTCGCCGGTGACCTCGCAGTAGCCGTATTCGCCCGCATCGATGCGGCGGAGCGCCGCGTCGATCTTGTTGATCAGCTTGCGCTGCCGATCCCGCGCGCGCAGCTCGATTGACCAGTCGGTCTCGCTCGATGCGCGGTCGGTGGCGTCGGCTTCCTGCAGCGGCTCTTTCTGGAGCTGGGCGAGCGTTTCCTTCGCTTCGCGAAGAATGTCGTCCTTCCAGTCGAGCAGCTTCTTGCGGAAATACGCCAGCTGCAGCGGATTCATGAAGGGCTCGTCCTCGGTGGGGACATAGCCTTGTGGCAGTTCGATGCCGTTCCCGGCAGCCGATTTCTGATTTTCGTCGTCGGCCAGGACGGACATTCCTTCAACCGTATCCATCATTCAACGCAACTCCTGCCCCGACCGTTCCGGCCCGCGAGCTGGTGAGGCGCGCGCGAAACGACCGCTCCCGGCGCGGGCTATACCGTCCGCACCTGCACGCGGCAAGCGGCTAGATGAGTGCCGCGCAAATTCGTACGCCGAACCGTTGCGGGGCTGACGGCATTAAGGCTTTGCTAACCTTTTCCGCGCCATCGTCCGGCCATGTTCATGGCTCCCATCTCCCGCCGCCGCGTGCTGCTGTCGAACGCGCTCAAGACCGCCTTCATAGCGGCTATCGCGCTTGGGCCGGTGATCGCTCCGCACTTTATCTGAGCGGGCTTGAGGCCGCGAAAAACCGGTGCTAAGCGCAGCCTCCATGAACGCCACCGCCCCGAAAGACGAGTTCGTCCCCGAAATCCGCTACGTCGACACCACGCGCGTGTCGTGTGACGGCGACGAGGGACCGCTCGGCCATCCCCGCGTTTTCCTGGAGATGGAGCACGGCTTCGTCGACTGCGGCTATTGCGACCGGCGCTTCATCCTTTCGGGCGGACCCGCTGACACACGTGACAAATAAGGGCGGAGCGCCCATATCGGGCGCATGACCGACCCGACCCGCCTGTTTTATTCCGAGCTCGACCCGGCCCGTGCCGAACGCGTCGTCGCCGACGTTCTCGCCGGCACCGACGACGGCGAACTCTACATGCAGCACACCGTCGCCGAGAGCTTCAGCTTCGACGACGGGCGCATGAAATCCGCGAGCTTCGACACGACGCAGGGCTTCGGTCTGCGCGGCGTTTCGGGCGAAACCACCGCCTTCGCGCACGCCAACGAGATCAGCGAGGCCGCGATCCGGCGCGCAGGCGAAACCGTGGCGCTGGTGCGCGGCGGGCATGGCGGCACGATCGCCGCGCCGCCCGCGCGAACCAACCGCAAGCTTTACGTGGACGATGACCCGATCAGTGCGATCCCCTTCGCGCGCAAGGTGGCGCTGCTGGAGCGAATCGATGCCGCCGCGCGCGCGCGCGATCCGCGCGTGGTGCAGGTGTCCGCCTCGCTCACCGCGAGCTGGTCCGCGATCGAGATCCTGCGCGGCGACGCCTTCCGCGCCTCCGACATCCGGCCGCTGGTGCGGATCAATGTGCAGATCGTCGCCGAGAAGGACGGGCGGCGCGAGACCGGCTATCACGGCATCGGCGGGCGCTACCTTTACGATCAGTTGTTCGAGGATGCGACGTGGGAGCGCGCGATCGATGTGGCACTCGCTCAGGCGCTTGTGAACCTCGACGCGGTCGCGGCCCCGGCGGGCGAGATGACCGTGGTGCTGGGGCCCGGCTGGCCGGGCGTGCTGCTGCACGAAGCTGTTGGGCATGGGCTTGAAGGCGATTTCAACCGCAAGGGTGCATCGACCTTTTCGGGAAGGCTCGGCGAACGCGTCGCTTCACCCGGCGTCACGATCGTCGACGACGGCAGCCTCGAACACCGGCGCGGGTCGCTCACCATCGACGACGAGGGCACGCCGACGGGCCGCACGGTGCTGATCGAGGACGGCATCCTCAAGGGCTACATGCAGGACCGGCTGAACGCCCGCCTGATGGGCGTGGCGCCCACCGGCAACGGCCGCCGCGAGAGCTTCGCGCACGCGCCGATGCCGCGCATGACGAACACGTTCATGCTGGCAGGCAAGGATGATCCCGGCGAGATTCTCTCCCGCGCCAAGTCCGGCATTTACGCCAAGAGCTTCGGCGGCGGGCAGGTCGACATCACCAACGGCAAGTTCGTATTTTCCTGCACCGAGGCCTACCGGATCGAAAACGGCCAGCTCGGCGCCCCGATCAAGGGCGCGACGCTGATCGGATCGGGACCGGAAGCGATGCAGAAAGTGGTCGCGATCGGCAACGACCTCGAACTCGACGAGGGCGTGGGCATCTGCGGCAAGGGCGGGCAATCGGTGCCCGCGGGCGTCGGGCAGCCCACGCTGATGCTGGAAGGGTTGACGGTGGGCGGCACCGCCGCCTGAGACGAAAGGAGAGCGGCGCGTGGCGGACTTCTTCGATCACCTTACCGAAGAGCACATCGCCTTCATCACCCGCCAGCCCGTGTTCTTCGTGGCGACCGCCGCTGCGGACGCGCGCATCAACCTCAGCCCCAAGGGCTATGATTCGTTTCGGGTGCTCGGGCCGAAGCGCGTCGCCTATCTCGATCTCGGCGGCTCTGGGAACGAGACGCACGCGCACCTCGCGGCTGACGGGCGCATCACGCTGATGTTCTGTGCGTTCGACAACCCCGCGCTCATCTTCCGCATTTATGGGTACGGCCGGGCGGTGCTGCCGCAGGACGCGGATTGGAAGGCGCTCGCCGCGCATTTCACGATCCTGCCCGGCACGCGGCAGATCTTCGACATCACGGTGGAGAGCACGCAGACGAGTTGCGGCTGGGGCGTGCCGCACATGACGCTGGAGCGCGAACGGCCGACGCTGGTGAAATACCACCGGCAGGCGGGCACGGACCCATCAGCGTGGGTGAAACGCCGCGCCGACCGCACGCGGAGCATCGACGGGCTGCCGATCCGCGTGACCGACCGCTACGTGAGCGAGGACGCCTGATGCCGCTCGTGATGGTCCGCGAATATTCGAGCCGCATCGATGGCGATGTGGCCCGCCTTGCACTCGAGGCGGAGGGAATTCCGGCGGTGCTCTTCGACGCGGGCGTAGCGAGCCTGGGACTGGGGCCGATCGCATCAGCACGGCTGATGGTCGATGAAAGCGACATCGATCGCGCGAAAGCGATTCTGGACGGGGCGGACGATTAAACTTTCGTCAATATCTTCGCCTAGAATCTAGGCGACCACCTTTCATCGCCTAAATTTTAATCACAAACCAGCTCGAACGGGGTTGGAGTCGCCTGTTTTGCTGCGCTGCAGCAGTTGGCACGCATCATGCAGAATGCCTCCCCGGCACAACCACACAGGAGGGGGCAAGGCATGAAGCTGATCATTGCTATCATCAAGCCATTCAAGCTCGACCCCGTGCGGGAAGCCCTGAGCGACATCGGCGTTCAGGGACTGACCGTGACGGAGGTGAAGGGTTACGGGCGCCAGAAGGGGCACACGGAAGTGTACCGCGGCGCTGAGTACAGTGTGAACATGGTTCCGAAGCTGAAGCTCGAGATCGTCGCTGCCGACGACCTTGCTCCGCGCGTGGTTGAAACCATCTCCGCCGCCGCCGCAACCGGAAGCATCGGCGACGGCAAGATCTTCACGCTCGATGTCGGCGGCGCCGTGCGCATCCGCACCGGCGAGACCGACGAAACCGCTCTTTAGGACTGGGGGTAAGGAATGAAACCAACTCTTGGATTGGCGGGACGCGCGCTGGCTTTCAGCGCCCCCCTGCTGTTTTCACTGCCTGCCTTCGCGCAGGAAGCGGCCGAAGCCGCCGCTCCGGTCGTCGACAAGGGCGACGTTGCCTGGATGATGACCGCAACGGTCCTCGTCATGGCGATGATCGTTCCCGGCCTCGCGCTGTTCTACGGCGGTCTCGTCCGCACCAAGAACATGCTGTCGGTGCTGACGCAGATCATCGCGGTGGCCAGCCTCGCGATGCTGATGTGGGCGATCTACGGCTACACGATGGCGTTCGGCGACGGCGGCAACGCCTTCATCGCGGGCTTCGGCAAGATGTTCCTGTCGGGCATCACCGCGGACTCGACGGCGGCGACCTTCAGCGACGGCTTCGTCATCCCTGAATTCGTCTTCATCTCGTTCCAGATGACCTTCTCGGCGATCACCGTCGCGCTCGTCATCGGCGGCCTCGTCGAGCGCATCAAGTTCTCGGCGGTGATGGTGTTCGCCATCGTCTGGCTGACGATCGTCTACTACCCGATCGCGCACATGGTGTGGGCGACCGGCGGCCTGATCTTCGAATGGGGTGCGCTGGACTTCGCCGGCGGCACCGTCGTGCACATCAACGCCGGTGTCTCGGCGCTGGTCGGCGCGATCATCCTCGGCAAGCGTATCGGCTACCAGAAGGAAGTCATGGCGCCGCACTCGCTGACCATGACGCTGGTCGGCACGGGCCTGCTGTGGGTGGGCTGGTTCGGTTTCAACGCCGGTTCGGCGCTCGAAGCGAACGGCGGCGCGGGCCTCGCGCTTATCAACACCTTCCTCGCAACGGCCTCCGCAGTGCTCTTCTGGATGCTCACCGAGCGCGTGCTCGGCCACAAGAGCTCGCTGCTCGGCGCCTGCTCGGGTGCCATCGCGGGCCTCGTGGCGATCACGCCGGCGGCCGGCAACTCGGGCCCGATGGGCGCGATCCTGCTCGGCCTCGTGGCGGGTATCCTCTGCTGCGTGTTCGTGATGAAGATCAAGGCGAAGCTCGGCATCGACGAGTCGCTCGACGCCTTCGGCATCCATGCCGTCGGCGGTATCATCGGCTCGATCCTCACGGCCGTAACCATGCTGCCCTCGCTCGGTGGGCCGGGTGGCGACGACTACGCCGTGGGCGCCCAGCTCATCATCCAGATCCAGGCGGTCGTGGTCGCCATCATCTGGGCAGCGGTGGGCTCGGCGATCGCTTTCACGGTGGCCAAGGTCATCACCGGCCTGCGCGTCTCCGAGGAAGTCGAGCGCGAAGGTCTCGACCTCGGCGAACATGGCGAACGCGCCTACAACTACTGAGTATAGTACGCGTAAAATCCCGGGGCGGCGTGGGCGACCACGCCGCCCCTCTCCTTTTTGAAACGGGTGGCGGCGTGGGCAACCACGCCGCCCCTCTCCTTTTCTAGATATCCGAGGGCTTCCGGCGCAGCGCCTTCACCTTGCCGCGCCCGGTCTTGGCATCGGCGCGGCGGGCCTTCGCGGCCTTGCTCGGCTTTGTCTTGACGCGCGGTGTCGGCGGCACGGCGGCTTCGGAGAGCAGCGCGACGAGCCGCGCCTCCGCGTCCTCCCGGTTCATCTCCTGCGTGCGGAACCGCTCAGCGCGGAGCACGATGACCCCGTCCAGCGTCAGCCGACGCCCGGCGAGCCGCGCGGCGCGGCGCTTGACGGCTTCGGGCAGCGACAGCGAACGCGCGAGATCGAAACGAAGCTCCACCGCCGTCGACACCTTGTTGACGTTCTGGCCGCCGGGGCCGCTCGCGCGGATGAAGCTGAGCGTGATCTCGTCTGGATCGATGGCGAGCCCTCGCCCGATAGAGATCATTCGGCAGGCTCTGCCGCGAGCCGCGCCTGACGCTCCGCCCAGCGTGCCTTGATCGTCTCCGACGTGTCACGGCTGCCGTCGTGGCTCCAGCCCGGCGGCTTCACCATGTAGTTCCAGCGCGCCGCCCACGTGGGCGCGTGCCACACGTCCTTCGCGATGCCGATCCATTCGTGGAACGCCGTCCACAGCACGTTGAAGCTGCCGAGGTTCTTGACGATGCCGTAGCGGCAGGGCTCGTCGTCGCGCTCCGGCTCGAACGTGCCGAACATCCTGTCCCAGATGATGAACATGCCTGCGTAGTTCTTGTCGAGATAACGCGGGTTCGTCGCGTGGTGGACGCGGTGGTGCGAAGGCGTGTTCATCACCGCTTCGAACCAGCGCGGCATCCGGCCGACGACCTCCGTGTGAATCCAGAACTGGTAGACGAGATTGATCGCCGAGGCGAAGAGCACCATCGCCGGATCGAACACGAGGAACAGCGGCATCCGGAAAATGAACGACAGCGCGATGAACCCCGTCCACGTCTGCCGGAGCGCCGTTGAGAGATTATAATGCTGGCTCGAATGGTGGATGACGTGCGCCGCCCAGAACCAGCGCACGCGGTGCGCGCTGCGGTGGAACACGTAATAAGCGAGATCGTCGGCAAGGATGCAGAGCGCGAACACCCACCAGTGCCAGCCGAGATCCAGAAATGCGAACTGGTGCAGCCAGTAAGCCGCCGCGATCACCGCGCCGCCCGTGATCAGGCCGGCGATCGTACTGCCGAAGCCCATGGCGAGCGAGGTCGCGGTATCGCGCCATTCATATTCGCCGCGCCCACCGAAACGCACCCACATCACCTCCGCCACCATCAGCAGGATGAACGCCGGAACGGCGAGGGCGACGGGATCGGGCAGCTTCATTGACGTCCAGCCTGTGCCCGCAGCCGCACGGCAAGCGTTTCCGCCGCTTCCGCGCCGATCCGCAGGCGAACCGGGCCGAACATGGGATCGCCGCTCTCCACGATCAAGTCAGCGTTTTCGACAGTAACGGCCACCGGCGGGGCAAGACCCCGCACCGCCCAGTGCGATCCGTGCGGCTTGATGAGTGCGAAACGCCCTCCCTGCCCCGAAACCAGCGCCCCGCCGCCATCTGCGCCAAGCGCGACATCATCCGCCACGAACCCGGCAAGCGTGAATTCGGCAAGATCGGCCGCCGCCTTCGCATCAAGGCTTGCCGCCGGCCGCCGCACACCGAGCCAGCGCGCCAGCACGACCACGAGCGCGATGCCGCCGATCGAGACCAGCGTCTGCGCGAGCATGGCGTTACCGCGTCGCCATCTGCTGCATGACGCCGTAAATCGGCGACAGGTCGTATCCTGCAGCGCGCGCAGCCTCGGCGAGCTCTTCCGGATTCTTACCGGCGGAGGCTTCGGCAAGGCCCCAGAGCATCGTCGAGCGCGTGCCTGAGCGACAGAACATGAGCGTGGTCTGGCCTTCGAGCGCCTTGCGCACGGCCTCGATCATGTCGGGGGTTATGCCGCCCTGGGACATCGGAATATAGGCGTAAGCGAGCCCTTCCGTCGCTGCCGCCGCCGCGATCGTCTCGCTTGGCGGCTGGTCGGGCGCCTCACCGTCCGGCCGGTTGTTGATGATCGCGGTGAAGCCCGCCGCCTTCGCAGCGCCGACATCGGCAGCCGTGATCTGCGGCGCGACCGAAACGGTTTCGCTGAGCTTCAGGAACATGGTTTCCTCCAAAAGACCGGGCACGGGCGTGCATGACATTCATGCCTCGTCTATCCTGTGCAGACGATACTGGCGACTAAAACAGTGTGGGAGGCGCCCTATCAACATTCCCAATCTGCTCACCATCTTCCGGCTGCTGCTTGTGGCTCCGATGGCGCTGTACCTGATTTCGGGCGATCTGACGCGGGCGGGCATCCTCTTCGCCATCGCCGCCATCACCGACGCCGTGGACGGCTGGATCGCGCGGCGGTGGGACATCATCACGACGTTCGGGCGGCTGATGGACCCGGTTGCCGACAAGCTGCTCGTCGGCACCGCCGTGGCGCTGCTGTGGTGGACGGAGCTGCTGCCGGGCTGGTTCGCCGTCGTGGTTGCGGTGCGCGAGGGCCTCGTGCTCGCCGCGAGCGTCTGGGCCCGGGCGCGCGGGCACGCCGACGAACTGCACCCCGGCCGCTTCGGCAAGGCGGGAAACGCCGTGCAGATGCTGCTTGTGGCGCTGATCCTGCTGCCGCTGCCGCCTGCGCTCAAATCGCCGCTTCTGCTGCAAACCCTGATGATCGCAGCAACTTTCCTGACGATCGTATCGGCCGTCCGCTACGCACAGCGCTGGAAACGCGCCCGGAACGAAACGGCTTCGTAATGTCGCGTCTGCTACGCACTCCACCCGGCTTTCGAGGGGCACGCGATTGAAACCGTCATCATTTGCAGGGCATGAGCGGCCCGCGCGGTCGGGGGTCTCGCGCGGCATGGCGGCAATGACGAGGTCGGCGGACATGACATTGAGACTCGCTCTGGCGACGGCGCTCGCATCCGGCTCGGCCGGCGCATCGGCGGCAACGCTCGCGGTCGGCGGCAACGGCGCCTATGCGACGCTCGCCGAAGCGGCGCGCAATGCCGAGGCCGGCGATACGATCGTCCTCGCCCCCGGTCTTTACGAGGGCGCACGCTTCCATGCCAACGACCTCACCATCCGCGCCGCGGCGGACGCCGTGCCGGGTAGCGTCGTGGTGGGCGGCGATACCGTGGCCGGCAAGGGGCTGTTCGTGATCGCCGGGGACGACGTGACGATCATGGGGATCACGTTCGAAGGCGCACGCGCGCCTGACGGCAACGGCGCGGGGATCCGCGTGGAAGGCCGCAACCTTACGGTGACGGACGCGCGCTTTTCCGGGAACGAGATGGGCATCCTTGCAAACGGCGTAGACGGCAGCGTGCTGACCGTGCGCCGTTCGCGCTTTACGGGGACGGCCAGCCGCGCACCGGACCGCCTGGGCCATGCGATTTATGCGAACAGCATCGCGCGACTGGTGGTGACGGGATCGACGTTCGCGCGCGGCACGCGCGGCCACTACATCAAATCCCGCGCGCTCGACACGCGCATCACCGACAACCGGATCGACGACACGAACGGCTCCGCCTCCTACCTTATCGATCTGCCGGAAGGCGGCGGCGCGACGATCAGCGACAATCTGCTGGTGAAGGGCCCCAATCCCGACAATTGCTGCACGGCCATCGCCTATGGTTTCGAGATGCGAAAGGGCGGCAGCTACGTGAACCCGCCTGCGCTAGTGCGCGTGAGCGGCAACCGCTTCGTGAACCGCGCGCCCGGAACCGTGACGTTCTTCGCCAACCGCGCGGCGCCCGCCAATGCCGCGACGCTCGCCAACAACGAGATGATCGCGGAGCAGGGCCGCATCGTCGCAGCCTCAGGGAACGCGACGGTGAACGGCAAGGCCGCCGCAAGCTATTTTGCGAACGCCGCGGCCTTCGCGGAAATGGCCCTGAAACCGCCGATGTCCGGCATTTTCGCGCTGCTCGGTTTCGGGCTTGCGGGCATCATCGTCGGGCGCCGGAAACCCGTCACGCGCTGAACGCGGAAGGGGCGCGAGGCCCCTTCCCTTACGCCCGCTACTTTTTCGGAAGATGCCGGTGCGCGATGGACCGCTTGCGATCCGCGATGAGACCGTTCCACTCTTCGAGCAGCTTGTCGGAGGCTTCCTTGCTGCCGGTCAGCTTGTGGAGCTCCGCGAACCAGGCGACATCATCGGGTGAATACTGCCACTCGATCTCGGCCCCGCCCTTCATCGGCCAGACGAGCACATCGTCCCAATCGCCGAACTGGACATGATACTCTTCGGGAATCGGGGTTTTCGAAGCCACGGATGCGGGATCGAAATACTTCGTCACGATCTCGTAGGCGCGCTCGCCCTTGCCTTCCTTGTACTTCACGAACTCCAGGACATGATACGAGACGTTCTCGCGCTTTTTCGCCGTGTCCTGCGCGGCGACGGGTGAGGCAACGACAAACGCGGACGCAACGCAAAGCGAGACAAATTTCCGGTAAGTCATGACGTGTCTCCCCTGTTTGGAGGCGGCGAGACATATCACGATTTCGGTACGGGTCCGAATCGGGCCGGTGCCCGCGGGCGCAGCTACTCCGCCGCTTCAGCAAGCCCTGCAGGCGGCATGTTGTGGCCGAGCAGGCGCAGCACGTCCGCCGCGCATTCCACGACATTCGTGCCCGGGCCGTAGATGCCCTGCACGCCCGCATCGCGCAGGAAATCATAGTCCTGCGGCGGGATGACGCCGCCCGCGATCACCTTGATGTCGCTGCGGCCCTGCTCGCGCAGGCCGCGGATGAGTTCGGGGATCAAAGTCTTGTGACCGGCGGCGAGCGACGAGGCGCCGACGACGTCGACACTGGTTTCGAGCGCGAGCACAACGGTTTCCTCGGGCGTCTGGAAGAGCGGCCCGGAGACCACGTCGAAACCCATGTCGCCGAAGGCCGACGCGATGACATTGGCGCCGCGGTCATGGCCATCCTGGCCCATTTTGGCGACGAGCAATTTTGGCTTGCGGCCGAGGCGGCGCTCGACGGCCTTGACGCCATCCACCACTTGCTCCCAACGCGGATCGCCTAGGTACGGCGCGGCGTAGACGCCCTTCACCGGCGTCGGCACGGTGCCGTAGCGCTGGAAACTCTCCTCCATCGCCGACGAGATTTCGCCGAGCGTGGCGCGGGCGCGCGCGGCATCCACGGCGAGGGCGAGCAGGTTGTTTTCGATGCTGGAGGGTTTGGCCGCACCATCGCGGAGCGCTTCGAGCGCGGCGCGGCAGACGGCCTCGTCGCGCGCGGCCTTCACGGCGTTGATGCGCGCGATCTGGGCTTCGCGGACCTTGGTGTTGTCGACCTCGAGCGTTTCCAGCAGGTCTTCGTTCGCAAGGCGGTATTTGTTGACGCCGACGATCACGTCCTCGGCGCGGTCGACACGCGCCTGCCGCGCGGCGGCGGCTTCCTCGATCATCGCCTTCGGCCAGCCCGCCGCCACGGCCTTCGCCATGCCGCCTTCGGACTCGACACGCTCGATGATCTCCCACGCCTGATCGACGAGTTCCTGCGTCAGCGCTTCCACGTAGTAGGAGCCGCCGAGCGGATCGACGACCTTGGTCATCCCCGTCTCTTCCTGGATGACGATCTGCGTGTTGCGCGCGATGCGGGCGGAGAAGTCGGTGGGGAGCGCGATCGCCTCGTCGAGCGCGTTGGTGTGCAGCGACTGCGTGCCGCCAAGCATCGCGGCCATCGCCTCGATCGTGGTGCGGATCACGTTGTTGTAGGGATCCTGCTCGGTGAGCGACACGCCCGAGGTCTGGCAGTGCGTACGCAGCATCTTGGAGCGCTCGTCCTTGGCGCCGAGGTTCGTCATCACGCGGTGCCAGAGCACACGCGCGGCGCGGAGCTTCGCAACTTCCATGAAGAAGTTCATGCCGATCGCGAAGAAGAACGACAGGCGGCCCGCGAACTTGTCGATGTCGAGGCCCGAGGCGACGCCGTAGCGCACGTATTCGGCGCCGTCGGCGATGGTGAAGGCAAGCTCCTGCACCTGCGTCGCACCGGCTTCCTGCATGTGGTAGCCGGAGATCGAGATGGAGTTGAACTTCGGCATCTCCCGCGACGTGTAGCCGAAGATGTCGGAGATGATCCGCATCGAGGGCTCGGGCGGGTAGATGTAGGTGTTGCGGACCATGAACTCCTTGAGGATGTCGTTCTGAATGGTCCCGTCGAGGAGCCTCCGGTCGACGCCCTGCTCCTCGCCCGCGACGATGAAGAACGACAGGATCGGGATCACCGCGCCGTTCATGGTCATCGACACGGACATCTGATCGAGCGGGATGCCGTCGAACAGGATCTTCATGTCCTCGACCGAGTCGATCGCAACGCCCGCCTTGCCGACATCGCCGACAACGCGCGGGTGATCCGAATCATAACCGCGGTGCGTGGCGAGATCGAAGGCCACCGAAAGCCCCTTCTGCCCGGCGGCGAGGTTGCGGCGGTAGAAGGCGTTCGATTCCTCGGCGGTGGAGAAACCTGCGTACTGGCGGATGGTCCACGGGCGGCCCGCGTACATGGAACCGCGCACGCCGCGCGTGAACGGCGCGAAGCCGGGCAGGCCGGGATCGACGGTGACGTCTTCGGCCGTGTAGAGCGGCTTCACGGTGATGCCCTCAGGCGTCTCCCAAGCGAGGCTCTTGCCCTTCACTTCCTTGTCGGCGAGCGCCTTCCAGGCGTCCAGCGTCGGCTTGTCCGTCATAACCTCTCCGTAATCCCTGTCCGGCTCAGGACAGCGTGACGTCTGTCACGCGCGCGGAAGCGCCGCCCTTGCCATCGGCTTCAAATCGGACTGTCACGGTCGCGCGGCGACCGCAAGCCACAAAGTCCCACGCCTCGCTCCAGCCGCCCGCGAAGCGCGTGCCGAACTGCATGGGCGAAAGATCGCCGTCCGTCGCGGCGATCCGCGTCTGACGCATCCCGACGCTCGTCACTTCACACGACGGCTGCTGCTGCTTCGCGCGGTCGTAGGCGGCCTTGGCAGCGAGCTTGCTCGTCTCGCGCATCTGGCTCGGCGTCGAGATCGCCTCGCCGCGATTGACGACGAGGAGGAGGTTCTCGCCGCCCGTCTCGGCGATGTAGAGGTAACGGAGCAGCGGCGTTTCGGCGCAATCGGTGCGCGCGTAGAACGTCCACGCGCCGACGAACGCGCCCGCCTTCAGCCCTTCGCTGACCAGCCGGTCGGCAGTTGCGGGCTGGAGACCGTAGGGCTCGGTGCGGGTAAGCGTCTTGCAGGCCTGCGTGGTGGTGGACCAGCGGGCGCGGTCGAGCACATCCTTGGCAAGCGCGTCGAGATCGGGCGTGCGCGCCGCGGCGGCACCTTCCTTCGCGGCGAACCATTCGGCGGGAATGCCCGGCACTTCCGCCGCCTGCTGCGCGGCTGCAGGTGCGGCGAGCAGCAGAATGAAAGGGATCAGGCTGCGCATGTCCCGCGCTATATCGCCGCCGGGTGGCGGGGTCGATTCCTAAAGCACGGCCTGAACGGCGAGCCCGAGGCCGATGCCGATCAGCAACAGCCAGCCGATGCCGACCTTCCAGCGCCACGCGATGACACCGAGCAGCGCGGTGAGCGCGAGCGCCGCGACATCGAGGCTCGCCCAGTCCGGCAGCGCAGCGTCGAACGGCCCCGCATCGAGACGCACGGTGCGCGCGAACAGGAAATGCACGCCGAACCAGATGCCGAGATTGGCGATGACGCCGACCACCGCCGCCGTGATCGCCGCGAGCGCGCTTGCAAGCGCACGGTTGCCGCGCAGGCGTTCGACATAGGGCGCACCCGCGAAAATCCAGAGGAAACAGGGCGCGAATGTCACCCATGTCGTCAGCAGCGCGCCGAGGATTCCCGCGCCGATCGAACCGCCGCCTTCGCGCCACGCCGCAACGAAGCCGACGAACTGCGTGACGAGAATGAGCGGGCCGGGCGTGGTTTCGGCAAGGCCGAGCGCATCCATCATTTCGCCGGGGCGCATCCAGCCGAAACTGCCGACGACGACGTCGGTCATGTAGGAGAGCACCGCATAAGCGCCGCCGAAAGTGATGACCGCAAGCCAGGAGAAGAAGCGCGCGATCTCCGCATAGACGCTGCCCGGCAGCAGGAGCCACAGGAGACCAAGCGGCGCGAGCCAGAGGACGGCAAGGCTGAGGATCGCAAACGGCGAGCTGCGGCGCGGGGTCTCATCGAGCGCGGCATCGCCGGGCGCGCGCGCGAACAGCGTCGAGCCACGCCGCCCCGCCATGTAGCCGATCAGCCCCGCCGCGAGCACGACGACCGGAAACGGCACGCCGAACAGGAACAGCGCTGCAAACGCCAGCACGGCGAGCAGCCGGGCAACGCCCGAACCGAGCGCGCGGCGGCCGACGCGTTCCAGTGCCTCGGCAACGACGACCAACACCGCCGCCTTGAGACCGAACAGCAGCCCTTCCACCGCGGGGACCTGCCCCAGCGTCACGTAGAGCACCGAGAGACCGAGCATGACGAGCATCCCCGGCAGGATGAACAGCAGCCCCGCGACGAGCCCGCCGCGCACGCCGTGCAGCAGCCAGCCCACATAGGTTGCGAGCTGCTGCGCTTCCGGCCCGGGCAGCAACATGCAGAAGTTGAGCGCGTGCAGGAATTGCGCCTCGCCCACCCATTTCCGTTCGTCGACAAGCACGCGGTGCATCAGCGCGATCTGCGCCGCCGGACCGCCGAACGACAGAATCCCGATCCGTGCCCATACGCGCGCGGCATCAGCGAACGGAACGGAGGGGGCAGACACATACATGATACATACGATCCTTTTATGATACATGTGTTGCACAGAGCGCTTCCGCTTTCAATCCTGTTCCGACGCCTTGCGAAAGCCGCTACACGGTCCCGCCATGACTGGAACGACACCGCCGCTCGGCCTCATCGAAGGCTATTTCGGAGAGCCCTGGACATGGGCGGACCGGGCCCATGTGATGCGCAACCTCGCGCCGCACGGTTTCTCGTTCTTCATCTATGCGCCGAAGGCGGACGCCTATCTCCGGCGCCAGTGGCAGGAAGACCATCCTGCCGAGATGATGGAGGCGCTGGCGCGCTTCGCGGATACCTGCCGCGATGCGGGCGTCGCGTTCGGCATCGGACTCACGCCGTACGAGTTGCACAACGACTGGACGGGTGAAGGCAAGGCTGCGCTGACGGCACGGCTGAAGGCTCTGAACACGCTCCAGCCGGATATCGTCGCCATTCTGTTTGACGACATGCACGGCGACATTCCGGGCCTTGCCGAAACGCAGTCGGAAATCGTGCACCACGCCGCGAGCACCCTGCCTGCGCGCGTGCTGATGTGCCCGAGCTATTACAGCGACGACCCCGTGCTCGACCGCGTGTTCGGCGCGCGGCCCGCGAATTACCTCGAAGACCTCGGGAGGCTTCTCGATCCGGCGGTGGATGTGTTCTGGACCGGCGAGGAGGTCTGCAGCCGCGAGTTCACGTGCGGGCACCTCGACCGCGTCGGCGAAGCGCTTCGCAGGAAGCCCGTGCTCTGGGACAATTACCCCGTGAATGACGGCCCGCGCATGTCGCGCTTCCTGCACCTGCGCGCCTTCACGGGGCGGCACGGCATTGCGGAAAGCATCGCAGGACACGCGATCAACCCCGCGCTACAGCCGTGGCTGACGCTCGCGCCCGCGATGACGCTCGCGATGAGCTATGCCAAGGGCGACATGTATCGCTATGCCGCAGCGTTCCTCGAAGCCGCGCGGCAATGCTACGGCAGCGACCTCGCCGTCGCGCTGGAAACCGATCTGCTGACGCTGAACGACAGCGGCCTTGACCGCATACCCGGTGAGCGCTGCACGTCCCTGCGCGCGAAATACAAGGCGTTCGACCACCCGGCGGCGGACGAGGTCGCGCGCTTTCTGGAAGGCGGCTACATGATCACCGGCGAGGCCGTACAGACACAGTAGGACCTGATCGACATTCAGCCCTGACGGTCTGCAAATGGCAGCTTTCCGTGCTTCCGGTGCTCACGCACCTGTAGTGCGCTGCGCTCCGGGTCACAGAAATCCACCATTTTCGACACGTCATCTTCTGAATGTCGATCAGGTCCTAGCGTTCAGCGCCCGCCACGCGGCGGGCGAGAGGCCGAAGGCGCCGGAAAAGCTCTTCGTGAAATGCTCCGGCGAGGAGAAGCCGCACGCCGAGGCGGCGGTTTTTACCGGCGCCCCTTCGCCGAGCAGCGCGCGGGCGCGGTCCAGCCGCGCGGCGGTGACGAAGGCCGCCGGCGTTTTCCCCGTCGCTTCGCGGAAGTTGCGGTGAAAGCTGCGCGGTGTCTCGCGGACGCGCGCGGCGAGCGCTTCCACATCGAGCTTCCGATCGAGGTTCGCGGCGATGTAGCCGACGAGGTCGGCATAGCGTCCCGCAGCCGTCGTCTGCGCGCGTAGCAGCGGCGAATATTGAGACTGGTTGCCGGGGCGACGCACCGAAAGCACCAGCCGCCGCGCGATGGCGTTCGCAAGGCGCGGACCGTGATCGCGCTCCACCATCGCGAGCGCCATGTCGATGCCGGCCGTTACCCCCGCCGAGGTCCAGAGCGCGCCGTCTTCCACGAACATCGCGTCGGCATCGACCTCGGTGCCGGGGAAGCCTTCGGCTAGCAGGTGCGCACCGTTCCAGTGCGTGGCGACACGGTGGCCATCGGTGAGCCCCCACGCCGCGAGTGCGAACGCGCCCGAGCAGATCGAGCCGTAGCGGCGCGCCGTAGCGGCGGTGCGCCGGAACCATGCGCCCGTGCGCTCATCCTCCATCAGCGCGCGCAGGCCGGGGCCGTCGCCGCCGACCACGAGCACCGTGTCAACGGCATCGAACGCCGGCAACGCGAGCGTCGCGACGGCAACGCCGCAGCTCGACATCACCGCCCCACCCTCAGCCGACACCGTGACGACCTCGCCGCCGTTTCCGAGCCCCTCCGCAGCGCCGCCAAAGACGGCGGCAGGGCCTGAAAGGTCGAGCAACTGAAAGCCCGGGAAGACAAGGAGAACGGTCTGCATGGCAGGATTATATAGATGATTGTCATTTCCGCCAACCCGCCGATTGCCTAGGAGCATCCCGCCAACCCGAGGACACATGCCATGACTGAAACATTCGACATCGGCTTCCTGCTCTACCCAGAGCTGACCCAGCTCGACATGACCGGCCCCGCGCAGGTGCTGGCGCGAATGCCGGGCGCGAAGCTGCACTTCGTGTGGAAGGATCTGGAACTGATCCGCGACGATTGTGGACTCACCTTCCTGCCGACCGCGACCTTCGCGGACTGCCCGCAGCTCGACATGATCTGCGTACCGGGCGGCTATGGCTGCACAGCGATGATGCAGGATACGGCGGTGCTGGACTGGCTGCGGCGGCAGGCCGAGGGCGCGCGGTTCGTCACCAGTGTGTGCACCGGGTCGCTGATCCTCGCCGCTGCGGGGCTGATGACCGGCTACAAGGCGGGCTGCCACTGGGCGTGGCGCGAGCACCTGGCGGCGTTCGGTGCGATCCCGGTCGCGGAGCGCGTCGTCGAGGACCGCAACCGCATCTCTGGCGGCGGCGTCACCGCCGGGATCGATTTCGGCTTCCGCATCGTCGAAAAGCTGCACGGCCGGGATCTCGCCGAGATGATCCAGCTCGCGCTCGAATACGATCCCGCGCCGCTTGGCGGCGGCACGCCGGAGACGGCGCGCAAACCCATTCTGGACAAGACGCTGGCGGCGATGGCCGCCCGCGGCTTCGACCTTCGGCGCGCGGAAATATCCTCCCTCGCATCCGTGCGCTGAAAACAAAGGCGCCGGCGGACCCACCCGCCGGCGCCTGATCGTTTATGCTTCGGTTCAGCCCTTGATGAAGGCGAGAACGTCGGCGTTGAAGCGGTCGGCTTCCTGTTCCGAGATGCCGTGGCCGCTGCCTTCGTAGACCTTCAGCGTCGCTTTCGGCGCCAGTTTCGAGGAGAGCAGCGCCGAGGCGCCGATCGGCACGATCTGGTCGTCGTCCCCGTGGATGATGAGCGCAGGCACGTCGATCTTCTTCAGGTCTTCGGTGAAATCGCTTTCCGAGAAGGCCTTGATCGAGTCGAGCTGGCCCTTGAGGCCGCCCATCATGCCCTGCCGCCAGAAGTTCGCGCGGATGCCTTCGGACATCGTCACCCCTTCGCGGTTGAAGTTGTAGAAGGGGATCGTCGCATCCCAGAAGAACTGCGCGCGGTTGTCGAAGGTGTTCTTGCGGAAGGCATCGAACACTTCGAGCGGCAGGCCGCCGGGATTGGCCTCTGTCTTCAGCATCAGCGGCGGCACCGCGCCGAGCAGGACCACCTTCGCGACCCGGCCCGTGCCGTGGCGGCCGACGTAGCGGGTGACTTCGCCGCCGCCCGTCGAGTGGCCGATGAGGACGACGTTCCTGAGGTCGAGCTGTTCGATCAGCTCGGCGAGGTCGTCCGCATACTGATCCATCGTATTGTTCTGCCAGACCTGATCGGAGCGGCCATGGCTGCGGCGATCGTGGGCGATGACACGGTAGCCGGCGTTGGCGAAGAACACGAGCTGGGGATCCCATGCGTCGGCCGAAAGCGGCCAGCCGTGCGAGAAGACGATGGGCTGCGCGTCCTTCGAACCCCAATCCTTGTAGAAGATGCGGGTGCCGTCCTTTGTGGTGATGGTGCTCATGACAAGGTTCCTTCCTGAATGTCTGCCGCCGCGTTCGCGTCGGCTTCTGATGGACGTTCTACGCGGCGTGCGGCAGGGTGCGGATTGGCGGAACCGACATTGTAGGGGCCAAAAGTGACAAACGATCGCGCAGTCGCCGAAATCGGCATCGTTCTCTATCCGGGCGCGCAGCTCGGCATGATCCACGGCATGAGCGACCTGTTCTGGATCGCGGGCGAGCTTTCGGAAGCGCATGGCGGCGAGCGCCTGCGGGTGAGCCACTGGGAACGAGGCGATGATGGCTTCCGCCGCAGTTTCGATACGATGCCCGGCGCCGGTTCGTGCCCCGCCGTGCTCGTCGTGCCGGGCTCGCTGTCGAAGGTGCCCAGCCCGCAGGAAACCGAGCCCTATGCGCGCTGGCTGCTCGACCGGCACGCGCAGGGCGCGACGCTCGGCTCCGTCTGCGGCGGCGCGTTCATCCTTGCCGCGACCGGCCTGCTCGCCGGACGCCCGGCGACGACGCACTGGATGTTCGGCGAACCCTTCCAGCGCCGCTTCCCCGACGTGAAGCTCGATACCGACAAGATGATCGTGGAGGACGGCGACATCATTACAGCGGGCGGCCTGATGGCGTGGACCGATCTTGGCCTCCGCCTCGTCGACCGCTTCCTCGGGCCTTCGGTGATGCTGGAGACCGCGCAGTACCTGCTCGTCGACCCCGTGGGGCGCGAGCAGCGCCACTACAGCACGTGCGCGCCGCAATTGACGCACGGCGATGAGGCCATACTGAAGGTGCAGCACTGGCTGCAGGCCAAGGGCGGCCGCGACGTGAGCGTGACGGCGATGGCCGAACATGCCGGGATGGAGGAGCGCACCTTCCTGCGCCGCTTCCGGGGCGCGACGGGCATGAAGCCCACCGAATATTGCCAGCAGCTCCGCGTCGGCAAGGCGCGCGAATTGCTGGAGTTCTCGAAACGCCCCGTCGACCGGATCGCGTGGGAGGTCGGCTACGAGGACGCGGGCGCCTTCCGCAAGGTGTTCCAGAAACGCGTCGGCCTCACCCCCGGCGACTACCGCCGTCGCTTCGGCACTGCGGCTGCTGCCTAAGCCGCGAGGCGGCGGCCCATGAACAGCTTGAAGAGCAGGAACACCACGCCCGCGCCCGCCGCGAGCCCGGCATGGAGCAGCCAGAACTCGGTTGTCCGCATCGTTTCGTAGAAGCCGCCGATCCAGCCGACGAGCGCGTTGCCCGAGAAGAAGGCGAGATAATAGAGACCGATCACGGTCGCGTTGATCGCCCTCGGCGCGAGCTTCGCGAACAGCGCGAGGCTTACGGGCAACATGTGCGCGAAGCCGATGCTGTTGATGACATGGAAGGCGACGGGCCAGGCGAGGCCGATCTTCTGTCCGGCGCCCTGCGTTTCCGCCGCCATGTAGAGACAGAGCATCCCGCCGACCGAGAAGGCAGAACCGATGATGATCTTGGTGATCTCGTCCGGCTCCTTCCAGCGCTTGCCGTACCAGCGGTAGAAGAGTGCGACGAGCGCGAGGAAGCTGACGCTGACGATGGCGTCCAATGTGACAAGCCACGTTGTCGGCAGTTTCTCACCCATGAAATTTAAATCGAACTGCTGGTCGCCCCAGACGAGATAGGCGTTGAAGATCTGGTTGTTGGGCACGATCGCGACCGCGAGCACCGGGATCAGCAGCACGAGCGCGATCACCGCAGGCCAGTCTCCGGCCTCCAGCTTGGGCGCGGCTGCTGCGGCTTTGCCCTGCGGTTCGAAATGCTCGCGCGGCAGGTGCTTCTGCCCGGCGAGATAGATGGCGAGGCCGATGAGCATACCGACGCCCGCCGCGCCGAAGCCCCAGTGCCAGCCGACCGTTTCGCCGAGCGTGCCGACGATCAGCGGCGAGGCGATGACGCCCGCGTTGATGCCGAGATAGAAGATCTGGAAGGCGTCGGCGCGGCGGAGATCTGTGGGACCGTAGAGCGCGCCGACCTGGCTTGCGATATTGCCCTTGAACATGCCGCTGCCGAGCACGAGGCAGAGCAGCGCGAAGAGGAACGCCGCCTCGAACGCCATCAGGAAATGGCCGACCGCCATCGTGACCGCGCCGAGCAAGACGGTGCGTCTCTTGCCGAGGACGCGGTCGGCGAGGAAGCCGCCGAGGACGGGGGTGAGGTAGACGCTTGCGGCATAGGTACCGAAGATCGCCGAGGCGAGCGCCTGGCCTTCGATGCCGCCGAAAAGCGCGCTGAACGGCTTGAAGAGCGCGACGTTCTCGACATGGCCGGGAAGCAGCAGTTCCTTCGTCATGTAGAGCACGAGCAGCGCCTGCATCCCATAGAAGGAGAAGCGCTCCCACGCCTCCGTGAACGCGAGATAGCCGAGGCCGATGGGGTGGCCGAGGAAACGGCGGTCTTCCGATATCGTCATCTTGCGCTCCCCGGCAGCCGCCCTATCGTGCGACCGTATAACAATATCCTCAGGGAGACCCACATGAAACTCGGCCTCACGGCAATCGCCCTGTCGCTTGGCGCAACCGGGGCGTGGGCGGCGCCCGCCGACGACTTCGCGAAACTGCGCGACGACATCTGGCAGATGGCGCTCGCCGAGAACCCACGCCTTGCCACCAGCATCGGCGACCGGCGCGGCGATGGCAAGCTCGACGACATATCGCTCGCCGGATACGAACGCCGGGTCGCGGCGGACAAGGCCTTCCTGAAACGGCTGGAGGCGATTTCCATCGACGCGCTGCCGAAGGCAGACCGCATCGATTACCGCATCCTGAAACGCAGCCTTGAAAGCAGCATCTCGGGCGCCGCTTTCGGCCAGGAAGCGACCGTGCTCTTCACCAACCGCTACGGCTGGCATATGGCGTTCGCGGGTCTCGCCGACGAGTCCCCGTTCTTCAACACGGCGGACTATGAAAGCTACGTCGCCCGCCTCGAAGCCTACGGCAAGCAGAACGCCGACGGCATCGCCGTCACGCGCCGCGCCATCGCGGAGGGCTTCACGCAGCCGTGCGTGCCGATGGCGGGCTTCGAGAAGACGATCGAGGGACGCATCGCGCCGAGCGCCGCAGCAAGCAGCTTCATGTATCCGTTCCGCGCGAAACCCGCGACGATTTCCGACGGCGACTGGGCGGCGCTGAAAACGCGCGCGGCAAAGGCGGTGGACACGGTGGTGACGCCCGCCTACCGCGATTTCCTGAAGTTCTACACGGCCGAATACGCGCCCAAATGCCGCAAGAGTGTGGGCATTTCCGCGACAAAGAACGGCGCGGCCTATTACGCCTACCGCATCAACCAGCAGACGACGACGGACAGGACGGCCGAGGAGATCCACCAGCTCGGTCTCAGCGAAGTCGCGCGCATCCGCGCGGAGATGGATGCGGTCGTGCAGAAATCCGGATTCAAGGGCGCCCGCAAGGCCTACATCGCCATGCTGCGCACCGACCCGCAATATTACGCGAAAACCGGCGAAGAGCTGATGCTGCGCGCAGGCGCGCTTGCCAAGACGATCGACGGCCACTTGCCGAAACTGTTCGGCAAGCTGCCGCGCCTGCCCTACACGGTGCAGCCGATCCCGGACGATCAGGCGGCGGGCAATACCACCGCCTATTACGAGCCGGGCGCGATCGCCGCGGGCCGCGCCGGTGTCTACCGCGTCAACCTCACCGAACTCGATCAGCGCCCGCTGTTCGAGCTTCCCGCGCTCGGCGTGCATGAAGCGGTGCCGGGCCACCATCTGCAGATCGCGCTGCAGCAGGAACTCGACCTCCACGATTTCCGCAAGCACGGCGCGTTCTTCACCGCGTTCGTGGAAGGCTGGGGGCTTTATTCAGAGCGGCTCGGCATCGAGATGGGGCTTTACGACACACCCGAGAAGGACATGGGCCGCCTCTCCTACGAGATGTGGCGCGCGTGCCGCCTCGTCGTCGACACCGGCATCCACGCCAAGGGCTGGACGAAGCAGCAGGCGGTGGATTTCATGCTGGAGAACACGGCGCTCTCCGCAGCCAACGTCGATGCGGAAGTGAACCGCTACATCACATGGCCGGGACAGGCGCTCGCCTACAAGATCGGCGAACTCAAGTTCCGCGGGCTGCGCGCCCGCGCTGAAAAGGAACTCGGCGACAAATTCGACGTTCGCGCCTTCCACGACACGGTTCTGGAAAACGGCGCGGTGCCGCTCGACGTGCTGGAAGCCTATTTCAACGAATGGCTCGCGGCGCAGAAAGCCGCGTAACCCTGCCTTGGCAGGTTAGACCGCGATCGTTTCAGGCTTGTTCAGCCTGAAACGTGAATCGCTGTCCAAAGCTAATAATAGAGACTGATTCACGTTTGGGATGAAAGCGCACAGCGCTTCCATCCCAAACGATCAGGCTCTAGGCGCCAGACGTCGCCACCAGCCGCAGCCATGCAATGCTCCGCTCGCGCACGCTCGGCGCGAGTGGCAGCGGGTCGAAAATTCTCGCGGGCTTTTCGGCATAGCGGGGATCGGCCGCCACGACCTGGTTCCACGCCTCCCGCGCCTCTCCCATCCGCCCGCCGCGGGCAAGCGCCATCGCCATCATGGCGTGCTGCAGCGGCGGCCCGGCGGGCGACTGGAACTCCTCGGCGGCGGAGAGCGCGGTATCGGGATCATCACGCGCAACCGCCGCGAAGAACAACCCGGACTGCACCCATTGCGGCGGGTTGGCGTGGAGCGAAAGCGCCTTGCGCAGCACCGCCTCGCCATCGGCATCGCCCATCATGACCTTGAACATGCCAACCCCGGCCATGAATTCCGGATTGTTGCCGTTGTAGTAGACGACGCGGTCGGCTGCGGCGCGCGCCTGACGATCGAGCCCGAGATAGAGCGCCGTGCGCATCACCGAATATTGCGCACCCGGATCGTTCGGCTGCAGCGCGACCGATTTCAGCGCCTCGGCGTGCGCCGCGCTCAACTGATCAATGCGCTCCTGACCGGAGAGTTTCAGCGCATCCTGCGCCATGAACCACGACCGGGCGCCGTGCGCCATTGCCGATTTCGGATTCTCCGCCGCCCACGCTGCGACGCAGCCCCTTACGGCCGGTTCGTCTTCGGGCGGCATCATCCGCCAGTAGCTGCGAAGCGCGAGCCAGCAACCATAAGGCGTGTTGATATCGATATCGCGCTGATCGCCATCATTGTGGATGACGCCGGAAGGCTGCGCGAGCCGCGCGCTGACAGTCGCAGCGACCTCGTCGACATCGAACAGCCGACCTTCGATCGGCTCTCGCAGGCCCGAACGCGACCAGACCACGCGGCCGGTATCGAGGCTGGTGAGCGTGATGTTGATGCGCGTACCGCCGGGCACGGTGCGAAGCGTCGTATCGATCCGGTAGTCGGTGCCGGACGACAGCTTGCGCACGACATCGATCGCGGTGAAACGGTCCAGCCCTTCGCCAAGACTTGCGGTGAGATCAACCGCGGCGTTGCGCTGCGGCTGGGCCGGATCGAGCGCCGTCGCGGGGGCGAGATAGATCGTGGGGAAATTGCGAACGTGCCATGCATTCTCGTTTCCGCGCCACAACAAAAACGCGGCGAGCAGGGCCGCTGCCGCGATAGCGGCGAGCACTGCGTAACGCCGCATTTCCGTTTTCGGTTCGGAAATTTTGGCAACGATCGGCGCAGGCGTTTCACCGATGAATTCAACGGCGTAGCCGCCGCTCGGCACACGGATCTGCACACCGCCCACGGGTGCCGTCTGCGCGTAGTGCGCATCGAGCAATTTGCGCAGCCGCGCGACCTGAACGCGCGGGTAGGAATCGGTTTGCGGATCAAAATCGGATTCGCGCCCGAGCGCCTCGACCGCGATGGCATAGGATTTCAGTGTATCGCCGCGTCCCGCGAGCGTTTCGGTGACAAGGAAGTGCAGCAATCGCCGCATCACCGGCGATCGCTGGAATGCCGGATCCGACTCGATCGCATCGAGCTCCGTGTCCACCTTCCGCCGCAAGACGTCAGCCGGATGGATCGGGTCGTGGTGCATCAGTAGACCTCCCTCCCCCGTGCGACCGTTCCCTTGATGCGGTCGTTCACCAGATCGTTACGAACTAGAAACGTCCTAATATTCCGTTAAAGACGCAGGTGCCTGAATTCGCGGGAAAGTTGAGAGCTCCGCTAACTCCATCTGTAACAGTTACAAGCTGCCACCTGCCACTCGTGACGATACGGTCACCAAAGCGAGGCCCTAGGCCAAATCTATCGCAAGGCGAGAGTCCGGCAACCGGTTTTTACTCCCCCTCGACCCGCGCATCCGCTCTCCTCCAGCGTACGAAAGAAAAGCACCAACACTCTTGGCCGTGATCCTGTTCCTCTCATCGATCACGGTCACACCCCGGCGGCGGCGGCTGCGTCCTCCGAAGTCGCCGCCGCAAACCGGCCGGAGGGGCCGCGAGACGGGGTCCGTGTTGGTAACGAAGACAAAAACAGGGTTGCACCAAAGTTGCATCACGTGGGGGAGAGCTGGAATGATTGACGACAGCGAAGGCGATGCGCGCGGACGGGTTTCTACCCGCATGTCCGGGGCGATCACGGTCGGCCGCAGACGCAGCACGGTTGCTGTCCGCAACATTTCGCTCGGTGGCGCGATGATCGAGCTGCCGTCCCCGCCCGAGGAAGGCACGCGCATCCGCTTCGAAACCGAGACCACCGGCAAGATCGATGCGCGCGTCGTTTGGGTGATCGGTAACCGATGCGGCCTCGTATTCGAACGCACAGCCCAAAAGTCGGCCCAGAAGGCGGCGGCGGCAACCGCCTGAAGCTTCAGGCAGCCAGCGGAACGATTTCGAGGATGATGTCGCCGGCAGCGATGCTTGCCGCGCCGGGCTCCCAGAAACCGATCGCCTGATCGCCGCGAATGATGCGCACCGCGAGACCGCCCTTGCAGGAGGCGAGCGGCTTTCCGATTTCATCGGCGTGCGCCGGCCGCTCGACGAGTTGCACGCGCCCGTCCGCCGTTACGAGATCGGTGATGTAGTCGACGACATGGCTGCCGCCCGCCGCGCGCGCGAGCAGATGCCCGCCGAGCGTGACCGGGTTGATCACGGTGTCGGCGCCCGCCTTCCTGACGAGATCCTCATTGTCTTCGGACTTGATGATCGCGCTGATCCGCACGTTCGGATTGAGCTGGCGCGCGGTGAGCACGAGCAGCGCACTCGTATCGTCGCGGCCGCCACAGGCGATGAAGCTCTCCGCCGCCTCGATGCGCGCGAGAGACTGGGTTTCGTTGCGCGTGGCATCCCCTTCGAGCCCCATGACACCCACGCCGAGCGCCGCTTCCACGCGCGCGGGCGACGGATCGATCACCACGATGCGCTGCGGATCGATACCGTTTGCCACGAGTTCCTCGACCGCGGCGGTGCCCGTGGTGCCGTAGCCGGCGACGATGTAGTGCTGCGTCAGGCGCGCACTGATGCTTTTCATGCGCCACTTCTCCCACATGTGCTGGACGAGGAATTGATACGCGGTGCCGAGGAACAGCAGCCACACGAACAGGCGGATGGGCGTCACCACCATCGCATCGAACAGGCGCGCGCGATCCGTGACGGGAACGATGTCGCCGAAGCCCGTGGTCGTTACGGTGACGGCGGTGAAATACACCGCGTCAACAAAGCTGATCTCGTTTTCGGGATCGTTCGCGTCGCGGTAGCCGCCGCGATCGAGCCAGTGACCGGCAAGCGCGATGCCGAGCAGCGCGAGAACGATACCGACACGCACCGCGAGGCTGCCGAGCGGTGAAAGCCTGGGTGGACGCCGCAGCCGACCGCCCTCTTCGCGGGCACGCGCCAGCAGGCTCGGCAGCGTCGGCCGCATGACGCGGCGAAACTCGCCGATCCTCACGCCGTCTCCATCGCGCGGGAATAAACCTCGCGGTAGCGCTCCACCATCACCGCCTCATCGTATTCCGCAACCACGCGCGCGCGGTTCGCGGCGCCGATCTCGGCGCGCAGCAGCGGATCGCCGATCATGCGCGCGAGCAGCCTGCCGAACACCATGTCGTCGTCAACGCGCGCGATCATAGGCCGGTTGCGTTCGGAAACGATGGCGCGGACGTCGCCTACATCCGTGGAGACCGCCGGAAGCCCCGCCGCCATCGCCTCGACGAGGCTCAAGGGGAACTGCTCGCTGTCCGACGACAGAGCGAAGATGTCGAAATGGCCGACGCAGGTTTCGGGCTTGCCGAGGAAACCGGGCATGAGCAGGCGGTCGGCGATGCCCGCGTCGGCTGCGGCAGCGAGGATCGCCTCGCGCTCCGGTCCCTCGCCGACGATGACGAGGCGCGCGGGGACGGAAACGATGCGTGTCGCAGCGGCGAAGGCGCGGACAAGGCGCGGCAGGTTCTTCACCTTGCGGAGACCCGCGAGCGTGCCGACGATGACCTCGCCCTCGCGCCGTTCGAAGCCCGGGATGCTGCCCGCGGGCGGCGGCGCGGCGAAGAGCGCGCTGTCGATGCCGTTCGGAATGCGGATCACGCGGCCGCGTGGCTGCTTCCACGGGCCGAGCGCGATCCGCTCCAGCACCTGCGACGGCACGACGAGCGCGGACGCCGAGGGCAGCGCGAGGCGACGGTAGAGCACGCGCGCGGGTTTCTGTCGAAGGGCTTCGTCGTCGTTGAACCCGTCCTCGTGGTGGACGAGCGGGCGATGCGCGAACAGGCGGTTTGCCATCAGGCCGTCGAGCGCGCCCCAGTTGTAGGTCAGCACGAGGTCATAATTGCCGCGTACGATGGCCGCGCCGATCGCCTTCAGCTTGCCGGGCGTGAGGCGTCCGGCGAGCGGTGGGAAATCGGTGAGCACGCGCGCATCGACGTGCGGGGCGATCTGGCGGGCGGCGCCGACGGCCGTCGGCACGGCGCTCACGATGTCGTGTGTGTAGGCATCGCCGAACGCATTCATCAGGCGCACGGCACGCGCTTCCTTGCCGCCGAGATCGAAGGTCGAGTGCAGGTGCAGCAGGCGCGGCCGGCTGGAAGGCGGCGTAAGAGACATGGTTTCGGCTTATAGCAGTGTTGAAACACCGATAAAGGCGTGACAAAGCGCGAGAAATTAACGATCACGCGGCATTCGTTGAACGTACACGAACAGGAAAACGGGGCGGCATGGGCGGCTTTTATCTGTGCCGAGTGACGGAAGGCGACGCCGACGACGCGCGCATCGCCGCCGCCGAGGCGCAATTCCGCCTGCACGGATTCACCCGGTTCACGCCGATCCGCAGCGCCGCGCACGCCGGCTTCCACGCCGCACCGATCCACGGCAGCCATGTCTGCGTGCACCGCGACGGCGAGGATTTCATCGCGGTCGCGGGGACGCTGATCCACGGCGGCAAGTTCGGCGAGGCGGCGCTCCGCGCGCTGCTTGGCGACTTCCGGTTCCCGTTCGAGGACTGGTCGAACACCACGGGCCAGTTCGCCGCCATAATCCACAAGGGCGGGCGGACCTTCGCGTTCACCGATTTCTTCGGCGCCTTTCAGCTCTTCCACGACGCGGACTGGGATGTCGTCTCGACGAGCTTCCTCGCCGCCGCGAAGAGCCTCGACCGCGTGACCTTCGATCCGCAGGGCGTCTACGAGTTCGCGTTCAACGTGTTTCCCACGGGCGACGACACCGTCGTGAGCGAGCTGAAGCGGCTGGGACCGGACGCGCAGATGGAGCTGGGCGCGAACACGGTGCGGGTGACCGTCTCGAAGCCGCTGCCCGAGCGCATCTCCTCGACGCCGATGGAGAAGCGCATCGCGGCGCAGGCCGAACGGCTGCGCGGCGCGGCGCGCATCTATGCCGAGGCGTTCGGCGACCGGATGCAGTGCCCGCTCTCCGGCGGACTCGACAGCCGCCTCGCGCTCGCGCTGCTGCGCGACGCGGGGGTCAGCCCGCAGGTATATGTCTACGGGAGCGCCGGCGACGGCGATGTCGAAGTGGCGCGGCACATTGCGGATCACGAACACTTCCGCTTCGAGCCGTTCGAGAAATCCGCGTTCGCGAGCATCACGCCCGACGACTTCCCGGCGATCGTCGCGCGCAACTTCCACGAGACGGACGCCCTCGTCACCGATGGCGGCCTGTTCGACAACGGCGGCAATGCCTTTGCGCGCCACCAACGGCAGGAAGGCGGCCAGCTCGCCGTTTCGGGCGGATGCGGCGAGGTGTTCCGCAACTTCTTTTACCTCCCCGACCGCGCGCTGACCGCCCGGCAGGTGATGGGCGCGTTCTTCGCGCGCTATACGCTGAACGACGTGACGGACACGTTCGATCCCGAAGGCTTCATCGACCGCCTGGAAGCGAAGGCGCTGAAGGCGATCGAAAAGCCGGGCGCGACGGGCAAGCTGCGCCGCACGCTGATCGAACAGCTCTACCCGCGGATGCGCTGCCGCGCCTTCTTCGGCCGCGAGATCAGCCTTGTCGGGCGGCAGGGCGCCTATTTCATGCCGTTCTTCGATCACGAGGTCGTCGCCGGCGCGCTGCAACTGCCGATCGCGTGGAAGAACGCGGGCCGCTTCGAAGCCGCGCTGCTGACGCACATCGACCCCGTCCTCGCCGCCTACCCTTCGGACTACGGCTACAGCTTCGACCGGCCGCCGACGCTCTCGCACCGCATGAACGAGCTCGGCACACGCGTGCGCCCGCCGTGGCTGCGTCAGCGCAGCTATGCCGTGCGCCGCCGCCTCGGGCCGATCCGCGACGAGCATGGCGGGCTGCTGACTCCCGCCTTCCTCGGCCGCGTCCTCGATCTGCATTTTCCGCACATGCAGCAATTTTTCAAAATGAAAGCTGTAAGCGACAGCGGGCTCTATCGCCGCATCGCGACGCTCGAATATCTGGCGCAGCACCTTGAGCGCCAGATCGCCTGAAGGAATCTTTTGACTCTCACTCAAAAGTTCCCATATCATCCATCTCGACTGTGGGAAGATACCGAGGGTTTATGGCGACGCGCTTAGCGGAAAGTCGTTCGCGGCGATACGATCCGGCGGAAACGCGCCAGCGCGTGCTGGAAGCGGCGAACCACCTGTTTTCAACGCAGGGCTTCGCGAAAACCGGCACCGCCGACATCGCCCGTGCCGCGGACGTTTCGGAAGGATCGATCTTCTATCACTTCGGCTCGAAGCGCAGCCTTCTGGAAGAGCTGGGCCGCATGTACGGCGAACGCATGTGCGCCGCGATGGAAGCGGGCGACAGGCTGGAAGACCTTGAGCCCGGCATCACCATCCAGCGCTGCTTCGATTACTGCACCACGCAGAAATCATGGGAAAACATCGTGAACGCCAACTGCGCAGGCACGGCGAGCCACGGCAAGATGGGGCTGAAATCGAACCCGGACGCCGAGCCCTTCTACCGCGCCTCGCACGAAGTCGTCGCGGCGTGGGTGGAAAACCAGTACCGCGCCATGGCGAAAAAATTCGATCTCACCGACGTCGATACGAAGATCGCCGCGGAGCTGACCTATTCCGCGGTCGGCGCCGCGCTCGACATCGCTTTCGCACCCGGCGCCGATGAGGCGCTGAGAAAGCGCGTGGAAGCGGAAACCATCCGGTACGTGCGCTGCGCCTGCGGGATGCCGCACCCGCGCGAGGCATGACGGGACGGTATCGTCCGGACCCCGCGATCCTCGAACTCGGCAGCGACTACTACGACCCCGTTCGGGCCGCGGACTTTCCGCAAACGATCCTGCGCTTCCGCAATCAGCACCATGCCGAAACGTTAGGACTCGGCGAGCTTTCCGATGAGGACTGGCTGCGCCACTTCGGCCGCTTCGCACCACTGCCGGGCAATCTGGAGCAGCCGCTGGCGCTGCGCTACCACGGCCACCAGTTCCGCACCTATAACCCCGAGATCGGCGACGGGCGCGGCTTCCTGTTCGCGCAGATGCGCGACGGCGAGGACCGGCTGCTCGACCTCGGCACCAAGGGATCGGGCCAGACCCCCTACAGCCGCTTCGGCGACGGACGGCTGACGCTGAAAGGCGGCATGCGCGAGGTGCTGGCGACCGAGATGCTGGAGGCGCTCGGCGTCTACACCTCGAAGAGCTTTTCGCTGATCGAGACCGGCGAGGCGCTGACGCGCGGCGACGAGCCCTCCCCCACCCGCTCTTCCGTGCTCGTCCGTCTCAGCCACAGCCATATCCGCTATGGCACGTTCCAGCGGCTCGCGTATCTGAAGCATCTGGAGGCGATACCGCCGCTCGTCGACTATTGCCTCCGCCATTTCGTCGGCGGCGCGCACGATGATCCCTATGCGGCGCTGATGGACCATGCCGTGGCGGGTGCGGCGCGGCTTGCGGCGAGCTGGCGCGCGGCCGGATTCGTGCACGGCGTGCTCAACACCGACAATATCAATGTCACCGCCGAGAGCTTCGACTACGGCCCGTGGCGCTTCGTACCGCGCTGGGACGACGGCTTCACCGCCGCCTATTTCGACCAGTTCGGCCTCTACAGCTTCGGACGGCAGGCCGAGGCGCTGCAATGGAACGTGCACCAACTCGCGATGGCGCTGCGCACGGTTGCGCCCGCCGAAAGCCTGATCCCGGCGCTGAAGACCTATCCCGAACGCTATGAGGCGGCGCTTGCCGAGCGTTACCTGTGGCGGCTCGGCGTGAAGCCGCTCGGCACGAAAGCGGATGAAGCGCTGGCACTTGCGATCGAGGCGGCGCTCGGCGCGAGCGATATCGAGCCCGACCGGTTCTGGTTCGACTGGCGCGGCGGGAGGCGGCGGGGGCCGAGTCCGGCGGATGCGGTGTACGAGAGCGATGCTTTCGCGGCGTTCCGCACGGCGGTTTCGGCGTACGAACCAGCCGCGGACATCTCCCACTCTTACTGGTCAGACGCCGAACCCTGCACGATGCTGATCGACGAGGTGGAAGCGATCTGGGCGCCGATCGACGCGGCCGACGACTGGGGCGCCTTCAACGCCAAGATCGCCGCTATCCGCCGGATGGGCGAGGCTTATGCATAGCCGTCATCCCGGCGCAGGCCGGGATCCATGCCAACACGGTTATGGATCCCGGCCTGCGCCGGGATGACGAATTCAGAGGTGCAACAGCTTCAGCAGCGCCCGGCGGGCTTCCCACGCCGTTTCCCAGAGCGCGGGATTGCCGAGGTCGTCGGGGGCGATGCTTTCCGGCCAGTGCGTCTCGATCATGCGTTCGAGCGCATCCGCCTTTGCATTATCGAGCAGGAAACGCGGGTCTATGGCGGCGTAGGCCGCTTCACTCACTGCAACGCGGAGGCGGAGGCACGCGGGGCCGCCGCCGTTTTTCATGGATTCGCGCACGTCGATGAAATGGCAGCCGCGGATCGGGCCGTTGCCGGCGAGCATGGTCTCCAGCCACGCCTTCACGCGCGCGTTTTCCTCGCTCTCCTTCGGCAGCACGAGCACCATCTCGCCTGAGGGCAGCGTGACGAGCTGCGAGTTGAACAGGTAGGAACCGATGGCGTCTTCGAGGCTGACCGCGCTTGCCGGAACCTCGACGATCTCGACCTCGGGCAGGCGGCGGCGCAACTCCGCATAGAGCGCCTCCCTGTTTTCGAACGCCTGCTCATGCGCGAAGAGCACGCGTTCGTTCGCGACCGCGACAACGTCGTTGTGGAACGCGCCCGCCTGGATCGCCGCATCCGCCTGCGGCCAGACGATTGCGTCATTCACGGCGTTCAGCCGCGCGACCGCCTCTGAAGCGCGCCGGTCCTGCCGCGAGGGGAAACGGCCCTGCCGCTCCTCGCCGTAGATAAAGACCTCGACACCCTTCTCTCCGTGCGACGGGCAGAGGCGCATGAAGTTCGCCGCGCCTTCGTCTCCGAACTTGGGCGGTACGGCGGCGTGAACGGCGAAGTGGCGCGTGTCCGCGAAGGCGATGGCGAGCTGTCGGTGCGTTTCGGTGTGTTCGATACTGCGATGCGCCATCGTGGAGAGGTTGGCGGCGGTGAGGTGCACACGCCCATCCGCCGTATCCGGCGCGGGCGAGACCGTGGCGGCATTTGCCGTCCATGTCGCCGAGGCCGACATGGCGTTGCGGAAAAGTACAGGGTCCGCCGCAAACCCGGCCGCGCAGACCTCCGCATCGCTGCCCGCAAAGCCGAGCGTGCGCAGCCACGGCGCGTTCGGGCGGTCGTGCGGGAGCAGGAAGCCTTGCGGCAGCCCGAGCGACATCAGGAAGCGCATCTTGCCGATGCTCTGCAGCGCGGCGGCGCGCGGACGCGAGGTGCCGCCCGCGTTCTTCGCGCTGGCGATATTGCCGAAGCTGAGCCCGGCGTAATTGTGCGTCGGGCCGATCAGCCCGTCGAAATTCACCTCGACCGTTTTCATGCCTCGTCCGCCTTCAAACCCGTGAGAATCGCGCCGCGCACCTTGCTTTCCTCAAGGCTGGCGACGGGAAATGCGCAGTAATCCGCCGCGTAATACGCGCTCGGCCGATGGTTGCCGCTGGCACCGATGCCGCCGAACGGGGCGTTGGACGCTGCGCCGTTCGTTGGGCGGTTCCAGTTGACGATGCCTGCGCGGGCGCCCGACCAGAAGCGGTCGTAAAGCGCCTGATCGCCGCCGATGAGTCCGGCGGAAAGCCCGAAGCGCGTATTGTTCGCTTCCATCATCGCGGCGGAGAAATCCGGCACGCGGACGAGTTGCAGCACGGGGCCGAACATCTCCTCGTCGGGGCGGTGCGGAACCTCCGTCACGTCGATAAGCGCGGGGGTGAGGAACGGCCGGTCCGGCACGCTGCGCGTAAGCGGCCGGATGGCGAGTGCGCCTTTGGCCTTGAGCGCCGCGACCTGATCCAGAAGACGGTCGGCGGCGCGATTGTCGACCACCGGCCCCATGAACGGCTGCGGCTCGTCGAAAGGCGCGCCGACGATGAGCTTGTCCATGAGTGCGGTCACGTGCGCGATGAGTGCCTCGTGCTTGCCCTCCTCGACGATCAGGCGGCGCGCGCAGGTGCAGCGCTGACCGGCGGAGAGAAAAGCGGACTGGACGATGAGCGCCGCGGCGGCGGGAAGGTCAGCCTCGCGCACATCCCACGCGACGAGCGGGTTGTTGCCGCCCATTTCGAGCGCGAGAATCTTGTCCGGCGTTTCGGCGAACTGGCGGGCGAGCGCGTGGCCGGTGCCAGCGCTCCCCGTGAAGAGCAGACCGTCGATGCCTTCATGCCCGGCGAGCGCGCGGCCGACATCGCCGCCGCCCTGCACGATCTCGAGCGCGCCTTCGGGAAGCCCGGCCTGCATCCAGCATTCGCGCATCAGCGCCGCCGTGCCGGGGGTCAGCTCCGACGGCTTCAACACCACGGCGTTGCCCGCGAGGAGCGCAGGCACGATGTGGCCGTTCGGCAGGTGCGCCGGGAAGTTATACGGGCCGAGCACTGCGAGGACGCCGTGCGGCCGGTGACGAAGCTGCTGCGTGAAGCTCTCGCCCTCCTTCTTCCGGCTCCCCGTGCGCTCCTGATAGGCGGAGAGCGAGATATCGACCTTGGCGATGACGCTCTGCACCTCGGTCTTGGTTTCCCAGAGCGGCTTGCCGGTTTCGCGGGAGATCATCGCCGCGAGATCGTCACCGCGATCGCGCACGATGTTCTGGTACTTCCGCATCAGCTCGACGCGTTCCGAAAGCCGCAGCGCCTCCCACCCCGGCTGCGCGGCGCGCGCGGAGACGACCGCGCGGTTCACGTCCTCGAGGCTGGCGACCGGCCCGCTCCAGACCACCTCGCCCGTGGACGGATCGATGGAGACGAGTTCAGGCTGCGACATGGCTGATCGTTTCCCCGGCCTCCAGGCCGTGCAGGCGGGTTTCCGCGGCGGTGAGGGACAGGCCCTGCGCGGTCTCGGCGGCGCTGCTCTGCCATGCGCGGAAATCGTGGAGCGTGCCCTTCGCGAGGAGAGCGCTTACCGCTCCGCCTTCGGCGAGCGCGCCATCCGCGACCGCGAGCGGACGGCACTGCTGCACGGTGCGGATGTTATCGATGTAGGCGAAGACGGTGGGGCCGCCGTCGAAGATGTCGATGTAGCCCTCGTAGATGAAGCCCTCCTTCTCCAGCAGCTTCAAGGCCGGAACGCCGGTGTCGTGCGGCTTTCCGATCACCGCGCGCGCGTCTTCGGGCAGCAGCGCCGTGTAGATCGGGTATCGGGGCATCAGATCGGCGATGAACTGGTTGCCGTGCAGCGAATTGAAGTGGTCGGCTTCCTGGAAGGGCATTTCGAAGAACTTGCGGCCGAGCCCGTCCCAGAAGGGTGAGCTGCCGTCGGGATGGTGCCAGCCGCGAAGCTCGGCGACGACGCGCGTGGGGAAACGTGCGCGGTGGCGGGCCATGAAGAGGTAGCGGCTGCGTGCGAGCAGGCGGCCGAGGCCTTCCGCGCGCAGTTCTGGGAGCAGGAAGAGGCCGCCGACCTCGGCAGACCCGTTGAAATCGTTGGTGAGGTGCAGCACTTCCATCGTGATGTTGCGCCCGAGTTCCTTCGAGGTCTGGTTCACGGTGGCGATCTTGTAGGTGTAGAAGGGCCATTCGCCGCCGAGGCGCGAAAAGATCATCGCGCTGCCGCCGATGCGGCCCGTTTCGGCCTCCTCCATCAGCAGCATGTAGAGTTCATCGTGCGGGAGCGCGCCTTCGCGCGCGAAACTCTCGCAGCTCCAGCCGATACGGCGCGCGAGCGCATCGCGGTCCGGCGGCAGGTTGGTGAAACCGCCGCCCGTCTGCCCGGCAAGCACGAGCAGGGCATCGACATCGTCCGCACGCGCGGGCCGAATGAACCAGACCATATAATCTCCCCCGGCGCGGGCGCGCCTTCACACGCGTTGTCGTGTTTTCGGGGACGATATCGTTTCCGGCGAACGGCGCCGGTGCCGATCAGGCCCCGTGGCCGTCCCAGGCACCCTGCGCGAGACGCATCAGGATCAGTGCCGACAGCCGCGCCCTTTCAACAAGGGACGCGGTAAGCAGATACTCTTGATCCGAGTGGATCGAGCCACCTCGTACTCCAAGCGTATCGACGACCGCAAGCCCCGCCGCGGCGAGATTGTTGCCGTCGCAGACGCCGCCGGTGTCGCGCCAGCCGATGTCGAGGCCGAGATCGAGGCCGCAGGCGCGCACGAGATCGAAGAGCTTCTGCTGATGCGCGTCCATCGGTTTCGGCGGGCGCGCAAAGCTGCCGGAAAGCTGGATCGAGACGTCGTGCGCGGCCGCCACCGCGCTGATCGCATCGGCGACGGCGTGCGCGGCACGGTGCTGGTCGTCGAAGGTCGAAGGGCGCATGTTCCAGCGCAGCACGGCGGTATCGGGAACGACGTTGTTCGGCCCGCCGCCGTCCATCTTGGCGACGTTCACCGACAGCGTCGGGCCTTTCAGCGCATCGAGCCGGAGTGCGAGATCGGACGCGGCGATGATCGCGTTGCGCCCTTCCTCCGGGTTGCGGCCCGCATGTGCGGCCCTGCCCGCGACGGCGGCGGCGAAGTTGCCGCTGCCCTTGCGCGCACCCGCAAGCGTACCGTCAGGCAGCGAGGCGGGCTCGAAGGTGAGGCCGATCTGGCAGCGCCGCCCGGCCTCGGCGAGCAGCGGTCCGGAACCGAGCGAGGACACCTCCTCGTCGCTGTTCAGCACGATCTCCCAGCCGAGCTGGCGTGCGAACGGCGACGCTTCGAAGCATTTGAGCGCCCAGAGCATGACGGCGATGCCGCCCTTCATGTCGGCGACGCCCGGCCCGTTCAGCACCCCGTCCGCCAGCCAGCGCAGCGCCTGGAACGCGTGGTCGGCCGGGAACACCGTGTCCATGTGACCGGTGAGGAGGACGCGCTTGTTCGCCGGGCGGTCCATGACGATGTGGAGATTGTCGCCGTGCGCGAGCGCGAAGGTGCGGCCCGCCGCGTCCACCGCCTCGACGGGCGCTGGCGGCACACGTCGGATCTCGCCGCCGAGCGGCGCGAAGGCTTCCGTCAGCACGTCCGCGTACTGCGCGAGGCCCAGAAGGTTGCGGCTGCCGGTGTTGATCCCCGCCCAGCTTTCGATCGCCGCGAGCATGGGCGCATGGGCATCATCGAGGAACGCAAGCGCCCCCGCTTCGGCATCGCTGAGCTTGGTCATACCGCTTCGTCCAGCCGCCTTCCGGGAGAAATCTCGCGCGGATCGGTTTTCACGGTGATGAGCGCGGGGACGCCGCTTTCGCGGGCGCGAACGAGCGCTGCGGGGAAATCCTCGGTGCGATCAATGGTTTCGCCATGGCAGCCGAAGCTGCGCGCAAAGGCGGAGAAATCCGGGTTCACGAGCGCGGTGCCCGATTGCCGACCCGGGTAATCGCGCGCCTGATGCATCCGGATCGTGCCGTACTGGCCGTTATCGACGACGATGAAGATCACGTTCGCGCCATAACGCGCGGCGGTGATGAGTTCATTGCCCGACATCAGGAAATCGCCGTCGCCCGCGAGCACCACGACCTCACGCTCGGGCTGGAGCAGCTTCGCGGCGATCCCGGCGGGGACGCCGTAGCCCATCGCGCCCGATGTCGGCGCAAGCTGCGTGCCGATGCGGCGGTGCTGATGGAAGCGGTGCAGCCACCCGGCGAAATTGCCCGCGCCGTTGCAATAGATGGTGTCGGCGCCGAGCACGTCGTCCAGATGCCCGATCACCTCGGCCATGTTGACACCGTTCACAACGTTCGTTGGCTGCACCCACGCCTCGTAGTCGGCACGCGCCGCGCGGGTCCAATCCGTCCAACGCGAACCATCGATGGCGAAGCCGAGTTCGCCGAGCGCGGCGCAGGCCAGCCGGATCGAGGACTGGATCGCGAGCGCCGGGCGGCGGACGCGCCCGAGCGTATCGGCATCGGGATGGATATGGACGAGGCTCTGCGCGGGACTCGGCACGGCGGGCACGGTGTAGCCCTGACTCGCGACCTCACCGAGCCGCGTGCCGAGCGCGATGACGAGATCGGCCGATTTGACGCGATCGATGAGCTTCGGGTTCGAACCGAGGCCGAGTTCGCCCGCATAGTTCGGATGCGCGTTGTCGAAGCGGTCCTTGCGGCGCCATGAGGTGATGACGGGAAGCTTCGCGCTTTCCGCGAAGCTTTGGACGGCGGCAACATCGTCTGCCGTCCAGCCCGGCCCGCCGAGCCACAGCAGCGGCCGCTCGGCAGCGTCGAGCATGTTGGCAAGCGCGGCGATGGCCGACGCATCGGGCGAGGCCTGCGGCGGCTCGATCCGCGTGGCAACCGCGGGCAATGCTTCCTCGGTGAGGATATCTTCCGGCAGCGCGATCACCACCGGACCCGGACGGCCCGAGAGGCTGAGCGCATAGGCGGAAGCGACGATCTCGTGCGCGCGGTCGGCGCGGTCGAGCACGAACACACCCTTGGCGAGCGCGCCAAACATGCGGCGGTAATCGACCTCCTGAAACGCTTCGCGCCCGATCATGTCGGTGCCGACATCGCCGACGAACAGCAGCATCGGCGTCGAATCCTGAAACGCGGTGTGCACGCCGATCGAGGCGTGCGTGGCGCCCGGCCCGCGCGTGACCATCGCGACGCCCGGCCTGCCGTTCAGCTTGCCGTAGGCCTCCGCCATGTTTGCGGCAGCGGCTTCGTGGCGGCAGGTGATGAGCGCGATTCTGTTCTGCACGCCGTGCAGCGCATCGAGGACGGCAAGGTAGGATTCGCCCGGAACGCAGAATACGTGGCTAACGCCCTGATGGACGAGAGTTTCGGCGATGGTTTCGGCCACGCTCGGCATAGGTGGATCGGTGCCCGCGTGGCGGCGCGAAGTCAAGCCGCGCGAAGCCTCTTCCCTCTCGCAGCTATCGGCTGGGGCGTATTTCCGGCATTGAGCCCGGCATGACCGACCACATTCGCATCGAACGCGACGGCCGCGTGCTCGTCGTCACCATGAACCGCCCCGACAAGAAGAACGCGCTGACGCACGCCATGTATGCGGCGATGGCGGACGCGATCGACGGGGCGCAGACGGACGACGGCATCCGCGTGGTGCTGCTGACCGGTGCGGGCGAGGCGTTCACCTCCGGTAACGACCTCGTCGATTTCCAGTCGAACCCGCCGCGTGGGCAAGATACACCGGTGGCGCGCTTTCTGCGCTCGATCCTGAACGCGGAAAAGCCGCTGATGGCGGCGGTGGGCGGCGTCGCGGTCGGCGTCGGTACGACGATGCTGCTCCACTGCGACATCGTGGTGGTTTCCGAGAATGCCATGCTGCAGACGCCGTTCACGGACCTTGCGCTGGTGCCCGAGGCGGGATCCTCGCTGCTGCTGCCTCAGGTGGTCGGCACGGCGATGGCGAGCGACATGTTCCTGACCGGGCGGCGGCTTTCGGGCGAAGAGGCGGTGAAGATCGGCCTTGCCTCCCGTTTGGCGCCACATGCCGAGCTAGACACCGAAGCGCGGCGCATCGCGCATGGCATCGCCGCGAAGGCGCCGGAATCGGTGAAGCTGACGAAGGGCCTGCTGCGCCGGAACCGCGAGGACACCGCCGCGCGTCTGCTGCTGGAAAGCGAGCTTTTCACGGAGCGGCTGAAATCCCCGGAATTCATGGAGGCCGCCATGGCTTTCATGCAGAAGCGGCCGCCGAATTTCAGCTGATCCGCGCGCCCGCCAAGCCCCGCTTGGCCGGGCCAAAGAAAGCCTTGCTTGGCCTTCGCGCGTGCGAGGATCATCTACCCCGCCATGACCATGGGCAAACTCATCCTTGTCGGCGCCGGGCCGGGAGATCCCGACCTTTTGACGCTGCGCGCGGCGCGGGCGCTCGGCCTTGCCGATGTCGTCGTGCACGACGGGCTCGTCGACGCGCGCGTGCTGGCACTTGCGCCGCACGACGCCCGCCGCATCAGCGTCGCCAAACGGCGCGCACGCCACACCATGGCGCAGGATGATATCAACGCGTTGCTGGTTGCCGAAGCGCAGGCGGGAAACACGGTTGTGCGCCTGAAGGGCGGCGATCCGTTCATCTTCGGACGCGGCGGCGAGGAAGTGGAAGCCGCGCGGGCCGCGGGCGTGCCCGTGGAAGTCGTCCCCGGCATCTCATCACCGCTCGGCGCGGCGGCCGAAGCGCTGATGCCGCTGACGCACCGCGACCATGCCTCGATCGTCAGCTTCGTCGCGGGGCAGTGCAAGGGCCTTACCGAGCAGAACTGGGCGGGGCTTGCGGGCAAGGGCCGCACGCTTGTGATCTACATGGGCGTCGCCACCGCTGCCGCCATCGCCGAGAAGCTGATGGGCGACGGGCTGACGCCGGATGTGCCGGTCGCGATCCTCGAGCGCGGCACGCTGCCGGGCGCGCGCGTCATTCGCAGCATCCTTGCCGATCTTGAAGGCACGGTGGTGCGGCACGGTGTGAAGAGCCCGGCGCTTATCGTCGTCGGCGCGGTCGCCGCGCTCGGCACGGACGTAGACATTAAAAAACTGGAGATGCAGGCGTGAAGCTGCTGACGGGGAACGATCTCAAGACCGGCGATGTCGTCTGGTGGACGGGCAGCGACTGGTCTCGCCATATCGCCGAGGCCGCGGACGTCGATGGGCATGGCGAGGCGATCGCCGCCGCGGAAGAAGCCGCGCGCCGCGTGAACGCGCCTTATGTGATCGACGGAGAAGCGACCCCCGAAGGGCCCCGCCCCGGCCATATCAAGGACCGTATCCGTGCCGCCGGACCGACCGTGCGGCCCGACCTCAACATCAAGCCCGCCGACCCGACGGCGGGAGGCTGGGTGATCTGATGTACAAGTACGATGAATTCGACCAGTCGATCGTCGACACGCGCGTCGCGGAGTTCCGCGATCAGGTTGCGCGCCGTATCGCGGGCGAGATCAGCGAGGACCAGTTCAAGCCCTTGCGGCTGATGAACGGACTCTATCTGCAGCTCCATGCCTACATGCTGCGCGTCGCCGTGCCTTATGGGACGCTCAGCAGCCGCCAGATGCGGATGCTCGCGCATATCGCGCGCAAGTACGACCGCGATTACGGCCATTTCACCACGCGCCAGAACATCCAGTACAACTGGATCAAGCTGGAGGACGCGCCCGACATTCTCGCCGATCTCGCGAGCGTCGAGATGCACGCGATCCAGACGAGCGGCAATTGCATCCGCAACACGACGTCGGACCAGTTCGCCGGTGCCGCCGCCGACGAGGTGACGGACCCGCGCCCGTGGGCGGAGCTGCTGCGCCAGTGGTCCACCTTCCACCCGGAATTCAGCTATCTGCCGCGCAAGTTCAAGATCGCCATCGTCGCGGCGGAGGAAGACCGCGCGGCGATCAAGCTGCACGACATCGGGCTGCAGCTTTACAACAACGACGCCGGCGAACTCGGCTTCCGCGTGTTCGTGGGCGGCGGCATGGGCCGCACGCCGATGGTGGCGCCGGTGATCCGCGAATTCCTGCCGACGGGCGACTTCCTCAGCTATCTGGAAGCGTGCCTGCGCGTCTACAACCGCTACGGGCGGCGCGACAACATCTACAAGGCTCGCATCAAGATCCTCGTCCATGAACTCGGCGCAGCAGAATATGCGCGGCAGGTGGAAGAAGAATGGGCGCACGTGAAGACGCTCGGCCTCGATCCGCCTCCCGGCGAATTCGAGCGCATCGCCGCGCAGTTCGCGCTGCCCGCGTTCGAGACCGGCATTGCCGACACGGTCGATCGCTCCGACCCCGATTTCGCGGTGTGGCTCGACCAGAACGTGAAGGCGCACAAGCAGCCGGGTTATGCGATCGTCAACATCAGCCTGAAGCCGGTGGGCGGGATTCCGGGCGATGCGTCTTCGGCGCAGATCGACCTGATGGCGGACCTCGCGGAAACGTACAGCTTCGACGAGCTTCGCGTCACGCACGCGCAGAACATCGTGCTGCCGCACGTGAGGAAGGCCGATCTTTACACGATCTGGCAGAAGCTGGTGGCGGCCGATCTCGCGAGCGCGAACCTCGACCTTATCAGCGACATCATCGCCTGCCCCGGGCTCGACTATTGCAGCCTTGCGAATGCGCGCTCGATCCCGGTCGCGCAGAAGATCGCGAAGCGCTTCGAAGGGCTCGACCGGCAGCGCGATCTTGGCGAACTGAAGCTGAAGATTTCCGGCTGCATCAATGCCTGCGGGCATCATCACGCCGGGCACATCGGCATCCTCGGTGTCGATCGCAAGGGCACGGAGAATTACCAGCTGCTGCTCGGCGGATCGGGCGCGGAAGACGCGAGCCTCGGGCGCATCACCGGCCCCGGTTTCGACGAGGACGGTGTCGTCGATGCGATCGAACGCGCAATCGAAAAATACCGCACGCTGCGCACCGATGGCGAGCGGTTCCTCGACACGTACCGCCGCGTCGGCATGGACCCGTTCAAGGAGGCGATTTATGGGTGATGCGCTTCGCTTCCGCGACGACACCGCGCACGAAGAACCGGCGGTGACGCTGGATGCTTTCCTCGGCCAGACCAATGCCACCGCCGTGCGGCTGGAATCGGACGAGGATGCGCGGAAACTGATCCCGCAGCTCGGCCAGCTCGCGCTCATCGAGGTCGCGTTCCCCAAGTTTCGCGACGGGCGCGGCTATTCGGCGGCGCGCATCCTGCGCGAGGCCGGATACACGGGCGAGCTGCGCGCGGCGGGCGACGTGCTCGTCGACCAGATACCCTACATGCGCCGCTGCGGCTTCGACAGCTTCGCGCCCGAGGCCGACATCGATACCGATGCGCTGGAGCGCGCGCTGTCGCGCTACGAGCATGTCTATCAGAAGGCGGCGGACGGGCGTTCGCCGGTGTGGGCGCTGCGTCATGGCTGAGGCCGCCCGCAAGCTCGACACCATCGACGTGCGCCCTGCCTACACGCAGGCGGACGCCGACGTGCTGAACGCGCGCTTCGTGGGTGTCGATACGCTTGAAATGCTGCGCGCGGTGTTCGCGGAAAAGCTGCTCGGGCGGACGGCGGTCGTCTCATCGTTCGGCACCGAGAGTGCCGTGCTGCTCGACCTCATCGCGCGCGTCGATCCGACTGTGCCGGTGGTGTTCGTCGATACGCTGAAGATGTTCCCGGAAACCGAGCGCTACCGTGTGCAGTTGCTGGACAGACTGGGGATGGCCAATCGCGACGTGGTGACGCCCGACCCCGCCGCGCTTGAAGCGAAGGACGCGACCGGGCTGCGCTGGTCCTACGACCCCGACGGCTGCTGCGCGATCCGCAAGGTGGAACCGCTCGCGCGCGCCAAGCAGGGGCTCGACAGCTGGATTTCGGGACGCAAGGCGTTCCAGTCGCAGACACGCGCCAACATTCCCCGTTTCGAGATCGAGGATGGGCGTCTGAAGATGAACCCGCTCGGCGACTGGGTGAAGGCTGATCTCGAGGCCTACTTCGCGGAGCGCGAACTGCCGCGGCATCCGCTGGAGGCGGAAGGTTATCTCTCGATCGGCTGCCAGCCGTGCACGAGCGTCGTGAAGCCGGGCGAAGACCCGCGCGCCGGGCGCTGGCGCGGCTGGGACAAGACCGAGTGCGGCATCCACACCGACAACGTGAGCGAACTGCCGAGCTTCTGAGGCTTTCCAGCCTCGCGCGGGCGTGGCATTCCTGCCGCCGATGGATCAGCTTCCCGTCTTCCTGAACCTCCGGGGCATGTCCGTGCTGCTCGTCGGCGAGGGTGAAGCCGCAGAGGCGAAGCGCCGACTGATCGAGAACGCCGGCGGACTCATAACCGACGATCCGGATACGGCGCGCATCGCCTTCATCGCCGCCGAAGCCAGCCCCGCGGACGTTGCGGTTCTGCACGCGCAGGGGCTGCTGGTGAACGTCGTCGACCGCCCCGATCTCTGCGACTTCACGGTGCCCGCGATCGTCGATCGCTCGCCTGTGCTCGTCGCGATCGGTACGGGCGGGGCCTCGGCGACGCTTGCGAAGGCGCTCCGCGAACGGCTGGAAGCCCTGCTCCCCGCCTCACTCGGCGCTCTTGCCCGGAGCATTCGCGCCGCGCGCGAGCGTGTGACGGACGCGCGGCCGACAGCATCGGGGCGTCGGCGGTTCTGGGACCGGCTGCTCGCGCCCGGCGCGACGCTCGATCCGTTGCACGAGGTCTCCGACACAGCGGCGCGGATCGATGCCGCGCTCGCGCTCAGCGATACGGACGTGGCTGAACGCCACGAGATCGTGCTCGTGAGCGACGATCCCGACGATCTTACGCTCCGGCAACTGCGCCTGCTGTCGCGCGCCGACACGATCGTGCAGGGCGAAGATATTCCCGCCGCCGTGCTCGACCGCGCCCGTCGCGACGCCGTTCGCATGCGCGATGACTCCGGTGCCCCGCGCCCCGGACTGACCATTATCCTGCGGAGACCTTCATGACGTCCGACGGTAGCTTCGCCTACACGATCCTGCCCGACGGCACGGCGACGCGCATCGATACGCCGCCCGGTTCCGGCGAGGCACCGGCGTGCGCGCTGCTGTGGCGCCACATCGACGGCAACGACACCGCGTGCCGCGAATGGCTGGAAAAGCGATCAGGCATCCCCGAAGCAGCGGTCTGGTCGCTGCTGGAACTCGAAACCCGGCCGCGCGCCGTGAAAATCGGCGAAGGTGCGCTCGTCATCCTGCGCGGCGTCAACGAAAACCCGGACGCGGACCCCGACGATCTCGTTTCGATCCGCCTGTGGGTGACGGCGGGCCATGTGCTCAGCATCAATTTTCGTCCGCTGCTCGCCATCGCAGACATGGAACACGTGCTGCGCGACCGTGCGGTGCGCGACGCCGGCGATTTCATCGTGGAGCTTGCCGACGTGCTCATCCGGCGCATCGATCACACGCTCGATGATCTTTCGAAAAGCCTCGACCTGCTGGAGGAGGACGTGATCGACGAGCGTCGCAGCCACCTGCGCCCGCGCATCGGCAAGGTGCGCCGCACCGCGATCGGGCTACGGCGCTATATCTCGCCGCAGCGCGACGCGCTCACGCAGCTTGCAAGCGGGCCCTACGGGTTCTTCGACGAGAGCGACCGCATCAATCTTTCGGCAGCGGCGAACAGCGTGACTCGGATCATCGAGGAGATCGATGCCGTGCGCGATCAGGCGGCGGTGCTTTCAGACCAGCTTTCCGATCTTCGGCAGGAGGCGGTCGGCAACCGTACGCTCGTGCTGTCGATCGTCTCGGCAGTGTTCCTGCCGCTGACGTTCATCACGGGCCTCATCGGCATGAACGTCTCGGGAATTCCCTACGCGGACGAAGCGTGGGCCTTCTATGCTGTCGTGGCTTTCAACGTGGCCCTTGGCCTTGGCGTCGTCGCCTGGCTGCGCTTGAAGGGCTGGTTCCGCTAGCGAACGGCGCCCAGCGCCTGACGCGCGAGTGCCGCGATCTCGGCGATTGCGGCAGGGTTCACCGGCATGTCGGCGCGGCCCGGATCGGCGAGGCTGTCGGCGATCTGCGCGATGCGCTGGAGCGGCGGCTCGATGAGATCGGGATTGATACCGCCGGTGAGCACGGCCTTGCGGTCGGCGATCAGGCGCTCGACCTCGGTCTGCAGGACGCGGCGCTGCTCGCTTTCGAGTTCGAGCTGTTCCTCGAGTTCCGAAAGCTCGATCGCGCGGCGCGTGACGCGCTCGTCGAGCTTAGCGTTGGCGAGCTTCAGGTTGGCGGCGTGTTGACGGCGCTGGAGCTGCGCCTCAATGCGCGCGGCGAGCACGTCGAAATCGATCGGCTTCGAGACATAATCGTCGGCACCCGCTTCGAGCGAGGCGACCACGGTCTGCGCGTCCGCGCGCGCGGTGAGCATGATCACCGGCACCTCGCTGACGCGCGAATTGGTGCGCAGTTCACGCAGCACATCGATACCGTTCATGTTCGGCATCATGTAATCGAGCAGCACGAGATCGGGCGGCGATTTTTCGATAAGCTGCAACGCGGCCTCGCCGCTTTCCGCGGACACCACCGTATAATTCAGGCGTTCAAGACGCCTGCACACCACCGAACGGTTCGCTTCCACGTCGTCCACGACGAGGATTCGGCATCCGTTCCTGTCTCCCGCATTCACAGTCATCGATACGCCCATGTCTTGTTCTTTATGCCGCCATGGTCTCAGGATTTGGTTGATTATTAATTGACCCTTTTTGCGAGCCCGTCGCATCGTCCCATTCGCGCAGCGATTCCTGATGCTTGCGCGGCACACGCAGGTTGAATGTGGAGCCGACGCCGGGCAGGCTATCGACCGAAAGCCGCGCGCCCATCAGCTCGGCAAGCCGCGCAGTGATGGCAAGGCCAAGGCCGGTGCCGCCAAAGCGGCGCGTCGTCGAGGCATCCGCCTGCACGAACGGCTGGAAGAGTTTTTCGACCTGCTCCGACGTCATGCCGATGCCCGAATCCGAAACGCTGATTTCGATCCAGTCGCGCCGCGCGATGGTGAGCGGCCGCGCCGACAGGATGACATGACCCTGCTTCGTGAACTTGCAGGCATTACCGCCGAGATTGATGAGGCATTGGCGCAGCTTCATCGAATCGTGCTCGGCGATGCCGACATCGGGCGAAATGCGCAGCTCGAGACGGTTGCCCTGCTGCTGCGCCAGAGGCTCCAGCGTCGCGCGGACCTCTTCGAGGAGGCCCTGCACGCTGAACTCGTGGACATCGACCTCCATGCGGCCCGCTTCGATCTTCGCCATATCGAGCAGTTCGTTGATCATGCTGAGCAGGTGCCGCGCCGAACCATCGATCCAGCGCGCATCTTCGGAAAGCTGTGTCTGGCCCTGTTCGGAGAGATCCTGCCTCAACACGTCGGCATAGCCGATGATCGCGTTGAGCGGCGTGCGCAGCTCGTGGCTCATGTTGGCAAGGAACTGCGACTTCGCCTCGTTGGCGTGCTGCGCGACGTCGCGCGCCTCGGCAAGCTCCGTTGCCGCGGTCGCCAGCTCGTGATCGCGGCGTTCCACCTCATCGAGCATGGCGTTCAGCGAATCGATGACGCGGCGCGTCTCGTCGTCGCCCAGACGTTCGACGCGCTGCGCATAGTCGCCGCTGTCGCGGATGCGCTCCATCGCCAGCGTCATCACCTTGAGCGGCCGGAACAGCAGCACGCTGATCCCCGCCGCGAAAAACAGCGAGACGAGGAACGCGACGGCGATGATCCCGATGACGGCGAAGAGATAAGCGAACGAGGGCTTGGTTTCGAACTTCTGGACCGTGGTGATCTCAATCGAACCGAGCATCTTGCCCTTCGCGACGATCGGCGCCGAAGAGACCGCCCTTCGCCCCGTGGGGTCAGCCGCCGTGCGCTTCAGCGTGATGATATCCTTGCCCGACACGTCGCGGACGCGCACCTGCCGGATCACCTCCACCGAATCGAGCTGGCGCAGCACGCGCAGCGTCTCGTCCGTATCTCCTGCGAGGATCGGCCCCGCCGCGATACTGGCGACGCCCTGCGTGGTCAGTTCCTGGATCTTGTAGGTGGCCGCGACGACGGTTTGATACTGGAGATAGGCGAACACCGAGCTCGCGAGCGCGAGCGCCACCGTACACGCGAACAGAACCGCTGCCGCAAGTTTTACACGGAAGGGCAGACGCTCAAGACGTGCCCTGAAGCCCGAGCGCGCCTTCGCATTGGTCAAAGCGCCGCTCCGAGATGCTCCGGCTCATGCGCGTCGCGCCAGGTTTCGAATTCGGCGAGCGGGATCGGCTTCGAAATCCAGTAGCCCTGCAGGATTTCACAGCCGATGACGCTGAGGATATCGGCCTGGATCTCGCTTTCGACGCCTTCGGCGACGCACTCGTAGCCGAGCCCGCCGGCAAGGCTGACGATCGCCTGAATGATCGTGCGCGAATCCGCGCTGGTGGCGACGTCCTTCACGAGAGAACGATCGATCTTAAGGCGGTCGATCGGCAGATCCTTCAAACGCGCGAGGTTCGAATAGCCCGTGCCGAAATCATCGATGGCGATGCTGATGCCGAGCCCACGCACTTCGGCGAGGCGATCGACGATCACCGGATCGGACGACATCACCGTTGATTCGGTGATCTCGATTTCCAGCATCTCGGGCGGTGCCGACGACGCTTCGATGCACGCGCGGACATGTCGCACGAAATCGGTGCGCTCTACCTGCTGCGGCGAGACGTTGACGCTGAGCTTGAGCTTGTCGCCGCGGGCGTGCCATTCGCCGACGATCCGCGCGGCTTCCGCGATCACCCAGCGGCCCACATCGACAATGAGGCCGCTATCTTCGGCGATATCGATGAACGAAGCCGGGGCGCGCAGCGTCTTGTCCGGGTGGCGCCAGCGGATGAGCGCCTCCGCCGAGACGAGCTGGCCGCTTTCCGCATTGATCTGCGGCTGCATGTGCAGCTCGAACTGCCCGCCCGCGATCGCCGCGCGCAGCATCGATTCGAGCTGCAGCCGATCGCGCACGCGCTCGTGCATCGCGGCCTCGAACAGGTGATACTGATTCCGTCCGCTGTCCTTCGCGTAATACATCGCCGTGTCGGCGTTGCGGGTGAGCGTCTCGTAGGTCTCGCCGTCGTCGGGCGCGATGCAGATGCCGATGCTGGCGCCGATCACGATCGACTGGCCCGCGAACTCGAAGGGTTCCTGCATGGCGCGCAGGATCTGCCGCGCGAGCTTGGTGGCATCGGCGGGACCCGCCACATCGGGGAGGAGGACGGTGAACTCATCACCGGCGAGACGCGCCAGCACGGCCTCGCCGCAGCCCGGCCCGCGGCGATTCGATTCGGCGGAAAGCAGCACGCGCATCCGTGCCGCGAACATCGCCAGCAGCACATCGCCCTGCGCGTGGCCGAGGCTGTCGTTCACCGACTTGAAGCGATCAAGATCGATGAACAGGATCGCGCTCTTCGCACCCTCACGGCGCGCCATGCTGCGCAGGTGGCGCTCGACGGTGCGGCGGAAGCTGAGGCGATTGGGAAGATCGGTGACGGGATCCTGCAGCGCGGTCTGCTGGATCGTGTCGATATTGGTCTGGATGCGCTTCTTGAACAGCTCGATCGCCGCCGTCAGCTTCGGGAGCGTGCGGCGCACGGTCCGCGGGATCGGCGGTGGAACGTCGCCGTCGCGGCGCGGGCGCACGAAATCGGTGATCTTCTCGACCGCGATCACGACCGGCGCCATCGTATAATGCACCGCCGCGAAGACAGCCGCGGCACTGGCGATCACGACACCGGCCAGAACGAGCAGCGAACCTGCCGACGGCAGGCTCGGCGGCCAGCCAAGACTGTAGGCGAACACCAGCAAGGCGATCACGGCAGAGGCCGCGCCAGCATAGACAAGCGAACGGATGCGCAGCTGTGTTTCGAACAATCCGAATACTCCGTGCCCCCGCGCGGACCGGTGCGCGAGGCTCGGGAGACACTCGCAGGATAAGGTAAATATTCTCTAAGCCACGCTGCTCGAACGAAAAGGGGCGGCCCCAAAGGACCGCCCCCGCTCACGTGGCCTTGCGCCGCGCGCTTGGCTTAGATCGGCCAGGACTGGTAGGCCGCCATCGCATAGAGCATCGGGATCGAGAGCACCGTGTTGGTGCGGCTCGTCAGCATCGCAACGCGGGCAGCCTTGGCCTTCGCCGCGTCTTCCGCCGGTACGATACCGAGCGCCTTCTTCTGGTTCGGCCAGATGATGAACCAGACGTTGAACGCCATGATCAGCGCCAGCCACATGCCGATGCCGATCAGGCGGAACGGTGACTGCAGCGTCAGCGCCTCGACGAGGTAGCCGAGGTGGCCGGCCAGAAGCAGGCCGAACAGCACCGTGAACGCCGCGCCCCAGCGAAAGAAGAACAGCGCCTTGGGGGCGATGTGCTTGCTCACCGCCGGCTTCTGTTCGGCCGGAATCGCCGGCATCGTGGGGATCTGGACGAAATTGAAGTAGTAGAGCAGCCCGATCCAGGTGATGCCCGCGAACACGTGCAGCCAGCGCAGCACAGTCTGCCCGAAAAGTGCGCCGTTGGCGGCGAAATCGCCATGCAGCCCGAAGATCAGAGCGATCGCGAGGACCAGCCCCAGACCCAGCGTAAGATGCAGATTTTCAAGAATTTTGCCCATCAGCAGTTTCCCCCGCGGCGTTCCCTGTTTCGACCCCGATGCGCGCCGCGTACGCAGCAAGGGCCCGTCCCACAGTGTGATTGAGAAACATAACTACGCTGAAATTGTTGAAGGTAGAAGCGTTCAGGTGATGATAAACGGCATTTCCGGCAACAACTGGCCGAACGGACGGGGTGCCGCTGCTGATCCGAAAGGAAGAACGATGATCCTGCTCCATGCCGCGCTCCTGATGGCCGCGCAGGTGCTGCAGCCGGTGGCCGTACCGGAACCGGTGCCCGCCGCCCCACTCCCGGCCGTGGATGAAGGCGCCGCGCCCGACGATGCCGCCGCGATCAGCGCCCGCAAGCGGCTGAACGCGGAGGTGAAAGCGCGCACGGATGCCACCGATGCGGGGTATGCCGCTGCGCAGGCCGCATATCAGGCGCAGATGCGCGAGCATCAGGCTGCGGTCGAGAGCACCGCAAGGGCACAGGCCGAGTACGAGGCCGCGCGCGCCGCTTATGATCAGCGCCAGCGCGAGATCGCCGACTGGCAGGCCTGCGTGAACGGCGACAAGACGCGCTGCCCGCCGAAGCCCCAAAAATAGCCGCCCTCCCACTTCGCGCGGATTGACACCACCGGCCGCGCCTCGGCAAGCAGCGGGGACATGCGCCCGTCCTCCGCCCCGCCGATGCTGCTCGCCTTTCTGGCGATCGCGCTGCTCTGCGCGATGGACGCCGCGATCAAGCTCGGCGCGCAGACGCACGCCATCATCACCGTCACCTTCATGCGCTATTTCGCGGGCACACTGCTTGCGCTGCCGCTGCTGCGCTTCGGCAAGATCGCGTTCTCGCGCGAGACTTTGCGGGGCCATGCCGTGCGCGGGCTCGTGATCGCCGCCGCGGCCTACCTGTTCTTCTACGGGCTCTGGGCGATCCCGATCGCCGAAGCGATCGCGATCTCCTTCATCGCGCCGCTGCTCGTCCCGCTGTTTGCGCGCGCTCTGCTCGGCGAGCGGATGCGCGCGATCAATGTGGCGGCGTGCCTCGTGGGGTTCGGCGGCGTTCTGGTGACGGTAACCGGCCATGTCCCGGTGCCGACACCCAACCGCACCGAAGGGGTGGCCGCCGTATTCGTATCGGCGGTGCTCTATGCACTCTCCGTCGTTTTGCTCAGACAGCGGGCGATGCGCGACGATCCGCAGGTCATCAGCCTCCTCGCCGCCGCCTTCCCGGCGCTCTATACGGCACCCTTCGCGCTGTTCGCCGCGCCACTGCCTGCGCCCGGCGCGCTCCCGCTGTTCGCGCTGATGGGTGCGCTCGGCACGGGCGGCATCCTGCTCCTTGCCTATGCCTATGCACGCGCCGAGGCGCAGAAACTCGTGGTTCTCGAATATACAGCGCTCGGCTGGGGGGCACTGTTCGGGTGGTGGCTGTTCGACGAAGGCGTGCGGCCGCAGGTCGTCCTCGGCGGCGCGATCGTGGCGGGCGCCTGCCTGATGACGGCATGGTCGGGCCGGCGGAAAGCGGTTACCGCATGAACCCGGCAAGCAGCCTGCGTGGCGATTTCTCGCTGCTGTTCCTCGTGCTCTTCGTCGTAGCGGCAGGCAACACGGCGCTGCAATCGGTGCTGCCCACGATCGGGCGCGAAATCGGCATCCCCGACCTGCTGGTGGCGACGATCTTCTCGTTTTCGGCGCTGATGTGGACCTTCGCCGCGCCGCGCTGGGCCGATGCTTCGGACCGCTACGGCCGCAAGGCGCTGATTCTATTGGGACTCGGCGGCTATTTCGTCTCCAAGCTGATCTGCGCGTTCGTGATCCTCGCTGGGCTCAAGCACCTGATCGCGCCGATCGCCGTGTTCATCATCTTCGCCGTCGCGCGTTCGCTGTTCGGCCTGTTCGGTTCGGCCTCCAACCCGGCGGCACAGGCCTATGTCGCCTCGCGGACCAGCCCCTCGGAGCGCACGCGGGCGCTCTCCGTGCTCGCGTCCGCGTTCGGACTCGGTACAATCGTGGGGCCAGCGGTGGCACCGTTCTTCGTGCTGCCTTACGTCACGCTTTCGGGGCCGATGTTCGCCTTCGCGGCCTTCGCGCTCGTCACGCTCGTCATGGTTTCGCGCCGCCTGCCCGCCGATGCGCCAAGCGCGGGCGAGGAACGGCCGATCGCCAACCTCGAGCCGACCGTCGCGACCGGCCCGCGCAGCACGCATGGCGCGCGGACGCGGACACACCATCGCCTTTCGTGGCGCGATCCGCGCATCCTGCCCTTTTCGATCTACGGGCTCGCCATCGGCAACGCGCAGGCGGCGAGCGGCCAGTCGCTCGGCTTCTTCATCATCGACCGGCTGGGCCTGCCACCCATCGAAGCGCAGACCTTCATCGGCATCACGCTGATGGCGGCGGCCGCCGCAACGCTGCTCGCGCAGTGGGCGCTCATCCCGATGTTCCATCTGGGGCCTAAGCTGCTGCTGCGCTGGGGCGCTGGCCTTGCCGCCGTGGGTTCGATCCTGCTTGCGGTTTCGGCCGATTTCTACGGGATCGTGCTGTCGTTCGCCATCGCCTCGCTCGGCTACGGCTTCGCGCGGCCGGGGTTCAGCGCAGGGGCATCGCTCGCCGTGGGGCTGGAGGATCAGGGCGGCGCGGCGGGCGCGATCACCGCCGTGAACGGCGCGGCGTTCATCATCGCGCCCACGATCGGCATCGCGCTCTACCAGATCTGGCAGCCGCTGCCCTACCTGCTGAGCGCAGTGCTTCTCGCCGCCATGCTCGTCTATTCGCTGAAGAACCCGCTGCTGGGCTCAGATCTCGACCGCGACGAGATTCAGACGCAGTAGTTGGCGGCGGGATAAGCGCCCGTCGGCGGTCCTGCCTTCGCCACCATCGAGGGCAGCGCCTTGCCCATCACGGTTTCGAACCAGTGGTTCGTCGCGATGGCGGCAGCGAGGTCGACGCCGGTCGAAACACCCGAGCCATCCAGCATGAACAGCAGGTCTTCGGTCGAGATGTTGCCGGTCGCCTTCGGCGCGAACGGGCAGCCGCCGAGGCCGCCGAGCGACGAATCGAGCACGTTCACGCCCGCCGCATAGGCAGCCCATGCGTTCGCGATGCCGGTGCCGCGCGTGTTGTGGAAGTGGGCGCGCAGGCGAACGCCGTCTCCCACGGCGGCGCGCACGCGGCCGAACAGGTCCGTCACCTGCGCGGGCACGCCGACGCCGATCGTGTCGGCAAGCGCGATCTCCTCGGCGCCCGCCTCGGCCATTGCCTCGGCGCAGCGCACTACGGTTTCGGGCGGCACGTAGCCTTCGAAGGGGCAGCCGAACGCCGCCGATATCGTCACCTGCGCGACGAGGCCGTTTTCGCGCGCCAGCCGCAGCATTTCGCGGTTTTCAGCGATTCCCTGATCGATCGTCTGGCCCTGATTGCGCTCGCCGAATGTATTCGAGGCGACCAGTACGCAGCCCGCCTCGTCAACGCCGCGCTTGTTGCCCTCGCGGCTTTCAATGGCGCGCAGCACGCCGCGCTTGTTGAGGCAGAGCCCGATGTAGGAGACGTCGCGGCGATCGGGCAGGCCCGCGATCACGGCTTCCGCATCCGCCATCTGCGGCACGCGCTTGGGATTGACGAAGCTCGCGACTTCCAGGCGCCGCACGCCCGCGTCGATCATGCGCGTGATGAGGCCAAGCTTGTCTGCGGTCGAAACGATCTCCGGCTCGTTCTGAAGGCCGTCGCGCGCGCCCACCTCCACGATCGTCACGTCCGCCATGCCGTCTCTCCTGCAAATCGCTGCGTCCGACTTGGGCATTTCGGCGGCAAGGTCAATCCCTCTCAAAACCGAGATGCTCTCAAGTTGGGGGGCCTGCACCGGAAAACATTTGGCGCAATGATGGCAGGGCTCTGGGGAGAGACCGCCATGACTAGAGGCCGAATCGAAACCGCACTCACCGAAGCGCATATCCCGTCGCTGATCTGTGCGCTCGTCCATCTGACCGGGGACGCGAGCCTGCTCGCCGAAAACCGGCCGACCTACGATTTCTTCGGCGACGGGCAAGGCAACCTGCCGCCCGCACTGCAGGATGCCGTTCGACAGCGCGCAGCGGAGGCGATCAGTGCGCATCTTGCGGGCACACCCCTGCCCCCGGCGCCCGATGCGGCAACCGTACGAAGGATGATGGATTTCATCGCCGGGGCCGATATCCCGAAGCACTACGTGCCGTTCCTGATGGAAGAACTCGGGATCGAAAGCGCCGATCCGAAGCGGCCCGAGCCCGCGCCCGTGAAGAAGCGCGTCGCGATCGTCGGCGCAGGCATGTCCGGGCTTCTGGCCGCGATCCGGCTGCGGCAGGCCGGGCACGAGGTTGTGATCATCGAGAAAAACGCCGACGTGGGCGGCACGTGGCTGGAAAACACCTACCCCGGCTGCCGCGTCGACAACCCGAGTCACCTCTATTCCTACTCGTTCGAGGCGAACCACCACTGGCCCGCGCATTATTCGACGCAGCCGACGCTGCTCGCCTATTTCCGCGACATTGCAGACAAATACGACCTTCGCCCGCTGATCCGCTTCGGGACGACCGTCGACCGCGCGGAATGGGACGAAGGCGCCTCGCTATGGCGCCTGACGCTCTCGGGGCAGCACGCGGGCAGCATCGAGGTCGACGCACTTATCAGCGCCGTCGGCCAGCTCAACCAGCCGCGCCTTCCCGACATCCCGGGTGTCGGCACGTTCGAGGGCCCAGCCTTTCATAGCGCGCGCTGGCGGCATGACGTCGACCTCAAAGGCAAGCGCGTCGCTGTGATCGGCACGGGTGCGAGCGCCTATCAGTTCGTGCCGGAGATCGCTCCCGAGGTCGGCCAACTCACGGTGTTTCAGCGCACGCCGCCATGGGGCGGGCCGACGCCGAATTACCACGATCCCGTGACCGACAATGTCCAGTGGCTGCTCGAAAACGTGCCCTTCTACGAGAAGTGGTACAGGTTCTGGCTGTTCTGGATGATGACCGACGGCATCCTGCCGTTCGTTAAGGCCGACGAAGGCTGGAACGGCCCGGCGGGCACGATCGGCGCGATGAACCTCGAACTCCGAAACGCGCTCGTGCAGCAGATCGGCCTGCAGTGCGAGGGGCGGCCCGATCTCTTCTCGGCCGTGATCCCGGACTATCCGATCGGCGGCAAGCGCAGCCTTCGCGACAACGGCGTGTGGATCACCGCACTGCGCCGCGACAATGTGCATCTCGAACAAAGCCCGATCGCGCGCATCACGGAAACGGGCATCGAAACGGCGGACGGGACGCAGCACGAATACGACGTGATCGTCTACGGCACGGGCTTCAAGGCGAGCGACTTCCTTTCGACCTTCAAGATCGTCGGCCGCGGCGGCACGGAGCTTCACGAACGCTGGCAGGGCGACGCGCGCGCCTATCTCGGCATGACCGTGCCGGGCTTCCCGAACTTCTTCATGCTCTATGGGCCGAACACCAACATCGTCGTCAACGGCAGCATCATCTTCTTCTCGGAATGTTCGGTGCGCTACGTCGTCCGCGCGCTCGCGATGCTCGGCGAAGAGGGGGCGACGACGCTCGACGTGCGCGAGGACGTGCACGACGTGTTCAATACCCGCGTCGATGCCGGAAACGCGCGGATGGCGTGGGGCCAACCTAGCGTTTCGAGCTGGTACAAGAACGCCACCGGCCGCGTCAGCCAGAACTGGCCGTTCGCGCTCGTCGACTACTGGGCGGCGACGCTGAAGCCCGATCCCTCGGACTTCGAGATGGCCTAGAGCGACTGCCCGTCGTCGAGCGTGAAGCTGGAGCCGGTGATCGCCGCACTTGCGTCCGAGGCGAGGTAGAGCAGCATCGCGTCGAGACTGTCCTCCGCCATCAGTCGGCGGCGGGGGAACTTGGCGATGTGTTTCTGCCCGGCTTCGGTATCGAACCATTCGCTGTTGAGCTCGGTGCGCACATAGCCGGGGCAGATCGAATTGACGTTGATACCCTGCCGCACCCAGTCGCGCGCCAGCACCTTGCCCATCTGCTGCACGGCCGCTTTCGAGGCCGAGTAAGCGGCAAGGCCGGGCTCCACCGTGTTCGCGGTGATCGACGAGACGATGACGATACGGCCGTGCCCGCGCTCGCGCGCGCCCGCCGCCATCAGCCGCCGCGCGCCTTCGCGCACGGTGAGGAACACGCCGGTGAGGTTCACGCCCATCACGCGGTTGAAATCCTCGACCGCGATTTCTGTCGCGGGACCTTCGATGTTCATGCCGGCGTTGGCGATGATGCTGTCCGGTGTGCCGAACGCATCCTCGATGCGGTCGTAGGCCGCGATCACGGAGGCCTCGTTCGACACATCCATCTCCACGGCGAGCGCTTCGCCACCCGTACCCGCGATCTCGTCGGCAAGAGCGCTCAGCATATCGACGCGCCGCGCACCGAGCGCGACCTTGGCGCCGCTCGCCGCGAGCTGCCGTGCGAAACGCGCGCCGAAGCCCGACGATGCGCCTGTCACCAGCGCGACGCGCCCCGAAAGATCGAACGAAAAACCCGCCATCACCACTCCCCTACACTATGCCCATCGCAAGGCCCGCCGCCAGCGCATGGCCCATATCGCGACACGCCTCAAGATCGTCCGGGCCGATCACCTTTGGCGCGAGGATCGCTTCGGACGTGTCGGCGTGGGTAAGGACGATGCGCGGTTCGGCGGCGGGTTTCAGCCGCCAGCCGGTCGCGATCCGTTCGATCTGGCGCACGGCGTTCGTGCCGTCCGTGCCCGCGCAGACGAGCGTCACGTAGGGCCGTCCCTCGATCCGGCCGAGCGCCGGGTAGTAGCAGCGGTCGAAGAAAGCCTTCATCACGCCGGCGATCGCGGCAAGGTTTTCCGGGAACGCGAAGATGTAACCGTCGGCCGCAAGCAGGTCGTCGGCCCCGGCCTCTGCCGCCGGTTTCAGCACGACCGCAACGCCGTCTTCGCGGCGCGCACCGTCCGCCACCGCCTCGGCCATCTGCCGCGCGCCGCCGGTTGTCGAGTGCCAGACGATGAGGAGCGTCTTCGCCATCTACGCGCCCGCCAACGCGGCTTTCCGCGGTCCCATATAGCCGAACAGGAACGCGGCCACCTTGCGCATCTGGATCTCCTCGGCGCCTTCGGTGATGCGGTAGCGGCGGTGGTGGCGGTAGATGTGCTCGAACGGCTTGTGGCGCGAGTAGCCGATGCCGCCGTGCACCTGCATGGCGCGGTCCGCTGCTTCGCAGACGAGCCGGTTCGCCCAGTAGTTGCACATCGAAACGCGGTCCGAAAGCTCGCGCTCAATCGCCTTGTGCGGCGTCCGGTCCATTTCCCACGCTGTCTTGCGGATGAGGAGCCGCAGCATTTCCGCCTGCGTCGCAAGCTCGACGAGCGGGAACTGGATCGCCTGGTTTTCCGCGAGCGCCTTGCCGAAGGGTTTGCGCGTTCGTGCGTACTTCACGCTCTCCTCGATGCAGTAGACGGCCGCGCCGAGCGATGAGGCCGCCTGTCGGATGCGGTTCTGGTGGACGAACGACTGCGCGAGCGCGAGGCCCGCGCCGGGCGCGCCAAGCACGGCAGTCTCCGGCACCCAGACGTTCGTGAACGACACGCGCGGGTGGTCGGTGGGCATGTTGAAGGTCCAGAGATACTCCTCGATCTTCACGCCCGGCGCATCGGAGGGCACCAGCAGGCAGGTGATGCCCCGCGCGTCGCCGGCCGCACCGTCCGTCCGCGCGAAGGTCGCGCAGTGCGTGGCGACGTGCATCCCGGTCGTCCACATCTTCTCGCCGTCGATACGCCAGCCGGGCACGCCTCCGCGCACCTCCGGCACGGCGCGCGTCTCCATATGCGTCGCGTCGGAGCCGTGCTCGGGTTCGGTGAGGCCGAAGGCGACGATGCGCTCGCGTTTGAAGCCGCCGAGGATGAACTCCTGCTTCTGCGCTTCGGTCCCGAACTCCTCGAACATCGCGACGAACGGGAAGTTGCCGACGATCGAGTGCTCGTTCTGAAGGTCGTTGTGGAGACCGAGCCCCTTCGCGGCGAAATGCTCGCGGATCACCGCCATCCAGAGGTTCGAGCCATCCCTGCCGCCATATGTCTTCGGCGCGGAGAAGCGCCAGTGCCCGGCGGCGTCGGCGCGGCGCTGGGCTTCGGCGAGCAGCGCTTCCCATTCGTGGCGCGGGAGGCCGTCGTTCTCGAAATCGGTGCGCGCCCATTCGCGGCGGTGGTCGAAGAAGCGGATGTTGTCGTCCGCGGCCTCAAGAGGCCTGATTTCGGCCGCGATGAAGGCATCAAGCTCGGCGAGATAGGCGACGAGGTCGGCGGGCAGATCGAAATCCATGGGTCCTCTCCTTACCCGCCAGATAGACATGCGCGCAGGCACGCGTCCACCGCGCGGGATTGAGAGGTCGTTAGATTTCTAAGTAAGGCTACCGTTTTCCTTGTAGCGCTGTTCGAGGAACTTACCCTCGATGGCGAGCGCATCGAGGTCGCCGCGCACGAGTTGTTCGGAAAGGCGGCGAAGCTCGTCTGCGATGGTGACAAGGCCTTCGAGAAGCTGCTGCTCAGGCTCGCTGCCCGGCGTGCGGTAGGCCTGCGGCACCTTGAGGTAGGTGTCGACGAGGCGCGGCAGATGCTCGCCGATGAGGCGGCGCGCATCGCCCGCGATCGGTTGGCCCGAGGGCACCTGACCGAGTTGCTCCCCGAGCACTTCGAGGCGCAGCAGGATCTCGTCGATCAGTTTCGACGCGCGCGACGGGAGGCTGCGGCGCTGGCGCTCGAGCCACGCCTCGACACGTCCGGGAATCGCCGCGAGATCGGCATTTTTCATGGCCTGCGGGGTCGGCATGTCCGGTTGCGGGCGGCGCAGCAGGAACCAGCCGCCGACGCCCGCCACCGCGAGTACGAGCAGCAGGAAACCATTGATGCCGAGCGGCGCCACGAACATCGCGAAGAGCAGGGCGGCAACCGCGAGCCCGGCCGTCGCCATCGCCGCATTCGCCACGCGCTGCGCCACCGATTTCGCATGGCGCTGCGTGCGCCTGAGCGCCGCCGCGCGTCCTTCCGGCGTCTGGCCGAGGCGTTTCAGCGCCTCATCGGCGCGGCCGAGCATCTGCGAAACGTCACGCGCCACGTTCAGCCCTCGATCGCCTTGAAGGTGGTCGTCGGGCCTTTGATCTGCGCCTGAGACGCACCCTCTGCGCGGGCGATGTAGCCGCGCGACTTCTCGACCTCGCCCGAGAGCGTCTCGACCGTCTCCTTCATCGAGGCGAGCGCTTCCATCTTGAACGTGTCGATCGAATCCATCGTCGCGTAGATGTTCTCGAAGGCGCGCTTCAGCGTTTCGATGGGAATGGTCGCCGATGCCGCCTGCTTGTGGATTTCGCCGGTCTGGTTCCTGAGCATCGTGCTCGTCGAGTCGATCACGCCCGCCGTCGTCGTGTTGAGCGCGGTGATCTGATCGAGCACGAGGCGCTGGCTGGTGAGCGCCTGCGCGACCGTGACGGCCGTGCGCAGCGCCGAAACCGTCGTCGTCGAGGCACGGTCGACGCCCTTCGTCAGCTCGACGTTGTTTTTCTTGACGAGATCGAGCGCGAGGTAGCCCTGCACGCTCACGGCCATCTGCGTGAGGAGATCGGTCGTGCGCTGGCGCGCGTAGAACAGCGCGCTTTCGCGGATCGCCTTGGCCTTCGCGGGATCGGAAACCTCAAGCTCAGCCGCTGCGGCTTCGAGCTTCGCATCCAGCGTCTTCGAGACGTGGATCATCTGCTCCAGCTTTTCCATCGTCTTCCAGAGGTTCTGGCGTTCGACGTCGATCGCGGCATTGTCGCGGAACAGCTCCTCGCGGCTGTTCGAAAGGTTTTCGAGGATACCCGAGATGTGGCTCTGCGCGGAACGGTACTTGTCGAAATAGCGGTTCGCGCGGCTGCCGAACGGAATGACGCCGAGAATCTTGCGGGGCGCAAGCTTCTTGCCGTCCGTGCCCGGATCGAGGTCTTCGACCGTCCGGCGCAGCGCGACGAGATCCTTGCCGATATTGCCCTCGGCATTGATCGCCTTCACCGGGCGATCGAGGAAGCGGTTGGATTGCTGCGCAGCCTCGGCGATTTCGCGGCGGCCAAGCGCCGTCACTTCGTCGACGAGCTTGCCGAAGGCGGGGCTGTTCGCATCCTGCGCCAGAAGATCCTCGACGAAGCTGTCGACGGTGGTTTCAAGCTTCGACTTCTTCTCGTCGCTGATCGGCACAAGCCCGGCGGCCTTTTCGGGCGCCACGGCGATCACGGGATCGGGGGCCTGAAGCTTCAGCTCGGTTTCGGTCTGCATTACCGCTCCTAATGATCCGTTTCCTGTCCTATGCTTATCACCATATTGGGTGTGTTGCCCACATAATACAAGGGGACGCCGTGAGGACCGTGAACCGCCTGATGCTGACCGCGCTGCCGCTGCTCATCGCCGCGGGTGCCGCCGCGCAGCAGCCCGACCCGACGAGCGCGGCGGATTCCGCGCTTCACCTGTCGCGCACGCTCGGCATCAGCCTTGAAGAGGCGGAGGCGCGGATGCGGCTTGCGGACAGGCTCGCCGTGTTCCAGCTCCGCGTGCGCTCCGATCCGGATTTCGCGGGCCTCTACCTCGAACACGAGCCAAAGGCGCAGGCCGTGGTGCTATTCAAGGGCGATGCCGCCGCGAAGCTGAAACGCTACGTGGGGGACGACGCCTTCGTGCCGCGCAGCGTCGAATATTCGCTCGCCGACCTCACCGCCGCCGAAACGGAAGCGAAGGAGGCATTCAAGGCCGCCGCGCTGGCGCTTGTCGGCACCGAGCGGGATATCGAAGCGAACCGCGTGCTGTTCCATGTCGTCGACGATGCGGCGGCGAAGGCCGCCATCGCAGCGGGGCGTCTGAAACTCTCGCCGGCGGTCGTGATCGATGCCGTCGGCGACGACAGCATCCCGCAGCCGCAGAAGCTTGGCGCCGTCGCCCACTTCCCGCAGGCGCGCGATCCTTCGGGCGCCGCAATGCAGGCGCTGTTCACGGGCACGCTGTTCGTGAAGGATGGCTGTCTGCGCGTCGGCAGCGAAACAGGCGAAAGCCGCCTCGTGCTCTGGCCCTCCTCCGCCCGGCTCGCCGAAGACGGCGGCAAGCTCGTCGTCCGCGACGGTGCGGCGGGTGGCACGCTGACGGTGGGCAGCCCCGTGTCGCTTTCCGGCGGCGGCACCACCGAACCGCCGCCGCCCGGCTATCTGCTTGAAGGCATCCCGCGCGCCTGCGCCGGACCCTACTGGATCGCCGCGAAGGGCTGGTAGCGTGATCGTCCGCCGCCACAGGCTGCCCGTCAGGCTCTGGCACTGGACGAACGCGGTCGCGGTGTTCGTGCTGCTGATGAGCGGCCTGATGATCTTCAACGCGCACCCGCGCCTCTACTGGGGAGCGTACGGCGCCAACCCAGACCCGGCCTGGCTGGAAATCTACGCAACGCGCACGTCCGGCGTGCTGCGGATCGGCGATCTGCATGTCGAGACCACCGGCGTCCTCGGCCGCTGGACGGATCCGGAGGGCGTCTCGCGGGCGCGCGCCTTCCCGTACTGGGCGACGATCCCTTCCACCTACAGCCTTGCGCTCGCACGGCGCTGGCATATCGCGTTCGCGTGGGTTCTGACCGTCGCCGGGAGCCTCTACCTCATCTGGACGGTCGCTGGACGCCACACCGCCGCGCTGCTGCCCGGCAGGCAGGAGCTTGCGCCCCGCCGCCTGTGGCAGGACATCAAGGCCCACGCCCGACTCCGCTTTGCGCACGGCAAAGCGGCGATCGGCTACAATCCGCTGCAGAAGCTTGCCTATGCGGGCGTCGTGTTCGCGCTGCTGCCCGCGATGGTGCTGAGCGGCCTTGCCATGTCGCCGGCGATGGACGCGGCGTGGCCGTGGCTCGTCGACCTGTTCGGCGGACGACAATCGGCGCGCTCCGTGCATTTCATCAGCGCGATGCTGATCGCCGCGTTCATCGCCGTCCACCTGCTGATGGTGCTGCTGGCGGGCCCCTTGAACGGGATCGGGTCGATGATCACCGGCCGCTACCGCATACCGGATGATACGCCATGAAACATCGTGTTACCCGTCGTGGACTCGTGGGCAGCCTCGTTGCGGGCGCGGGGCTCGTGGTTTCGGGCTGCGACCGGCTCGGGCAGAGCCAAAACTTTCGAAAATTACTGTCCGGCGCCGAGACGCTGACCATGCGCGCGCAGCGTCTGATCAGCAGCCGCGACGCGCTCGCACGCGAGTTCGGCGCGGCGGAAATGTCGCCCGTGTTCCGCATGAACGGCAACACGATGCCCGCCGACCCCGCCTATGCGCGCCATGCGGCGAACGGCTTTGCGGACTGGCGCCTCGTGGTGGACGGGCTGGTCGAGCGCCCGCTGGCCCTGTCGCTTGGGGCGATCCGCGCCCTCCCCACACGCACGCAGATCACGCGGCACGACTGTGTGGAGGGGTGGAGCGCGATCGGCAAATGGACCGGCGTGCCGCTGAAAACGCTGCTCGACGTCGCCGGGCTTCGGGACGGCGCACGCTATGTGATCTTCCACTGCGCCGACGACTTCGGCGGTTCGCGCTATTACGAATCGATCGACCTCATCGACGCCTTCCACCCGCAGACGATCCTCGCCTGGGGCATGAACGACACGCCCCTGCCCATCGGCCACGGCGCGCCGCTTCGGCTCCGCGTCGAACGGCAGCTCGGCTACAAGCACGCGAAGTTCGTGATGCGCGTTGAGGTCGCGTCAACCTTTGCTAACACGGCCGGCGGAAAAGGCGGCTATTGGGAGGACCGCGGCGACTATGAATGGTACGCGGGCATCTAACCGTTTCGCCTGGGAAACGGCAGAATCGCTACGTTTTCGCAACGAAACCGTGTTTTTTGCAATACATTGAGAATTAAGGATTCCTTGTATAAATTTCGTTAACCATTTCACCGTTAAACCCTGTTTCACGGTATCGGGGTGATGCCGAGGGGGAACATGATGACGGTTGCAACGGGGGCTGCAGCGGGCGGCAATCTGGCCGAGCTTGAAACGCTGCTTATTGGTCGCAGCGAAGCGATCGTCAGGGTCCGGAATCTCATCATGCGTCTTGCCGGTTCGCAGGCTTCCGTGCTCGTCACGGGCCCGTCCGGCACCGGCAAGGAAGTCGTTGCGCGCTGCCTCCACCTCGCCTCTGCCCGCCGGAACAACGAATTCGTCGCCGTGAACTGCGGCGCCATCCCCCGCGAACTCATCGAATCGGAACTCTTCGGCCACGAGAAGGGCGCTTTCACCGGCGCACTGCAGAGCCGCAAGGGCCGCTTCGAGGCCGCTGACGGCGGCACGATCTTCCTCGACGAGATCGGCGACATGCCCGCCGACATGCAGGTGAAGCTGCTGCGCGTGCTCGAAGAGCGCAAGATCGAGCGCGTCGGCAGCAACAAGACGATGGCCGTCGACGTGCGCGTCGTTTCCGCCACGCACAAGAACCTCGAGCAGGCGATCGCCGAGGGTCGCTTCCGCGAAGACCTTTTCTACCGCCTCAACATCTTCCCGCTGCACCTGCCGGCGCTCGCCGACCGCCGCGAGGACATTCCGATGCTGGTCGCGCACTTCCTGAAGCAGTCGGGCACGAAGCTGCGCTTTGATGCGTCGGCGCTGCGCGCGCTCTGCCAGCACAACTGGCCGGGCAACATCCGCGAGCTGCGCAATGTCGTCGAACGCGCGGTCGTGCTGTTCGGCGAAGGCGAGATCAGCATCGACGATGTCGAGATCCTGCTCGGCGCGACGCTTGAGCGCCGCGAACCGCTGAACGAAGACGCCGCGATCTGGGACGCCACGACGGTTTCCGAAGAGGAAGCGGATACGCGTTTGCCCGCGGCCACCGTCGTTCCGCTACGCCCCTACGGCGAAAGCCTCGACATGGACCCGCGCGCGCTTCTCGGCGCCGGCACGTGCGACATGCGCGCGCTCGTCGCAAAGCTCGAACAGTCGCTGATCCACGCGGCGCTCGAACAGAGCGGCGACATCGTCGCCGACGCCGCCCGCGTCCTCGGCCTGCAGCGCACCTCGCTCATCGAGAAGATGCGCAAATACCAGATCAGCCGCGGCGAACGCGCTTTCGCATAAAGCGCGCCTAAGCCGTTCTCGCTTTTCCGTAAAGTCTGCGCGCAGTGCCGGATTGGCGCAGTGCCTGAGCGCTGCGCTCGTGCGCGTGGCGGCCGACCTCGATGGCGTGGCCGATCGTAACCGCCTGGGATTCGGCCTGACGCAGCGCACCAAGCGCCTCGGCCCGCAGCGCCGGATCAGCGGCGAGCCCAGACAGTGTCTTCACGAGCGCGAGGCGGACCGTCTCGAAACGTTCCACAGCGGTCCAATCGCCGCCGGCAGCGGCGTGAGCGGTCATGCCGGAGAGCGATTCGATATCGGTGAGAAGAGCCGGAATCGCGGTCACGGGCGAATCTGCCGCCAGGCATCGGAAAGGCCGACGGCGGCCTCCGTGGCGGCGGCAAGACGGCGCGAATCATTGTCGCGGCCAGCCGTGATCGTCTCCTGACGGAGATAACCGTAAGCCGCCGAAAGCGATTGCGCGACCGAACCGCCACGATTGAAATCGAGGCTCGATTCGAGACCGTGCAGGATGGAGAGCGCGCGGCTGATGCGGCTGCTCTTCATGGCGAGATCGCCCCGATCGATCGCGATGCCGGCCTGCCGAAGCGCGGAAAGCAGCTCGTCGTACAGCATCTCGATCAGGCGGTGCGGATTGGCCTGTTCGGTGCGGGTGGCGGTGTCGATGGCGGCATACTGCTGCCGCGCGCGCATGGCCTGCATCATCAGCCTTGATCCCGTGTCCACATGGCAATCTGCTGTTTCATATATTCCTGCGTGTTGTTGAAAGCGGCGATGGCGCTTTCCATGGCGGCGAACTGGATGGTGAGCCGCTCCTCGAGCGCAATGCTGCGTGCCTCGACGCGCTCCTGCTCCTCGGCGATCGCCGCGGCTTCCTTCGCCAGACGTTCGGATGTCGTCTTGAAGCCGCCTCCGCTCGCGGAAAGCTGCTTCTGCATATCGGTGATGAGACCGGACACCGTCGATCGCACGACAATCGTCGCCGATGTCGCGCTGCCGAGGATGTTGACGGCAAGGCCCGCTGCCGCCGACGTGGAGGACGCGATCAGGCGGTTGCCGATGCCGATCGCGGCGACACCGCCGATCTTGCCCGAAGCGTTGGTACCCGCGGTGGCGGTCGGCACATCAAGGCCCAGCGTGGCCGCAAGCGTGCCGTTGAGCCCGACGAGCGAAACGCCCGAGGTGCTGCCCACGCCCTTCGAGGTGAAGCTGAACGCCGACCCATCCCACGCCGCCGTCAGCGACAGGCCGAACGACTTCAGCACCGAATCGTCGTTGATCGCGGTCTGGAACGCCGCGGCAAGCGCCGCACCGGTCGCATAGCTGCCTTCGGGGAGGTTGATGGCGAGCGAGGTGCGGCCGTCAAGCGTGACCGTGAAGCTCTTGTTCGTCGCATCGATGACGACCGGCACGTCGAACGCCGTAGGTGCGGCCGCACCGCTGAGCCTGCCCGAGGTCGCAGCGACAATGTCGGTGACCGCATAGGTACCCGGCTTTGCAGCACCAAGGCTGCTTGCGATCTCGACGAGCGCGGAACTGCTGGTCTGCCCCGGCACGAACATGTCGTGGACGCGGCCCGGATGATTGGTCACCGCTTTCGTGAGCGCCGCATCGTCGATGCTGAGCGTGCCGTCGCGGTTGGTCTTGATGCCGATCTCGGAGAGGCTCGACGGACCGCCGCCGTCGGTCAGCAGCGTCTTCGTGCTGAGATCGGCGAGCATCCGCTTGAGATCGCGCGTCGTGCGGTCGCCCGCGAGCGCGCCCGCGGCGACGCCGTCCTTGCCCGCCCGGGTTTCCTCCGCAAGCATCGAGATCAGCTGGTTGTAGACGTCGACATAGTTGCCGACCGCCGTTTTCAGCGTGGTGGCATCATAGTCGCTGGAAATCGTCACGGGACCGTCGGTGACCTTCATGAGGTCGAGTTTGAGGCCCGAGACGAGGTCCGAAATGCTGTTCGTCGGGCGTTCGACGGTGATGCCGTCGACCACGACGATGGCGTTCTTCGCCTGCGCCGTCCACGTCATGCCGGCAGTGCCCGGGCCGAACTCGAAGGCTTCGAGGCCCGTGCTGCCGTCAATCGTGAACGCCTTCGCCGCGCCCGTTTCGCCGCGCAGCACGAGGCGGGCACCGCTTGCGTCTTCGACGATCGAGGCGGTGACGCCCGCGTTCGCCGCGTTGATCGCCTGCTGGAGGCCGACGAGGCTGTTGTTTTCCGGCCCGATCGTGACGGTGACGGGCGCCGCCGTGCCCGCGGTGAACCCCGCCGGTGTCGGGAACGTGCCGGTGAGCGTGCCGAAGCTGATGGTGAGCGTGCCCTCGCCGATCGGCGCGTTGCGATCGGCAACCGCTGCCGACGCGACCGTCTGCCGCTGCGCGAGCTGCGTCGCCTCGATCGTGTGCGACAGCGAGGGCGGGCTCGACGAACCGGTGAGCGAAAGCGCGATCGAAGACGTGTCGCTGCTGATCACCTGGCGGCCGAGCGCGCCGCTGCTCACGAGCGAATCAAGCGCGGTCGAGAAGGCGGACAGGGCCGAGCTGATCGTAGAAAGGCTGGAGATCTTGGCCTCGACAGCCGTCTGACGCGCAGTCAGCATCTTGTCGCTGCCCGCGCGCTGCGCGGCGACGAGATCGGCCACGAGCTGCTTGGTATCGATTCCCGATCCGCTGCCGAGCGCCGTCAGAATGGACATTGGACCTGCCTTCTCGTTCCTGCGGACGCGCGCCATCCGCTAAGACTGTTCACGACCGATTCTGCGCCGGATTTAGGGAATAATCGGTAAAGATTCGCAAGCGTTCCGATCATAGCGGCCGCCCGTTCTCGTCGAAGCGTGCGCCTTCCGGCACATCGATAGTGGGCTGGGTCAGGCGATCGCGCTCCACGCTGAACACGAACGCCAGCACGCCGGCGACGGCAACATAGAGATCATCGCGGATTTCCTGGCCGATTTTCGAGGTGAAGAAGACCGCGCGGGCGAGCAGCGGATAGCTGAGCACCGGCACCTCGTTGTCTGCCGCAAGCTCGCGAATCACTTCGGCGACCAGATCCTTGCCCTTGGCGACGACGACAGGCGCCAGATCGCGGGTCTTGTCGTAGCGGAGCGCTACGGCGAAGTGCGTCGGGTTCGTCAGCACGACATGCGCCTGTTGCATACCCGCGCGCATATTGTTGCGCGTCGCCTCGCGCTGACGGCGACGAAGCTGCATCTTCACCTCGGGCGAACCCTCGGTCTGCTTCATCTCGTCCTTCACCTCCTGCCGCGACATCTTGAGCTTGCGCATCAGCTGGATCGCCTGCAGCGGAATGTCGACACCCGCGACCACCACGAGCCCGGCCGACAGGATGAGCAGGAATACCGCGGCGAGATGCCCCGTGTGGGCAACGGCCTTGCCGACGTCCTCAGTGCCGAGCGAGGCGATCTCCCGCGCGTAATCGGAGAGCATCCACCAGCCGATGACACCAACGAGCACGACCTTCAGGATCGATTTGCCGAGTTCTGTGAGGCCCTGCATCCCGAAGGTGCGCTTCACCCAGTTCATGGGGTTCATGCGCGAAGCCTTCGGTGCGATCAGCGACATGTTGAACTGGAACGTACCGAGCAGCGCCTGACTGACGAGCGCGGCGGCGAAGCACGTGAACAGCAGCCCTGCGAGGGGAAAGGCGATCACCTTGCCGAGCGCCCACGTCGCGGCGGCAGGCTGGAAATTGACCCCACCCTGTTTGAGGCCGACCAGCCCCGTCTTGAGCATGAGTTCGAGGCTGGAAACCATCCAGCCGCCCGCAAGCGCGAGATAGGCGGCACCGACGAGCATGACGAGCGCAGTGGTGAGTTCGCGCGAGCGGAGAACATCACCCTTTTCCGCCGCGTCGCGCTTGCGCTTCTCGGTCGGGGCTTCGGTTTGCTGGTCCTTTTCGGGTTTGTCGGACACGTCAGCCCTCTCCCAGCCAGGCTTTGGCCTCGTCGAGCCCCGTATCCGCTGCCGACTGCATAAGGTCGCTCATCGCCGGAAACGCGATGGCGAGTACGACGAAGCCGGTCATCAGCGTCAGCGGCAGGCCGACGGCGAAGATGTTGAGCTGCGGCGCGGTGCGCGTCAGCACGCCGACGAAGAGGTTGAGCGCGAACAGCGCGAAGCCAACGGGAAGCGCGATCGCGAGCCCGCCCGCGAACACGAAACCACCGAACTTCACGATCGCCCAGAAATGGTCCCGCGTCAGCCAATCGCCGCCGAGCGGCATCAAGGCGTAGCTCTCCACGATCAGGCGCACGAGGATCAGGTGGCCGTTCAGCGCAAGGAACAGCAGCGTCATCAGGATCATCAGGAACTGGCCGACAACCGCGCTGTTGTTGCCGCTCTGCGGATCGACCATGTTCGCGAAACCAAGGCCGATCGAGTTCGCGATATATTCACCGGCGAGCAGCGGCGCGGCAAAGGCAAGCTGCAGGATGAAACCCACGGAGAGCCCGATCATCAGCTCCTGAATCACGATCACCAGGCCCTGCAGCGACAGGATGTCGTAGGGCACATCCACCGGATAGACCGAAAGCACCAGCACGCCGATCGCGCCCGCGAGCACGACGCGCACCTGCAGGGGCACGCCGATCGCCGAGAAGATCGGCGCCGCGACGAGCGTGCCGCCGATGCGCAGCATGGCGAACATCAGCTGCATCATCCACGCCTCGATGCCGACGGAGAGGATGTCGGTCATCTGACGAGATCCGGAATCCGCTCGAAGATGTCCTGCGTGAAATCCACCAGAAGCCCCATCATCAGCCCGCCGAAGAGGCCGAGACAGACAAGCACGCCGATGAGCTTCGGCACGAAGCTGAGCGTCGCCTCGTTGATCGAGGTCGCCGCCTGCACCATGCCGAGTACAACGCCGATGACGAGCGCGGGCAGCAGCACGGGCAGCGAAACCAGAACGAGAATCCAGAGCGCCTGTCCGGCGACTGCAGTGAAATAGGATGCGTCCATCTTGCCGCTCCTCAACTCGTAAAGAAGCTGCCGGCGAGCGAGCCCATGGTGAGCGCCCAGCCGTCGACAAGAACGAACAGCAGCAACTTGAAGGGAAGCGAGATGAGCGTCGGAGACAGCATCATCATGCCGAGCGACATGAGCACGGCGGCAACGACGAGATCGATGACGAGGAACGGCAGGAAGATGAGGAAGCCGATCTGGAATGCCGTCTTCAGCTCGCTGGTAACGAAGGCGGGGAGCAGCACAGAGAACGGCACGTCCTCCGGCTTTTCATAGGCACCGTCCTTCTTCAGGTTGGCGAACAGGATGATGTCCTTCTGCCGGGTCTGCGCCATCATGAAGCGGTGCAGCACGGTGCCGCCCTTCTCCACCGCCGCATCGATCGGCATCACGTTCGCGGCATACGGCTTGAAGGCCGTGTCGTTGATCTCGGTGAGCGCCGGGCTCATCACGAAGAAGGTGAGGAACAGCGACAGGCCGATCAGCACCTGATTGGGCGGCGTCTGCGCAAGGCCGAGCGCCTGCCGCAGGATCGAAAGCACGATGATGATGCGCGTGAACGCCGTCATCATCAGGATCACTGCCGGCAGAACCGACAGCAGCGTCATCAGGACGAGGACCTGCAGCGACAGCGAGAGCGGCTGACGCGCGCCCGGCGCAGCAGCGCCGGTCAGCGTATCGGCTGCAAACTGGACGGGGGAAGGTCCGGCCGGCGCAGTCTGGGCAAGCGCAGGCGCGGCGAACAGGAACAGCGCGGCGATGAGGAACGGCGCGAGGCGCATCAGGCGATCAGCGCGCATCGTCTTCATCCTCTACGGTGAAGCTGATCGCGGGCACTTCGGAGAGAAGGTTCGCGCCCTGCTTCGTCACCGCGAGCAGCAGGCGCTTTCCTTCGAAATCGACCACGGCGAGCTTGACTGCCGGAGTAAGAAACACCGTCTCGGAAAGCCGGGCGGCGGAGCGGGTGGTGGAGCGGGACTTGAGGCCGCCGGCGAGACCGCCAAGATTATAGCGTTTCGCGAGCCAGAGCCCGGCAATGATCAGTCCGCAAACCAGCGGCAGCATGATCGCCAGCCGTAATACGTAATCCCCGATCAAGGTCCACCCCCGTCAAAATCTTGACGCGTCAGATGTCCTTGACGCGTTCTCCCGGTGCCACAATGTCGGTAATCCGTACGCCGAAGCGTCCACCGACCGTCACCACCTCGCCCCTCGCAAAGAGTGTGCCATTTGCGAACAGGTCGAGCGGGGCACCCGCCGGGCGGTCCAGTTCGACGACGCTGCCTTCGTTGAGATTCAGAAGGTCGCGGATCTTCACCTGGCTGGTGCCGACCTCCACCGAGAGGCGGACGTCGATTTCCTGAAGCAGGCGGAGGTTCGCCGATCCCGGCTTCCAGGGATCGTCGGACTTGGTTTCCGGGCTCGCGGTTTCAGTGTCGCTCATGTCGGGCTCCTTGAAATACTATCGGTTGGTGGTGGCGCGGGGGCGCGCGATGGAACGGATCTTGAGCGCGGCGTTGCCATTGGCCTCGCCGGGCGCACCGATCCCGAAGGTAGTTTTCTCGACGAGCATGTGCAGCTCTTCGGGAACATGGATCGGCACCACGTCGCCGACCTTCAGCGCCATGATCCCTTTGAGCGACATCGTCGGCTCCGCGAGGATCGAGCGCACCGGGAGCTCGACATCGAGCAGCGCCGATTTGAGCCGCCCCTTCCAGCCGGGATCGGTCTCGCTCTGTTCGGTGATGACGCGCAGGCGCAGAAGCGGCAGCAGCGGCTTCAGCGCGTTCAACGGATAAACGACATCCACTGCAGAGGTGCCGCCGCGCGGCAGATGGACGAGGAAGCGTGTGACCACAACCATGTCGTTCGTTTCGAGAAACGAGAGGAACTGTGGGTGGCTTTCGCTCGAAATGCGGCTGAACTGCAGGTGGAAGATATCCGCCCACGCCGCATCGAGCTGCGCGAACAGGCGGCCGAGCAGCGATTGCTGCACGCGGTCTTCAGCGGCGGTGAACTCGCTGGCGCGGGTCGCGGGAGGTTCGCCCTTGCCGCCATAATACGCGTCGACGATCGCGCCAATGAGATCGGGCTTCATCACCACGAGACCATGGCCGCGCAGCGGCTCCATGCGGACGATAGTGAGGCTCAGGAAATCCTCGAAGCCCTCCGCATAGCTGCCGAACGATTCGAGCGACGTGAGCCCGCAATCCACCTTGGGCGCGACGCGCAGCATCGGCTGGAAAACCTGCCGCATCCCGCGCGCGAGGCGTTCGTTCAGCATATGCAGCGCATGAAGATCGCCGAACTCGCGCTCGTCGCCGCTGTCGAAGCTCCACGGCGCGATCACGCCGTCGGGCATCACGCCCGCGCCGGATGCGATGCTGCCGTCGGCGATGCCCGCCTGCAGCGCTTCGATCTCTTCCTTGCTGAGATTGAGTTCGGAACTCATGGGTGCCGCCTACTGGATGACGAAGCTGGTGAAATAAACCTGGGAAATGCCGCCGAAGCCGACCTTTTCCTGAAGGGCTTTGTTGATCGCGGCGCGCAGGCGGCGTTGCAAGTCTTCCTTGCCCGCAGCCGTCGCGACATGGTCCGCGGTCTGCTCGCCGAGCACGCCGAGCACCGCGCTGCGGATCGCCGGCTCGTTCTTCTCGACCGCCTCGATCACGCGGCTGTCGTAGTTCGTCGCGACGCCGAGCCCGACCTGGATGTAGCGATTGGGATCGGTGAGGTTCGCGGTGAACTCGCGCTTCATCTCGAAATAGGTCGTCTCATAGTGTCCGTCGCCGTCAGCATCGGTCTGCGCCGGCGCATCTCCACCGTCCTTGCGCTCGACGAGCTTGGGCTTGTTCTTGTCCTCCTTGGGGCCGTGGCCGCCGATGAGACCGCTTGACGTAGCATACCAGCCGCCCGCCGCGCCGCCGCCGAGCAGGACGAGCGCGCCGAGAACGGGAACGAGCTTGCCGACAAGGCCGCTCTTCTTCTTGGGGACAGGTACGGGAGTATCACTCATTTCAATCTTTCCTAAGCAAAGCGCTCGATGGCGGTCTGGCGAACAATGGCACGAACGGTTTCAGCCTGCGATGCCGCTCCACGCGGTCGCGTGCTAAACGGCTGCTCGAACGCCGTCTCACGCGATTGCTCGCCGCGATCCTGGCGCCCGCTGCCAACATCGACGGAGGCTTCCTCAAGGCGGACACCCCGGTTTTCCATCATCGACTGGAGGCGCGGCGCGGCATCGGCGATGAAGCCCTGCGCGGCGGCGGTTTCCACCGTGAAATGCACCTTCGCCTGATTGCCGTTCGTTTCGACCCGGATAAAGAGATCGCCAAGCTCACGCGGTTTCAGGTGCAGCTGCGCCTCGCGGCGGTCGCCGCTCACCAGCGTCTGCACATCGGCGGCGAGCTGATCGACCCACTGGTCCTCGACCGCATTGCCGATCAGCAGATCGTCGAGCAACGCCTCGTTCGGCACGGTCTGGCCCTGCGCCGCGTCCGCGCCCTGCGGGCGGGCGGACAGCGGGTCGTGGACCGCAGCAAGCACGGCCTGCGCGGTTTGCGACGCCGGAAGCGCCTCGCGCAGCGGTGCCGGGATATTCGCCGTGTCGGTATCGGCACGGTCATTCAGAAAGGCCCGTGCGGCGGGCACAGCCTCCTCCGCCGCCGCAACGGCGGCACGGAATTCACTGCCCCGCGCCAACGCGCGCGTCGGCATCACGGGACGTTGCATCGCCGGGGCGGCAATGGTCGCGCCGGCCGCCGGCATCGGTGTCGCGGCATCGGTTTCGGCATCGGCGACAGCCTCTCCCACGGAAGCCTTTGGCGCAGGTGCGGCGGGCGCATCCTCGGCATCCGCAAGCGCGCGGTCAGGTGCTTCGGAAACGGGCGTCGACGGTGTCTGACCGGCCGTTGCGACCGGCGCAGCCTGCGGCTCGCCGGAAACGGGTGTGGCCGCGGCAGGAATTGCGGGCGGCGCGATGGACACCGAAAGCGTCGTGACCTGCGGCACCGCAGGTGCGATCACACCGGCCTGTACATTCTCTTCACGATCGACGGCATCAGGAGCGGCGGCCTCCACCTCGGCATCACCGGACGCGTCACCCTGCTCGCCTGCAATGATCGCCGGAACCGGCGTTTCCGTATCCGCGGGCGCGAGATGCCGCGCTGCCACCGCTGCAAAGCGTGCGCCGGGCGTTTTCGGATCCGGCACGGGCGACGACTGCGTAGGCATCGCGGGGAGCTGGAGATCGAAGGCCATATCCATATCGCTTTCGGCTGTTTCGATCACATTGGCAGACGGAGTGGCGGCTGCTGGCGCGTTTTCCGCCGTCGGGTTTCCGTCACCGGTCGACGGCAGTCCGACGGTAAGACCCTTGGCAGGCGGCGCAGCCTTCAGGGCCATGATCGACAGGAAATCGGGCGCAGATGTCGGAATTCCGGGGCGGATGGCGGTTTGCACCGACAATTCCGGCATCCCCAGAAGTTCACCAAGACCAGTCGCGTTGACGGACATTTGACCCCCGTTGCTTACTCAGGCGAACACTCAGCAATAAGCGTGCCATTTTGGGGCGGGTCTGCGCGAAGCCCTTCAGGCGCGCGTGATGCGCCGCGGCGGGGTCGCGCGTTCCTGACGCGCTTCGGCCTCGCGCGCCTCGGCGGCTTCGGCACGGTCCGCGAGTTCCTCGGCGGCACGCTTCCGGCGATGTGCGCCGAGCGTCACCTGCCGGGCATCTTCGAGCCGCACCTCGGCGCGCGCGGCGCGGTCCAGCGTGGCGGCGAGCGCCTTCCCCAGCCGGTCGTATTGATGCGCCATGGATTTGAGCGCGAAGGCCGCCGCATCGTCGGCGACGGGCGTGTAGGAATGCCGCAGCGCCTCGATGCGGTTGTGCATCTGACGAAGCTGGTCGAGATCGGCGGCGGCTTTGCCCTCTTCGGCAAGCGCGCGCTGCTTCTGAAGGCCGCGAACGCGCGCGACACGCGCCAGACGATCCGCCTTCCCGGCCATCTCAGTGCTCGCCGAACTGCTGGGTCAGCTCTGCGACCGACGCCGCGAGATCGACAGGCGCATCCTCGGCCTGCATGATGTAGGCTGTGACTCCCGCCTGCGCTGCAATGGCGGCGTCGAGCGCCGGGTCGTTGCCGCGGTTGTAGGCGCCCATCAGAATGAGGTCGCGATTCTCTTCGTAGAGCGAGAACAGGCGCTTCAGCATCTGCGCGGCACGGATATGCGGGCGTTCGGCAACATCGCTCATCACGCGGCTGATCGAGGCGGCAATGTCCACCGCCGGGTAGACGCCGCGCTCCGCCTGCTTGCGTGAGAGCACGATATGCCCGTCAAGGATCGCGCGCGCCGCATCGACGACCGGGTCGCCCACGGTGTCGTCGCCGTCAGCGAGCACGGTGTAGAACGCCGTGATCGAACCGCCCGATTTCGCATCGTTGCCCGCGCGCTCGATGAGGTTTGGCAGCAGCGAGATGACCGAAGGCGGATAGCCCTTCGCGGTCGGCTGCTCGCCGAGCGCGAGACCGATCTCGCGCTGCGCGTGCGCGACGCGAGTGAGGCTGTCGATGATGAGCAGCACGTTCTTGCCCTGCCCGCGGTAGTATTCAGCGATCGCGGTGGCGCGATGCGCGGCGCGGATGCGCATGATCGGGGAATGGTTCGCCGGAACGGCAACGACGACCGAGCGCTCACGCGCCGGCCCGTGCAGTTTGGTGGCAAGAAAATCCGTGACCTCGCGGCTGCGCTCGCCAATGAGCCCGACGACGACGACATCCGCCTTCGAATAGCGCGTCATCATGCCGAGCAGCACCGACTTGCCGACGCCCGAGCCCGCGATGATGCCCACGCGCTGGCCGCGCCCAAAGGTGAAGAGGCCATTCAGCGCACGCACGCCGACGTCAAAGGCTTCGGTGACGCGCCCGCGTTCCAGCGGGTTCTGCAGCCGCCCGACGAGCGGCCAGTCCTGCTCTGCCTCGATCGGGCCGAGCCCGTCGAGCGGCAGGCCCGAGCCATCGACGACGCGGCCGAGCAGGCTATCGCCCACCTCAACACGCGACTGGTTGCTTTGCGGAAAGACCCGCGCATCGGGGAGCACGTCGGCGCGCTGGCCGAGCGACATCAGGATGCAGCGGCCGTTCCGGAAGCCGATGACCTCCGCCTCGGCCGCTTCTTCGCTGGCCGTTTCGATGCGGCACACGGTGCCGACAGGCGCGGCAAGGCCCGAGGCTTCCAGAAGCAGACCGTCATAGCTGGTGAGCCGCCCGATCTGGAGCGGCGCAGTATCGACCGACGTCCTGCCGATGCCGCCGAGCAGATCGGCGATATCCTCGGTCGCCGTGTTCACGCGGCGATGCCCGCCGCGCGCAGTGCGGTTTCAAGCCGAGCGATGCGCGGACGAACACCGTCCTCCACTTCACCGCCACCGGCTTCGAGCCTCACGCTGCCGCGTTGCAATTCGGGATCCGCGGCAAGCGTGAGGTTCGTATAGTCTTTAAGGCTGCCATCATCGATGACGGCAAGGTCGTCCGGGTGCAGAAACAGCTTCGCGGCCTCGCTGGTTTCCTTCAGCGTATCGAGCGCTCGTGTGATGCAGCCGTTGACGAATGCAGGCTCGACGGCAACGTGTGCGCCGACGATGCGCTCGACGAGATCGAGCACGGCGCGGCGCAGCTTCGGCCCCAGCGCGGCCCTGTCGATCGCGCGGGCGTCGTCGAGGCTGCGCAGCAGCGAACGGCACTCGGCCCGGGCCCGCTCCGCTTCGGCCCGCACTTCCGCGCGGCCGGCCTCAAGCCCGGCGGCGTGCCCCTGCGCTTCAGCTTCGGCGAGCGCGGCGGCAAGCTCTTCTTCGGTCGTTTCGATGGTTTCGTGAATTGTGCCGCGCGTGAATTCCGACGAGGGGTGGGCGAAATCCACGCGCGGCACGAAGTCGCCCGCCGGCCGGGGAGCGAACATCGGTGTGAAGTCGCTGCGGCTGGGTGCGAACAGATCGGCGAGCGTCACGGGACGGGCATCTGCACTGAAAACACTAGACATAGTCATCTCCCGAACCGCCGAGCATGATAGCACCGCTTTCGCCGAGCTGGCGTGCGATCGCGAGGATGCGCTTTTGCGCGTCCTGCACCTCGCTCACCTTCATGGGACCGCGCGATTCGATCTCGTCCTGCACGCTCTGTGCGGCACGCTGCGACATGGCAGCGAACATCTTGGTCCGCATCCGCTCGTCCGAGCCCTTGAGCGCGGCGACAAGCAGCGTGTTGTCGACCGAGCGGAGCAGCGTCTGCATACTGCGGTCGTCGAGCGCGAGAAGGTTTTCGAACACGAACATCTGGTCCTGAATACTCTGGCCGATATTCTCGTTCATTGTGGTTAATTGTTCGATGATACGGCGGTCCGCGCCGCCGCGCACATAGTTCATGATGCGCGCCGCGGTGGTCGTGCCGCCCGCGGTCGCGGAGCGCACGGCGGCGTTCGTCTTGATCTGCTTCTGCATCACGCGCTCAAGCTCGGCGAGCGCGTCAGGCTGGATCGAATCGAGCGTCGCAACCCGCAGCATCATATCGGGCTGCATCTCCTCAGGGAGCAGCTGGAGCACTTCAGCGGCGAGGCCCGGCTCCAGATGGCAGAGCACGGCGGCGATCACCTGCGGGTGTTCCGACGAAATCGTAGCCGCGATCGAGCGCGCATCCATCCAGTCGAGGATTTCGATGCCCTTCTGCGGTGCCGAGGAGCTCATACGACCGAGCACGCTGCCCGCCTTCTCTTCACCCAGTGCCTTCACGAAGACGTTCTTCACATACGGGCCGGTGCCGAGGCCAAGACTCGTCTGCTCGCGCGCGGCGAGGATGAACTCGTCGAGGACGACGTTCACCGTATCCTGATCGACATCGGCCACCGAATACATCGCCTGGCCGAGGTTCTGCACCTCGCGCGGGCCCATGTGCTTCAGAAGGTCGGCCGCTTCGTCTTCACCCAGCAGCAGCAGCAGGATGGCGCTTTTCTGGGTGCCGGACAGATGGCGCGGCGCGAGTGCGAGTTCCTCACTCATTGGCATTTCCCTGGGCTGCGGTTTCGGTACGGATCAGCTGGCGGACGACATTCGATGCGCGGGCGGTATCCTCGGCGACGAACATGCGGACCACGGCGACCTTGTCGTCATAGCTGTTCGCCATCGTCAGCACCTCGGGCGGCAGGCCACCGCGCGGCTTCAGACGTGCCTTCAGCGCTTCCATCGTCTGCAGATCGCCGCCATCGAGCACGATGGAACGCGGTGCGCCAAGGACGCCACCGGCCGGCATGGGCGCGGCATCGGCAGCGGCCAGCGCCTTTTTCAGGAACGGCCGCAGCACCATGAAGAACACGACGACGAAGATGAGGAGCGCCGCGAGGATCTTGAGGATGTCGCCGATCCAGGCGTTGCTCTGGAAATCAACCTGATACCAGGCCTGCGTTTCCGCCGTGGGATCGACGAACGGCCGCGATGTGACGGCCACGAGATCGCCACGCTCCGCGTTGAAACCGATGCTGCTCTGCACGAGCTTCTCGATGGCCTTCGTTTCCGCGGCGGTCATCGCCTTGCCGTTTTCGCGCAGCACGACGGCGGCGGAGACGCGGCGAACCTCGCCGATCGGCGCCTTGGTAACGGAGACCTGCTTTCCGATCTCGTAGTTGCGCGTGTAGCTCTCGCTGCGCGGGCCCGAGGGCGGCGCGGCGGGGGCAGCGCCCGGATCGGCGGGATTTTGCGCCTGTGCCTGTGCCTGCTCCGGCGTTGCTGCAGTCGCGGCAGGCGGAGCGACGTTCGAAAGGGCGCCCGGAATGCCGCGCGGAGCCAGCTCGCCGCCGCTCGACTGCGATGCGCCCTGCTCGCTGCGGATCACGGCATTGTCCTTGTCCCACGCCTCGTTCGTCTGCTGGGTTTCGGTGAAATCGAGGTCGAGGTGCACTTCGGCGGTGAAATTGTCGCTGCCGATGATCGGCGTCAGCAGCGCGAGCAGACGTTCGCGGTACATGCTTTCCATCTTGGACTGGAACGCGATGCGGCGGCGGCTTTCGCCGAATTCGTCGCCCGAAGCGTCGGGGGTAAGCAGCGTGCCCATCTGGTCGATGACCGACACGCGGTCCGCCGGCAGGCCGGGAACCGAGGAGGCAACCAGATTGACGATGGAGCGCACCTGCGCCTCGCCGAGCGCGCGGCCCGGCGCCAGCTTCAGGAAGACGGAGGCGGTCGGCTGCGCCTGATCGCGCACGAAAACGGACTGTTCGGGAAGCGCGAGGTGGACGCGCGCGGATTCAACCGCGGCGATTTCCGCGACGCTGCGCGCGAGTTCGCTTTCCTGGCTTTGCTTCAGGCGGGCCTGCTCGATCGCGCGGCTGGTGCCGAGCGGCATATCGTCGAGCAGCGCATAGCCTTCGGCCGCGGCCTTCGGCAGCCCCTGGCCGGCGAGCAGCATCCGCGCCTTGTGATAGTCGGCGGCGGGCACCTGCACGCTGCCAGTCATGTTATCGATACCGGGCGTGATCCCCGATGCTTGCAACGCCTCGACGACAGCGGCCTTGTCCGCCTCGGCAAGCCCCGGAAACAGCGTCCGCATCTCGGGCGTGCGCGTGAGGATATACGCCATGGCGACCGCGGCGATCACCAGCGTGCCGATCACCATCGGCAGGCTGCGGCGCACGGCGGGCTGCGCGAGCATCGCCTGCAGCTGTGCCTGAAAGCGGCCGAACCCCGGCCCAAAGGGGGCGGCGGGCGGCGGCGCGGATACGGCTGGCGATGTGGCGGTGTCACTCATGAATAGGGCTCGTCAATCTCTTGCAGATGTTTGGACGGGGTCAGCGGCGAAATCAGACGGGCATGTTCATGATGTCCTTGTAGGCGGTCAGCAGGCGGTTTCTCACCTGCATGGTCGCCTCGAAGCCGATCGATGCCTTCTGGCGCTGCAGCATCACCGCGGCGATGTCCGTCGTCTCGCCGCGCTCATAGGCGGCGGAGGCTTCGGCGGCGCGCGTCTGCTGCGTGTTCACAGCCTGCATCGCGCTTTGCATCACGTTGCCGAAATCCGGCTTCGTCGCGGCTTGCGGCGTGCCGGCGCGGGAAAGCACGTCGTTCCGCTCCAGGATCTGGGAGCGGATCGCGAGCAGGCCTTTTGCATCGATCGTCATAGCCGGGACTGCAATGCAACCGCCGTGCCAATCGCGGAAAACAGCGGCGCGACGGCGCGCGCGTCGAAATCCGGACGGGTCTTTCGCGCGGCGACGTCGGAAACCCGACGGAAAAAGCGCACCCAAATTTTCGTGATTAAACTTTGCCGCGCATCGGTCGTGAACTGGGGTACGGCAGATGCTTCGCCAATGAGGCGCATGGCTGAGCCGGCTTTTAGAGCGGGAAAAAGAGAGAGAGCCATGACTGTCATCAATACGAATATCTCGGCCCTTCGCGCCCAGAGCGGCGCCGCTGCGGCTGAATCCTCGCTGTCGAAGGCGATGGAGCGTCTGTCCACCGGCAAGCGCATCAACTCCGCGAAGGACGACGCCGCCGGTCTCGCCATTTCGCAGCGCATGACCGCGAACATCCGCGGCATGGCCGTCGCCATCCGCAACGCCAACGACGGCATCTCGATGGCGCAGACGGCTGAAGGCGCCCTCGGCGAAGTCACCAACATCCTGCAGCGCATCCGCGAGCTGACCGTGCAGTCGGCGAACGGCACCTTCAGCGCGCAGGATCGTTCGAGCCTCCAGGCGGAAACCAACCAGCTGCTCGCCGAAGTCAACAACATCTCGAAGACGGCGAACTTCAACGGCCTCAAGCTGCTCGACGGCTCGGTCACCGACCTCAAGCTGCAGACGGGCGTCAACGCCGGCGACCAGGTCGGCATCTCGATGGTGAACGTGTCCTCGAACGCGCTCGGTCTCACGAGCGGCGGTGCGCCGGGCCAGATCACGACGGGCCGCGTCGGCAACCTGTCGTCCATCGCCGCCGGTGCAGTACTGTTCAACGGCGTCGCCGCGCTTGAAACGGCCTTCGGCGCCGGTGTCACCACCGACACGGCCCAGAAGCTGGCCGCCGCGATCAACGACAACAGCGACAAGACGGGTGTGAAGGCCACCGCCTCCAACAACGTCACCAGCGCCAAGATCACGGCCGAGAGCTTCGCGGTCGGCGACATCACCATCGGCGGCGTCGCCGTGGGTGCGGCCGCGAGCGTCGAGGAACTGGTCTCCAACATCAACCGCAACGACTTCGGTGTCACCGCGACGCTGAACGCCGACAAGACGATCACCCTGTCGAACACCACCGGCAAGGACATCACGGTCGGCGGCACGGCGGCGGGCGGCTTCACCGCCGGCACCTACACGGGCTTCGTCAGCCTGCAGAGCGCTGACGGCAGCGACATCAAGGTGACGGTCGCGGATGCTGATGCCAGCGCCTCGATCGACGATGCGGAAATCGCCACGGCGCAGAAGTTCGGCCTCAACTACTCGGCCGATGGCGTCAGCTTCAGCGGCGTCGATGTTGGCGGATCGGCCCTGGTTGCCGATGCGCTGGTCATCAACGGCGTGAAGATCGGTGCTTCGGTCGACGATACGGCCGCCGAGAAGGCGATCGCGATCAACGCACAGTCGGACAACACCGGCGTGAAAGCCACGGTGTCTGGCGACAAGCTCGTGCTGACCTCCACGGACGGTTCGGGTATCCGCGTTGAAGGTACCTCCGCTGCGCTGACGGCCATCGGCTTCTCTGCGCAGGGCGGCACCGCCAACATGACCTCGACGCTCGACATCAGCAGCCAGGAAGCTGCGGTTGCGGCGCTCACGGTCCTCGACAAGGCGATCGACTCGATCGTGTCGAGCCGTGGCGATCTCGGTGCCCTCCAGAACCGCCTCGAATCGACCGTCAGCAACCTGACGACGACCTCGACGAACCTGACCGAAGCCCGTTCGCGTATCGAAGACGCGGACTTCTCGGCGGAGAGCACCAACCTCGCCCGCTCGCAGGTTCTGAGCCAGGCGGCAACCGCCATGCTCGCTCAGGCGAACCAGACGCAGCAGAACGTGCTGTCGCTGCTTCGTTAAGAGTTAGCGTTGTAAGTTAGTACGGGTTCGGCCCCGGCGCTCATCCGAACGCCGGGGCCGTTTTCTTGAAGACCTGAGATTTTGGGGGTTTTTCGTGGCAACCGAAGACGACGACGAGGAGCTGACGTTCGACGCGGAGGCGCCGCAGGCCGCAAAGCCGAAAGCCGCCGAACCGCAGCCCGAGCCCGCCCCCACGAAGGCCGAGGCCGAAGCTCCGGCACCGGAACCCGCTGCTGAACCGGCTCCGGAACCCGCGCCCGCCCCGACAGCGGCGCCTGCCGCTGAAGCGAAACCCGCCGAAGCCGCCCCGCCGTCGCGCAAGCCCTCGCGGTCCGGCATGGCGATCGCCGCGTGTCTCGGCGTCTGCGTGCTCACCTCCACCATCGCCGCCGTCCAGTCGTGGCGCGCGGCGAGCATCGCGGCCGACGCGAGCAGCGCCGGATCGACGAAGGACGTGATCGCCAAACTGAATGCGCTCCAGACGCTGATGGAACAGCAGCGCGATGCTATCGACGAACTGTCGACCCGGCCCGGCCTCGCCGCAGCATCGGCATCGCCGCAATCGGTCGACGGCCAGATCAATGCGCTGGCCGCGGCGGTCAAAGCCAACCAGCAGATGGCCGAGCAGCTGCCGTCGGTGGTGATGAAACAGGTAGACGCCCGCCTCGCGCGCGCCGAGCCCCGACGCGCGGCGCCTGCAAGCACACGCCCGCAAGCCGTCCGCCCCGCCGCCCAGCGCAGTGCCGCAGCGAAACGCGCGCCTGAGCGGAGCGCGGAAGCCGCGAAGGTTCTGAACACGCCGATCGTGGCGTCGTCGGCCGAGAAGAAGCGGCCCGCCGGCGAAGAGATCAGCTACCCCTGAGCCTGGCGTAAAGAGGGCTGGCAGAACCCGCAGATGCTGCTAGCTGGCGGGCATGAGCCTTCGCCTGCCGCCCGTTCCTGCCTGGTCCGCCGCCCTTATCGCCGCCCTTATCGGGTTCGGCGGAACGGTTGCACTCGTGGTGCAGGCCATGCGCGTGCTCGGCGCATCGATCGAGCAGACGGGCTCGGCTCTTACCGCGCTTTGCCTCGGCATCGCGCTCACCGGCGGCTTTTTCTCCCTTCGCCTGAAAATGCCCGTCGTGCTGGCGTGGTCCACGCCCGGAGCGGCCCTGCTCGCCGCGACGGCACCCGGGATCGCATGGCCTGCCGCGATCGGCGCGTTTCTGGCCGCAGCCGCAATGATGGTGGTGCTGGGCGCGATCCCGGCACTCGGGCGCCTCGCCGCGCGCATCCCCACGACCGTTGCCTCGGGTATGCTCGCCGGGGTTCTGCTTCCCTTCTGCCTCGGGCTTTTCAGGGCGGGCGCCGCCGATCCGCTGCTCGTCGCCTTGCTCGTGGCGGTTTTCCTGTTCGCGCGCCAACGCGTGCCGCTTTACGCGCTGCTCCTGGTCCTCGCGGCAGGGATTGCCATCACCATGGTTCGCGGTGACGTAGCCCCGCTTCCGCCCGGAGCGACGTTCGGCGCGCTGACCCCCGTGATGCCTGCGTTCGATGTCCGCACGATCCTCAGCATCGGCGTGCCGTTCTTCCTCGTCACGCTCGTCTCGCAGAACCTGCCCGGCCTCGTCGTGTTGCAGGCAGCCGGCTACACGCCGAACGCCCGCACGCTTATCGTCGGGACCGGATTGACCTCGCTGGTGGCGGCGCCATTCGGGGCGCACGCGATCAGCCTCGCCGCGATCACGGCCACGATCTGCACCAGCGACGACGCACATCCCGATCCGCGCAAACGCTGGGTCGTGGGCATATTGTATGCCGGCTTCTATCTCGTGCTCGCGCTGTTCTCGCCCGCGCTCGTGCGGCTGTTCCTTGCGCTGCCGGAAGCGGTGATCGTCACGTTGACGGGCATCGCGCTCATTCCGGCGCTGCTCGGCACGATGGAAACAATGCTGTCGGTGAAGGAGGATCGCGACGCGGCGATCGTCACTTTCCTTGCGACCGGATCGGGCCTCGCGCTTTTCCGGCCTCGGCGCCGCATTCTGGGGGCTGCTCGCGGGTTTCCTCGCGCTCGGCGGCAAGGCGCTGCTGCGCCGGATTTAGGTTACGCCGCCCACTCCGAAAGACCCTGCCGCATCCGGTCGAGCGCGGCTTTCTTGATCTGGCAGACGCGCGCGGCGCCGACGCCGAGCACGGCGCCGATCTCGTCGAGGTTCAGCTCCTCGACATAGTAGAGCTGGAGCACCATCGCCTCGCGCTCAGGCAGGGTCTTGATGCCCTCGGCGAGCGCGCGTTCGAGATCCTTGCGTTCCAGCGTTTCGTCCGGCGTTTCGCCTTCGTCGGCGAACCACTGCGAATGGTCCGAATAGACCTCGTCGATGTTCTCGTAATGCACGCCCTGCGTCGCATCGATCTCGACCTGCAGCGCCTCGATCGTGATGCCCATGCGCGCGGCGAGTTCCATCTGCGTCGGCGGGCGTCCGAACGCCAGCTCCGCCTCGCGGCGCGCATCGTTCAGCTGCTTGCGGCGCACGAGCGCGCTGCGGCACATATTCGCCTGCCGCCGCAGCTGATCGATCATCGCGCCGCGAATGCGCGTGGTGGCGTAAGTGGTGAAGGCGGCAACGCCGCGCTCTTCAAAATTGCGCGCGGCTTCGAGCAGCGCGATCGTGCCGATCTGCACGAGATCGCCGATCTCGATCGCCGAGCTGACCCGCCCGAAGACATGCCACGCGATCTTGCGCACAAGGCCGAGATTGGCCTCGACGCGCTGCTGCGGCGTCGGCGCCGACTGGCGCCGCGCGTAAACAAGGCCGCCGGGAAGCTCAGCCCGCGCGTGCATCGCGGTCCTCTCCGAAGAAAGCGGTGTTGGGCGCCGCGAGGATGTCCGTGCGCGTGCGCTTCGCGATATCGAGCGCAAGCGTGTTGAACGCCTGCCCCGCCGCCGAAAGCGGGAACGCTTCCACAAGACAGCGCTTGCGCATCGCGGCGCTGTGCACGTGATTGTCGTGCGGGATCGAGCCGAGGTGTTCGAGATTGATGTCGAGGAAGTTGCTCGCCACCTGTTTGAAGCGCGCGAACAGTCTGCGGCCCGCCAGCGCGTTCGGCACCATGTTGGTGACGACGAGCACTTCGCGGCAGCGGCCGCGCACAGCCAGCGCTTTCAGAAGACCGTAGGCGTCGATGAACGATGCCGGCTCGTCGGTGAGCACGACGATCGCGAAATCGCTCTTTTCGACAAGGCTCGTCACGTTGGGGGCAATGCCCGCCGCCGTATCGATGACGAGATAGTCGAGGTCGTCCTCGAAAATGCGGAACTCGCGGCACAGGCCATCAAGCACGTCGTCTTCGATCACCGCGAGACTGACGTCGCCCGATCCGCCGCTGACAAGCCCGATCCCCGCCGGACCGGGCTGCACGATCTCGGTGAGCGGCACGCCGTCCTTCAGGGCATCGCGCACCGTGCGGCCCGCCGGGCGGCCGAGCATGACGCCCGCGTTCGCAAGGCCGAGATCGGCATCGAACAGCATCACCCGCTTGCCGGACTTGGCGAGCGCGACCGAGAGATTGACCGACACGTGGGTCTTTCCGACACCGCCCTTGCCGCTGGCCACGGCCACCACGACGGGGCGATTGCGGATATCCTGGCCGGTCGGCGCGGGCGAAGTCATTCGGGAAAGGCCTTCCGTTGGCATACGCTTGAGAGCGGAAATCATTGCAGCGTCGCCGTCGCGCCGTTGGAGAGTGCCGCGGCGACCATCCGGCAAAGGCCGGTTGCCCGCGCAGCATCGTATCCGCTTCCGAAATCGGCCGAACGCCCGATCCCGGCAAGCGGCACTCCGCTTGAAAGCAGCATGGTCAGCACCGCCCCCGGCGGCAGGGTTTCACCCGCATGCGTGAGAACATAGGCATCGAAACCTTGCGAAAACATCTCCGCGATTTGGCGATGCCGCGCAAGCTGGCCGTTGAGCGGCATCGTGCAGAGCACGCTGAGCGTGCCCGCGCGTTCGAGTGCACCGCGCAGTTCTTCCACCTCGCAGGCGGCAAGGCGCGGATCGCTTGGCATATCGATGAACAGGCGTTCCTTGCGCGAAAGACGCCGCGCCGCTTCGGCTAGGCTCTCCCCGCGCGCCGGATCGGCGACCGGAATCTTCAGAATGGCGGCGATGACGCGAAGCTGCTCGCGCGCGCCGGGGCGGCGATCCCCGGAAAGGAGCGTGATGCGTTCGCCGGGGCGCGCCGCGCGCGCCATCGCGGCGAGCTGCGCCAGCGTCGTCGTCTTGGCACTGCCGCTGTCGCCCACTACGCAGACATGCGCGAGATCGGTGTGCGGCGGCGGCGCGATCTTCACTTCGCGCTCGACGCGGATCAGGAAGCGCGACCACGCGTCAGCAAGATCGGCACCGGCCGCGGCCATCTCGCCGGTCAGGAACTCGGGATCGATGCCCACCGCGCGCGACTGCGCGATGAAGCGCACCATCGGATCCTTGCCCTTCGGCTGAGGCACAGGCGCGAAGACGGGCGGCGCGGCCATTTCGGACACACGGTGCAGCGCCGAGGGCGTGGGGCGCCGTTCGATACCGCCCGCCACAACCTCGACGCCGTGGCGCGTGGTGCGGGTCTCGTAAACGACAGCGTCGGGGCCGAACATTTCGGCGACGCGTTCAAGCGCGATGCGGCTGCTCGGCGCTACGATGGTCGTGGTCTGCATGACGCGAACTCAACTCCCCTTAGTGTTCGTTGCCGCGGCCGACGACGGCCACCACCTGAACCTGACGGCTGTCCGGAATCTCGTAGAAGGACAGCACCGTCACATCCGGCAGATGCTGGCGCAGAAGCTGGAACAGCGGCCTGCGCACGAGCGGCGTCGTGACAACTGCAAATGTCGTGCCATCCGACAGCAGCGGACGCGCCGCCTCGCCGAGCGCGGTGAGGATGCGCTGCGAGAGCGCCGGATCGAGCGGATAGGCGCCCGTGGGATCGGCGCGCACGGAGGCGACCAGAAGCTGCTCCAGTTCGCCATCGAGCGTGATGATCTTCAGCTGCTCGCGGATGCCGCAGAGCCTCTGGACGATGAGCCCGCCAAGCGCCGGGCGCACCAGCTCGGTAAGGTCGCCGGCATCCTGAGTGCGGTGCGAAACGCCCGACAAAGCCTCGATAATCCGCCGGAAATCGCGGATCGGCACGGCCTCGTCGAGCAGGGTCTGCAGCACCTGCGTGATCGTCTGCAGCGACAGCGCCTTGGTGACACCGCCCACCAGTTGCGGCGTGGTGGTCTGCAATGTGTCGAGCAGCTTCTGCACCTCGTCCTGCCCGAGAAGCTGGCGCGACTGGCCGCTGAGGATCTGGTTGACGTGCGTTGCCATCACGGTCGACGGGTCGACGACGGTGTAGCCGTTCGCGATTGCCTGGTCCTTTTCTTCCGGCTGGATCCACAGCGCGTCGAGCCCGAACGTCGGATCCTTGACGGCACGTCCGGAAACCGACGCGTGGACGAGACCGGAATCGAGCGCGAGCAGTTCCTGCGGCGCCACCTCGTCCTCGCCGTAGACGACGCCCGAAACGAGCACGCGATAGGCATGGGGCGGCAGCGCCATGTTGTCGCGCACGCGGATCATCGGGATCACGAAGCCCAACTCGCGCGAGAGCTGACGCCGGATGCCGGTGAGGCGGCCCATCAGCGGCGCACCGAGCTTTTCGTCGACAAGGCCGATGAGGCCGTAGCCGATCTCGACGCTGATCTGGACGTTGTCGGTAACGTCTTCCCAGCTGATCTGCGATTCCGCATTGGGGTCGACCACCGGCGCCTCGATGACGGGCGCAGCATCGGCCACGGCCTTCGCCCGCTTCAGGCGCCACGCGACATAGCCGGCCGCTCCCGCGGCAGTCAGGATGAGCATGTGTGGCATACCCGGCACCACGCCGAGCAGCAGCAGGATCACGGCAACCGGCGTCCAGGCGCCCACCGAGCCGAACTGGCTCGCCACCTGCCCGGAAAGGTCGAGCGGTGAAGACACGCGGGTAACGATGATCGCCGCCGCGATCGACAGCAGCAGCGCAGGGATCTGCGCGACGAGGCCGTCGCCGATGGCGAGCAGGATGTAGTTCGAACCCGCCTCGCCCAGCGTCAGCCCATGCTGCACCGTGCCGAGGATAAGGCCGCCGATGATGTTCACGAACAGGATGAGGATGCCCGCGATGGCATCGCCCTTCACGAACTTGGAGGCGCCGTCCATCGATCCGTAGAAATCCGCTTCGGTCGCGACTTCCTGACGGCGCGCTTTGGCTTCGTCGGGCGTCAGCAGACCGGCGTTCAGGTCGGCATCGATCGCCATCTGCTTGCCGGGCAAGGCATCGAGCGTGAAACGCGCCGAAACTTCGGACACGCGGCCCGCGCCCTTGGTGATGACGACGAGGTTGATGATGACGAGGATCGAGAAGACGAAGATGCCGACGATGTAGTCACCGCCGACGAGGAAGTTGCCGAACGCCTCGATCACTTTACCCGCGGCGTGCGGCCCTTCGTGACCGTGGACGAGCACGACGCGCGTAGAGGCGACGTTGAGCGCCAGACGAAGCAGCGTCGCGAATAGGAGCACAGTGGGGAAGGACGAGAAATCCAGCGGTTTCTGCGTGTTCAGCGACACCATGAGCACGGCGAGCGAGATCATGATGTTGAAGATGAAGAACGTGTCGAGCATGAACGGCGGGATCGGCACCACCATCAGCACGACGAGCAGCAGGATGCCGATCGGCAGGAAGGCCGCGCGGGCGGCACCTGCCCAGATCGAGCGGTTCATCTGGAGCGTTGCGGCAGTCACGAACGGCTCCGGGCGCTGGTCTTCAAGGCTTCAAACTCCGTGTGAAACAGGCTCAGCCGAGGCTGGCGAGCGTGAGATAGGCGAGCCGGGCGGCTTCCGGTTTCGTCGTCGTGAGCAAGCCGTCGAGCGCCGCGGCATCCTCACCGGCGAGCGCGAGCGCGAGGCTCATCGGCAGCGGCGGTTCGACGGGTACGGCAGGCGCGCGGGCTGCGAGCGCCTGGTCCGGCGCATCGTCCCCCATCTTGGCGGCGAAGCGCTCATAGACTTCCGAGAGCGAGCGCGGCGTGCCGTTCGATGCGTAGAACACGGCGCGGTTCGCAGCAGCAGCAGCCGGCATCACCTGATCGGCGCGCTGGTCGGGGTTGGCCGCCATGGCGCCGAGGAACTTCGAAGCGCCGCGCGGTCCAAGGAAATGGCCCATGTAAAGGTCGGTCGCGTTGGCCGTGCGCCCCGTGGCGCCTTCGATGGCGTTCTGGTTGTCGCGCGCCGTTTCCGCCGCCATCAGCGCCGAGGCTTCGGGTTCATTGCGGAGATTCATGATCGCCGTGCGCAGGCCGGGATCGGCGACGGAAAGCCGTCCACGCGCATCGGTCTTGATCGCGTTCGCAGCCCAGCTGAGGCCATGCTCCGCGCCGTGGCGCTTCAGCGCGCCGAGCCAGCTCTGATCGATGAACTGATAGAGCCCTGTCGCACTGCTGGTGCGCGCTTTCGCATCGGGCCTGAGGCCGCTTTCGACCTTTGCCTGGTTGTAGAGATAATCGAAATCGACGCCGGTACGCCGGCTCGCTTCGGCAATCGCCGTGCGGACGCGGTCAGCGCCTCCAGCGATCGTAGAAAGGGGCGTCGGATTCATGACGGCTTCGTCTCCTTTGGGGGAGACAAAGCAAAGGCCGTGCCAGTCTTAGAAAATCAGCGCCTTCAGGCGCAGTCGAGGTCCAGCGTGCGGTAGCCGCCGTCCATGCGGCCATTGCGGCCGTAGCGGACCTGCGGGGCGTGCCCGGCGGCGCGCGACAGCACGGCGAGGCGGCGCTCGACGCCCGCAAGCAGCAGGTTCACGCGGAGCGCGGCCTGCTCGCAAAGCTCCGCGCCTTCGCGGATCAGCGCATCGGTTTCGGCGTCGCTTTCGACGATCGGCGAGAGCTGGAGCGCCGAAATCGCGGCGAGCTTCGCGGGTGTCGAGGATTCGAGGACGCTGATGTCCCCGCTTTCCAGCGCCGCGAGCTCTGCGCGCAGCGTTTCGTTCAGGGTCATCAGTGTCTGCCGGTAGGCAGGGGCATCCATCATTCGGCCGTCCAGCCGAGATCGAGATCGACCATCTTGCGGGCGATCTGTTCGGGATCGACCTTGTAGCTGCCATTCGCGATCGCGGCGCGAAGCTCGGCGACGCGCGCGGCGTCGACCGGCGCGGCAGCGGCATCGCGCGCCGCTGTGGCAAGCTCGGAAAGCTCGGCGCGCGCAGGCGTCGGCGCGGTTTCGGCCGTCGCGGTCTTCTTGGCTCCCGCCGCCTTCGCGGCAGCCGGGTCCAGAAGCACCGACGCTCCGTTCAGCCCTGCCGGGCGGCCAGAAATTCCGTCTACCATCCTCGTCGCCTCATCATCGCCTCAGCGGCGCAAAAGCCCATTATAATTTCATTCACGACCGTCTTCCGGATTCTTATAGCCCGGAAGCGCAACAATTCCCGGCGCGATCACAATTGCCTGTATTCGGTTCCCCGAAGCCACATTGCGAACGCGCACGCGGCCGCCCACCGGAGCGTCTTGTTCGGCAAGGCCGTCGACCGCGACTTCGATCCCGCCGCCCCCGCTCTTGATCTGCACGGGATCGCCGCGCTTCACCGCATTTGCGGCGATCAGCATGTTGGCGCGCACCGCCTCTCCAGGATTGAGCGCGCGAATGACCACTTTGCCGACCACCTGATCGACCGCCGTGACCCCGCCGGGAACATAGGTATCGGGCCGGAAATCCACGTCCCCTGCCGTGATCGTACCGCCGCGCGGCACTGGGCGAACGACGACAACGGCGCCGCTTCCACCCTGCACAGCGCCCTGCCCGGCCGGTTTCATGTCGATGGGAACGTAAATCTGCCAGCCGTCCGGCCCGCCGCAGCGGACGAGCACCGTCGTCTGCCCCGTACCGTACCAGATCAGCTCCGGCCGGATGGAACAGGCGCCGAGCTTCAGGCGGCGATCGACGCGCGGCGCGCGGTTCGGCCCGGCGAAGTCGCCGATCTGGGCTTCAAGGCGATCAAGGTTCTCGAAAATCACGGGCTGGGCCGTCGCCGCGGGCACGCCGACGGCAAATATTGCCGCCAATGCCCACAAGCGTCGGGAAACCGTCGTTCTGTTCATCCAGCCTTGCATGACACATTTCAAAGCAATGTCCATGCCAAGCTCGGAAGTTAGCGCAGGCGCAGCGCCGTCCGCGTTCCGGGAGGCACCCCATCGCCGAGCACGCGCGCCCGCGCGGCGCTGCCCGACACCGAGACCACCTCGGCAAACGTCCATTCCGGCCCCGCCCCGGCCGCGACGCGGGCGTCCCCGAGCCCAAGGAGATCGCCGACGACGAGGTCGCCGCCCGCCGCCGAGATCAAAAGCTCGTCGCCCGAGGCGCCGTTCACGGCCACTTCGAGCGGGCGGCAGCGCGCGAACGCCCCCGCTTCCTCGACGAGATCGGCAAGCTTTCCGCCGAAATCGGGCGCAACGGCACGGCGCGAGGGGCGGTAGTCGGCGGGAACATATTCCCACGTCCGCGCCGAGAGCGTCCAGTCGCTGTCGCGCGTGATCCGCCCGAGGAGCGTGCCCCGCACGGAATCGTAAACCTCCACGCCGAGCACGGCCTCGGCGCGCTTGCCCGTGATCAGAGCGGCGCCTTCCACACGGCGCGTGCGCATCTCGATGAACGGCTGCACGAACAGGCCGTAGCCGGGCGCACCGCCATGCGCGAGCGCCGCATAGCGTTCAGAAGGCCGCCGCGCGGCGGCAAGCGGCAGCGCGGCAGGCTCGCCATAGGCGTCCCGGAATGTGCGCTCGGCATCGGCGCGCACCGGGTCCGCAATGGCGGGATCGATCGCCGGATCGATATCGACCCGGAGCGGGCCCACATGCATCACGGGCCGCACCGATACGTTGCACTTACCGGCCTCAAGCGGCGCGAGCGTTGCGGATACAGCAACCCGCAGCAGGCCATCTTCGCGCCATTCGTCCGTCACCTCGAACGCGGTCACCTTCGCGCGCGCGGTCGCCCAGAGCGTGTCGGACCGCACGATGTTGCGGTCGATAATCGTGCGCGCTTCAACGTCCATGCCGCCCGCCGCGACGGCCTGCCGAAGCGCATCCCCGATCGCCGCGCGGCGCGCGCGCGCCGCGTCCGCACCGAGCGGTGCGGCACCTTCCACGTCGACGCGCACGTCCGCGGCCGCCGGAAAGGCCGCAAGAACGACGGCAACGGCAAGAAGGGCGGCCCCGCAGCGCATCAGTCGGCGCCGCCCGCCGGTCGCCGCATCTCGACGACGGTTTCGTAGGTATCGTCGCCCTTCGGCGTGATCTTGACGATGCGCGCGCCCGATACGGTTCCGCTCACCGTGGCGCGGATCGAGTCCGACTGCAGCGACGTGTTGGATGCGGAGGACTGCGACTGTAGCTTCACGCCGTACACCTGCTCGGCAAGGTTGCGCAGCGCGGCAAGGTGCGAGGCGCGGATCGCCAGCAGGCGGCGCTCCTCGTCCGTTCGCGCGGGCTGCGACGAGATCGGGGCGAAACCGACGCCGGTCAGCACGGCGGGCGCTGCTTCCTGCGCGTGTGCCGGCAGGACAAACAGGGCAAGCACCGCAAACGCGGCCCGGGGCGTCATGAGTCTCATGTCAGGAATAACGACAGCTTCGGGTTAAGATTAAGTGCGCGCGAAAACGCGTCGGGAAACCGACGGAAGGCCGTCAAGGCTCCGACAATGCGCCCACAACCTCAAAATATATCTATTGAAATCATATTGTTATCGATCTGGCACGCCACTTGCTGGAGCGAGAGCGGACAAAACCATCAGGACGTACCGCAATGGACGTACTCGACAATTATTTCGGTGTGCACGCACAGGCGCTCGAATTGCGTTCGAAGCGCCTCGAGCTGCTCGCCTCGAACATCGCCAACGCGGCCACCCCCGGCTACAAAGCGCGCGACATCGATTTCGCCGCGCAGCTGAAGTCGGCGGAGAGCGGCGGCGCGCTGACCGTTACCGCAGGCAACCACATCGGCATGGGTGGCCCCGGCGCATCCGGCGGCGCGCTCTACCGCATCCCGAACCAGGCATCGCTCGACGGCAACACGGTCGAGCTTTCCACCGAGCAGACACGCTTCGGCGAAAACGCCGTTCAGTATCAGACGACGCTCGCGTTCCTGAACGGCCGCATCAACACGCTCTCGCGTGCGCTGAAGGGCGAATGACGATGGCCGGACTTTCGATCTTCGACATTTCGGGCCGCGCCATGTCGGCGCAGCTCGTGCGGCTCAACACCACGGCGAGCAACCTTGCGAACGCCGGCTCCGTCGCGAGCAGCGAGGCCGAAGCCTACAAGGCGCGCAAGCCGATCTTCGAGACCTATTTCGATCAGGCGAACGGCGGGGCCTCAGCCACGGTGGACGTCGTCGATGTCGTCTCCGCCGGCGGCACACCCGTGAAGCGCTACGATCCCGGCCATCCGATGGCCGACAAGGACGGCTATATCTACGAGGCCGCAGTCGACCAGACCCAGGAGATGGTCGAGCTGCTCGAAGCCTCCCGCCAGTATCAGAACAACGTCGAGGTCATTCAGACCGCGAAGTCGCTGATGCTGAACACCCTGAAACTCGGACAGTGAGGCAGGCATGACCAGTACCAGCAGCGGCCTTGATCTGAGTGCGCTCGGCATCAAGAGCTACGATTCAAGCAGCACCGTCACGCAGAAGAGTCAGCTCGATCAGAGCGACTTCCTGAAGCTGCTGACGACGCAGCTGAAGAACCAGGACCCGCTCAACCCGGTCGAGAACGAGGCGTTCGTCGCGCAGATGGCGCAGTTCTCGTCGCTGGCGGGCATCTCGGAGATGAACACCAAGCTCGGCAGCATCCTCGATTCGCTGAACAACAATCAGCTTTCAACGGCCACCGGCCTTGTCGGCAAATATGTGCTGACATCGGGCACCAAGGCGGTGCCGGACGGCACGGGTGCCGTTTACGGGGCGATCACGATCCCCGAGGGTGCGACCGACACGACGGTCGCGATCAAGGATTCCACCGGCGCGACGATCCGCACGCTGAAGCTCGGCGCGGTCGAGGACGGCGTCCACGAATTCGCCTGGGACGGCAAGAACGACGCGGGCGAAACCGTGGAGCCGGGCCCCGTCACCATCGAGGCGACGGCAAACGTGGGCGGCAAGCGCGAGGCGCTTTCCACCTCGGTCTACGCGCTCGTCCAGTCCGTCAGCACCGCGACCGCGAACACGCCGATGACGCTCGACCTGCTCGGCATCGGCTCCGTCACCTTCGACAAGGTTCAGAAGATCAGCAGCTAGTTCTCACCGTTTCCAGAGGAGACCCTACCCATGGCAATGTATACCTCGCTCACCGGCCTCAACGCCGCGCAGACCGATCTTTCCACGACCTCGAACAACATCGCGAACGTCGGCACGGTCGGCTTCAAGCGCTCGCGCGCCGAGTTCGGTGACATCATCTCCAGCTCCGCGCTGCAGAGCGCCGGCCGCGTCGCCGGCTCGGGCACCGCGCTCAAGACGATCAAGCAGCAGTTCACGCAGGGCGCGATCCAGTCGAGCCTCAACGTGATGGACGTCGCGCTCATGGGCGAAGGCTTCTTCATGGTGAAATCCACCTCGGGCACCACCGACATGCAGTTCACCCGCAATGGATCGTTCAGCGTGAACAACGAGCGTTTCGTCGTCGATAGCGGCGGCCAGGCGCTTCAGGTCTATCCGGTGAACGATTCGGGCACGGTGATCTCGACGAGCATCAACGACACGCGCGCACTGCGCCTGCCGCTGACCTCGGGCCAACCGCGCGCCACCACCGGAATCAACCTTGCGCTGAACCTGCCGTCCGACGCGGAGGTGATCCCGAACAACCCGATCTATACCCCGACGAACCCCTACGCGTTCAATCCGGACAATCCCACCACCTACAACCGTTCGACCTCCACGACGGTCTACGACTCGCTCGGCAATCCGATGGCTGCGGAAATCTATTATGTCCGCACATCGAGCTCGAATTCGTCGTCGACCACGAACGACTGGAACGTCCACGTCATCGTCGACGGTACGGAACTCACACCCTCGTCCGGCCCTTCGCCTATGCAAATGCGCTTCGACAATTTCGGTCAGCTCATTTCTCCGACCACAGGCGTGGGCTTCGACCCGCTGAACATCCCCGGCGGCGATCCGCTGCTCATCTCGCTCGATCACGGTACGTCGACGACGCAGTATTCGGACCCGTTCTCGATCGTGTCGATGACGCAGGACGGTTATCCGTCGGGCCGTCTCGACAGCGTTACCGTCGACAACAACGGCGTGGTGCGCGCCAGCTTCACCAACGGTCAGACGCAGGCGCTCGGCAAGATCGCGGTCGCGACCTTCGCCAACGCCAACGGCCTCAAGCAGACCGGCGACGCGCATTACACGTCAACCGGCATTTCCGGCGAACCGATCCTCGGCGAGGCGGGATCGAGCGGTGTCGGCACGATCCGTTCGGGCGCGCTTGAAATGGCGAACGTCGATATCACCGAGGAACTCGTCAACCTCATCACCGCGCAGCGCAACTTCCAGGCGAATGCGAAGGCGATCGAAACCGATAGCGCGATGACGAGCGCCATCATCAACATCCGCAGCTAAGCGGATTTGAGCTGACCGGAACCGACCATGGACCGTCTCGTCTATACCGCCCTCTCCGGCCTGCGCAGCGCCATGGCTGCGCAGGACGTGACGGCGCACAATATCGCCAACGCGAGCACGATCGGCTTCAAGCGCGACGTCAGCGAAGCGCAGAGCCGCCATCTCGTCGGCGGCCAGAGCTTCGCCAGCCGCATCCAGGCGGCCGAAGGCACGCTGGCGTCGGACCAGGCGCCCGGCACGGTCAATCAGACCGGTCGCGCGCTCGACGTGGCGATGCTGGGCGAATCGATGATGGCGGTTCAGGCACCGGACGGCACCGAAGTCTACACCCGGCGCGGCGATCTCCGCATCAGCCCCACGGGTATCCTTGAAACCGGCGACGGCCTCGTCGTCGTCGGACAAGGCGGGCCGATCACGGTGCCGCCGGCCAATACGGTCGAGATCGGCGCCGACGGCACGGTGAGCATTCGTCCGCAGGGCGGGCAGCTCAACGAGATGAGCGAAGTTGGCCGCATCAAGCTGGTGACGCCGCAGCCGGACGAACTGGAAAAGGGCCTCGACAATCTGATGCGCGCGGCGGGCGGCGGACAGCTCGCGCAGGACGATACCGCACGCCTCCAGACCGGCGGGCTTGAAGGTTCGAACGTCAACATGATGGCCTCGATGGTCGACATGATCGAGCAGGCGCGCGCCTACGAGGTGCAGGTGCAGCTCGTCACCAGCGTCCGCGACATGGACATGAGCAGCACGTCGCTGCTGCGTCTGGAATAGCAAGGAAGGAGTCCGGCATATGAGCTCGGCACTGCACACGGCAAGGAGCGGCCTCGACGCGCAGGACATGCGCATGAGGGTCATCTCCAACAACCTCGCCAACGTGAACACCACGGGCTTCAAGCGCGACCGCGCGGAATTCCAGAGCCTGATGTACCAGAACTACCGGCAGGCGGGCGCCAACAGCGAGCAATCGACGCAGTATGCGACCGGCCTCAACATCGGCACGGGCGTGCGCATCGTCGGCACCGAGCGTATCAATACGCAGGGCTCGATGCAGTCGACCGACAACCCGACCGACATGGCGATCAACGGCTCCGGCTATTTCCAGGTGCTGAAGCCCGACGGCACGATCACCTACACGCGCGACGGCTCGTTCACGGTGAGCAGCGAGGGCCTGCTCGTCACCAACGACGGCTACCCGCTGCAGCCCGACATCACGATCCCGGAAGGCGCCCGGTCGCTGACGATCGGCAAGGATGGCACGGTCAGCATCGTCAATGCCGGCGACTCCTCGCCGAGCCAGATCGGTCAGATCCAGGTCGCGAACTTCCTGAACCCTGCTGGTCTCCAGCCGCTCGGCGACAATCTGTTCGCCGAAACCGCCGCGAGCGGCGCGCCGATCGTGGGAACGCCGGGCGTCGATGGTCTCGGCGAGATCAACCAGAACATGCTCGAAACCTCGAACGTCAACATGGTCGAGGAAATGGTCAACATGATCGAGACGCAGCGCGCCTACGAGGTGAACTCGAAGGTGATCTCCACGGTCGACGGGATGATGCAGTATGTCACGCAGAACCTTTAAGGTTGCCGCCCTCTCGCTGCTCGCGGCGACCGCCGCGTGCGCAGCGCCCTACGAGCGCCCGATGGCGGAATTCGCACCGTCGCACGCCCCGGCGCCGACCGCGCCCTTGCAGGCAACGGGCGCCATCTACCAGGCCGGCCGTTTCGCCAGCCTCGTCGAGGACAATCGCGCCCGGCGCGTCGGCGACGTGCTGACAATCGTACTCGTCGAAAAGACGCAGGCCGCGAAGTCGGTATCGAGCGCGAGCTCGCGCAACAGCGACATGTCGCTTACGCTCCCCGATGCGAAACCCTTCTCGTGGGTGCCGGATGGGCTGCTTTCAGGCGGCAGCGGCCAGACCTTCGCCGGACAGGGTTCCGCCGCACAGTCGAACCAGCTGACCGGCGAGATGACCGTCACCGTGGCGCAGGTCTACACCAACGGCACCATGCTCGTGCGCGGCCAGAAGCTCATCAAGCTCAACCGCGGCGAAGAGTATCTACAGATCTCCGGCATCGTGCGCCCGCAGGATGTGACGCCCGAGAACCGCGTCGCCTCCACGCGCGTCGCCGACGCCCGCATCGCCTACTCCGGCACCGGCGAACTCGCGCAGCAGACCCGCATGGGCTGGCTGCAGCGCTTCTTCACCGCAATTACACCCTTCTAGGTCCAAAGGACTCGCCATGCGCCTTCGCCGCTTCCTCATCGCTCTCGTCCTCGCCTGCGGGTTTGCCGCACCGGCGGCGGCGGAGCGCGTCAAGGATCTCGGCGATTTCGCCGGCATTCGCTCGAACCAGCTCGTCGGCTACGGCATCGTCGTCGGCCTCAACGGCACCGGCGACGACAATCTCGAATACACGATCCAGAGCATGAGAAGCGCGATCGCGCGCTTCGGCGTCGTCATCCCGCCGGGGGTGAAGGCCAGCCTCAAGAACGCCGCGGCCGTGATGGTGACGGCGGACCTGCCGCCCTTCGCGAAGCCCGGCCAGAAGATCGACGTGACCGTCTCGGCGATCGGCAAGGCGAAGTCGCTTCGCGGCGGCAACCTGCTCCTGACGCCGCTCGTCGGCGCGGACGGCGAGGTCTATGCGATGTCGCAGGGCAGCCTTGCCGTCGGCGGTCTCGGCGTCGAGGGGCAGGACGGATCGAAAGTGACGGTGAACGTCCCCTCCACCGGCCGCATCCCGCAGGGCGCTTCGGTCGAGCGCATGGTCGACACGCCGTTCGCGACCTCGCCGAGCCTCGTGCTCAACCTCCGCGAAGCGGATTTCACGACGACGCAGCGCGTCGCCGACGCCATCAACAAAACACTCGGCGGCGGCACCGCCTCGCCCATCGACGCGGTCTCCATCGAAGTCACCGCGCCGATGCAGGCGGACCAGCGCATCAGCCTCGTCTCGATCATCGAAAACATCGAGGTGCAGCCCGCCGCGCCCGCCGCGCGCGTGGTCGTCAACTCGCGCACCGGCACAGTGGTGATCGGCGCCAACGTCCGCGTCTCGCCCGCCGCCGTCAGCCACGGCAGCATGGTGGTGAAGGTGACTGAGAACCCGCAGGTCAGCCAGCCGGGCCCCTTCTCGCGCGGCCAGACGACAGTGACGCCCGACAGCGGCATAGAGGTCGAGCAGGGCGGCGCGCACATGTTCCTGTTCAATCCGGGCGTCGCGCTCGACGACATCGTGAAGTCGGTGAACGCGCTCGGCGCGACCCCGTCGGACCTCGTCGCCATCCTCGAAGCCTTGAAGCAGGCGGGCGCGCTCAAGGCGGAGCTGATCGTGATATGACGACGATAAACGGCCTTCAGAACGGCGGAACCGCGGCTGTCGACAGCAGCCGCAAGAACACCGATGCGAACCTCGACAAGGCCGCACAGCAGTTCGAGGCCGTGTTCGTGAACCTGATGCTGAAGCAGGCGCGGCAGGCCGTGCCCGATGGCGGCCTCTTCCAGAGCGAGGGTCTGAAGACCTTCCGCGAAATGCAGGACCGCGAGCTTGCAGGCACGCTCGCGAAGCACAGCCCGCTCGGCATTGCCGAGGCGCTGAAGACCTTTCTCGCGCGTGGCCAGCAAACCGCGGCCCCCGCGACAAACGAAGGCGAAGCGAAATGAGCGACCTCCTCGGCCTCGGCGCATCCGGCGTCCGCGCCTACCAGACCGCGCTCGACATCGTCGGCGAGAACATCGCCAACGCGAACGTGCCCGGCTATGCGCGGCGTACCGCCGTCGTCACGGAGAACCCCTCCGCCGGCGGCGGCTTCCCGCTGATCCGGCAGACCACAGCGGGAAGCGGCGTCAACGTCAGCGGTGTCGCCCGTGCCTATGACGCCTTCCTCACCAGCGATGCCCGCACAGCGTCCGGCGACTACGCCCGCGCGCAGACGCGGCAATACTGGCTGAGCGAGATCCAGTCGTTCCTCAACACCGATTCGCAGGGCCTCTCCGGGAGGCTGACGTCGTTCTACAACGCCGCGCAGGACATCTCCACCGATCCCACCTCGCTCTCCGCGCGCGATGCCTTCCTGTCGGCCGCCGGCGAAGTCGCCGCGCAGTTCCGTAGCCTCGCGCAATCGTTCGATGCGACGCGCACGGGCATCAAGCAGGATGTCGACCAGACCGTCGATCGCATCAACGACCTCACCAGCGCGCTTTCGACGCTGAACGGAACCATCCGCCGTACCGCGGGCGGCACGTCCGCCTCCGCGAGCCTCGAAGACGAGCGCGACCGCCTGCTGAACGAGTTGGCGTCGCTCACCAAGATCGACGTCACCACCCGCGGCGACGGCACGGTCGATGTGCGCCTCGACAATTCGAACGGTCCCATGCTGCTCGATCAGATGGGCGCGAAGCTGCTCGGCGCCACAGAGGCGAACGGCAAGATCCGGCTGACGCTCGATCCGTTCGGGAGCAGCGGCACCATTCCGGTGCCGGGCAGCGGCGTTCTCGCCGGCCTTTCCGATGCCTACACGCAGAACAGCACCAGCATGGCTGCGATCGATACGCTCGCCCAGCAGTTCGTCACCAGCGTCAATGCCGCACATCGGCAGGGCGTCGATCTGAACGGTGTCGCCGGCGGCGATCTGTTCGCGGCAAGTTCGCTCGTGGCGACGCCGTCGCGGACCAACACCGGGCAGGCGACGCTCGACCTTCAAGTGACCGACGAGTCGCTCGTCTTCGCCGGGGGCTATGAGCTCTGGTACGACGGCGGCACCAGCCAGTGGACGCTCTCGCGCACCGATGGCAGCGCCTCCATAACCGGCAGCGGCACGCTCGACCTCGATGGCATCCACCTCGAACTCGGCGGCGCGCCCAAGGGCGGCGACTGGTTCCAGATCGAAGGCGTCTCGGGCGCTGCGGGTATGCGCGTTCTCGTGGAGGACGGCGCGAACGTTGCGGCGGCAGCGCCGTGGGCGGCCGATATTTCTGCGGCCAACCAGGGCGCGGGCACGGTTTCCGTGCGCAGCAACCCGGCCGCCGCTACGATCCCCGCGCCGGTGCCGACGAGTTTCACGGTCCGCATGGGCGCGGGCAGCACCTACGAGATCATCGACACGGCTGACACCGGCGTTCCGCCCACCGTGCTTGCGAGCGGGGCCTATGTGCCGGGCGCATGGATTCCGGTGAACGGCTTCGACGTGCAGCTTTCGGGCACGATTGCGGAGGGTGACAGCTTCGTCGTCGCACCGACGGCGGCAGGCATGGCCGACAACGCCAACATGCTGCGCATGGTCGATACAAGGCTCGGCAATCCCGGCTTCGAGGGCCGCTTCGCCCGTGAAGTGACGCGGGTTGCGACGAACCTCAACGATACGAAAGCGCTGGCATCGGCAACGCTCGCCGTGCGCGACAAGGCGCTGGAAGCGCGCGACGCGGCATCCGCCGTCAATCTCGACGAGGAAGCTGCCGATCTCATCCGTTTCCAGCAGGCCTATCAGGCCTCTGCGAAGATCATCGCGGCCGCCCGCGAGATCTTCCAGACCATTATCGACATCCGCTAAGCTTCCCCGAGGAACCGCAAAATGCGCGTCGGCACCTTCCAGTCCTTCCAGTCACAGATGAGCCGCATGGGCTCGCTGCAATCGACCCTCGCCCAGCTCGAGGCGCAGATCGCGTCGGGCAAGCGCATCCTCGATCCATCGGACGATCCGCTGGGGTCGAGCCGCGTCGCGGACTTGCAGCGCAGCATCGACAACAACCAGCAGTTCATCCGCAACATGGATGCGATCACAACGCAGCTTTCGTTTGCCGACAGCGCCGTGGACGCCATGTCGAACCAGATGGTGCGCGCGAAGGAACTCGCCGTGCAGGCCGCGAACGGCACGCTGACCGACGCCGATCGGAAGGTGATCAGCACCGAGCTCGGGCAGATCATCGATCAGATGCTGTCGCTTTCGAACAGCCGCGATGCAGCCGGAAATTATTTGTTTTCAGGCGCTTCCGTCGGCACGGCACCGTTCGCGCGGGATGCGACCGGCGCCATCGTGTGGCAGGGCAGCGGCGACGCGCCGAAGGTGCCGATCAGCGCCGACGTGGCCGTCTCGACCGGCGCGAACGGCCTCTCAATGCTTTCGATCGAAACGAGCGGCGGACGCCAGACGATCCTCGCCTCGCTCACGGAATTCAAGGCGCTGCTCGACGACCCCAGCGTCGATGCTGCGACCTTCACGGCAGGCATGGAGAAGGCGCTCAGCGACACGACGGCAGGCATCGACCGCCTTGCCGATCAGCGCGCCACCTTCGGCTCGCGCATGGCGCAGGTGGATACGGAGACCGACCGTCTGAAGGCGCTGGAGACCACGATGACGACCGCGAAGAGCAATCTCGAAAGCCTCGACGTCGCCGCGGCCATCGTCCAGCTCAAAAGCGCGATGACGTTGCTCGACGCTTCGCAGCAGAGCTTCGCCCAGATCAAGAAACTGTCGCTCTTCAGCTACTTGTAACGCTGTGCTGCGTCGCAACAAATCTATGTACGGGGAAGCCTTTCTCAACCTTTGGGTGCCTAAATGGCCGTCAACTGAGGTCGTTAAGCAAGATGGACAGACGGCATCGCAAGAATCCGGGCGAGGCCCGGTGATGCCGCCAGGCAATGGAGTTGTGCGTTAGATGTTCGCTGCGATCGGCCTTATTGTCCTTTTCGCGATGGTCTTCGGTGGTTTCGCCATCACCGGCGGCAATCTCGAGCCGGTCATGCACGCGATTCCGCACGAGATGCTCATCATCGGCGGCGCGGCGGCGGGCTCACTGCTGCTTGGCAACAGCTTCGCCATCCTGAAGCAGGTCGGCGGCGGCATCGGCAAGATCTTCAAGGGTCCGACCTACAACAGGAAGGACTATCTCGACGCGATCTTCCTCGCCTCCAAGCTGATGAAGACCATGAAGACCGATGGCCCGGTCGCGATGGAAGCGCACATCGAGGACCCCAAATCCAGCAGCATCTTCAACGAGTACCCAAAGCTGCTGAAAGACCATTTCCTCATCGATTTCATGGCGGACGCCATCCGCCTCGTCGTCGTCTCCTCGGGCACGCTCAACGTGCACGCCGTCGAGGAGATCATGGACAATGCGATGAAGACGCATCACCACGCCGCGATGAAGCCGGTGAAGGTGCTGCAATCCACCGGTGACGCCCTCCCGGCGCTCGGCATCGTCGCGGCCGTGCTCGGCGTCGTGAAGACCATGGGCTCGATCGACCAGCCGCCCGCCGTTCTCGGCGGCATGATCGGCTCGGCGCTCGTCGGCACCTTCCTCGGCGTGCTCCTCGCCTACGGCATCGTCTCGCCGATGGCGAACCGGCTGGAGCAGATCCTCGAGGAAGACGGCGAAATCTACCACGTCGCCAAGGCGATCATCATTTCCTCGCTGCACGGCAATGCGCCCGCCATGGTCATCGAGGCCGCGCGCACCAGCATCAGCAGCAAGAACCAGCCCGGCTTCGCCGAGGTGTTTGACGGGCTGCGCGGCCGATGAGCGCCGAGCCGATCAAGCCGCTCGTCGCCGAAGCGGAAGTCCCGCCGCCGATCATCATCAAGAAGATCACCATCGAAGCCCACGGCGGCCATCACGGCGGCGCGTGGAAAGTGGCTTACGCCGACTTCGTGACCGCGATGATGGCGTTCTTCCTGCTGCTGTGGATCGTCGGCGCAACCAACGAGGATCAGCGCAAGGGCATCGCCGACTATTTCTCACCGACGCTCGTCCAGCACACCAAGGCGGGCGGATCGAACGGCGTGATGGGTGGCCGCGCCATGTTGGCGCCCGACGGCAACGCGCCGAACGCCGTGCCGAAGGGCACGCAGCGGCTGATGCCCGTCACCAGCTTCTCGCGCGTGACACCGCCGACGCCGGAGGAACGCGCAGCAGCCGATCAGTTGCAGCGCGAAGACGTGAAACGCTTCGAAGCCGCGGCCGAAGCGCTTGAAAAGCGCATGGCGAGCGACAAGAATCTCGCGCAGCTGCGTGACCAGCTGCGGCTGTCGGTGACGCAGGAAGGCCTGCGCATCGATATCCTCGACGAGGCTGACTTCGCGATGTTTTCCGTCGGCACCAACCGGCTTTCGCCGCAGGCGCAGGACCTTGTCCGCGCCGTCGCCACGGCCGTGCAGACGATGCCGAACCCGATCGCCATGCGCGGCCACACCGACAGCCTGCCCTACGCCGGCGGCTCGCTCGGCGGACCGGCGGGCGGTATGAACAACTGGGTGCTCTCCGCGCAGCGCGCCGAAACGACGCGCGCCGCGCTCGCCGCTGCCGGCGTCGATCCGACACGCTTCTCGCGCCTTGAAGGTGTCGCCGACCGGGAGCCCTTCAACAAGGCCAACCCCTACGATCCGCGCAACCGGCGCATCAGTGTCACGCTGCTCTATCGCACGCCGATGGGCCCCGGAACCGCTGACCAGCCTCCCGCCGAATAAGACGGGTTGATCGGCGCGGCAGGTGCGTGCATATGCACGCATTATGTCTTCACCCTGTGTCTGCACACGCCTGCGCCGCGCCGCCCGCGCCGCGAACACGCTCTACGACGCCGCGCTGGCGCCGGCCGGCCTCACGACGCCGCAGTTCGCGCTGTTGCGCACGCTGGCGCGCACGGGTGCCTGCTCGCTGACGGCGTTCGGCGCCGCCACGGGCCACGACCGCACCACGCTGAACCGCACCGTCGGCGCGCTCGAGCGCGAAGGCCTCGTGCAATCCTGCGCCGGCACCGACAAGCGCCAGCGCATGGTTTCGCTGACGGATACAGGCCGCGCCGCGATCGACCGCGCAACGCCGCTCTGGGAGCAGGCGCAGGCCGAGATGGCACAGCAGGTCGACACCGGAACGCTGTTCGCACTGCTCGACCGCGTCGAAGCCGGAGTGCGCCCATGAAGCGCCCCGCCGTCGTCATCGCCTGCGGCGCACTGATCGTCACGCTTGCCATGGGTGTGCGGCAGACCTTCGGGCTGTTCCTTCCCGAGATGAGCGCCGCACTCGATATCGGGCGCGGCACGTTCGGGCTCGCGCTCGCCATCCAGAACCTGCTGTTCGGCCTCGCGCAGCCGTTCGTCGGCGCGATTGCCGACCGCCACGGCGCCGGGCGCGTCGTCGCTTTCGGCGCCATTCTCTACGCCCTTGGCCTCATCGGCGCGGCGATGGCATCGAGCGCGTTCAGCCTTCACATCACCTTCGGCGTGATCGTCGGCATGGCGCAGTCCGCCACGACGTTCGTCGTCGTTCTCGGCGCGGTTGGCCGCGTCGTGCCGGAAGCGCAGCGCTCACTCGCCTTCGGGATCGTCACGGCAGGCGGATCGCTCGGCCAGTTCCTTATCGTACCCGCCGGGCAGATGCTGCTCGGCGACTTCGGCTACCAGACCGCGCTCATGGTGCTCGCCGGCACCGTCGCCGTCGCCGCGGCGCTCTCCGTGGGCGTCGCCGGAAAGCCGCAGCCGATCCGGAGCGATCAACCGATCGGAAATGCTCTCGCCGAGGCCATCTCAAACCGCAGCTTCCTGCTGCTCACCGCAGGTTTCTTCGTCTGCGGCTTTCACATCGCCTTCATCGCCACGCATTTCCCGGCCTACCTCGCCGACAAGGGCCTCGGCACCGCGATCGGCGGGACGGTGCTGGCGCTCGTCGGCCTGTTCAACATCTTCGGCTCGTACATCTTCGGCCTGTGGGGCGATCACGCGCCCAAGAAGCTGCTGCTGAGCGGGCTGTATGCAACCCGCGGCCTCATCATCGTCGTCTACCTTCTGCTGCCCGTTTCAACGCTCTCCTCGCTGGTCTTCGCCGCGGCGATGGGCTTCCTGTGGCTCGGCACGGTGCCGCTGACGAGCGGCCTCATCGGGCAGATCTTCGGCGTCCGCTACCTCTCGATGCTCTACGGCATCGTCTTCCTCAGCCATCAGGTGGGCAGCTTCTTCGGCGCGTGGATGGCGGGCGTGCTCTACGACATCACCGGCAATTATGATGCGGCGTGGGGCGCCTCCATCGTGCTCGCCGTGATCGCCGCGCTCCTGCACCTGCCGATCCGCGCCGTTCCCGTCGCGCGGCTGCAGGCTGCATGAGCCGCCGCGCGCATCTTCTCGTCGTGGCGCTCGGCCTGCTTGCCGCGGCCGCCGGCTGGGCGCTCTGGGACCGCGAGGGCGCCATGCTCTGGCTCGCCGGGTTTGCGAGCTTGTGCGGCTGAGCGGCTTGCGTCCGCGCGCAAACCCGGCTAGCAGCACAGCGTCATCTGGGGAGTAGCCAGCCGCCGACGAGGCGGGCCTTCGCGTCAACATACTTGGTCGAGAGGCCATGGTGCGAGGGGAACGGGATCACCGTTCGGGCGAGACCAATGACGTCGCTTCCCTGTCCGGTCGGGCGGGGGAGGCGATGTCGTTGGATTCGCGTACTGCCCGACCCGGAGATATCCCTTGGAAGCCCTGTTCGTTTCGACCGTCGTGGTCGCGCTCGCCGAGATCGGCGACAAGACCCAGCTGCTCGCCATCGTCCTCGCCGCCCGCTTCAAGCGCCCGATGCCGATCATCGCGGGCATCTTCGCCGCCACGATCGCCAACCATTTCCTCGCCGCGCTCGTCGGCAGCCAGGTCGCGTCGATCCTTGAAGGCCAATGGTTCCGCTACGCCGTCGGCGCCTCGTTCATCGCCATGGCGCTCTGGACGCTGATCCCCGACAAGCTCGACGATGTGGAAGACAAGCCCGCCCGTTTCGGCGCGTTCCTCACCACGCTCATCGCCTTCTTCCTCGTCGAGATGGGCGACAAGACGCAGATCGCCACGGTCGCGCTCGGCGCGCGTTTCGAAAACGTGATCGCGGTGACGATGGGCACGACGCTCGGCATGATGATCGCGAACGTACCCGCCGTATTCCTTGGCGATGCGCTCATCCGCCGCGTGCCCATGCGCGCCGTTCACATCACCGCCGCGCTGCTGTTCCTCGCGATCGGCCTCTGGGTGGTCGCGCAGACCGCCGGCTGGGTGTGAGACCCCGCATCGCCAAGGAAGCACTGGACAATCCGGGCGGCAACGCGCATCGCTTCGGCCCATGACCGGTACGCCCAAGGCGCGCCCAGCGCGCCGTCTCACCCGTGAGGACTGGATCGCAAGCGCCCGCAAGACGCTTGTCGATCGCGGTGTCGACGATGTGAAGGTCGATCGGCTGGCGAAGCAGATGCGCGTGACGCGCGGCAGCTTCTATTGGCATTTCCAGCACCGCAAAGACCTTCTGGATGCGCTGCTGACCGACTGGGAAGCCCGCAACTATTTCGAGATCGCGCAGATCCGCGCGCGCTGGGCGAAGACCGCGCCGGATCTCACCGAGGTCGTGGCGAGCTGGCTGGATGCGGACCCCGCCTTCCCGTCCTTCGATGTTGCCGTGCGCGCATGGGCACGCAAAAGCACCGACGTGGCCGAAGCGGTCGAGCGCGCCGATGCCGCATGGATCGGGCTGCTGCAGGAGCTGTTCCAGAAGAGCGGCTACGACAGCGACGAAAGCCTCGTGCGCGCGCGCATCACGCACTTCCACCAGATCGGCTATTACGCCCTCGGTTTCCGCGAGCCCCATGCCGAGCGGCTTCGTCTGGTCCCGCTCTACTACCGCGTGCTGACCGGCCGCGAACCGACGGCCAATCTGCTGAAGACACTCGGCGACCTCGTCAGCGAAGCGCCCGCCGCCAAGCGTACGGGCCGCAAGGCCGCAGGCTAACCCAAGTCCAGTGCAACGCTGTATCTTCGTTCCGAAAGTCTGAGCTTTCGGAGGCGCCGTTCATTTGCTTTCCACGCATTTCGCAGGATTGATTCCAAACAGAAGTGTATGTATCTCTGGCGCCGTGATGGGAAGCAAGCGGGGAGCGACGGGCAGGTGACACGATATTCGGCGTGGTCGCTGCTGCGCGCGGGCCTTTCCGGCCAGCGGACGTGGACGCCCGCGTGGCGCGACGCGAAACCCAAAAAAAGCTACGAGGCCGTCATCATCGGCGGCGGCGGGCATGGCCTCGCGACCGCGTATTATCTCGCGAGCAAGCACGGCCTTCGCGACATCGCCGTGCTGGAGCGCGGCTGGATCGGCGGCGGCAACACGGGGCGAAACACCACCGTGATCCGCTCCAATTATTTCTTCCCGGAAAGCACGCGCTTTTACGATTTCTCGCTGTCGCTCTACGAAGACCTGTCGCGCGAACTCAATTACAACATCATGTTCTCGCGGCGGGGCATGTGGAGCTTCGCGCACGACCGGCACGGCGTTGAGATGCTGCGCCGCTCGGCGAACGCGATGCGGCTGAACGGTGCCGACGCCGAATATCACGAGGCGGACGAGGTGCTCCGCCGCATCCCCGGCCTCAATCCCTCGCCGCGCTTCCCGATCCTCGCCGGCCTGCTGCAGCCGCGCGGCGGCACCGCCCGCCACGATGCCGTGGCATGGGGCTATGCGCGCGCCGCCGACAGCCTCGGCGTCGACATCATCCAGAACTGCGAGGTGACCGGCTTCGACATTCGCGATGGTCGCATCCGGGGCCTCGAGACCTCGCTCGGCGATATCGCCGTGGATCGCGTCGGCCTCGCGGTCGCGGGCCACAGCAGCGTGATGGCAGAGCGCGCGGGCTTCCGCCTGCCGATCGTTTCCTACGCGCTGCAGGCGTTCGTGTCGGAACCGATGAAGCCAGTGCTCGATACCGTCGTGCTCGCGCCTTCCACCGGCACCTACCTCAGCCAGTCAGACAAGGGCGAGATCGTGGTGGGGAGCGCGCTCGATCTGTTCCCGTCCTACGCGCAGCGCGGCAGCCTGCCCGTGCTCGAACACACGGCGGCGGGCCTCATAGACCTGTTCCCGCACTTCTCGCGCGTCCGCCTGCTCCGGCAGTGGGCAGGCATCGTCGATGTCGTCCAGGATTCGACACCGATCCTCGGCGAAAGCCCGGTGAAGGGCCTGTACCTCAATTGCGGATGGGGCACCGGCGGCTTCAAGGCGATCCCCGGCGGCGGCTTCTGCTTTGCCCACAACATCGCGACCGGCGAGGCGCACCCGCTTGCCGCCGCCTTCTCACTCGACCGTTTCCGGACCGGCGCGCTCATCGATGAAGCCGCCGCCTCCGGTATTGCGCATTGAGGTCACCATGCTGCTGATCGATTGTCCCTGGTGTGGTCCCCGCGCCGAAAGCGAATTCCGCTGCGGTGGCGAAAGCCCGATCGTTCGCCCCGCCGACCCGGCAGCGACCGACGATACGACGTGGGCGGACTACATGTTCTTCCGCGATAACGTGAAGGGGCTCGGCTTCGAACGCTGGCACCACCGCTACGGTTGCAGCCTCTGGTTCAACATCGCGCGCGATACCGTCTCGCACCGCATCCTCGCCGTCTACGGCATCACCGATCCCCGCCCGGCGCTGGAGGGCGAGGCATGAGCGGCTACCGGCTCGACCACGGCGGCGACATAGACCGCACACGCCCCCTCACCTTCCACTGGGAAGGCAAACGCTATTCGGGCTTCGCAGGCGATACGCTCGCCTCCGCCTTGCTCGCCAGCGGCGTCCGCATGGTGGGGCGCAGCTTCAAATACCACCGCCCGCGCGGCCTCATCGCCGCCGGGCTCGACGAGCCGAATGCCATCGTCCAGCTCGAACAGGGCGCGCAGACGATCCCGAACCTCAAGGCGCCCTATGTGGAGCTTTACGAGGGGCTCAGCGCAAACCCGGTGAACGCATGGCCGAGCCTCGGCTTCGATCTGCTCGCGGTGAACGGCCTCGTGAAGCGCTTCATCCCGGCCGCGTTCTACTACAAGACCTTCATGTGGCCGGACTGGCTGCTGTTCGAGCCCGCGATCCGCAAGGCGGCGGGCCTCGGCACCTCCCCCACCCTGCCCGATCCGGATGTCTACACGCAGACCTCGGCCCACACGGACGTTCTGGTTGTCGGCGGCGGCATCGCCGGGCTTTCGGCGGCGCTGCACGCAGCGCAGGTCGGGAAAGCCGTGATGCTGATCACCGGCGGCGCGCACTGGGGCGGCAGGCTTGCCGGAACCAGCGACACGATCGAAGGGAAGCCCGCACGCGTCTGGATCGAAGATACGCTCCGCGCGCTCGCCGCCATGCCCAACGTCACGCTGAAAGCGCGAACGCTCGCGACCGGTCACTACGACCACGGCATGGTCGCGCTCTGCGAACGGCTCACCGACCACCTGCCCCCGGCGGAGCGCAGCGGCCCGCGCCAGCGGTTGTGGCGCGTGCGCACCGATGAGCTGATCCTTGCAACGGGCGCGATCGAACGCCCGCTCGTGTTCCGTGGCAACGACCGCCCCGGCGTCATGCTCGCGGGCGCCGCGCGCGCCTATCTGCATCGCTATGGCGTCATCGCAGGACGGCAGGTCGTGGTCGCGACCAACAACGACAGCGCGTGGCAGGCAGCGTTCGATCTGGCCGAAGCGGGGGCACGTCTGGTTGCCATCGTCGATGCGCGCGCTGACCTGCCTGCCGCGCTGACCGAACGTGCCCGCAGCCACGGCATCGCGGTTCATGCGGGTATGGCCCCCGCTGCGGCTCTGGGCGGGCGATCGCTGCGCGGCGTGCGGATCGGAAACGTCTCCGGTACGGGACGCATCGAGGGCACCACGCAGACGCTGCGCTGCGACACGCTGCTCGTCTCGGGCGGCTGGAACCCCGCCGTGCACCTCCACTCGCACGGCGCCGGCCGGTTGACGCTCGACACCAACCTGCAGAGCTTCACACCCATAGCCGCAGCAGGACATCGCAGTGTCGGCGGCGCAGCGGGTGATTTCGCGCCCGCCGCGCCGATCCCGGCGCTCTGGTCGATTTCCGAAACCGGAGAGCCCGATCCCGAAGCGTGGGTCGATTTCCAGAACGATGTGACCGCTGGAGATATCGCGCTCGCCGCGCGCGAGAACTTCCGCTCGGTCGAGCATCTGAAGCGCTACACGACGCTCGGCATGGCCTCCGATCAGGGCAAGACCTCGAACGTGAGCGGCATCGGCATCCTCGGCACCCTGCTTGAAAGACCGATGCAGGCGATCGGCACCACGAAATTCCGCCCGCCCTACGACCCGACGCCGTTCGGCGTGTTCGCCGGGCACCGTGTCGGCGAAGGTCTGCGCGCCCGCCGTCGCCTCGCGTTCCACGACTGGCACAGCGAGAACGGCGCATCGCTCGACGAATACGGCGGCTGGATGCGGCCCGCCGCCTACCCGCGCGCGGGCGAGCGCGAGGAAGACGCCGTCCGCCGCGAGGTTCTGGCCGTGCGCGCGGGTGTCGGTCTCTTCGAAGCCTCCCCGCTCGGCAAGATCGAAGTGAAAGGCCCGGATGCCGCCGCCTTCCTCGATCGCATGTATGTGAACACGATCAGCACGCTGAAGGTGGGCCGCTGCCGCTACGCGATCATGCTCACCGAAAACGGCACGGTGTTCGACGACGGCGTCGTCACGCGGCTGGCCGAGGACCATTTCCTCGTCGGCACCACCAGCGGCCACGCGGCCGCCATCGCTGAAGCATTCCGCGAGTGGCTTCAGTGCGAATGGACAACGATGCAGGTGCTCGTCGAGGACGTCACCACCTGCTGGGCGGTCGCCAACATCGCCGGGCCGAAGGCGCGCGACGTGCTCGCAGCGCTGGAGCCGGACATCGACATTTCGGGCGCAGCCTTCCCGCACATGAGCGCCCGCACGGGGCATGTTTGCGGTCTCCCCGCACGCATCGCGCGCGTCAGCTTCACGGGCGAGCTTTCCTATGAAATCGCCGTGCCGTGGCGGGATGCCGGGGCGCTCTGGACCGCGCTGGTCGAAGCCGGCGCGCCTTACGGTTTGACCCCGTTCGGCGTCGAGGCGCTGATGACGATGCGCATCGAGAAAGGCTTCCTGCACGTCGGCTCGGACACCGACGGCACCACGCTACCGCAGGACATCGGTTTCGGCGGTATCATGCGAAAGAAGGCGCAGGATTTCGTCGGCTGCCGCTCGGCGCTCCGGCCCGATGGGCTCAGGACCGACCGGCGCAGTCTCGTCGGACTCGAAGTGACCGATGGCAACCCGGCCCCGCTCACCACCGGCGCGCACGTGCTCCCCGCCACGGCTGCCGCGCCGCAGCCCGGCGAGGGCTGGGTCACGTCGAGCACATGGTCGCCGACGCTGGAGGCGCCGCTCGCGCTCGCGCTCGTCGAACGCGGGCAGGACCGGATGGGCGACACCGTGCGTGTCTGGGATCTCGGCACGTGGCGCGAGGCGCGCATCACCGGCCTCTGCCGCTATGACCCCGAAGGAGCCCGGCTCGATGCCTAACCCCCTGATGCCGGATTGGTGCCGTATCGACGCGGACCTCGCCGTCGCCAAGATCCAGATCACGGGCGCCGACGACGCGCCGCAGCGTCTCGCCGCGGCGCTCGGTCTCAGCGCGCCTGCCCCGAACCGCTTCACCGGCAACGGCGATATCGCGCTTTCAGCGGTCGCGCCGGGCGAATGGCTGCTCACGGGCACATCGGACGGCGTAGCGACCGCACTGAACCGCGCCGAGACCGCGTTTCCCAACGAAACCATCCTCGCGCTCGACCTGACGCACGGGCGTATCGCGCTGCGACTGGAAGGATCGGCGGGGCAGGATTGGCTGGCCGCTTTCACGCCGCTCGATCTCCGCCTCCCGGCCGGCGCCGCGGTTCGCACGCGTTTCGGCGACATCGGCGCATTCATCGCGCGCACAAGCGATACGCCTGCGTTCTTACTGATCGCCGATCAGAGCTACGCCGGATACCTCCTGCACCTCCTCGGAAGCCCGTCATGACCGAACTGAACCGAACCCGCTGCGTCCTCCGCTTCCGCAGTCCGGATCGAACCGGCATCCTCGCGGGGTTGGCGCCGCTTCTCACCGACAACGGCTGGGACATTCGCGAGGCAGCCATCTACGGCGACCCGGACAGCGCCACCTTCTTCGCGCGCATGGAACTCGCGAGCGACCGCGCCCGGACCGCCGACCTCGCCCAGCACATCGCCCCCGCAGTCGTCGCACTCGGGCTCGACTGGGAAGTCCACGACATCGCCGAACCGATGCCCGTCCTGATCGCCGTCTCGAAGTTCAACCACTGCCTCGTCGATCTCCTACACAAGGTCGAAATCGGCGCCCTCCCCATACGCATCGTCTGTGTCGTCTCGAATCACGAGCAGGAACGAAAGCGCGTCGAATGGCACGGCATCCCCTACCACCACCTCCCGGTGGACCGCTCAGACAAGACCGCGCAGGAAAAACGCTTCCTCGAGATCATCGCAGAGAGCGGCGCCGAACTCACCGTCCTCGCCCGCTACATGCAGATCCTCTCGGATGACTTCGCCGGCCAGCTCGCCGGCCGCTGCATCAACATCCACCACAGCTTCCTGCCGAGCTTCAAGGGTGCGAAGCCCTACCATCAGGCCAAGGCGCGCGGCGTGAAGCTGATCGGCGCCACCGCCCACTACGTCACCGCCGACCTCGACGAAGGCCCCATCATCGAGCAGGACGTCCGCCGCGTGACCCACGCAACCACCGCGGAGGAGATGGTCGCCACCGGCCGCGAGGTCGAAGCCTCCGTCCTCTCCCGCGCCGTCCGCTGGCACGCCGAACACCGCATTCTCGGCAACGGCAACCAGACGGTGGTGCTGAACTGACAAAACCGACGATTGCGGGCTTGGCAAGACCCCGGCACCTCGCCTATATGCCCGCTTTCGTCGATCCAGCGCCTGCCCCAAGCAAGGCGCTACCCGGTGCGGAGAGGTGCCAGAGAGGTCGATTGGGACGGTCTCGAAAACCGTTGTGCGGGCAACCGTACCGTGGGTTCGAATCCCACCCTCTCCGCCACGAAGCGCTTGGCGAGTGCCCGGAAAGCCTGCGAGAACCATGCGTTTCCGGACACTTTCGACCGATCTGTCCTCTCATTTGATCCCTTTGAGTTCCCCAACAATCTCGAGCTGTGCGGGATTATTTTGGAGCACTCCTGTTGAAGAGCTTCCAGGTGAGGAAGGGGAAACCCGCGGCGCTGGATTGCAAGCTCGCTGATTCCGTCGGACTTTATACTGTTCGTGAGTCCCGCTTCCAACCCGGAAACGGTGCGGGTGTTCGGCCTCTATCTCCAGGTATCGCTCTACGCGGCACTGAAGCTACGTGACGAGTTGCACGGATACCGTGAGCTCGTCATGCCTCTCGATAAGGAAAGCATGCCATGTGCAGCGAACACATTGCGGAGTTTGTAGCCACGACCAAAGGCTGAGTTTGGACATACAAACGCACCACGGATGCTCAAGGGAAACAGTTCCTGCGTGGGCCGCCTATTTCAGCTTTCTATCGGTGACAGGCAGAACAAGGCTGGAACGGTGCGCACCGACCGCGATGTCCCATTTCTGCCCGGCAAGAGGTGGGCTCGCGAAGTGCGCCCTGTCAGACCCTGCAAGCACGATCCGGATGCGTGAACCCTGTCTGAAGCGATGTGAGATCGGCATCATGGAAATATCGAGCGTGATCTCTCGGCCTGCGGTGTGAGGGTTTGCATCGCGGCGCAGATTCGTCTGCTGCGCGGCCAATGTCTGATAAGGGAGCTTGCCCGACAGGTGATGCGAGGCCCGAACGAGACCCTCTGTCAAATACCACGCACGCCCCTCGGAATCGACCTCCTCGAGATAGACAAAATAGTCCGCATTGGAAACCGTGTTGGTGATCTCCAGTGTGAAAACTGGGCTGCCTGTGATCTCCAGATCTGACGCCAGCGGTTCAGTTGTAAAGTTGACAAGGCCCGAATCCACCCCGCTGCGCTCCTGATAGGCCACGGGACTGGACATCGTTGTATCCCAGCGGGAGAGCGACCCTGGCGCAGCATCATTTTCGGGAACAACTGAGAGCGTCTGTGCCTTGCCGCAGGCCTGCGCCTTCAGTTCCCCCGCCAGCGTCAGGCAGTAGCGCACGCGCTTTCCGGAACGAAGCCATGTGTTCGCTGCGTTCCAGCGATTTGCTCCCGTCGTGAACCAGCGGACCCTCGGCTCGCGATCATAGCCGTTGTCGACCCCGGCAACGTAGCGATCGAAAAAGGCTATAAGCTCAGCCTTCAGATCGAATTTGGACGGGACAGGCACCGTTACTCCGGGAGCGTAGTAGTGGCCGAGGCCGTGATTTCCTGACGAAATCAACAAGCGTTGTTTCCCGGAAGCCGAATTCAGGAAGCGATGAATGGCAGACCGTGCATAGCCGGAATCATACCAGCTCGCGATCCCGAGAAGCGGCATACGATCGCGATCGAGTTCGCGCTGATATCGGTAGGGGCTCGGCCATCCATCGGAGCCGAACACGGGATCGTCCCGGAATTCGACATCGCTCAGACCTTCCGCGCTGTTGCGGTTTTCCGCATGATCGCGAATGGCCTCCGCGACCATCTCGCCTTTCGGATCGGCATCGACGGGGCACGGGCCAGCGACATTCGCAAGCGCGGGGATACCCTCCATGTTGCCACTGTCGAGCGCCGCGTTGAACGCGCCCCAATTCTGAATGAAGAAGCTGTTGCGGACACCGCCGGGGAAGTCGAGGTCCGCGTAGAAATCATATCCGGCCGAGATCGGCGCGACAGCCTTGACCGCTGGATGACGATTGAGCAGCAGAAGCTCCGATGTGGTGCCGACGTACGAGACGCCCGCAGCGCCGACGCGGCCGTTTGACCACGGCTGCGCCACGACCCAGTCGAGAACAGCATTGCCGTCCTTCACCTCCTGCATTCCGAACTCGGTCGGGCGTGATCCGTAGGAGGCACCCGTGCCCCGCACGTCGACCACGACCACCGCATAGCCGCGCCGCACGAAGTAGGCGGGAAACGGCGCAATCTGCCGACAACTTCCGGTGGGATCAGACCGGGCCGCAAGCGAACGATAGTAACGGGTCTGCTGCAGAATAACCGGAAGCTGCTTTCCGGCTTCAAGATCGCGCGGCAGGTAATAATCGGCCGCCAGCCGAATACCATCCGGCATGGTCACGTAAACCGAGCGTTTCTCCACCTCTCCGGCGGAAGCCGGCCGCGCTGGGCGATCGGCCTGCCACGGGGCCGCATCGGGAGCGACAACCTGCGGTGTCGCCCCGGCAAGCGCCAGAATGGCGCCCAGAACAATCATCATGATCGCTACCTCTATTTACTGCCCGCGAGCGCGAAACCGACACCGCGGCTGACGGCGGCGGGAATGACACTGCTGTGCGTTTCCTCGGGGAAGTTGACGAAGCGGACTTCATAACCCGCACTGCCGGACACAGCCGCGAGACGCGCTGCCAACTCGCTTGCATTATCTACCATCCGGCCCATGCCGGATGCATCTTCCACGTTTTCCCCCGGCTTCTGTTCGAGGGCACCCACCGTTATCAGCACGCGCGGTGCAGCCTTTCCGGCAGCGACGCGAGTGCGAAAGGCGGCTTCCTCATTCAGAACGGCTCGCCTGTTCCACCATATGGATGGGCTTGCGGCAACGAACGTCCTGAAACTTTCCGGGTGGTTGAAGAGCACATGCAGGGTGAACAGGCCGCCAAGCGAATCCCCAAGCAGCGTCTGGTCCTTGAGATCGACGGGATACGCCGCGGCAAGCATCGGGCGCAGCTCTTCGACCATGAACCGGTAGAACAGCTCGGCTCCTCCAAAGCGGCCGTCCTTGCCCGCCATGGCTTTCAGGGCTGGAGGAATGTTTTCGGCCGGTGTGGGAGGCGTCAGGTCGGCATTCCTGAGCGCCATGATCTGCCTGATGTCTGAAACTGGATAGCCAACACCGACGATGATGGCCGGGCGCAGTTCACCGAACTGCCTCAGCATCATCTGCATCGCGGCGGTTCCGAACATACCGTTTCCGTCAGTGACATAGATGACGGGATACCCTTCCGGCGGCGGAGGCATCAGCGGCTTGTACACATAGACGCGATAGGTGCGCCCACTGATCGCGGAAGCGATGTCGAACTGAGTCGCATCGACCAGCGTCGCCGGCTTCTGCGCCGGGAGCGGCGAAGGCGTGGCAACCGTTTGCGCGGCGGCTGGATGAACAGCCGCGACAGCGAAAAGGGCGGCGGCGATCTTGAGATGACGCTTCATGGGCACTCCTCAATAGTTGACGCGAACGGTCGCGCCGATCGTGCGCGGACGAATGCGATAGGCGATCTGGGGCTGCGCGATAATCGGCCCCACGGTGGAACGGTTCATGGCGCTGCGTTTGCCGTTGCCGTCAAACAGGTTGTTCACGAAGCCGATCACCTCGACGCGGTCAAGCGCAATACCGACCCTGAGATCCGCAACGGTATAGTCGCCAAACCGCGTACCCTTCTCGTCGTAATCGGTGTATTGGTCGCCAACATACTGCCCGCTTGCGCGCAGGTAAGCACGGTTGCCCGCGACATCAAAGTTGAACTGTGCAAACCCGCTCGTCTGGAATTCGGGCGACCCGGGCAGACGCAGACCGGGGGTGATGCCGACAATGCCCGTCGTACGGGTCAGGTTGGGCACCGTGCTCGCTGTCTCGGCCTTGTTCACCGAAACTGAACCACCGACTTCGAACTGTGCCGTGATCTGTATCGATGCTTCGAGCTCGGCACCATAAATGTGCGCGCTTCCGGCGTTGCCGACATGGCCCACATTGTTCAGCGACAAGCTTGTCTGCATGTTCGACCAATCGATGAAGTAGGCGGCTGCATTGTAGCGCAGCGTGCCGTCGAAGGCTCTTCCCTTGGCGCCAAGTTCATAGTTCCAAAGATTGTCCGAACTGTAGGCGCGCGGAATATTGGGGCCGCCGAGGCCCGCAGTGAGATTCGGGCCACCGACCCTATAACCCCGCGCTGCCGAGACATAGAGCGTCAGATCCTCGCTCGGCCGAAACGCGATAGCGAAACGTGGATTATATGCCGTATCGCTCTGGCGGATGACAGTCGCGACCTGCACGGCCGGGTTCGGCGATCCCGTGAAGAGAAGCCCCGACGAGAGCGTATCGAAACGCAGCGTCGTATCGGAGATGCGCAGTCCGGCGGTCAGGTCCAGGCGATCGCCGATCGTATAAGAGAGTTCGCCGAAAGCCGAGAGTTCCTCTTGCTCTCCTTCGGTCGAGAGGGCAGCAAGATTTCCCGATCCCAGAATCGGCGCCAGTACGGGTGCGGTGACCCACTGCCCACCGTCGGCCTTCGCGCTCAGATAGAAGCCGCCGAGCGTCCATTGCAGCGGCCCTGCGGCCGTGGAAACGAGGCGAAGCTCCTGCGTGAAGATATCCGAGTTGTTGGTCGTGATCGCCGGGGTTGATCCGGTGAGACCCGGGATACCGAGTTGAAGCCCCACGACTTCGGTATAATAGCCCGCATCATCGTTGAGCGAAGCCTTACGTCGAATGTAGGTAGACGAGGAGATCAACTCCAGCGCATCGAAATCGTAACGCAAGCCGAGATTGACAAGCGCGCTTTCGAGGCGGGATTCCAGGGACTGCCGGCTGGTGGTGATACCGTAAGGGTCGTTTGCGCCCACAACGGGAGCATACAGGCTTTCACCCGCCGCGAAATCCTTGCTCATCTGGTAAGCGCCCATGATGTCTACCGACAACCGCTCACCAAGCCGGGCCGCGACCGCGAGGCGTGCACCCAAGGTCTCGTTCCGGTTCACATCGGTTTCACCAGTGCGGCTGTTGTCGATCCAGCCACCTTCCTGAAATCCGTATCCAACTGCGCGAATTGCCAGCCGGTCCGGGATGAGTGCCTGGTTGACCATGGCGTTGCCCCAGATGGAGCCTTCGCCGCCACGCGTGGCGGCGCCTGTCAGTTCGGCGGACGCCCCCGGCCCAGTCAGATCGGGCTTGTTGGAGATGATGCGAAGCGTCCCGCTCAGCGACCCTGATCCGAACAATGTTCCCTGTGGGCCGCGCAAAACCTCGACACGCTCGACATCGACAAGACGCAGATTGGTCGCACCAAGGCCGGCAGAGCCGGGATCGAGCGGGATATCGTCGAACATCAGCGAGACGGTGGTCTGCTTGAGCCCCGGATCGGTTCCCGTCGCGACGCCGCGAATAGTAAGATTCGTCTTGTTGCCGCTGCCCGGTCCGGGGTTCGACAATCCCGGCGTATTGCGAACAATATCTTCAAGCTGCGTCGCCCCGCGCCGCGCCAGCGTGCGGCCCGTTTCTGCGCTCACGCTTGCGGGCACCAGCCGGATCAGTTGCTCGCGGCGGCTGGCCGTGACAACGATTTCCGAGCCGCCCCCATCGGTGCGCGCAGCCCCATCATCGCCGCCACCGGTTTTCACGATAGCGATCGCGCCCGAGCTGTCGAAGCGACTGGAAAAGCCTGTTCCCGAAAGGATCTGATCGAGTGCATCCTCCGGCGCGACGAGCGCGCGAACGCCAGGGCTGCGCACCCCTCCAATATCGTCTACTTTGTAGATGATTTCGCGGCCCGATTGCCGCGCGAACTGGTCGAGCGCCTGCTTCAGATCTCCAGCGGAAATCCTGAATTCGGTCTGTTGTGCAAGCGCAGGCGCAACGCACAGGATTGCGGCACCCAAACCCAAAGCCGCGGCCAGATATCCCTTTGTCACTTTGTTTCCACCCCCCTCGAAAATTTCAATTTCCTGTTGGGAGGGACACGCACGCACGTGACTTCCGTAGTGTCATCCGGCGGAAATAATGATGGATGAGTCTTCCCGCCGTACATCCAGGCCGTAAGCATCTTCCAGAAGGCGAACGAAAGCATCCACATTGGATGCCTGAAAGCTCCCGCCGATCCGGATATCGGCAACGACTGGATCGACAATGACGATGTGGATGCGGCTATAGCGATTAAACTCGGCGGCGGCATCGGCGATCGTCATGCGATCGAAAACAAGCCTGCCATCGCGCCATGCAAGGCCATCCTCGACACGGCCAAGCGCATGTGCGGTGACGAGTGTGGCTTCCCCTCGCGACAGGGCGATATCGCCGCGCGACACAATCGCGGGTCGGGGCCTTTCGATGCCCTCGTCCTTATCGATGCGAACGCGCCCTTCAAGAACAGCGACCTGCACCATATCCCCATCCCGCCGAACAGAGAATTTCGTGCCGAGCACGGTTATGGTCTGCGTGCCCGCGTATACCACGAACGGCTCATCGGCGCGGTGTGCGACATCGAAATAGGCCTCACCTTGATCGAGCCAAACCTTGCGTTCGCTCTTCGATACCGATGTGTGGAGTCGGGTGTCCGTGTTGAGCTCGATACGGCTGCCGTCGGCGAGCGGGATTGAGCCTCGGCCGCCGACCGGCGTCACGAAACTCGCCGTGGCCACCACATCGTCGCTACGCTGATGGAACCAAAGCGCGCTACCTGCCACCAACGCGAAGACCACAGCCGCGACCGCCGCTGTCCGGCTCCGTTTCCACCGTGTCTGCAGGGATGCCGCCAAAGAGAATGGCCTCGAGATTTCCGGTCCGAGCGCGCCGATGCGGTCGGCGATCCTCCAGCCGTGCTCCAGGCGCCAGTACGCGGCTTGGTGTGCGGTCGACAGCTTCAGCCACTGGTCGAGGGCCACCTGATCGGCGGACGACCACTCCGGTTCTTCGCGCCTCCGCAGCCAATCCGCGGCGATGGTTTCGATCTCGGCAGACTTCGTCATGGCCGCCTCCGCCGCGAAACGCTGGCGCTGCGCGACCACTGGATCTTTCCCGTGCCGCCCAACACGAAATCAACAAGCGCCCGCATCCCGAGCGTGATCTGCTTTTCCACCGCATCCACACCGATATCGAGCCGGGCCGCTGTCTCTCGCGTCGAAAGCCCTTCGACCTTGCGGAGGCGAACAATCTCCCGACACCGCGGCGGCAGCCGGTCAAGCCCCGCAATCGCCCGCTTCAGTTCATCGCGGGCGACAAGTTGCCGTTCGGGGTGAAACGCCTGCCCGCCCTGCTGCACGTCATCCAGATCCGCCAGCAGCTCGAACGAAACGATCCGAGAGCGCCGTGCGCAATTGATGAGGTGGTTGCGCGCCACCGTGTAGACATAGGCAGCGCTATGTTGCGGGAGCTGCTCGCGCGCGCCTTTCAACACCCGCTCGTAAATATCCTGCCGCAAGTCCTGAAGATCAGCAGTCTCCCGCCAATTTCTCCTCAGAAACGCCATGAGCGCAGCTTCCAGCGGAAGAACTTCCCGACAGAACCAGCGTCTCAAGGCTTCATCGTCGACCATTACTCGTAAGCACCTGCTTCCGCTTATCCGTTTTATAGACACACGGGGCCGCAGAAGCCGTAGGGATATTTTTTGCCTTCACGGCGAAAAAGCAGGCGTGGATACCCGATCCCATCCCGCAGCTTGGCGCACGGCCGGCTTGCCGCTAAAGGCCTCGTCCATGCTACGCCTGTCCGGCCTCAACCTACCGCTCGATCATGCGGACGACGCGATGGCGCCTGCGATCTGCACGCGTCTCGCCATCGTGCCCGAGCGGTTGCGCGGGTTCACGGTGTTTCGCCGCGGCAATGATGCGCGGCGCAAGAGTGCGATCCTGCTCGTCTACACGGTCGATGTCGACATCGCGAACGAAGACGAGGTGCTGGCGCGCTTTGCGAAGGACCATGATGTCCGCCCGACGCCAGATATGGAGTACCGCTTTCCTGCGCGCGCGCCTGAGGGCTGGTCCGGGCTGCGGCCGGTTGTCATCGGGGCGGGGCCGTGCGGGCTATTCGCGGGACTGATCCTTGCGCAGATGGGGTTCCGGCCGATCATCCTCGATCGCGGCAAGATCGTTCGCGAGCGTACCAAAGACACATGGGGCCTATGGCGCCGGTCGCAACTCAACCCGGAATCCAACGTGCAGTTCGGCGAGGGCGGTGCGGGCACGTTCTCGGACGGCAAACTCTATTGCCGCGTGAAGGACCCGCGCTTCCTCGGCCGCAAGGTGCTTGAGGAGTTCGTGAAGGCGGGCGCGCCCGGCGACATCTTGTTCGAGGCGCATCCTCATATCGGCACCTTCCGGCTCGTCACGATGGTGGAAAGCCTGCGCGAAACCATCGAGGCGCTGGGCGGCGAGTACCGCTGGCAGACACGCGTCGAGGAACTGGAACTGGAGCGTGCAGCGGACGGCAGCCTCGGGGTGCGCGGGCTTCATCTCCAGGGCGGCGACTTTCTCGAAGCCGATCACGTCGTCCTCGCCGTCGGCCACAGCGCGCGGTCGACGTTCGAGATGCTGCACCGGCGCGGCGTCCACATCGAGGCGAAGCCGTTCTCGATCGGCGTGCGCATCGAGCATCCGCAAGCATGGATCGACGAAGCGCGCTACGGCAAATTCGCACGCCACCCCATCCTCGGCACCGCGGCCTATAGCCTTGCGCATCACTGCGCGAACGAACGTACCGTCTACAGCTTCTGCATGTGCCCCGGCGGGCGCGTGGTCGCGGCGACATCGGAGGAAGGCCGCGTCGTCACCAACGGCATGAGCCAGTATTCGCGCGCCGAGTTCAATGCCAACTCCGGCCTCGTCGTCGCCATCGACCCGGCTCGCGACTACCCTGAGGGGCCGCTCGCGGGCATCGACTTCCAACGGCACTGGGAAGCGCTCGCTTATGTCGCGGGCGGATCGAACTACAACGCACCGGGACAAACTGTCGGCGATTTTCTGGCGCAACAGCCGTCCACCGCGCTAGGGAGTGTAACTCCCTCCTACAAGCCCGGCGTCACCATGACGGATCTTTCCGCCTGCCTCCCCGGCTTCGCGGTGGAGGCGATGCGCGAGGCGCTGCCCGTGTTCGGACGCCAGCTCGCGCGCTACGATCACGCCGACGTGGTGATGACCGGCGTCGAGACGCGCACCTCCTCGCCCGTGCGGATCACGCGCGGCAAGGACTTCCAGAGCCTGAACACGACACGCCTGTTCCCGGCCGGCGAAGGTGCGGGCTATGCGGGCGGCATCCTTTCCGCCGCCATCGACGGAATCAAGGCGGCCGAGGCGGTCGCCGCCAGCATCACCCGTGAACGCTGAGAGCTTCGACGCAATCGTCCTCGGCGCCGGGGCGGCGGGGATGATGTGCGCGGCAACGGCAGGCGCGCGCGGCAAGCGTGTGCTGCTCGCGGACCACGCGGATGAGCCGGGCAAGAAGATCCTGATCTCGGGCGGCGGGCGCTGCAATTTCACGAACATCCACACCGCCGCCGACCGCTATCTCTCGGGCAATCCGCATTTCGCCAAGTCCGCACTCGGGCGCTACACACCGCAGGACTTTCTAGGGCTCGTCGAGCGTTACGGCATCGCGTGGCACGAAAAGACGCTGGGCCAGCTCTTCTGCGATGGTTCCGCCCGGCAGATCGTCGATATGCTGGTGGAGGAATGTGCACAGGCGGGCGTCACGATCGAGCTGGGTCGCGCGGCCACCGAGATCGAGCACCGAGACGGGCTATTCATGGTGTCGATCGGCGGGCGCGACTATACGGCGCCCGCGCTGGTGCTTGCCACCGGCGGACCGTCTATCCCGAAACTCGGCGCGACCGGCTTTGCTTATGATATCGCGCGTCGGTTCGGGCTTTCGGTCGTGCATCCGCGCCCGGCGCTCGTGCCGTTTACACTGGGGGGTGATGAGGCGCTGTTCCGTTCACTCTCGGGCGTCTCGGCGGAGGTCGAGGTGTGCTGGCAGAAGGTGCGTTTCCGCGAGGCCGCCCTGTTCACGCATCGCGGGCTTTCCGGCCCGGCCATGCTGCAGATTTCCTCCTACTGGCAGCACCGCACGCCGATCGGCGTCAATTTCCTGCCCGATGCCGGGCCGGACTGGCTGATCCGCCAGAAACAGGCGCAGCCGCGGTCCACACTGAAGCGCGCCCTCGCCGCCCGCCTCCCTGCCCGCCTCGCGGACGCCCTTGCCGAACGGCTCGCGCTTGAGGGCGATCTCGGCAACATCGCCGATAAGGCGCTCCGCGCAGCGGAGGCTCGGCTCACGGACTGGAGCTTCACACCGAGCGGCACCGAGGGCTTTGCCAAGGCCGAGGTGACGGCAGGCGGCATTTCCGTGGACGGTCTCTCATCCCGCACGATGATGGCGGCGCGCGTGCCCGGCCTCTATGCCATCGGCGAGGCTGTGGATGTTACCGGCTGGCTTGGCGGCTATAACTTCCAGTGGGCATGGGCGAGCGGCAGGGCTGCGGGGGAAGCGATTTAGTGCAGCCCTGAGTGCGCCGACTGAGACGGTGCGGGCTGCGCGAGGAAGGCGTGGATGTCGCGGGCGTCCGCTTTGCTGAGGATATCGGCGAAGCCTGCCATGCCTGCATCAACGAAGACACCTTCGAGGACGATCGCATCGAACGCGTCGTGCGTTTCGGGGGCCATCTTCCAGAGGTTCGGATAGCCGCCCATCCCGTCCTTGCCGCCGTGACAGCGGCCGCAGTAGGCGCCGTAGAGCGCGCCGCCGCGCTTCACGGCTTCGGCGTCGCCGCGATATTTCGCAGGCGGATCGGTGAAGGCGATCTTCTCGCGCAGCGGCGGCAGCTCGGGCGCCTTGCCGCCGATCTTGAAGACGATCAGGCGCTCATGGTTCTCGCGCTCGGCCGCCACGGCGCCGGGCGGATAGGCGACGTTGAGCGCGCCGCCGAAGCCGGCGTTCACGGCGACATACTGCTCGCCATCGATCTCGTAGGACATCGGCGCGGCCATGATGCCCGTGCCGACGTTGATCCGGTGCAGAACCTTTCCGGAAATGCCGTCATAAACCGTGAGATAGCCGTCCGCCGATCCCTGCATGACGAGGCCTGACGCCGTCGCCATCACGCCGCCGCTCCAGAACGGCAGTTCGCTGCTCGTCCATGCGATCTTGCCGGTTTTCGGGTTCCATGCCGTTAGCACCGCATCGAAACGCGGCTTGGGCTGGCCGGGGAACGCTTCCTCGGAATTGGCGCCGCCCTTGCCGAATGCACCGAACGCCGGGAACGAGGCGATCGAGCCCTGGATGCCGCTGTAGGGCTTGTAGGGCTGATCATACATCTGGAAGGTCATCGGCGCCTGCAGCACCGGGATGTAAACGAGGCCGGTTTTCTCGCTGTACGCCATCGGCGGCCAGTTGTGTCCGCCCGCTTCCGACGGCCAGACGAGCTTCGTTTCCTTCGAATAATCGGACTGCTCGGTGATGACTGGCCGTCCGCTCTTGAGATCGACGCGCTCAGCCCATGTGACGGTCGTGAACTTCTCCGCCGAGAGCAGCTCGCCGGTGACGCGGTCGAGCACGTAGAAGAAACCGTTCTTCGGCGCCTGCATGATGACCTTGCGCGCTTTCCCGCCGAATTCGATGTCGGCAAGGACCATGTTCTGCGTCGCCGTATAGTCCCAGCTGTCTTCCGGCGTCGTCTGATAGTGCCAGACCTTGCGGCCGGTATCGGCGTTCACCGCGACGATCGACGAGAGATACAGATTGTCGCCGCCGCCGGGGCTGCGCGACCAGAGCGGATGCGGCATCCCGTTGCCGGTGCCGAGATAGACGATGTTCGAATCGGGATCGTAGACGATCGAATCCCAAACCGTGCCGCCGCCGCCGAGATCCCAGCGCGAAGCCTTGCTCCACGTCTTGCGCGCCTCGGCGACTTCGGGATGTTCGTCCGGCCCCGCGCCCGGCACGGTGAAGAAGCGCCACACGAGCTTGCCGGTCTTGCGGTCATAAGCGCTCGCATAGCCGCGCACGCCCATCTCCGCGCCGCCGTTGCCGATGACGACGGTTTTGCCGGAAACGCGCGGCGCACCGGTGATCGCGTAGCTGCGCGTACGGTCGGTGATCGTGTCGACCTTCCACAGTTCCTTGCCGCTCGCGGCATCGACTGCGGCGAGATGGCCATCGAGCGTGGCGACATAAACGACGCCGTCCGCGACATCGACACCGCGGTTCACGGCATCGCAGCAGGTCCGCCGCGCGAACTGGCCATCGACCTCCGGGTCATATTGCCACTTCTGCGCGCCGGTCTTCGCATCGAGCGCGTAAACCACGCTCCAGGGCCCGGTGAAATACATGGTGCCATCGACGACGATCGGCGTCGATTCAACGCCGCGATGCGTGCGCCCGCGCACAACGAAGTCGTTGAACTCCCACGCGACGCCGAGCTGGGCGGCGTTTTCCGCGGTGATCTTCGTGCCCGTGTAGTAATAGGCCGTCGCCCGCTTCCAATCCGGCGTCGACGCTTCGCCGCCCGATTTCTGGGAGCCGCAGGCGGCAGCGAGGGACAGGGCGGCGATCGCGGTTATCCGTACGGCGGACGTCATCATCGCGGATGTCATCATCTTGGCCGAACGAACCCATGCGGACCCGGCACGCGTGGCAATCATCACCCTGTCCCCCCTCAAACGCTTACCTCTAGAACTTCTGACGGACCTCGACGCCGATCGTGCGCGGACGCAGCGTCGTTGCATAGTCATTGCCCGATCCGAGCTCCATGTCGATGAGCGGCTGCACGTCGAAGACGTTGTTCACGTAGAGCCTCAGCACCGTCGATCCGTTGTCGGCGGAGAGTGACGCGTTCACGACATCATAGCTTTCGCGGAACTGCGCGAGGTTCGGCACGAGGCCCATCTCTGCATCCGAGAAGGTGACGGCCTGCACACGGTCGAACATCCGGCGCGCCTTGCTTTGATACTGATACTCGGCGCGGAGCTGCGCCCGCCAATCGGCACCAACGTCGAAGCCGTAGCTTGCGAACGCGCTTGCCATCCACTTCGGCACGGCGAGCACCTGATCATCATCCTGCACCGCAGTGCCGACGGCGGCGTTGGTGATCTTCGCGCTCGTATAGGTCGCGTTGCCGCCGATCTGGAAGCCGCCCGCCACGTTGACGCGCCCTTCGATCTCGGCGCCCTTCACCTCGGCACTGCCGGCGTTGCCCGTGAAGGCGAAGCCGCAGTTGATGAGGTTGAGCTGCTGCTGGATCTTCTTCCAATCGGTGAAGAACAGCGCGCCGTTCAGCGTCACGCGGCCATCCGCGAACTGGTTCTTGGAACCGAGCTCGTAGCTCCAGAGATTATCGGAATCGAAGCTGTCGGGCGCGGCGGTGAGGCCGAGGCGCTCAAGATCGGCCGCACAGAGCACGGGGTTGATCTGGAAGCGGTTCGGGCCACCCGGCCGGAAGCCCTTCGCCGCCGAGGCGAAGATCATGTTGTCCGGGGTCGCCTTGTAGGAGATGCCGACCTTGGGGTTGACACCCTTCTCGTTGCTCTTGCGCCCCTCGACAAGCGTCAGCCCGCCGTTGAAGGGGCCGTCGCCCATGATGTCGACCTCCTGCTTGATCTGGAACAGGCGCACACCCGCGGTGACATCGAGCTGGTCGGTGATCGAGAAGGTCACCTCGCCGAACGCCGCGTACTGCTTCGTCTTGGTCGTCGTATCCCCGACATAACCGGTGGTGGTGCCGATGAACGGCTCGGCGCCCGGCGTATCGACGATCTGGTACAGGTTATCGTCCTGCCAGGAATAATAGAGACCGGCGAGCCACTTCAGACGATCGCCGGGACCGCCGGAGGAAAGGCGCGCTTCCTGGCTGAACTGCTTGGTGCGGCTGGCGGACAGGTTGTGGCTGGTCAGCGGGAACATCGGCGGCACGAGCCCGCCGATGAAGAAGCTGTAGTCGCGCTCCCAATTGAGCTTGCGGTCGAAATAGGCGGTGAGCGAAGTGAACTGCACATTGCCCAGCGTCTTCTCGACATCGAGGCTGTAGATGCCTGCCTTGTCGACCGTCGGCTGCGCGAGGCGGAACGAAGAGGTCAGCTCCTCCGTATCGCCGAGGAAGAACTGCGCCGGGTTCTTCTGCTCGTAGCGCTGATAGAAGAGCGCGGGACGGATCGACCAGGTCGCGTCCGGCTCCCACTGGAACGACAGGCGGCCGACGAAGCTGTCCGCCTTGTTGTGATCCGACATGCTGCGGCTGGTCAGCGCATCCTGCGCGAGCGGCGTGTACGTCGGCGACGGCGTGCTCGAATAGTTCGAGTTCTGCACGAGGCCGGGCGCGTTATCGATGTAGCCGCCGTCGCGGCGGTAAAGGAAGCCGGTACGCATCGCCAGCGTGTCCGTGACGAGCGGCAGGTTCAGGATGCCCTCGACATTGTACGAAGGATCGCCGTGCGCGGTGGTGGCGACGCCGGCCGCCGCGCTTCCGGAAATCGCCGACGTATCCGGCCGTGCGCTCACGTACTTGATCGCGCCGCCCATCGAGCTGCCGCCATAAAGCGTGCCCTGCGGGCCCTTGAGGACTTCGAGGCGCTCCATATCGAAGAAGATCGGGTCGAAAGCGCCGCTGAACGTCGTCGCGATCGTCACCAGCGAGATATCGTCCAGATAGATGCCGACGGTGGGCGCCGAGGCGACGGTGCTGACGCCGCGGATATTGTAGTTGCCGAGGCCGCGCTCGACATTCGAGAACGACAGGCCCGACACGTTGCGCATGACGTCCTTCACGTCGACGGCACCGTTCTCGCGCAGCTGGTCCCCACTGAGCGCGCTGACCGAGATCGGCACGTCCTGAAGACGCTCGCTGGTCTTGCGCGCGGTCACCACGATCTCACCGGCATCGAGCACGGGCGCGGTTTCGGCCTCCTGCGCCTGTGCGGTGCCAAGCGCGATCGACGAGACGCCGAGCGCCAGCAGGCCGCGGCTGAAAGTGATGGAAAATGCGCTTTTCTTCATGTGTTTCCCCTCTTTTGTCGTTCGCCGCCGGGCTTTCGCCTCTGGATGAGCGGGCTGAGTTCGCACCATGCGGCGGGCGGGCGGCAACGTCTTTTCCATTCTCCCGAACTTTGTTTGCGCTGCCCCGAACACGGTGAGTGCATCCGGGGGCGCACCCAGATTGGAGCCTGCTCATAGATTTTTCGCGGCGGCGCAAAAGCGCGGCGAGGCAACATCTTCCACCCTTCTGGAAACCCGCCTTCCAAAGAGCAAGCCCATGACCCCACCCCCCATCGACTGGCACGCCCGCGCCGCCGCGCTCGCGCTCCCAACGCGCCCGTTCATCGACGGCCGCTTTACCGACTCCGCGAGCGCAGAAGGCTTTGAGTCGATCAACCCGGCCACGAACAGGCCCGTCTGCACGCTCCCTGTGGGTGGCGACAACGACGTGGACCGCGCGGTCGCCGCCGGCCGCCGCGCGTTCGAAGACGGCCGCTGGTCGAAGGCGACGCCACTTCACCGCAAGGCCGTGCTGCTGCGCATCGCCGAGCTCATTGAGGCGAACGCCGACGACCTCGCACTGATGGACGTGCTGGAAATGGGCAAGGCGATCTCCGCCGCGCGCGCCGAGATCGCCTTCGCGACCGGCTTCTTCCGCTACTATGGCGAGGCGACCGACAAGCTTTACGGCACCGTCGCGCCTTCCGACCACATCACGCTTTCGCTGGGGCTTTTCGAGCCGCGCGGTGTCGTGGGCGCCATCGTGCCGTGGAATTTCCCGCTCATCAACGCGGCGCTGAAGGCCGCACCCGCGCTCGCAGCGGGCAACAGCGTCGTCCTGAAACCCTCGGAAATCGCTTCCACATCAGCGCTGCGGCTTGCCGAAATCGCCTCCGAAGCGGGCCTGCCGGACGGCGTGCTGAATGTGGTGCCGGGCCTCGGCACCACGATCGGCCAGGCGATCGGTCGCCACGCTGATATCGACCTCATCAGCTTTACAGGTTCCACCGCGACCGGCCGCCTGTTCATGACCTATGCGGGGCAATCGAACGGCAAGCCGCTGCTCCTCGAATGCGGGGGTAAGTCGCCGCAGGTGGTCTGCGCCGACATGGCGGACGATCTCGAAGCCGTCGCGGCGCGTGTGGCGCACGACGCCTTCTGGAACCAGGGCCAGTGGTGCGCGGCGAAAACCCGCCTGATCGTGGAGGACAGCTTCCACGACCGGCTCGTCGAGGCGGTGATCAAGGCCGCGCAGGCGCGCGTGCCCGGCGATCCGCTCGATCCCGCGACCGGTTTCGGTACGATCGCCACGCGCGGCCAGCTCGAGAAAATTCGCGATTTCATCGATCACGCCGGCACCGAAGGCGCGAACGTCGCGTACGACGGCGGCACGTGGGGCGAGGCGTCCACGGCGCCCGCCGTCCTCACCGACGTGCGCCCCGACATGACCGTCGCCTGCGAAGAGGTGTTCGGGCCGGTGCTCTCGGTCCTGCGTTTCCGCGATTTCGACGAAGCGCTCGTCATTGCCAACGACACCCCCTACGGCCTTGCCGCCAGCCTCTGGACGCGCGACGCCCGGCGCACGCAGGCGGCGGCGCGCGGCCTCCGCGCGGGCCGTGTCACCGTGCGCGCAAGCGCTGCGGCGGGCGAACACAGCGGTTTCGCGATGGGCGCGGAACCGTGGGGCGCCTCGGGCTTCGGCATCGAAGGCGGCATGGACGGGCTGCGCTCCTACTGCCGGATCAAGGCGGTCGAGTTCGTCAACTGATGCTTGCGGACCACGCTTTGACGGAAACGGGCGGCTCTCTGGACACGCCGCAGGGCGAACGTATAGTCGACGTGCAGCACTTTTCAGGGATGCGCGCGTTGAACAACAGCCTCGACACCGCCCTCGCCGGCTTCGATTCCACGCTCATCCCTATTATCAAGGCCCAGAAAGGCTACGTCCAGGGTCGCCCGGGGCCTGTGGGCCAAGCCTTTCACTTGAAGCCCGACCACGAAACCATGCACGGCTGGTACGATGGCGTAACGATCCGGCCCGGCTTCTCCCTGGTACTTTCCGACCTGCACTTCGCCGAGGAAAGAACCGCCCATCATGTCTGCGGCGACCATTTGAAGCTGCACTTCAAGCTGAGCGGCACGAGTGTCATCGGCAGCCATCAAGAAGAAGATGTCGCGGTTTCGTCCGGTCTCATGTCGTTCCTCGTCCAGCCCGCCTACAGCATGAAGTACGAACGCATGATGCGGGAAAGCCACGAGCGCTCGATCACGATGGTCTGCAGCAAGGATTTCGTGTCCGAACTGCTTTCTCCGAACATGCCGGACCTCCCCTCCTCCATCGCCGACTTCCTGCGCGCACGGGCTTCGCAATTCTCGTACAGCACCATGCCGATGCCCGCGCAGATGCGGCCCATCGTCGAAGACATACTGAGCCAGCCACGCAGCGGCGCGCTCGGCAATCTGATGATGGAAGCGAAGGCGCTCGAACTGCTGTGCTTCGCGATCAAGCAGATCCTCGGCAGCGCGCGCGCCGCGGACATGGTGCGCGCACGCGACCGTCGGAAGATCGAGGAGCTCTGCCAGATCCTCGACGATGACACGCAGGCCGCGTTCTCGATCGCCGAACTCTGCCGCCATCTCGCGTGGAACGAAACGCAGATGATGGAGTGCTTCAAGCAGGTGACCGGCACGACGATCTCGAACTACCGCCAGCGCGTGCGCATGGACAATGCGCTGCGGCAGCTCTGCGATACCGACGCCTCGATCACCGAGGTGGCGTTCAACGCCGGCTACGAGCACCCCAGCAACTTCGCCACCGCCTTCAAGCGCACCTTCGGCTTCTCGCCGCGCCTCGCACGCACACGCCTGAACTAGAGAGCCGCCGCACAGGCATTGCGGCGGCCCGCAAAGGAAGGCGCTCGCGGATTCAGTCAGAATGGAACGATGATGAACTCCGCCGCCAGCTTCAGCGCCGATTACCAGAGCGCGCGCGCCAAATTCCTTGAAGAGGCCGCGGCAGCGGGCGCGGCACTCGAAGCCGTCCAGCACCCCGAGCGCGGCCCGGACGGCGGCGAACTCTTCACCGATGTCGCCGCGTTCGGCGTGGAAGGCGCAGAGCGCGTGCTGGTGCTGATCTCGGGCACGCACGGCGTCGAGGGCTTCTGCGGTTCGGGGGCGCAGGTCGACCTGCTGCGGCGCGGCGAGATCGCGCGGCGCCCCGAGGGTGTCGGCATCCTGATGATCCACGCGGTGAACCCCTACGGCTTCGCGTGGCTTCGCCGCGTAACGCACGAGAACATCGACCTCAACCGCAACTGGATCGACTTCGCGCAGCCCCTGCCCGAAAACCCCGGCTATGACGTGCTTCACCCGTCGATCTGCCCGCCGACATGGGACGGAGCCGCACAGGCCGCGTCAGCAGCCGCAGCGGGCCGCTACGCCGAGGAACACGGCGCGCTTGCCATGCGCGCGGCGATGATGGGCGGGCAATATAATCACGCCGACGGGCTGTTCTACGGCGGCAAGGCGCCGAGCTGGTCGCGCGCCACGCAGAGCGCGATCCTGACGCATTATCTCAGCGGCGCGGCCAAGGTCGGCATCATCGATTATCACACCGGCCTTGGCCCGTGGGGCTTTGCCGAGCAGATCATCGTGACCTCGCGGGAGAGCGACGGCTTCCGCCGAGCCGCGCGCTGGTATGGCGCTGCGCTCGCCTCGGTGGCGGATGGCCAGTCGGCGTCCGTGCGTATCGAAGGAGACGGCCTCAGCGCCGCCCCCGCCCTGCTGCCGAAGGCAGACATCACCGGCATGGCGATAGAGGTCGGCACGCATCCGACTGATCATATCCTTGCCGCGCTGCAGGCGGATTGCTGGCTCCACGCGCACGGCGACCCCACGTCACCCGCCGCCAAGCCGATCAAGGACGCCATCCGGGGCGCCTTCTACGGCGATGCGGACGACTGGAAGGGCATGGTCGCGGGCCAGTCGCTGCTCGCCGTGCGGCAGGCGCTCGCAGGGCTCGCCGAAGGGCTCTGAAGCCCGCCTCCTGCCTTCCCCCTCTGGCGCGACGCGTGCAAAGATGAGATGCACGCGCAAACAGAAGGCGGCGGGGAGGTAAGATGCGTCATTTGCCATGGATCGTGTTCGCGCTCGTAGGCGCTTTCGCGCTGGCGGTGATCGCCACAGAGCGCGGTGAGCCGATCAACGCGCTGTGGATCGTGACGGCAGCGATCTGCATCTTCCTCGTCGCCTATCGCTACTACGCACTCTACATCGCCAAGCACGTTATGCGGCTCGATCCGAACCGCCAGACGCCGGCGCTGCGCCGCGCCGATGGGCTCGACTACGTTGCGACCGACAAGACCGTGCTGTTCGGTCACCACTTCGCCGCGATCGCGGGCGCGGGGCCACTCGTGGGACCAGTGCTCGCCGCACAGATGGGTTATCTGCCCGGCACGCTCTGGATTCTCGCGGGCGTCGTGGTCGCGGGCGCGGTGCAGGACTTCATGGTTCTGTTCATCTCGATGCGCCGCGACGGGCGTTCGCTCGGCGAACTCGTGCGCATGGAAATGGGGGCGGTGGCGGGCACGATCGCGCTGTTCGGCACGCTGATGATCATGATCATCCTGCTCGCCGTGCTGGCGCTGATCGTGGTGAAGGCGCTCGCCGAAAGCCCATGGGGCATGTTCACCGTCGCCGCCACCGTGCCGCTCGCGATGGCGATGGGCGCTTACGCGCGCTGGATCCGGCCGGGCAAGGTCGGCGAGGTGTCGCTGATCGGCTTCGTGGGGCTGATCCTCGCGATCATCTACGGCCAGCAGATCGCGGCCTCGCCGGTGTGGGGGCCGATCTTCACCTTCACGCCGGTGCAGCTCTGCTGGCTGCTGATCGGCTACGGCGCCGTCGCCTCCGTGCTGCCGGTGTGGCTGCTGCTCGCGCCGCGCGACTACCTTTCCACCTTCCTCAAGATCGGCGCCATCGCCGCGCTCGCGGTCTGCATCGTCATCATGGCGCCACCGCTCCGTATGCCCGCGCTCACACAGTTCGTGGACGGCAGCGGTCCGGTGTGGGCGGGCACATTGTTCCCCTTCCTGTTCATCACCATCGCCTGCGGCGCGGTTTCCGGCTTCCACTCGCTCATCGCGAGCGGCACGACACCGAAGCTGATCGCGAGCGAAGCGCACGCGCCGTTCATCGGCTACGGCGCGATGCTGATGGAGGCGTTCGTCGCCGTGATGGCGCTCGTCGGCGCCTCCATCCTCGATCCCGGCATCTACTTCGCGATGAACAGCCCTGCCGCCGTGCTAGGGCCGGACGCGGCAAGCGCCGCCGCCGCGGTAACGAACATGGGCTTCCCAATCACGGCGGACGCGCTGACGCAGGCCGCGAAGGACGTGGGCGAGGCAACGATCATCTCGCGCACCGGCGGGGCGCCGACGCTTGCCGTCGCGATGGCGGAGATCTTCAGCCACGTGATCGGCGGGCCGGGCATGAAGGCCTTCTGGTATCACTTCGCGATTCTGTTCGAGGCGCTGTTCATCCTCACCGCCGTCGATGCCGGAACGCGCGCCGGGCGCTTCATGCTGCAGGACCTGATCGGGCTTGTCGCACCGAGCTTCCGCGACACCAAATCGCTGACGCCCGGCCTTGTCGCCACCGGCCTCTGTGTCGCGGGCTGGGGGTTCTTCCTCTATCAGGGCGTTACCGATCCGCTCGGCGGCGTCAACACGCTATGGCCGGTGTTCGGCATCTCGAACCAGATGCTGGCGGCGATGGCGCTGATGTTCTGCACCGCCGTGCTCTTCCGCATGAAGCGGGAACGCTATGCGTGGGTGACGGCGATCCCGACCGCGTGGCTGCTGATCTGCACGGTGAGCGCGGGTTCGCTGAAGCTCTTCTCGCCCGATCCGAAGATCGGCTTCCTTGCGCACGCGGCGAAGTTCTCCGAAGCCGCCGCGCGCGGCGAGGTGCTCGCCCCCGCGAAGTCGATGGCGGAGATGAACCGTATCATCTTCAACGATCGCATCGACGCCGCGCTTTGCGCGCTGTTCCTCGCGGTCGTGCTGTCGCTGCTGTTCTTCGCGGTGAAGACATGCATCGCAGCGCGGCGCAGCAGCGAGCCCACGGCGCGTGAAATCCCTGCTTCCGCGGTGCCGGCCGAATGACCGGCTTCCTCGCCCGCCTGCGCGAAACCGCGCACCTGATGGTCGGCCTGCCGAGCTACACTGCCTATCTGCGGCACATGACCGAGCGCCACCCGGACCGGGCACCGATGAGCGAGACGGAGTTCTTCCGCGACCGGCAGGAGGCGCGCTACGGCGGCAAGAACGGCGGACGCTGCTGCTAGTTAGCCACCGAAGCGTGAGAGCACGTTGCCGAGAATGCGTGCCACGTTGTTGTTCCCGCCGTTCACTGGCAGCGCCTGGCTCCACGCGATTGAGCCCGCCGCGAACACGGCGCCGCCGTTCGGCGTCGTGAAGTAGACGATATCGCCGCGCACCTGCGGGTCCTGCGTGCCACCGCGACCGGGGAAGGCGTAGGCGACCTCCTCGGAAACCAGCGGATAATTGTCCGAATGGTTGAACGAGGCGGCGAGCAGATGCGCGTGTGGCGGCGTGCCGAGCGCGAGGTCGTAGCGATCGAGTTCGAGGCCTGACGCGCCGCCGAGACCGAGGCCGAAATCGCCGATCAGTTCGCGCTCGCCGATCCCTTCGAAGATCCACGCCACCTCGGGATCGAAACTGTCCGGCAGGCGCTCGAAGGGCTGGCTTTCGTCCATGCCTTCCGTGGTGAAGCCGACACCGACGATCTTCTGCGGCGGACGGCCGCGCGAGCGCCAGAGGCCGGAGCGTTCGCCGGTGGTGGCGAGATAGCCCTCGCCTGCCGCTGCCTGCCACGCGCGCGAGCCGACGTCGAGCTTGCGCACCTCGATGCACCACGGCTCTTCGGGGCGCACGGCGGTGACCCAGTAATAGCCGTTGCCGCCGAGGTAGAGGACGCGGCCGCCGCTCGCGAGATAGTCCTCGGTCGCGTCGAGCATTGTCGATGAATAATACTCCGGGTGCGTTCCGGTGAGGACAGCGCGGTAGGGTTTGATCGCGTCCAGCCCTTCGCGGTCGAGATCGTGATCGGTCAGAACCTCGAAATCATGGCCCGCATGATCGAGCCACCAGATCAGCGACAGGTCAGCCGGAAACGCCCACGGCACGCCCGTTGCGGGCATACGGTAGCGGGGGCGCATGTTGAGGATCGGGCGCCGCCACGACGAATAGCAGACGCCTGCATAGTCGCTGTGCACGTCGTAGGTCGAAAGCCCGAACTCCTCGGCCTCCTTCCATTGCAATTCCTCGGGCGTCACCACGGGCGTGTTGGCGCAGATCGCCTGCGCGATCGGCGCATCGAAGGCTAGGTGCTCGTTCGCGTAAGCGAGATAGGTGAAGGTCGGCATCAGCACCGCGATCGGTGCCTTCGGCTGCGCGGCACGCACGAAGAACGGCACATGATCCTCGACCTCGCCGCTGCGGATGCGGAGCGCGTAGACGCCGCTCGGCAGGTCGGCCGGGATCGCGTAGCTGAGCGTCACCTGCCAGCCGCAATCGATGAGCGCGTCCTCGTGAAACGCGACGCCGCCGTACTGCGAGGGATCGAGCCGGAAGCTGTCCTCGCGGCCATTCCAGTTCCAGCCGGTCATCGCGCGGATCGGGCGGTTGACGCCGTGCGCGTGCAGCTTCGACGGGCCGATGTCCTCGATCACGTCGCCGATGCCGGTGTCGGTATAGCCTGCGGTCGTGTCCCAGAAGGCGACGGATGCGGCTGCGGGCAGCCCCCTGCCCTCGCTCATGGCGGCGAGCGTATCGGCAGACACCACGCCGCCGAGCACGCCGGGGCGGTCGATCTTGCCGTTGTAAAGATGCGAAGGCGCATCGCCCGCCGAAGCCGCGATCAGGAAGCGCGCGCCTGACGCCGGTGCGAACGCGCCGCCTTCACCTTCGGCGCTGTCATCAAGATCGAATGGCGCGACGGGGCCGATCTTCGAGTTCCAGCGGTTGATGCGGCCCTTCTGCATCAGCGCCATGCGGCCGGTTTCGGCGTCCCAGCTTGCAGCCACGAAATACCAGAAGTTCGCCACCAGCTTGCGCCCGAGCGCCAGTTCCGCGCCGCCAACGCGCAGGTGGAGCCGCCCGTCCGCACCGATCAACAGCCTGTAGCCGCTTGCCTTGCCATCGCCGCAGCCGAGGATCGTCTGCTCGCCCGCGCCCGGCAGGCTGGGGCAGATGAAGGCGTGCAAGGTCGCCGACGGCAGATCGGCGAGCGCGGCCGACGGCGGTACCGCCGCGTAAGACCCGCGATGGATCGCCTGCGGCACGACCTCGACCTCGGCGGGAAGCGTGGAAGCGACCTCCCGCTCGACGAAGCCGGGGCCGATGGGATTCACGTCGCCGTGGAGGAGGCGCACGAGTTGCACATCGGCGCGCGTCGCGGCGTCGGCGGAAAGCATGAAGGACACGGTTTCACCCGCGCGCGTCGCGAGCGGGTCCGCATAGCCGAGCAGTCTGTTCATGGCGGTCCCTCTCATTCGGCCTGGAGCTGGGCGACGCGGCGCAGGAACACCGCGTGATAGGCGGCATTCAGCGAGGTGAAGACCTCGTCTTCCACCGCGGCGGGCACGCCTCGCCTTCCGGGAAACACGACGAGCCGGTATTCGGGCACCGCCGGATCAGGCTGGAAAATGCCGAGCTTGCCCGCCATGCCGCCGCGCCGGAAATAGTTGAGCAGCCGTTCGAGCGGGTCCGAATGCTGGCCGAGCGGCCGCTGCCGGTGCTCCTCGATCACGGCATCGCTGACGAGGCCGCGCAGGCGGGCGCGGATGCGCTGGTCGAACGCCGCGAAATAATCAAGCTGCCTGTCCCTGACCGGATCGGGATACTCCATGACGCCGATGTCCTTCTGGCAAGCGCGACCACCGGGCGGAGAAGCCCGTGCCTGATCGCCTGTGGATGAAAGGGGCCGCGCGCGGCCCGACTTCAATTGATGTCGATCAGGCCGAGCGCGACCGCACGCGCGATGGCGTGCGCCCGGTTCACCGTATCGAGCTTCTGGTTGATCCGTTTCAGGTAGATGCGGACGGTTTCGGGCGAGATGTCGATGATCGTGGCGATATCTTCGATCGTCTTGCCGCGCGCCGACCAGGCGAGGCATTCGAGCTCGCGCTCGCTGAGTGGCCGCGCAGTCGCCGGCATCTCGTGAAAGCGCTGCGCGACGACACTGTCGAAATAGTGCGCCACGAGCTTCAGAAGCGGCCGCGCGGCCTCCACCGAATCCTGCCACCGGCTGCCGTTCGTGGGATCGCCCACCGCCGTGATGAAGGCGAAACGGCCACGGCTCGCCACCGGCACGGTGAGACCCTGATGCAGCCCCCAATCGGCGGCGTAATCGATGCAGGCCTGCTCCTCGACGCTCAGTTCCTCGCGCCGGTCGCGCACGTCCTTCCAGTCTGTCTCGCCGGTGACGTAGGAGTTGCGGAAATAGGGGTCGTGGGGGCTATGGCGTTCCCAGTCGCGGTCCCATTTCGCGGGGAAGCTCCGCGTGTGCAGCGGCACCGCCGCCCACTTGCCGTCCACCCTGCACGGCGTTCGCGTCCAGCCGTAGACGAGCTGCGGGAAGCCAAGGCCTATGATCACATCGTGAAGCACGTCGACCGCCTCGTCGACACAGCGCGCGCGATCGATGTCGGACATAAAGCGTCCGATCACACCGAGCTCGCCTGCCTCCGGATTCAATCGCTTCCGGCCTCCCTGCCCGCGACCGGCCGGGGCGCCATCCCTTGCCCGCGGCCGATTCGTCGCCATACGACTATCATCAATCCACCCGGGCCGGTAGCCGGGCGCGGGGGACAGGGCCTGCACCGCCGGGCTCACAGCTTGAACGAGGCCGAGACACCGTAGGTGCGCGGCGCGCCGTGAATGTTGAGCAGGAAGCCGAAGGCGGCGAGATCGTTCACATAGGTGCGGTAGGTCGTCTTCGTCAGGTTCTTCGCGAAGAAGCCCACCGACCAGCGATCATCCGGGCCTTTCAGCGCCAGCCGCGCGTTCACCAGCCAGTAGCCGGGCTCGAGGCTGTTCGGCGAGTTGGTCGTTTCGAAATACTGCGCGGAGCGGTAGTTCGCATCACCGGTGAGCGCGAGTTCGAGATCGTTCCCGAGCGGCTGCGTGAACGTCGCCTGCGCATTGTAGGTCCAGCGCGGCGATTGCACGGTGCGATTGCCCTTCAGGCTGGCACCGCCGGTGCTGATGTCGCTGTCGATCTTCGATTGCAGCCAGCCGCCGCCCATGCCGAAGTTGAGCTGTTCCACCGGCTGCCACTGCAGATCGAATTCGACGCCGTAAGTGGAAATGTTCGCCGCGTTGATGGTGATCGGGATCGGCGAGGTGGTGCTGTCGACATTGATGAAACCGTCGGTGAACTTGTAGTGATAGATGGACGCGTTGAAGAGCAGCGAGCGGCCGAACAGGATCGATTTCCAGCCCGCCTCGTACGCCGTGATCTTCTCGGGCGCGAGCGAGGTGAGCGCCTCCGGGCTGCCGACGAATTCGCCGTTGTAGCTGCCCGAACGGAAACCCGTGGAGGCGTTCGCGAACAGCATCAGCTTGTCGACGGATGCAGAATTGATCACCGGCTTCCATTCGATGCCGACCTTGAACGTCGCGGCATCGTCGGTGCGCGATTCATTCGCCTCGGCGAGCGTCGCGACGATCGTCGACGGACGGATCGGGCTTCCCGTGCGGCCGATACCCGCATAGGTGCCGCCGTCGAAGCTCACCTTCTCGCGCGAGTAGCGCACGCCGGCGGTGAGGCCGAGCGTATCGGTGAGCGCGACGTCGTTGTGGAAGAACAGCGCCAGCGCATCCACCTTCTGCGTGAATGGGCTGTAATAGCCGGGGGCCGCACCGTAGCCGACCGTGAGATAATCGCCGTTCCTGTAATCGTCGTGCTCGTAATAGGCGCCGACGACATAGTTCCACGTGCGCTCGCCCGAGGAGGTGAGACGCACCTCCTGCGTGAACTGGTTGATGCGGTTGTAGTAATCGACATCGAGCGTTTCCAGCGGCGAGCCATCCGAAACCTCGTGCTGCATCCGCCGGAAGTGCTGGTAGCTGGTGAGCGAGGTAAGCGTGCTCTCGCCGAGATCGTGCTCAATGCGCAGCGTGGTGCCGAGGCTCTTGTTCTTCACCGTGTGCAGGCGGCCGTTGTTCGATGTGTAGGGATCGTCGTCGCCCGGATAAAGGCCGTCCGTGCCGCGCACGCAGCCTGGGTCGCCTGCAGTCGCATTGCCCGCTGCGTAGGGCGCGCAGAGCACCGGGGCTCCGTCCGCAAGCGATTCCGGCGTGAAGATACCGACGCCTTCATAGGGCTGCAGCGTGCCCCACTGGCGCCCGGCGTTCACTGTGAGCAGTGCGTTCGTGACACCGTTGTCCCACGCCACCTGTCCGCGCAGTGCCCACTTCTTCTCTTCGCCCTCGCGGCGGTCGAGCGTGAGGTTGCGATAGTAGCCCTTGTCCTGATTGACATAGAGGCCGGAGAGGCGCGCCGAGAAATCACCGCCAAGCGGTCCGGTGACATAGGCCTCCGAGCGCACCGTGCGGTAATTGTCGTAGCTGACGTTCGCGCCCGCGCCGAATTCCGCCTGCGGGCGGCGCGAGAAGAAGTTGACCGTGCCGCCGGTGGCGTTGCGGCCGAAGAGCGTGCCCTGCGGGCCTTTCAGCACCTCGACGCGGTCGACGTCGAACAGCAGGAGCCCGGTCATGAAGGTCTTGGAGAGGTAAACCTCGTCGAGGTTTACCGCGATCGGGGAATCGAGGTTCGCTGAAAACTCGTTGGTGCCGATGCCGCGCACGTTGAAGGCGACCTGACCGGCGCCGTAGTTCGCCTGCACGTTCGGCACCATGCCGGTGATATCGGTAACCGAGGTGACGCCGCCGTTCGCCAGCGCTTCGGACGAGAGCACCGACATGGTGATGCCCACGTCCTGCACCGACTGGTCGCGCTTCTGCGCTGTGACGACGATCTCGCCGATGCCGCCCTCAACGGCTTCATCCGCCGCCGCGGCCTGCACCTCCTGCGCGCTCGCGGCCGAGGTAAGGCCGATTGCCAGCGCACCGGCGGCCGATGCCAGCCAAAGCCGTGATTTCCCGCTTCCCAACGCATGTGTCATCGCGTTCCCCCTTTTTTGTGTTGGCGGCCCCGCCCGATACGCATCGTTCTTTCCGACATCCGGTCGTCACCGGCGGGATCCGACAGGCTCTATGGTCGGGCACGGGGGCCGCAGCGCTCAAGTCACCCGAAGCGGTGACGGGGCAGGAAGACAAGGTCAGCATGGAATGGCTGCCGAACTTGACACATATTGCCTTGCCGCTTAACCCGCCGCACAGATATCGTCGGCAACGCGGGTGGCGTAGCCGTGCGCTCCAAGATCGCGCGTGGTTTGACTTTCCGCGTGCTTTGTATGCAGGGCCGGGGCGAAGAGACCACGAATGCAAACCCGCCGCACTGCCGGTGACCCCAACGGGAAATCCAACACTGTCGACGCTTCAAAGCGCCTGCCCCGCACGCAAAAGGGTTGGCGCACGCGCGAGCGGCTGATCAATGCGGCCGCCGCCGTGATCAATGCCGAGGGCTATCAGGCCTCCACCGTGGAGAACATCGCGCGCAAGGCGGAAGTGCCGATCGGGCTCTATTATCGCTACTTCAAGGACAAGACGGACATCGCCTTCGCGGCGCTGGGGAAAGCCGCCGAGGAATACCGCGGCGGCGTCCAGTCGCTGGCGGCGCAGCGTTCGCTGTTCGGGCGCGAAATGGCGGTGCATGAGCTGCTGTACGAAACGCTGCGTGACAATTTCCGTATGCTCAGCAGCTATTTCTCGGCACGCAAGGAAGACGGCAAGCTGGTCGCATTCTTCCAGCAGCAAACCACCCAGTTCATGGAGGATTTTTACGCCTTCCTGACCGAGCTGAATGTCGTTCCGCCGATCACCCGGCAAGGGTTCGAAGTCCTCGGTCGCGCGCTGATCGGCTTCTCCGAAAACACGCTGCACCGCAATTTCGCCGGACTGGATGCCGGTGTGGCGGTGCCGACGCAAAACCGATCCATGATGGTGCGCATCATGTCGGAGCTGCGCTACCGCGCGCTCACCTGCGAGGATCCCTCTGCCGCCGGATATACGCCGGTGTGGACCATGCGGCTGCGGCGCGGCAAACGCCCCGCCTTCACGCCGCTCATTCTAGCGAGGGCGTTCAACATTCCGATGGAAGCCGCATCGACCGTTGCGCAGCCCTCTCCCCAGCGCGCCGACGCGCGCGCCACGCTCGCGCAGATCGAGGCGGGCACGCTGGACGGCCTCAATATCCACGGCTCGGCAGCGCTCAAGCTGAGCGACATCGAAGCGGAATCCGGCATTACCCGGGGCGCGATCTATTATCATTTCAAGAACAAGGACGCACTCGTTCGCAAAGTGCTGGTGGATTGGCTGAGCCCGCTCGAGGGCGATCTGGGCGACGCCCACGACAGCGCCGACGCCGCGCCCTACGACCGCCTGCACGCCGCGGTGAAGACCTTTGTCGAGGCATTCTGCAACGCGCCCGGTGCGCTGCGCGCGATTCACGAGCTTGAACCTGTGGACCCCACCGTTGCCGTGGCGTACCGGCGTTGCCGCTCGGTGTTCGCGCGCCGGCTCGCCAAGATCATACTGGATTGCGGCGAGGGGCCTGAGCCCACGGCCGAAGCGCTGGGTTTCGTCGTGCACGGTATGATCGCCATGATCGAGCGCCTCGCGCGCGACCGCTTCATCATACCCGATGCCGAGCTGCAGGAAGCCCTGCCCGGTGCCGACGAGATGATCGCCGCGCTCGCCGCCATCCTTCATCGCATGGCCTGGAGCGTGGACCCGCCGGGCGAGCACGGCCTCCCGGCGCCGATTGCCGCGAAGCCTCTATAGTCCCTTGAATGCGGGCTTGCGCCGTTCCTGAAACGCGGCAACGCCTTCTCGCATATCCTCGGTCATCACCGCTTCCATCTGCAGGCGGCGTTCGAACATCAGATGTTCGCGCAGATCGTGTGCGAACGCACTTCGCATTGCCCGCTTGGTCAGCGCCAAGGCCTTTGTAGCCTTGCGCGCCAATGTCTCCGCGAGGGCTTCAGCCTCGGAATCCAGCGTGCCCTGCGGCACGACTTTCCACACAAGGTTCCACGCTTCGGCCTGGCGAGCGGAGATCGGCTCATCAAGCATCGCAAGCGCCAGCGCGCGCCGTTCCCCGAGCAAGCGCGGCAAGTGAAAGCTCACCCCGGAATCGGGCACAAGCCCAAGCCGCGAGAACGCACACATGAATGTCGCGTCTTCAGCCGCAAGAATGTAGTCGCAGGCCAGCGCCAGCCCAAATCCCGCGCCCGCCGCCACGCCGTTCACTGCACACACGGTTGGGAACGGGACATCGGCCAGCGCCTGGATAAGCGGATTGAGGCCCTGCGCGATGGGTGCCGTCAACGCCTCCGCCGAACGGCCATCGAATTCGAAGCCCTCCCCCAGATCCTGGCCCGCGCAGAACCCGGCACCCTCGGCACGCAAGAGCACGGCGCGCACGGCGGGATCACTGGCGGCCTGTTCCAACGCTTCGCGCAGCGCGCCCTGCAACGCGGCATCAAGGGCATTGCGCTGCCGGGGACGATTCAACGTCAGGCGCAGATAGCCACCGATCCGTTCGACCTGCAATGATGGCTCGGACATCATGCGCAATCTCGCCGCAACGCGCTGAAACGCGCCGGTGACATCGCTTCAAGCGTCACGCCGAAGCGCTCAACATCATCCGGCAACGCGCGGCCGAGCGCGACGGCCGCGGCGCTGCGCGCGACTGCGGGAGCCGTTTGAATACCATAGCCACCCTGCCCTCCAAGCCAAAAGAACCCCGCACGAACGGTATCGAACCCTATCACGATCGTCTTGTCTGGCGCAAACGTGCGCAGCCCCGCCCAACTTCGACCCGTGCGCCTTACGGAGATACCCGTCGCGCGCTCGAACCGATCCACGGCGATGGCGATGTCGATATCCTCCGGATAGGCGTCGCATGGCGGCGTCGGCGTCTCGTCGGCGGGCGAAATGAGAATCTGGCCCGCGTCCGGCTTGAAATAGAATTCCTCATCGATATCGATCACGACCGCGCCTTCGATTTCCGCAATGCCTTCGGGCTTCGGCAACATGCACACAGTGCGGCGCTTGGGTGTGAGCGTGATCGGCGCGGCGCCTGCCATGCATCCAATCGTTTCCGCCCACGCGCCGGCCGCGTTGACGACGACCTTGGCTTCATATGTCTGCCCGCCTGCTTTGACGCGCCACACACCATCGCGATGCAGCGTTTCAGCCTTGGCGTTCAGGACGAACCTGGCACCGCGGCGGCGCGCGCCCTTGATATAACCCGATAGCAGCGCCGCCGCGTCGATCTCGCGTGCACTCGATTCCCACAAGCAAAGTGCAGCATAGTCGGGCGCCAGCAAGGGTGCCTGCGCGTGCGCGAACGCCCCGTCGCGCTGCTCCACAAAGCCGCTCTCGCGCACTTGATCGTAGAGCGTGTCGAGTGCCTCACGCTGATCTTCGCGCGCGACGTACAGCATACCGCGCGGGCTGAGCAGCGGCCCCTCGAACAGGTCCGTCGGCGGCGCTTCGAAAAATGCACGGCTCGCCGAGGTGAGCCCGCGCATCACCGCGTTGCCATACAGCTCCGTGAAGAAGGCCGCGGAACGGCCGGTGGCGTGGAACCCGGGCTGCTCTTCCATCTCGAGCACAATTACGGACGCCTCCGCGGAAAGCTCGTAAGCCACGGATGCACCCGCGATACCTGCACCAATGATCAGGAAATCCGCGCGTTCAACCACGGTGCCTCCATGCTTCAGAAGCCTGCGCAATGCTCAGCGTTTGTCGCTCGACATCAACGCTGTCGCGTGAACACCGGATCGATGGCGAACCAGGGGATGTCGTCGAAGGCGACCCCGCGCAATCCGCCAATCGATCCATCGGGCGCGAGTTCGATGTCGAAGCCCCAGACCGGGAGCGCAGGATTGTCCCACATCACCGCATAGCGTCCGCCGGAGAGATGGCTGAGCGCCCCCTCATAGCCGGTGCGATCGATCCGCACGCGCGCGTCGCCCCTTCCGCTCATGACGTGAAACGCGCCCAACCGATTGGCGTATGCGCCCACGAGCGCCGGGGTGGGCGCGATCGCGGGCAGGCGTTCGCGCACCTCCGGCAAGGAGGGCCCCGCCGTCAGGGCTTTGCGCAGGGGTTCCATACGCGCCAGAATATCCGCATCCGGCAGCCCGATCAGCGGCCGAACGGCTTTGAACATCATCGCGGCCGGTACCGCGATATTGCCGCCATTGGTCAAAGCGACGAAGCCGATATCGTCCTCGGGCGACCACGCCATCCATGATGTCATGCCGTCGATGCCGCCCCCATGCAGTGTGTAGGTGGCGCCGTCATAGGTCATGCTCGCGAGGCCGAGGCCGTATCCTAGATTGGTGACGCGCCCGGGGTCCTCCAGCGCGCCGATCAGCTGGCGTATGTCCATCATCTCGTCGTCGACGAACACGTGGCGCAGCTGCTGCAGCCGTGCCGCCGTTTCCGGACGCAGAATGCGCACGCCGTCCAGCGAGCCCCCATTCATCATCATGCGCACATAGCGCGCCATATCGCGCGCGGTGGAGTTCATCGATCCGGCAGCCGACGCACCCAGCACCGGATGGTACGGCACCGGCGTCGGCGTGCCGGCAACATAGGCGTGCGGCGTGGCGACGTTGCCGCGTGTCGTAATGTCCAGCGTTGGGCTGGAACGCGTCATCCGCAAGGGCTGCAGCACTTTCGTGCGCACCAGTTCTTCATACGACAGACCCGTCTTCGCCGAGGCGCCGGCGGCGGCCACGGCGAACATCGTGTTGTTGTAGGCGAAAGCGGCGCGGAACGTCCGTGCCGGCGGCATGTGTGCAACCGAGGCCACGAGTTCGTCCACATTCGCACCGAACATGTACCAGGCCGCCAGCCCCGATTGCGTGGCGAGGCCGCTTCGGTGACTGAGCGCATCCTCGAACGTCACATTGTCGTTGGCATAGGGATCCTGCATTCGAAAGCGCGGCAGAGTATTCACGATCGGGCTGCGCAGGTCGATCGTGCCACTCTCTTCGAGCGCTCCGAACGTCACTGCCGTGAAGCTCTTGCCGTTGGAGCCGATGGCGAACACCGTATCGGCATCGACAGCGCCGCCTTTGCCCTCTTCGCGCACGCCATAGCCGCGCAAATGCAGAACGCGGTCGCGCCGTACGATGGCGATGGCCATGCCCGGCACGCGCCAGGTCCGCATCGCCGCTTCGACATAGGCATCGAACGCAGCGAAGCTGGGCGTTTCCTCTGCCGCGGGTTCCCGAGCGTGTGCTGGTGATGCAACGAGCCCCAACAACAGCGGCAATCCGGCAAAGAGCCGTACCAGCATCCGTCTATGAATCACAATTCGCCTCCCCTTCCGCGCGTACCGCGTGACCCTGTTTACGCGCGATCAGAATGAAAAGCCCAGTTCGACACCGAGCGTTCTGGGAGCGACCAACATCGTGTAGTCCGTGCCGAGAAAATCGAACGACAACTCCGAAGCGTCGTTATCGAAGATGTTCTTGCCCCAGAGCGTGAGCCTCCAGCGACCTTCCGCGCCCTCGATACCGACCTGCGCGTTCACGATCGTGCGCTTTTCGTGCAGATAGTTCGGATTGTTGAGCGAGGAGACATAGGCACCGTCTCGATAGGAGATGTCACCGCCCAGGAAGCCGGTCAGATTGTCGCTGATCGGCTGCTCAAATCGGCCGGCAAGGCTAGCGGTCCAGCGTGGGGCGTTCTGCAACCTGTTCCCGGAACAGGCCACCGGATCACCATCACCGTCGACGCTGCACCCGAGGTAGGTTCCGTATTTCGCGTCAGTATAGCCGATGCCGCCCATGATCGTGAGCTGATCCGTCGGCCGCGCGAACAGCTCGATTTCGAAGCCATCGCTGTCGGCCGATGCCGCGTTGTTCACGATGAAGGTCGTGCCGACGAGGCTCTGCTCCTGCTTGTCGGCGTAATCGATGTGGAACGCCGCAATGTTGAGGCGCACGCGATCATTCATCCACGAGGTCTTTAGGCCGATTTCGTAGCTGTCGACGAACTCGGCGGCGAACGACAGATCGGAAGGTGTGGTGCCGATGACCGTGGCATTGAAGCCCCCGGCCTTGTAGCCGCGCGAGTAGCTCGCATAGGCGAGGATGTCTTCGGTGGGCTTGTAATTTATGTAGGCGTTTCCGGACCATTCGCCCTCGTCGGTCGAATTCTTGAGCGCCGGGACTTCGATGGCGATGCCGAGTATCGGCAGCAGAAACGCGCCGGGCGAAAGCGTCTGCGCAAAGTCGAGCTTCTTGTTCTCCGCCGTGTAGCGCAGCCCGCCGCCGATCGCGAGGCGTTCGCTCAGATCAACCTCGACGTTACCGAAGAGCGCCCATGAGTCGGAATTGACGTCCGCCGTCGTGAAGGCTGTTTCCGGTGAGCCGAGCACGTCGGCGCCAAGGTTGGCGGTGGTGATCGAATCCAGCTCCTCGTGGAAGTAGTAGGCGCCCACGACGTAGGAGAACGATGCATTGGCCGGTGATTGCAGGCGGATTTCCTGGCTGAACTGCTCCTGCTTTTCGGTGCGTCCGGTGAAGGAGATATCGGCCACGCTGAAATCCTGATCGAGCAGCCCCTTGGTTTCATGCCTGCGCAGCGCCGAGATCGACACCAGGTTCGTCCATCCAAGGTCGGCATCCATCCGCACCATGCCGCCAAGCGACTCGCGGCTGCCGAACGATTTGAAATTGGTTCCGATGCGGCGCTTGGACACAGGATAAGGATCCGCCGCCGCGAGCGCGCCGCCGCGAATGTCCATCATGGAATCGACATTGTCGTCCTCGTAATAATCCACCGCCGCGCGAATGCGCACCGCGTCGCTGGGCTCAAAAACGAAACTGGCGCGGGTGTTGATGGAGGATTGGCCGTTGTAGTCGGCGCCCGTGGCGAAATCCTTGAGGAAGCCGTCGCGTTCCCTGATTTGGGCAGAGAGGCTCGCCAGAAAGCCGTTCCCGCCGATCGGTCCGCTCAGCCGGAAGCCGCCTTCGATCAGATTATACTCGCCGGCCGAGACCTGCGCCGAAGCTTCGAACGTATCGCTCGGCGCGCGCGTGGTCAGGCTGATCGCGCCGCCGATCGTATTGCGACCGAACAGCGTGCCCTGTGGGCCGCGGAGCACTTCGATCCGTTGCAGATCGAAGATCGGGGTCACGAATGCGAACTGACGGCCGATGTAGACCTCATCGATGTACATGCCGATACCGGTTTCAAATCCGGGGTTGTTCGATGTGGTTGAAAGGCCTCGAATAGCGAACGTATCGCCGCCCTGGCCGCCGCCGGAATTCACGACGTTGGGCAGGATACCCGCGATATCGTCGACATTGGCGAGCTTCATGTCCTTGATCTGCTGAGCGCCGATCACCGAGATCGCGATCGGAACGTCCTGCACGCTCTCTTCGCGTTTGCGTGCGGTGACGACGATTTCTTCCGAAACGGTCTGCGCCACGGCCGGCAATGACACGGTCGCCCCGGTGCAGCTTGCAGCCAGAAGACAGAATTTGAGTGTACGAGACATAAGTTTTCCCCTCCCTTTTTTCCGCGAACCTGAATGGCTAAATCGCCGCGTACGCCGTGACGACGCAGGCCCCTCCCAAACCGAGATTGTGTTGAATCGCACGCTTGGCGGCATCGACCTGACGCCCCTCCGCATTGCCGCGCAATTGTTCGACCAGCTCGAAACATTGCGCGAGGCCGGTCGCGCCAAGCGGGTGGCCTTTCGACAAAAGGCCACCTGAAGGGTTCATCACCCAGGCGCCGCCATAGGTGTTGTCTTCATCGCGCACGAGCTTTTCGGCTTCGCCTTCGCCGGCGAATCCGAGCGCCTCGTACATCACGAGTTCGTTGACGGTGAAGCAGTCGTGAAGCTCCACCACCTGCGCGTCGCGCGGACCCCAGCCGGCCTGTTCATAAGCCTTCTGTGAGGCGGCCGCGGCCATTCTCGGGCCGATGAGCGCCAGCATACTTCCCGTGTCGAACACATCGTCATGATCGGTCTCAAGCGCCTGTCCGACGATCTCGACACGGGGCGTAAGCCCATGCCTGCGCGCGAACGCTTCCGTGCACAGCACCGCCGCCGCACCGCCGCACGTGGGCGGACACGCCTGCAGGCGCGTGATCGGCGGACTGAGCGGAGGCGCGGCCATAACCTCTTCCAGAGTGATCGGCGTGCGGAACAGCGCCTTGGGATTGTGCGCCGCGTGCCGCCGCGCCTTCACCGCGATCTGCGCGAACGTCTCCGTTGCCGCGCCATAGCGCTGCTGATATTCCTTGCCCGCATAGCCGTAGAATTCGGGCAGATACGCGCCATCCGTTTGGCCGCCGGCGTCAGCGAGCTTTTCAAGATGCCGGCCAAGCGGCGCCGGGCGATCACCATATGCCATCAGGATCGGCCCCGGCGCCATCTGATCGAACCCCACCGCCAGCGCGCATTCGGCCTGCCCTGAGAGGATCGCCTGCCGCGCCAGAAAGAGCGCGGTCGAGCCCGTCGCGCAGGAATTGGTGACGTTGAAGATCGGCACGCCGGTGAGGCCAAGCGGATAGATCGCGCGTTGACCCGCGACGGAGTCTCCGAACACGTAACCGGCATAGACGTGCTCGATATCCCGATAGCCGATGCCCGCATCCTTGATCGCGGCAAGCGCGGCGTCTCTGCCGAGTTCGGTATAATCGGGGCTCTTTCCGGGCTTGTAAAAGTCCGTCATGCCCACGCCGGCGACCAACACTCTCGTCATAACGGATCTCCCTCCCTGCCCCTTCTCAGAGGCCTTGTGTTTCGCCCGCCGCCCCGCTCAACCAGGGCCGCAATGGAATATCGATGAAGCTTGCGTCGGCGCCGCCGACATCGAGGGTCCAGATCGGATCGCCCGTGGTGGGATAGCGCGCGAACGTCTCCCGATCCGCGCCGGCCAGCAGCAGCACCAGCCGATCCCCGGCCGCGATGCGCGCGGCAACCGGGAATGCATCGAAGACGACGTGCGCCATTTCGCCTGGCACCATCGGCTGGACATCCGCGCGCCGGAACGAGCGCTCCAGCGCGCCGCCCTCTTCGCGAACGCGCCTATGCAACACGCGGAGCATGCCCTCCGTGAGATAGATCAGGCGGCCGTCGGGGCGCTGAACGGCGAGATAGGCGAACACCGCGCCGTCTTCGTGCGTTGAACTCAGCGTCAAGGCGATGCGCGGCGCACCCGCGAGTTCAAAGTCCTGCGTGAACGGTGCGGAAGTGAAACGTGCCAGCGAAGCATCCTTATGGGGCCAGCCGGCGTAATCGGGAATGACACCGGTGTTGGCGGTCCAGCGATTGGCCGCTCCCGTCGTCGCATTGAAATCGACCTTGTACGAAACGGTGATCTCCGATGCGTGGGCTTCATCGCGCAGATCGTTTTCACCGAGATAAAGGCGATGCGGTTCGACACCGGTAGGCGGCCACACCTCGGTGCGTCGCCATACATCGGAGCCGAGCACAGCGTATCGGATCGAGCGTGTCGCCGCACCGGCCAGCGCCCGGTCGGCGAAATCCGCGAGCAGCGCGAACTGCCGTGGCACCGAGGGAACCGGCTGTTGCGGTTGCGGTTTGAACGGATCGGCGCCCGCGTAAGCCCCATGCGACGCTGCGGTGATGCTCACCTCCACCGGCACGCCTTTGGAAAGCGCGAAGCGCTCCAGCGCCGATTGCGCCGTGCCGGCATCGAGCCAACTGCCCCACACCTGCGCCGGCACGCCGGCCGCGCGCACGGCGGCGACGCGTGCTGCCGTCCCCATACCGGCAATGGAAAAACTCCGCCCGGGCAGCGCGTCGTCCGCGTAAGTGACGCCAAGCAGATCGATGTCGAGCCGCGCATTCGCGAGGTGGTCGCGCAGCGCCGTGCGCGCCTCCACGAAACGGGCATCGCCATCGACCGGTCCGATGTGGATCATGCCGGCACAGGCCGCCGCGTCGGCGATGCAGGCCACGCTGCGATCTCTGCCCGCCACGGCCGAGCCCCACAGGTCGCGCATCATTGCGTTAGCAACGCCGCCGGGGAAAAAGAGGTGCCGATAAGGATCGCTTTCGGCGGAGCGCACGATCGCGGCGCGGATTGCAGGTTCGCCCAGCGTTGTACCGAGATCGGCGGCATCGGCGCTGTACGAGAGCCCCATCAGCACGACCGCGCCGTTGCTCCAGCTTTGCGAAGCGGCCCAGCGGCTGATCGCGCCGACATCCGCGATCTCGGTATCACTGAGTTCCGCGTCGCGCACGCCGCTCGACACGCCGCTGCCGACGGAATCGAACACAACGAGTGCATAGCCGCGCTGCGTCCATTCGTTGGCGAAGTGCGCCTTCACTTCGCCGCGGCGGCCATAGCGGCTGCTCACCACCAGCGTCGGCACACGGTCGTTCGCGGCGTGCCGGGGAAGATAGAGATCGACCGCAAGGCGGTCGCCGCCGGAGCCGTTGACGTAGAGCGATTGCGCGCGTGCCGGCAGATCGGCCGATGGATGATCGGCATGTCGCACCGCAGGCCCGGCGACCTGCGCGCAGGCCGATATCGCTGCCAGAGCAAGCACGCTCGCCATCATGTGCAGGGAAAGGAAGCGGGCGCCGCGCATCTCAGTTCACCAGGCGTTCGGCGCTGGCCCAATAGCGGGCGCGGAGCGCTTTCTTGTCGGGCTTGCCAAGCGGCGTCAGCGGCAACTCGGCGACGAATTCCACGCGCTTTGGCGCGCACAGCGCGCCCTTGGCCTCGCGCACGCTCTCGATCAGGGCGGCCGCATCGGCAAAGTCCGCGCGCCGCGGCACGACGACCGCCATCACCGCCTCGCCCCACTTCTCGTCGGGCGTCGCCACCACGGCGGCAATCGAGACTTCAGGATGGCGGTTCAGAACCTCTTCGATTTCGCGCGGAATCACGTTGAAGCCGCCCGAAATGATCAGGTCCTTCTTGCGGTCCTCGATGAAGAGGAAACCGTTCTCATCCATCCGCCCCATGTCGCCGGTGCGCAGCCAGCCCCCGCCCATCGCTTCTTCGGTTGCGTCGGGCCGTTTCCAATAACCTTCCATCACGAGCGGACCGCGCGCGCAGATCTCGCCGATTTCGCCCGGCGGCACCGGATTGAGATCGTCGTCCATCAGCGCCACCGATGTTGCGGCGCTTGGAAACCCGCACGACTTCAGCATGTGCGGGCGCGCGAGATCATGATCGGCCTTGCCGAGTACGCTGATGATGTTGGGGCACTCGATCTGCCCGTACACCTGCACGAAGATCTGGCCGAACGCCTCGATGGCCTTGGCGAGCTTCGTGGGCGACATCGGCGAGGCACCGTAAACCAGCGTCTGCAACGGGCCCGCCCCGCGTTCCCAGATCTCCGGCCGGTCGAGGAGCACATAGATCATCGTCGGCACGAGGAAGGTGGACGTGATGCGATGCGTGTGCAGCTCATCCACAAACCGCGCGGGATCGAACTTGGCGCGCAGCACCAATTCGCCGCCGCGCAGCAACGTGGGGAGAATGAACAGGAACGACGCATGGCTGATCGGCGTCACCGCCAGGAAGCGCATCTCCTGCGGCAATTCGCACTCACTCGTCTGCAGCAGAAGGTTGGTCACCAGCGAGCGGTTCTTGTGCACGACGCCTTTCGGCCGCCCGGTGGTGCCGCCGGTATAAACGACGAACGCCGGCGTATCGCCGCCCGCCACCGCCTGTAGCGGCGCCGGTTCAGCCATTTCCGCCGCCGCTTCGATGCTCGGCGCGTAATCGAGGCCGCCGAACGACATCGTGCGCACGCCGGGGCACTGCGCCGCTACATCGCGGCCGTGTTCGGCGAAGTGACGATCGTCGACCAGAAAAAGATCGATGTTCGCGTCCTGAAGCGCGAACGCATGGTCCTCCACATTCGCCTTGGGATGGAGCGGCGTGTAGCGCATACCGACCATCAGCCCGGCCGCGAGTGCGACAACAGCCTCGACGCGATTGGCGGAGAGGAGAGAAAACGCGCTACCCGGTTTCATCCCCGCGGCACGATAGGCGCCGGCGTAGCGACGCATTTGCTCGCCCATCTCGCGATAGGTCATGGCGCCGTGGTCGTCGCTCAAGGCAACCCGATCGTCGAAGCGGCGCGCAGCGCGCACGAACAGCTCTCCGAGCGTGTTGGAGATATGGATATCGTCGTTCATGATGCTTTCCCGTCGATACTGCGCTCGAACGCGCCCAGGGCATCGTCGATGATGTCGACGAGCCTATCGACGTCCTCCCGCGTCGAGATCAGCGGCGGGCACACCATGAACCACTCGCCGAACTGTCCCCCGCCCGTGCGCCGATGGAGCATGGCCAGCCCACGCTCCATCATCAGATGCTCGATCCGCGCGGGCGCATTGAGTTCGAACGGATAAGATTGTCTGGTGTCCTGATCGGCGACGATTTCGATCGCGAGCTGCAACCCGCGCCCGCGAATATCGCCGAGGGAACGCCGCCGCTTCTGCACGGCCCTCAGCTGATCTTCGAGATAGACGCCTGCCGCCGCGCTCTGCGTCACGAGATCGCTTTGCACCAGTTCGTCCAGAACCGCGCAACCGATCGCGCAGCCCATCGGGTTGGCGACATAGGTGTGGCCGTGCGCGAAGCCGCCTATGGCGCGCAGTTCGTCCACCAGCGCCGAAGAGGTCACCAGCGCGCTGATCGGCGCATAGCCGGACCCCAATCCTTTGCCCATGGTGAGGATGTCGGGCGCCGCGCCCGGGAAATAGTGCGAAGCGAGGAATTTACCGCAGCGCCCCGCGCCGCTCATGATTTCGTCGTGGATCAGCAGCACGCCGTGGCGATCGCAGATCTCGCGGATACGCCGATAATAGCGATCCGGCGAAACCAGCGCGCCAGTGGACGTGCCTCCGACGAGCTCAACGATGAAGGCCAGCACCGTCTCCGGCCCTTCGCGTCTGATCGCCTCTTCGAGCGCCTCGGCACAATAATCGACATAGGAATCCGCGTCGAAGCCTTCCGGTGTGCGATAGGTGATCGGCGCCGGGATTTTCGGCATCGGCACCATCATCGGCCCGAACAATTTCTCCATCACCGGGTCGCCGGTGACACCGAGCGCCCCGAGCGTTGCACCATGATAGGATGGCATCCGGCTGATGACCTTGTGGCGGCTCGGCTCTCCGCGCGCGATGGCGAGCTGTCGCGCGAACTTCAGCGCTGCTTCCGTCGCCTCCGAGCCGCCATTGAGGAAATAAGCGGAATCGAATTTGCCTCCGCAGAGTTCGGCGAGCCGGCGCACCAGCTCCTCATCGGGACGACTTTCCCAGATGCGGGCGTACGCGAACGTGATATTTTCCATCTGCGCGCGCATGGCGGCGAGAACGCGGGGATGACTGTGACCGAGGGCGGTCACCACCGCGCCGGACGAGCCATCGAGATAGGCCTTTCCGTCCTTGTCGAAGATGTAGACGCCTTCGCCGCGCACCGCGATAGGGAATGAAGGCGTGCCCGGCGGCGAAATAAATCCTTGTGCCGACAGGCGCATCAGTTCGGTCCCTTGAATGAGGAAAGATCGGCCCGGGGCTGGCGTGCGGCACGGTCCGCCAAAAAGCGCTCGATACCGATGTAGGCCATGCCGACGGCGAACCCCGTGGCGGAATTCAGGATCAGCGGCAGCGCCATCGCCGGCTGCGCGAGCAGCGAGGTGACGATGAAGATCGCCAGGCCTTCCTGCCGGATGGCATGTTCGCACACGATGGCGGTGCGTTCGGCGCGCGCCACCGAAAAGAGGCGCGCAAACAGGAAGCCGGTGGCGACCATGATCAGATTGAGCGCCAGCACGGCGGGCCAAACGCGCGCGACGGCCTCCACGAAGGTCTCTCGCTGCTGCCACATCAGCAGCAGAAAGATTGCGATGATGATGACCGCCGCGACATTGCGCAGCGGCGCCTCGATCGCATCGCGCACGCGCGGCAGATGTGCCCGCACCAGCATACCGAGCGCCACCGGCAGCAGCGAGATACGCGCCACCGAGACGATCGCCTCCAGCGGCGAAATGGAAACGCGTTCGGCGCCGCCCATGAAGATAGCGTAGCCAAGGGCGAGCCACAGCGGCGCGAGCACGCCATAAGCGACCGATCCCGCCGCGGTCATCGAAATCGAGAGCGCCAGATCGCCGCGCCCCCAGAACGTCAGCAGGTTCGAGAGCGTGCCGCCGGGGCACGTCGCGATAAGATAGATGCCGACCGCGAGCACAGGCGCCGCCCCGCTCGCGTGCGCGACGCCGACACCGATCGCGGGCACGATCACCAGCAGACACGGCAGCGCCACGAGCAGCGCCTTGGGATGGCGCACGATGCGCACGAAGTCGTCCAGCCTGAGCGCCAGCCCAAGCGAGAACATCATGATCGCCAGGGCAATCGGCAGAACGAGGTCGTAGACCATCACCATGAGCGCGGAGCCATCACAGCGACCGCCCAGGCCCTTGGCCGCCGCCTCGCCTGTCTCTGCAAATGCAAGGAAAGCGGCGGAAAGTGTCGCTTTATGCTGTTCATCGCCCCAAATGCCCCCTCTTGCCTTTTTTATACTCATACCTCATCCTCACATTTATGCAAATGGTATAAAGCGGATGGGGACGCTGAGGTGTCGTGGGCCAATCACCCTGCCGTTGACCGGGCGGGCACGACCCAAGCTGCACCCACGCGAAGCAAGGGGAGAGCTGCGATGTTTGCGCGGAATTGCTGGTATGTCGCGGCGTGGTCGCACCTGCTTCCAGCGGGAACCGTGATCGGTCGGCAGATTCTGGACGAGCCGATCGCACTCTACCGCACCGAATCGGGTGCCCTCGTCGCCATGGAGGATCGCTGCCCTCACCGGCTGGCGCCGCTCTCGCTGGGGTGCGTGCAGGGCGAGCAACTGCAATGCCGATACCATGGGCTCACCTTCGATATGGCCGGCCGCTGCATCGGCGTGCCCGGTGCGGAGAAAATTCCGCCGGGCACCAACGCACGCACATTTCCCGTCGCCGAATGCGATGGCTGGATATGGGTCTGGCTCGGCGCGCCGGGTGCCGCGAACGAAGCGCTGATTCCGCGCGGCTTCGATCTCGCCGACCGGCGTTTCACCATGCGCTATGGCGAAATCTCCTACGCGGCTGACTATCAACTCGTGAACGACAATCTGTGCGATCTCTCGCACCTCGATTTCCTGCACAAAACGACGCTTGGCGGTGCAACCGCGGGCGGCTGGTCAGACCAACCCCCACGGGTAACGCCGCTTGAGCGCGGCGTTCATATCGAGCGCTGGCTTAAGGACCGGCCCGTCAACCCCGGTGGCACCGATCTCACCGACATCTGGAGCTGTTACGATTTCAGCGCGCCCGGCATTCTCGTCATGCGCACGACCTTCTACCCGCGCGGCGCGGCAGAACGCTGCGGCTTGGCCGCACCGCCAGATGATCTTGCACCGCTGCTGCGCCGTGTGGATCAACAAGCGGTCACGCCCACCGGCAAGAAATCGTGCACCTATCTGTTCGCCGCAGGCTTCGAAGGCATGACGCCGTCGCCCGTGGCGATGGAGCGCATGTACAAGATCGTCATGGACGCGTTCGCGGAAGACCGCACCATGATCGAAGCCCAGCAACGCATCTGGGATCTAACGCCCGCCTCGCGCAGGAACGCGTTCCTGCCAAGCGACAAGGCCCCTCACCTGTTCCGCAAGATGCTGGCGAGGCTGATCAACCAGGAGCTGAAGGTTTCAAGCTAGCTTCGCGAACCCGATCCCAGCGCCAAGGCTAGCGTGCGGAGACAGGCGGGAGGCGATCCTTCCATGGCTTCGCCGCCTCGATCTGGGAGGCAAGGCGGATCAGCAGGTCTTCACGCCCGCGGTTGGCAATAAACTGGGTTCCGAGTGGCATACCGTTGCTCGCGGTTTCGATGGGAAGTGAAATTGCCGGTAGGCCGGAGATGCTGATCGGCGCAGAGAACGCCATGAAGCCGACGAGGCGTTCGAAATAGGCATCGACATCGCTCCATGCCTGCGAAGGGTCGCCGACCTCGGGCGCCGTCACGGGCGTAGAGGGCGTGATGACAATGTCGTATTTGCTCACAGCCATGCAGATATCCCGGCCGATCTGGCGCAGGATCTCGACATCGAGAGCGTGCTCGACACCGGAAACGTTCTTGGCCAGATCTCGAATGGCCCAGACGACCGGTTGAAGGTCGTCTACCCCGGCCTTTCGGTTCATCAGCGCTTCCGCCGTGTCCAGCCCCATTGCGGTCAGCACGTTGATGACGCGAATGAACGTCGCGGTGAAGCGGGCGTAATCGATCGGGATTTCGGTCACTTCAACGTGGTGGCCGAGCGACTCGCAAAGCCGGGCAGCCGCTTCGGCCGTCCGGGCGGCGTCCTCGCTGCTGATCGGCCCCGGCGACCGGGTCATCAATCCGATGCGAAGCTTGCCGGGATCCGCGCCCACCTCTTCGAGGAGTGGCCGAGATAGCGGCTGGATTTCATATGGATCGCCGGGCGTGGAACCCCACAGCGCATCCGAATAGGCCGCGGTGTCGCGAACCGAGATCGAAAGGCAGCCATCGGTGCCGCAGCCGTACCAGACATCGGCATAATCGGGGAAATAGGTGTTCCTGCCGCGCGAAGGCTTCAGGCCCACCAGCCCGCAATAGCTGGATGGAACGCGAATGGAGCCGCCGCCGTCGCCGCCGTGCGCGAACGGCATGACACGGGCCGCGACGGCACACGCCGCCCCGCCGCTCGACCCGCCGGGCGTGCGCGACGTATCCCACGGGTTCCGCGTATCGCCGAACAGGGCGTTGCCGGACTGGAGATTGATGCCGAACTCCGGCACGTTGGTGGAACCGATGTAGATAAGCCCCAGCGACTTCAGCCGGTGGATCATCACGCTGTCCTGCGCGGGCACATGATCCCGGAAGAAGCGCGATCCCGATGTCAGTGGAACACCCGCATGGCCGAGGATCAGATCCTTGAGCAGCCACGGCAGCCCGGCGAATGCCCCCTGCCGGGGCGGATCGGCCGCCACGCTGCGCGCCAGCTCATAACCCTTGTTGGTCATGAAATTGAGCGTGGGATTCAGGCGCTCGATACGCCCGATGACGACCTCGACGAGTTCGGCGGAACTGATCTGACCCGTTCGGATGAGGTTCGCGAGGCCAAGGCCGTCATATTCGATAAGCTGGTCCGTCATGATGGTTCCCTGTGCTTATTCCGGGTCAGAACTTGATCGTGTAGCGTGCCCCGACACGGAGCGGCGGTGCAACCGATGCGAAGACGCGACTGCCGTCTGGCATGAAATAGAAGGTGTTGAACAGCCGCGTTTCCGCATAGGTATCGAAGAGGTTCGCGGCGAACACCTGGAACTTCCAGCTCGGCCGTACGAACGCGATGCTGGCGTCCACGATCTCGTGGCCCGGAATCGTCAGCAGCGGATCGAAGGCGACACCATAGCCCTGGGTCTGCGAACTGACATGGCGGCCATCCAGACTGAACACCAGTTCCGAATCCGATGATCCGATCGGCATGGTATATTCTATGCCCGCGCTGGCGGTCCAACGCGGCACGAACCGCAGCCGCTCTCCAGCGTGCTGCACGCCCGACCCATCGACATAATCGTCGAACTTGGCATCAGTGTAACCGACCGCGCCGGTCAGACTCAGTCCCTCCACCGGCTTGAATTCGGCGTTCAATTCGAAGCCTTGCGAATGCGATTTTCCGGCATTCGCGGTCGTCGCGATCGCGATGCCGTTGTCGGTGATGATCGAGGTGAGCTGCTGGTCCTTCAGGTCGATATAGAAGAGCGCGCCACCAAGCTGCACCCGACCATCGGCGAAGCGGCCCTTGAAGCCCAGTTCGTAGCTGAGCGCCTTTTCACTCTTGTAGGGAATGAAGCTGGCGTTGCTGGCGGGCGTAAGCGGCAACCCGCCCGACCGCGCGCCCTGCGCTATGCTCGCGTAGACGATGCCGAAATCGTCGATCGAATATTTGATCGAGCCCGATGCCGTGAAATTGTCGAAGCTCGCGCGGTTCACACCGGCGCCGCCGATTGGAATCTCATAGGGATGGATTACCGCATAGGCATCGTAGGCGCCCTTGACCTTCTCGTGCCCGAAGCGGCCGCCTGCGGTCAGTTCAAGATTGGTCGTCGGCGTGTAGGATGCCTGACCGAAAACGGCGAAGCCTTCCTTCGTCAGGTCGACATTCTGGTAATCGATCGTAAGGCCCGTGGTCGGGATGCCGATCCCCATGTCGTCGAAATCCTGTAGGTCGTAGCTGCGGCGGGATTTCACCTTGTCGCGGAACGCGTAAACCCCGGCCATCCACTGCAGCGGGGCCGCACTTTCAGACGATTCGATGCGCAGTTCGGTCGAATAGAATTCCTGATGGTTCCGATAATCATGACGGTTCGGGCCGCGATCGCCGCCGCCATCGAAATCGAATGGCAGCTTGCTGTCGAGTTTCCGGTAGCCGCTGAGCGAGACGATATCGATACTGTCGCCATGCCAGGTAAGATTGGCCGCGAAACCGCGATTCCGGTTCACGCCTTCGATCTGATAATCGCTGTTCACACGGTAGCAGTCGCAGCCCCTCGGCACCCCCGGAAGACCGGTTTGGCCGCGCCACTCCTGCGCGTCCGCCGTCAGATACGCCTCGAACCGTTCGGACGGGTTCAGCACCAGCGACACGCGCCCCTGATAGCTGGTGGACCGGTCCGCGCTCACCGTGCCGCTTTGCCCCGAAAGCGCCGGGATGACCGCGTTCTTCAAATAGCCGTCCGTTGTCGAGACATCGAACGAAGCGCCCGCATACACGCCATCGGCGAGACCGCCGCTTACGCTGGCCTGGCTGCGGAAGGACAGCAGGCTATCCGCTTCGGCGAACAGGCGGACCTGCGTTTCCGGCCCCGGCCGGCGGAAATTGATGGCGATTGCGCCGGCCTCCGTATTGCGGCCGAAAAGCGCGCCCTGCGGCCCCTTCAGAACCTCGACGCGCTCCACGTCCACATAGCGCGTGTCGAAGCCCAGACGCGGCTGGTAGATGCCGTCGACGAACACCGGAGCCGCCGGATCGCCGCCGCCCGTGTTCGCGCCAACCCCGCGAATCACCAGCGAGAGAAAGTCGCGCCCCGGGCTGTTGATGTCGGATGAGGTGGAGAGGCCCGGGAGCCGGCCGATCAGGTCGGACGTGTTGACCACGCCCTTCGCCTCGATCGCCTCGGGCGTGACGACATCGATCGACGCGGGCACGGAAATCAGCGATTCCGCGCGCTTTCGAGCAGTCACCAGGATTTCGCCGCCCTCAACGACACCCTCTTCCTGCGCCAGCGCGGGAGCGGCCACTGACCCTCCAAGCGACGCGAGGAACAGGACGTGCGCGATTATCGCCGTCGACCCATGTATCCGAAGCATGTGTACCCCCTTTTTTCGTTTCCGAGTCCCGACCCATCGGGCCGTGTTCTCCCAAAGCATGTGGAGGCGTCGGCATAATGTCAATTCCATTTCTTCACTTGAATAATCTACACATTGTGTAATGAATAAGCCAAGAAGGACGATATGACGATCAAAGACACGCTCATTCGAGGCTCGGATTCGCTCACAAAGGCGGACAAACTCATCGTGCAGGAATTGCTGGCGAATTATCCGACAAGCGGGCTTTCCACCGTTTCGGATCTCGCGGCCCGCTCGGGCGTGAGCGACCCCAGCGTCGTGCGTTTCGTGCGGCGGCTCGGCTTCGACAGCTATCCGGCGTTTCAGAAGGCGCTGCTCGCGGAAGTGGACGAGCGGATGAACTCACCGCTGTCGATGTTCAGCAAGGTGAAACAGCCCGCAAAGGACAGCTTCGGCCGCTATCTCGAAGGCTGCGCCGACCTGCTGCGCCGCACGCGCGAGTTGAACCCGGCAAGCGAATATGAGCGCGTTGTCGAGGCGCTGGCGGACCCCGATTTCCGCATCAGCGTGCTGGGTGGGCGATACAGCCGATACCTCGCGGGATATCTCGCCCAGCACCTCGGTATGCTTCGCGCAGACACGCGCACGATCGAACCGATCGGCGAGGAAGAACCCTATGTTCTGGAGGCCTTCGGCCGCCGTGACCTCGTCATCATCTTCGATTACCGGCGCTATCAGGCGGATGTGATCCGCACTGCGGAGCGCGTTCGCGAACGCGGATCGCGGATCATCCTGTTCACCGATCCGTGGCGCTCGCCCATCGCACGCCTCGCGGATGCCAGCCTGCTCGCACCCGTCGAATCCCTGTCCCCTTTCGATAGCACGCTGGCGGGCATGGCCCAGATCGAGGCCATCGTCGCGGGGCTGACAGCGAAACTTGGCCATGTCGCGGAAGCCCGGATGCAGACCTTGGAAGCGCTGGCCGTGAAATTGAGGCCTGCCAAGGAGCACAACGTTGAGGATTGAACCCCGCTTTTCTCGCATTCCACCACGCGCGGAAACCACCACGCTGCTGTTCGTCGATATGCAGCGCATCTGGATCGATAACGCGAGCGGTTACTATCGCGATCGTCTGCACGGCGGCGTCTTGCACAATCAGGAACGCCTGCTGGAGGCCGCGCGCGCGGCGGGCGTTCAGGTGATGCATACGATCATCGAAAGCCTGACACGGGACGGCCGTGACCGTTCGATGGATCACCAGTTGAGCGGCATCCACGTTCCAAAGGGCGACCCGGCTGGCGCGATCATCGATGCGCTTGCCACTGCCGAAAACGAGATCGTGCTGCCCAAGACATCTTCCGGCCTCTTCAATTCGACTGCGGCCGATTATGTTCTTCGCAATCTCGGCACCACGCACCTCGTGGTTTGCGGCGTCATTACCGACCAGTGCGTCGACATGGCTGCGCGCGACGCGGCGGATCGCGGCTACCTCGTCACCGTCGTCGAGGATGCCTGCGCCACCTATTCTGCGGAACGCCACGCCGCGGCGATCCAGACGCTTCGCGGCTATGCCGACGTTCTGGATACGCCCGGCACCATCGAACATCTCTTCCACGCCAAGCCGGTGAAAACGAACCCGTGACCAATCAGACCTTTTCCGCGGCGGGTACACCGCTCTGCGCCGTTCTCACCACTGATCTGGCAGGCATCACGCGCGGCCGCAGCTTTCCGTCGGACCGGATCGCGACCTATCTCGATCGCGGCATCGGCTGGGTGCCTGCGAATGTCGCGATCGATCCTTTCGGCGCGATCGGCGCACATCCGTGGGGTTCGTCCGGCGATCTTCGCATCATTCCCGATCCCGATACGCATGTGCGGGTGGAGCACGCCGTCTCTCCACCGCTCGAATTCCTGCTGGGCGACATCATGGATCTGGATGGCGCGCCGTGGGTGTGCTGCGCGCGTGGCTTCCTGAAGACCGCGCTCGACCGCTTCCGCGCCGAAACCGGGCTGGAGCCGGTGATGGCGTTTGAACACGAATTCCGCATGGAAGGTGCAACATGGGCCGACGCACCGGCCTTTTCGCTGGGCGCGATGCGCCGCGCTGCCGGGTTTTGCGGAACGCTGATGGCGGCGCTGGAGGAAGCCGGGGCCGAGCCGGAGATGATTCTTCCCGAATACGGCCGCGACCAGTTCGAAGTGACGCTGGCCCCCGCCCCTGCCCTGCAGGCGTGCGACCGCGCGGTCGTGCTTCGCGAGATCACACGCGAAATCGCCCGCGCAGCCGGAATGCGCGCCAGCTTCACCCCGAAGCCGGAACCCGACGCCGCAGGCAGCGGCGTACACATTCATTTCAGCCTGAACGCTCCACCCGGCAACGTGACTTTCGATGCCGCCCGCCCCGGCCGACTTTCCGAAATCGCAGCGCATTTCACCGCAGGCATCGTGAAGCATTTGCCTGCGATCACGGCATTCTCCGCCCCCAGCCCAATCTCCTACTTGCGGCTGGTGGAACATAGCTGGAGCGCTGCTTATGCGATCGTCGGCGAACGCAACCGGGAAGCGGCGCTGCGCATCTGCCCGACCTTCCCGCAAAATGGCCCGGACGCGGCGCGACAATTCAACGTGGAGTTTCGTGCCTGCGATGCCACCGCGAATCCCTATCTGGTCGCCGCGCTGATCGTGCTTGCAGGGCTTGAGGGTATTCGCGGCGCCCTGCCCCTGCCCGAACTGGTCAGCGTGGACCCTTCCGATCTTCCCGACGCGGAGCGCGCCAGGCTGACGCGTCTGCCGCAAAGCCTTGGCGAAGCGCTTGCGGCGCTCGATGCGGACGCGGTCGTCAAATCCTGGTTGCCGCCTGAACTCCATGCCTGTCATTCCGCGATGAAGACCGGCGAGATCGAACGGGTCGCGAAGCTCTCGCCGGAGGATATCTGCGCGCTCTACGGTTCGGTCTATTGATGAACCGGGAGTGCAGCGGCCCGGCCGCGGTCGAGATCGTCAACCCCAACGGGAAGGCGCCGATCCTGCTGACATGCGAACATGCGTCAAACAGTGTGCCCGAGGGGATTTCTCTCGGCATCAGCCCATGCGACCTCGAAAGTCATATCGGCTACGATATCGGTGCCGCCGCCGTCACGCGGCGACTGGCGGAATTGCTGGACGCCCCGGCCATCCTGTCGCGCTATTCGCGCCTCGTGATCGATTGCAACCGGCCGCTGCCATCGTCCGAGAGCATTCCCGATACAGTGGCCGGTATCGTCATTCCCGGTAACCGGGATTTGCCGGAGGCGCAGCGTGAACAGCGTGCGCGCCTGTATTTTCAGCCGTTCCACGATGCCGTCGCAGAGATGCTTGCGCAGCGCGATCCCGATGGCGACCATCTGCTGGTGTCCATCCACAGCTTCACGCCCCGACTCGCGAACGTGGAACGTCCGTGGGATGTCGGCATTCTGCAACGGCAAAGCCCCGCAACCGGCGAGGCTATGGTCGCCGCCTTCAGGCAGGCGGGCGTGAACGCCATCAGCAATCAGCCCTATCAGATCGAGGACGAGACCGATGCCACGCTCCCGCTCCACGGCGAAGCGTGGGGACGCCCGGCCGTGCTCGTGGAACTGCGGCAGGACAAGCTGGGCAGCATCGCAGGCATCGAAACGTGGGCCGCCCGAACCGTTGCCGCCGTTCGGGCGGGCCTCCAGTGTGAAAGACAGAGCGATGGCAACTGATCTCTACGCGCGCGATGTCGCGGCGATCGGCACGCTTCAGAAATTGCGCTTCTTTCCGCAGACCGCTGTCGGCGGCGCGGGCTGCTACCTGCGCGATAGCAACGGCGCGGCCCTGCTGGACCTCTCGGCAAGCTGGGGGGCAGCCAGCCTTGGCTACAGCCATCCAGCGATCGTGGAGGCGGTAAGCCGCGCTGTACGCGATCAAGCGGGCGCCAGCGTGCTTTCCGGAACCAATGCCGCAATCGTCGAACTCGCCGAACGCCTGCTGCGCATCACACCGGGTGAAGGCGCACGCAAGGTATGGTTCGGCCATTCCGGATCGGACGCCAACGAAACCGTCTACCGCGCCGTGGTGCGCGCAACCGGGCGGCGGCGAATTATCGCCTTTTCCGGCGCCTATCACGGCGGGACCACGGGATCGATGATGATTTCCGGTCACCCTTCGCAGGCCCATGCAGAACGTTCGTCCGATCTCGTTCTGCTGCCCTATCCGTGCCGCTATCACGATACGGTTACGGCGGAATCGGTGTTGGAAATCTTCGATCACATGATCGCCACCAGCGTGCCGCCGCACGAGATCGCCGCGATCTTCATCGAACCGATCCAGTCGGACGGGGGCCTCATCGTGCCGCCCGAAGGCTTTCTGGCGGCGCTGGTGCGCCGATGCCGCGCGCACGGCATCCTCATCGTTTCAGACGAAGTGAAGATCGGCCTTGCGCGCACGGGCAAGCTGCACGGTTTCGCACACGAAGGCTTCACACCCGACATCGCCGTGTTCGGCAAGGGGCTGGGCGGAGGTCTCCCCATATCCGCGATCGTTGGCCCGGCGGACGTGCTCGATGCGGGCACGGCATTCGCGATGCAAACCCTGCACGGAAACCCGGTGTGCGCCGCGGCGGCGCTGGCAGTGCTCGATACGATCGAGCGCGAGGATCTGGCGGAACGCAGCGCGTCGCAGGGTGCCGACCTGATGGCGGCGCTGCGGGGCCTTTCGGAAAAGCATCCCATCATCGGCGACATTCGGGGACGCGGTCTGGCGATCGGCGTCGAACTCGTCGACGATCGGAACAAGAAAACCCCCGCAACGCGGGCAGCCGCACGCCTTCTCTATCGCTGCCACGAACTTGGCCTCGTCGCCTATTACGTGGGCGGCAACGCCAATGTGATCGAGTTCACGCCGCCGCTGACCTTCGGCCCCGCCGAGATCGCCGAGGCCACCGCCATCCTCGACCAGGCCTTGTCAGACCTCGCCGCAGGCCGCCTCGACACCATCGACATGCGCGACTTCGTAGGCTGGTAATCGGGATGTGTGCGGCATCCCCCATCATTCAATTTCGAAGGCTGGCACCTCGGTTCTGCCACGCCTCCGCTAAACTGCTAACGGACCATTCGCCAAAAGAGAGCGTCTTCTGACGACTTGGCTGCCTGTGGAGACCATAGAAAAATAGTTCAGAAAAACCGGCAATACACTGGACCAGTTTCACCATGTCACCTCACCCACCGCACGCAATTTAGCAGGGCCCGCGCTGGAAATCTCTGATAGGCGATTTTCCTGCGCGAAGCTGGCTCAATAGAGATTGGATTTATAATCCCGCTCGAGTCCCATGCGCATCAGACCCGGAACCGCAACTGCGGTGCTGGCGATCCTTGCGCCGAGGCCCTTGTTTCTGTTCAACTTCATGTGCGCGACAAACATGGCCGCGGGATCCACGCCCTCGACGGCCACGGCGGGCCAGAGCGCCGCGCGCTCCAGGGCCGCACTCCGGCGCCGGACAATCTCGGCATCCACTGAGACGGTGATCAGCGGTATCTTGCCGTTCACCGCAAAGCGCGACCGTGCGGTTTCATCCGTTGTCAGGTGTGCCCGGCCGCTGACGATGGCGACGTCGTGCGATCCGGGAATAAGAAGCGCCGCCCCGATACCCGGTTGAGCGACAATGTTTCGGAAGCTGTCCACGCGGCGATTGCCCGGCCGATCGGCGAACCAGAGGTTACCGTCTCCGATCTGCGCCATGGCGCCCGCCGGATCACCTTTCGGGCTGAGATCCGCTCCACCGTCCGCGTCGATCGTTGCGAGCGCGATGAAACGGCTCGCCGCGACGAATTCCGCCGTGCCCTCCGGCACCTCCTTCACAGGCGATGCCGACCAGAAGCCGGACCGGATCAGCGCCTTGGCGCAGTGCACATAGCATTCCTCGACCGCCATCACCGCCATTCCGGCATCGATCGACGCGACCCGGCCGTTGACACGCAGCGTCTCCCCGATTCCGGGAAGCAGGAACAACGCACCCAACCCAAGGCCTGGGCGCACTAGCACCGCATCATCGAGATGCGACAGGGGCAGCCGCAGTTCCGATCGCGACGCCTGCGCGAAACCCGGCTCACCACCGCCGAGCGTCACCGTGATTCCTGTGCCGTTTCCGAAACCGGCGAACACCAGTGGCGACCGCGCGATCCAGCGCAGCGCGGTTTCATCGAGGTGGTCTATGACCTTCAGATGGATTGCGGGCGGTGTCTTGCCGATGATCCGTTCAAGCGCAGCGGTGTCAGCGATCTCCGACTGATCTTCCGGAACAGGGCTTCTCAATGCAGCCTCCGTGCATCTTCGAGGAGCATCGCCAACATGATCCGGGCCGAACAGATCGCACAATCGAAAGCGGCGCCGAGCTCGCTGCTATATGTGCCACAGGCCGCGCGCGAACGACTGCCTTCGATCAGTTGCAACAAGAGATGCTCATCGCCGGAGAGCGCTTCGCCGCCGATGACAATCGGCCGGCCCAGCCCTGCTTCGTAGAAATGCATGAGACTGCTGAGCGCGGGCGTAAGCATTTCGCAGCGATGCGCGGAGAGGATCGCACAGAGGCGGGGCTGCACGTCGCACCCCTCGTCACGCGCTTCCCGCCAGCCTCGCGCCGCGTCAACGAGAATGCTGGCGGTTTCCCGTTCGATGGCCTGAACACGCAGCATGGGGCAACTCCCTTGGAATGCCAGCCATTATTGCGAATGATTCTCAAATAAGCAATCAGCAATGCGACGAGCCGCTGCATCCGTGGCTGACCAGATCTTGCAACCCAAAAGCCACACCACGACGCCGGGACATTCAATGACATGATTCTTTCTTGAAAATGAGAATCAATATTAATAATGCGACGACGAGTGTCCAACAGGGGGCGCAGAGCAACCACAACCGGAGAGGTCCACCAATGAAACCGGCGCTTTCAATTCGTTGCGCTCTACTGCTGTCTGCCTCCTTCTCGGGGGCTGCGCTCGCGCAGGAGTCTGTGACCGACGAAACTGCAGACAGCACGATCGTCGTCGTCGCGACGGGGCGAAGCGCAGCGACATCGGCCTCGAAAGCGGAAACGCCGATCATCGAGGCGGCCCAGAGCATCTCGATCATCAGCCGGGAAGAAATGGATGTCCGCGCCGTGGGCACGGTGAGCGACGCGCTCGCCTACACCGCGGGCGTCAACGTCGAATCCACCGGCATCGACAGCCGCACCGATGAAATCGTGGTACGCGGCTTCGGCGCCGGTGGCTTCTCTTCCAACAACAATTTCGTCGATGGCCTCCGCCTGCCCTCGGGCGGACAATGGACGCGCACGCAGTTCGATCCATTTGCGCTGCAACAGGTGGAAGTGCTCAAGGGCCCGTCGAGCGTGCTTTATGGACAGACCGCACCGGGCGGTATCATCAACATGGTGACGAAGCGGCCGACAACAAAACTCTCCGGCGAACTCATGCTTCAGGCGGCCGGCTTCACCGATCTCGGCCGCTGGCAGTATCAGGCCGCAGGCGACATTTCCGGCGCGCTCGATGCCGACGGCAAATTCTCGGCGCGGCTGGTCGGCCTTGCCCGCGACGGCCAGACCCAGATCAACAAGACGAGCAACAGCCGCTACTACATATCGCCGTCGTTCACGTGGGCGCCGAGCGACGACGTGTCATGGACGCTGCTCGGCCAGTACCAGCGCGACGAGGGCGGCTCGACGTATCAGTTCCTGCCCGCGACCGGCACGCTTTATCCTTCGAACGGCGACCGTATCGATCTCGACGAATATCTCGGCGAGCCGGATTGGAACGTCTACGATCGCGAACAGATTCTGATCGGGTCGTTCTTCCGCGCGAACCTGAGCGAAAACATCAGCTTCCGAAACAGCGTGCGCTATACTCACGTCAACTCGCTGTACCGCGTGACCGTGCTTTCGGGCGACACGCTGAATGCCGCGACGCCCGGCGCTTCGACATGCGCGGCAATGCTCACCGGTTATCCGGCGGCCTTCGCTGGCTGCATCCCTGGCCAGACCATCGGCCGCCGTGCTGTGCAGGGAGACGGCGAGAGCGACGGCATCGCAATCGACGCCAACCTGCAGGCGAAATTCACAACCGGCGCCATCGAGCATACGCTGCTCGGCGGTATCGACTTCTTCCGTACCGACTGGGAACATTACCGCGACCTCGTCATCGCGCCCGGCCTGCCGCGCGGACAGGTCGAGCCTCTGATCGACATTTACAATCCAGTCTCTCGCGGTTCGTCCCACTATGCGGCAAACCTCACGCCCCAAGTTTATACCGAAACCGAAAGCGACCAGATCGGCCTTTACCTTCAGGACCAGATGAAGCTCGGCAACCTGCGCCTCAGCATCGGCGGCCGCAAGGACTGGGTCGACGACAAGACAACGAACACCGTTGCCGGCACACGCTATACGACGCGTTCCAGCGACTTCACGTGGCAGGCTGGCGCCGTTTATCTTTTCGACAACGGCCTCGCACCCTACGCCAGCTACTCGGAATCCTTTCAACCGCTGGTGTCTGAACCAACCTCCAACCTGACGAAAGAGCCCTTCCTGCCGACAACAGGCCAGCAATACGAAGCGGGTCTGCGTTTCGAACCGCGCGGCAGCCACGCCTATTTCACGCTCGGCGCTTACCAGATCAAGCAGCAGAACGTGGCGACGCCAGACCCCGACGGCACGATGTGCGGCACCAGTGTCTGCAACGTGCAGACGGGCGAAATCCGCGTGCGCGGCGTGGAACTGGAGGGCCGCGCCGCGACCCGCATCGGCCTCACCTTCGTCGGCAGCCTGACGCGGACGTGGTCGAAGGTAACCAAGAGCAGCAACACCGCCACTGAACTCGGCAACCGGGTAGGTCAGGTGCCGGAATGGCTCGCCTCGGGCTTCGTCGATTATCGCTTGCCCGAAGGTGTGCTGCATGGCCTCGGGCTTGGCGGCGGTATCCGTTATACCGGCAAGAGCTGGGGCAATCTTGCCAACACGCTCGAGATTCCGGCGCACACGCTGTTCGACGTGTTCGTAAGGTATGATTTCGGGTCTTCGACCCCGTCGCTCGACGGCCTGTCGCTCTCGGTCAACGCCCGCAATCTTGCCGATAAGACCTATGTGGCGACCTGCACCGCTTATGCAGCCTGCTACTACGGTTCCGGCCGGACCGTGACGGCGCGCCTGCAATATCGCTGGTAGCGGTTCACGCAGCCTCCACCTGTTAGCTATTGCCTCTCGTTTGCATTTTATGCAACGCTCACGTTGTATTTCTCGCCAGTGGATGGAGCGGCAAGACGATGACAGAAATCCTGGCGGGCCTGTGCCTGCTTGTCGGCACGATCGCGCTGTATCTCGCTTCGCCGAACCAGCGGCTGCGCGAAACACTACTGCCATGGGCGCGATGGGCGGGCTGGGCGTTTCTGGTCGTGGGGCAGGTTATGCTGTGGACGATCATGGGGACCGCGACGGCGGTCTTCACCAGCCTGACGGCGGCGATGCTGCTCTGGTCGGTGATCCCGCTCGCCGTCGCCTGGCAGCGGGGGGAGAAGGCGAAAAAATGAGTACGTTCGAATACACCAGCCGTGACTGGTTCGGAAAGGCAAGCGCGGGGCTCGTGCTCGGCTTCGGTCTCGCACTCGCCCTCAGCAGCCTGTTCGCGATCCTCGCCCCCGGCAGCGGCGGCGGCAAGCTGCAGGTTACCATGTGGATGGCGTCGCCGATCTGGGTGACGATCCTCGGCTTCTGCTTCCTGTTTCGCAGCGGACGCGCGGCCTGGGGCTGGCTCGGTCTCGCGAACGGCATCGCCTTCGGCCTTCTGGCCGTGGTTCAACCCTGAAACGCTGGAGAGGCGAACCGTGCGCACCGATGTCGTCCGCATGTACAAGGATGTCCACACGTGGGTGGGCATCATCAGCGGCCTTGCCCTGTTCATCGCCTTCTACGCGGGTGCGATCACGATGTTCGAGACGCAGGTGCAGCGCTGGGCATCGCCGCCCGTCGCGCTCTCCCCTGCCCCCGCCATCGAACGTACGCAGGAACTGATCGACAAGACACTCGCCGCGCGACCGCAGGCGGAACGGCAGTTCCAGATCACGATTTCACCCAACGCCGAAGCCCCGGCACGCATGATGTGGCTGGAGCGCGCGCCCGGCGCGAGCCGCCGCGACCCGGCGCCGATGTTCGGCTCGACACTCGCAGCCGACGGCTCCGTGGAGATCGTGCAGATCGTGGGCACCGAGGTTGCACAGATCGTGGACGTTCTGCACCAGCAGGTCGGCCTTCCGCTCGACCACGAAATCGCCATGCCGATCATGGGCATCATCTGCCTGCTGTATGGCATCGCGCTGGTTTCCGGCACGATCGTGCTGCTCCCCAGCCTCGTGAAAGATCTGTTCGCGGTACGCGTCGGCAAGAACCTGAAACGCATGTGGCTCGATACGCACAACGTGCTCGGCCTGTTCAGCCTGCCCTTCCATATCGTGATCTGTCTGACGGCGGTCGTGTTCGCCTTTCACGACCAGTTCTACGACGTTCAGAACAAGATCGCCTATGGCGGCAATCTCGCCGCGAAATGGGAAGAAGGCGAACACCACGACCCCGCCCCACGCGGCCCTGTTATTCCCGCTGACGAACTGCTCCGAAGCGTTCAAGCGCAGGCAATGGCCTGACGGTGAGCGCGTGGGGTGAAAATCCGGCTTACGGTCACCGTGCGCCCAACGCGGGGTGGGTCGAGGTCGCCCCCTACACCGGAAAGTTCACCGAAACCGATTACATGCCGGGTATGCAACCGGCCGGTTTCATGCCCACCCTCACCAGCTTCTTCACACTCCACTTCGGCAGCTTCGGCGGCCCGCCGGTGCGCTGGGCGTATTTCTTCATGGGCCTCGCGGGCGCAATGCTGTTCTACACGGGCAACCTGCTGTGGATCGAATCACGCCGCAAGAAGGAGCGCAAGGCGGGCGCCGTCACGCAAAGCCGGTCGACCATCGTGATGGGCGCTCTCACGGTCGGCGTCACACTCGGGTGCGTGGCGGGCATCTCGCTGACGATCGCGGCCGCGAAGTGGTTGCCGGGGCGTGTCGGAGATGTAGCCGCGTGGCACAGCTGGATCTACTACCTCACCTTCCTTGCCGCGATCGGCTGGGCGTTCGCGCGCGGTGCGGCACGGGCGGGATGGGAACTGCTGGCGTTCGCCGGTGCGATGACCCTGCTGATCCCGATCACGTCGCTGTTGGCAGCAGCAGGACTTCCAGGAACGGGGTGGAGCTATCGCCACACGATTCTGGTCGACGTCACCGCCCTTGCGGGCGCCGCCGCGCTCTTCTGGATGGCCCGCATTGCGTATCGGCGCGCCGAGAGCGGCCCACGGGACAGCGTGTGGGGCGAGGCGAAAGCCCGCACCGTTCCACAGGCTTGAAGAAAGGCACCGCCTTCATCCGCCCCTTGCAAAGAAAAATGTACCGGGTTCTCCAAATGTGATTGTCTGAGGACTTCACGGGGTTTCAGGATTTTCGCCGGGGAACGCGCGTGGAGGATGACAGGAAGGTGCTGGACAGGTGGTTCGCGGAAGAGATTCTTCCGCTGGAACCCTTGCTCATGGGCTTCCTGCGCCGAAACTGGCGCCGCTACGAAGACCTCACTGACCTGCGGCAGGACATTTACCTCAAGACCTACGAAGCCGCCCGCTCCGCACGCCCGATATACCCGCGCGCCTTTCTGCTGACGGTTGCCCGTAATCACCTCATCAACCTCGCCAAACGCGCCAAGATCATCGCCTTCGACGAGGTTGCCGATCTGGAAGCGATCAGTATCGACACGGTGACGCCGGAGCAGAGCGCGGTGGCGCGCGACGACCTGCGGCGGTTGCAGGAAGGCCTGGCGAACCTGCCCAAACGCTGCCGTGAGGTGATCGAGCTCCGAAAGGTGCAGGGCCTGTCGCAGCGCGAGGTCGCGGACGCGATGGGCGTGGGGCTCGATACCGTTCAGCGGCAGACGACGCTCGGCATCCGCGCGCTCGCCGATTTCATGCTTGGGGGCAGCGGCAAGCTGCAAAGATCCGCAACGACAACCACACGATACAAGACGGGAGGCCAGCCATGAACGACTGGCAGCAGATCGAACAGGATGCAGCCGAATGGCTGACACGCCGTGATGGAGACAGCTGGAGCGACGAAGACGCCGCGGCACTGGACAGCTGGCTGGACGATCCCGCGAACCGCGTTTCCTTCCTGAGGCTGGAAAGCGTCTGGCAGCGCCTCGACCGGGCCGCGGCACTGCGTTCACCTGACTTCGATGCGACGGCGCATGAACGACGCGGCATTCTGAAACGCTGGCTGCCGCTGGCGATGGCGGCATCGTTTGCCGGCGCGATCGGACTTTACACATTTCACGACCTGCGCACCCCACAGGCGCCCACAGCCTATGCGACCGCGATCGGGGAAATCCGCAATGTGAAGCTCGCGGACGGCAGCTCTGTCGACCTCGGCACCGCGACCCGTCTTCGCGCCGATGTGACGGATGACAAGCGGGTGCTGTGGCTGGACGAGGGAGAGGCTTTCTTCGCGGTGGCACACGACGCCTCGCGCCCATTCGTAATTCATGCGGGGAAACAGCAGGTGACCGTTCTCGGCACGCGCTTTTCCATGAGACGAGAGCAGCACGAACTGCGCGTCTCCGTACTTGAAGGGCGCGTTCGTCTTGGCCCCGATGGCGGGCGGAACAACGCAGTCGAGCTTGGCGCAGGCGGCGTTGCGATCGCCACGGACACCTCGACACTCGTCGGCTACCGCCCGGTTTCGAGTATCGAGGACAGCCTCGGTTGGCGAAATTCCACACTCGTGTTCGAGCAGTCTCCGCTGGAAGACGTCGTTCGAGAGTTCAACCGCTACAACCGGCGCAAGCTGGTGATCGTGGATGACAGCGTGAAGACGATGCACATCGGCGGCAGGTTCGCAGCGAACGATGTTGAACAGTTCGCCCGGCTGCTGGAGAATGGCTTTTCGCTCAAGGTCGAATACCGCGACAACGAAATCAGGATCGGCCGCCCGGCATTGTGATTTTTTTGTTACCGGTATCCTTGATCGCTTTGTCTGAAGGAATTGGAGGGGCAACAAGGGGGAATGAACCATGCTGGCGTTTCGCTTGTGCTGTACGCAGCCGCGATCGGCATGTCCGGCGCCACCCCTGCAATCGCCGCGACCATCAGCTTTCATGTTCCAGCGGGCGACATGGCCCGGGCGCTCAACGTTTTCAGCCAGCAATCCGGCATGAATATCGTTTACGCCACGAACGATGTACGCGGCAAACGGACCGCCGGCGTGCGCGGCGTGTTACCACCAGGCGCAGCACTTGATCGACTCCTTGCGGGATCGGATCTTGCAGCCAGACAGGGCGGCGGCAGCTTCGTCGTGATGCGCGACCCCGCTGTAACGCCACGAAACAAGGAAGCCTCCGCTTCACTACCTGCCTGGGAAGAAACACCGATCGTCGTGACCGCGACGCGGCGCGAAAACACTATCGAAAGCGTTCCTTTCAACATACAGGCATTTTCGCGCTCCGATCTGGAAACGACCGCGGCAAAGAGCGCAAGCGACATCGCCCGCCTGATCCCCGGCCTCACGTTCACCGACGAAGGCCGGCGCGACGGCTTCCGTCCCTTTCTGCGAGGACTGCGCAGCGGCGAGGATGTCGGCCTTGTTGCGACAACTGCCGTATATCTTGATGACGTGCCGATCGATCGGCCCGGCACGTTCCGTCCGCTCGACATGCGGTTGCTCGATCTCGAACGCATCGAGATCCTGCGCGGTCCGCAAGGAACGCACTACGGTGCGGGCGCGATGGGCGGCGTCATCCGCTACATTTCCGTGAAGCCCGATCTGGTCGCAGCAAGCGCGGAAGCGAGTGCCGCGCTGTCATTCACAATGCACGGCGGCTCCAATCAGGACACTTCGGCGATCGCGAACCTGCCGATCGTGAGCAACAAGCTCGCACTACGCCTGTCCGCCGCTTTCCAGAACACGTCCGGGGTTCTGGACAATGTGATACTGGACAGCGCAAATGTCGACGATGCCAGAACGATGACGGCTCGGCTCGCGCTGCGCTGGGTTCCGGATGATCTCATGATCGTCGATGCCAGTTACCAGAATGAAGATAGCACGTTCGGCGAGCGCAATTGGTTCGAAAGCACGCTCGGTACGTTCAAGGTCGGCTACAATGTGCCCGGCTATCAGGACGAAAACACGAGCGTTGCAGCAATCACCGTACAACGCGATGTCGGCATTGCCGACCTGACCTCCACGATCAGCTATCTTAAAGTCTCGCGCGCGCAGCGGCAGGACATTACGCATTCGGAACGCGACAATTATTACGCGCGAGTGATCGGAGCTCACATTGCGCTGCCACCGTTCATTGCCGTCAGCGAAGGCAAGGACACGGCGCGGGCGTGGACACAGGAAATACGCCTCGTCTCAAAGGGCGGAGGCGCCTTCGACTGGTCGGTCGGCGCGTATCTCTATCACTCGCGGTTCAAGAGCGATTATCAGATCAGCGTTCCGATTCCCTTCGAAGGGCAAAGCGACCTCGAAGAGCTGCTAGGCGTCAGCCTGAACGACGACAGGGAATCCCACATGGCAAGCGAAGAGACGCTCCGCCAGTTCGCCGTGTTCGGGGAGATCGGTTACCGACCGATCCCGGAATGGCACCTCTCTCTCGGCGCCCGTCATTTCGATTTCCGCCGCCGTTCCGATGCCGCGGTAATCAACCAGTGGGCTGCCGGCCGCCGCGACGACGATGGCCTCGCTCTCGACGTCCCGCTACCAGAAGAGATCAGCCATGGGCGATACAATGAGGACGGCGCCGCATTCCGTTTCAACACCTCTTACACGCTGGACACGGACAGCCTGATCTACGTCACGATTGCGGACAGTTTTCGTCCGGGCGGGTTCAACGCGGAAACCACCTCATCTCCGCTGCCCGCAGGATACCGGCAATATCTTTCGGACAGCATCGTCAGCTACGAGTTCGGCGCCAAGCTCGGCATCGGGCGTCATGTCTATCTGACAGCATCGGTCTACCATATCGACTGGTCGGACATGCAGACGCAGATCCAGTCCCCAACGTTGTTCGGCCTCAGGGGGAACGCGGGCTCGGCGACGGTGAGGGGCGGCGAGCTGCAGCTTCAGATCGATGACATTCCCGCAAAGGGAACATCGGTCCAGTTCGGCTTATCCCATATCGATGGCCGCCTCGACGAGCGCATCGACGGGATCGGCTTCAAAGACGAAAAGCTCCCGTTCGTGCCCCGCTTTTCAGGCTCGCTTCTTGTTGATCACACGACAGACATCAGCGACAAGGCAAGGATTGGAGCGACTTTCTCTGTCAGCTACACGGGCGCATCCTACAGCGATTTCGGCCCTGTTCGACCAATGCCCGAAGGACCGGAAGACAATCCGCGCTACCGGAAACTCGATGCCTATTGGCAGGCAAATCTATCCACGCGTCTCTCGATTGGCGCCACGAGCTGGCGCCTGTTCGTGAACAACCTGCTCGATACGAAAGGGCAGACCTTCAAGCAGTTTCAGGCTTCGTTTTCACCATACAGATCCAGTTTCGAGCGCACCACGCTGCTTCGCCCGCGAACGGTCGGCGTCGAGGTTCGGCACGCGTTCTGACAATACACGATTTACGATCAAGGAAGGACGACAAGACGATGCGAGCGCTTCTGCGATGCGCGCTTCTCACGCTGTGCCTGTACTCCACGCCAGCGGCGGCGGATGCCCCGGCGCTTGCACCGGTCACGCTGCGGAATGCCGGCGAACTTTCACTGACGACACCAGATGGGAAGGATTACCGGCTCTTCATTTCCATCCCGACCGAAGCGCCGCCGCCAGAGGGCTGGCCGGTGATCTACGTTCTCGATGGCAACGCCTGGTTTCCACAATTCTCGGCGCAGGCGATCATGATGGGACGACGGCCCGATCATAACGGCCTGCTCCCGGCCATCATTGTTGGTATCGGCTATCCCGGCGACCGCGATTTCTACATGGACCGCCGCGTTCCCGATTTCACGCCCAACGCGCCGGAGCGAGAAGCGCCGACCGAAGGTTGGGAGGCGCCCGGCGGTGCTGATCGGTTTCTCGATTTCATCGAGAGTCGCGTGAAGCCGCTCGTCCTCGGCAATTATAAGGCAAATCCACGAAATCAATCGATCTTCGGCCATTCGCTGGGGGGGCTCCTGGTCCTGCACGCCTATTTCACTCGGCCGAACGCATACGCCAACTATGCCGCCGTCAGCTCCTCGATCTGGTGGAACCGCGAATATATCCGCGAGGAAGAGGCCCGGTTCGTTTCCACGCTGGCAAAGGCGCCTCCGTCCGGTCGCCTGATCCTTGCCGTCGGCGCGGCAGAATTGCCCGACATGGTGCAGGGATCCGAAGACATGGCCACGCGCCTGTCGCCCCTCGCCGCGAAAGGCTTGAAGTTCGATTTTCTGAAGATTGAAGGCGAGGATCACATCACCGTGCCCCTACCCGCGTTCACCCGCCTCATCCGGAGCACGCTTCAGGCCAGCGCGATCGACCGCGAACACTATCGCAAGCTTCAGGAGGCGCCGGCGCAATAACGATACCGTTCCAGCGCAGCCATGACCATCGGCTGACGACAGACACAAGCTGAAAGAACGGGCGCACCGGCGCCCATCCAAGCACGCCGAATAAACATGCGCGTTTCGCGCCACGGACCCGCTTTGTCTTCAATCACAACAGGAGGAAGTACCATGATCTGCAAGACCCGGTTACTGCTCAGCGCCGTTTCGCTGTTTGCCCTCAGTCAAACCGCTTACGCTCAAACGGCGGCCGAGAATGACGGCCCGGCCCAGAACAGCGATGCCATTGTCGTTACCGCATCATCGAAGGCACAGAAGATCATCGATGCCCCGGCAAGCATTTCGGTGGTGACGGCGGAAGAACTCGCCTTGCGTCCGATCCAGGATCTCACCGACATTCTCGATCGCATGGAGGGCGTCACCATCAACCGCGCGGGTAACCAGCGCAACATCCAGCTTCGCGGTCTGCCCAGCATCTACACGCTGTTCCTGATCGACGGGAAACGCGTCAGCGCCTCCACCACCAACTTCCGTGGCAATGATTTCGATGCAGCGTGGGTGCCCGTGGAGGCCATCCAGCAGGTCGAGGTGGTGCGCGGCCCCTTGTCGTCGCTCTACGGCTCGGATGCGATCGGCGGCGTCGTCAACATCATCACCAAGCCGGTGGGCGAAGACTGGCACGGTTCGCTTTCGGCCGATTACACCTTCCAGGAAGATCGCGACGCAGGCGATCTCGACAAGGTCGGCGGCTACATCAGCGGGCCAATCGTGGCCGGAATGCTCGGTTTCAAGGCCTATGGCGGCATCAACATCCGCGAGGAAGACCGCACCGTGAACCCGGTTCCCTCGGGTGGCGGTGATCCACTGCCCGGCTTCGACCGGCAGGAAGAAAAGTACCTCGACGGCACGCTCGTCTGGACACCGGACGCGCACAACGAAGTGTCGCTGAACTACGGGTACAACAAGCTGATTCACGGCCAGACGCCAATGACGCGCCATTCCGGCTCGCTCGCCTACAAGGGCGACTGGGATTTCGGCAAGGCCCTGCTCCGCCTCTCCGCCGACCGCATCCACAACGCGGCGGGCACGGTGGATGACGAGATCAATCCCAATACCTCCAACGACGTGATCCTCGACGGCCGGTTCACCCTGCCGTGGGAAGCAGCCCGCCAATCCATCACGATCGGCGGCGAATATCGCTACCAGCGTCTGAAGGATCCGGCAAACCTCGGCGGCCTGCCGGGTTCGCCCGAATTCGGCCTCAGCACCTCGACCAGCGTTACGCAGAAAGCGCTGTTCATCGAGGACGAGATCGAGGTGACCGAAGACCTCAGCGTCACGCTCGGCAACCGCTATGACGATCACGAGAATTTCGGGGGTCATCACAGCCCGCGCGCCTACGTCGTCTGGCACCCGGTCGACGACCTGACCGTCAAGGGCGGCTGGGCCCGCGCCTTCCGCGCGCCGACGCTACTGCAGAACAGCCCCAACTGGGGTACGGTTTCATGCGGCAGCGCCACCACGGGCTGTTACATTATCGGTTCGGAAGATCTGAAACCGGAAACCAGCACCAGCTATGAAGCCTCAGTCCGCTACGACACGTCGGATTTCGCAGTCGGCATCACCCTGTTCCGCAATTCTCTGCGCAACCAGATCAGCATCGAGAACCGTACCAGGGACGTCATCGCTGCCCCGCTATTGCCGAACTTCGTCGGCTTCCTTGAAGATGGCCGCCCGATCTTCGCTTATGAGAATATCGCGCGCGTCCGCACCCAGGGTATCGAAGCGACGGCCCGGTTCAGCCCGGTTGCCGGTGTGACCGTGCAGGCCAACTATTCCTATCTTGATGCTGAAAACCGCTCGGGTCCGACACCGCTCGCGATCCCTTATACGCCTCACCATTCAGGCAACCTCTCGGTAAGCTGGCAGGCGAACGAGAAGCTCTCGCTGTTCGCGGCCAGCAACTATGTTGGGCGTCAATACCTCGATGTCTACTCGAACCCGCTCTACAATGTTGAGCGCGGCAGTTACCTGACAGTGGACTTCTCCGGCACTTACAAGATCAACGACAAGTTCCTGATCCGCGCCGGCATTCTCAATGTGTTCGACAATCGCCAGGAACGCGAAATCCTGACCGAATACAATGAAGATGGACGCCGTTTCTTCATCGCTGGAACGGCCAAATTCTAAAAGGAAAGTCTGCGGGCTGAGATAAAAAGGATGTGGCGGCGCCAGATCGACGCCGCCACATTCCGCCCTTGATGGAGAACGGCTTCAGCCCCTTTTCCTGTTCATCAGCACGTTTGATAGCATCGTGCGCTGATTTGGTCTTAGCTCAAACGCCGATGTACATACCGCTTAAGCGAAAAAGGCCTTCTCTTGATCGCGAAATAAATCAGTGCCGACACGCACAGGGAATCCAGTGCGCTCACGCCGCTGAGTTCGAAACCGAGCGGAGCCTGCACCGCCGCTACCAAGACACCCGCTAACCAGCACAGGAATGCAGCTGGCCGCCAGGTCGGGAGAACGTTCTCTATCCGCGATGGGGAAAGGTAAGCATGGACAATGTAAACGCCGCCGATGGGCGGTATCGCTACGCTCAATACATGCAGGAAGGGAACAAGATAGGAAGCGAGGCCCGCTAGGCCCGCAACAGTTCCAACGACCCCAGCGAAAACGGTCAACCAGGACCGTGACACTCTGGGCATCAACGTTTGGAAGACGAGTGAGGTCGCATAGAGGTTGTACGTATTGTTGAGCCACGCTGCTGCGATCACGATCAAGATCGCAAACATGCCGAGACCAAGGCCGAGCATGATCTTCACGAGATCAGCCTCGCCCGTCAGCAGTGCCGGTATCGCCGCCGCGATCAGCACCAGCGGCAAACCAACGCCGAAGCCGACGGCCGCGCTGGCCGCCGCATGAGTGCCGTTTCGCGCGAAGCGGCAGATGTCGGGCGTCAGCAAGGCCCCCACGATCACACCGCCCGCCAGCATCGATCCGCCCTGACCGACCGTGAGCGCCGCGCCGCCGGAGGGGCCGCGCATCTCGGGCCAGCCGTAGGCAATGATCGCCGCAACGACCGTCCAGACCAGAAGCCCCACCTTGAAGGGCGTGAGTATCTGCGAAAAAATGTCCAGCGCCCGAAAGCCGATCGCGGTGGTTGCGATCATGAGAACCGCGCCGGCGAGGAGTATGCCCATATGCGGGACGTCCGTCCCGGTTTTCGCGAGCGCCGCCACCGCCGCGTCTCCGAACATCATCAGGATGACGCCGAACCAGCCCAGCATGACGAAACCGAGGACGCTGTTGACGACCTTGCCGCCCGTCGTGCCGAACGCTTGGAGCACCAGCTCGTAGCTCGAAAGGCCGGACCGCGCACCAGCGACCGATGCGAAGGCCGCCACGACGGCAAGGAGTCCGCCGCCCAGGAAGCAGGCGGCGATCGTGTCGGCGAGCGGCATCTGCCCGGCGAACTGCGCGCCCATCACGAAAGCGGGCAGCGTCACCAGACTGGACATGAGGATCATCAGGATCCGAAAGCCATGTACCCGTTGATCGGCCGATATCCCGCTTGCTTCCCCTGTCGGCATTAATTTGCTCCCGCCCTCCTCAGAACATGTACGAGAGCTCAACGCCATATCGCCGTTTCAGGTTCGGACGACGGACATTGGCACCAAGGCCGATGGGAGGAAAGTCCTGAATGACCTCCACGGGCTGGCGCGTATTGGTGACGTTGCGGCCGAAAGCGACGATTGACCAGCTTTCCGTCTTGAGGCCGAGGCGGAGATTGAGATAGTCCTTCTCTCCGGTTCTCAGCGTGTTGGCGACGTCCCAGTACATCGGCCCGCGACGTTCATAGTCGGCGCGGGCCAGCAGCTCGATATCCCCGGCGACCGGCGCGCTGTATTCGATACCCGCGTTCAGCGTGTAGCTGTTCACCCTTGGCAGGCGGTTTCCCTTGAACGCGCCCGTCTCGTCCGCTGCCTGGATTTCGGCAATGCTGATGCCGTAGGCCGCGCTCACTGTAAGGCCCGAGGCAACACGGCCGGTGAATTCAAGCTCGGCACCGTCCACTTTCGCGCTGTCGAAATTGGTCAGGATCTGCCCTTGAATCGTCGGAAAGAAGAATTGCGGGTTCGAGAAATCCGAATGATAGACCGCGCCGGCAATCGAGACGCGTCCATCGGCAAGGCTGGCCTTGAAGCCGGCTTCATAGCTGTCCAGCACCTCCGATTCATAGCGGCGCGGATAGAGCGTGCCCATGACGACAGCATCGGAGTCGTTGAAACCGCCACTCCTGAAGCCGCGCGCTACCGTGGCGTATGTGGTGAACTGGTCGGACCAGTGATAGGCTATCGACGCCTTCGGCTGGAGCTTCTTGAACGTATCGGAAATCGGCGTGGGCCCGCCATCCTCCACCGGGATCGCCGAGCGGTACGAGCGCTTATCGCTGTCGTAGCGCAGGCCCAGTGTCAGCACCAGATTGTCGGTGAGATTCGCGTCGGCCTGCCCGAACAGCGCAAACAATTTGCTTCGGCTGGTGCCATCCTGTTCCAGAAACACCGTGTTGATCACGCGGTCTTCAGCGATCCCGTAAAGAAGCTCGGCCCGCCGCTTGCGTTCCTGATAGAAGCCGCCGATCTGATAGGTGAGCCAGTTGCCGATCTCTCCGGCGTAGCGCAGTTCCTGGTTCCACGCCCGCGTCGTAACCTTCCAGTCCTGCAGGAGGTCATAAAATTCCGGCGGGACCTCCGGGAACTCCAGGTGCGGTTCGACGGTCGGAAGCCAGTCCCCTTCCCCGACGACGGCATCGACGGTTTTTCCAAAACTTGTGACCGAAGTCAGCGTGCCGCCCCACGGCGCCTCCCATGCGACCTTTACCGAACCGAAGCCCAGTTCACGATCATCCACGCCCACGCTATTGTAATCGAGGCGGATCGTATCGAAGTCGTTGATCTGCGACGGCACCGCCATCTGGGTGAGTTCATTGTAGATCGCACCCGCATGCGTATCGACATAGGTGCCGCGCACGTCGATGGTCAGCGTTTCGGTCGGCCGGAATTCAAGCTGACCGCGAAGGGCGAGTTCCCGATAGAAATCGACCGTGCTGTCGTCGTAAGCGTTCCTGAGCGTGCCATCCTCGTCGCGGTAGCCGCCGGCAACGCGGAAGAAGATGCGGTCTTCCACGATGGGACCGGACAGCACGGCATTGACGGCCTTGTAGTCACCGTTGCCGTACGCAAGCTTCAGCTTGCCTTCCAGATCGTTCGTCGGCGCCTTGGTGGTGATGTTGATCGCGCCCGCGATCGCGTTCGCACCGTAGAGGGAGCCTTGAGGCCCACGCAGAACCTCGACCTGTTTGAGATCGTAGAAATCCTGGTTGATGAAATCGAGCGCGGGCATGACGACGCCGTCGACCATCACGGCGATCGGCGCTTCATTTTCCTGCGTGGTGGAAATGCCGCGTGCCGTCAGCGTGATGAAGCCCGGCTTGATGCCCTGCATGGCGACCACGTTCGGAACCGACTGGACGATATCCTCCATGCGAAAAACCCCGGTGTTCACCAGCGTTTCCTCGCCGATGACGCTGATCGAATCCGGCACATCGATCAGAAGGTCCGCCTGCCGCCGTGCGGTGACGGTGATTTCTCCCTCTGTCGCGCCGCTCTCCGCCTGCTGGGCGAGAGCCGGAACGGAAAGGCTGGCAGCAGCCACCGAGATCAACAGGAACCCACGAACAGACATCATCTTACCCCCCGTCTCCAGATACACTCCCACGTTCAGCGCAACTCCCCTGCTACGCCGTTCGGCCTTCAACTGTGCCTGTGGCGCTATCATATCGCAGGCCGCGCTCACGCAAATCGGCCGTTAGAGTAAATCCGACCACCCAGGCGGGTAGTCGGGCACCCTTTGCGGCGCTCAATACAAATCTTCCTCGATTCCGCGCCGGTACGCCGCATCGAGTTCGTCCTCGTCGGCATCCGCCAGCTTCGCCTGATCCGCCATCATGCGGCCGATCTTCGGAATGGCATCACGCCCGGGCCAACTATCCGGCTCCCAGATGCGCGAGCGCTTTATCGCCTTGCCGCAGTGAAAATAGGCCTCGTCGACCTGGACCCGGATCGCCAGCTTCGGCGGCCGGTTGAACTCGACGAGCGCGTTCAGCAGAGCGGGATCACGCGTCAGCGTCGCCGTGCCGTTCACGCGCAGGAAAAGGTCATGGCCCGGCAAGAGGAAGACGACGCCGCAGCGAGGGTCTTCAAGCAGGTTGTGCATAGTTTCGAGCTTGTTGTTGCCCGGCCAGTCCGGAATGGCGAAGCTCTTGCGGTCGATGACGTGCACGAAGCCGTGCTCGCCGCCACGCGGGGAGATGTCCGCGCCCGTGCCGCCGACCGATGCCAGAAAGCAGACCGGCGCTTCGCGGATCATGGCGAGGGCATGATCATCCAGAAAGTCGAACTTCGTCTTCAGGATGATCTCCGACGGAGAGGCGTAGAGCGCTTCGAGATCGGCCACGGATGCAATGCGATGCGGGTCGTCCATCATGCCATCTCCTCGATCGGCTGAAACGGATCGGTGAAGCCAAAAGCCTGCGGCCCCACGACGCGGAGCGCGGCTTCGCTGCGCAGGATCGGCGGCGCGCTGATCCCGATGACCCGCACGCGCTGGCCGTATTTCAGCGTTTCGGCCGTGATCGGCGTCGCGGTTTCGCTGTCGAGGATGGCGATGAGGTCGGGGACGATCGCGACCGGCTTTCCATCTTGCCGCGCGACGAGATACTCGTTGCGAAACTGAATACTGATGCGTGCCTGCGCGGTATTTTCGATCTCGACCGTGCCCACCGTGAAGCCCTGCGCGATCTCTCGCCGAAGGTCCACGATGCGGCCATCGAACAACGATCGACAATGCTTGTAGTAGTCGGTCGTGGGCAGATAGGTCAGCAGCGCCTCGAAAGGATCGCACATCTGCTCGCGCGCGACGCGCAGCAACCGGCCGATTTTCCATGCAAGACCGACCGTGCCGCGCACTGCCGAGCGCTTCGCTTCCGCGCCGCTCATCGGATAGCAGCAGATCTGCGCGGCCGCGCCCATCGCAACGACGATCTGGCGCCCGAGCCGTTCCGCCGATTCCACATCCACCGTCCGCACCGCCACGCAGTTGCCGAGTTCGTCGCTGATCGCGAGCGGCGATATGCTCTGGCCGAAGATGTTGAACGTCACCATCGGCAGTTCGGGAAACGCCCGGCCCATACCGTCGCCATCGACCAGCGGCAGCCCGCGCCGCGCGGCGAGCACAATCGGCAGCATCGCGTTCAGCCCACCGATTTCAGGGGCGATGATCGCATGCGCGCACTTGCCGATGGCGGTTTCGACGGCTTCAAGCGCGATTTCGGCTTCAGCGCCGTTGGGTAGTTTTTCGACCATGACGGAGGGTGCGCCCATCATGGCGGTGGGCACGATCAACGCTTCGTCCGGCACCGCCTCCACATGGATGAGCTCTACCGGCCCGAAGGCGCGGATCGCTTCCTCGACCATCAACCGGCCGATATAGGGATCCCCGCCGCCGCCCGCGCCCAGCAGCGCCGCACCCGTCGCGATGTCCGCGACATCCGCGATATCGATCCGCTTCATACAGCCTCCGCCACCCGGTCGTCGCGCCGGCTCACCACCTTCACGCGGACACGCACGGTGCGCCCCGGCAGGTAGGACAGCAGCACCTCCTCGATCTCGAGAACGTCAAGATCGCCCCCGGCGCCCGCATCGCGCGCCCTTTTGCACGCTTCCGACCTGACGGCAGCGATGGCCGCCTCTCGCCCTTCGTCATCGTAGGAGCAGACTTTTTCATATTCGCCGCCGATCTGCGCGATGGCCGCGCCGATGGCGTTGGCGACCGCCGCGTTCGCGGGCATCAGGATTTCCGAAGCGCCCTTGATGCCGCCCCGGAATATCACGCCGCCGCCGCCCACGAGGATCACGGGTACAGGGTCCGGCGAGGTCTTGACGCGTTCGACGGCATCTTCGATGCGCAGCCTGAACTCCTCCAGGCCGGCCGCGACGAAGCCCCTGTCGAGATGTGCCACGCGGCCGGCGTCACCGACATCGAGTCGCCCATCCGCAACAGCCAGATCGGTAAGCGTCATATCCTCGCCCCCAAAGACGAGGGCGCGTGTCGACAGTTCGTAGCCGACGGAATCGGGGCCGATCGACACCGTGCCGCCAATCGAACATCCCGCATGTGTGTCGGAGGCCCTTCGCACGCGGCTCCCCCCTCCCACGCCAATGGCCAGAACATCGGGCATTCGGAAGTTGGTCTTCACACCGCCGATATCGACCGAAACCGCTGATTCGCGAGGGAATCCGGCCTTGATCGCACCGACATCCGAAGTGGTCCCCCCGATATCCACCACAATCGCGTCCTCCCGCCCGGTCAGGAACGAGGCGCCGCGCATGCTGTTCGTCGGCCCGGAAGCGACCGTGAACACCGGAAGCCGTTCGACCTGCCCGATATCGAGCGGCGTTCCGTCGTTCTGGCTCACATAGAAAGGCGCTGCGATCCCAAGCTCCCGAAGCGCTTCGCGGAAGGCCTGCGTTACGGAGACCGACAAGGCCCGCAGGGCCGCATTCAGGATCGTCGCGTTTTCACGTTCGAGAAAGCCGATGCGTCCGATTTCCGAGGAAAGGCTGACACTGGCGCCCGGGATGATTTGCTCCACCAGCGCGGCGCAGCGGCGCTCCATATCGTCTCGAAGCGGCGAGAAGATACAGGAGATCGCCACAGAGCGGATACCGTCAGCGGCGAAGCCCGCGATGGCCGCGTGCGCCGCATCGTCATCGAATGCGGCGATGGGACGCCCATCGACGTTGTAGCCGCCGCGCAGCCCGGCCACGCCTCCCCGGATGATGCCGCGAAGCGCGTTCGGCCAGCCGACGAACGGCGGCAGACAGCACCCGGCCGGCTCGGCGATACGAAGCACGCCGACCCGCTCGAGCGATAGTCCCTGCACGAGCGCGTTCGTGAAATGCGTCGTGCCGATCATGACGCCGGTGATCCGGCCCCCGGCGATGCCGCTCTCATTCAATATGGCTCTCACGGCAGCGACGACACCGGCGACGACGTCGCGGCTCGTCGGAGCCTTGGTCGCAGCGAGCACCTGCCGACCGCTCATCAACACGGCATCGGTATTCGTTCCGCCGACGTCTATTCCTACGCGCATACCATCCCCGGTGCTGATTTTCCGGCACCTTAGAGGGAATGAGGGAGGTCGTACGCAGGCGCGAAGTGTAAGAACGGAAGGCTTGGCGGGTAGTCGCGTCTAGCCTTCGATACCCGAGATCAGCCCCTGTTGACGTGCGACGACGACCGCCATGGCGCGATCGCTGACCCCGAGTTTCGCGAACAGCTTCTTGACGTGATATTTGATCGCGTCCTCGCCGAGACCCAGCCTGCGCGCGATATGCTTGTTGGAAAGGCCTTCACCGAGACCGGCCAGAACCTCGGCTTCCCGGCCGACCAGCAGGTTTGCGTTACCGTGCACAGCCACGGCTTCTTCGTCCCGGCGTGATGTGGACCGCACAATCTTCGCCATCAAGGCAACCTCTGACGATGTCAGATTGACGGCCCGGAACCAGCGCATCGCCTTCTGGACAAGACTTCCCACCTGTTCCCCGGCTTCCACAAACGGCCGATAGAGTTGTTCGTCCGCCGCAAGGTGAATTGCCCGGTGAAGTGCTCCAGCGGATTCGTCTTCAAGACCCATCCTGTCCAGCGCCAGCGCCTTCAGCATCAGGAGTTTGATCACCGAGCGTCTCCGCCCCAAGCGGGCACACGCATCGATCTGTTCATCAACGAGCGCCGCAACGGCTTCTGGCGTACCGCCCTCGAGCGCTACAAACGCGCGCGTGGCGGCGCTGATTTCACGCTCGAGCAGCGTCATCTCGACGGGGGAGTCTCCGAAAGACGTCGAGTGCGTTCCAAAGGCCTCCAGCGTCACGTCTTCCGGAAGGGCCATTTCCACGCGCAACTCACCAACGATGCGCGCAAGCCTGGCGAGTTTCCGTTCCTGGGCTGTCCGGGCAGCCCGCTCCAGCACGCTGCGCCCCGAAGTAAAATCTCCCCGGACACGGAATATCTGCAGGAGTACGGCATAGGCATGTTGATAGATTTCGAGCCAACATTCGCCCTGCTCGATCGCATCGAGCGCGGCGGAGATGCGTTCGGCGGCGGCGTCTTCGTCGCCCTTTTCGTAAAGCCATGCGCCATAAAGGACGTCGATCATGGCGACGGCTGAGCGGTCGCTCGACAAACTTGCGCCGGCCAGTTTGCGGGCCTCCGACAACACCGAACCGGCCTGAGCCAACTGAGCGGCCGCCAGATAGGCAAGCCCCAGATGGAGGCGCGCGAAGATGCGGCCGTTGATCGATTCGAAATCCTCGTAGAGCCGGACCGCGCGTTCACCAGCCTCGATTGCGGCATGGATATTGCCTTCGCGGATCATCGACACGCAGAGCATTTCCGCGCACGGGGCCTCCATCCAGCGGTCGTCGCCCGTAACGGACGACAAGGCTTCGACGTCGTCGCGAAGCATTCCGGCATCACCCTGCTCGACAAGGCTGAGCTGTACGGCGGCGAGATCGCGCGCAAAGACGATTGGGTCGCCGAGCGCGTCGCGCGGCACGGCCCGCAGCGCGGCCATTTCCAGTCTTGCATCGTCATAGCGTCCGGATTTCAGCCAGATGAGCGCCCGGGCGGCGCGAAGGCGTGGACGGGCGTCAATCTGTTCGCATGTCAAATTGTCGAGCAGCGCCTTCAACATCGGCGCGCCGTGCCGAACCGCGATCCATATGCCGTCGGCCTTTTCGATCATGTCGCAGGCCGCTTCCGCGTCTCCGGCCCGGCACATGTGAGACACCGCGCCCACCAGCCGCCCCTGCCCCGCATACCATTTGGCGGCGCTTCGATGCAGCGATCGTACGGCCTGTTCCCCGCGCAGCTGTAGTCGTGCGGCTAGGTGATCCCGGAAAAGCGTATGATAGCGAAACCAGCCTACGCTGGCTTCAACCGGCGTGATGACGGCCGAGGATCGTCCCAGCTCGGGTAGCAATGCCCAGCTGTCGTTCCGCCCGGTCAGTTCCTGCGCCAGATCCCCGTTGACCTCATCGACGATCGAAGTCGAAACGAGGAAATCGGCGATGTCCGCGGGAATTTCGTCGATGATCTGTTCGGTCAGATAGTCCGAAACGTCGCCCGCCGCACCGGAGAATTCAAGGATGCGGCTATCGGCATCCGGCCGTCCTTCGATCCACATGCGGGCGAGCTGAACGGCCACGGGCCAGCCTTCGGTACGCTCGTGGAGTGCCGCCACGGCATCTTTCGAGACAAGCGAGCCGACAAGGCTCTCGATCTCGCCGACCGTAAGCCGGAGCTCATCCTGATCGACCTCCATCACGGCGCCTGCTGCCTTCAACGCCGTCAACGGGATCAAGCCTCGCTGCCGTGTCGCAACCAGGAAGCGCACGTTCTTGGGCGCCGCCGTGAAAAGTCTCGCAAACATCTGGTGAACTTCGCGGCCTACCAGATGGAAGTCATCCAGGATGAAAACGATGGGCCCGAGCGGGCCCATATCCTGAACAAGGCCCGCAAGTGCGTCTGAAACAGTACCTCGAAGCTCAGTGCCGGCAGACCTTCCCTGGCCCTCGACGGCATTCGACAGGGCATAACGGAGATGTAGCAATACGGAGATGGGATGAAGGTCGTACTTGTCCAGACAGAGCCATATGACCGTCTGCCCCTTCGCGAGCAGCCTTTCACGCACCTGCGCCAGAAGCGTCGTCTTCCCATAACCGCCGCCAGCGTTGAGGACGCTCAGACGAACCGGCTCCCCATCGAAGACTGCTAACAGCTTGGACCGCCCAATAAGATCGGACCTAAGATGTGGGGGTAACAGCTTATGGGGAAACAGCCCTTCCATGCAGAATTGCTGGCATAGCAATCGTCCGCTTTCAACACTCAACAAACGCTAATTCGCACGTGTCGACGCTTCACGTCCTGTCCGCCATAGTCCGAACTAACTTTCTGCGAACCGCATTGGATTGTTGTGGACGTCAATGGACACAGCCGCAAAGGACTGGAGAGCCCTTCCGAGAGGCCCAGAAAATCCATAAACTTACATTGATGTAAATATTGGACACCACGACCGATAGTAGATGCCGCGCTCTGCGAGCCCGGCGGCGAAGCGCCCCGATCGATCGAGAAGCTGGCCATAGGTCAGCGTCGTGGTGTTGTCGCCGATCAGCGAAACGCCGTCTTGTCCGCCGCGTGACGTTTCCAGCAGGAGCTGCGTGAGGCTGAGCGCGGGCTTCTCGTAAACAGCGATGATCTGTTCGAGGCGGCTCCCGATCTCCACTGGATAATGGAACACGGGCATTGCGCCTCGAGTTGAGAGACAAGGGAGGTCGAAACCGGCTACGCGGCGGCGAAACGCACGGTGTTTCGCAGCGTGCCGATCCCCTCGACTTCGAGTTCGACGACATCCCCGTCCGCCAGCCGCTTGTCGATCTCCAAGCCGCAGCCGTTAAGCACGGTGCCCGATCCGATGATTTCGCCCGGAACTAGGGAGCGATCCTGGCTGAGCTTCGCGATCGCGTCCTCGAAGCTCCAGTGCATCGTGCCGGTCGTGCCCTGCGACCAGACCTCGCCGTTAACACGGGCGGTCATCGCCAGCGCATAAGGGTCCGGGATGGAATCGGCGGTGACAATGCACGGCCCGAAGCTGTTGGCGAAATCCTTCCCTGCACCCGGCCCCAGGCCGCAGGCCATGAACGGCATCTGCAGGTCGCGCGCCGACCAGTCGTTCAGGATCGTGTAGCCGAAGATGTGCTCGGCCGCGTTTTCCCGCGCGATGTTCGCGCCGCCCTTCCCGATCACCACCGCCCATTCCAGCTCGTAATCGGCTTCCTGCGAATCCCGCGGCCAGAGGACCGTATCGCCGGACCCGAAGACATGCACATTGTCCGCGTTGTAGTAGATAATCTGCTTCTTGAACTGCGGATCGAATTCCCGCCCGATCATCCCGTAAGCCTTTTCGAGATGTTCGAGGAACAGGCACGCGTCGCGAAACCGCACCGGCCGGGGGATGGGCGAATGCAGGCGCACGCGCTCCGGCGCCAGGCAATCCCCGGCATGATCCTGCAGGATGGTCCGCGCTGTCGCCAGCGCCGGCGCACCACCTTCGATCAGGCCCTGCATGGTGCCGGGGATCTCCATCCCCTGCCCGCGCGCCGCCGACACGAGATCGACGATTCCGGACGCAGTGATCCCACCGATGCGCGGCCCCGAGCCGGCATCGTAAGTGACGAGCTTCATGATTCTCTTCTCCTGTCAGCCGCCCCGCGTTGCCGGAGTGCGGCAAGGGTCGGCGCTCATTTCTATCCGGACGCGAGACCGTTCAGCAGCAGCGGCACCACGATCCGAAGTGTGTCATCGACATTCTCGGGGTCGGCGCGGCCTTCGCTCAGCCGGGTGATGCGCCCCCCGTCGGCCATGATGAAGATCATCACGCCGATGATCATCTGGTACGCCCAGTGCACTTCGGCGTCGCTTCGCTGGGGCCAGATGAGCTTCAGCTGACCGATGATCTCGCGGGCGATCGGGTCGAACATCTCCTGCAGGATACCCCGTTCCGTCGAACGCGGATCTCCGGTTTCGCGGGCAAGCAGAAGGCTGAAATGGTTGATGCCTTCCCGCGACCGCAAGTTCAGCATGGGAACGAGGATCGCCTTCACGATCATTTCCAGCCGGCGGCGCGGGTCGTCCTCCATGGCCGCCATCGCCAGACCGACGCGCCGTTCTTCCACCACGACGGGCGCCCGCGCCTGGAAGATCGCGCGGTAGAGCCCTTCCTTGCTGCCGAAGTAGTAGTTGATCAGCCCGACGGGCACATCGGCCTTCTCGGCGATCTGCCGAACCGAAGTCCCGTCGATCCCCGAATTGGCGAACAACTCTTCAGCCGCGTGCAGGATGCGCGACTGCGCGCCCTCCTCGTCATGCTCCGCACGGCGCCGGCCAGTTGTCTTCATGCTGCTCACAATCCCGATTGCGGCCGAACGAACCGGCGGTTCAGACATTTGCCTCGACCCGTTCCTTCTCGGCGGTGGCTGGTCCCTCATCCGTAGGCGATCGCTCCTGACGTATCAACTTGGCCAGCGTCCGCCGCGCGTACACCGCGGCCTTGTCGGTCTCCAGGATCAGCGGCTGCATCCTGAAGAAGTCGCGGTCGCCCATCACGCCCTGAACGTCCTGAATCATGGGTGCGTCCTCATCCACGAAAGCGCGGCGCACGATCTCGCCCATCGCCGCCGTGATCTTGTCGTCGCCCAGCTTTTCGCTGCGCGAGATCGCGTAGAAGTAATGACAGGTGGATTCGGTCTCGGGGGCGAGCAGGTGCGCGCTGGGCATGTGCACGCCTTCGTTCTTGGGCTGCCCCAGGTCCGTCATCGTCAGATCCAGGATAAGACTGGAGGCCGGATGCAGCGCCATCGGCACGTGCACATCGCCGACATCCTTGCCCGCGAACAGCGCGAAAAGCGGTGTCGGCGGGCTGTTTCGGAAGATGTAGTCCGAATTGATCACGCGGCCGTCGGTGTGGAAGTTGTATTCCATCTTCGTTTCGCCGATCCAGTCGTCGGCGCTCACACCCACCGTGTTGACGTGGATATAGGCTGAGTGGGTCAGGTCCAGCAGGTTGTCGATCACCAGCTGATAGTTGGCATTGATCCGCAGATAACCGGTCGTGCCCGACCAGCGCGCGCGGTCCTCGACGAAGTCGAACGCAACGATCTGGCTTTCATCGAGACTTTCAGGGTCGCCCATCCACACCCAGAGGGCGCCGCTTTTCTCGACCACCGGATAAGCCCGGATGTGCGCGCCGGGCGCGATGGCGCCGCTGCCGTGAGGATTGCGGATGCATCGCCCCTCCGCACCGAATTCCAGCCCGTGATACCCACAGCGGATGGCGTCCCCGACAACCGCTCCCCGCCAAAGCGGCGCGAAGCGGTGCGGACAGATGCCGGTGAGGCAGACCACCGCGCCGTCCTGCTTGCGATACAGGACGAGTTCCTGATCGAGCAGCTTGATCCCGATCGGATCGGTTTTCAGGTCGCCCGACCAGCCCGCGCAATACCAGCTGTTGTAAAGGAAACTCAACGGCTCCTCCCCTTCATTCCATGGCGCTTCCGGCACGTGCGCGTTTCACGTCTGCACGGCCGTATCTGTTCAGGCGCCTATCGGAACGGGCTTACCACACGAAAAACAGTCGATCAACATGATTGATCACTTGTTCAAATTAATGATTGACTCGTTCAATTTGCCTTTCTATCCCTAGGCCACCAAGGGGAGAAGAACATGGTCTGGAAAGTACGGCGCGTCGTTACGGGGCATGACGATCAGGGGCGCTCCACATTTCTGTTCGACGACCAGAACGGGCGCATGAAGGAAATGGACTCGATGCCGGGTCTCGCCCTCACCGACATCTGGGAAACGACGTCCACGCCCGCGTCGAATGCCGGCGCGGATGACGCCGCGGGCAGGCCGGTGCGGCTGGAGCCTTTGCCCGGCGGCTCGATCTTCCGCATCGTGGAATTCCCGCCGGACACGGTCTGGATGGGCAAGGTCGATCCCGCCATCGCCTTCGAATCCATCGGCGCGGGCGACGTGCACGACAGCGCGTCGGACGATCCGCTGCGCCACAAGACCAACACCATCGACTACATCATCATCCTGCAGGGTGAGATCGATGCCGTGCTCGACTCCGGCTCGGTACGCCTTCGTCAGGGCGATGCGCTGGTGCAGCGCGGCACCGTGCACAGCTGGAGCGTCAAGGGTGACGAGCCCTGCATTCTCGCGGTCGTCCTCATCAACGCCGTGCCCGCGCCGTAGCGCGTCGCGCACGCTGCCGCACAAATGCGCCCCAAACGGCTGAAGCCGGGGGCCAAGAACAACGAAAAGACTGGCGGCGCCATGAAGCCCGCCAGACCATTGGGGAGATGGATCATGAGCAAGCGTGTCTATTGGACTGCGTTATTGTCATCCGGCGTCATCGCCATGTCCGCCGGCATCGCACAGGCGCAAAGCCAGGCAGAGGCGAGCCGGGACTCGACCACGGACAGTCTCGGCGCCATCGTCATCACGGCGCAGCGCCGCGAGGAAAGCGTGCAGGATGCAGCGCTGTCGATCACGGCGCTCGGCGGCGACACGCTGCTCAACCGGCAGATCACCTCGGTCGAGGCCCTTTCCAAAGCGATCCCGAACGTCGATTTCGGAACCTTTGGCGGATCGGCGCGCATCGCCGTTCGCGGCATCGGCTTCGACACGATCAATCCGGGCGCCGAGGGGCGCATCGCCTACCACCTCGACGGCGTTTACATCGGCCGTCCGGCTGCGCAGATCGGCACGTTCTTCGATGTGGAGCGCGTGGAGGTGCTGCGCGGTCCGCAGGGCACGCTCTATGGCCGCAACGCGACGGGCGGCTCGATCAACGTCATCAGCCGCAAGCCGAAGGATCATCTCGAAGGCTATGCGCGCGTTGGCTACGGCAACTACGATCGCATGACGTTCGAAGGCGCATTGGGCGGCCCGCTCGCCGAAGGCGTGCGTGCGCGCGTCGCTGTCCAGGCCGAAGATCGTGATGGCTATGGCACGAACCTGCACACCGGCCACGATATCGACGATTCCCGGCGCTGGGGCGTACGCGGCACGCTGTCGTTCGATCTCGGCCCAACGGCGACGCTTGACCTGACGGCAGACTATTACCGCGAGAACGACCGCAACTACGGCAACCACTTCCTCGGCGCGGGCAATGATTTCATCCCACCCGTCGGCCTTGCCCTTGGCGGAACCGTTCCGGACAAGGCCCGGGACATCGACGATGTCTACGAACCGCGCAACCGCCGCGAATTCTGGGGCGTCGCCGCGAATTTCGAAGCCGAACTCGGCGACCTGACGCTGCGCGCGATCAGCGCCTACCGCGACAGCGACATGTACCTGCGCACGGAGTTGGACGTCACCAGCCTCCCGCTCACCTTGTTCGATTTCACGGAGCGTGCGAAACAGTTCAGTCAGGAAGTGCAGCTCTCCGGCGACTACAGCTGGGGCAGCTTCGTCGCCGGTGTCTATTATTTCGACGAGAAGATCTTCGGCGGATCGGAAATCCCGTTCAGCGGCCTCGTGTTCGGCATGTCCGAGCCCCTGCTCGAGGCTTACGAAGCCTTTGGCGATACGCACACCAAGGCCGCCGCCGCATTCGGTCAGGTCGATATTCACGTAACCGACACGCTCACCGCGGTGGTTGGCCTACGCTACAGCTGGGAAAAGAAATCGGTCGACGACTATGGTCAATTCGATCTGTCGCGGCTCTACGCGCCCGACAATCCCCCGCTACCCATCGTCAGCCGTCAGGCTTCCACCAGCGACAATTCCATCACCCCGAAGCTGGGTCTGGAATGGCGGCCGGTCGACGACGTGATGGTCTATGCGACCGTTTCGAAGGGCTTCAAGAGCGGCGGCTTCAATCTCGGCGACAATCTGCCGCCCTTCGAACCTGAAACCATCTGGGCCTACGAGGCGGGCCTGAAATCGACGTTCGCCGACGGCCGGGTCCGCTTCAACGCGGCGGGCTTCTACTACGACTATTCCAATCTTCAGGTCTCGAAGGTGATCGGCACCTCCGTCACCATCGTGAACGCCGCCGGGTCCGAGATCTACGGCATCGAGGCCGACCTCAACGTCATGCCCGTCGATGGCCTGCAGTTCGATATCTCCGGCGCGCTTCTGCACAGCGAATACAAAGACTTCTCGACGCCAGATCCCGCGCGTCCCGAGCTGATCACGCCCGAGAATCCCACCGGCACCGTCGTTCTCGATGGCAACCATCTCACGCAGGCGCCGAAGCGGTCATTCAGCGCGGGCGTGCAGTACGAGATGGAAATCGGCGATGTGACGCTCACGCCGCGCGGCGAGCTGACCTATCAGTCCCGCGTCTTCTTCACGCCGTTCAATCTCGATCGTGTGTCGCGCGCGCCCAACACCAAGCTCAACGCGTTCCTCACCATCGAGAAGGGACCTTGGACCGCCAGCCTCTACGGGCGCAATCTCACCAACCGCCGCACCATCGGCAATGCGCTGGTCGCTTCCGCCCTCGCCGGCTTCCCGGTCATCGGCACCTACGATCCGCCGCGGACCTATGGTGTCGAACTCGGCGTCCGGTTCTGAGGCGGCATGAGCGCGTGTATCGTCGGCTACGGCCATACGCCGTTCGGGAAACTCGACGCGCTCGGATTGGAAGACCTCATCACGCTCGCCGTGTCGGAGGCATTGGCGAACGCGGGCGTCGACGCGGCGGAGATTGACGCAGTCTGGCTAGGGCATTTCAATTCGGGTCTGGTTCCCGATGCCTTTGCCGCGTCGATGATCCTGCACGCGCATCCCGACCTGCGCTTCAAGCCCGCGATCCGCTGCGAGAACGCCTGCGCATCGGGAAGCGCAGCGATCTTCGCCGCGCTCGATGCGGTGAACAGCGGGCGGTGCAAGCTCGCGCTGGTCGTCGGCGCGGAAAAGATGACGGGCCTCGGCACTGAAGGCGTGACCCGCGCGCTTGGCGGCGCGAGCTATCAGGCCGAGGAAAGCGGCGTTTCCTTCCCCGAGATTTTCGCCCGCTTCGCGCGCGCCTATCAAGACGCCTACGAGGATCCGGCCGAAGCCATGGCGCGCATCGCGGTGAAGAACCACGCGAACGCGATGCGCAATCCGCTTGCGCAGATGCACCGCCCGCTCGATCTCGATTTCTGCCTGACGACGTCCGACAGGAACCCGTTGATCGCCGATCCGCTGAGGCTCAGTGATTGCTCGCTGATCTCCGACGGCGCCGCCGCCATCGTCATCGCGCATCCGTCCCTGCTGGGTCGCTTCGACCGTGCCGTCGCCTTCCGCGCCGCGGAAATGGTCAGCGACTATCTTCCCCTGTCCGCCAAGCAGCTCGCGCATTTCGAGGCACCGACGCGTGCCATCGCGCAGGCCTACGCAGCGGCAGGTGTGGGCGTGGAAGACATCGACCTCGCCGAGGTGCACGACTGTTTCACCATCGCCGAGCTGCTTGCCACGGAAGCGCTCGGCCTTTGCTGCCGGGGTCATGGCAGCGCCGTGCTGCGCGAAGGCCAGACCGAACGTGACGGGCGCCTGCCCGTCAACCTTTCGGGCGGGCTGAAGGCCAAGGGGCATCCGGTCGGCGCCACGGGCGTGTCTATGCATGTGATGGTCGCTCGCCAGCTGCTCGGCGAAGCCGATGCGATGCAGATCGAAACGCCCCGGCTCGGCCTTTGCCTCAACATGGGCGGCGGCGCGGTGAACGCGGCGGTCACGATCCTCGAGGCAGTGAAGGCGTGATCGGCGCAGGAACATCCGCTCAGCGGATTTACCCCGACGCAATCAACGCGCTGGTGGATCTTCTGCGCGACGGGATGACGATCTGCGTGGGTGGCTTCGGCCTATGCGGCATTCCCGAGCGCCTGATTGACGCCGTTGTCGGAAGCGGCGTGAAGAATCTCACGGTGGTATCGAATAATGCCGGAATCGACAATGAGGGTTTGGGGAAGCTCCTTCGCACCCGGCAAATAGCGAAGATCATCAGCAGTTATGTCGGCGAGAACAAGGAGTTCGAGCGGCAATATCTGGCTGGCGAAGTTGAAGTGGAATTCTGTCCGCAGGGCACACTTGCCGAACGCATGCGCGCCGGTGGTGCCGGCATTCCAGGTTTCTACACACGGACCGGGGTGGGCACGCAGGTAGCCGAAGGCAAGGAAACGAAATTCTTCGACGGAGAGGAATATCTGCTGGAGCACGGCATCTGCGCCGATGTGGCGCTGGTCAAGGCCTGGAGATCGGACGAGACCGGCAATCTTGTGTTCCGCAAGACCGCACGCAATTTCAACGTGCCGGCGGCAACCTGCGGCAAAGTCTGCGTGGTGGAGGTCGAGGAGTTGGTGCCGACCGGCAGCCTCGATCCCGATTGCATTCATCTTCCGGGTGTCTACGTCCAGCGCGTACTTGTGGGAGCTCCCTACGACAAGAAGATCGAATTCCGCACAGTGCGCCCCAGGGAGACGGCATGATGGCCTGGACTCGAGACGAGATGGCAGCGCGCGCCGCGAAAGAACTGGAAGACGGCTTCTACGTGAATCTCGGTATCGGCATTCCCACGCTGGTGGCAAACCATGTACCCGAAAGCATCACGGTCACGTTGCAGTCCGAGAACGGGATGCTCGGCATTGGCCCGTTCCCCTATGCAGGTGAAGAAGACGCCGATCTTATCAATGCCGGCAAGCAAACGATCAGCGAACTCCCGCAATCGGCATATTTCGACAGCGCCCAGAGCTTCGCGATGATTCGGGGCGGGCATATCGACCTCACGGTTCTGGGCGCGATGGAGATCAGCCAGAAGGGCGACATCGCGAACTGGATGATCCCCGGCAAGATGATCAAGGGCATGGGCGGCGCAATGGACCTCGTCGCCGGAGTGAGGAAGGTGATCGTTGTGATGGAACATCTGAGCAAGGCGGGGGATCCAAAGTTTGTCCCTGAATGCACGCTGCCGCTCACGGGCAGAAACGTGGTCAACATGATCATCACCGATATGGCCGTATTCGAGCGTTCCGACCGCGCAAGCCTGTTCAGGCTGACCGAGTTAGCGCCCGGCATAACGGCAGAAGATATCGCGAATGCGACAACCGCAGCTTATCTTCAGTAAGAGAAAAATATGTCTGCGTGCCATGAAGGACGCAAACGGACATGTATGGACACCAAGCAGAGGCGGCTCCCGCGCGGCTTTACAAGCAGATAAAGACCGCACCCGTCACCAAGCTTGTACACTTTCTCGCGGGTTTTCGCGTCGCGGATCGCCAGCGCCGAGAGTCGCATGGCACCTCCTTCCAGAGGGCAACTCGACAACCCGAATAATACCATGGTATCGTCGTGGTATCGGGCGAATTTCCCGATCGCCTGCAGACGCCATAGCAAAAACAGTTCAGGAAACCAGTCGCTTGGTGGACGAAAATGGACGTCCACGGACGGTTTTGGTGCCAGGAAAGGCACTCGATAGTAAAGTATAGTACTTTGAAATATTAGGTGAAATTCCAAGAAAGATTTCCGCGGCCCGATTTGATGGCCCAATTCATGCCTGTTTTTGAGATGTCTGCAATGGTTCGAGAACTTATGGAGCCTCAAGAACGCCGGTATCCGTACGTTGTCAGCTATGGGTACCAGCCTTCACCGGCATCCATTGTCGCGTAGCAAATCTCATTTGCACGGTGTTGCTAGAGGCGTCGAGCTGTGTCGCAGAATAGTGGGGCCCAAAGTGGGGCCAGTAACAAACGTCCTCTAAAAAATCTTAAAAATCATATTGCTATGATATGAATTGGCGGAGAGGGAGGGAAGGCATATTTCCAAGAAAGTCAAATTAAATACAGATAGTTAAGGAATTTCGTGATGAATATGCCCCATTTGATGCCCATTTCGAGTTCCGCGTATTCAGTACTGCGAACAGCGGGAGGAAATTGGTTTTCCTCACTGTCTGGAACTCGATCGGCTACCGTTTTCTCCTCCGGGTTCCTGCTCATTTTTCAGATTGGCTAGGCAGGCCCTGCCCGAATCTGCACTACTCTAGCCGGAGCGCACTCACGTGAGGGCCAGCCCTCCATCAACCGGCATGACAAGGCCAGTGACGAAGCTGGCTTCGTCACTCACGAGCCAACTCACGGCGTTCGCTATCTCGGCCGACGTGCCGATCCGTTTCATTGGCGTCAAGTCGATCACGCCGGCGCCATATTCCATTGCGACCCTTCGATACATGGGCGTGTCCACGATTCCTGGGCAAACTACGTTGACCCGAATGCCCGCGGATGCATTTTCGAGTGCCGCAGCTAAGGTGATGCCGACCACTCCCCATTTGGACGCCGTGTATGGGATGACTTGCAACATCGGACGTATACCCGCAGTCGATGAGATGTTGACGATCGAACCTCCGCCATGATCTCGCATGTGGTTGATAGCGGCCCGCATCGTGAGGAACGTCCCGCGCAGGTTCACCGAGTTAACCACGTCAAAATCCTTCAGGGTAACGTCACCGAAGGCAGTAAAGGGACTGGTTATACCGGCGCAGTTCACGAGATAGCGGACGTTGCCAAAACTGGCCGCGCATTTCTCGATGAGTGTATCCCCCAGAGCCTCGCTGGAAACGTCTCCTTCCACGGTGACAAGCCGGTCGCAACCGATCCGTGCGGACAGGGCGGCCAGCCCGGCGCCGTCACGATCCATGGCGACGACACTGGCGCCTTCACGCAGCAGCCGCTCAACGACCGCTTCACCCATGCCGCTGGCACCGCCTGTGACGATCCCTGCCTTGTCCTGCATCATTGCCTTCCTCCCCCCTACCCTAAAAGTTACTGCCTCGGACCCACATTCTCGATTCGGAGGCGATGCAGCCGATCGTGCGTTTCTTTTTCTCGATGGGAGACGCCAACCAGCGCGCCAAGGGCCTCCCTGTAGACCGCGGATTTCGCATCTGCCCGTGCCGGTTTGCGCGCTACGATCTGCCCTCCAGAAGGCGGAGAGTATTCGGATAGGTCGCGATTGGTCCGCACGGCCATTGATGCAGCTCGACGGCGATCGCCGCTTGAATCAGCCCCAGGCTCAATTCGTAGAGCGTGTTCGCTGCCGGTGGCAGACAATCGGGTGAATACTGATCCAGATAATCGAGTATCTCTTCCAGCCGTTCGATGCCCGCGTCGTAAAAGCGAACTATCTCATCATAATCACATGAGACTCTGCGTTCGATGCGTTCACCCATGGTGGGCACCGCCCAATACTCGACGAAGGGCTGGAGGTCGGCAAAGCAGTCAGGAATCTTTCCTGCGTCATCGGGCATGTCGCTCACGCGGAGATCGCCTCCTTCACGGTTTCGGATCGGACCCATTTATCGACTGCGGACAGAGAGTGTCGGATAAGGACCTCGTTGTCCTGCAAATGGATGTGGCTTTTGCCGCCGGAATTGATGGCCTTCTGGGTCCGCTCAACATTGCTGAGGTCTTCCAGGACCGTCTCCATAATCCGGGCGATGAAGTGATCCTGCTGAAGGCGCGTGCGCATCGATTTGGGCGTGGGCATGTAGAAGCGCGCCTCATACCGCGAAGTGTCCTTCGTGATCGGCCAGAACTGATGCGTTATGACCCCGCCCGGGTTGATATCGAGCTGGGTGTTGGGGAACATCCAGTTGACGTCCAGGGACCAGGTGTTCGAACGGGCCGGATTGACGGCCGGGTGAGACAGAAAATCCGCAACCGCTTCGGCGTCCACATCCTGAGACAAGCCATTGGTGATATTGAGCAGCATCCGGTCGAGGCGCTGCCTTGCCGGCGCGACATAATCCGGATCCCCGTACATCGAGCCCGATCTGTGCGACCCGAAAAATTTCGCGTCGATCAATTTGCCACTGGCATTGTCCTTGGACGCAAAAATGCCGCCAATGGTTTTGGGGTGAATACAGGCAATATGGTATGACTCGCCGAAGGCATCCGCGAGAACCTTCCAGTTGCACTTCATTTCTGCAGTGAAAACGACTGGAGTTGCCGCGCTATTGTAGCGAATGCCCGACAGATATTTTCCGAAATCGCCGAGAAATTCCTCGATCCCGATTTCGGGCTCAGGCGACAGGTTGATGAATAGCCAGCCCTCCCAGATCGCCAGGGCCACGGGGGTCAAGCCGCAGTTGGCCTTGTCGAGACCGCCGAAGTCAGCTTCGCCGGGAACGCCGGCCAGACTCCCATCGGGTTTGTAGGTCCAGGCGTGGTACGGGCATTTAAAACCGCGCGCAGAGCCTTTTCGGTTCCAGACAAGCTGATTGCTGCGATGCGAGCACACATTGTGGAACGCGCGAACCACCCCTTTTCCATCTCGTGTGATCAGGATCGAAGCGCCAGCAACCTCGACCTCCTGGACGACGTAGTCGTAAGGATTCGCGATCTGCTCCTCACGGCCAACAAGCAACCAGGCGCGCTTGAAGATCCGCTCCTTCTCGAGCTCAAAATACGCTTCGGACCGGTAGGGCTCAAGCGAGACTGGCTCCATGGCAAGGCCGGCCGCATGCGTCCAACGCGCAACCTTTGTCGTCATCACGCTCTCCAAATCCAGCCCCACCTCTTGATGTTATCCCTGGCAAAGCCCCCCCTCCAAGGGAGAGGCGATACCTTATTCTCTCTTTCTGCCCTCTACTGTACATTTGATCAACATAAATGTGCATACTCGAGTTTTGACTACTTTTCCTTCATGCTGCTAGAGCATAATAGAGGCACGATCTTTCGCAGCAAATTGCAAATATGCCTACGCCCATATCGAGTGGGTCTCACGCACCCTTGATAACTTTGTAAATGATCAATATAAATCACCCTCAACGGACGGACCTTGCTTCCGTTGTTTTCATCGGCTGACGCGGAACGGCGCCGTTCCGCGGGCGGAGCCAGTCAGGTCGCCGAAAGGGAAGACGCATGAAACTAGTGACGTTCGAGAACGAGGGGGCGCCAAGGCTCGGCGTCATGGCGTCCGACATAGACCTCGTCGACATAGACATTGCTCTGGAAACCCTGACTGCTGAACGAGGGTTTGGCGACATGATCGGCCTGATCAAAGCGGGGAGAAAGGGCCTGGATCAGGTTGCGGAGGTCCTCTACCGGGCGCCCGAGCAGGCACTCCGAAGCCTCGCGAATGTTCGCCTGCGTGCGCCCATACCGGCGCCACCACGCCTGCGCGATACGCTGATGTTCCTTGAGCATATGGAGAATGGTTTGCGGGAATGGGCGCGCAACCTCGCGAAAGATGCCCCCGATCCTGAAGCGAAGTTCGCCGAATTGATGGCATCGGGTCGGTACAGCATACATCCTGTCTTCAGGGAGCAGGTGATTTATTACAACGCGGATCACCTTGCCATTTCGGGGCCGGAAGACGCCATCGACTGGCCTGCGGCGTCTTCGTACGCAGATTTCGAACTGGAATGGGCTGTCGTAATCGGATCTGCCGAGCGCGGCATGTCGCCGGAAGCCGCCAGAACAGCGATTTTCGGCTACACCATCTTCAACGACTGGTCTGCCCGTGATCTTCAGCTGGACTTCATGCAGGCCAATCTTGGCCCGTCTGGCGGGAAGGACTTTGCCGGCGGCAATGGCTTTGGCCCATGCATCGTGACGCCCGATGAAATCCCCGATCCTTATGCCCTCAGGATGGAAGCCCGTGTGAACGGGGAGCTATGGTCGCAGGGTTCGACCGGATCGATGCATCACAAATTTGAGGATGCAATCGCCCAATTCAGCCGTTTTGAGGACCTCGCGCCAGGTGAAATCATCGGTTCGGGCACCGTTCTGCATGGCTGTGGCTATGAACTTGGCCGGAAACTCTCGAGCGGCGATGTCGTGGAGCTTAGCGTCGAGAACATCGGGACCTTGCGCAACAGCGTTCGGCTCCAATTGTCCGAGCTTCAACGGAATGCGAACTAGGGCAACCACCGATACGATTGTGGCGGATCGGTCGGCCATATCGAAGTCATTCCAGGACAGGTGACCGCCATCTCATGCCACGGCAAGGCCAACGGCTGCTGTAGAGGGAAACCGCGATGAAAGAGAGCCACAGGACGTTTTGCAGGGTCTGCTCCTCCCTTTGCGCCGTCAAGGTCGAGGTTGAGGACAACCGGATCGTCGCCATCCGGGGTGACCGGGATAATCCGATGACGAGCGGCTATTTTTGCATCAAGGGATCGAAAGCCCAGGCACTTCACAATGGAGACGATCGCCTTTTCACGTCATTGAAGCGCGATGGGAAGGGCGATCTGGCCCCTGCCGATACCGACGACGCGCTCGACGCGGTCCATCTGCGCCTCTCGCAATTAATCGAGAAGTACGGCCCGCACTCGGTGGCCTTGTACTTTGGTACAGGCATCAATCAGAATGCCGTGGGCGCGGCCGCGATGAAGGACTGGTTCAGCATGCTGGGCTCGCCCTTCATTTACTCAAGCATGACGGTCGACCAGTCCGCGAAGTGGGTCACCATGGGGCGAATGGGATTCTTCGCGACCGCAAAATACAATTTTCTGGATGCGGACGTGCTTCTTTTGGCAGGCACGAATCCCGCCGTTTCTCACTTTACGTTCGGCATGCCGACAATGAATCCCGTAAAGTGGTTACGCCAAGGGATCGCGCGCGGGCTGAAGCTAATCACTGTCGATCCGCGCGTGACGGAAACGGCCACGCTGGCAGACACGCACGTCTCGATTCGCCCTGGCGAAGATGCCGCATTCTTCGCCGGGCTGATCCGTGTTGTGCTGGAAAACGGATGGGAGAACCGCGCCTTCTGCGATCGGTATGTGGCAGGCTTGGAGGCTTTGCGTGCGGCGGTCGAGCCATTTTCGCTGGATATCGTAAGGGCCCGCACCGGAATCGCCTCCGAACAGATCGTCGAGGTTGCAAGATTATTCGCAGCCGCCAGGCGCAAATCCGCCGTCACCGGAACGGGGCCAAATATGAGCCCCCACTCCAACGTCTCGGAACATCTTTGCGAAGCCTTCAATGCGATCTGTGGCGGGTATCGGCAGGCGGGGGACTTTGTCTACAATACGGGCCTTCTTTCCGGTGCCGGTGCGCAAACGGAGCAGGTCGTCCCGCCCTCGCGCAGCTGGGAACGCGGCGTGAAATGCCATAGCGCAGATATAGGCCCTCTGTTCGGTGAGTATCCGTCGGGCCTTCTGGCGGACGAAATTCTGGCCGAGGGTCCAGATCGTCTGCGCGCGCTTATCGTCGTCGGGGGCAACCCGGCGAAGGCTGTGTGTGGTTCGGAGCGCATGCTCGAAGCCTTGGACAAGCTAGACCTTCTGGTCAGTATCGGTCCGCGCATGAATGATACGGCCGAGCATGCAGATTTCGTGATTGCAACCGATCTGATGTACGAACGCTATGATTGCACTGCATTTCACGATTCCATTTTGTCCCACAGCTACGCACGGATCACGGAACCGATACTGAAGAGACCCGAGGGGGTCGTGAGCGATCTGGAGGTGTTCTGGGGCCTGGCGCGCCGGCTCGGTCAAAAGCTGATGGTGCGCAAGCCGAGCTATGGTGTGGATTATGCCGCCGCGCCCGCAATCGGGATCGAGTTCGGCGGCGACGCCCCGCCCAGCACGGAAGACGCTGTGCGGTGGATGGTTTCTCAGGGCAAGCTTACTTACGAGGCGCTTCGAGACAGCGAGCAAGGCATTCTCATCGAAGCCGATCTACCTGTCATCAAGGCCCCTAAGGAAGACGACGGCGCGCGCCTCGATCTCTGCCCGACGGACGTCGCCGATGAAATAGCGGCTGTCTTTGAGCAGGGCGGTATAACGCAAGGCGGCTACCGGCTGACGGTTCGCCGGATGCTGGACACGTTGAACAGCGCGTTTGTCGAGGCGAGCCAAACGCGGCAACGCTACCGGATCAATCCCACTTTCATGAACCCGGAAGACATGGCGGCTGAGGGTCTGAATGGCGGTGATGCGGTCAGGATCACCTCCTCGCACGGATCCGTCATTGGATATGTGAAACAGGACAAAGGCTTGGCGCGCGGTGTCGTTTCAATCACACATGGTTGGGGGAAAGTCGACCAGAATGAAGATCCGCTAAGCCTCCTCGGCACTTTTAGCGGACACCTGGTGTCGCCGGATATACGCGAGAGCATCAATTTCATGCCCTGGCAGAGCGGCATCCCTGTGACTGTGAGCGCCGCGGGAAGCTAGAACGTCGAGAAGTCGCTTCCTGCTAACCGCCGAAGACCATGTGTTCGATAAGTTCGATCGATCTCTTGATTTCGCCTGCCGAGAAGGGGTTTTTACCCGTAAGATATTCGTACTCGGCCGCTACCGAAAATGGCACCGCGGCAATGCCGATGATGGCGTACCACAGCCGGGGAAGTCCGAGATCGGCCCTGATGGCGCCCTCTCGTTGGGCCTGACCTGCGACATCCAGGAATTCGTCGTAGTTGGCGCGTGTGAAGCGTTCGCTGAGCCAGGAAAGCCGGGGCGAAGGCTGCATGCCTTCCTGCGTCATGATGCGATGGAGTTCCGGGTGTTTCGATTGAAACAGGACGATATCGGAGATCAGTTGCCGAAGGCGTTCGGCCGCACTGGTTGCGCCGATCGTTTCCGCCCGGCTCTGATGGAACTGCTGGTACTCGGTGAGGATCCTCTCCATGACCAGTTCCCAGAGCCGCTCCTTTGTCTTCACATGATAAATGAGGAGCTGGATCGTGATGCCGGCGTCAGCCGCGATCGAACGCATGCGGGCACCCTTGAACCCATCGCGGGTAAAGGCGGCCGTCGCGGCCGCCATCACGTTTGCGAGAACTTCATCCGGCTGACGCTTGTTTCGGCGCTTTGCAGGCCCCTTCACGGGCTTGGCACCGCCCTCCGGGGAGCTCGGATCAACGTCTGTCAACTTCGCCTCGGACATAGAGATCGTTCACTCAATTAGGTAGAGGCCTCCTCCCTATCAGTCAAACTGACTAAGAAAAGCCCTAAGCTGCAAACGCGTCACGATTAAAGCGAGCGCGTATTTCAGGACGCGCTGCAAAAGAGGTATACCAATCCACCGTAGAACCATCAGCCATACCGTCGCGGTTCATGACAGTTGCGACCGGAGCGCCCATCAGCAGCTTTCGGACGGGAATCTCCATTTTCTTGCCGGTCCTCGTGTAAGGAATTGCCGGGGCCTGAACTATGAGATCTGGTACATGGCGCGGGCTGCCGCGTTCCTGAAGCGCCTTGTTGATCTGCGCAATCAGCTCGGCATCAAGCTGATCGCCGTCCTTGAGGCTCACGAAAAGAGGCATATAGAAGCCTCCATCGTGAGTTTCACAACAGACGATCAGGCTATCCGAGACCCTCGGGAGCTCTTTCAGAATAGCGTACACCTCCGAAGTGCCGATCCTGACCCCGTATCGATTGAGCGTGGCGTCGGAGCGCCCATAGATGAAGCAGCCGCCAGCCTCTGTGATCTTGATATAATCGCCGTGCCGCCAGACGCCCGGAAAATCGCTGAAATACGCTTCCTTGAACCGCACGTTGTTGAAGTCGCCCCAAAAAAAGAGCGGCATGGCAGGAAAGGGACGCGTGACGACCAGTTCGCCAACCCGATCGGTCAGAGCTTCGCCCGAATCGCTCCAGGCTTCAACCGCCATTCCCAGCATGCGCCCCTGCATCTCCGCCGCGCGGACCGGCCGTGATGGCATGGCACCAACCAGCGCACCGCACATGTCGGTTCCGCCCGATGTGTTGATCACCCGGAGGTCTTGCTTCACATTGGCATATAGCCACTCGAAAGTGGCGGGAGTCGACGGGGCTCCGCCGAGAACAACCGCCTTCAAGCGCGACAGGTCATGCGTTTCGCTTGGTTTGATACCGCCATTTTCCATCATCGCAACCAGCGTGGGGCTCGCCCCCGCCATCGTCGTACCGCTCCGGGCCGTCAGGTCCCACAATGCATCGATCGATGGCCAGGTCGGGCTGCCATCGTAGAGGACAGCGGACGCACCGGCCAGCAACGTGCCCACGACGAAATTCCACATCATCCAGCCTGTGGTCGTGTAGAAGAACATGGATTGACCAGGTCGCAGATCGAGATGGAGGCGCGTGGATTTCAGTTGGTCCAGCGTCATCCCTACATGGCTGTGGGTAATCGCCTTGGGCAGCCCCGTCGTGCCAGAAGAATAGAGCACCCAAAGCGGATGATTTGCAGGCAGACGCTCGAAACGAAAGTCCTGCCGCGAAGGGGAAGGTCCCTCCACAACTGACGCCCAGAGATGAACGGGCTGCGCAAGCACGGGAGCTTCAAGGCCAAGATAGGGCAGCCAGATAATATGCCGCAAACTTGGCAGGCCGGCTGTGATGATCTCAACCTGCTCGCGACGATCAAAGCGCTTGCCGGCAAAGCTGTAGCCATCGCCGACGAGCAGGATAGTCGGCTCGATCTGCTGGAACCGTGAAAGTACGGCTTCTGCGCCGAACTCCGGCGAGGCACTCGACCAGACTGCACCAATCGCCGTCGCTGCAAGCATGGCAATAACGGTCTCGGGCACGTTCGGCATGTAGGAGACCACCCGCTGGCCGGGCCGCACGCCAAGGGCTCTCAGCCTCGTCGCCGTAGCGCGAACTTGCCGCCCCAGTTCCTGCCAGCTTGTCGTCGAAGCCGGTCGAATCTCACTGCTGTGATGAAGCGCGACCTCGTCGGGCGCTGCTTCCCCCTCGCGGCGGAGGACGTGCTCGGCGTAATTAAGGCGCGCACCCACGAACCAGCGCGTGTTCATGATGTCAGGCCCGGTGAGGACCTTCTCATAACTGCCATCGCTGATGATCTCGAAATAGTCCCAGAGTACCGCCCAGAACTCCTCGATCGAAGATGCCGACCAGCGCCATAGCGCTTCATCGTCGGCCAGTGTCTGGCCGCGTTCGCATTCGAGCCAGCGAATAAATTCGTTCATTTGCGTTCGCTCGACCCACGAAGGGTCGGGCGTCCACAGCACGTCCCCTTCGTTGACAGTCATCGCGTCGTGACCATGGCGACCCGACTTTCGTGGTGTGCGATGCGCCAGCCATCGCCCGTGTGGGTGAATGTCTGATGGAACTCCACCACCCCAGCGATTCCGGCGATGTCTATCGGCGTGCTGTCGTCCTTGGCAGGCCCCTGAAACATGTTCACATAGGTGACCGCTCGCGCTCGATCCTTTCCGATTTGTTCGAAGAAGGGTGGCGCACACACGTGGCGTGTCTCGATCGCCACGGGCCGGGCATTCAGGAAGGCCAGAATGTTCTCGTGCCCTTCTGCCCTAAGTCCCGGACGCTCGAACACACCGTCGGGCACGAACAAATTACAGAGTTCGTCATAACGGCGCTGATCCACGAGATACGCAAAGCCAAGGACGAGATCTGTGCATGCGGATTTGGTATCCGCGCCGGCCGGGTCGTGATGCTTCATCAGGCTGCCTCGGCCGTTGACGTCTGATTCTGCGATATGCGCCCAGACGCGCGCGTGAGAACGGACCGGGCATCACCCACGTCATCTCCCCGCCAAGCGATATGTCCGTCGGGACGGACGAGCAGAAGCCTGCGATCGATCACATGAAGAGCCGCCTGGTCAGGAAGTTCGGCCACGGTCAGTGGAATGCCGAGCTCGTCTGCTGCCTCTACAAACGGTCTCGCATTTCCGCCACGGACCGCGATGACGCTGAACGCCGGCCCCAGCTTGTCGAGCAACGGCGTGCTGTCACTCAGCAGGATATGGGGCAATCTCGCGCCGGGATAGGTCGTCGGTATGCAGCGCAGAGGATCGAAGGTTGGCGGTGGCCCCGCGTCGACCGCCAGAATTGCGGAAGCGGGATAACGGTAACCGTGCTCAATTCCCCAGCTTTCATTTTCCGCGTTCCCGAGAGTCTTGATGCTCTCGCTCAGCGCGGAACGTCGAGCCGCTCCCTCTGGTCCGGCCGCGTCAAGCTCCCCTTCCGTCATGGCGTTGACGTATAAATCGAGAATAGCCATACGGACCGCGAAGTGCCGCTCGGACGCTTGCCGGTTCTGCACCGCGACCGCCATGCGTTCGCTCTCGTAGCTCTTGAGCAGCGCGTCGCCGCCCCAGCCCTTGATGGTTGCCGCAAGCTTCCAGCCAAGGTCGACGGCATCGCCGACGCCCGTGTTCATGCCATAGCCGCCCGTTGGAATCACCTGGTGGGCGGCATCTCCCGCCAGAATGACGCGATCTGCGATATAGCGCTCCGCGATCACCAGCCGCGGAGTCCACGGATTCGCCATGAGGATCTCGAATGGAAAATCCTGTCCCACGAATTCCCTGATCATCGCCTCGGCATCCAGCGTCGTCTCGTCGGTTCCCGGCAAGAGAGGAAGATGCGCTGTCCACGTGTCGCGATCATCCTGCGCGACGAGGCTGCCCGCGTGATTCTGGAGGTGCCACGCGATGCCGAAGCGCGCGAGAATCTCCCGCGCATCCGAGCGGAAATGGATCATCATTATGCGAGCGACGTCGTGGTTGCCCTCAAGCTCGATGCCCACGGCCCGGCGAACGCGGCTGCCACCGCCATCGCAGCCGATCAAATAGTCCGACCTGATGGATGCACGCTGTTCACCATCGGTCTGCTTGATCGTCGTAACGACGCCGTCCGCCTCTTGCTGCAACGTCTCAAACATCCAGCCAAAGCGGGCATCGACGAGCGGATTTTCTTCGATCGCCTTTTTCAGCACGGGTTCGAGCACGATTTGCGAAATGCGCATCCCCGGCTCTGCGGTTCCCGACCCGTTGTTGAGCAGCGCCGTGGCGTTTCGCTGCTCGGCGGCACAGGGATAATCGAAGCGGGCGAGTTCCTCGCCATTCGGCGCTGTGCACCAGATGATTGGCCAGGGATTTTCCTCGGGCACGCCGACCGCCCGCAGGCGGTCGCTCAGGCCAAGGCGACGGTACAATTCCATGCTACGCCCGTTGGTCAGGTCCATTTTAGGATGGCGCGTCGTATGGGTGTTTCTCTCCACGAGGATCGAGCGCACGCCGTGGCGCGCCAGCTCAAGCGCAAGGGTCATGCCCACCGGCCCGCCCCCTGCGATCATTACGGGAATTTCCACGATCATCCGTTCTGACCTTGACTGACCACCTCGCCGATTTTCTCGGCGACGATGGTGTTCTGAATGTATCCCAAGCCCTCGACTTCGGCGCGCACCACGTCGCCGGGAACGAGCCACGTGGGCGGGTTCATAAGGCCCCCCACGCCACTTGGCGTGCCGGTGAATATCACGTCCCCCGGCTCAATCGTCATAACCTGACTCAAGAGCGCCACTTGCGCCGCGCAATCGAACACCATCCGGCTGGTGCGTGACGATTGACGTTGCTGATCATTTACAAAGCTGTGAATTCCCGCATCTGCTGGATCGAAGCAATCTGCAGTAGTGATCCATGGGCCGAAGGGCGCATGGCCGTCGAACGCTTTGCCCAGAAAGACCTGGCTCGTCTTCAACTGCCAGTCACGGACGCTGACGTCGTTGCCCACACAATAGCCGAATATCGCGTTCGCTGCATCTTCCCGGCTCAGATGGCGGCAGCGTTTGCCAATGATGACGACGAGTTCGACTTCATAGTCGAGCTGATCGGACACGACCGGGCGCTTGATGTCATCGAAAGGGCCGTTCACAGCCGTCGCGGGCTTGGCGAACCACATCTGTTCGCTGGGCGGCTGCATGCCTCCCTCCGCCGCATGTTCGGCGTAATTAAGACCTATCCCGAGAACCTTGTTCGGGCGGGCAATCGGCGCATGCAGCCGAACGTCGTCCAATGGCAGCGTGAATTCGCTGATCTCCGCCAACTGCGCCTTGAGTTCACTCCAGCGCTCGATGACGTCGATCATACTGCCCGTATCTATTCCCCAATTTGAAAGCGGCGCAATCGCCGAGCCATCGGTCAGGCCCAGCCTCTGCGCGCCACCCCCCTGCGAAAATCGCACCAGTTTCATTGCATCTCCCCAAATCGGAACGAACGATGTCGCCATTTCGATGCGACATTTCTGGCCTGCCCTCGTCCAGCCCCCTGTTGACAAAACGCTACTTCTTACTGTTCATAAGATCAAGATTGTTTCTGCGGAGGGGCAGCGCCATGCGGTAGGTGTCCGAGGCAGAGCGGGACAGCGGCAGCGGCTTCATAAGAAGGGCAAGCCGCGCGCCTGGATCAAAGCGATAATCTGATAGGGGAATGATATGTTCAAAATCGTGGTTTTCGGAAAGCGCCGTTCCGGCATGAGCCGTGAAGAACTAATCCGGGCTTACGAGAATGATCATCTGAACCTCGCTGACCGCCTCATCGGCGATGGCACGATCCCGCCAATGCTGCAATATCGCCGCAACTACATTTGCCACGATGATCCGTTGAATATCGGCAGTATCGAGTTCGATGTCGTGACCGAGGCCGTGTTTTCCGATCGGGCGAGCTTCGAAGCGAACAGATCAGGATTGTCGGAGCCGAAAATCGCCCGCGCGCTGATGGAAGACATGCAGAAATTTCTGGACCTTTCCGACCTCCGCTACCTTGTGGTGGAGGAATTCTCCGGAGGTGGTGGAGCCGCCACCTAACAGGGCACAACATCTCGCACAGGATAGATTGGAATCAGCAGAAACCTTTGGTTCCGGACGACAAGAGGTTGGCCATATCCTCGCCTAACCGATATCGTTCAAGCAGGACATCAGGGTCTATCTCGATGCCGAGCGGGTTTTTCGCGAATGCCGGCGAACGAAAATACCGATGCGCCGCCTCCCGCGTCTGGAAATTATCAACCTGTAGCTCGATCTGATTGCCATCCGGGTCTTTGTAGTAAAGCGATGTGGTCGGGCCGTGATCAATCTTGAAATATGGCTCTATACCGTGAGCTTTGAGGCGGTCGTAGGTTTCAAGAAGGTCGCCAATGGTTTTATACGTGAAGGCGACGTGATCGAACCCCGAAGCCTCATGGTTTGGCTCTTCAAGATTTGGAATCTTGCCGACCACAATGCGATGATGCTCGTCATCAAAGTATAAAAATGCCAGAGAGCCGTTATTGAACACGGATTCGGCTTGAAATACGACTGTATACCATTCGACCAGTTCTAAAACATTATTTGTACGAACCACGACATGGGCAAGCCTCACAGGGCGTATAGCAACGGCATTGGTCGTTTCGTCCACTTTGCCCGCCACCGCGTCGATCATGACACTCTCGCTCCGATACCATTCAGGGCGCCTACACCAGATCAAAATCGAGATGGATCTGTGAACGCATTAAAAACTTGTCTTATGGTCAGTAGTATTCGGGTTTCTGGCGCGAGTCAACGCGGTTAGGGGTCGGCGATTTGCGTTAGGGAGACCCGCCATGGCAGCATAGATGGACTTTGCGCTTATCATTAATGATCAATTGACAAGTTTATGCGCGACCCTAAACTTCAGAAGGCAGGGCTAGACGCAAAGAAACCTGGGGAGGGCTGCCCATGCGGGACCTGGACGGCAATGCTTACATTGTTACCGGCGCAGGGTCCGGAATTGGAGAGGCCACCACTGTCAGTTTGGTGCGATCGGGCGCCAAAGTCGTCGCGGCCGACATCGATGAGGACGCGCTCGCGGCGTTAACCGAGCATGTCGCGGACAAGACGAAGTTGACAACGGTTCAGTTCGATCTGGCTGATGAAGCTTCGATCATCGATCTTGTCGACAGGGCAAAACGCGATCACGGACGCATTGATGGCGTGGTGAATGCGGCTGCGGATCTATCCCAGGCGACCATGTCGCGAGACTGTGACCTAGCCGATATGGATGCCGCCTTGTGGGCCAGTGTTCTGCAGGTCAATCTCATTGGAACAGGCATCATCATTCGAGAGGTCGTGCCGCATTTGCGCGAGGCAAATGGTGGTTCCATAGTGAATATCTCATCGGCGGCGGCCTGGCTGGGAGAAGCGGTAAGGCCTGCTTACGCTGCATCCAAAATTGGTCTCCACGCCATGACTCGCCACGTCGCGCGTGCGTGGGGACGACAAAATATTCGGTGCAACTGCATCGCTCCCGGCATGGTTCTCAGCCAAACAGGCTCTGCTCTCATGACCAGGCAGTATCAGGATGATATGCTCGCAGCCATCTGCCTACCCGATCTGGGTCAGCCCGACGATATCGCCGCTGGTATTTTGTTCCTGCTGTCTGAAGAGGCACGCTGGATCACTGGGCAAGTCATTCCCATTGATGGCGGGCTAATTTACAAATAGCGTCTTCGAAAATTTCTCACGCAATCGTTGAGCGAAGATCGAAAAAGGGAAGAGAGCGGCATGAATAGCGAAAATGAAATTCGGAATTTCATCGCTGAATCTCAGATCATGAAAAAACTGCACCTCTACGCGCGCGGCTGCGATCGCGGCGATCTGGAGATAATGAAATCGATCTACCACCCCGACGCACAGGAAGAGCATGGAATATTTTCCGGAAATGGACATGATTTCTGCGATTTTGTAGTTAGCTTCGTAGCCACCGTGGACTCGGTAACGCACTATATCACCAATGCGATCATCGAAGTCGACGGCAACATTGCGCATTCGGAAAGCAGCTTCTTCGTGGCAACAATCGGAATTTCCGACGAGAATGGGGAGAAAATCGATCTCCTGATGGGTGGGCGCTATTTTGACCGCTTTGAGAGGCGGGAAGCCGATTGGAAAATCGCCCATCGGCAGGTTTCTTTCGACTGGTACACACGCGCGCCCAAAAGCAGTTCGTGGGACGATCCCTTGGTGCAACAGTGGACGATGCGCGGCCGCAAGGACAAGCAGGATCATGTCTATCGGTTTCTTGAAGAGCGGAGTGTTGGGGCGCGGATGGGCACACTTCCGCCGGAACAGAATTAACCAATACTGATCGTATATAAAGTTTTAGGCGGGTGCGGTGCAGGGTTGGACCACTCCCCGCCACCCTGGTCGCGGCGACCCACTGAACCTTACGCACGCAATACGCCACCCTCCTCTGGCCAAGGCTCGGCGATGCCACACCTGGAATCCCCAATGGGAAATCGCATTTCTACATTGACGATATCTTTTAATGATCATATGACAAGTAGTGTGGCATCACTAAAAGCCGCAAACCAGATTGCCCGACAGGAAAAAGGCGCTGGTCTAAAATATGGGGGAGGCTTTCATGGTCGCTAGAAATTCCGCGCTCGGATTCCTTATTGGCGCAGCCTGCATTTCCGGGCCTGCAATCCTGGAGCCCGCGTATGCGGCGGAGCAAGGCGGCGCTTCTTCGCAGCCTGAAATCGCGGGCGAGAATCCTGCCGGGCTTGATGAAATCGTGGTGACCGCACAGCGGCGGGCGGAAAATCTTCAGAAGGTTCCGATTTCGATCAGCGCCTTTGGTGCCGACACGCTCAATCAGAACAACATCAGCTCAGGTCTGGATTTGGGTAAGGTGGTGCCTTCCCTGAAGATAAATACCGACTCATCGACCGTCACGACATTCCTTCGCGGTGTCGGCAGCAGTGTGGCAGCCGTAGGAAACGAGGCCAGCGTTCCCGTCTATATTGACGGCGTATATTTCAGCCGGGTCCAGCCCGTTCTGCTTCGATTGAACAACATCACGCGCGTGGAGGTTCTGAAGGGGCCTCAGGGAACCTTGTTTGGACGCAACGCGTCAGGAGGCCTCGTTCACGTCATAACGCGAGATCCGCAGCCGGGCCAGAAACTCGAGCTCAATGGGCGATTTGCTTACGAAAGCTACGAAACGGTTGATGCCAGCGCCTCGATGGCCACGGGTCTTGGCGAAAGCGTGGCGATTGATATTTCTGGCCTTTACCGTGATCAGAGCGATGGCTGGGGCACCAACTTCGCGACGGGCGGCGACTGGAGCAAGGAAAAGCAGTGGCTAGCTCGTGGCAAGCTGGTGGCGAATCTCACGTCGACGACAACGTTGAAACTCGAAGCCGATTATTCGCGCGGTCGCACCGACATCGCGTCGCCTTCGCACTATTTTGATCATCGCCAAGGCTATGCGGACGGATCAATAATGCCGCTGCCTCTGATCGGGCTGCGCGATGCCCAGAGCGATGGACCCTCGTTCCAGATCGACCGGGTGTATGGCGGCTCCGCGACGATCGAGCAGGATCTGGGCTTCGCGACCCTGATCGACACGCTGGCAATCAGGAAGAACCGGCAGGAGTATTATCTTGATCTCGATGCCTCGCCTCTCCCGGCCAACAACGTCCTCCTCGATGGCTATGGCAATGACACCATAAATGAGCTGCGGCTCGTGTCGAATGGTGGCGGAAAGCTGAGTTGGACAGCCGGTCTTTTCTACATGCATCAGGTTCAGGGCTATGATCCCGCGGTGTTTTCCGGCTTCGTGTACGGGCCGCTGGTCGGCGCCGGAAATGGGTATGGGATCCGGGCGAAACAGACGATCAAGTCCTATGCGGGATACGCGCAAGGGGCTTACGAGCTGACCGATTCCCTCAAGCTTACGCTCGGGCTGCGTTACACTGTGGACAAGGTACGCGCCGAGGGCGACCAGCGTGTCTTCGTGCCTTCGGTGACGGAGATCGTCATCCCAGGCAGCGCCGGCGTCGATCGGACGCAATTTGAAAAGCTCACGTGGCGCAGCGCGCTGGATTACGAGGTTGCGCCGAATATCCTCCTCTTCGCGTCAGCGAGCAGGGGCTTCAAGGGCGGCGGATATGCGCTTCTCCCCTTTACGGCGGGCTCGCAGCCCGCGCGACCGGAAGTGCTGGATGCGTATGAGGCGGGCTTCAAATCCGAACTTCTGGACCGGCGCCTCAGGCTGAACGTCGCGGCGTTCTGGTATGACATCAAGGATCCGCAGGTTTTCACGACGCCGTCGCCGGGTGTCACCGTCGTCACCAACGCAGAAAAGGCGAGATCGCGCGGTATCGATATCGATGGCGAGGCGTTCCTCAGCGACCGTCTCTCCGTGACATTCTCCGCATCGCACTTGGACTCCAAGTACCTGAAATATGTCGCGGCTCCATTTTACTATCCAAACCCCAATCCTCCCTTTGGAAATTCTGCCGTCGTAGCCGGACTGGCAAACGGGAATCGGCTGACACGCGCTCCGGAGTTTTCTGGGAATCTGGGATTGGCCTACAACCTGCCGCTTTCCAATGATGGTTCCATCAGGATCACGACGAATGTGTCCTGGACCGACAAATTCTATTGGGACCCGGACAATCGGAATGTGCAGCCGAATTATGCGCTCGTAGACGCGCAGATCGCCTATACGTTCCCAGGGGAAATGGCCACGCTGAGCGTGTTCGGACGCAACCTCACAGACAAGTTCTACTACACCAACGCATACGAACTTGGAGGTCCGACCGGCGACTGGGGCGGCGCGGGCGCACCCCGTGTCATCGGAGCTGCCCTGGCCCTGAAATACTGAAGCCCGGTTTGAGCGCGCGGCGGCGTCATGAAGCGCAGCGCGCTCAAATCATACGGAGAGTGATGTCATGCTGGACCCGATTGCCTTGCCGCGTCCACTGCGCAGCCTCGCCGGACGGATCACAGATACCGACAGTCACGAAATGATCCCGGCCCAGCTTTGGGAGTCGACCTTTGGGCCGGAGGTCAAGGAACTCGCCGACGCGCTGATGAACACCGACATCACCGACGCGCATGACAAGAACTCCTCCAACATACCTGATTATCCGGGTGACATTGTTCAGATCGATGAGTCTGTCGGTGACCTGAAGGGATGTCGTGCGCCCGGCGCCACCGATATCGCGCGCCGCCTGGATGTGATGGACGCCATGGGCATCAAACGACAGCTGATGTATCCGACCAGCGTCGGCATCTGGGCGACACTCCTTCTGATGAGTGAGGCCGATCCGCTTTTTCTTCACACGATCGGCGGGGACCGGGCGCGAAAGGCGAAATCCTGGATCAAGCTCTACAATCGCTGGATGATGGCAGAGGTGAAACGCTCCGACCGCATAAGGCCGGTCCCGCCGCTGGTTGGCGAGAGCGTTGCGGAACTGCAGCAAGCGGCCGGCGAGATGATAAATGCCGGCATCAAGGCCATCTGGTTTCCATCAAGTCTGGCACCGGCCGGCAGATCGCCGGCCCATCCGGACCTCGATCCGCTTTGGGCGAGGCTGGCCGAGGCGAACTGTGTCGTCGCCCTGCATGTTGGAACAGAGGGCAAGTATTTCGAACCCCTGTCCACCTGGCGTGATGCCCCTGCGTTCGAGGGTTACCGGTCGCTGGGCGAATTCAGCACCGACCCCTGGTACCTGTCAAACGTCCATCTGCCCGCCCAGAATTTTGTGACCACCATGATCCTCGGCGGCGTATTTGTTCGGCATCCGGCTCTGCGCGTTGCCGTCAGCGAGGTCGGTGCCCACTGGGTCGGGCCAATGATGGAGGCCATGGATATCTGGCATAGAAACCTCACGGCATTCTCGCCCCATTCACAGCGCCTGATGCAGCTTCCGTCTACGTTCGTGAAAAAGAATATCCGTGTATCTCCATTCTCATTCGAGGATGTCGCGACCTATCTGGACCGATACGACGTAAGCGATGTTCTATGCTTCTCAAGCGACTACCCGCATGTGGAAGGTGGCAAGAGCGCGATGGACGCGTTCTATCGCAACATCGAGCGTCATGGTTCTGCAATGGTCGAGAAATTCTTCGTGACCAATGGGGAATATATACTGCCCGAATGACAGCCTGCATAAGCGAGGCTGACCTCCGGCAATCAGAAAATCGAGATGTGTGGTCACGCTGCACATCAGCATGTACGCCGCGCAGGCTTGCCTGTTGGTCTCGGCCTTATATTCCCCGATCCATCAGAATTGCGGAAAGTCGGGTATGGGCGGGGACGCGCATCCGCACGTCCCCGCAGGTGATCAAGCGCCGATCCTAGCGGTACGCCGTCGTTCCAATCATCGACCAGTCGGGTGAATCGAAGCGCGGGCCTTCCTCGCGCCACCACCATTTCAGGCTTTCGCCAATCAACGCGCGGTATCGCGGCGGGTATTTATCGAGAGTCTCCTGGTCCACCCTGTCGAAAAATACTTCCATCGGGCGGAGATGGGGCCTGATGAAATAAAGAATAACGTTGAGCCTCAAGCCGCGATTCTGGCGAGCCATCGCGCCATGCCAGGTCGCCCCGTCCCACAGGATGAGGGAGCCGGCGGGCGCTTCGACCGGAACCACGCTATCGGCACCTTCGTCGCCAACAGGCAGGCGCCGGTATTTATGCGAACCTGGGACATAAAGAAGAGCGCCATCATCAACGGTATAGTCCGTAAGCGTGTAGGTGGCATTCGCGCCGCCTCCATTGGCGGAGTACGGCGGGGGAACCAGAAGCTCGTCCGTATGAAGCTTCAGGGCCTTGCCGCCCTTGGCCTTGATGAGGGCCTGGCAGTTGGAAATCGAAAAATTACGCCCAAGCCGGTACCCTACAAGCGCCAGCAGCGTCTCGTTCATCATGAGATCCGAAAAGATCGGATCTTCGAGAAGCATGTAGGCCATGTGCTTGCCAAATGGCGTCACCGTGGCAGCTTCCAGAGTTTCCGCATTTTCGAAATCAAGCGTCTCTCCATGGCGACGCTCATACGTTCGCAGCACGGCATCGCGCACCTGCCTTGTGAAGGCGGCGCCGGCAATCTTCTCGGGGGGGACGACCGTCAAACCCTTTACATCGAGTTCCAATGCATATTGCGACAGCCCCAGACGGACCAATTCGTCATAGATGTAGTTGACGTCCTCCCTGATGTCGTACCCCAGGTTTTTATGGTATTCTTGGCCCGCGGCGACTGGCTCCAGGGAGGGAACGGCGTTCGCGGTAGCTGCACTCGGCTTGGGCCTCATCTCGACAATCCTTTCCCTCATTATGCAATCTCGGGCGACCTGCGGCTGGGCCACTGCAAAAGATAACGCGCAGCAGACTAGCCAGAACGGCACGTCTGTCAACTTTACACTTGTCGTCTGAACAGGAAATTCACAAAATTGCGAGCATTGAAAAGGTTCTCCCCGTCTGTGCAATCGTGCCCACGTGAACGGAGACGCTACGATTAATCCGGAAAATGATGCTTCCATGAGGATGCACCCATCAGGCTTGCGTACTTATCATTTGGTAAGTAAGTGAAACATTGCTTGATGTGGCAACCACAGCTTGAGGGAACCTGAAGGTTTCACGGCCGAGGTGGCGCTTGATGTGTTTAGGAGATTGACTCATGAGCAACGGCGAAATGCGTGCGGCAAGAATTGGGTCGCCGGCCTCCCTGGCAAGCATTGAGGTCCAGAAGGCCCCCGTCCCCAGCCCGGGCGCAGATGATATCGTACTCCGTGTTGAGGCGAGCTCCCTGAACTTCCACGACTATCTCGTTGTCACGGGTGTGATACCGCAGCCGAATGGAAGGATACCGCTCTCAGACGGGGCCGGCACCATCGCGGCGCTGGGCAGCAACGTTCGCGGCATGAAGGTCGGCGACCATGTCATGGGCCTCTTTTTCCCCCACTGGCACGATGGCGAGCCGTCACCGGAAAAGAATGGCGCGATTTCGGGTGAAACCGTCGATGGCTTCGCCGCCGATTATGTCAGCCTAAGCAGTTCCGCCATAACGCCCATTCCCGCGGGATACAGCTCCCTGGAAGCGGCTACCCTGCCCTGCGCGGGTGTGACGGCCTGGCGTGCATTGACCGAAACAGCCAAGCTGAAGTCCGGCGATACCCTACTTGTTCAGGGCTCGGGAGGCGTCTCGATGTTTGCGCTTCAGATCGCAAAGGCGATTGGTGCGACCGTCATCGCCACATCATCAGATGACACCAAGCTCGACAGGTTGCGCTCCATGGGAGCCGACTACCTGATCAACTACCGTACGACGCCGGATTGGGCAGCGGCAGCTCGTGCAGCCACCGGTGGCAAAGGCGTTGATGTCATATTGGACATCGGCGGCGGGAACACATTGCCGCAATCGATTGCCGCCTGCCGCATGGGAGGGCAAATTCTGATGATTGGCGTGTTGTCAGGTGTCAGCATGACAATGGGCATCCCCGCAATAGTCATGAATCACATTCACCTGTCCGGGCTAGCGGTTGGCAGCAGAGCGCATCAACTGGAACTGGTGGACTTCATCAACCGCACAGGAATACGGCCAGTAATCGACTCGTCCTTTCCGCTCGACAAACTCGGAGAGGCATTCCGCTATCAGCAAACCAACAAGCATTTCGGGAAAATCGGGGTTGACATCATTTAGCTGAGCAGGAATCTGATAGCGTTGCGTATGAACTGCACAAGCGACCCACCTATCGCCATGGAATTCTCGGTCTGCGCGGTGTGCGACCTTTTCAGCTCTAAATCTCATCAGGACTCAACGTCGAGACGCTGTGGAGGAAAGTCCTTATTGCAATACGCTTGAGTGCAGGCATCTCGTGTTGATAGCACTTGTTATGACCGGCAAAAATGGTTGCCCCTCCACCGCGACCGAAATAAAAAGTGCCAAGTTTTCTCGTTCCTTTTGGCTTAGCGCCGGATTGATCTCCGCGATCAGCCTATTCAGCGCTGATCGTTCGTGCGTATAGACTTCGCCTACCCGCTCTTTCACGAAGGGATCATGGTTCGACATCGCCCAAAGCTCAGGCAAACACGCGTCGTTTTCTCGGTCGTTATATCATCCAGTATCCATGCCACGATACGACTTAAGCGATCTTCGGCGCTGGAAGTATGATCGTTGAATATAATCTTCAGCTTCCCTTCACAGACTCACATACCGCGCTCGACGCACTCGCGGGCCACGAAGTCGCGCGCCACTTCGATCGCATCTGCCTGCTCCAGTTCCCTTGGCAGCGCGAACTCGACCTCGCGGGCGAGTTGCGCGTCCTTGCGCACCTCCGCCGTCTCGACAGCGTTCCAGAGCACTTCGCGATTCCGAAGCTGCTCGGGCGCATGTTCGGGGAGCATGACTTCCGAATGGATGACGCCGGCCTTGTTCGTGATCGTGATGGCGATCGAGGCGAGCATCGTCGAGCCGTGAGGCGGAGCGGTACGCGGCCGACGCAACTGCGCTTGCGCCGGCACTCTGGCTGATGACCTTCGCGCTGAAGTGATAGATCGCCATGGCGGCAGGATATCTACACTCCTGAAGCCACGTCGGCACGACTATAAGCGCGCCCTCACAAGATCGAATCTCGCGAGGGGGCCGGGCGGTCTCACACAGGTTCGGCCTCTTTACGGCAAGCAAAAACGACTCGTAGCGTCGGGCACATCACCGCAAACCAAAGGACTCCATCCCATGCGCAGACCCCGTAACTATGATGCCGAGATGAAGCTGCTCGCCGACAAGGCGAAGGCGCTTCAGGATCGGAAGCTCCGAGAGCTTGGGCAACTGGTCACGGCGACCGACGCCGATGCGCTTGGGATCGACGTGCTTGCCGGCGTTCTGGTCAACGCCGCAGCGACCACCGACATGGTGCAGAGGGAAGAATGGCATACTGCGGGCGCGGCGTTCTTTCTGCGCGGGAAACACGCTCCGGCAGGTGCTGCGAAGGGCACTGCGCGCCGAGCGAAGGTTGCAGGTGCTGCGGTATCGACTGCAGGCGCGGCGGGCATGGGCTGATACGCGAGACTGGGTGGTGAAGCGCCGTGAGCGGACGCGCAGGCTCATCGAACTTGGCGGGCTCATCGAAGGCCAGGCTCGACGTGCTGGTCGAGGATGACCGGGCGGCGATCTACGGTGCCCTGCTCGAGCTCGTGCGGCAGGCCGAATGTGAGCAGCAAGATGAGATCATCGCGTTGTGGCGGCGCAAGGGGAAACGGGCGTTCGAAATGGAGGCCGCAGAGCGGAACGCATGATGTCGGCTTCGCGCCCATGTCGGCCGTTCACCGCCCGATGCGCGCAGCCTGAAAGCGGGCGGTGAATCCGTCCAGGCAGCACCGGATGGCCCGAGTCCGCCGTCAGCGCATGGATGAAGAACCCCATGTTCTTTCATGTCGACGACCTGCCGGCGGAATAGACCGGGACCTGCGCTGGACACGATGAGGGCGCACCCGCTATCGGCGCGGCATGGCAATCATCGCAACGATCATGAACTCGGCTACGGGCCAGCCCATCCAGAAGATGACCTTCGGCCGGATGCCCAAGCCGTGGGTAACATTCAACCTCGAAACCGGGGAACGCGTCACCGCCGACCGCGTGCATGTCGGCAAGCCCGCGCCGGGCAAGTTCATCGCACCTGTCGAAGTCTGGGTCACACCGAAACACAGTTGAGTGCAATATTCAGCTGAGCCTTCCTGCACGAAGCTCGTCAAGATGGTCGCTCCACCACTGATGCATCGCCACCCTCTCGTCCCAATAACGGCCTCGATTGTATATTCCTCTGATCGCGTTCGTGTCAGCGTGGGCAAGTGATTGCTCGATTGCGTCAGCACTCCATTTCCCGCTTTCGTTAAGCAGCGTGGAGGCTGTTGTCCGGAGTCCGTGCTCCGTTATCTCTCCCACCGCATAACCCATACGTCGAAATGCCTGATTGATCGTATTTTCGCTCTGCGGTCTTTGGGCAGTATGGAAAGCTGGAAAGAGAAAGCCTACGGGGCCGGTGACCGCATAAAGCTCTTTCAGGTACCGGAGCACCTGTCGGGAAAGTGGCACGGCATGGGGACGGCGCATCTTCATGCGTTCAGCAGGAATTTTCCAGATTGAGGTTTCTAGGTCGATCTCTGACCACGATGCCTTTCTGAGTTCTCCAGCGCGTGGCATCACATGGGGCGCGATCTGCATTGCGAGGCGCGTGATTGCGTTGCCGGGGTACGCCTCTATGGCTCGTAGCAACTCTCCAACGGCATCGGGATCAAGCAATGTACCGTGATGCTTGGCCTTCGGAGTGATCAAAGCCCCGCGAAGGAGTGACGTGGGGTCCGTCTCACCCCGGCCAGCCGCAACAGCATACCGGAAAACCCGGCTGGCGAACGAGCGGCAGCGACGGGCAGTCTCATGTTTTCCTCGTGCTTCAAGTCGCTTCAATGCGGAGAGCACGTCAAGGGGCTTGAGGTCGCTAATGGGAAAGCTGGCGATAGGTTTCAGCTGTTCCAGAATCCAGTTGGCTTTGGTCGTCGTCTCCGCCCGTCCCTCAGCAACCATTTTGTCGATGTATTCCTTGGCAATGTCACCGAAAGTGTTGGCAACTGCATAGGCAGCATTTAATTTCTCGCGCTTCCGCTCAGCAAGCGGATCACGGTTGTTTGCGAGACTTGTCCGCGCCTCGTCGCTTTTCCGGCGAGCATCCGCGAGGTCGACATCCGGGTATACGCCAAGCGCAATGCGTTTTTTGCTTGCCTTGATAAAGGTACTTGTAACGCCACAGCTTTGCACCTGTGGACCGCACCTCAATATACAGACCGCGCCCATCGGTGCACTTTTAGCTTCGATCCTTCGTTTTGAGTGCGCGAATTGCTAGATTCGTAAGAGCCATCACTGATCGCCTTCAAAAGGGTCAGTCCACGTTACGGCTATCACTACATTTCAGCACTCGGGCCACCGTATTTTTCCGGGCCACCGATGCCCTTTTCGGTGGCCCGTTTTTGGCTGGGATGGAGTGAAACTCCCTCGGATGCCATAGGACAGGACCAAGAGAAAAATGGCAGATTTCTGCCGTTTTTTCGATACTTTTGGAATGCCCAGAGGAGAACAAATGGTGCCAGGAAAGGACTCGAAAGTCCGCCTAAGAGGCGCAGAAAATCAATAAACTTACAATATTGTAAATAGCGGATACCATGGCCGATACCAAGGGACTATGAGGTCCAGTGGTTCGAGTCCTACCGGTACGAGAGCCAAGGTTTCAGCGCCCGATTCGCAGCCTGAGGTGATGGCCGGCCAACGCACCCAGATCCTCAACGGCCTGCGTGGGCATCTCGCCGAGATCGGTATCATCGCTGCGCGAGGAGCCCGCCACTCCCGCGCACTCGCAGAGGTTGTTCACACAGGCAATACGAGCATTCCCCAGGAAGTGCGCGTAGCCCGCTTGCCGCTGGCCATACAACTCGATCACCTCGATGTGCAGATTGCAGTAGCAGATGCGGCGATCATCCAACTGACCAAGAACGATCCCGTGTCGAGCCAGTTGATGTCGACCCGAATGGCGGAGAAAGACATTGATGCGCTGATTGCCGCTGGTGTAATCGCCGCTACAGACGCCCCGCATTGAAGCGGCGCATCCACGACACCGTAGCCGCGTCGGGAAGCGATCCCAGAATTGACTGCAACGTCCCAGGCGCCTCATCCTGTCCAAGTTTGAATCGTCCCGATAGATTCGTCACACAAGCCCGAAATCCGATGATCTGCACCAGCATTCCTTCGTAGCGCGCACCCAGTTCGTCAGCGTTCCAGGGCTGCGCCCGACCCGATTCCACCGCATCGAGCAAAACGCGCAGCGATGTTTCGGTGAACAGGGGATCGAAAACGATCTCAGCGCTAATCTTGAGCTGAACATAATTCCACGTTGGTCCCCAGTTGCGGCGACGCGCATGTTCAGGGCTCACATAGGCATCCGGCCCCTTGAAGAGTATTGTCGCGTGCGGATCAGCAACAAGGGCCGCATGAAGAGGATTGGACCGCCCCATGTGGCCGATCAGTTGTACAAGGTCTCCATCATCACCATAAACGCCCACGAGCGGCAACAAACTTGCTTCCATGTTGGCAGAGCTGCTGCCACACACCCATGCGAGCGGATAGGTCTCGATTAGCGCACGCACATCGTCGCATTCGAATTGTTCGAATCTCGTCACTCGCTGCTACTCCATGATAAATTTGCCCGAACCGACAGTTGAACTTTGCGTTCTCGATAAGCCAGACTGATACTTATTACTTCAGGGCAGCACGGCCGCCTGCCCGGGAAAAGGCCGCCGTGGAGGTAATCCCCGGCAGCCGCTTCGTAGGAACGACCTTCCTGTCGGCACGAGTTGCCAGCTATTATGCGTGGGCGCGTGCGCCCGGCGAGCTTTATCGCGGCGAATATAGCAGCAGCCTCGTGAGCGTCGATGCCAACACCGGCAGCGTACGCTGCGCGTGGTCCGCGACGGAGGCCGATCCCGTCCGTGAGGTTATCGCCTCTTTCTACCCGCTGCACACGGGTGAAAGTCTCGGCACATAGTTGTGGTTTCGCCGGCGATCACGGGGCAGCGCGGCGTAATTCGGCAAGCACTACAGCAGCGGCTTCCTCGTTGATGGCGCTTTGCGCGACGACGCGCCTTGCCACCTCGGCCACCTCGTCCCCGACGGCGCCGACGGCGAACGCGACATTCTGGGCGTGAAGCGACATGTGCCCCCGCTGTATGCCTTCGGTCGCCAGCGCCTTCATCGCTCCGAAATTCTGCGCGAGCCCGACCGCTGCGACAATCCGCGCCAGATCGCTCGCCGACTTCACCTGCAGAATCGCCAGGAGAGCGCGCGCGGTGGGGTGGATCTTCACCGCGCCGCCGACGAGGCCCACGGCGAGCGGCAGTTCGATCGTACCCGCGAGATCGCCCGAGGCGGTGACCTCCCAGCTCGTCAGGCTCCGGTAGCGCCCAGTGCGGGCGGCAAAGGCATGTGCGCCTGATTCCACTGCGCGTGTATCGTTGCCCGTCGCGAGGACGACCGCGGAAATACCATTCATGATACCTTTGTTGTGTGTTGCGGCGCGGTACGGGTCGTTGTCCGCGAAATGATATGCGGCGATCATCGCATCGCGCACGTCGTCGCCACCGATAGCAGTAGAGGGCCATGTCGCTCGCGCACGCACGACGCGCCGGTCAGCGAGGTTGGAGAGTATCCGCAACAGCGCCCGCCCCCCGGTCCATGCCGCGAGATCGGGCGCGAGCCGTTCCGCCATCGAGTTGACGGCATTGGCGCCCATCGCATCGCGTGTATCGACGATGATATGCGTGATGAGCATTTCACCTGACGGTGTCTCGACGCGCCGAACCTCAAGATCCCGAAAGCCGCCACCAAGGCTGACGAGCATCGGATCGCAGGCGTTGCAGATGCGCTCGATTTCGGATTGACGTTCCAGGATGATGAGGCGCGCGCGTGCGGGATCAGGGAGACCGAGCAACTGGATTTGCGCGATCATTTCCGTGCCCGATATTGAGGTCGTGAAACCGCCCGCCTCATAGCACTGCCGGGCGGAGTTGCCGACCGCGGCAACGACGGACGACTCCTCTGTCGCCATCGGCACCAGAACATCGCGCCCATCGACCCGCATGTTCGTGGCAATGCCGACCGGGATGGCGATCGTGGTAACCATGTTCTCGATCATGTGGTCCGCAAGTTGCGTATCGATATTCGAAGCAAGCGCGAGTTGGCGCCGATGCTCTTCGGCAAGGTTTGCGAACGCGGCGACATGGTCGATGCGCTGCTCGACGGGCAGCTTGTGAAAGCCCGGTATTCGGGATGTGTGTGAAGTCGCTTGATCTGTCACTGCAGTTCTTTCTCCGAACGCCTGACGTATCGATAGCGGGTCCACCCCAATTGAGGCAGGTACAATTCAAGGCGATATGATAGGAACGTGGTGCAACCGGAGAGCCGACACCCATGCCGTCGCCGCCAATGAAGATCGATTTCGTCATTAACAGCATCTTGATGCAGCTGGACGCGGGAACGCTGCGCCCGGGGCAGCGGCTGCCGTCGATCCGCGACGAGGCGCAGCGGCTCGGTATCGGCAAGAATACTGTGGTAGAGGCGTATCTTCGCCTTGTCGGACAGGGGGTTTTGCAGGCAAAACCCGGTTCCGGCTACTATGTCGTGCGCACCCCGCAAGCCGCCGCGCAAAAGCTGAGCGCGCCGCCTGCCATGGCGACCGATCGGCTGTCCCTCCTCACCGAACAACTGGACCGGCGCCTGCCGATCCGTCCCGGTGACGGTCGTCCACCGACCGAATGGCTGGAGACGTCCGAACTGCGCCGCTACCTGTCGTACCAGCGCTTTCAGGAAGCGGATTCCTATAATTCAAGCTGGGGATACGGCCCGCTGCGCGAGCGACTGTGCGGTGCGTTCGCCGAACGGGGAATTGCGTGTCGCGAAAGCCAGCTGCTGATGACCCACGGCGCCAACCATGCGATGGACCTTGTGATCCGCCGCTACATCAGGTCCGGCGAGAATGTACTTGTCGACGACCCAGGCTATTATCCGCTTCTTGCCAAGCTGGCCCTCGCCGGTGCGAACGCTATCGGCGTCACGCGGCGGCATGACGGCCCCGACGTCGCCGACCTCGAAGACAAGGCGAGGAAGAGCGGTGCGAAGTTTTTCTTCACCCAGTCGCTTGCCCACAATCCGACTGGGGGGTCGATCACCATCGGCACTGCCTATGCGGTCCTGCGCGCCGCCACCGACCTCGACATCCGTATCGTGGAAGACGATCCTTTTGCGGATATCCTGCCCTACACCGCGCCGCGCCTCGCGGCGCTCGATCAGCTTGAGCGCGTTATCTACATCGGGACGTTTTCCAAGACACTGGCGGGCAGCTTTCGTACGGGATACCTAGCCGCCGCTCCGAGGCTTGCGAGCGAACTCAACGACCTCAAGATTGCAACCGCCGTTTCGACGTCGGCCCATGACGAACGCCTGATTTTCCAGCTTGTGGAGCACGGCCATTATCTGAAACACCTCCGCCGTCTGCGCGCCCGCGCAAGCGCGGCGACAACGGCAAGCGTAGATGCGCTGGAAGCCCTTGGCCTCACTATTCGTCGCCCGATCGGCGGCGGCTTCTATCTGTGGGTCGAGCTTCCCGAACACATGAACAGCGAGCATCTCGTTCACGACGCGGCGAAGGCGGGCATCTTCATCGCGCTTTCAGCCAATTTTTCGATTCGCGAAAATCCGTCACCCGCCATGCGTGTCAATGTCGCCTACGGTGCCGACCCGACCTTCATCGCCTGGCTTCGGGAGAAGCTGGAAGACCGTTAGCCAGGCACCTTTCTTTCATTTGGCGTAGCAAAGCGCTCCAGCGTCCGCTTGGCGTGATCGCTGGTAAACGTGCGCTGCCCGAGCGCAGCTTCGCGCGTGAACGCTTCAGCCACCGGAAGATCGTACAACGTCAGCGCGGCCTCCTTGATCGTCTGGACCGCAAGCGGGCTTTTCTGCGCGATCTCAGCGGCAAGAGCGGCAGCGGTGGCTTCTACCTGATCATTCGCAACGACCCGATTGAGCACCCCGCGCAAAAACAATTCGGCCGCCGAGAAGCGCCGACCCGTGAGCATGAGCTCCATGGCGTGCGCATAGGCGATCTGGCGTGTCAGTCGAACCAAAGTACCACCCGCCGGTACAAACCCATGGTTCACCTCGGGAAACTGAAATACCGCATCTTCGGATGCTATTCGTATATCGGTCGCGAGCATGATTTCGAAACCGCCACCCATGCACAGACCGCGAACCGCCGATACGATGGGTTTGTAGAATCCGCCGGTCTTCAGGTGGGCGGGATCCCATGCACTGATATCGAACCGCCCCGAGGCGAGCGCCGGAATGGATTCGGAAAGATCGGCGCCAACGCAGAACGCCCGGTCCCCTGCCCCGGCAAGCACAACCGCATGAATGCGGTCGTCGTGGCCGATCTCGGCAAAGGCGCGCCCGAGATCGTCGTACATCGCCAGCGTCAACGCATTCAGCTTTTCCGGCCGCGCGAAACGCACGGTTGCCACGGCGCCATCGCGGGTCACTTCGATCGCCATCTAGATCACACCTTTTTCACGGAGCGACGCAAGCGCGGCATCATCGAGACCAAGCATGTCCTTCAAGACCAGCTCATTGTCCTGTCCGAGCACGGGCGCCGGACCGTGCGCCTCCACAGCCGCGCCTGACAGCTTGATCGGAAGGCCGAGCATCTCGATATCGCGGCCCGCGACGGGAACATCGACGATCATCCCGCGTGCCCTGATGTGAGGGTCGGCGATCACTTCGTCGATCGACTTGATCGCGCTGAGCGGCACGTCGTCCCCCGCCATCACTTCCAGTTCTGCCTTGGTGTAGCGACTGAACCAGCGATTGAGCAGAGGCGTGACGACCGTTTTATCGGTTTCCGGGTCGAACCGCTTTTCCATCGTGTCGATGCGCGGGTCCGTCGCCGACTCCGGCTCCCCGAACATCGCGCAGGTGATCGCCCAGAACTTGTCCGTATACCCGCCAAAGAAGACGTAACCGTCCGCACACGGATACTGGCCGTATGGCCTTACGAACGGATGATCATTGCCGAGCGGCGTGGCGATTTCCTTGTCCACCGTGTAGCGCACGACGGCATTTTCGGTCAGCGAGAAAACGGCATCCTGCTGCGAGACATCGACGACCTGACCGATGCCCTTGCGTTCCGCCTCGCGCAGCGCCGCGAGAATACCGACCGCTGCATAGAGCGAAGCCGAAAGATCGCCGATGATCGTGCCGACGCGCACCGGCGCCTGACCGGGATAGCCGTTCATGGACCAGAGCCCGCCGGTCGCCTGCCCGCTATTGTCATAGCCGGGACGCCTGGAATTCGGGCCTGTGCGGCCGAACCCGCTGATCGCGGCATAGACGAGACGCGGATTTTCGACCTTGAGCTCGTCGTAGCCGAGGCCGAGCTTGTCCATCACGCCGGGACGAAAGTTTTCGACAAGAATATCCGCCTTTCGCACCAGCTTTCGGAACAGAACCTTCCCGTCCTCGCTTCTGAGATCGAGCGATACACCGAGCTTGTTGCGGTTGTACTGCGCGTAGAAGGCACTGGCCTGCGTATCACCATTGTTCACCATCGGCGGAAAGGTGCGCGTGTAATCCGGATCCTTCGGATGTTCGATCTTGATGACGGTCGCGCCCATATCCGCAAGCATCATCGCGCAGAACGGCCCGGCGACGACACGCGTGACATCGAGGACGACGACCCCGGCAAGCGGCCCGTCGCGCCCGGGCACTGTCGCTTCGTGACGGTCCGCATCAACCCGCATATCGTTCATCCTTGACGAGATCACGCTCCCGCAACAGCAGCATCGTCACGATCAGGGCCATCGCGACGACGCACCAACTGTACCACAAACCCGCATAGGGATCGCCGGTACGCGCCACGATATACTGCTCCATGAACGGAAGCACGCCGCCGAAATACCCCGTACCGAAGTGATAGGGAATCGACATCGAGCTGTAGCGGATGCGCGGAGGGAACAATTCGGTGAGGAGCGCGGCCACCGGCCCATAGGTCGCCCCCGACAGCGCCGTGAGCGCCATCACCACGAGGAAGATGATCCCCATGTTCGGCGCTGAAGGAACCACCGTTCCGAGCGGATAGCCCGCCGCTTTCAGCGCACCATCAAGCTCCGCATCGCTATGGCCATTTACAACATTGCCGCCGATCGTGATGGCAGCGGAGGGCGCCTCATCGAGATCGTAGGCGAGACCACGCTTGGAGAGATAATCGAGCAGACGGCTGCACGCTTCATCCTGCGTTTTGACGAAGGGATTGAAGCCACAATCGGGACCGGAAACAACGATGGGCGCCTCTTCGGACGCGTGCGCAAGCGCGGGATTCGCAGCGTAACCCATGACCCAGTAGAGCGGGAACATCAGCAGCAGCGTAAGCACATAGCCCGTCACGATCAGGCGTTTGCGGCCGATGCGATCCGAAAGCCAGCCGAACAGCACGAACCAGCCGAGGCCCATGACCGCCGCAGCCCCGACGATCATCTGCGCGACGCTCTCTTCCACATGCATCGCATTCTGCAGAAAGCCGAGCGTCGTGAACATCGCTGTGAACCAGATCACCGTGAGACCGGCGGCGATACCGAACAGCGCAAGAAACAGACGACGGCCATTCCCCGGATAGGTGAAGCTCTCGCGAAACGGATTCTTCGCGGTTTTTCCGGCCGCCTTCATCGCCTGAAAGACAGGGCTTTCGGACAGCTTGACGCGCATCCAGAGCGAAATCGCCAGAAGGATGAGCGATAACAGGAACGGAACGCGCCAACCCCATGCGTCCCAGATTTCAGTCGGCATACTCCATTTGCAAGCGAGCACGACAACAAGGCTGAGGAAGAAGCCCGCGCCGACACTCGCCTGAATGAAACTGGTGAAGAAGCCGCGCTTGCCCGCCGGGGAATGCTCCGCCACGTAAATCGCCGCGCCGCCGTATTCGCCGCCGAGCGCGAGACCCTGAACGATACGCAGCAGAATGATGAGCGCCGGGGCCGCGAAGCCGATCGTCGCATAGGACGGCACCAGACCCACGCCCGCCGTCGCCACGCCCATCAGGAGGATCGTGACGATGAACGTATGCTTGCGCCCGAAGCGATCGCCGAGATAGCCGAAGATGACCGCGCCCAAAGGCCGGAAGCAGAAGCCGACGGCGAACCCTGCCCAGGCGAGAAGCGTCTGCAACTGTTCGTTCCCGGTGGGGAAAAACATCTGCCCGATGATGCCGGACGCGGCAAGCGTGCCGTAGATGAAAAAATCGTACCATTCGAATAGCGTGCCGAGCGACGATGCCGTGATGACCCGGCGCACGTCCCCGGGGGCAGGCTCCTCCTGTGCGGAAATTTCAGATGACACGATTTTCCCCTGATTCTTATCTCAATGTCGGACTTTTAGGCCGATGATGCCGTAAAACGCTCCTGCCCATCGACGAAGGTGCGCAGCACACCGGTTTTCAGATATTGATCGGGCGCGGCAGAGAGCAGATTGCGGTCCAGCACTGTCATATCCGCAAGATAGCCCAGTGCGATCCGGCCGAGGCGATCCTCCTGGAAGCCCGCGTAGGCAGCGGTGCTTGTATAGGCCGTCAATGTTTCCGCGATCGTCACACGCTGCTCCGGGTGCCAGCCATTGGGGTTGGCGCCATCTATGGTCTGCCGCCGGACGGCTGCATCCACGCCGGTCATCGGATCGAGCGGCGCGACCGGCCAATCCGAGCCGAAACACGTTCGGACACCTGCATCGAGGAGGGAGCGGAAAGCGTAGGTTCGCAGCAGGCGCTCCTCACCGATCCGTTGGACCGCCCAGCGTCCATCGTCGGCGGCATGGTAGGGCTGAACTGAGGCGATGACGTTCTGCCGGGCCATTTTCTCCCAGGCGCCGGGGCTGAGATGCTGCGCATGTTCGATGCGGAAGCGCCGGTCGCGCCTGCCGTTCCGTCGCTCGGCATCGGCGAAGATATCGAGCACGACGTCATTCGCTTCATCGCCGATCGCATGGGTGGTGATCACGAGCCCCGCAGCGTCAGCCGCCGGTATCCATTCACGCATCTCGTCGAGCCCCGTGGTCCACACGCCGCGCTGGCCTGGGGCATCCAGATAGGGTTCGTGGAAGCGCGCTGTGCGGGCGCCGAGCGAACCGTCCGACACGCATTTGAGCGCACCCCAGCGTACCCAATCGTCGCCGCGCCCTTCGGCCTTCACGAGCGCGGCCACGCGTTCCCAATCCGCGAGCGGAACGAAGGAATAGAAGCGGATACCGGGCGCGCCGTTCGCGCGCAGACGGCGCGCCGCGTCCTGAACGCTCCAGTCCACCTCGGTATTGTGAACCTGCGCGACGCCTTTACTGAGCGCATATTCTATGCCCTGCCGGACGATCTGATCCGTGAATGCCGCGCTCATCGGCGGGATGACGCCGTGCACGTGGCGCGTCGCATTGTCTTTCAGGACACCCGTGGGCTCGCCGCGTTCATCGCGCTCGATCACGCCGCCCGGAACATCAGGCGTGCTCCGATCGATACCGGCAAGGCGAAGCGCCGCCGAATTCAGGAACAGCGAGTGGAGATCGGTTCGCGGAATGGCGACGGGCGTATCGCCGGACACCGCATCGATCCACTCCTTTCTGGGAAGCTCGCCGCCCCAGCGCTGCTCGTCCCACGGGCCGCCCAGAAGCCATTGGCCGTGCGGAAGTGCACGCACGGCCGCACCGATCCGATCGATGAACTCGGCCTTTGAACGCACATCGATGAACACGGGCCGCGCGATGTTGATCGACCCGAGCAGGAAATGCGTGTGGCAATCAATGAACGCAGGCATCACGAACGCGCCACCGCAATCGACGACGCGCGTTTTCCGGCCGATCGCCGATCGCACTGCGCCGCTCCCAAGGGCAGCGATCCGGTTTCCCGCGATACCCACCGCATCCGACATCGCGCCTTGATCGCCTGTCCAGACTGCGGCGTTGATGAGCGCGGTATCGAGGGTGCCATTGGCTGCGAAGGCCGGACCGCAGAGCGCAGCGGCAGCACCGGACGCGATCAGCTGACGCCGCGTGAACTGATAGCTCATCTCAGCAGTCCTCCCGTCCTTATTCACTCTGTGCCCACTCGCATCAGTTGCGCCCCATCTTGCGCGATGGATTCGCGGCACGCCATTTATCGAGCCTTGCCAGCCACTGCGCCGCTGAGACCGGACCAACGGTCCGGGTGTCGCTATGCGATGCGATCAGCTCGCGTATGTGTATGAAATAGGCGGGCCCGGTAGGCAGCCCAAGTTCCTTGCTTCGCCTCGCCATGGCCGCTTCCTGCTCGGAGGTCGGCGTGATGACCGGTACGGGCTTGAACAGGATGACATCGAATTCGGCACCGTTCTCATGGAAAAACAGCTGGATCGGCGGCTGACCGCCCGCCGCCAGGACGTCGTCGCCCAGCCCGATGAAGCGAATGAACGCTTCCTGCTTGCCCGGCGCGAGCTTGAAAATCTCGAACCACGTCTCCGGCCAGGGCGCATCCGCCTCGACGGCCGGCACGGGCGCGCTTTGTTGAGCAGCGGCGGGAACCCCATGGAACGCAGCGACAGCGATCGCCAATGCAGCAAGATGTTTCATGATATTCCCTCCATCACTTTTCCCGATTGTGCCCGACGCCCGGCAATACGCAATCCGCACGACCGGGCAGGCCGCGCGCGTGTGCGCGGAGCGAGCTTGTATCGAGCCGCGTCAGTTCCGGATACTTCGCCAGTGTGGCTTTGAATGCTCCCGCAGGCGCACCGCGAACATGCTGATCCAGAAAGGCCAGCGTCGTATCGTTGACAAGGGCCAGCGCCCGACTGCCATCGAGACTGGTGAAATGCTCCGACTTGAACGGCCCGCGCGCGCTCAGCACGAAATCGGTCAGTCCCATGTGCAGGATACCGCGCGCGCGAAGTCGCAGTATGTCCTCCCTATCGCCAACGCAGTGCCATTTCTCCCACGCATAGTCCGTGGGATTGAATTTGGGATCGCGGCGTTGAACATCACTGAACGGCTGGTCGGTAAGCAGGAGCAGGAGCGGCGCCCGCAGCTCCCGGTCGAATTGTCCGCCGTCGAAATTCTCTCCATCGAGATCAACCGCGGCAACGCAGTCGGGATCGGCATCGCAGGCACTGACGGCCGTGGATCCGCCGAACGACATGCCCGCATAGACGATCCGTGGAAAGTCCGCAGCGGCCATGACCCGGCTGATCGCGGGAGGCGGCCGATCGCGCAATGCCCAGCTTGCAAACAGCACATCGTCGCGCCATGCGGCCAGACTTTGGCCGAGCCGGTGTCCCGCGACTGCGGCCTTGTATGTGGGCAGCGCTGAAACGCGCGCTTCATGACTCTCGCCGCCCATGAACGCGGTCGTTGCTTCTTCCCATTTCCGATCGGCGACCGGATCGCCAACGCCTTCCGGCCCGGTATGCAGCGCGGACGGGATGAGCGTTCCGTTCTGCAAACGCACATCGGCGCTGTCGCGCGGGTGTGCGACGCTGACGACGATATAACCGTGGCTGGCGAGGCGTTCCATCAACGCCGTATTCTGCGCGCGAAAGGACCAGTAGCCATGACTGAAGATCACGAGGGGGAACTTTCGCGCCTCGGCGATCGGCGCACCCTCGATTGCGTGCGTGCCGGTCGAATGCAGGGAAAGAAAGCGGTAGGCGGGAAAGCCCCACAGCTTTGCGACAGACACGGCCTCATCGAGCGTTTCGCGCCGTGTCAGATAAGGGCGCGCATTCCCGCCTGCCTTGGCGGACGCGGGATACCAGATGGTGATGGGAATATCCCTCGGAACGTCAGGCTTCGTGAACAGCACACCCCGGCGTGACAGATCGCGGAGGTCCGCTGTCTGGATACCGACGCGAAACGGTCCATCGGGCTGCGGCAGGGTGAAGATCGGGAAGAAAACATAGGGCGCAGCGGAAACGAGCGTGAACGCCACCGTCATGGCCGCTACCCGCCGTACACCCAGCGCCTCGCGCCTGAGCATCCACCACCCCGCCCCGACCGCGAGCGCAGAAACCAGAAGCGCCGGCATGATCTGCCACCGTAGCGACCAGGCCGCGAACACGGCGATCAGAAGTGCGCCAAGCGATCCGGCAAGAAAAACGGCCTTTCCATACGTGTACCGGCGAAATGCCAGCACCGTCGACGAGAGTAGCAGCAGCCCGAATACGATCATGTCTGTTGTCGGCATACCCGCTCCCGCAATCATCGCAGCCGCACTATCACGTCAGGCAGTCGGGCCGGGCTCCAGCAGCCCGGCCCTTCAATTTCAGAACACCAGATCCAGACCGAGCCGAACATAACGCGGCCGCTGGTAAGCGATCGGTAGACCGTATTCGGGCCTCAGAGCATCGCTGTTTTGGTAGTACTCGCCGATCTGATCGACATCGGTAACGCCCTTGAAGTTGAACAGGTTGAAGACATCGGCACGCAGCGTCGTCTTGCCCATCAGCGGCAGCTTAATGTCGTACCGTAGCGAAACGTCGATGTTCTTGACCCAGTCGCTCTTCAGCCCGGTGCCGTCGAGACCCGTACCGCGAGGTTGCAGGCGGCCGAGGCAGTACTGTGACCAGGCACCATAGAGATATCCGAGGTTCGTGCCGTCAAACCCGCCACGGCTGTTGCCGATGCAGCCGAAGTGACGCGGCGAGGTGAGCGACGCATTGAAGCCCAGGAGCAACGCATCCGTGACCTGATAGGCACCCCATATCTTGAACTGATGTGCGCGGTGGTTGGGTAGTTTGCCATATGCGCCCTCCATCAGGTCGGGCTGATCGAAGTCGCGCGTGAGGCCCGTACCGTTCTGGCTGAAATCGGACTGGACGAAGCCTTCGACGTTTCCGCGGCTTTTCGACCACGTATAAGAGCCGCGCAGCGACCAGACGCCGTCGAACGCACGTTCGAAGGTGAACTCAACCGCATCGTATTTCCGCGCAGCGCTCGGGATTCCGATGTCTTCAGCATTCAGTGTGACGGTTCGGGGCGTCGCTTCGCCGTTGATCGGGTCGCTGAGCGTGATCTCGATATCCCGGTTCGGGTTGGCAACGACATATTGGTGATAGCCGTCCCAGATGTCATCGCACCCGGTGATACCCTCCGCGTCGCAGTACGACCGCACCGCCGCGTCGATCGCGATGTCGTCGGCGACCGCCAGCAGGCGCCGACGCGTGTAGGCGACGCCGAACGTCCATTGCTCGCTGAAACGGTAGGAGGCTCCGACGATGATTTCGTCCTCCTCGCTCGCCTTCAGATTTCGCGAGGCGACCTGACCGGGGTCGCGGATCGCACCAGTCGCGATGACATTACAGTTGGCGCCGCCCACACCGAAGATCGGCGCCGGGCACGCCTGCCCCCCATCCCAGCCCGTAATCTGCGTCGTCAGCGTCGGCACGCTGCTGGCACTGAACGTGCCATCGGTTTGCCAATATTCGGTGAAGCTGATCGGCGACCCGAAACTGACGGCGGAAACGTTCGACGCTACCGGAAGATAATAGCGGCCGTAGTTGCCGTAGAGTTTGATGCGTCCGTCGCCCGACACGTCGTAAGATGCGCCGATGCGCGGCGCCCAGGCATTGTCGAGATCGATGTATTTGACCCCGGCGTTGCTGTAATTGGCGAACTGATCGAGCCTGACGCCGAGATTGACCGTCAGCCGGGGCGTCACGTTCCATTCGTCCTGGACGTAATACGCCTTGTTCTTGCCCTTGAACCCTCCGCCGAGGCTTCCGTATCCGACACCGACATACCTGTCGTTCGCCTCAAGGCCGGCCGCGAGGCATTGCGGCGTATCCGCGCCGCAGACGTTGAGGTAATAGCTCACACCGCCAGGTGCCGCCGCAAGCCCGTTCGCATCGTAACCGTCCGCGCCGGTGGGAACGGAAACCTTCGACAATCTGGTGTTCTCAGTATCCATGCCGAAGCGGACATGGTGGTCGCCGAGCAGCGAGAAATAAAGGTCGGCATCGAACCGATAGAATTCGCGCCGCGTGCTGTAGGGAGACTGAACGCTGTCGAGCTTCTGGTCGCTAAGAACAACCCCTGTCAGCTCATCCCGCACATAATTGCCGTCGTTGTTGGTGAGAACATCGAAGCGTTCCTTGGAAACGCCGTACGCACCGGAAATGGTGAACCATTCCGCCAGATTGCCGGTATAGCGCGCGACATAACTCTCCCCACCCGAACGATGGCGCGTTTGGCTGAGTTCGTCGCCCACCGTGTCCGTCGCCGGATCGAAACCCAATGTTGTTCTGCGCCGTTCGGTGCTCGTGTCGAAATAGGTGAATTCCAGGTGATGGTCATCAAGCGGATAGGCATCAAGCTTGACGCCCCAGATCGGATCATTGTCCCGATCCACGAAGCGCGCACCCGATTCGATACTGCTGTGGCCACTCTTGATATCCCGGAATTCGATCAGGCCGTAGGCGAACAGCCGATCCCGAATGATCGGGCCTCCCACTTCCGCAATCGCACTCAAGTTGTTATTCGTGTCCTTCCCGTTGCGGTCGCGATAGGTATCCTTGGTCGTAGATCTCAGACTGTTCGGTTCCCAGTTGAGATGAATGCCCGCCGTCCAGTCGTTCGTTCCGGCCTTCGTCACCGCATTGATGATGCCGCCTGTTGCCCGGCCGTACTCCGCCGGATAACCGCCCGTCTTGACCTCAACCGACCGGAAGAATTCGAACGGAACGGGCGCCGAACCCAGATACGTATCGAAATTCGTGATGTTTAGGCCGTTGATAAAATACGCATTTTCAGCCACCGAAGCACCGCCGAATGACGGAAGATTGCCGAAGGTCGTATCGCCGGCCGTAGCTGTCGGGGCGAGCAGCGCTGCATCCGTTAAGCTTCGGCCAAGCGGCACGCGGCTCACCAGGTCCTGCAGATCGACCGCGATACCCGTGGTGGTGTTCGAAAAGTCGAGATTGCGGCGTGCGCTCGTCACCACAATTTCCGTCGCAGCGCCGACGACGAAAGTATAGTTTGCGGTCGCCGACGCGGCGACCCGGATCCCCTCCTCACCCGCGTCTCCAGCCGAAGAGCTGATCACGACATTGTAGGAGCCGGGAGGCAGTGCACCGAAGCGGAATGCACCCGATGCGTTGCTGGTCGCGGAGCGCGTGAAGCCCTGATCTGCCGACGTCAGCGTGACATTCGCATTGGGAACCGGGGCACCGTCAGCATCGACTACCGTGCCGGAAAGCGCGCCGGAGGTATAATCCTGCGCGGCAGCCGGTGCGCTGAGGCCTAAGCCGATGACCATGGCCGGTGCTGCACACAATGCGAGCACAGCTGCCGAACCTGATCTCAGTAAACGCCAAGATGATTTCCCCATTTAAATTCCCCTTGTTGAAAGATCTCGTCGCGGCGAGGGTAGATTTTCGTGAAATTCAGGAAGCAACCGGCGCTCCGGCGGTACACCGAAGCATGGCTTCCACTCGCAAGCGTACCGGCAAGCCAATGCACCCTTCAGGCTCACGATTTTGCATCACATTCCCCCTTTCGCGAGTCACCAAAACGACAGCTCACGACCCTTGACGTTCCGCAGCAACGCCGCAGGACTTTCTTAGAGGTGCAAAAGAAGACATCTCAGGGATGGTTGCGGGCTTATACGGGGTTTATGTTCCCATAAAGAAACAGGTACAATTTGAGAAAAGTTCTGTCCAGAGTCTACTGAAACGGCAGACGATCTCGCCTTTTTCTTTCCGTACGCGGCCAGGCAACATTGGTGGCACCCGTGAAAGCAGGAACAGTTTGGTCGCTTTGTATCCTTGTTATCGATACCGAGCCGTGGCTCACGTTTCCTGAGCCGACATACAGAAATGACCGACGAAAATGGACGAGCACGGAGGCTGTCGGACTCGACAGTCACCTCGTAAAGCTAAGAAAAATCGCCAAAATTGCATTGATGTAAATTGATGCCATAGCCGATACTAAGGGTAGGCTGAACTGCAAAGAATGTTGAAGCTGGCCAGGCTGCGGCGAAACGCACGGTGTTTCGCAGCGTGCCGATTCCCTCGATCTCCAGTTCGACGACATCGCCGTCCGCAAGCCGCTTGCCGATCTCGAAACCGCAGCCGTTGAGCACGGTGCCCGATCCGATGATTTCGCCCGGAACTAGGGAGCGATCCTGGCTGAGCTTCGCGATCGCGTCCTCGAAGCTCCAGTGCATCGTGCCGGTCGCGCCCTGCGACCAGACCTCGCCGTTCACCCGGGCGGTCATTGCCAGCGCATAGGCCAGTCGCACATCGGTGCCGGCTGACCGGCTCGGAAATCCGCATGTGGGGATCATCTCGCCCATCTGCGCAATACATATCGTTCGGCAACCGTTTTCAATTATCCGCGATGACTAGGTTTCGTGGACAAAGGGTATCCATAGCTTGATTGAGGCGAGAGCGACAAAGCCGAGGTAGGACTCGC
>NZ_JBHTIK010000001.1:500000-579897 GCF_042676985.1 Sphingosinicella xenopeptidilytica | reverse complement strand
CAACGCCATCCATGCCGCAACCGGTAAACGCATCCGATCACTACCCATCAATGATCAAATACAAAACTGAAGAAGCAACCTTGGGGAGAAACCATGATAACGAGCCTTACCGCATTCCTGCTTCATCTGGCGGGCAGCACAGCAACACCCGGCCTGCAACCTCCGCTTATGGTCATTCAGAATGTCGGGTTCGATGGATCCGAAGCGGCACGTTACGACAACGTGCGTGACGAGTATCTTGTCTCGAACCTCGCGGCGCGAGGGCCTGAAAACAACGGCTTCATCTCGCGCGTGTCGCCGGATGGCAAAGTCATTTCGCTCAAATGGATCGCGGGGGGTGTAAACGGCGTAACGCTGATCGATCCGCTCGGAATCTATCTGCACGGCGACCTGCTTTATGTCGCCGATACGAGCACAGTCCGGCTGTTCGACCGCAAGAGCGGTGCACCGCGCGGCAACATCGAGATTCCCGGTGCCGTGCGCCTCAACGATCTCGTCGTCGCGAACGACGGCACGGTCTATGTTACCGATTTCGCAAATGAAACGACGCCCGGCGCGCTGTTCAGCATCAGTGCGAAAGGCGAGGTTTCAACATTTGCCGCGCGCGATCCCGCACTCGAACGCCCGAACGGCATCGCAATCGATGGGAGTGGCCATATCGTTCATGGCGGCCGCGGCGTAAACCTTGTCTTTCGCGATCGAGATGGCCGCATTCTGCGAGAGCGTACCCTCCCTACCGGCCAGTTCGATGGCATCGTCCTGCTTTCGAACGGTGATCTCGTCGTTGCCAGCCAGCTCGGCAGGAACGTCTATCGCGTACCTGCGGGGGACGGCCTGCCCGTGGTTGTCGCCGACAATATCGAGGTGCCTGCCGCCATAGGCGTCGACGACAAGCGCCGGCGCCTTCTCGTGCCCCAGATCAAGAACGCCTCACTTTCGATTTTTGATCTTGGGGACTAGCTGCACAGATTTCCGGCAATTCGCTCAGGCCTGAACTTCACCGGCGTGTATCACGGCAAGTGAAGTTCAGGCACTGATACCATTTGGTCTACAGGGCTTTGATTATTTCCCCGTCTTTGCTTGCGTCGACGAAGGCGGCAACTCCGGTTTCGGAGCGACCACGCCTTCGGGCAATACGCCGAGTTCATGCCTGACCGTGGTGGGAATATTCGTATCGATCTTCCAGGTCCCATTTACCTTCTTGTAGGTCTGGTAATAGATCGCATACGTTCGGCTTTCCTGCCCGGGTTCGACAAGGAAGCCCTTTGTCGGCGTTTGATCGCGGGGCATCCAGAACACGAAAAGGGCCTGCCAGACCCCGCGCGCGGTGGTGGGAGACAGAAGTTCGATCTCCGGCGAACCAAGGTTCTCGAAAAGGCTGTGCATTTTTTCGCTGGTCATGCCGACCGCATCCAGATGTTTTCGCCATCCGTCCGGGCCGCTGACGACCTGCCCGATCGTATATTGCCAATAGCTCGATTCGGGCGTGAACTGGTTGACCCAGCGGTCCCAATCGCGCTGATTGATGTAGCGCGTATACCGCAAGGGCAGCTTCTGGACTTCCTGAATCTCCTTCAGCTTTTCCGCTTCCGACATCCCAGCGAGCGCGGCGGTGGGTTTGGCATTGTCGTATGCCTCCAGCGTCTGCTTCCGCCATGCATCCCCCAGCGGACTTGCCTGCGCGGCTCCACCTTGCAGTGGAGCCAAGCCGATCAAACATACCGATATGGCGGATAACCGTGTGATTTTCATACCAGACACTGGCCTCTCCCCTTGATTTTTAGGCCGCTTAGTATGAATATATTGTCCTACATTGCAAGAAACGAAAATCGGCCGTGCCGGAAACCCTTGCTGCGGTCAGCAGGATGCGGAGGCGGATGCCGGGATGAGACGAACAGGAATGCCGCAGCTGTCTTCCTCGCGGAAATAGGCTCCGCCTGCCGGTATGGTGCCGGTAGGAAGCGACGTGCCACGATCGTCGACCAGCGTCACGCCAAGCTTTGCAGCCCGCGCGCCGAATGCTGCAATGTCTTCGACGACAACGCCCAGCTCCATGATGTGGCCTGAGCCACGCGCCGCGAGGAGCGCGGCGGCGCGGCTTCCGGGAGCAGGCTCGACCAGCCGCAGCCAGAGCGGTTTTTCGTCCGCCCCTTTGGCATCGAGCAGAACGGCTTTGGCAGCGCCCTCGCCCGAGCCTCCGGGATGGCGTTTCATGCCCATGTAGTCCGCAAAGAACGACGCGGCGCCTTCGGCATCGTCGGTTACGATCGCCACATGGTCGATCCATGGCGTCCCAGGCGTGCGGGTTTCGTCCTTCCACACACGATCGCGTTCGAGCAGCAGCGATCCCGCGTCATCCGACCGGACTTCATAATATTCGACCGTAGTCCCACCGGTCATCGATGTCGGGAAATAGGCGATCCGCTGCCCGGGATTCAGGATTTCATGCCCGTCGAACACGCCTTCGTTGATGGTGCCGCCGTCCTTGAGCGGCGAGCCGTCCATGCTCAGCATCTCGACGCCGCGCCCGGCAAGCAGATCCAACGCCTTCGGGTATTCGTTGCCGAGATCGAAGTTGATCTCGACGAGAGCGCCATCGCCGAGCGCATCGAGGATATCCTGCCCCGGCCCGGGCGTGGTCGGCTCGATCAGCTCGATCCACAAGCCCGGCGCGTCGAAGAACGTGCCGATCATGCCGCCGGTCGTTTTTTCCTCGTCACTCACGCGGATGACGGTCGGGTGGCGTTTCCAGCCCATCACCTGTGTCAGGAAGCGCGCGCTGGCTTCAGTATCGGCGGACCAGACCGCGATATGATCGAAAATCGGCGTGCAATCGCCCGCCGCCACCGTTGCCGCGCGACCGGCGGTCTTTGCAATAGCCATGTCTCGTTCCTCGCTCCCTATTGGTGGAGCGAACTAATAGGCCAACGGCCTAATAAGTCAATATGGCGAGTGAGACATCGTTCGATACACGCGCTCGTGAGGAAGAGACGCCTATTCCAGATTGAGCAAGGTATTGAGAACAACCTTGATTTCGCTTTTGATCGCGGTCATGCCCGGGCTGTCGGCAGCCTCGTAGATCACGGTGATGCCGAGTCCGTCGATCAGCATACGGATGATCTTCGCGACATGGACGCGGCGTTCCACGGTCATATCCGGAAAGATGCGGCCGAACTCTTCAGCAAGCGTCGTTTCATAACGCTCGTTCTCGCGTTTCAGGATCGTGGCGAGTTCCGGGCTCTGGTGTGCGATGCCGAACAAGATGTGCCACAGCCGCACATCGTCGACGGACAAAAGATCGAGACTCGAGTCGAGAAGCGCTGCGAGCCGCCCTTTCTGGGTCGATGTCGCGCCGAGCGCGGTTTTCATCGTATCCGTGTATTTGACGATCTCTTCGTCGAAGATCGCCTCGATCAGGCTACCCTTGGTTGCGAAATAATATTGCAGGTTTCCGTGCGTGATGCCGAGTTCTTCGGCGATGTCGCGCAGCACGAGGCCATCGACGCCCTGCGCCAGCAGGCGCCGTTTGGCGGCTTCGATGATCTGCCGCCGCCGTTCGCGCCCTTTCGCTCTCGCTGGAGTCTTGTCCGGGGTGGCTTTGCTCTCACTGTCACTTTTCATCGGTTTGCTGTCGATTCCATTCCCTTGCCCCCGCCGTCCGCCTGAATGCGGCATCTATGGGGAGGTCGGCCTAAAAAATCTTATCCTCGATTTGCGCGGAAAATCTAGCCGATTTGAGCACATCTTAACAGCCTGACCGCCGAAGATTGACACAAAACATTTCATTGGCCTAAAAATGCTGCAGATACGAGGCGACTCGTGTGAGATCGCCTGCGGCAAGGGAGGGCAGCGAATGGGCAAGCATGGAAAACTGAAGCCGGCGGATTGGGGGGCGCTGATGCCGGCGCACAACGCCCTCGCGCACCGGCCGCCCTATTATTACCGCGACACCGAAATGGTCATGCTGCAGTTCGAGCCGGACGAAGCTGCCGCGCTTGCGCTCCTGCCGTCGGAACTCGAGCTGATGGAGCCGGCCATCGCCTTCATGGTGATGGAGCAGAACCACTGGACGACGATCGGCGGCTACGGCGAAGTGTATCTCGGCATCATGTGCCTGTGGAACGGCGAGCCTCACGCCTATGTGCCCGGCGTTTATGTGACGGGCGAGAACAGCCAGATCCTGGGCCGCGAGATCTGGGGCTTCGGCAAGAAGCGCTGCCAGCGCTTCGAAATCCGCAAGCACGACAACGGCGACGTCGAGGCGATCATGGACATTCGCGCCGACGACCGGGCGCTCCGCGCCGTGGTGAAGCCGCAGGCCAATGCGGGCGCCGAAATCCTGGCGCCGATCCCGCTCATCTGCCTCAAGATCATTCCCGATGTCGCAGGCGGCGTGGCCCCGGCGCTCGCGCAGCTCACATCGGTGACGTTCAAGGCCGAACCCTATGTGGGCGTGGACGGCAAGGCGGAGGTTTTCACGGGGCCGGCCACGATCGAGATGGCGGTGCCTTCCGACGTCAACCTTCCCATCCGCGCCGTTCATGGCGGCGTCTACGCGCGGTTCACGGCGGACCTGCCCTACGGGAAAGTGCTCAAGACCTACACGGCAGCGGATTTCAGCTGACAATAACAAAGGGGTGCGGTGGGAGCCGCTTTTCGGGAGGGAGACAAAGGGGTGAAGCAGCTTTTCTTGCACGCCAGCCTGCTCGCGCTGTGCGCGGCCGCGGCGCCTGCAGCCGCACAGGATACGGGCACCGACAGCGGCGGTTCGTCGCTGACTGACGAGATCGTCGTGACCGCAACGCGCAATCGGCTGAGCGTTCAGGATGTCGGCGTTTCGGTTTCCGCCTTCACCGGCGAACAGCTGAAAACGGTCGGCATTTCGGATTCCACGCAGATCATTCAGATCACGCCGGGCCTGCAGAATCCGCAAAGCAACAGCGGCGCGACCGCCAGCTATTCGATCCGCGGTGTCACGCAGACCGATTTCGGCTTCAGCCAGGAAGCCCCGGTCGCGCTTTATGTGGACGATGTGTATCAGGCCAACCAGACCGGGGCGCAGTTCCAGCTGTTCGATATCGAGCGTGTCGAAGTGCTCCGCGGCCCACAGGGCACGCTGTTCGGGCGGAACGCCACGGGCGGCCTCGTCCACTTCGTCACTGCACGCCCGTCCGATGAACTTGGCGGCTATCTGGAAGCGGGTTACGGCTCCTACGATCGTTTCAAGATCGAAGGCGCCATCAACCTGCCGCTTTCGGACAAGGTCGCGCTGCGCGCATCGGCAATCGGAGACTTCCACGACGATATCGCCAAAAACCGCACGGGAAGCGACCTCTGGAACCGCAAGGAATATGGCGGTCGTCTGCAGCTTCTTCTGAAGCCGACCGACGAGATCAGCTTCCTCCTCAACGTGCGCGGCGGCAAGCGCCGAAACACCGGGACGCCCTATGATCACCGCGTCGCCACGCCGACCGGAATCGGCGGCAGCGGCGAGTTCGACCTGTCGCCCGGCGCGGTCGATCTGTTCGGTTTCGCCGAACCGGACAATGATCCCTTCACCGTCTCCATCGACGATGTGAGCACCAGCCACGTGAAGACCTGGGGCGCGAGCGGAACGCTGGCGTGGGAACTCGGCGACGTGACGCTGCACAGCATCACCGACTATTCCAAGATCGACGTGTTCTTCCGGGAAGATTCGGACGTTCAGCCCGGTGAATTCTTCCATTTCCAGGGCGCAGGAAAACAGTCGCAATTCTCGCAGGAGCTGCGTCTCAGCGAAAACACCGGGGCGCTGCGCTGGACCATCGGCGGCTTCTACCTCCGCCTGCGCGGCGATTTCGACCAGCGCGGTCTCATCACCGATCTTGGCTATGGCGTCGACGAGCAGCTCGCACTCTATGCCGTCGACACCGATTCTTATTCGGTGTTCGGCCAGGTCGAATATGATCTCTCAGACACGGTCACGGTCACCGGCGGTCTCCGCTGGATTCGCGACAAGAAATCTCAGGTCTATGAGAATTTCTTCCTGATCGATGGCGTACCGGACAAGATCCCGTTCGGTGCCAGCGGATCGCCGAACCTCGTCGATTTTGCCGGCAAGGATGCCCAGTCGATCTATGCGGCGCGCGCGCAGGTCAATTTCAAGCCGAACGACGACGTGCTCGTCTATGCGTCGTACAACCGCGGCGTGAAGGGCTTCGGCTACAATGCGCCCGTCGACCCCTCCGGCTCGTCGCTGTTCGTCGATCCGGTCACGTTCGATCCGGCACCCACGGCCAATGCCGCCTTCAAGTTCGAGGACGAGACGCTGAATGCGTTCGAACTCGGCCTGAAATCGACGTTCGGGAACGGCATCGGGCGTTTCAACGTCGCGGCCTTCTACTATAAATACGATAACTATCAGGCGCTCAATCTCGCCGGTATCACGCAGATCATCACCAACAATGATGCGCGCATGTACGGCCTCGATGCCGAGCTGTTCCTGAACCCGCTGCAGGGCATGGACATCGTGTTCGGCGCGGCGCTGCTCGATACGAAGGTCGAGGACGTGAACGTCGGCGGCGTGATCCTGGACCGGGAGGTCGCCTATGCGCCGTCCGTCCACCTCACGGGCCTCATCCGGCAGGAATGGACGGTTGCGGACGGCACGCTCGCGGCGCAGGTGAATGGAAGCTACACGGGCAAGCACTGGCTCGGCCTCAGCAATGCGCCGGTGCTTCGCGAAAAGGGCTATGTGATCGCCAATGCACGGCTCAGCTACACGCTGCCGTCGGAAACGGTGACGGTCGCTGTCTTCGCCAACAATCTCGCCGACAAGAAGTATCGCACGCTCGCCTTCGATCTCGCGGGATTCTTCGGGCTTGTCGAAAACCAGTTCGGCCGCCCGCGCGAGTTCGGCGCGTCGGTATCGTTCCGCTTCTAGGCGGCAAGATCGGAGCGTCCAGATGTCGTACAAGAATCCGGGGCCGTGGGTCGATCCCGAGCGGGTCGAGGCGGAGCCGTGGAAAACCCAGGGCGGGATCGTGAAGTTCTTCGAATTTCCGGTGCCGATCGCGGGCATGTCGCCCCGTGCGTTTCACCTCTACTGGCAGAAGCATCATTCACCGCACGCCATGCATGTGACCGCGTTTTCGCAGTTCATGCGCAAATACAACAGCACGCACAAATATCCCGGTGATCCGGTGCGATTTCCGGAGCGCTATGCGGCCATGCAGCGCGCCGAAGGCGCGGCGGAAGTGTGGGTGAACAGCCTTTCGGAGGTGGGAGACTGGCTCGGCAATCCGCTCTATCCCGAACTCATCCAGCCCGATGAGCCGCGCTTCATCGCGCAGGACGGATCGGCGGAAGTCATCATCGCCAAGGAGGAACGGCTCTACAAGGCCGATCCCGACCTCGTCGAGAACCTCAAGACGAAGGTCTATCTGCTCGGCCGCCGCCCCGCGGGCGCCGACTACGACACCTTCCACGCCGCCGCGAGCGCGCACGCCCGGCGGATACACGAACACCCCGCGCTCGGCCGTCACCTGATTCAGTTCGTGCTGAGCCACAAATTGCGCGAGCCGTTGCCGCTCGAGGGCATGGCGCTTGCCGATATCGATGTGGTGTTCGAGCTGTGGTTCGACAGCGTCGCCTCGGCAAATGCCTTCTTCGCCGAACCGCAGGACGCAATCGCGGAGCAGGAAGCCGAACTGTTCGGCGGTCAGCCCCTCCGTGCGCTCGCCGTGCGGGTGCGCGTGGTGCACGACGAGTTTTCGTTCCAGCCCAGCACCACGCAGCCGCTGCCTTTCTCATGGTAGAGGACGTGGTCCGGACACGTCAGGTACATCTGGTCGCGCGGCCGGAGGGGCGGCCGCACCCCGGACATTTCCGTATCGTTGAGGCGGATCTGCCGCCGCTCGGCGACGGGCAGGTGCTCGTCGAGAACCTCTATATGTCGGTCGATCCCTACATGCGGCGCAGCATGGATGCGGAAGCGAAAGATTTGGAGCCGTGGCCCATTGGCGGGCCCCTCAACGGCCCGAGCATCGGCCGCGTGCTTGCATCGCGCCACGCGGGTTTCGTGTCCGGCGACATCGTGGAAAGCATGTCGGGCTGGCAGACGCATTTCATCTCGAACGGTGAGCCGTTCGTGCCCTATCTCTCGTCCGACACCGCCATCGCACGGCGGCGTGTGGGCGGCGGCGTGGAGCCGCGGGATTATCTCGGCCTCCTCGGTATCGCGAGCCAGACTGGCTATTTCGCGCTCACCTGCGCCGCGACGATGCGCGCGGGGCAAACGGTCGTCATTTCAAGCGGCGCGGGCACGGTGGGATCGGTTGCCTGCCAGATCGCGAAGCTGAACGGAATGCGCGTCGTCACATCTGCCGGCAGCGCGGACAAGATTCGCTGGCTTCTGGACGAGATCGGCGTCGACGCCGCGCTCGATTACAAATCGCCCGGCTTCGCGGCCGAACTCCGTACCGCCTGCCCGAACGGCGTCGACCTGCTGCTCGAAAATGCGAGCCCGGAGCATTTCTCCGTTTGCCTGCCGCTTATGAACCCCAATGCCCTGATGCTCATCGCGGGCTTCATCAGCATCTACACAGGCGACGGGAAGGCGCGCATCGAGAACTTCGAATATGTCCTCGATCGCTTCCTCACCATCAAATGCTTCGCGTTCATGGAGTATCTGGACGCTTTCGACCGCTTTGTGGCGGACATGACTGCGTGGCGCCAAGAGGGGCGCATCCATTTCAGGGAGCAGATCTACGACGGCCTTGAGCGCGCGCCCGAGGCGCTGTGTGCGCTTTTCGACGGCACCGTCACCGGCAAGCCGCTCGTACGGATCGCGGGCTAGCGGACGATGGCGAATATGCCTGCCCTCGATAGATTGAAGGCCGCCGTATTCGCGGACTACAGCGCACGCACGCCGAAATCGTGCGCGCTTTGGGAACGGGGAAAAGCCGTTCTTCCCGGCGGCGTTTCGGGAAACCTGCGTTATTTCGCGCCCTATCCGCTCTACATGGCGACGGGTTCGGGCAGCCGCACAATCGATGTCGACGGCAATGCCTACATCGACTGCTTTTCGTGCAACGGGCCATTGATGCTCGGGCATCGTCCGGCCGCCGTTCTGGAAGAGATCGAGCGGCATCGCGACATGGGGCCGCTCATCCTCAATCCGGCGCTTCTCGTGGAATGCGCGGAATTGCTCGCAGCGATCGTCCCGTGCGCGGAAAGAGTGCGCTTCCTGAACAGCGGGACGGAGGCGGTGCTCTCGGCGGTGCGCTATGCACGCGCCTTCACCGGGCGCGACAAGGTGGTGAAGTTCCTTGGCCACTATCACGGCCAGTCGGATGCATTCCTTGTCGGGCTGACACCCGATCGACGTCCCTTCGGCGCAGGCGTCCCCGCCTCGACGCAGCAGGATATACTGACGCTGCCGTTCAATGACATCGCCGCCTTCGAAGCATTGATGGCGGAGCGCAGCGACATTGCCGCCGTCCTGCTCGATCCCGCAATGCACTCGGGCGGCTTGTGGGGCGCGTCATCCGATTTCCTGCACGTGCTCCGCCGCGAAACGGCCGCGCGCGGTATCATCCTGATCTTCGACGAGGTCATCACCGGTTTCCGCCTCGGCCTCGCAGGCGCGCAGGGATATTACGGCGTGACACCCGATCTCGCCACCTTCGCCAAGGCCCTCGCGGCGGGCGAAAAGCTGGGCGCGGTCGTCGGGCGCGCCGACGTGATGGCCGTCACCGATCCGCTTACCGCCGCCGACATTCCGCGCGCCTTTCAGTCAGGCACCGGCAACGATGGCACGGCCGCCCTCGCCGCCGCGATCGGCGCGATGACCGAATACCGGCGGCAGGATGCCGAGGGCGGATATGCCGCGCTCGATACGGCAGCGGGAGAATGCGCGGCCATGCTCGTCTCGGCCTTTGCCGCGCACGGGATTCCGCTTCACATCAACCGGATGGCATCGATGATGCAGCTTTTCATCACCGATGCCCCGGCAAGCTTCACGCGCTACGCAGAGCTTCGCACCGATCTCATCGAGCTGTTCTATCTCGCGCTCATCAACCACGGCGTGATGCTCAGCCTGCCGACCTCCAATCACGTCTATTTCTCCTTCGCGCAGCAGGCGGCGGACTTCGCCGCGATTGCGGAGGCTGTGACCACTGTTCTTCAAACCTATCCCTTCGCCGAAGCCTATCAGGAGCTGGCATAATGCATACGACGACACAGGAACTCGATCGGCTGTTCGCAGCTCAGAAGGCAGCGTTCGGCCGCAACACGATGCCAATGCTCGATGAACGCCTCGACCGCCTTCGCCGCCTCGAGGCCGCGATGGTGCGTAACCGCAAGGGGTTCCAGGAAACCCTCGCCGCCGATTTCGGATCGCATTCGCCGATGGTGACGGATCTTTTCGAAACCGGCGGCGTGCTCGGTCGCAACCGCTATATCCAGACACAGCTCGCCGAATGGATGCAGCCGTCGGAACGGCCGCTCAACGCCTACGTGCACGGCCAATCGAGCGCCCGCGTCATCCGGCAGCCCAAGGGCGTGATCGGCAATCTCGCGCCGTGGAACTTCCCGATCGAATGCGCGCTCGTGATGGTGAACGACATGCTGGCGGCGGGGAACCGCGTGATCGTCAAGGCGTCCGAACAGACCGAGGCGACGAGCGCCCTCCTTCGCCGGGCAATCGCTGAGGCGTTCGACGAGAGCGAACTCGCGGTGGTGTGCGGCGAGGATATCGCATTCGCCGAGTATTTCTGCACGCTGCCCTGGGATCATCTCACCTACACGGGCGGCGGCAGGATCGGCCGAAACGTGCTGAGGCTCGCGGCGGAGCGGCTGACGCCGGTGACGCTGGAACTCGGCGGCAAGAACCCCACCGTCTTCTCCGAATCCGGGGTCAGCGCCGATCTTGTCGAGCGCTTCCTCTACAACCGCGTGTTCAAGGGCGGACAGGTTTGCACGTCGCCCGATTATGCCTTCGTGCCCGCGCATCGGCTGGACGACTGGATCGCGCTCGCGAAATCCACGTGGTCTGCGATGTACCCGTCTTATGTGGGTCATCCCGATGCGACCGGCACGATCAACCGCCGCCACTACGACCGCATCCTCGGCTACCTCAGCGAGGCTGAAGCTGCCGGCTGCACCGTCATCTCGCTGAACGGCGACACGCCCGATTCCGAGCGCCTGCAGATCCCGATGTATCTCGTGATCGATCCCGACGAGGCGCTGGGCGTGATGACCGACGAGATCTTCGGGCCGGTTACGGCCGTGAAGCCCTACACATCGCTCGACGAAGCGGTCGACTACATCAACAGCCACGACCGCCCCCTCGCCGCCTATTTCGTCGGGCGCGAACGCGACCTCGCCGATGCGTTCCAGACCCGCGTGATCGCGGGGGGCATCGGTATCAACGTGTTCGGCCTGCAGGGCGCAGAGCCCGTTCTGCCGTTCGGGGGCATCGGCGCAAGCGGCATGGGTTGCCATTCCGGCTACGAGGGCTTCCTCGGCTTCACACACGGCAAATCCGTGTTCGAATGCGCCGACGACAGTCCGCTGATGGCCGCGCTCAAGGGCCCCTACGGCGCAATGACCCAGGCCTTCGCTGACGCGGTGTTCCCGCCCTCATGACCGGCAACGAGATACCGGGCCTGTTTTCGCGCGCGGTTAGTCCGCCTTCGGATTCTTCACGATGACATCTTCTGGAAACACGATCGTGAAGAGTGAGCCCGCACCGTCCCGGTTGCTGGCGTTCACGCTCAGCCCCATCGCATCCGCGAAGCCCTTCACGATCGCAAGGCCAAGGCCGCTGCCCTGGTTCTGATCGGTGCCGCGGCCCGTCTTGAAGGCGGCGAAGGGCGCGCTGCCCGTCTCCGGCAGGCCGGGCCCTGAATCGCCCACTGACAGCGTGACGGCATCCGGCACGCGCTTTCCCTCGATCACGATCCTGCCGCCGCCGTGCTGCGCCGCGTTGCTGAGAAGGTTGAGCAGGATGTGGTGAAGCAATGTCGGATCGGCGGAGACGAGCGGCAGATTGGCGGGCACCTTGAGATCGATGTGCGACTCCGTGAGCAGCGCCTTCAGATCGTGAACCGCGCTCGCCACCGCGTCGGTAAGGTCGATCGGCTCGGGCTTCGGCGTCAAGCGGCCGGTATCGATGCGGACCATGTCGAGGAGATTGTCGAGGAAGCGGCGCAGCTTCGCGATTTCGGCGTGCGCGATGGGCAGCGTCGCCGAGTCCGGGTGCTCTGCGGCGATCGCGTCGACCGCGCCCGAAACCGATGTCAGCGGCGTGCGGAGATCGTGGCCGATCGACGAGAGCAGCGCGGCGCGCAGACGGTCACGCTCCTTCAGCACCGTGACCGTCCGCAATTCGTCCTCCAGCTTCAGGCGTTCGTGCGCGAGCGCGGCCTGACCGAGCAGCGTCGACAGCAGCACGGCGCGGTCGGCGCCGACGGGTTCGCGGCCGTCCTCCTTTGAAAGACCCACGACGGCGAGAACGCCGAGCGCCGTTCGCAGCGGCTGGAACTGCCAGTCCGCGGCATTTAGCGTCGCGGAACCCGCACCGGCGGGCTCGCCACGGCTCCACGCCCAGTCGGCTGCGGCAATGTCGACGGGGCCGAGCACACCGCCTTCCGGAAACGCCGCGACGCTCACGAGCGCGCCGTCGCGTTCCTTGAGCAGGATCGTGCGCACGCCGAGGATGCGCGCCATTTCCGCGCAGACGATGCGGCTCGTCGTTTCCCAGTCCGATGCGCGCGCCAGCGCCTGCCCGAATGCGGCCACGGCGGCATTTTCCTGTGCGCTGCGGGCGCCGAGCGTGGCGCGGGCCTTCAGCCGGCTCGCAAGCTCGGCGGTGAACGTGGCGATCCCGAGCAGCACGAACAGGGTGAGCACGCTCTGCGGATCGGCGATCGTGAAGGTGTAGAGCGGCTGCAGGAAGAAGAAATTATAGGCAAGCGCCGACGCCAGCGCCGCGACCAGACCCGGCCGCGATCCGAAACGACCCGCCGCGGCAATCACCGGCAGCAGATAGATGAGATCGACGCCGCCCGTGCCGATCAGCGGCTGCGCGAGCCTGCCGATCAGCGTCGTCAGCGCCACCGCGCCTGCAATCAGCGCATAGTCGCGCGGGCGCCCCCAACCTTTCGCGGGAGCAGACCGCTGCCGAAGCGGCGCGCTTTCCGCCGGAATGACATGAACGGCAAGGCCTTCGCCTTCGCGCAGCATGGCATCGACGACCGAGCCGTGACGCAGCTCGAACCACCAGCTGCGTGTCGATTTGCCGATCACGAGCTGCGTGGCGCGCATCCCTTCGAGATGCGTCTTCAATCCCTCGATCACGCTTTCGGCCGGGATGGTCGCGATCGTCGCGCCGAGATTGGCGGCAAGGCGAAGCGCATCGGCGACGCGGCGCTTGTCCGCCTCGTCGAAGCTCGCGGCGCGCGGCGTTTCGATATAGATCGCCTGCCACGGCGCGCGCAGCGCATCGGCGAGCCGCTTTCCCGCGCGCACCAGCGTTTCGCTGCCGGGAAGCTCGCTCACCGCAACGAGGACGCGTTCGCCGCCCGCGAAGGTTCCGGGCACGGCATAGGCGTCGAGATGCTCGAGCATCGCCTGATCGACGGTGAGCGCGGCGCGGCGGAGCGCCATTTCGCGAAGCGCCGAGAGGTTCTGCTTCGAGAAGAAATGACCGAGCGCGCGCGAGGCTTCGGCCGGGACGTAAACCTTGCCTTCCTTCAGCCGCTCGATGAGTTCATCGGGCGGCAGATCGACAACCTCGATCTCCGCGCCCTCAAACACGCTGTCGGGCACGGTTTCGCGCACGCGCACGCGGGTGAAGCTGGCGACGACGTCGTTCAGGCTTTCGACGTGCTGGATGTTGAGCGTGGTGTAGACGTCGATCCCGGCATCCAGCAGTTCGGCGACATCCTGCCAGCGCTTGGGGTGGCGGCTGCCTTCGACGTTGCTGTGCGCATATTCATCGACGAGCGCGAGCGCGGGTCGGCGCGCGAGGACGGCGTCGAGGTCCATCTCCTCGAGCACGTGGCCCTGATAGTCGATATGGCGGCGGGGGATCACCTCGAAGGGCTCCAGCAGCGCGGCGGTTTCCGCGCGACCGTGCGTTTCGACGATCGCGACCACCGTATCCACGCCCGCTTTCAGCCGTTCCGCGCCGTCGCGCAGCATTTCGAACGTCTTGCCGACGCCCGGCGCGGCGCCGAGGAAAATCTTGAGCGTACCGCGCCCCTCGCGCTGTGCGGCACGCAACAAGGCGTCGGGAGAAGGCCGGGCTTCGCTGTCCATCGCCCGGGAATCTAGACCGCGCCGCGTGCAAACACCACGGCGGTGCGGGCTTCACTATGAAATCTTAATGCCAAAGGCCCCCATTCGCCGTCGAACCTTAATGGCGGCAGCGCCTATCTCGTGGGCTGCGCCATGAAGGCGCTCACACGGAGATTCATCATGCCGGACCTGCCATGGCTCGCCCTGCTGGGCGGGCTGGTTCTTGCGACGCTGGCGCTCGTCCGCGTCTGCGACGACGCCTGAAGGCGCAGCCAATGACCCTGCACCTGATCCTTGCCGGCGCCACCGCGCTCGGCCTTCTCCTCTATCTCGTGGCCGCGTTGCTGCGGCCCGAGCGCTTCTGATCGGAACCTCCCGATGACCTACCAGGGATGGGCGCTCATCGCGCTGTTCGTGGGCCTGCTGCTGGCCCTCGCCAAGCCGATGGGCCTGTGGCTGTTCGCGCTCTACGAAGGGCGGCGGACACCGCTTCACCGCATTCTGGGACCGGTTGAAAACGGCTTCTACAGGCTCGCGGGGATCGACCCCTCAGCGGAGCAGGGCTGGCGGCGCTATGCGCTGCATCTCCTCCTGTTCAATCTGGCGCTCCTGCTGTTCACCTATGCGGTGCTGCGGCTTCAGGACGTGCTGCCGCTGAACCCGCGCGGCCTTGCAGCGCTGGGGCCGGACGGCGCGATGAACACGGCGATCAGCTTCACCACCAACACCAACTGGCAGTGGTATTCGGGCGAAGTGGCGCTTTCCAACCTCTCCCAGATGCTTGGCCTCGCCATTCACAATTTCCTGTCGGCCGCGACGGGCATTGCGGTCGCCTTCGCGCTGTTCCGCGGCTTCGCGCGGCGCGAAGCCGCCACGGTGGGCAACGTGTGGGCGGATATCACGCGCATCACGCTCTATCTGCTGCTGCCGATCGCGTTCGTTTATGCCGTGTACCTGATCGCGAGCGGCGTACCGCAAACGCTCGCCGCCTCGGTCGATGCCGTCACGCTGGAAGGCGCAAAGCAGACGATCGCGCTCGGGCCCGTTGCCAGCCAGGAAGCGATCAAGATGCTCGGCACCAACGGCGGCGGCTTCTTCAATGCGAACAGCGCGCACCCGTTCGAAAATCCGGGCGCGCTCACGAACCTCGTACAGATGCTGTCGATCTTCGCGATCGGCGTCGGCCTCACGTGGACGTTCGGCAAGGCCGTGGGCAACACGCGGCAGGGCTGGGCGATCCTCGTCGCCATGCTCGTGCTGTTCGTCGCGGGCGTGAGCATCACCTATTGGCAGGAGGCCGCGGGCAATCCGATCCTGCACGGCCTCGGCATTTCCGGCGGCAACATGGAAGGCAAGGAGCTTCGCTTCGGCATTGCCGCTTCGGCACTCTTCGCGGTCGTCACCACGGCCGCCTCGTGCGGCGCCGTCAACGCCATGCACGACAGCTTCACGCCGCTCGGCGGCCTGATCCCGCTGTTCAACATGCAGCTTGGCGAGGTCGTTGTGGGCGGCGTCGGCGCGGGCATCTACGGCTTCCTGCTGTTCGCCTTGCTCGCCGTGTTCGTCGCCGGGCTGATGGTCGGGCGGACGCCCGAATATGTCGGCAAGAAGATCGAGGCATGCGAGGTGAAGCTCGCCGTGCTCGCGATCGCCGTCCTGCCGCTCGCCATTCTCGGTCTCACGGCACTGAGCGCAGTGAATGCGGCGGGTCTCGCGGGCCCGCTCAACAAGGGGCCGCACGGCTTTTCGGAAATCCTCTATGCCTTCACGTCCGCCGCCGGGAACAACGGCTCGGCCTTCGCGGGGCTTACCGCGGGAACGCCGTGGTACAACGCCCTTCTCGGCATCGCGATGTGGCTCGGGCGGTTCTTCGTGATCGTGCCCGTGCTCGCCATCGCGGGCAACCTCGCGGCGAAGAAATACACGCCCGCAACCGCCGGCTCATTTCCCACCACGGGCGCGCTGTGGATCGGTCTCCTCGTCGGGATCATCCTCATCGTCGGCGGCCTCACCTTCCTCCCCAGCCTCGTGCTCGGTCCGGTTGCGGACCATGTCGCGATGCTGCGTGGCGACCTCTTCTGAGGGACAACTCCCATGACCAAATCCATGTTTTCGGCCGACCTCGTGTTCCCCGCGATGCGCGATGCGGTGCTGAAGCTCGATCCGCGCCAGCTCGTGCGCAATCCGGTGCTGTTCACCACCGCGGTTGTCGCGCTGCTGCTGACCGTGCTCCTCGCCATCGGCGGCGAGCGCCTCTCCATGCCGTTCCAGATGCAGCTTATCGTGTGGCTCTGGCTCACCGTGCTGTTCGGTACCTTCGCGGAAGCGCTTGCCGAAGGACGCGGGCGGGCACAAGCGGCGTCGCTGCGCGCCACCAAGTCCGAGCTCAAGGCGAAACTGCTCGTGGGCGTCGGCGATATCTACGAGATCGTCGGAGCGGCGCAGCTTGGGAAGGGCGAACTCGTCCTTGTCGAAACCGGAGATCTCATACCGGCTGACGGCGAGGTCGTGGAAGGCGTCGCCTCGGTGAACGAAGCCGCGATCACCGGCGAGAGCGCATCGGTGATCCGCGAGGCGGGCGGCGACCGCAGCGCCGTCACCGCGGGCACGCGCGTCATTTCTGACCGCATCAAGGTGCGCGTCACGCAGGAGCCGGGGCACGGCTTTCTCGACCGGATGATCGCCCTCGTGGAAGGCGCCGAGCGGAAGAAGACGCCCAATGAGATCGCGCTCACGATCCTCCTCGTCGGGCTCACCATCATCTTCCTGATCGCCGTGTCCACGATCCCCGGCTTTGCCGATTATGCGGGCGGCGGCGTTCCCGTCGCGGTGCTCGCTGCACTGCTCATCACGCTCATCCCCACCACGATCGCCGCGCTGCTCTCCGCGATCGGCATCGCGGGCATGGACCGACTTGTGCGTTTCAACGTGCTCGCAAAATCCGGCCGCGCGGTGGAAGCCGCCGGCGACGTCGACGTGCTGCTGCTCGACAAGACGGGCACGATCACCATCGGCGACCGTCAGGCGAGTGCGTTCCGTCCGCTCACCGGCATCGACGTGGAAACGCTGGCGAACGCCGCAACACTCGCGAGCCTTGCCGACGAGACGCCGGAAGGCCGCTCGATCGTCGTGCTGGCGCGCGAACGCTATGCCGTCGCCACGCGTACGCTCCCGGCGGAGGCGCGCGTGATCCCCTTCACGGCGCAGACGCGCGTGTCGGGGATCGAGGTTGCGGGCAGCATCATTCGGAAGGGCGCCGTCGATTCCATCCTGAAGGCGGAGCCCGCCCTTGCCGATACGCCTGCGGCCGCGGAACTGACGCGAATCACCAACGAGATTGCCCGTTCGGGCGCCACGCCGCTCGCGGTCGTGCGCGACGGGCGTCTGCTTGGTGCCGTCGCGCTCTCGGACGTCGTGAAGGCGGGCGTGCGCGAACGCTTCGCGGAGCTTCGCCGCATGGGCATCCGCACGGTGATGATCACCGGCGACAATCCGCTCACCGCCGCGGCGATTGCCGCCGAGGCGGGCGTCGACGATTTCCTGGCCGAAGCGACGCCGGAGGACAAGCTCGCGCTCATCCGCCGCGAGCAGGCGGGCGGGCGCCTCGTCGCCATGTGTGGCGACGGCACCAACGACGCGCCCGCGCTCGCGCAGGCCGATGTCGGCGTTGCCATGAACACGGGCACGCAGGCGGCGCGCGAGGCGGGCAACATGGTCGATCTCGACAGCGATCCCACCAAGCTGATCGAGATCGTCGGCCTCGGCAAACAGCTCCTGATGACGCGCGGCGCGCTCACCACCTTTTCCATCGCGAACGACGTCGCGAAATATTTCGCGATCATCCCGGCGATGTTCGTGGTGCTCTATCCGGGGCTCGGCGGGCTCAATGTGATGGGGCTGGGCTCGCCCGAAAGCGCGATCCTCTCGGCGATCATCTTCAACGCGCTCATCATCCCCTGCCTCGTGCCGCTGGCGCTGAAGGGTGTCCGCTATCGCCCGATGGCGGCCGGGCCGCTCCTCGCCCGCAATCTCGCGGTCTACGGCCTCGGCGGCCTTCTCGCGCCATTCATCGGTATCAAGCTCATCGACCTTGCCGTCACCAGTATCGGTCTTGCCTGAAGGATACCCCATGCTCTCCGATCTCCGCACCGCCCTCCGCCCCGCTTTGGCGCTGACACTGCTGTTCGCACTCCTGCTCGGCATCCTCTACCCGCTAGGGCTCGCTGGTATCGGCCAGGCCCTGTTCCCGCGCCAAGCAAACGGCAGCCTCATCGAACGCGACGGGCAAGTCGTCGGCTCCGCGCTCATCGGGCAGCGCTTCGCCTCACTCCGCTATTTCCACGGCCGCCCCTCCGCCGCGGGCAGCGGCTATGATGCACTCGCGTCCTCAGGGTCCAACCTGGGGCCGACATCGAAAGCACTCGTCGAGCGCATCAAGGTCGATGTCTCGGGCTCGGGAGTTCCCGCAAATCTCGTCACCACATCGGGCTCAGGCCTCGATCCGCACATCAGCCCTGCCGCCGCACGGTTCCAGATCGCGCGCATCGCAGAAGCACGCGGACTGCCCACCGCAGAAGTGACAGCGCTCGTCGCAGACCACACCGAAGCCCCCCTCGCAGGCATAATCGGCGAGCCGCGCGTGAACGTGCTCGCTCTAAACCTCGCGCTCGACCGGGCTTCATCGCAGCCCTAAAAAGGGGTCATGTCCGCAACCGCGCGCATTCTCGTCGTCGAAGACGATCCGCATATCCGCAGGCTCGTGCGCGCGGCGCTGCAGCGGGCGGGCCATGCCGTCAGCGAAGCGGCATCGGCGCGCGAGGGACTATCGCTGCTCGACATCGAGAAGCCGGACGCGGTTCTGCTCGATCTCGGCCTCCCCGACCGGGACGGGATCGAGCTCATCCAGATCATCCGTGCGCGTTCCGCCGCGGGCGTGATCGTAATCTCCGCGCGCGAGGATACGGCAGAGAAGGTCGCTGCGCTCGATCTCGGCGCCGACGACTATCTGACGAAGCCGTTCGATACGGAGGAACTCCTCGCCCGCATTCGTACGGTGCTGCGGCACCGTCAGTCAGGAGAAGCCGGACAGACGCGCATCGTCATCGGAGATGTCGAGATCGATCTGACCCGCCGCCGCATCCTTCGCGCGGGCACGGAAGTGCACGTCACCCCAAAGGAATACGACGTGCTTGCCGCACTGGCACGACACCCCGACAGGGTGATCAGCCACGCGCAGCTGCTGCGCAACGTCTGGGGTCCAGCGCACGAGCAGCGCGTCGATTATCTCCGCATCGTCGTCCGCAACCTGCGCCAGAAGCTCGAACCCGACCCGGCACAACCGCGGCTTATCACCAACGAGCCAGGCGTCGGCTATAGATTGCGCGGGCTGGAATAGCCGATTGTGTGAACGGAGCTGAGGTCTTACGCTGCCTGATCCGTCAACAACAGATCTTCATAGAATGCGCTGAACGGCCGATCCGGATGACGAATCTGGATTTCGAGAACCCAGAGTTCCGGTGATGGCGTGAACGGTGCTTCGGCGAGTGCGCCTTTGTGGAGCACGGCGTGTGGAAAGTCCGCGAGCCGGTGGCCCGACATATCGAGATTGAGTTCCCAACCCATCGCCTGCGCCTCGGCCGCGGCGAAATCGTAAAGTGCCATGCCCGAGAGCCCCTCGGTGAGCCACTTCGCACGGGCCCGGCTGAAAAGGTCACGCACGTCCCGCTGCGCGCCCAGCATTTCCGGATCGTTGCCGACAACGAACGTATCGCCGCCGTCGCCTTCCCACTTCTGCCAGACAGGACCGATATCGATGAAAAAAATGTCGTTGTCCCGAAGCGCCACACCCGGCTCGGAGGGTTGGCCGAAATTCTTCAGCGTGTTGGTCCCGAAGCGCACGTGAAGTCCGTGCCATCCGCGCAGCATTTCCGCCGCGCGGAGCTGGTCCTTCGCCATTGCGACGGCGTCTTCCTCGATCATCCCGGGATGGATAGACGCCGCAATGTCGTTGATGACCTTCCGGGTGCGTTCGCGCACGTGCAGGAACATGGTCCTGTCGAAGTTGGCGCCGACCGCTTCCGCCTTGACCTTTTCCTCTGCAGTCACATCCCACCCTTTCCTATTGATGCGCCCACGCGCTTTTCCAGTCGATGATGTTGCCGCCACGTTCCACACCGACTTCCCAGAAAAACTTGCCGCGCGGTCGCGATCGGTTGCCGATCTCGTCCATTGCATAGGCATCGTAAAGGCGGCCGTTCACCATCGTATAGCGCACGCTGTTGGTGTTCCGAATATCGGCAAGCGGGTTCTCGTCGAGCACGATGAGGTCGGCGAGTTTGCCGGGTTCCAGCGAACCGATCTGCCCATCGATGCCGAGCGTCTCGGCCCCGTTCATCGTCGCCGCACGCAGAATCCGATGATTGCTCATGCCGCCCTGCGCCAGAAGCCACATCTCCCAGTGCTGCGCGAGCCCGGAGAACTGTCCATGCGAGCCGACATTCACGCGCACTCCGGCGTCATCGAGATGCTTCATCGAGCGGGCGACCGATCGGAAACCGATATCCCACAGCTCCTCCGCCGCGTGGATCGTCGTCATGCCGCGCACATAGGGCGGTGCACCGTAGGGCGTACCGAGCGGGCTGTAGCCACTGGTCGTCACCTGCACGAAGGCCTGCGCCTTCGAATCCTTCCAGACGTCGCTATGCTGATACCAGTAATTCTCTCCGGCAAGCTCGCCGAACAGCAGAACGAGCGTCGGCGTATGGGAGGCGCGGGCACCCGCCATCAGCTGTACCACATCGTCGTAGTAGTTCGGAATCGGCATGTTGTGTTGAAGGTTGGTGTTGCCGTCCGTCAGCATCGTGATGTTGTTGTAGAAACTGCTTTCGCCTTCCACGTCGACCATCACACCCGCGTCGCGGCCGGCCTTCACCAGCATCTGGCGCTGGCTGCGCATCGGCTGCCGGTAGCTCTTCACGATCCAGCCGCCGAGGGCGGACTTGCGCGCCATCAGCGTGGCCGCGTCGTCATAGGAGGCGATCGGGACATAGGCATTGTCACCCTTCCCCGAACGTCCGAAGGCGACCATGCCGGAGTCAATCGCGCGCGGCCCGACCATGTCGCCCGTCCGCGTCATCTCGCTCATCGAATAGGTCGGCAGTTCGGAGCTATAGGGATCGTAGTTCGTCGTGACCCCGTAGGCGAGATCGGCGTAGCGCGCCGACTGCTTCTGCGGCATCAGGCCCGAAGACGTGTAGTAGCAATTGTCGATATGCCCATGCATGTCGACAAGGCCCGGCATCACGGTCTTGCCCGCGATGTCGACGACCTTCGCGGACGCCGGCACCGCCACATCCGCAGCGGTACCGATGGCGGCAATCCGGTTGCCGCGCACGAGCACGGTACCGTTCTCGATAACCTCTTCGCCCTTCATGGTGATGATGCGGCCGCCCACGAACGCGACCTCGCCTGCAGGTACATCGGACTTCACGACGAGCCCGACCGGGCTTCCCGAACGAAGCGGAGTCCAGCCCACCGAAAATGCCTCTGAGGGTGATACCGCCGCGATCCTGTCTCCGATCGCCCAGATGAGGCGGGAGGAATCGCCCGCCCAGGTGAGCGCGTAACCTCCAATCGCCGAGAGGCGTTTCGCGGGCGTCTCTTCGCTCGCCGTCGAAAAAACAACGGGGGCCCCCGTCTCCCGATAAGCCGTGACCCAGTATTGCTGGTGATCGCGAAACGCGATCCATTTGAGATCGGGGCTGATGCGGATTTCCGAAGTGTCGGCATCGCGCGTCTTTGCGTGAACCCGCTTGTCTGCTCCAGCCAGATTCACGCTTTCGAGTGAGGTGATGCTGTTCTCGCCATCGTAGGCAACCACCGTGTAGTAAACGCGCGTACCGTCAGGCGAAAACATCGGGTCGTTGCCGGGCGGGCCGATGTAGTGGCTCTGCCCATCCGTCAGGTTCATCCAGTAGAGACCCGGCTTCGATTGATGCCCGCCGAGGCACCGGTCGCCATAATCGATCTTGTAGACGAGCCTACGCCCATCGAGCGAAAAGGCGGGTGAACGCAGAACGCCGCCGGATGCGAGCAGCGTCCGAGCCGCCTTGCCGTCGGCGTTGGCAAGCTTCAGGACGCCGCCCGTTTCGTCGGCCCATTCGACGTAAGCGATGCGCCGCCCATCAGGCGAAACGGCCGGTTCGAATTCCAGCGCCGTGCCATGGCTGAGCCGCCGCGGTGCCGCATTCCCCTGCTTGCGCCACAGACGGCCGAGCGCGTTGAAGTAGAGTGCGCCATCTCGCGACAGGGCAAGTTGCCGAACCGCCTTTACCGTGAACTGTTCCGGAGCCAGATCGTGCGTAAAACGCACGGGTTCCGCTACGCGCTGGTGCTGGACGACGCGAAAGGGAATTTCGGAAGCGCGACCGCCATCCATATCCACCTTCCACAGCGTGCCGCCCGCCCAGATCGCCACATGCCTGTTGTCCGGGAACCACCCATAGCGCGGGTAGTAGTTGCCCTGACCGATGAAATCGGCCTGGGCATCGCGGTCGAGCCGGTCGAAGACGGGCCGCTGTTCGCGCGTTTCCACATCGTAGGCGAAAAGCACTGTCTTGTCCGCGACCCGGCGGACGAATGCGAGCCGTTTGCCGTTGCGCGACAGTTCCGCCGTCGTCGCGCCTCCGAAGCCGCGAATCAGCTCCTCCGTGGCGCCCGTTTCCAGTTCACGACGCATGATCGCATAGTTGCTGTGATTGGCATCGATATAGACGCGCGACACGGTCGGCGGCGAAACTTTCTCCGTATAGTAGAGATAGCGCCCATCAGGAGAGAAACTCGCTTCATGGACGTTTTCGGTGTTTGCGGGCGCGGGCACAAGCAGACGCCCCGCCCCGCCGCCAAGATCCCACAGGCGAAGCTCGGAACCGTGCAGGCGGTGATCATCCGCATACATTTTCGCGGCCGCGACGAAGCCTCCGTCCGCCCCCCACGCCGGACCGTTTACATTCTCGACCGTCTGCGCAGTCACGCGCCGGGAGCCACTTCCGTCTGCATTCGAAATCCAGAGATTGTCGGCGCCGTCCGCATCGCTGATGTAGAGTAGCTTCGCGCCATCTGGACTGAACCGGGGAGAACGCTGCATCGCGCGGCCGGCGTGCAGCGCCCGCGCCTCGCCGCCTGCTGCCGGGATCACATAGATGTCACCAAGCATGTCGAACGCGATGGTCTTGCCATCCGGACTGACATCGAGGCTCATCCACGTGCCTTCAGACGTCGAGATCATCACGTCGCGATACGGCTCGCCGGTGTCTTCGACGTTCCAGCGCTGCGTTTGCGCCCCGGCCTGTGGCACAAGGCCAAGCGCAACAGCCACCAAAACTCCGACGAACCTCTTCATCATCCCCACCCACATATTGCGCCGCTTTTTGCGACGTTGGCCCCCTGCACCGCACCGCGACAAGCCCATTTTTAAGCAAAGCGCGGTGCCATTGGCGCACCGGCTCCCGGAGCGTGCTGGTGATTGGCGCACACCGGCCATTGCTCCCTTCGCACCTCAGCGATGCTCACGCATCCGGCATAACCGCTTCAATAATGCGGGAGGAACGATGCCGCCGACAAAGGAGCCGGAATTGCAGCACGCCGAAAACAGGGACATGCCCGACGCTGTCGACGCTTCGCTCGCTGCACTGATGGTTGATGTCTATGCGGGCCAGCTGATGCCCGACGAGCAGGTACGGATTTTCGGGCAGACTGAGCGTGCCTTCGCAACGCGCACGGTCCGCCGCGGCGCGCCTGTGCGGGAGCTCGGCATCGCGCCTGCAGCAGGACTTCCCGAATTCCCCATTCGCGCCAATGGTACGACCTACGACCTCTACGACTATATGTCGCGCAACCGTGTCGCCGGGTTGCTCGTCATGCAAGGCGATACACTCGTCCACGAGCAATACGAACTCGGCATCACTGCCGCAACGCGCTGGCTTTCAATGTCGATGGCGAAATCTGTCAGCACCACGCTCGTCGGCGCGGCGATCCAGGACGGCTACATCGATTCGGTCGAGGACCCGCTGACCCGCTACCTGCCCGAGCTTTCCGGAAGTGGCTATGATGGCGTTTCTGTCCGCGAACTGATGCTGATGACCTCCGGCGTGCGCTGGGACGATACGCACACCGACCCGGCTTCCGAACGGCGGCATATGCTGGATCTGCAGATCGGGCAGCAGCCAGGCGCGATCATGCGCTACATGGCGAGCCTGCCGCGCGCACGCGCGCCGGGCACGCTCTGGAACTACAGCACCGGCGAAACGCACGTTGTCGGTGCGCTGGTTCGCGCCGCGACAGGCAAGTGGCTTGCGGACTATCTTTCGGAGCGCATCTGGTCGCGCATCGGCACCGAAGCCGATGCCGAATGGTGGCTGGAAGCACCGGATGGCCTCGAGGTCGCAGGCAGCGGCCTTTGCGCCACGCTTCGCGACTATGCGCGTTTCGGCCGCTTCATCCTTGAAGGCGGCATGATCGATAGCGAACCCGTACTCCCCACAGGCTGGACGGTGGAGGCCACCCGCCCGCGCGAGGTCGGCGGACGGCAGCTCGATTACGGCTACATGTGGTGGCCGGTTCCGGCACGCGACGGCTCGTTTACGGATGGTGCCTTTTCCGCACGCGGCATCTTCGGCCAATATATCTATCTGAACCCGGCGCGCCGCATCCAGATCGTGGTCTTGAGCGCGCGGTCGAAACCGAAAGGAGCCGAAGCCATCCTCGACAACGATTTCTTCAATTCGGTTGTCGAGGCTATTGGTTGATGATGATCGGCAGAGGCAGGAACGTAAAATGACCACCGCCGCCGATGCACCTTGCCTGCCTTCCGAGCAATCCCCCCGCGAAATCTGGGGCCAGCCGCGCGGGCTTGCCTACATCGCCTTCACCGAAGCGTGGGAGCGCTTCTCCTTCTACGGAATGCAGGCACTGCTCGTACTCTACATGGCAGGCCACCTGCTGCACTCCGGCAATGTCGAGGCCGTGTGGGGCTTCGCTGGCTTCCGCAGCGCAATCGAAACCGTCACCGGGCCGCTGTCCGTCCAAGCGCTCGCCTCGCAGATCTTCGGGCTTTACGTCGGTCTCATTTATTTCACGCCAGTGCTGGGCGGCCTCCTCGGAGATCGCGTGACGGGGCGCAAGCGCGCGGTACTCGGGGGTGCAGGTCTCATGGCGGTCGGTCATTTCCTGATGGCCTTCGAAGCCGCATTTTTGCCAGCACTGGGTTCGCTGATCCTCGGCGCAGGACTCCTCAAAGGTAATCTCGCCGCGCAGGTCGGCGATCTCTACACGAAGAACGACAGCCGCCGCGACGGCGCCTTCACGATCTACTGCACCGCGATCAACGTCGGCGCGACGATCGCACCGCTCATCTGCGGCACGCTCGGCGAGCTTTACGGCTGGCATTACGGCTTTGGCGCAGCTGGCGTCGGCATGCTCATCGGCATCGTCATCTACCTGGCGGGGTTCCGCTACTTGCCGCCAGAGAACGCCGCCATCGAACGCGGTGACAAGCCAAAGCTCACACCCGGCGACGGCCGCGTGATCGTCGCGCTCCTCGTCGTGCTTTCGATCACGGCACTCTACTGGACCGCCCAGGCGCAGGTGTGGAACACGTATCCGCTGTGGCTGCGCGATCACGTCGGCCGCGACATCCTTGGCTGGACCGTGCCGGTCACCTGGTTCCAATCGCTCGATTCGCTTGCCGTTCTGCTGCTTGCGCCCGTGATGGTGATGGTCTGGCGCAAACAGGCGAAGCGCGGCACAGAGCCCGCCGAGCTTTCGAAAATCGCCATCGGCTGCTGCGCGTTCGGCATCGCCTGCCTGCTGCTCAGCCTTGGCGAACTCACCGCCGGCAACGGCAAGGTCGCCCTGATCTGGCCGGTGGTCTTCCACTTCTTGTGCGCCGTCGGCTACCTTTACATCGCGCCCATCGCGCTTGCGCTTGTGTCGCGAGATGCGCCTGCGGCGGTGAACGCGATGATGGTTGGCGCCTACTATCTCGGCATTTTCATCGGGGGCATCGTCAGCGGCTGGCTCGGTCGTTTCTACGAGCCGGTCGGCCCGCTGGGCTTCTGGATAATCCACGCTGCCGTCGTAGCGAGCGGCGCGCTGTTCGTCCTGCTGCTGCGGACATGGCTTGTCCGCGCGCTCCGCTCGAAGGCGGCGGCATAACAACTTTTGGGGAGGGATCAGGAATGAGAATCATGCTGGCCGCCATCGGCCTGCTTGCCGGAACGACATGCCCCGCGCTTGGCGCAACTCTCGTCGCCTGCCCGGCGGGCGTGGCTGCGAAGGGCTGTACCTTCAAGGGCGACGACGCGATACAGGCCGCAATCGACAAGGCGGCCGATGGCGACACCATCCTTGTGCGGGCAGGCGTATACACACCGCGCGCTTATCGGGATCTGCCGTACAAGGAGATTGTCGTCCGCGCGTTCGCTGCAGTCGATGGCAAACAGCTTGCCATTCAAGGTGAAAAAGGCGCGATCCTCGACGGCAGTACGGGCCTGCCAGCCACGGCTATTGGCCTCAGGAATGCCGATGTGACGATCAACGGCCTCGTTATCACGGGCTTCCGCTTCGATATCGAGGAAGACGACATCTACGAAGGCCACGGCATCTTCGCAGTGGACAGCCGCGCGCGGATCTCGGACGTCACCATCAGCCGCTACCAGAAAATGGGCCTCACCGGGCGTGGGAACACGATCCTAGACGTGCGCGATCTTCAGGTGCTCGACGGCCATGTCGCCACATGGCTCTACGAGGGCGCATACCTGCGGCTCGACGGAGCCATCTTCCGCAATAACGATTCCTCGGCGGTCGCCGCCTACAACGACAGCGTCGCCCATCTCACGCGCATCGCGATCGATAGAAGCGCCGACGACGGCCTCTACGCGGAAGACAATGCTGCGATTTACATTGCGGACTCGCTCATCGTGGGAAGCAAGCCGATCGCGCTCAACGCCACGGGGAAAAGCCGCATCATCGGCCGCAACCTCGCGCTTTACGGCAACGCTGCCGACGCGAGCGCGACGGGCGTGACGCTCGAAGGCGTCATCGCGGGCGATCCGCGCGTCGATGCGGACTACCGCCCGCTTCCGGGCTCGCCGATCACGGGCAAGGGGATCGGTCCAGCCGCATCTCGCTGAAGCCCTTGCGCCGCATTGGTGCGGCGTACGCACCACCCTTTGCCCGTTTGTCGCCTTGGCCCTTTTGCCGGGCGACTGAATGATTGCGCACATGGGTTCCGGCCGCAAAACGCGGGCCGAAAACATGAGGAATTTGGGTTCATGCTTCGCAACTTCGCCGATACCGCCGCGCTCCAGTCCGTCGATGCCGCGCACCACGTCCATTCATTCGCCGACCCCAAGGCGCTTGCGGCAAAGGGCACGCGCATCATTACGCAGGGCAAGGGCTGCTACGTGTGGGATAACGAAGGCAACCGCCTGCTCGACGGCATGGCGGGTCTGTGGTGCGTTGCGGTCGGTTACGGACGCTCGGAACTGTCGGACATCGCGGCGCGGCAGATGAACGAGCTGGCCTACTACAACAACCACTTCGGCACCTCGACACCGCAGATGATCGAACTCGCCGAGAAGATCGCAGCGCTGACGCCCGAAGGCCTCGACCACATCCTGTTCGCGAATTCCGGCTCCGAAGCGAACGACACCATCGTCCGTCTCGTCCGCCGCTACTGGATGCTGAGCGGCAAGCCTACGAAGCAGACTTTCATCGGCCGCGACCTCGGTTATCACGGCAGCACGCTCTGCGCCGTCGGCCTCGGCGGCATGGCCCACATGCACGGTATGGCCCCCGAGATGCTGCCCGGTTTCGCCCACATCATGCACCCGCACCACTATCTGCTTGGCGACGGCCTGACGCGTGAAGAGTTCGGCCTGAAGGCCGCGCGGGCACTGGAAGAGAAGATCCTCGAACTCGGACCGGACAACGTCGCCGCATTCATCGGCGAGCCGCTGCAGGGTGCAGGTGGCGTCATCGATCCGCCCGCCACCTACTGGCCGGAAATCCAGCGCATCTGCCGCCAGTACGACATCCTGCTTGTCGCCGACGAGGTAATCTGCGGGTTCGGCCGCACCGGCGAATGGTTCGGCTCCCAATATTATAACATCCAGCCCGACCTGATGCCGATGGCGAAGGGACTGTCATCCGGCTACCTGCCGATTGCCGCCATTGCTGTCGGCAACAGGGTGTTCGACGTGTTGAACGAAGGCGGTCTGCTCGCGCACGGCTTCACCTATTCGGGGCATCCGGTCGCATGCGCCGTCGCGAGCGCCAACATCGACATCATCGCGAACGAAGGCCTCGTCGAGCGCGTCCGCGAGGACGTCGGCCCCTATTTCCACCAGTCGCTGCGCCAGCTGGCCGATGCGCATCCGCTCGTCGGTGAAGTCCGCGGTGTCGGCCTTGTCGCCGCGCTGCAGCTCGTCCGCGCGAAGACGCCCAAGGCCCTCTTCAGCGCTGAGGAGCAGGCCTCGATCCATTGCCGTGAGGTGCTGTGGGACAAAGGTCTCATCGCCCGTGCCGTCGGGCAGGCGATGGTACTGAGCCCGCCGCTCGTCATCACGCACGCGGAAATCGACGAGATGGTCGGGAAGCTGAAGCTCGGCCTCGACGCAACCGCTCAAGCTTTCGGCGTGCTGTGATGACGTTGCCCGTCTCGACAGCTGCAGCTGAACTGATTGCGCGCGGGTTGACACTGGACGGCCCGGCGGCGCGCACGTTCCCGGTGCTGAACCCGGCAAGCGGCGCATACATCGCGGATGTCGCGGACCGGAGCGCCGACGACATGCGTACCGCAATTACACGTGCAAAAGCCGCCTTCCCGGCGTGGAGTGCCCGCACGGCGAAGGCGCGCAGCGCCATCCTTCGCCAATGGCACGGGCTTGTCGTCCAGAATGCCGACGTGCTCGCCGAGATCCTGACGCTGGAGCAGGGCAAACCGCTTGCAGAGGCGCGCAGCGAAATCCTGTTCGGCGCGAACTTTATCGAATGGTTCGCCGAGGAAGCGAAGCGCGTCTACGGTGATATCGTTCCCACCCATGCGCCGGACAAGCGCTGCCTGGTGCTGAAGCAGCCGGTCGGGGTCGTTGGCGCGATCACGCCGTGGAACTTCCCGAGCGGCATGATCACGCGCAAGGTCGCGCCCGCGCTTGCGGCAGGTTGCACCATTGTCGTGAAACCGGCTGAGGATACGCCGCTTTCGGCGCTCGCACTCGCCGTTCTGGCAGCGGACGCCGGCCTCCCCGAAGACGTGATGACGATCGTAACGGCCGCGCAGGCCGTCGAAGTGGCAAGTGTGCTGACGGCAAGCCCGGACGTACGCAAACTCTCCTTCACCGGCTCCACGCGCGTCGGCAAGCTGTTGATGCGCCAATGCGCGGACACGGTAAAGAAGCTCAGCCTCGAACTCGGCGGCAACGCGCCGTTCATCGTCTTCGAAGACGCCGATCTCGATGCCGCCGTTGAGGGTGCGTTGGCCACAAAGTTCCGCAACGCCGGGCAGACCTGCGTATCGGCGAACCGTATCTACGTGCAGTCCCGCGTGATGGACGCTTTCGCGCACAAATATGGAGAAGCCATCCGCGCCCTCGCCATCGGCGACGGCTTCGAGACCGGCACGCAGATCGGGCCGCTCATCAACGCAGCCGCGGTAGACAAAGTCGATAGCCTGGTACAGGACGCGCTCGGCAAAGGCGCCGTTGCCGTACTCGGCGGCGGGCGGCACGCGCGAGGCGGCAACTTTTATGCGCCGACGATTCTGACCGGGGTTCTGCCCGATATGGACATCGCGCAGGCCGAGATTTTTGGTCCCGTCGCGCCGCTCACGCCTTTCGAAACCGAGACCGAAGTGGTCGCTTTGGCAAACGACACGCCCTACGGGCTTGCTGCCTATTTCTGGTCTCGCGACATTGGGCGCGTGTTCCGCGTGGCGGAAGCACTGGAATATGGCATGGTTGGCGCCAATGAGGTGCTGACTTCGAACGAGGGTGCACCGTTCGGTGGTATCAAGGAATCCGGTGTGGGGCGTGAAGGTTCACGCTATGGCATCGAGGATTTCGTTGAAATCAAGTATCTTGCGCTCGGCGGCATCGCCGCGGCCGCATGAACAGGAGAGCGATATGAAGACCAGCAATGAAGTGCTCGCAGCGCGCGCAGAGGCCGTGGCACGCGGCGTGTCGCATGTCACCAGCGTCGTTTGCGACCGTGCGCAGAATGCCGAGATCTGGGATCTAGAGGGCCGCCGCTACATCGATTTCGCCGCCGGCATCGCCGTCTGCAACACGGGCCACAACCACCCGGATGTGAAGGCCGCCGTGATCGGCCAGCTCGATCGCTTCACGCACACGAGCTTCAACGTCGCCATGTACCCGCAATATGTCGAACTCGCGCAGCGCTTGAACGCGCTTGTGCCGGGGAGCAGCCCGCGCAAGACGATCCTCGTCTCGACGGGCGCCGAGGCTGTTGAGAATGCCGTGAAGGTCGCACGTGTCGCCACGGGCCGCAGCGCAGTGATCGCCTTTTCTGCGGGCTTCCACGGCCGAACGATGATGACGATGGCACTCACCGGCAAGGTGACGCCCTACAAGGCCGGGTTCGGCCCTTTCCCCGCCGAGGTCTTCCACGCCCGCTTCCCGGATGAAACGGTGGGGATCACGGTCGAAGACAGTATCGCCAGCATCCACGATATCTTTCACGAAGACGTCGATCCGGCCCGCGTGGCGGCGATCATCATCGAACCCGTGCAGGGCGAAGGCGGCTTCAACATTGCGTCCGTCGAACTTCTGCAGGCGCTGCGCAAGCTCTGCGACGATCACGGCATCCTGCTGATCATCGATGAAATCCAGACTGGTTTCGGACGGACGGGAGCCTACTTCGCCCACGCACGCGCGGGCATCGAGGCTGATATCATCACGATGGCGAAGGGCATTGCCGGCGGCTATCCGCTCGCCGCCGTCACCGGCCGTGCCGACCTGATGGACGCATCCCCGATCGGTGGTCTCGGCGGCACTTATGCGGGTTCGCCTGTGGCGTGCGCGGCAGCACTCGCCGTGCTGGATGTCATCGAACGCGAAGGTCTCTGCGCGCGAGCCGAAGCGATCGGACAGACAATCGAAGCACGGCTCATCGATCTGCGCCAGCGGTCGCGCAAGGGCGTGATCGGCGATATACGGCGCCTTGGCGCGATGGTCGCAATGGAGCTTTGCTCTGCCGAAGCTCCGCACGCTGCCGACGCCGCGCTCACCCGCGCGCTCATCGCCGAAGCACAGAAGCAGGGCCTGATCCTGATTTCCTGCGGCACCAAGGGCAATGTTCTCCGCTTCCTGATGCCGCTGACGATTCCGGACGCGCATCTCGAAGAAGGCCTTGCGATCCTCGAGCAGTCGCTCGCCACGCTCGATGTCCTCACCCCTCGGCTTGCCAACGCAAGCTGAGGGCGCTCAGGCCTTGCCGGAGAGAGACTTCGCGATCGCGTCCTTCAGCCAGCGGCGATAGCGGCGGATGAGCGGCGCATCCCACCGGTCGCCGCGGGCGATAAACAGATAGATGCCGTCACTGTAGGGCTGGAAGCTATCCAGCCCTTTCCCGATTTCGACAAGGCGGCCACTCGCCAGATCGTCGGCCGCGACGAGGTGGTTTGCAAGCGCGACGCCGCGACCGTGCAGCGCGGCATCGAGCGTCAAGTGGCCCTGCCACAGCTTGGGGCCCGTCAGGTCGATATCGTCGTAGATGCCGTGCGCAGAAAGCCAGTTCACCCAGGAATCGAAATTATCCTCATGCAGCAGCCTGTGCCGTAACAGATCGCCCGGCTTTTCGATGGGTGCCGACGCCGCGAGGTAATCCGGGTTCGCCACGGCGACGATCGGCACCCTCGCCAGTTCGATGTGATGCAGCTTCGGGCCGAGCACAAAGGGCGAACCGTAGGTTGGCACGAAGCGAATATCGATGTCCGTCTCGTGCGATCCGAAATCGGGGCTCCGATCCGTGGGACGGATCTCGATCTGAACCGTAGGGTCGAGCCGTTCGAACGCTCCGACGCGACGCGACATCCAGTGCAGCGCGAAACCCGGCATACACCAGATGTGCAGGCGGTGCTCGCTGCCCCTCCGGATCAGTTCCATCGTGGCATCGGCCAGCAGATCGAGCGCCATCGCGACCTGCTCGTGGTAGCGAATGCCGGCTTCGGTAAGCACCACCCCGGCGGATGTCCGCTCGATAAGCGTCGTTCCGGTCCAGGTTTCGAGTGTTCGCAGGTGGCGGCTGATGACGGCGTGATCGCGGCCGAGGCTCTGCGCCGCACGCCGCACGCCTTTCAGGCGGGCGACCGCATCGAACGCGCGCAGGGCCTCGAACGGCGGCAGCGACTTGCGCGACGGCGGATTGACGCCCTTGACCTTACGCTCCAGCACATAGTCCTCCCGACCGGGCCGAGCTTCCCACCCCGTCCCGTTCGGGTCAAGAACCAGTGATTTAAGCATTTGAAATGATTCGAATATGGGCGGCGCCGCGTTCAAGCACCGCCCATCTCGCTCAGAAGCTCACCGAGCCCTTGACACCGATCACCCGCGGCCGCGTGCGGTTGGAGTTCGCCCAGCCTTGATAGGGATCGATCGCCTTGTTCACGTTGGCGATGTTCTGGCCGTAGAGTTCAACACCCACCGCGCCGAACGTCGCGCCGATCCGGGCATTGAGAAGCCCGATGTCGTCCGAAGCCTGCGGCAGTGCTGACGGCAGGAAGCTCGAGCGATCGATATACGTCACCTTGTCGCGGTAGCTGTAATCCACGCGCATAAAGCCGGGCACGTTCGCCGACCAATCGAACTCGTAGTTCGCACCGAGCGTGATGCTGAACTTCGGTGTGTAGTCGGTGCGGTCGCCGGGAATGTTGACCGTATCGGCGGCATCCGTCGCAACGATCTCGCTATCGAGATACGCGGCGCTTGCCGTGAAGGTAAGCCCGGTGGTCGGACGAACGGCGGCACCCAGTTCGATGCCCTTCACCTCGACCTCCCCGATGTTGCTCGATTCCGATAGATACGCACCGTTCACGTTCACAAGGCGGCGACGTACCATGTCCTTGTATTTCGTGAAGAACGCCGCGATGTCGTAGCTGAATGCACCATCGGACGTCATGCCCTTCGTGCCGATCTCGTAGGTGAAGATCTTCTCGGGTTTGTAGGGCGCGAACGGCGCGGAGTTGAAGCCGCCCGAACGGAAGCCTTTCGCAACGTTCGCGTAGATGCTGGCGTTATCCGAATACTGGTACGAAACGTAAAAGCGCGGATCAACGGAATCGAACTTTGCCGACTGCTCCACGCCCGTTCCGGGCGCATACTCTATCAGGCTGGTCTGCTTGTCCTTGAAATAGCGGATGCCCGCACCGACCGTCAGGCGATCGAAGAGCTTGTAAGATGCATCCGCGAACAGCGAGTAGGACTCTGAACTGGATTTCGAGAGATAGTATTGATCGCCGATGAGGAAGCCCCCGCCTTCAGAAATGTCGGCATCAGGCGCGTAGAGATATTCGTACAGGGCAAGCAGAGACCTGTCGCCTTCGCTGTAGAAGACACCCAGCGTCCATTCGAACGGACCGCCTGAAGACGTGAGGCGGAGTTCCTGGCTGAATTGATCAGCGTCCACCCAGCGGTCGTCATTGCCCTCGACGATGTTGTACGAATAATTGCCGGGGCGGGGAATGTAGGTGAACGGATACTGGTGCTTATGCTCGATATAGGTCGTGGCGCTCACCAGCTCCGCGAAGCCCATGTCATAGCGGAGTTCGAGATTGTAGAGATCGAAATCGAACTCCTTGGGGATCATCGCCTTGCTGCGATCCGGACCGATGTCGACCGTGCGGTCCGGCTCTTCGAAGCCCGTGCCGAGCTTGGTGTCGGCGCGGTGGATCTGCGCCATGGCTTCGGCGCGGAAGTTGTCACTTGGCGTCCACAGCAACTTGGCCCGCACATTGATAAGCTCGGTGCCGTTCCCATCCTTGATGCCCGCTTCCGGCTGGTCGATCCAGCCGCCGCCCTGCTCATAGGCACCCGCGATACGCAGCGCGAGTTGATCCTGAACGAGCGGAATATTGAGCACGCCGCTCAGCTTCGTACCAACCTCGCCGCTGGCTACATTGTACACTTCGCCTTCGAGCTTACCCTCGAACTGACTGGTATTCGGGTCGTTCGTGACAAAGCGGATCGTACCGCCTGCCGACCCTTGACCATAGAGCGTCCCCTGCGGGCCTTTCAGCACCTCGACGCGCGCAAAATCGAGCGGGACCGGGCTCAGCTGGTCGTAGCCGGAAAGCGAAAGCGGTGCCTCGTCGAGATACATGCTGACGAGCGCGCCGGAGCCGGACTGGTTGGCAAGACCGCGCAGAAAGATCGTGTAGCTGCCGGGGCCGTCTTCTCGCATCGTGAGGCCCGGAACCGCGAACGACAGATCCTGCACATTGTTGATGCCGCGCTGTTCGAGATCCTCGCCGCCCAGCACGGACACGGCCATCGGAACATCAATGAGACGCTGCTCGCGTTTCTGGGCGGTGACGACGATCACCTGACCGCTGTCGACCGCGTCATCCGACTCTTGCGCGTGCGCCGTCGTCGCAGCCAGCATCGCGAATACGGAAACGCCTGCGGCGAATGTTGTTTTGGAAACCATTGCTACCCCCTCTTTGCAGCTTCGTTATTGACCGAAAAGGCTATGGAAGCGCCGCTTTCACGGCAGATGCGAAAATCGCGACATGCGGTGCAATGAAGGCACCACCATGTGTGACGCCTGCATCGTCAGGCGAAAGCCGCAATGCCGGTCTGTGCGCGCCCCAAGATCAGCGTGTGAACGTCGTGCGTGCCTTCATAGGTGTTGACCGCCTCGAGGTTGCAGACGTGGCGCATGACGTGAAACGCACCGGAAATGCCGTTGCCGCCATGCACGTCGCGCGCGGCACGCGCGATATCGAGCGCCTTGCCGCAGCTGTTGCGCTTGATGATCGAGATCGCTTCGGGCGGGCACGCGCCGGTGTCGAGCAGCCGCCCAACCTTGAGGCAGGCCTGCAGTCCAATTGCGATTTCCACCTGCATTTCCACGAGCTTGCGCTGCACGAGCTGGTTCGCCGCAAGTGGGCGGCCGAACTGGTAGCGTTCAAGCGCGTAAGCCCGCGCTGCCTGCCAGCAAGCCGCGGCAGCACCAAGCGCCCCCCAGCCGATACCGAAACGCGCCTTGTTAAGGCAACCGAACGGCCCCTTGAGGCCTTGCACGTTCGGCAACAGGTTCTCTTCGGGCACAAAGACGCCGTCCATCACGATCTCACCGGTGATGGATGCGCGCAGCGCGAGCTTGTCCTTGATTTCGGGCGTCGACAGTCCCTCGGCACCGCGTTCGAGCACGAAACCGCGGATCACACCCTCAAGCTTTGCCCAGACCACCATCACATCCGCGATTGGCGCATTCGTGATCCACATCTTGGTGCCGGTCAGCCGATATCCGCCCGGAACGCGCTCGGCGCGCGTTGCAAGGCTTCCCGGATCGGACCCCGAACCCGGTTCGGTAAGGCCAAAACAGCCAACGAGGTCGCCGGACATCAGACCGGGAAGCCAGCGCGCACGCTGCGCGTCCGAGCCGTAGGCGTGGATCGGGTGAATGACGAGGCTCGACTGCACGCTCATCGCGGAACGATAGCCGGAATCTACAGCCTCGACCTCGCGCGCAATCAGCCCGTAGGCAACATGGCTTGCTCCCACCCCGCCATCGGCCTCTGGAATCGTGACACCGAGCAAGCCGAGCGAACCCATTTCACGCATGATCGCACGGTCGAACACGCCGTCACGGTTGGCTTCGACGATGCGCGGCAGAAGTTCGGTCTGGGCATAGCTCCGGGCCGTATCGCGGATTAGCCGCTCTTCATTCGTCAGCTCTGAATCGAGGGCGAGCGGGTCCGTCCAGTCAAACTGGTCAGGCATACCGAATTGTCTCCTTGGGTTTATCGGCGTTTCTGGCCGTGCTGCTGCCAGCGTCCGGGATTGATCGTCACACGTCCGCGACCGTCGAAACGCAGCAGGGTCGGATATCGGCCCGGGACCACGTAGTCGCCGGTTTCAGTGGGGACGAGTTCCACAGCATTCTCCTTCGGAATGCCGAATATCTTGCGCTCTCCGACAGCCTGCCCGAGCAAACGCCCGTCTTCGACTTTGAGATCAAGCTCGGCAAGCGCACTGAACCGGTATCGGCCCGAAACCTTCCGGAGCGCGGCGGCATCTACCACGCGGTGCGGCGGCGCCTCCAGCACCGCCCGCGGCTGCGGCGGCACGGCGCTGAGGATCGCATCCCACATCACCTCGGACGTGATCGTGCCGATGTCGAGCAGGCTGATGCGCGTGTCGTCGGTGGGCATGTACTCGGCCGTGGAGACGGCATAGAGCACGTCGCCGTCAAACTCTGTCTGGAAGGGCTGAATCCCGCGCGCCATCGACGTATGGACCTGAATCGCAAGCCGTTTCAGCTCCCACGGCTCCATCTTCTGGTTCACGACAATCAGGCTGATCGTCGTATTCTTTTTCTCGGCGGAGGGCGCAACACCCGTCCAGCCCGGCTTTCCGCTGTCGGGCGTTCCGGCAAGAATGTCGTGGGTTTTGAACCCGGCAGGCCACGCCTTGTCCGGATAGCAGGCCGCCGTGCGGCCCTCGCGGTCGGTAACAACGCCGAGGGCATTCACAACCGTGAAGGCCGCGATCTTCAGGTCGCCGACCTGCCGAAATGCGCCGCCCTGCCCCGAATGGGCATTGCATCCAAAAATGCTACCGCTGATCGCCGAGCGGCCCGCGCCATAAGCTCCGCGCGGGAACACGCCCGGTATAGCCGCCTTCAGCGCTGCCTGCGCTAGGCGCTTGTCCGGGTAGATTTCGTTGAGACGGCGTCCGCCGAAATCGTAGATGATCGAGCCCACCGTGAGACCGACATTGTCCCAATTGCCGCCGCGATAGCCTTCGTCCTTGAGCGCCGTGTTCACTGCTGTCACGGCTTCCAGGCCGTACCAGGAACCGCCCGAGAGAACGACCGAGTCCAGTTCCGCAGCAGGATAGCCGATCCCCAGGTACTCCGTATTCACTGTGCCCGGCCCGCCACCGCGCACATCGACCGCCGCCAGCATCTTTCGATTGAACCGAAAGACCGTAAGACCGGTCGGGCCAGCCTCATACTGGCCCGTGCCGATCTTGAAGGCGGGCCAGTCGAAGCGCAGCGCAGCGGACGTATCGTAGCCGTCATTAAGCGTAAGCTTCAACGCATCCTGTTCCGCGGATTGGGCGAAAAGCGGCGACGACGGTAGCATAGCCGCCACAGCGACCATCGCCACGCCCAGCATCCTGCCTGCCCCTGCTCGCTTCATATGACTCTCCATCCCGGCGCCTTGATCTTCAGAATTACGATCGCGGCTACGAAAACGAGATGCAAATGCAAAGGCCGGCGTTGCGCGGAGCGCACCACTGCGGACACGCCTGTCAGCTTCACAGACGTCCGCCCGGGTGCCCCTATCGCCCGGTATTGGAGCTTTTGGGAAGGAGCAAGCATCTTGGGCATCGCACGGTCCGGCCTTCTCAGGCTTCATCGCTGGCTCAGCCTTTCAGCGATGCTGTTCTGGGCGCTGCAGGCGGCATCCGGCGTCCTGATCGTGTTCCACTGGGAGCTCGAGGACGCACTGATCCGCGCCCCGCACCACCAGACCGACCTGGCAGCGATCGAAACCCGGCTCAGTGAACTGGTGCCACCTGGCTCCGGCCTTATCATCGAATCGATGTGGACCAGCGGCGGCGCAAGCGACCGATATGATGTCTATGTGGAGACTTCGGACGGAGAAGCGGAACGCACCATCCGCATCGATGGCGCAGGCAATGTCTTGCGAACACTGACACCCGCAGAAAGCGGAGTGCTCGACACGCTCGTCGGCTTTCACCACAACCTGTTGGCTGGGGAAGTGGGAAGCTGGATTGTCAGCCTCAGCGGCCTTCTGCTCGCTGGCAACATCGGTATCGCGCTTTTTCTGGCATGGCCGGGAAGACAGAGGCTGCACGCCTTGAGGCCGCCACCCAAAGCCATGCGCGGCATTCCAAAAGCCTATGGCTGGCATCGCGCCATCGGTTTTTGGGGCGCGCTGCCTGCGCTTGCCCTTTCGTTGGCAGGCGTGTTGCTGGTGTTTCAGGACAGTGCGGAACGATGGCTCGCCCCCACGTCGACCGCCACGCCCACCGAGCCATGGACAATCACATCACCGCCGGGCTTCGGGAAAGTGGTCGAGGCTGCCATGGCGCTCTACCCTGATGCTCGCCTCGCCGATGTCAGCTTCCCAATCGCCGACTCGGCGGTCTGGCGCGTCAGGCTGCGTACTGACGGCGAAGCACGGCGCGCATACGGCCGAACCACCGTATTCGTGAGCGGCAACAACGGGCAGGTGTTGGCGAACCTGCCAGCTTCCGATGCCGCGCCCAGCAGGGCGTTTCTCGATGGTCTGTTCCCGTTTCACACGGGTGAGATCGCCGGGCTACCGGGTCGGCTCGCCGTTGTTGCGACAGGCGCATGGCTGCTGACGATGGCCTTGCTCGGCCTCGTCTTGTGGAAAATGCGCCGGCGTACGCGGTGATACCTGGTCACCGGCACACGCACCATTGGCAGCACCAGACGAAAGTGTGCACTTCTAGAGTGCGGCAAAGGGAACAAGGGGAGACGGGGATGACATTCAAACCGGCACTTTGCAGCGCGCTTATCGCAGCCGCAGCGACCAGCTTCGGCACGCTGCCGGCAAAAGCGCAGCCTACCCCCGAGATTCTCAGCTCGCCCGCCAAAGACGTCACGCTCACGCTCAGCGAAGGGACGTGGATGAGCGTCGATATCAGCCCGGACGGCAAAACCATCCTGTTCGATCTGCTGAACGACATCTACGCCGTGCCCGCGGCAGGCGGAGAGGCAAAACCCGTTCTATCCGGCCCCGCGACACAGCGCAGCCCACAGTTCAGCCCCGACGGACGCAGCATTCTCTATCTCAGCGATGAAAGCGGCGCGGATAATATCTGGGTTGCGGATCCCGATGGCCGCAATCCCCGCCAGATCAGCCACGAAACGTTGGCGATGATCACAGCCCCCTCCTGGTCGCCGGACGGCAAGTCGATTGCCGCGACGAAAACCAGCGCTTCTGTGTTCGAGATGCGAAGCTCCGAAATCCGACGCTTCGATCTGGCGGGCGGAGACGCGCAAATCATCGAACCGCCGAGCACCGGCAAGGACATACAGGAACCCCGCTACGCGCCCGATGGCCGCGTGCTCTATTATACGGAACGCGTAGGCGGCACGCATTATGTCTATCACAATCCGGGCCTCTCGAACTTCGTGATCCGTCGCCGCGACCTCACCACGGGGGAGACCAGCGATCTCATCTCAGGGTTTGGCAGCGCGACAAGCCCGCAGGTTTCGCCCGATGGCAAGCTGATCGCGTTCGTGCGCCGCGTCGGCGCGAAGACCGTGCTGTTCCGCTACGATATCGAGACACGCGTTCAGACCGCCATATATCAGGATCTCGACCGCGATTTGCAGGCCGACTATCTCGCGCAGGAACATTATTATCCGGCGTTCGACTGGTTCCCTGACAATCTGCACGTCGCCATCTGGGGCAAGGGCAGGCTCTACAAAGTGAACATGCGGAACGGCGCAGCGACGGAGATTCCGTTCCGCGCGACTGCGCAACACCGCATCCACGACTCGCTCCGCACGAAGCTCGATCTCGCACCCGCACGTGTGAACGCGAAGATCATCCGCCAGATCGCGCCTGCACCTGATGGCAAAACGATCGTGTTCCGCGCGCTCGGTTCGTTGTGGCAGCAGGATATGGCGGGTGCCGCGCCGCCACGCCGCCTCACGAACGGCAAGGGCGCCGAAACCGATCCGGCCTGGTCTCCGGATGGCCGATCGATCGCCTATGTCGATTGGAACGATGAAACCGGCAGCACACTTCGCCTGCGCAATGTCCGCAGCGGCCGCGAGAGCATCGTCGCCCGAAGCCGCGGCATCATCGGCGAACCGAAATTCTCGAACGACGGCAAGCGCATTGCCTATCGCATTCTCGAACCCGACAGCGCCATGGGCGGGGCAAGCGATCCGAGCGGCCTCTATGTGACCGACACGAACGGCCGCAATCCGCACTTCCTCTCGAAAGCGGCCGGGCTCGTGCGCTTCTCACCCGACGACGCGCGCATCTATTTCATCGGTACGCCCGATTACAGCGCGAAGCGCGCGGTCATCCTGCGCAGCATTGCCCTCACGGGCGAAGAGGTCCACGACCACGCCTATGCCGAAACCGCCGATGCGGGCGATTTCACGCTGAGCCCCGACCTCAAATGGATCGCCTTCAAGGAGGAGCAGGAACTGCACCTGATGGCGTTCGCTCCCGGTGCCGAGGCGCCGGTGAACATCACGGCCAAGGCCAATCCATCGGCACGGACGCTGACACGCTCAGGGGGCTTCGAAATGGCGTGGAGCGCGGATTCTTCGCGCCTTCACTGGATGCTCGGGCCTAATCTTTTCAGCACGGCTCCGGGCGATAGCGGCATCGTCGATACGCCCGCACGAAAAATCACCCTCGCCGCCCCGGCCGATGTTCCTGAAGGAAGCATCGCCTTCACGAACGCCCGCATCCTTCCGATGACCGGGAACGATACCATCATCCCGCGCGGCACTGTCGTCGTTGAAGGCAATCGCATCACGGCTGTCGGCGCGAATGACCGCGTGACGATTCCGGCGAAGGCGAAGGTCATCGATCTCGGCGGCCGCACCCTAATACCGGGCCTGTTCGACGCACACGGCCATATCGATTGCTGTTACGGGACGAGTGTGATGCCCCAGAAGCATCCAACGCGCTATGCGGCGCTTGCCTACGGCATTACCACCAATTTCGATCCTTATGCGAACGAGCTGCCGAGCTACGAAACCGGCGAAATGACGATCGCCGGCAAGATGGTCGGACCGCGCTGGATTACCACCGGCAACGTCATCTATGGCCGCGCCGGAAAACCCGATCGTGTCTTCAATCGTATCGAAAGCCTGGAAGATGCCCGCGCCATTTCAAGGCGCAAGACAGCGATCACCGATGGCGCGATCTTCAAGAGCTACAAGCTGACGACACGCGCGCAGAAGCAGTGGCTTCTTCAGGCCGCGACCGAAGGCGGCCAGATGGTCGACGCCGAAGGCGCCGGGCATTTCTACGACAATGTCAGCATGATTCTCGATGGCTACACCAACCTCGAGCACAATCTGCCGGTTGCCACCTACTATGATGACCTCCTGCAGCTCTTCCGAAATTCACAACTGTCGACGACGCCGACCCTGATCGTCACTTTCGGCGAGCTTTTCGGCGAGAACTACATCTACCAGCATCAGGAGCCGTGGAAGGAATCCAAGGTCCGCACCTTCATTCCGGGCGTCAACAATGCCTACAATCCGGTCTCGGGCCCTTCCGATGCACCGCTCCACGTGCGCGCCATGCAATCAATCCATCAGGCGGACGAACTCTACGACGTCGGCTTCCGTTCGGTCAGCCGTTCGATCAAGCGGCTCGATGATGCCGGCGTAACCGTCAACGTCGGCTCTCATGGTCAGTCGTCGGGGATCGCTATCCACTGGGAGATGCAACTCCTTGCCGAAGGCGGCATGGCGCCGATGCGCATCCTTCGCGCGGCGACCATCAACGGCGCACGAACCTACGGCCTCGATCATCAGCTCGGATCGATCGAGACCGGAAAGCTCGCCGATCTCATCGTACTCGACCGCGATCCGCTCGCGGATATCAAGAATACGAACAGCGTGCGCTACACGATGGTCAATGGCCGGCTCTACGATTCCGAAACGATGAACGAGATCGGCAATCATCCCCGCGAACGCAGCAAGTTCTTCTGGGAAATGACCGATCAGAACGGGATCGCATGGAATCCTGCATGGGGAGAGGTCGGACGTGAGCGCTAGACATGGAATCCTGACGGTGGTGGCCGCACTGTGCGCGTTACAGAGCGCGCACGCGCAAACGCCTCCGCTTCCGGAAATGGTGGAAATTCCAGGCGGAACTTTCGCAATGGGCGCCACCGTCGATCGCGGCTACGGACCCATTGATGGGCCGACACACGACGTCAACGTCCCCCGCTTCGCCATGGCAAAGCGCGAAATCACCGTTGGCGAGTTCCGCGCGTTCGTGAAGGCAACGGGCCATGTGTCGAAGGGGAAGTGCAACGTCTACGAAGCCGGGACAAGCTGGCACATCGATCCCGAGCGCAGTTGGTCAGCACCGGGTTTTCTGCAGGAAGAGAAACATCCTGTCGTCTGCGTCAGCTGGGCAGACACACAGGCCTATATCGCCTGGCTCAGCGCCCAGACAGGCCAGCGATATCGACTGCCGTCCGAGGCGGAGATGGAGTACGTTACACAGTTCGGAAATGTGGATGTAAGCCATGCCACGGCCAATATCGGCAAGGTGGACTGTTGCGGCGGCGCGGTACATGATCGCGATATCTGGATCGAAACGGCGCCCGTCGCCAGCTTCCCGGCCGACCGGCTTGGCCTTCATGACATTCGTGGGAACGTCTGGGAATGGCAGGCTGATTGCTATCACGCCAGTTACGAGGGCGCTCCCACCGATGGGCTCGCTCGCAGCGCGTGCCCCGAGCCCGGATATCACAGCATCCGCGGCGGCTCTTATGGTGATGCGGGAGAATTCCACGACCCTCGCTTCCGGCTGCGAGGCCCGGTCGATCAGGGCTTTTTCACTGTGGGCTTCCGTCTGGCCCGCGACCTCGCTCCGCAACCGGCATCGCCGACGACGGCCCCGCCCGCTGTCGCAGAGACGCTGTCGTCGATGCTGGGCGCCATGCGCGGACGTGACGTCGCCGCGCTCGACCGGACGCTGGCGCGGAGCGTCCCGCCCCAGATCGTCTATTACTGGGGCGAGACGGTGTCCGGCCGCGACGACATCCTGCAATGGCACCGCGAATGGTTCGCCGAGACGGGCTGGACCCTCGAGCCCGGCCCGGTCACTCATGCCCTCGTCGATTCCCGGATCGCCGTGGTTTCCAGCACGATGCGCTACATCAAGAGCGCCGAGCGGCAATTCAGCATCCTCGTCAGCCACACGCTGACAAGGGAGGACTCGGGCTGGAAGATCGCCCGCATCCAGCAGACCCTGCTGGAAGGCCCGGAATAGGCCTTTCTAGCCTAGCGCCCCGTCTCGGGCGCTTTGATCGACAACACCGCACCGCGTCCCCGGATGGCTGTGCCGAACAGGCGGGCACTGTCCACCGCCGCGCGCTCGGCCTCGGCGACGACGCCCGACCATTGCAGAAAGCCGTGGGCGAGCGCGGGATAGTTGAGATAGGTCACGGCAACGCCTTCGCGTTCCATCCGCTGCGCAAGCAGCTGCGCCGGATCGCGCAGAACATCGAAGCCGGCCGTCACGACGATCGTGGCGGGCATTCCGGCCATGCTCCCACCGTTCAGTTCCTGCGCCGCCGCGGCGATCCGATCCGCATCGCCGAAGGCAAGCGGCATCATGAAATCGCGGAACGCGGTGTCGAGGCCGTAGCCCTTGCCGAACAGGTCGTAGGACCGGTAGCGCGGCGTGAAATCGACCGATGTGTAATAGAGCAGCTGATAGAGCGGCCCCGGTTTCCGCGCGGCCTGCTGCCGCCGTGATATCGAGAGCGAGATGTTGCCGCCTGCGCTGTCGCCGCCGACGCCGATCATCGCGGGATCGCCGCCGAATGCAGCCGCGTTGGTGCGCGCCCACAGGAAGGCATCCTCGCCGTCGTCGTTTGCCGCGGGCCACTTGTGATCTGGCGCCAATCGATAATCGACCGAGATGACGATCGCGCGCGCTTCGTTGGCGATCAGCCGCACGGAGCGATCGACAGCCTCGATATTGCTGTAGAGCCAGCCGCCGCCGTGAAAATAGAGAAGGATCGGTAGCGGCCCCGCTTCATCCAATGCAGGTGTGTAGATGCGGATCGGAATCGCATGGCCGCCGCGTCCCGTGATGCTGCGATCCTCGACCCGCCGCATGGGGGCAGTGACCTTGGTGAGCAGAGCCCAGTCCCGCGTCAGCCGTTCACGCGCGATAGCCCTGCCTTCCGCAGAGTAGAACATGTCGAGCCCGCGTTTCACCTCTTCGGGCGGGCGGGCGCGGCGGGCTTCGAAGTGGAATTGCAGTTTGGGATCGAGCGTCTGGCCGTCGATCACCTCGCGCGGTCCCGCAAGGTGATCGACGAACCAGCTTTCGGGCCGTGACATCAGGTCCAGCCGCTCCTGCTCGGCAGCGGTCGGCACGAAGTCGTCGGCAAGCGTGGGCGGCGATATCTGCGGCGCAGCTGCCGTTCCCATCGTCAGGGCCGCGAATGCCATGATCACACGTTTGCCGATTGCGGACATGTGTCTTCCTTCTTTTTTGCAAAGGGTTGAAGCCGGGCGCGGGCAAGCGAGCGCCACAGCCATTCGAGCGGACCGAAATGGAAGCGGTCGAGCCACGGCTTCGACCAGAGGAGGATGACCGCCCACACCGCGATCACCACGAAATAACACTGCCAGCGCTCAAGATAGCCGTACAAACCGAGCCCATAGCCGTTGAAGATCAACGTGCAGAGGATACTGGTGCCGAGATAGTTGGAAAAAGCCATGCGTCCGGCCGCGACCAGCCTTTGTCCAAGCCCGCTTTCGTGGAAGCGTTGCATGAACAGGATGACGAGCGCGGCATAGCCCATCGTCATGGGTGTCCGCAGCAGGCTGAGGTGGATCGCTTCGGTGCGGTGCAACATGATCGGGTGATAATTGGCCTCCACGTTGATCGCGATCAGCGGCAGGTGGAGCGGGACGCAGACGAGAAAGCTCCAAAACGCGACCCGGCGATAGCTGCGGGCCGACCATCCACCCGAGAAGAAGCCGCACTTGAACAGCCCCATGCCGATCGCAATCAGTGCAAGCGTATCAGGAACCGCGGCGAGGTGGGCTTCCGTCAGGATGTAGACTGCGAGGGGAATACGCGCCCGAAGCGCATCCCCATAGCTGCCCCGATAGCCGTCGAGCTGCGATTGCACGGACGGCAGCTCGAGCTTCTCCTGCATCACGGCCCATTCGGACAGTGTTTCCGCCGAAGCGCCCGGTTCGGCAGCGGCACGCTCCAGCGCGGCGAACGACATGTAAGCTGCAATGCCGAGCGCCAGTTTCAGGCACAACAGTGCGGCGCCGACAGCGAACAGCCGCCGCGGCGGCCAGCGCCACGCCACAACAGCGATCATGCCGCACAGGCTGTAAAGTACCAGTATGTCGCCGTACCAGATCAGCCAGACGTGGATCATGCCGAATACCAGCAGCCACCACATGCGCGCAAACGTCACGCGCGTCGGGCTTTCCCCGGCACGGAGCGCGCGCTCGGCGATCAGCACGGTGCTCGCTCCGAACATCATCGTGAAAAGACCGCGCATCTTGCCGTCGAACAGGACGTAGTTGACGGCCCAGGCGGCGAAGTTCGCGCCTTCGTCTCCCCCGTAATAGCTCGGATTGTAATAGGCGAAGCCCGGCATCGCGAAATCGACGATGTTCATCAGCAGGATGCCCATCACGGCGAAGCCGCGCACCGCATCCAATGTGCTGATGCGCGCGCCGCCGCCTGCCATCGACCTAGCGTCCCGCCGCCGTGGCGCGATCGTTCGCTTCCACCGCAGCCTTCAGAAACGCCCATTGCAGCGCATAACGCTCGGGGCCGCCCGCCTTTGTCCAGGCGCTCTGGATCACGATGACAAGCTGGCGTTTCGGGTCGATGAAGAGAGCCTGTCCCATGATGCCGAGGCCGCGATAGGCCCCGCTGGGATCGACCCACCACTGGTATCCGTAACCGAGCTCGCCGAAGCTGTTCTCGCTATGGCGCGCCGTGGCTTCGGCGATCCAGCCGTCAGGCAGCACCGCCTTGCCGCGCACCTTGCCCTCTTCGAGCATGAACAGCCCGAAGCGTCCGTAGTCGCGCAGTGTCGCGCTGAAGCAGATGCCGCCCGTCTCGAGCCCGTCCGGAGACGACATCCAGATCCCGTCCGCTTCCATACCGAACGGCTTCCAGATTTTCTCGGAAAAATAAGCCGAAAGCGACTTGCCGGTGGCGTTGATGACCGCGGCACCGATCAGGTTCGACTCCACCGTGGAGTAGTAGAATTTGGCGCCGGGCGCAGCATCGCGCGGTTGGGCCGACATGAGCCTGTAGAAATCCGGCCCCATGTGCGTGGCGTAGCGGCTGAAATCCGACGCGGGATCGTCATAGTTTTCGGTCCAGCGCACGCCCGAACGCATCGTGAGTGCCTGCGCGAACGTGACGCCGTCGTAGGCGCCGCCCTTCAGTTCCGGCACGTAGCGGCTGAGCGGGTCGTTTACGCTACGGATCTTGCCGTCGCGGATTGCGGCGCCCACCAGCGTCGACGTGACAGACTTGGCGATGGAGAACGACGTCCAGCGCTCGCCCGGCGTGCGTCCCAATCCATAACGCTCGGCGACGATGCGTCCGTTCGAGATAACGAGAAGGCCGGATACGCGGTTGGCCTTCATGAAGTCGTCGATCGTATAGGGGCGGTGTTCGTGGATGAATTCGATCTCCAGCGGCGTCTCCGCCACGGGGAGCGCACGCACCTGCCCGCTGGCCTCGATGCGCGTCGTCGGAAAGACGGTCTCCATCGCGCGGTACCCCGCTTCCTGCTCGCCCGGCGACCAGAAGCCGAGCCGTTCGGCTTGCTTGGGAAGAGGCTCCGCATTCTGCGCCGACGCCGGTGCGGACGCGATTGCAAGCCAAAGGAAGGTCAGCGCACAGACCCGGCCATAACCAACGACAAACGCCATCGTCCGCTCCCCCATTACCAGACCTGCCGTGGAACTGCGGAGGATAGGTCCGTTGGTGCCGGTCCATAGGTGCCAAACGAATGGCTTCTGTTGCCGGGAAGGCACCATGCCGAACCCGCGCGCCGGTGTCCGCTGCACACCATGATTTACGCACTTCGCACCTGAAACGGGCCGACATCTTCGGGATACCCTGCATGCTGAAGGGAACGGCGAGGAGAAACCATCCGTGGCGCGGCGACGCTTGGGAAAACCGGCTGTATTTGCACTGGTTGCAGCCTTGACCGCTGCTGCTGCGCCTGCAAGCGCCGCACAGTACTGGACGAAGACGCGGATTGTCGGCATCAGCGCCGTCACCGTCGATCCGGATCACCCCGCCTATCGCAATATCTTCTGGATCGGTATGGCCGACGATGCGTGGCTTCCCGAAAAATGCCGCAAGCTTCCCGGACTGATCTTTCCGGATCACGAGCGGGCGATGGTCATGCTGGCCGTGCGCGCCTACGAGCGCGGCGAAACCGTGGTCGTGAAGGCAGACGACGGCGCAATGATTGGGGAGTATTGCAGGTTGTTCCAGATCACCCTGCCCGCCGATCCGAAACCCTGATCGCGCCGCGATTCCGCCCTCCGATCTCTACGACGATCACGACAGAAAGGTTCCTCCATGTTTCTCGGCACCCTGTTTCTCGCAATGGCCGCTTCCACACCCGATGGCGGGCTACTTTACACACTGAGCGACGTCACGACGTTGCCCAGCACGGATACGGACTGGGACTATGCGAAGTTGGAACCCGGCACGTCCCGCCTCTTCATCGCGCGCGACAAGGATGGCCTCACCGTTTTCGACGTCGATCGCAAGACCATCCTCGCCACCGTCGGCAATTCCGTCGGGGCCAACGGCCCGCTTCTGATCCCGCAGCACGGCCGCGGCTACAGCGCGATGACAGATGGCTCCCTGCTCAGCTTCGATCTGGGGACGCTAGCCCCTGTCGCCCGCCTGGAACTGTCGAAGGAAAGCGGCCTCAACAGCGCCGTCTACGACGCGTCCACGGCGCGAATACACGCGATCACGGCCACCGGCAAGACGCACAGCACATGGTTCACGCTCGATGCCGCGACAGGAAAGCTGCTCGAAACGCGCCGGTTTCCGTTCCGCAAGATGGACGACCCGGCGAACGACGGTAAAGGCTACCTGTTTGCACCCGTCCGCTACGATCGCCTGATCCTGAAGCTGGACGGCAAGACGCTCGATGAACAGGCGCGCTGGCCCATGCCTTGCAACGTGTCGAAGGTGCGGTTCCAGCCGCAGACCAACCGCCTGCTCGCGGCCTGCACGGGCGAGGACCCGCGCTTCCTCGCGATCGATGCCGACAACGGCAAGGTCGTGGCCTCCCTCCCCATCGGGCGCGGCATCGACGGCTTCGCGGTGGACGACGCGCGCGGCCGGATCGTGACCTCGAACGGTGTCGATGCCAATCTCACCGTAATCGGTCAGGACGGGCCGGACGGCTATAAGCTCCTCGGAACGATCGGTACCCGCGCCAATGCCCGGATGATGACGATGGACGACCGGAACGGCCGACTCTACGTCGTCACTGCGGATTCCACGCTGCGGGCCGTGGAAGGGCAGGCAGACCCCGACGAGCATTATCATCCCGACAGTTTCGTCGTTCTGCAATACGCGCCACAATAGGGCGCAGGGTGCCGTACTCGTTCAGTTTTTTGATTGCCCGGTCCGTTCCAGACTCTCGAACGCGGTGAAAACCGCGCTCGTTTGGCGGAGCCGGCTGTGCTTTATTTCTTGTAGCCTTGGGTGACGGGCGAGACACGGCGGTTCATCGATTATAGCCGTTCACGGAGGGCTTCATAGGGAGTTTGTCCTTTAAAGGCGCCATGGGCCGATGGAAATTGTTGCCCCCCTGAAAACTGGTCCGCTTTTGTGTGAGAGGTTCTCGGTTAGTGACCCTCATCCCATCTCTGGTTCCACACAAAGATCGCCACACGGATATGAGAACCGTCGAAGCCAAGGCTCACCAAATCAGCGTAAAGTGAGGATTGATTCTCGCGTACGCGCCGGAGGATTGATGTAAGCGCGTTTGCTGTGCGACAGGCCCAGTCTTGCCAATGCCACGGCATCGAGAACAGCTGAACTTATCGGATCCACGACGGGAATATATGTTCCAATCTCCCCGGTCAGGTAGGTAGACAACCGCTCGCTCACACCGAACATTCCGGTGCAGCCGAGGATCAGCGCCTCGGCACCATCGTCGCGGACCGCCGCGAGTGCCTGCTCGCGCAGTGCCTGCGCAAAATGCTCACCCTCGAGCGCCAGGACCGGGATGTCCAACGCGCGCACGGAACAGAGCCGACCGTCCAAACCCGCGCGCAGACCCATATCGCGTACCAGAGGCAGGACATTGTCGAGCATAGTGACAACGCCGACGCGGTCGGCAAGCTGGGCCGCCCGGTGCAAGGAGGATTGTCCCGGACCTATTACGGGGATTGAAAGCAGCTCGCGCGCGGCCGCCACGCCGGGATCGCCGAAACAGTCGATCACAATCGCCTCGACCCCGTCCGCAGCAAGCGCGAGGCAGGATCGCAAGATCTCGGGGCCAGCCATCATTTCATCGGCCACGCTTTCGATTGACGCCGGGCCACGAGAGATCGCCGAGCAGCTGATCGTCACGAAGGTGCCCACGAGGTCGGCGAATTGGGACGGCACATAGGCGTCCGCGCCGGTAATAGGCGTGAGGATATGGATACGGGGCGTGCGCATGCGCTGGTCCTATTCAGCCTGAGGAACGTAAGGTGCCGATATCCGGCGCGCGACGGCTTGCGCGAAGCCGATCGTCACCACGCTCAAGCACCCGATCACGACGGGGAGCGCCAAATGGGATGGATTAGTGTCTCACCGAAAGACTATTTACTGTCCAGTGAATTGGGTACTGAAGAATAAATCGCATAGGTGTCGAGCTGATGTCCCTGTCAGGACACGGCTCGCCCGCTTGCTCTACGCCTTACGGTGGGCGGCATCATGCCCCAACCAACAGCCCACACCGATGGACTGCCCGCGATGATTGGTCCGGTTGCAAAGTTAGTATTTCCGACGAATTTTCCCTTGTGAGAAGTGAAAAAACGGCTTCCCTTGGAGCAGATTGCGGCTGTGTTGAAGCAGGCTAAACTGGATTGCCGGTGGCGGATTTGCTTCGGCAGGTCGTGATTTTCTTCGCGATGATACATCCGTGCAGAATGTATCGGGGGCGCAAGATGCATCAGCGATGCAAGGCTGTCTGGATCGAGCTCACGCAACAGCAAGAGCATTGGCAGTTCCGGATCCAAATGCACTTCATACGGAACTTCAGCGCATCATTGCGCGCAACGACCAACACGGACTCCGGTCTGATCGATCTCATCGCCGAGGCCCATGCTGCACGGCAAACAGTTCTCGAGGGGAAAGGATCGCTTGCACAGATTGCAGCACGGCTCGGGCGCTGTCGTGGCCATCTCGCCGACAGAATGCGTCAGTCGTATCTTGCACCCGACATCGTCACAGCAATCCTTGAGGGGCGGCAGCGCGTATCGCTGACCCGGAAAAAGCTACTCGCAACACCGTTCTCATCAGACTGGGAAGACCAGCGACGGCAACTCGGATTTATCTGACACGATATAATTCTGAATAAATCGGGCTCCATACGGAGCCCTTTTTAATTCCGTGACGAAAGCCGGGATCATTGCATCATTCGTGCCGCAGATGCGCAGCAATTGAGTATCGCAGCTGGGGCCGGGCTTTTACTGAAAAGAGACGCGGGCCATTTCTGGAGGGCGTATCTGCGGCCAGAGACCGAAGGGTGTTGGTAGGGGTTTGAAGCCGGGTCCGAAAGCCCCTGAAACTCGGCCATATTCTGGCAGAGGAAGAGAAAATCTCATCTATATCAATACATTAACACTGAATGGTGCGGTCGAGAAGACTCGAACTTCCACGGCCTTTCGGCCACAGCGACCTCAACGCTGCGCGTCTACCAGTTCCGCCACGACCGCACGTGAAAAGCAGGACGCATTTGCGCTCTGCCGACTGGCAAGGCGTGGGCCTCTAGCAGGGAAAATCGCTGACCGCAACAGCCGATCAGCAGTGGCCCAACGAAAAAGGGCGACCCTTTCGGATCGCCCTTTTTTAACTGAAAATAGATGCCGCCATCAGGCCGCGACAGCGTCCTGCTGTGCTTTCGCCCCGGCGAGCTTCTTCATGAGCACTTCCTCGATCTTGGTCTGCGCCGCAGCCTCGTCGACGCCTTCCATGGCAGCGAGTTCGCGGGCGAGGCGGCCGATCGCCGCTTCGTAAATCTGGCGCTCGGAGTAGCTCTGCTCGGGCTGGTCTTCGGCGCGGTGCAGGTCGCGAACCACCTCGGCGATCGAAACGAGGTCACCCGAGTTGATCTTCGCTTCATATTCCTGCGCCCGGCGCGACCACATGGTGCGCTTCACCTTGGGCTTGCCCTTCAGCGTCGTCATCGCGTCGGCGAGCGTCGCCTGGCTCGAAAGCTTGCGCATACCCACGGCTTCGGCCTTGTTCATGGGCACGCGGAGCGTCATGCGCTCCTTTTCGAAGCGCAACACGTAGAGCTCCAGCTTTGCGCCCGCGATTTCGGTCGCCTGGAGTTCGACAATCCGGCCGACGCCATGCTTCGGATAAACGACATGGTCGCCAACGCTGAAGCCAGGTGCCTTTGCTGCCATAGATTTGGTTCCTTCGTCAGATGTTCAAAGAGCGCGGACGTGCTCCCGAATGGGCCGGGTGCACGAAAAATTCAGATTGTCCTGCCGCGACCCTGCGTTCGGGCGGGCGGCCGGCAGGTACGACCGCGCGCAGTTGATTATACAAAGCAAGAGCGCCGTTCAGGGGACTAAAAAGCCCGCAAAACTGCGCTCAACGAAGCTTATATAACAGAAAAATGACGTCGGCGCTACGCCGAATCTGCGTCAATCAGGCGCAGCCGGAGCGAAATCAGCCCGGATTGGAAGAAAAATACTTCTCGAACTTGCCCGCTTCACCCTTGTGAGCGTCCGCGTCGTCGGGCGCATCCTTCTTGGCCGTGATGTTCGGCCACTGCGCCGAATAGGTGGCGTTCAGCTCCAGCCACTGGTCAAGCCCGTCTTCGGTATCCGGCAGAATCGCCTCGGCGGGGCATTCCGGCTCGCACACGCCGCAATCGATACACTCGTTGGGGTTGATGACGAGCATGTTCTCGCCCTCGTAGAAGCAATCCACCGGACAGACTTCCACGCAGTCCATATACTTGCACTTGATGCAGGCTTCGGTCACCACATAGGTCATCGCGTGTCACCTTCAAAACGGACGGCGTGTTTCCCGCGTCTGCTACACAGCGACGGTGGCCGGCGTCAATCCACCTGAGTCCGGCGTGAGATCAGTGTAGAGTTGGCACGCCTCGGAATAAGGGCCGCGCCGTTCGGCAAGGGCTTCCACCCGCACGATATGTACCTCGCCACCGCGCGTGTAGCTGAGCACGGCGCCGGGCCTCACGCGCGCCGAGGCGCGGTCGATGACGCGGCCGTCCATACGGAGGCGGCGGCTTTCGCACAGGTTCTGCGCTTCGCTGCGGGACTGGGTGCAGCGCGCGTACCAGAGCCATTTGTCGAGACGAAGCGCGGGTCCGAATACCAAGGGCATCATCCTTTCTTCATGGTGGCGAGAACAGCGAAGGGCGAATGGTTTTGCGGCGCGGCGCGGGTTGCGGCGCGTTTCGCAGGCACCCCGCGCCACGCGAAGGTCGTGCGGCCTTCCTGCTGCACGCTGCGGTAGCCGAGCGCGCGCATCAACTGGCTGAAGCTCTTCTGCGAAAGGCCGAGGCTTTGCGTCCACAGCGTATCGGGCACGAACGGCGTGGAGCCGCGGCGCTGTTTGTGCATCGCCTTCACCAGCCGCTCGACCATGTCGACGCGGACGGCATCGGTGACGATCGGCCAGAAGCCGGCGACCTCGTAGAAAGCGCGCGGGGTGTTTTCGTCGATGGGTACGGAGACGCGCCCGGGCGCGGGCGGCGGGGGCGCGGTTTCGAGGCCGCTGCTCACCGCCCAGAGCGCGAGGCGCCAGCGCGTCGGTTCGGGGCGGAGGAGATCGGGGAAATAGACGTGGGTGGCGCCTACCCGGACGCCGCTGCGGTAGAGGAGCGCGTTGTCGGCCTCACCGAGGTCGGAGAGGAGGGGGAGCGTGGGCGCGCGGGCGAGACAACCGAGACCCTGCGTCAACTGGACGACGAGGCCGCGGAGCGCCGGGGAGGCGTCTCGGTCGACGCGGGCCTTGAGCTTCAGGAGCGGGCCGAGGTGGCGCTCGACACGCCCGGCGAACCACGCTTCCAGCCGGACGCGCACGGCGGCGCGCGAGGCGGGATCGAGATCGGCAAGGCTGCGATCGAGCCGCACGCGCGGACTGAGCGGATCGGGACCGCGTGAGAGATAGCCGACGCGCGCGCCATTCCAGAGGATACGCGGCGGCAGCGACCCGTTGAATTCGAGCGCGAGCGCATTGTCCTCGCAGGCCGCGAGCAGCCCCGCGCGGCGCACCAGTTCGCCCGCGAGACGGCGGTCCGCAGCGGCAAGCAACCGGCGCTTCTCGCCCGCCCGCGCGGCGGGATCGGCTTCAAAACGGAAACCGGTCAAACGCCCGATCTCCTCGCCGCCCACGACGACGGCACCGTCCTCGTCGATCTCGGTGGGCAGCAGATGGCCCCGCGCCGAAAGCTCGCGCATCAGCACCGAGGTGCGGCGATCGACGAAGCGCTGCGTCAGCCGCTGGTGGAGCGCATCCGAAAGCCGATCCTCGATCTCCCGTGAACGCTGCGTCCAGGCCTGCGGATCGACGAGCCAGTCCGGCCGGTGCGCCGCGAACGTCCATGTGCGCGCGGCGGCGATGCGGTTCGCCAGCACCTCGATATCGCCCTGCACATCGTCGAGCCGCGCCAGTTCCCCCGCCACCCAGTCCGTGGGGATCCGCCCCGCGCCCTCGGTAAGATGGCCATAGATGCGCGCGATGAACCGGGCGTGCGTGTCCGGCCCGGTCTTGCGGTAATCCGGGAGGCCGCACACGGCCCACAGCCGCTGCAGCCGCGCCGGGCTGTTCGCGCGCGCGATGATCCAGTCTTCGCGGGCAAGGCGCTTCAGCACCTGGAAATCGACCTCGTCGTCGGAGCGCGTGAGCCGCGCGTGCTCCGGCCGCACGCCAAGCGAGGCGATGAGCCGCCCGAGCGAGCCGAAATCGAGCCGCGCGTTGCGCCACACCAGCCGCTCGAGCGCCGGGAACGTATGCGCCTCGATCGCCTCCACCTCGGCGGGTTCGAAAACAGGCCCGTCGTCGTCGCTCATGGCGAGCGGGCCGAAGCTGCCGTCGGTCTGATAACGCCCGGCGCGCCCGGCGATCTGCGCCATTTCGGCGGGGCGCAGCCGCCGCACGCGCTTGCCATCGAACTTGGTGAGCGCAGCGAAGGCGACGTGCGCGATATCCATGTTGAGGCCCATGCCGATGGCATCCGTCGCCACCAGATAATCGACCTCTCCCGACTGGTAGAGCTCCACCTGCGCGTTGCGCGTGCGCGGGGACAGCCCGCCCATCACCACCGCCGCGCCGCCCTTCTGCCGGCGGATCATCTCGGCAAGGCCGTAGACATCCTCCGCGCTGAACGCGACGACCGCGCTGCGCTTGGGCAGGCGCGATAGCTTTTTCGGCCCCACGTAGCTGAGCGTCGAATAGCGCGGACGGCCGACGATTTCCGCATCCGGCAGCAGCGCGCGCACGATCGGCCGGATCGTATCCGACCCCAGGATCATCGTTTCATCGCGCCCGCGCACGTGGAGCAGTCGATCGGTGAACACATGCCCGCGCTCGGCATCCGCGCCGAGCTGCGCCTCGTCGAGCGCGACGAAGGCGACATCCCTGTCCATAGGCATCGATTCGGCCGTGCACAGGAAATAACGCGCGCCAGCGGGCACGATCTTTTCCTCGCCCGTGACAAGCGCAACCTGCGCGGCGCCCTTTATCTGCACCACCCGGTCGTAGACCTCGCGCGCGAGCAGGCGCAGCGGAAAGCCGATCATCCCACTGGAATGGGCGCACATGCGGGTGACGGCGAGGTGGGTCTTGCCCGTGTTCGTGGGCCCAAGAACGGCAGTGACGGAGCGGTCAGTGCCGCTCATGGGCACGCTTCCTGACCGGGCACGCCGGACGTGAATTTCGGTTCGGTGCTCTCACGAAACAGCACATCTCCTCATACACCACATATGGTGTCACTGATCCCTTGGGCACGCAAGCGACGAAACGATGAAACGAATCGTTTCGGATGCGCCCAACGGCTCGCCGCTTGAATCCTGTCGCTTCATCGCAGCCACGGCGCTTAACCCCCCGTGTTAAATTGACATTAAGCACCCTGAACGACACTTTGCCGATCGCGGGGAAAGGCCGTTTATCGGCCGATTCCAAATTGATGGGTCGCACGCAGATAAATGTCCGCTCCGGCGGTGACATCTGTGTTTTGAAAAATTGGGGCGGGGGCTTCGTGTTTCAACCCACCACAGGCGCCTTTGAAGGCGCGACATTCTCGATCCCGGCGCCTTCGGCGCAGGGTCCCCGTGCGTCTGCAAAGCCAGCGCGCGCGGCCGGTATGCGCGGCGTGGATATCGTCGTCGATCTCGGCGCCGAAATCGGCACGAAGCGCTGGTGGCGCGGCATGGGCACGCTTGGCGCGATGCTTGGCGTTGCGGCCACCGTGGCGTTCCACCCCGCGCCGATCGTGAAGCCCGCCCAGCCTGAACTCGCCCCCACGCAGCTCGCCGCGCTCGACACAATTTCCATCGCCCCACTCGCGAAGAGCCCGCAGGGCCTCGCCTTCCACCAGCCCACCGCCCGCGTCACCGCGCTCGCCGAGCCGCCGGAGCGCCCGCGCATCGAGGTGACCGCGCGCCTGCGCGATGTCGACAGCTTCAACGGCGCGCTGCGCCGTGCCGGCGTTTCCGCGGCGGATGTCGCCAACGTGGCGCTGCTCGTTGCCGGCCATACGGACGTGAAATCGCTGAAGCCCGGCGCTGCGGTCGATCTCGTGCTCGGCCGCCGCACCGACAAATCGCAGCCGCGCCCGCTCGAATCGCTCGCCTTCCGCGCCGCGTTCGACCTGCGCCTCGAAGTGAACCGCAGCCAGGCGGGCGACCTGATCGTGACGCGCGACGAGATCGCGGTCGACGACAGCCCGCTCGTCGTCGCGGGCGACGTCGGCGGCAGCCTCTACCAGTCCGCACGCGCCTTCGGTCTGCCGAGCCGTGTCGTTGCCAGCTACATCAAGGCGCTGAGCCCCAAGGTGAATTTCCAGCGCGACGTCAGCTCGCGCGACAGCTTCCAGATGGTCGTGGAACACCGCCGCGCCGAAACCGGCGAGACCGAGACCGGCAACCTCATCTACGCGAAGCTCGGCGGCAAGCGCGACGTCGAGCTGCTGCGCTGGGTCCACAACGGCCGCACCAAGTTCTTCCTCGCCGATGGGTCCTCGGCCGTCGAGGGCATGATCAAGTCGCCGGTGGCGGGCGCCCGCTTCAGCTCCGGCTTCGGCACGCGTTTCCACCCTATCCTGAAGCGCGCGCGGATGCACGCGGGCGTCGACTTCGCGGCGCGCAGCGGCACGCCGGTGATGTCCACCGCGCCCGGTACCGTGATCTTCGCGGGCCGCAACGGCGGGTACGGCAACCAGGTGCAGGTGCGCCACGCGAGCGGCATCGTCACCACCTACAGCCACCTTTCGCGCATCGCATCGCGCAGCGGCCAGCGCGTCGGCGCGGGCGACGTGATCGGCAATGTCGGCTCCACCGGCCTCTCGACCGGCCCGCACCTCCACTACGAGGTCCACATCGCCGGCCGGCCCGTGAACCCGCGCTCCGCGAAGCTGCCGATCCAGGAGCAGCTGGAAGGCCAGGAACTCGCCCGCTTCAAGTCCGAGCTGCAGCGTATGCGGCAGATGAAGCCGATCGCGGTGAGCCACGACGCGTAGGGCGCTGCGCTGAAACGTGGTTATGGATCCCGGCCTGCGCCGGGATGACGTCAGAAGTAAATCCGCTCAATTAGATCGTCACCCCGGCGCAGGCCGGGGCCCATGCGACCTACCCGACTACAGAAACGGATAAAGATCGCACCACTCCGGGTTCGCTTCGTTGATGAGCCGCAGCTTCCATGCGCGGTTCCATTCCTTGAGCGCCTTTTCGCGGGCGATGGCCTCGCGGAAATCGTCGTGCTCTTCGTACCAGACCAGCGTTTTCACAGCGTACCGCTTCGTGAAGCCGGGAACGATTCCTTCGCGGTGTTCATGCGCCCGCCGGGCCAGGTCATTTGTGACGCCGATATAGAGCGTGCCGCCCTTGCGGCTCGCCATGATATACACCCAGCCGCGAGGCTTCACCGGCGTATGGGCCCCGGCCTTCGCCGGGGTGACGGGAGGGGTGGCGTCACCGCGACCAGCGGGCGAAGATCGCGGTCGGCAGCAGTAGGCCTCGGGCTTCCTCGCGAATCGTCATTTCGCCCGCTTCCACACTGCCGCCGAGCGGGCGGGTGACCTCCTCGGCGAGGTTTGCGATGGCGATGGCGGAGAGGCGGACGGCATAAGCCGTGAGCACGAGGAATTTCGAGCGATCATCCAGCAGCGCGGCGCACGCCGCCATCAGCGCGGCGAGCTTTTCGTCGAGCTCCCACACTTCGCCCTTGGGCCCGCGCCCGTATTTGGGCGGATCGAGGATGATGCCGGCGTAGCGGCGGCCGCGGCGCACCTCGCGCTCCACGAACTTGAGCGCATCGTCGATGATCCAGCGAATGGGCGCGTCGCCGAGGCCGGAGAGCTTCTGGTTTTCCACCGCCGCGGCGACCGCCTTTTTGGACGCATCGACATGCGTGACGCGTGCGCCCTTCGCCGCCATCACGAGGCTGGCGACGCCGGTGTAGCCGAACAGGTTGAGCACTTCGTCGCCCGGCGCGACACGGTCCGCGATCCAATCCCATTGCGGGGCCATGTCCGGGAAGAAGGCGAGGTGGCGGAACGGCGTGTTCGAGGCCCAGAACTTCACGCCGCCGCGCGATAGCGGCCAGCTTGGCGGGACTTTCGGGGAAAGCGTCCATCGGCCGCCGCCTTCGGCGTCCGATCCGCCAACGAACTCACCGTCGGCACGCCAATCGGCCGTGGCGGGCGCCCACATCGCCTGCGGTTCCGGGCGGATGAAACGCCACGGCCCATAGCGTTCGAGCTTGCGGCCATGGCCGCTGTCGACGAGGCCGAAATCGGCCCAGGGTTCGGTGACGAGCGTGGCGAGCGCCATCAGGCCGCGAGCGCCTTCTCGGCCGCCCCCACGGAGGCGCGCGCCGACGGCCCGGCAAGCATCGCGGCACCCGCGGCGCGGGCCGCCTCCAGCGTCACCGCGTCGATTTCAGCGACAACCTCGGCAGGCTCGACGAGGCGGCCGCAGAGCGCGAGCTGGCGCGCCACATAGCTCGCCTGCCCTTCCGTGCTTTCGAGGCTCATCAGCAGCCCGGCCTTCACGAGCGCACGCGCACGCTCAAGCTCGGCGGACTGAAGTCCCGTCACCGCGCCGGCCAGTTCCTCGCGGACGAGCGCCATCGCCGCCGCGGCCTCGCGCCGCTCGGTGGCGAGGTAGATGTAGAACAGCCCGGCATCGTCGAAGGCCTGCAACGCGGCGTAGATGCTGTAGGCAAGGCCGCGCTCCTCGCGCACCGATTGGAACAGGCGCGAGGACATGCCGCCGCCCACGGCCTCCGCGAACAGACGCGCGGCGAAATAATCGGGGGCGAGCGCGCGCGGCGCATCGAAGCCGAGCGCAAGGTGCGCCTGCTCGAAGCGGCGCGGGTCCGCCGAAATGCCGCCCACGAACAGCGCAGGCTCTGGAAGCGTCGGTTCGGCGTGCGGGAGATCGCCGAAGCGGACCGCGGCGAGATCGACGAGCGCGTCGTGATCGACCTTTCCGGCCGCAACCAGCATCATCCCGCCGGGGCGATAGCGCCGCTGCCACGCAAGCAGATCGGCCCGAGCAAGGCCGCCGACGCTCGCCTCATCGCCAAGGATCGAACGGCCGAGCGGCTGGCCCGGGAAGGCGACGGACTGGAGATTGTCGAAAATGATATCGCCCGGCGTGTCGCGCGCCTCGCCGAGTTCCTGCAGCACGACGCGCTTTTCGCGCTGGAGCTCCTCGTCGTCGAAATGCGGCAGGCGCACGAGATCGGCGATGATGCCGGTGCCGAGCGCGAGATCGTCCGCGAGCAGGCGGGCGGAGAACACGGTCGTCTCGCGGCTCGTCGCAGCGTTGAGCTCGCCGCCGACGTCTTCGATCGCTTCGGCGATGGCGCGTGCGCTGCGGCCGCCCGCGCCCTTGAACACCATGTGCTCGAAGAGATGCGCGAGGCCGTTTTCGCGGGTGCGTTCGTGTCGCGAGCCGATGTCCGCGAACAGGCCCACCGACACCGTCTCGACGCTCGGCATCTCGCGCGTCGCCACGCGAAGCCCGTTCGCGAGCGTCGAGAGACGCATCATCTGGGCGTTGCCCTCGCGGTGACGAAATCGCGGACGGCGGCGTAATCGCCGGGAAGCGACGTGAAGCTCTCCTCGCGGTCGAAGAGGCCGGAGAGGCGCGCGGGGAGCACGGGGCGCACGCCGGTCGCGCGCTCAACGGCATCGCGGAACTTCGCCGGGTGCGCGGTCGCGAGCGTGACGACGGGGATGGCGGGATCGAGATCGGCGGCGCGCGCGGCAGCAAGGCCGATCGCGGTGTGCGGATCGATGATGTTGCCGGCCATTTCGGAGGCCCAGCGCAGCGTGAGCGCCATCTCGTCTTCATCGACGCGGTAGCTGGTGAAGCGCTCCGCAGCCTGGGCGCGCATGTCGGCGGGGATTTCGAGCATCTTCGACGCGTCGAACGCCTGCATCATCGCGGTGAGCTTGGCGCCGTCGCGGCCTGCGAGGTCGAACAGCAGGCGTTCGAAATTGCTCGACACCTGGATGTCCATCGAGGGCGCGGCGGTGGGCGTGACCGTGCCGGCGGAGTAATCGCCGGCGGAAAGCGCGCGGTGCAGGATGTCGTTGATGTTGGTGGCAACGATCAGCCGCGCGACGGGGAGCCCCATGCGCGCGGCGACATAACCCGCGAACACGTCACCGAAATTGCCCGTCGGCACCGAGAAGGCGACCTCGCGGTGCGGCGCGCCGAGGCGGACGGCGGCGTAGAAATAATAGACGACCTGCGCCATCAGGCGCGCCCAGTTGATCGAGTTGACCGCACTGATCTCGAAGCGGCTGGTCACGTCCGTGTCGCCGAACATGCGTTTCACCATCGCCTGCGCGTCGTCGAACGTGCCGGAAATCGCGATGTTGTGGATGTTGGGCGCCATCACCGTCGTCATCTGGCGGCGCTGCACGTCGCTGACGCGGCCCTCGGGGTGCAGCATGAACACGTCGACATGCTCGCGGCCCGCGAGCGCCTGGATCGCGGCGGAGCCGGTGTCGCCGGAGGTGGCGCCGACGATGGTGAGGTGCCGCCCCGCGTCCTTCAGGAAGTGCTCGAACAGCAGGCCGAGGAACTGCAGCGCGACGTCCTTGAACGCCAGCGTCGGGCCGTGGAACAGCTCGAGCAGGAAATGCCGCGCATCGAGCTGCACGAGCGGCGTCACCGCGGCATGATCGAAACTCGCGTAGGCCTCGTCGATCAGGCGCTTCAGATCAGCGTCGGGAATCGAATCGCCGGTGAAGCGACGGCAGATCGCGAAGGCGGTGTCGGCGTAGCTGAGGCCGGAGAGCGCGGCGATCTCGTCCTTCGAGAGCACCGGCCACTCTTCGGGGACATAGAGGCCGCCATCCGACGCGAGACCGGCGAGCGTGACGCCCCGAAAATCGAGTGCGGGTGCTCCCCCGCGCGTGCTGATGTACCGCATGACCGCGCGGACTTATCGGGAAGCGGCGGACACCGCAACAAATAGCGCACAATCCGGCGCTATTCCCGCCGTTCATGGACCGGGCACCAGAAAATATGGGCGGGCGCCGGAACGCCGCTTTCATAGAGGCCAAAGCGAGGAGACTGGATATGGCGCGCGGCAGGCCCGGAATGTGTATCGTAAACCCGGCGCTGGTGGCGGATATCGCGCCGCTTACCGGATCGCAGAGCGAGATCATGCGCCGCGCAGGCATCAGCTGGAACAGCTGGATCAAGGTTTCCGCTGGCCTCCCCATCCGGGTTTCCGTCGGCCGGCGCCTAAAGGCGCGGATCCTGCCGCGCGCGCACGAGAGCGAGGGCCTGCGCCGCCGATTTCCGGCAGAAACGATGGATGGCATCGATCGCGCAGCGCTCGACGCAGCGTTCCTGCGCCCTGTTGCTCCCGCCGTTTCGGCAGACATGATGGCGCTTCCGCCGATCCGCTCGATCCGGCGCGCGCGGCAATTTCTCGGCAGCGCCGCGCTTTCCTGAGCGGGAACCTTCCGCCCCTTCCGGGATTGTGCCCCCGGAGAGACACATGGGCGACCACTACCCGGACGGCATCTCGGAAACGCACCTCACGCGCCGCTGGCCGCGGGGTGCGAGCCCACTATCGTTCCTCGTTCTCGCCGCCATCATCCTGATCGCGGTTTCAGGCGCGCTCGGCGGCTTTCCGAACCCTTCGCAGAGCGCCGCCGGACCGAAGGCGCGGCTGACGCTGGAAGCGCCCCACATTGCGCGCAGCGGCATGGTTTTCGAAATGCGGATGCGCATCGACGCCGCGCGCGCGATCGCGCGGCCCGTGATCGCGGTAACCCCACGCTACTGGCACGAACTGACGATCAACACGATGATCCCCGCCGCTGCCGACGAAAGCTACGGACGCGGCGGCTACCGCTTCGAGTACGCGCCGCTGGCGGCAGGCGACACGCTGCGCATCAAGGTGGACGGGCAGATCAACCCGGCGCTCGTCGGCGGCACCGCGGGCCGCGTCACGCTCTACGACGGCGAAACGCCCCTCGCCACGCTTCCGGCGCGGCTGGAGGTGCGCCCCTGATGGATATCGTGCTGCGCGCCTCGGCCGTTTTCGTCATCCTCTATCTGCTGCTGCGTCTGCTCGGGAAACGCGAGCTTGGCCAGCTGACGCCGTTCGAGCTGCTGGTGATGATCGTGATGGGCGATCTCATCCAGCAGGGTGTGACACACAATGATTTCAGCCTCACCGGCGCGATGCTCGCGGTCGCCACATTCGGTTTCCTCGCACTGCTGCTCAGCTGGATCACATACCTGTTTCCCGCGATGGAACGCCTGCTCGACGGCAAGCCGCGCGTCGTCGTGCGCGACGGCGCGATCATCACGGACAATTTGCGGCGGGACCGCATGACCCGCGCGGAGCTTGAATCGGAAATGCGCCTCGCGGGGATCGCCTCGCTGAAGGATGTCGCGTGGGCGATCATCGAGCCGCAGGGCAAGATCAGCTTCATCAAGACGAAAGGCGACGCCGCAGAGCAGCGCGACCGGAGCGATCCGATCTAGGCCGTGAAGCGAACCTCGACCGGCGCCGTGCCCGCGATTTCGGCGACCACCGTTTCACCCGCCACGATCGGCCCGACGCCGGCGGGCGTGCCGGTGAAGATAAGGTCGCCGGGGGCGAGCGCGACGTAGGTGGAGAGCTTCGAAATCACCTCGGCGACGTTCCAGATCATCTGCGAGAGGTCGCCGTTCTGCCGGAGGTCGCCGTTCACGCGGAGCGTGATCGCGCCCGCGGCGGGCGGCGCGCCTGGCGTCAGCGCGCCGACGGGCGCGGACGCATCGAAGCCTTTCGCCATGTCCCACGGGCGGCCCTTCGCCTTCGCATCGGCCTGCAGATCGCGGCGCGTGAGATCGATGCCGACGGCGTGGCCGAAGATCATCGCCCCGGCGTCCGCAACAGCCACGTTGCTGCCGCCTGCGCCGAGCGCGACGACGAGTTCGACCTCGTGGTGGAGATTGTTCGTCTGGCTTGGGAACGGGAGCGCAGCGCCGCTTTCGACAACCGCATCAGCAGGCTTCGAAAAGAAGAACGGCTGCTCTCGATCGGGGTTCGAGCCCATCTCGCGCGCATGATCGGCATAGTTCTGGCCGACGCAGAAGATGCGCCGCACGGGAAAACGCTGTGTGCTGCCGGCAATCGCGATCGTCGGCACGTCGACCTTTGGCAAATCCATCACTTCCCCCGTCTGAACCGCGACACGTAGACCGCATAGATGATGCCGAGCGTGGCAGCAAAGGCGAACCACTGCACGGCATAGGCCATGTGATTGTTGGGTATATCTTCGGACGAAGGCGGCGCGCTCGGCACCAGCGGCGCGGGCGCGGCTTCGGAAACGAGCGTGTAGCGCGGCCCCTCGCCGCCCGTGCGGACGAGCGTGCCGGTGACGGCGAATGCGCCTTTAGGCGGCCACGGCGCGGCCAGTTTCGTCCAGCCATCGGGGCGATCGGACCAGCCGGCATCGACGAGGATCGGCCCCGTCCCGGCATCGCACAGCAGCAGCATCGAAAAGCCGACCTTTCCGGCCGCGTTCTTGCCGCTGCGCCCCTTCGCGAACGGATCAGGGCAATCGACGATCAGGCGGATGCGGCGAAATTCCAGATCATCGGACAGGCCGGAGTTTTCGAGAACCGGCAGCTTCGCCTGCGCTTCCAGCCGCACGAGCAGATCGGCCTTCCAGTCCGCGCGGTGCAACTGCCAGAAGCCGAGGCCGATCATCACCGGCACCATCACGGCGACCATCAGCGTCGGCAGAAGCGGCAGGCGCATCAGCGATCAGACTTGTCGCTGAGCCGGCCCTCCGCGGCCTCGTTTCGGAATTCGAGCGCGAGCAGGATCGCCTTGCCGACGCGCAGCCCCCACACGGTGAGCACGACGAGGATCGGCGGCCAGAGCAGCGCATGGACCCACCACGGCGGATGCACGCCGAACTCCAGCCACATGGCGAGGCCGACGACGAGGAAACCGAGCAGGAAGATCAGGAAGGCGGCAGGCCCATCCCCGACATTGAAGCCGGCGATATCGAGCCCGCACGCCGGGCAGCGATCCGTGAATTCAAGGAGATTGCGGTAGAGCCTGCCCTTGCCGCAGCGCGGGCAGCAGCCCTTGAGCGCGGCCCGGACCGGGTCGACAGCGCCGACGCCGTCCGGGCCCGAAGCCATTAGTGACCCGCGACGACCGCCGCGCCGAAGTCGCTGCCCCAGACGTAGATCGCCACGAAGAGGAACAGCCACACGACGTCGACGAAGTGCCAGTACCAAGCCGCGGCTTCGAAGCCGAAGTGCTGCTTCGGCGTGAAATCGCCCTTGTAGGTGCGGATGAGGCAGACGATCAGGAAGATCGTGCCGACGATGACGTGGAAGCCGTGGAAGCCGGTCGCCATGTAGAAGGTGGCGCCATAGATGTTGCCGGCCATGCCGAAGGCGGCGTGGCTGTATTCATAGGCCTGCACGCACGAGAAGATGAAGCCGAGGATGACGGTGAGCCAGAGGCCCTTCTTCAGCCCCTCGCGATCGCCGTGGATGAGCGCATGGTGCGCCCACGTGACCGTGGTGCCCGAAAGCAGCAGGATGAGCGTGTTGAGCAGCGGGTAGACGAAGGGATCGAGCACCTCGATACCGTGCGGCGGCCACACGCCGCCAACCGCCTCGCCCGTGTCCGGGTACAGCGCCGCGTCGAAATAAGCCCAGAACCAGGCGACGAAGAACATCACTTCGGAGGCGATGAACAGGATCATGCCGTAGCGATGATGAAGCTGCACCACCGGCGTGTGATCGCCCGTGTTCGCTTCGCGGATCACATCCGACCACCAGCTGTAGAAGGTGAACAGCACAAAGGCGAAGCCAAGGAAGAAGACCCAGCCGCCCCACGCCTGCTCATGCATCCAGCCCACACCGCCGGCTGCCATCGTCAGTGCCGAGAACGCGCCGATGAGCGGCCACGGGCTCGGCGGCAGGATGTGGAAATCGTGGTTCTTGGCACCGGCCATGGTCTTACCCCTGTGTTCCGTCGGCCGCCTTTACGGCCGTATTGGCTGCTGTCTTATTCGTCTCTTCTTCCTGTGGGAAGAAGGTATAGCTGAGCGTGATCTCGTCGATCCGGCGGGCGCTCGCGTCTTCCAGAATCGCCGGGTCGATATAGTAGCTGACCGGCATATCCACCGTCTCGCCGGGCTGCAGCGTCTGCTGATCGAAGCAGAAACAGTGGATCTTCATGAAATAGCCGCCAGCCGTATCGGGCGAGACATTGTAGGTCGCCATGCCGGTGATCGGCTTGTCGGTGAGATTGGTGGCTTGATAGAATGCCATCTTGCGCTCGCCGATGCGGACCGTCGCCTGCGTCTGCACGGGCTTGAAGATCCATGCGAGGCCGGGCGCGACGTTCGCATCGAAGCGCACCTTGATGACCTTGTTGACCGCATTGGGGGCCGCGTTCTCATCCACGCGCATCGTGGTGCCGCCGAAGCCGGTAACCTGGCAGAACAGGCGGTAGAGCGGCACGCTTGCGTAGGCGAGGCCGAGCATCGCCACCGCGACGCCACCGGCGATAAGGCCGGTGCGGCGGATGCCGCGTTCGCCGCTCATCCCATCCTCGCGATCGTGATGGCGTAGAACAGCACGGCGAGCCCGACGAGCACCGCGCCGAGCACGAAATTGCGGCTCTTCCGCTTTTTCTGGAGGTCGTCGTCCGCCACGATCAAGCCAGCAGCCAGCGATCGGCGACAAGCGCGCCGAACATCACGAAGAGATAAAGGACGGAGAAGGCGAACAGGCGGCGCTCCGGGCGCATCGCGGCGGGATCGGTCGCGCTGTTGCGGAACACCGCGACCGCGAGCGCCATGAACACCGCACCAAGGATCGCCGCCGTCATACCGTAGATCGCGCCGGTGAGGTGCATCGCCCACGGCACGAGGCTGACGCCGATGAGGAGCGGCGTGTAGGCGAGGATCTGGCCCCGCGTGACCCGCGCGCCGTGCGTGACGGGCAGCATCGGCACGCCCGCGTTCGCATAGTCGCCGCGCACGAAGAGCGCGAGGCTCCAGAAATGCGGGGGCGTCCACAGGAAGATGAGCGCGAAGAGGAGGATCGGGAGCGCGGTCACGTCGCCCGTGACGGCCGCCCAGCCGATCACCGGCGGGAAAGCGCCCGCGGCGCCGCCGATGACGATGTTCTGCGGCGTGCGGCGCTTCAACCACACCGTGTAAACGAACACGTAGAACAGGATGGAAACGGTGAGGAGCGCGGCGGCGGCCATGTTCACGGCGAGCGCCATTACCGCGACCGCGCCGATCGCGAGGCTGACGGCGAAGCCGAACGCCGAGGCCGGATCGATGCGCCCCGCCGGGATCGGCCGGTTCGCCGTGCGCTTCATGCGCGCGTCGAGATCGGCCTCGTACCACATGTTGAGCGCGCCCGAGGCGCCGGCCGCGACCGCGATGCAGAGCACAGCCGTGAAGCCGATCACCGGGTGGATATGGCCGGGCGCAGCCAGCAGACCGCAAAGCCCCGTGAAGACGACGAGCGTCATCACGCGCGGCTTCAAGAGCGCGAAATAGTCGCGCCAGTCAGCGAAGTCGCTGACCGGCGTGACGGATACGGCGGGTACGCTGGCCACCAGAGCTGCCCTACTTGATTTCCGGCAACGTCTCGAACTGGTGGAACGGCGGCGGCGAGGACAGCGTCCACTCGAGCGTCGTTGCACCCTCACCCCACGGATTGTCCGCGGCCTTCTTGCCGCCGATCAGCGAGATGATGACGTTCACGAAGAAGAACACCATGCCCACGGCCATGATGACGTAGCCGAGCGACGCGATGTGGTTCCAGTAGGCGAACGCATCCGGATAATCCGGGTAGCGGCGCGGCATACCATCCTGGCCGAGGAAGTGCATCGGGAAGAACATCACGTTCACGCCGATGAAGAACACCCAGAAGTGCAGCTTGCCGAGGACCTCGTTGTACATCCGGCCCGACATCTTCGGGAACCAGTAGTAGAAGCCCGCGAACAGCGCGAACACGGCGCCGAGCGACAACACGTAGTGGAAGTGCGCCACCACGTAGTAAGTGTCGTGCATGATCGTATCGACGCCGGCGTTCGAGAGCACGACGCCGGTGACGCCGCCCAGCGTGAACATGATGATGAAGCCGATCGCCCACAGCATCGGGGTTTCGAAGCTGATCGAGCCGCCCCACATCGTGGCGATCCACGAGAAGATCTTGATGCCCGTGGGCACCGCGATGATCATCGTCGCCGCCGTGAAATAGAGCTTCACGTTCACGTCGAGGCCGACCGTGTACATGTGGTGCGCCCACACGATGAAGCCGATGAAGCCGATTGCGACCATCGCATAGGCCATGCCGAGGTAGCCGAAGGCGGGCTTGCGGCTGAACGTCGCCACCACCTGGCTGACGATGCCGAAGCCCGGCAGGATCATGATGTACACTTCGGGGTGACCGAAGAACCAGAACAGGTGCTGGTAAAGGATCGGATCACCGCCGCCGGCCGGATCGAAGAAGGTCGTGCCGAAGTTGCGGTCCGTCAGCATCATGGTGATCGCACCGGCGAGAACCGGGAGCGAGAGCAGCAGCAGCCACGCGGTGACCAGCACCGACCACACGAACAGCGGCATCTTGTGCAGGGTCATGCCCGGCGCGCGCATGTTGAAGATGGTGGTGATGAAGTTGATCGCGCCGAGGATCGACGACGCGCCCGCAAGGTGCAGCGAGAAGATCGCAAGGTCGACCGCCGGCCCGGGGTGGCCGCTCGTCGACAGCGTCGGATAGACCGTCCAGCCGGTGCCCGCGCCGTTGAAGCCCGCCGGACCTTCGACGAACATCGAGGCGAGCAGCAGCAGGAAGGCCGGGATGATCAGCCAGAACGAGATGTTGTTCATGCGCGGGAACGCCATGTCCGGCGCGCCGATCATGATCGGAACGAACCAGTTGCCGAAGCCGCCGATCATCGCCGGCATCACCATGAAGAACACCATGATGAGACCGTGCGCGGTGATGAACGCGTTCCACATGTGATAGGCGGCATCGATGTTGCCGCCCGCCCACACCGGCAGGTACTGCATACCCGGCTCGGCAAGCTCGAGGCGCATGACGCCCGAGATCGCGCCGCCGATGATGCCCGCGACGATCGCGAAGATCAGGTACAGCGTCCCGATGTCCTTGTGGTTCGTGGACAGGAACCAGCGGGCGAAGAAGCCCGGCGTGTGATGATCGTCGTGATGCGCGTGGGCGTGATCGCCGTGGGCGTCGTAGTGGGCGGCGGTGGTCTCGGCCATGAGTGTCGTTCCTACCCGAACTTGATCTTAAAGCGTTTCGGCGGCAGCGGCAGGCGCCGCTTCCGGTGCAGCAGCGGGGGCGGCCGCGGCATCAGCCGCGGGCGCAGGCGCAGCGGCCGTAGCGGCGGGCGCGGCAGCCGCGACCTCGACGCCGGCATCGGCCTGACGCGCGGCGACCCACGCATCGAACTTTTCCTTCGACACGACTTCGACCGCGATCGGCATGAAGCCGTGCTTGGTGCCGCAAAGCTCTGAGCACTGGCCGTAATAGAGGCCTTCGCGATCGGTCTTGAACCAGGTTTCGTTCACGCGGCCCGGAACGGCGTCCATCTTCACCCAGAAGGCCGGAACCGCCCAGCTGTGGATCACATCCGACGCGGTCAGCAGCACCTTCACGACGGCGCCGGCCGGAACGACGACGCGATTGTCGACCGCGAGGTTGCGCGGCTCGTTCGCCTTCGCGGCATCCGCATCCGAGAGCATCACGGCATCGAAGCCGAAACCGCCCTGGTCGGGATATTCGTAGCTCCAGTACCACTGATGGCCGGTCGCCTTGATCGTGAGATCGGCCTTCGGCGGATCATATTGCGCGGCGAGCAGCTTGAACGAGGGGATGGCGATGCCGACGAGCACGAGCACGGGCACCAGCGTCCAGACCACCTCGATCAGCACGTTGTGCGTCGTCTTGGAGGGCACCGGGTTCGCGCCGCGGCGGAAACGGATCATCGACCAGATCAGCAGCGCGAACACGAAGGCGGTGATGACGCCCATGATGAGAAGCAGCGCGGTGTTGAAATCCGAGCCCCGCTGACCAAGTTCGGTCACCTGCGGCTGAATGTGCCAGCCGCCCTGCGGCTGACCCACCGTAGCATCGGGCGCCGTGCCCATGTTCGCCAGATTGACGGCAGGCGCCGCCGTTTCCGCGACCGGAGCCGCAGCAGCCTGCTCGACCGTGGCGGCGGCCGGAGCCGCCGCGTCCTGCGCCTGTGCCTGAACGGCGCCGAACGTCAGCGCCGCAGCTACCGCCAATGCCTTGAATCCGCGCATCAAACCCCCACTTGTTCCAATACGGCCAGCCGGCGCGCGAACGCACCGACGGAATCGATTTGGCGCGCCTTATAGATGCGCCCGGATTCGCGAACAAGCGATAGCTTGCCGCACCCGGCGCTTTCCGGCGCGCGCGCCCTGCGCTTCAAACTGCATCCTCGAAGCGGGGCGGGCGCTTCTGCAGCTGCGCCCCCACGGCCTCGCCAAGATCGGTGCCCGGCAGGAAAGCCGAATTCCAGGTCGCCACATAATCGAGCCCTTCGGCGATGCTCTGGTCGCGTCCGCGGTTCAGCACCGCCTTCGCGCCCTGAATGGCGACGGGCGATTTCGATGCGATCTCGCGCGCCAGCGCCTCGCCCGCAGCGATGGCTTCGTCGTGCGCGGCGAGCACGCGATTGAGGAAACCATGGCGCGCCGCCTCCTCCGCCATGAAGCGCCGCCCCGTGTAGGTGAGTTCGCGCACCAGCCCCTGCGGCAACAGGTGCGGAATACGCTGCAGCGTGCCGACGTCGGCAACGATGCCGACATTGATCTCCTGAATGCTGAAAAAACAGTCCGCCGTGCCGATACGGATATCGCAGGCGGTGACGAGATCGACGCCGCCGCCGATGCAGCCGCCCTGCACCACCGCGATCACCGGCGCCTTGCACTCGTCGATCACCGTGAAGCTCCGCTGCATCGCCTTCACCTTGCGGCGCAGCGCCAGGCGCTGGCGCGCGACCTCGCCGTCTGCCGCGCCGAGCAGATCCGCGCCCGCCCATTCGAGATCGAGCCCCGCCGTGAAGTGCCTGCCGGTCGAGACGATCAGCACCGCACGCACCGACGGGTCCGCCTCGATCGCCCCGAAAACGTCCACGATCTCGGTCCAGAACGCTTCCGTCATGGTGTTGAGCGCCTCACCCCGCGTCATCGTCACGCGCGCGATTCCATCTGCCACGGCGAGCGACAGCGTTTGCAGTTCCATTCGGGCACCTCTGCGTCTAAATCTCACCTCGTCATGACTCGCTTCACCATCAACGGCAATCCTGTCGCTTTTGACCTGCCGGCCGACACGCCGCTGCTGTGGGCACTGCGCGACGCGATGAACCTGACCGGCACCAAGTTCGGTTGCGGGGCGGGGCTTTGCGGCGCGTGCACGGTACACATCGACGGGCAGGCGCAGCGCAGCTGCCAGGTGAACATCGGCGACATCGAAGGCACGTTCGTCACCACGATCGAGGGTCTTTCGAAAGACGGCAGCCACCCCGTGCAGCAGGCGTGGATCGCCGAGCAGGTGCCGCAGTGCGGCTATTGCCAGCCGGGCATGATCATGGCGGCGGCGGCGTTCCTGAAAGACACGCCGAAGCCCACCGAAGACGACATCAAGACGGGGATCACCAACCTCTGCCGCTGCGGGACCTATCCGCGCATCAAGAAGGCGATCCTGCGTGCGGCGGGCACCCCGAAAGAGGGATAGTGCCCCGATTTCCGGAACATTCCGGGATGATTTTGCCATAATTCGGGCCTAGCAAGACGACATTCCGCGAGATTTCCGGGGGTTGCCCATGCGCGACGTCCTGCCCATCCAGTTCACGCCGAAGCTCATGACCGTGCTTCGCGAAGGCTACGACATGGCACGGCTGCGCGCCGATGCGCTCGCTGGGCTTACCGTCGCCATCGTCGCGCTGCCGCTCGCCATGGCGCTCGGCATCGCGAGCGGCGCCTCGCCCGACAAGGGGCTGGTGACGGCGGTCGTCGCCGGGTTCCTGATCTCAGCGCTCGGCGGTTCGCGCACACAGATCGGCGGGCCGACGGGCGCGTTCGTCGTCGTCGTGTTCAACATCATCGCGCAGCACGGTTATGACGGGCTGGTGCTGGCGACGCTGATGGCGGGTGCGATCCTGCTTGTAGCGGGCTACGCGCGGCTCGGCAGCCTCATCAAGTTTATCCCGCACCCCGTCGTCACGGGCTTCACGGCCGGCATCGCCGTCATCATCGCGACCACTCAGGTGAAGGACTTCCTCGGCCTGCGCATGGCGGAAGTGCCCGCCGATTTCCTGCCCAAGCTTGCCGCCTATGCAGAGGCGATCGGCACCATCGACATCGCAACGCTCGGCGTCGGCGCAGGCGCGCTCGCCATCATCATCGTGCTGCGCCGCACGGCGCCGAAAGTGCCGGGTTTCCTTGTCGCCGTGGTCGTGGCGGCACTTGCAGTCTCACTGCTCGGCCTTCCCGTCGATACGGTCGGCTCGCGTTTTCCCGACATCCCGTCCGGCCTTCCCGTGCCGCACATTCCCGCGCTCGGGCTGGAGAAGGTCACGGCGGTGCTTCCGGCGGCGTTCACGATCGCCTTCCTTGCCGGGATCGAGGCGCTGCTTTCCGCCGTCGTCGCCGACGGCATGACCGGCTATCGCCACCGTTCCAACCAGGAACTCGTGGGGCAAGGCGTCGCCAATCTCGCGTCCGCCCTTTTCGGCGGGCTTCCGGCGACGGGCGCGATCGCGCGCACCGCGACCAACATACGCGCGGGCGGGCGCACGCCCGTTTCGGGCATGTTCCACGCGCTGTTCCTGCTGCTTTTCATGGCCTTCGGCACGAAGCTGATGGGTTATATTCCGATGGCGGCGCTGGCGGCGATCCTGTTCATGGTGGCGTGGGGGATGAGCGAGTACGAGCGTCTGCTGCGCATCCGCGCGATGCCGATGGGCGACCGCGTGGTGCTGCTCCTCACCTTCGCGCTCACCGTGCTCGTCGATCTCACTGTGGCGATCGGTGTGGGCGTCACGCTCGCGAGCCTGATGTTCATGGAACGGATGAGCCGCACGGTCGCCGTGACGGTGCGCGAGGTGGAAACCGAGGATGCCGGGCAGCGGGACGACCTGCCGCCGGGCGTGGAGGTGTTCCGCATCACGGGGCCTTTCTTCTTCGGCGTCGCCTCCGATCTCGTGGAAACGCTGCGCCGCATGGGCCAGCCACCGCGCGTCATCATCCTGCGGATGCGCGAGGTGCCGCTGCTGGACGCAAGCGGCGTTGAAGGCATCAAGGATTTCGTCAGCATGGCGCACAGGCACGGCGCGGAGGTGATCTTCTCGAACGTGCAGCCGCAGCCCGCGCAAGTGCTGCGCCGCAATGGCCTCGGCCCCCGCAGCGGCAAGGTGCGCTTTGCGCCCGACTATGCCGCCGCGCTGGAGATGGCTTCAGCCGAACGCGCGGAGTCGACCTAAAGCGACTTTCGCATCGGCAAGCGTCCGCTCGACGATCTCCGCACAGCTCAGGATCGCATCGACGCCGCCGCCGCCCTGCCCCGCCGCGAGACACTGCGTTGCCGGATCGATATCGAGGAGCCCCGCGATCGGCCCCAGCCGGTTCGCCTGCGCCGCCTCCATCACCTGCAGCGGGAACGGTTTCAGGTCTTCGGGATGCCGATCGAAATAGTCCGTGGTTTCGTTGGCGATGGCGCGCAGCGTCTTGCCGGTGAAGCCGCGGCTGATCGTCGTCGAGGTGTCGCTCATGGCGACGATCGCGTCTTTGTAGGCCTGGCCCGCGTGCGCCTCGTGGCTGGCAATGAAGCGCGTGCCCATCCACACGCCCTGGCAGCCGAAGGCGAGCGCCGCGGCGAGCCCGCGCCCGTCGTAAAGCCCGCCCGCAGCGATCACCGGCACATCGACGGCATCGACACATTGCGGCCAGAGCGCCGCGCTCGCCACCTTGCCGGTGTGCCCGCCGCCTTCCGTACCCTGCGCGATCACTGCATCGCAGCCCGCCGCCGCGGCCTTCACGGCATGGCCGACGGTGCCGCACATCGACATGACGACGATGCCGGCGGCTTTGAGTTCAGTCAGGATCGGCGTCGGTACGCCGAGCCCGGCGATGAACGCCTTCGCGCCTTCCGCGATGATCACGTCGACGCTTTCCGTGAGCGTTTCGGGCTGCGCGGCGAGGAGATCGACGCCGAAGGGCTTGTCGGTCAGATCCTTCACGCGCTTCATCTGCTCGCGGATGAACGCGGGGCTCGTGCCCGCCATGCCGAGCGAGCCGAACCCGCCCGCATTCGAAACCGCCGCGCACACCTCCGCATAGGAAACGCCGCCCATCCCGGCGAGCAGGATCGGGTGTTCGATGCCGAGCAGGTCGCAGATCGGTGTACGAAGGGACATTCAGGCCTCCCGCCAGTCGCGAAGGCGTAGATTATGGGCGCTGCGCGTGCCCCCAGACACCTCGCGTTCCTGATAAGCTCCCAAAACGACAAGTGCCCGCCCGGCGGACGCCGGACGGGCACTCTAAGCTACGTGCCGAATTCAGGCGCGGCGGCGACGAAGGCCGAGCGCGAGCACGCCGAGGCCGAGCAGCGCGATCGCGCCGGGCTCCGGCACCGGCGTCGGATCGACCGGCGCGGCCTTGGTGTTCTTGAACGAGAAGCTGAGGTCGTTGAAATCGAACGGGCCATTGTAGAGATCTTCGAAGCTGACGAGCGTGGTCGCTTCTTCCCATTCGTTCTGCACGCGGGCGTGGATGTTCGCGTCCGGGTTCCGCGAGGCGGCGCCCGTGTAGAAATCATAGCCCGTGTTGTTCACATGCAGGCGGAAGACGAGTTCCGTGCCGAGATCGAACACGCCGAGATCGACCGTGCTGCCGACCGCCGAGGCGTGGTTGTTGAAGATGTAGAGGTCGTTCGACGTATCGCCATCGATACCGGGCGTGCCGTCCGCGAGGCGTTCGAGATAGAGATCGTTGCTGAAGGAGGCCGAGTTGCCCTCGTAGCGCGCGATCACGTTCTCGGTGGACGACACGATGACGCTGAGGCCGTCGCCCGACGACGCAATCGGGAACGCGGCCGCGGCCGTCGCGATCAGGGACAGGGCAATGGAAAGTCCGATAGTGCGCATGCGATCCTCTGGATTTGCAGTTTGAAAATTTCCGGAGCAAGCGCCGTGCCAAATTCTTAAACCACGGATTATAAATCGTTTTCTGGACGGGGCGTTGGAGGCGATTTTCAATTTGTAAATCCTGCCGACAGCGCAGGAACCTTTGCGGCCACGGGCCATTCTGAAAACCATGACATGGGAAGAGATCGCCATGCGGCTCGGTGCCGCGACCGCGATCGGGCTGGCGTTCGGTTTCGACCGGGAAATGCGCGGGCACGAGGCCGGGCTGCGCACGCACGCGCTCGTTGCGCTCAGCTCGGCGATGATCGTGATTTCGGCGCTGATGCTGTTCGATGAGCATCGCGGAGAGAACGCCCAGCCTGATCCGCTGCGCGCCATCGAAGGGCTGGCGCAGGCGGTGGGCTTCATCGCGGCGGGGCTGATCTTCGTGCGCGGCGACAAGGTGAAGAACCTGACGACGGCCGCCAACCTCTGGCTCTGCGCCGCGGTCGGCATCGCGTGTGGCGCCGGGCAGGTGCCGCTCGTGGTGATCGGCACGCTGCTCGGGCTCACGGTACTCGTCGTGCTGCGCGTCCTTTACCGGGTGGTGCCGGACGCGCAGGACTGATTATTCAGCGGCGCCTATTCCGCCGCAATCGCCTCGCCGTAGCCGATCATCGCCTTGGTTTCGAGGAACTCGCCGAAGGCATGGTCGCCCCACTCGCGGCCGTTGCCGGACTGCTTGTAGCCGCCGAACGGCGCCATCAGGTCGCTGCCGGCGCCGTTGATGATGACCTGCCCGGCGCGGAGCTGCGACGCGATCTCGCGTGCCTTTTCGATGTCCGTCGACTGCACGTAGGCGGCGAGGCCGTAGACGGTGTCGTTGCCCTCGTCGATCGCGCGATCGAGACTGTCGTAGCCGAGGATCGAAATGACCGGGCCGAAGATTTCCTCGCGCGCAACCGTCATGTCGTTGGTGACGTTCGCGAACACGGTGGGCTTCACGTAGTAGCCGGTTTCCAGTCCCTCAGGTTTGCCGGTACCGCCCGCGACGAGCTCGGCGCCTTCGTCGATGCCCTTCTGGATGAGACCCTGGATCTTGGTCCACTGCAGCTCGGAAACGACCGGCCCCATACGCGCATTGCCGTTAGGATCGCCCGGCGCCCACGCGTCGGCGGTCGCCTTCGCCACCGTCTTCGCCTCGTCCATGCGGCCAGCAGGCACGAACATGCGCGTCGGCGCGTTGCACGACTGACCGGAGTTGTTGAAGACGTGCGCGACGCCGCGCTTCACCGCATCGCCGAAGCCTTCGTCATCGAGCAGGATGTTGGGCGACTTGCCGCCGAGTTCCTGCGCGACGCGCTTCACGGTCGGGGCGGCAGCCTTCGCGACTTCGACGCCCGCGCGTGTCGAACCGGTGAAGCTCACCATGTCGACATCCGGGTGCGAGGAGATTGCCGCGCCAACGCTCGGCCCGTCACCGTTCACGAGATTGTAGACACCCTTCGGCACACCCGCCGCGTGCAGGATTTCCGTCCACAGCCACGCAGAGAACGGGGCGATTTCGGAGGGCTTCAGCACCATCGTGCAACCCGTCGCAAGCGCGGGCGCGACCTTGCAGGCGATCTGGTTGATCGGCCAGTTCCATGGCGTGATGAAACCGCACACGCCGACCGGCTCCTTGGCAATCATCGTCGTGCCGCGCGGCTCGTGGAACTTGTAGGTCTTCAGAACCTCGATCGCGGTGTGCAGATGCCCGGCGCCGATCGCCGCCTGCGCGCTCTTCGCGAGCCACGCGGGCGCGCCCATTTCCTCGGTGATCGCTTCGGCCATCTCGCCGCTGCGCTTCATGTATTCGGCGAGGATCGCCTGCAGAAGCTCGAGCCGTTCCGCGCGGCTGGTGCGCGAGAAGCTGAGGAACGCCGCCTTCGCGGCCTTCACGGCACGGTCGACGTCTCCCGCGGAGCCGAGGCTGATGCGTCCGGCGACGGCTTCGGTGGCAGGATTGAGAACGTCGAGCGTCTTCGCGGCGCCCGCGGGATCGACCCATTCACCGTTGATGTAGAATTTCAAATAGTCACGCATGGCTCGCTCCATCGCATTTGTGGATTTGCACCAGCCTTAGCGCGATTCGGGGGCGCTCCGCACCCCTTTCGAGTGGCAGGACGCATATCGCCGAAAACAAAAAAACGCCCCGGAGGGCGTTTCTTTTGTCGCAAGGTTGGTTGCGGGAGTAGGATTTGAACCTACGACCTTCAGGTTATGAGCCTGACGAGCTACCGGGCTGCTCCATCCCGCGTCAACCGTATCGGTCCTCGTGGACCCGAGGGCGGGCAAAGGCACCGAGTGTTCAACATTGTAAATGGGTTTTCTTTTCCGTGCGCACCGCCTGCAAAGCCTGGCGGCGACCTACTCTTCCACTGCTTGAGCAGTAGTACCATCGGCGCTGTCTGGTTTCACGGCCGAGTTCGGGATGGGATCGGGTGGGTCACAGACGCTATGGCCACCAAGCTATGAAGGCGGTGCGTACGAAAAAGGGCTTGAAATCGAAGCCGTCGGATCAAAATCCGATCAGCGCTGACGATGATAGTGTGGGCTCTAAGTGCGAATAGAGCAATTAGGACCGGTTAGCTTCACGCGTTACCGCGCTTCCACACCCGGCCTATCAACGTGGTGGTCTTCCACGGCTCGATGATATCTTATCTTGAGGGAGGCTTCCCGCTTAGATGCTTTCAGCGGTTATCCCGTCCATACATAGCTACCCTGCTGCACCGCTGGCGCGATGACAGGTCCACCAGAGGTATGTTCACCCCGGTCCTCTCGTACTAGGGGCAACTCCTCTCAAATATCGACGCCCACGGCAGATAGGGACCAAACTGTCTCACGACGTTCTGAACCCAGCTCACGTACCACTTTAATTGGCGAACAGCCAAACCCTTGGGACCTGCTCCAGCCCCAGGATGTGATGAGCCGACATCGAGGTGCCAAACAACCCCGTCGATATGAGCTCTTGGGGGTTATCAGCCTGTTATCCCCGGCGTACCTTTTATCCGTTGAGCGATGGCCCTTCCACGAGGGACCACCGGATCACTATGACCGACTTTCGTCTCTGCTCGACTTGTCAGTCTCGCAGTCAGGCTGGCTTATGCCATTGCACTCTAACAGACGGTTTCCAACCGTCCTGAGCCAACCATCGCGCGCCTCCGTTACTCTTTAGGAGGCGACCGCCCCAGTCAAACTACCCGCCACAGAGGGTCCCTCGCCCGGTTTCACGGGCGCAGGTTAGACATCAGAAATCAACAGGGTGGTATTTCACCAATGGCTCCACAAGAACTGGCGCCCTTGTCTCAAAGCCTCCCACCTATCCTACACAGTTAATTCCTAATGCCACTCTGAAGCTGCAGTAAAGGTGCACGGGGTCTTTCCGTCTAACCGCGGGTACCCCGCATCTTCACGGGGAATTCAATTTCGCTGAGCAGATGTTGGAGACAGTGGGGAAGTCGTTACGCCATTCGTGCAGGTCGGAACTTACCCGACAAGGAATTTCGCTACCTTAGGACCGTTATAGTTACGGCCGCCGTTTACTGGGGCTTCAATTCAATGCTTGCACATCTCCTCTTAACCTTCCAGCACCGGGCAGGCGTCAGACCCTATACGTCGTCTTGAAGCCGACTTAGCAGAGCCCTGTGTTTTTGCTAAACAGTCGCTACCCCCTGGCTTGTGCCCCCTGCCCACGGTTGCCCGCGAACAGGGCCTCCTTCTCCCGAAGTTACGGAGGTAATTTGCCGAGTTCCTTCAACATCCTTCTCTCAAGCGCCTTGGTATACTCTACCAGCCTACCTGTGTCGGTTTCGGGTACGGACCATAATGGGAGGGCTATTTCCTGGAACCGCTTCGAGGCCAGACCAATCCAATAAGGTCTGACAACTTACGCGATCCGTCACACACTCCCGGGTCACGGAATATTAACCGTGTTACCATCGACTACGCCCTTCGGCCTCGTCTTAGGCTCCGACTCACCCTGCGCGGATTAGCCTTGCGCAGGAACCCTTAGGCTTTCGGCGACAGTGCATCTCACACTGTTTGTCGCTACTCATGTCAGCATTCGCACTTCTGATATCTCCACGGCCCATTACCAGACCGCTTCGCAGACTTACAGAACGCTCCGCTACCGCTTGGCTTACGCCAAACCCAAAGCTTCGGTACGTATCTTGAGCCCCGTTACATCTTCGCCGCAGGATCTCTTATTTAGACCAGTGAGCTGTTACGCTTTCTTTAAAAGATGGCTGCTTCTAAGCCAACTTCCTGGTTGTTTTGGAAATCCCACATGCTTTCCCACTTAGATACGATTTGGGGACCTTAGCTGTTGGTCAGGGCTGTTTCCCTCTCGACGACGGACCTTAGCACCCGCCGTCTGTCTCCCGTACTATACTCGTTGGTATTCGGAGTTTGGTTAGAGTTGGTAGGTCTCGCGACCCCCGCATCCATCCAGTGCTCTACCCCCAACGGTAAACATACGAGGCACTACCTCAATAGTTTTCGCGGAGAACCAGCTATTTCCCGGCTTGATTGGCCTTTCACCCCTAAACACAGCTCATCCGAGAATTTTTCAACATTCACCGGTTCGGTCCTCCAGTGCGTGTTACCGCACCTTCAACCTGGCCATGCCTAGATCGCCGGGGTTCGGGTCTAATGCATCTGACTAAATCGCCCTATTCAGACTCGCTTTCGCTACGCCTCCACCTAACGGCTTAAGCTTGCCAGATACATTAAGTCACTGACCCATTATACAAGAGGTACGCAGTCACCCCACAAGGGGGCTCCTACTGATTGTAGGCGTTCGGTTTCAGGTACTGTTTCACTCCCCTAATCGGGGTGCTTTTCACCTTTCCCTCACGGTACTAGTTCACTATCGGTCATGCACGAGTACTTAGGCTTGGAGGGTGGTCCCCCCATGTTCAGACAGGATTACACGTGTCCCGCCCTACTCGAAGACTTTGAGTTCACTTTCGCATACGGGGCTATCACCCGCTATGGCGCTACTTTCCAGAAGCTTCTGCTGGTTCACTCTAAGCCATTGGCCTGGTCCGCGTTCGCTCGCCACTACTAACGGAGTCTCGGTTGATGTCCTTTCCTCCAGGTACTGAGATGTTTCAGTTCCCTGGGTTCGCTTCTCCAAAACTATGTATTCATTTCAGAGATAACCGCCCCACTAAACCCCGGCTCACTGTTTCCAGTGAAACGAGATTTAATGGAGAAGCTGGGTTGCCCCATTCGGAGATCGTCGGGTCAAAGGTTGCTCACACCTCACCGACGCTTATCGCAGCGTGCCACGTCCTTCATCGCCTGTGCATGCCAAGGCATTCACCAAACGCCCTTACCTCACACTTGAGAGCCCACACCATCAACGCCAGCGCTAATGCGCAGTCGTCGACGTGCAGGATT
>NZ_JBHTIK010000001.1:0-497500 GCF_042676985.1 Sphingosinicella xenopeptidilytica | reverse complement strand
GGGTGCCGGCCCAGAATCGGGAACATCGGCTGCGGAGAATCACGCGCTCAGGCGTGCGTGATGTAGTCCTTCAGTGATTCTGCCTCGCGGACGGCTTCATCGATGCGCGCCTTCACGAGATCGCCGATCGATACGACGCCGCGAACCTCGCCGCCGTCGAGCACGGGGAGATGACGGATACGGCGGCGGGTCATCCGCGACAGCGCGGCCGTGACACTCTCCGACGGGGCGACGGTGATCACTTCGGTCGTCATGATCTCCCGCGCGGTGCGTTGCAGGATCGCCGCGCCCTGCTCGTTGAGCCCGCGCACGACATCGCGCTCGGAAAGCACGCCGGCCACTTTGCCGTCCTCCATCACGATCACAGCGCCGATTCGGTGCGTGCATAGAAGTGCAACCACCTCCGCAACGGTTTGCGACGGTGACGCCGCGATGATCGCGCCGCCCTTGTCCTTCAGTATCGATGCAATGGCCATGGCCGCCCCTCCCCAGCAGAGGCCGGCCCGGCACGCCTGACGCGCGCGTCCGCCGGCGGGTTGAAGATTACGCGAACCGCGGCCAAATGAAAGCCATGCAAACAAGAGTCATGCAAACACCGGCCCGCCGTTTCCGCGTTCTACTGCTCTCTGCTTTGGGGACCGGGGTCGTGGCCGTGCCGCTCGCGCTCTGGTATCTATCGTCCGAAGGCGTTTCGCTGACGCTGCACCTCGTGCTCGCGATCACGCTGGCGATCGTGCTGTCGCTGCTGCTCGCCGCCGGGCTGATGGGCCTCGTGTTCTTCAGCGCCGAGTCGGGACACGACCAGCGCGTGGCCGACGAGAACGCCGCGCACGAACCCGAGGTGTGGCGCGATTCGCCGATCGACTAGAAGTCGATCTGGCTGCGGAGGCCGACGATGGTCGCGCCGTAATTCCTGTCGCCGCCCGTTCCCGCGATCGCGGCATCGTCGTAGATAAGCCGCCCGCCGTTCAGCGCGAACAGTACATAGTCGGTGGGCTTCCAGATCAACGAGGCGAGATAGCCCTGCTGGCGCCCACCGACGATGCCGGCATCGCTGAGATCGAGATGATCGTAGCGCACGCTGAGCGCAAAGGCGCCACTGCCGCCGTCCGAGACCGGATTCGCGACCTTGATGCGATCGAAGGCGCCGTCCTTGTAGCCGCGCGATTCGCCGGTGATCAGCCAGCCGCCTTCTATATAGCCGCCGAAGAACGTCGGATCGGCGGCACCCGCGAGCGACACATTCATCCAGTGCGTTTCGGCGGCAGCATAGAACGGCCCGGAGATCGCGGCGAGTTCGAGCCCGTAGTTCGTCTCCGCCGTTACCGGCAGCGCGGGCGTCGCGAGGAAGCGCACGTCGGTGGTGTGCACCTGCGGCCGCTGGCGATAGCGCGTGCCCGCGCCGATGGAGCCGCTATCGCGATAGTGTGCGGAGGCGCCGACGTGGAGCTGCGTGCCGCCCATCTTCGGCGCGAACACGATTCGCCCGTCGAAGCCGTAGCTGCTGTTCGCATCGTCGGAGAGATCGGCGATGTTGTCCGTGAACACGCCGCCCTGCAGCAGCAGCGCCTTGCCGCGATACTGCGCCGAAATTCCGAGCCGCCGCTCGAAGCCGAACGCATCGGTGAACGCCGCGCGCTCCATGAAGCTCGTGTTGACGTCGCTCGTGAGTTCCTCGAGTCCCTGGAAACCGTTGTGCTGCCCGACTGTGATCGTCGTCCGGTCGCGCGTGTAGTCGATATAGGCTTCCTGGAATTCGGGCGAACCGGGGGCGAAATCGATATCCACCCGGTAGCCGAAGCCACCCGGCACGGTGCCCTGCACACCGAGATAGGCGCGCCGCACTTCGTTCGTGAAGCCGAGGCCGCTGTCTGCAATGCCCGCCGGGTGCGACACGTTCGCGGCATCGAGCTGCAGCCGCCCGCGCGGCTTGAAGCTCCAGCCTTTCGAGGAGATCTCGGGCGCGCCCTTCCAGCTGACCTTGATCGGATCGGCAGGCGCGGGGGGAGGCGTTGCGGCCACCTGCTGCTGGGGCTGCTGTTCCTTCGCTGCCGCCTGCGCACGCAGTGCCGCGACTTCCGCCTGTACCGCTTCGAGCTGCGCCTGCAGCGCGGCGAGTTTCGCAACCGCCTGTTCGAGCGTGACCGATTCCGTCTGCGCCATCGCCGTTGTCGGCAGGCTTGCAGACAGACCCATCATAACGAATGCCGGAACCAATGCCGCTTGGCGCGAGGTCATGATCGTCCCCTTCAACACGACCGCTCGTGCGGTACGCGCAGGGGCGCTAGCATGAAGTTCCCGTGACGGAAACAGAACCTTGCGTTGCAGGCCGAAGACCCGGCCTAGCCCGCGGAACTCAGGCGTCGACAGTCTCGACAGGCTGAACCTTGCGCGGACGCCCGCGCGGACGGCGCGGCTTCTCATCTTCGGCTTCCACGGCAACGGGAGCCGCGACCGGTGCTTCGGCCGCTGCAGGGGCCGCCTGCTTGGCCTGCGCAGGGGGACGGCCGCGCCGCTTGGGCGCCTCCACGACCTCGGGCTCATCCGCATCGGCGCGGCGGGCGCTGCGGGCGAGCGTGCGAAGCGCGCCTTCATCCTCGCGCTCGTCATCGGCCGGCTGCGGCGCTGTGCGGGGCTGCGGCGCGCGGGGTTGTTCATACCGCTCCTGACGCTCGGACCGTTCGGGGCGGTCGCGCTCCTGACGCTCGCGATCCTGGCGCTCAGGGCGTTCCTGGCGTTCCGCTCGCTCTGGGCGTTCCTGACGGTCGCGGTCCTGACGTTCCGGGCGGTCCTGGCGATCCTGCCGCGGACGCGGCTCGAACCGCTGACGCTCCTGGCGATTGTTGTGGACGGGCGCGCGGTTATCCCCCTCGCCCTCTTCGTCCTCATCGCCCTCGTCGTCGCCGTCATCATCCTCGTCGCGGATATCGCGATCGTCATGCTCGCGGCCACGACGATCGGGACGATCGTTGTGCTGCTGGTACTGCGACTGACGCTCTTCCTGCCGGGCGCGCATCTCGGCGACGACGCGGTGGTAGTGGTCTGCGTACTGCAGATAATATTCGGCCTGGACGCGTTCGCCCTGCTGGTGCGCTTCGCGTGCGAGGTTGGTGTATTTCTCGAGCAGCTGAAGCGCATTGCCGCGCTGACGCGGCTCCATGTTGCGGTTGCCCATCTCACGACCGCCGCCCTGCTGGGGACGCGGATTGCCGCGCCCACGACGCCGACCGGACTGCTGCTGCCCATTTCTCATGAAATACTCTTTTCCCCGATACTGCCGGCCGAGCCGACTGTCGTTGTTCAGGACATGCGCGGCCATCCACGCAAGGGTCCGGAAGCGACCGCCAAACGATTCTGCCTATCGTAAGTGCCCGGCGAGGGGATCATCGTCCTCGCCCATGCACAGCCGCTCTAGCGGCATTGCCATCGCATTCCAAGTCAAAAAACAGAGGCGATGCGACGGAAAACGACCGCCCGATCTCGCCCGGCCAGGTCGCGTTCCACCGTGCCGCCGAGGCCCGCTTCGCGCCCCAGCGCCAGAACCGCTTCCGCCTGCCGCCAGCCGATCTCGAGGATCGCGGCGCCATCCGCCTCCAGCAATGCCGGGAGCGCGGGAACGATGCGCCGATAAGCCGAGAGGCCATCTCTGCCGGCGAACAGCGCGCCGTGCGGCTCGTATTCGCGCACGCCCGGGCCGGTCGCCTCGTCCTCACCAATATAGGGCGGATTGGAGAGGATTAAAGAGAAGCGCCCTTCGATACCTTCTGCCCAGTCTGCCTTCAGGAAGCCGCACCGGGCCGAAAAGCCGAGCCGGGCAGCGTTCCGCGCGGCAACGGCGAGTGCGGCATCGGACACATCTGTCGCGAGCGCGGTCGCCTGTGGCCATTCTGCGAGCGCGGCGAGCGCCAGCGCGCCCGAGCCTGTGCCGAGATCGAGCACGCGAAGCGCCGCATCCGCCGGAAACAGCCCCTGCGCCGCCGCGATCAGCGTTTCGGTGTCGCCGCGCGGCACGAGGATGCCGGGCCCCACTTCCAGATCGAGCGACCAGAATTCCTGCCGCCCGAGAATATAGGCGACGGGCTCGCCCGCCGCGCGCCGGGCGATGAACGGCTCAGCCGCCTCCGCCGTGGCCTCCGGATTGCCGAGCAGCACTGCCTCGCGGCTGACCCCGAGCGCGTGGGCGACGATCAGTTCCGCATCGAGGCGCGGCGTTTCTCCGCCGATGCGCGCCGCCGCGTCCCTTACGAGATCAAGCGCCTTCATTCAGGTTCGCGAGCCGTGCCGCCTGATCCTCGGCGATGAGCGCCGCGACGAGTTCGCCGAGGCCCCCGCCCTCCATGATCTCGGGCAGACGATGCAGCGTCAGGTTGATGCGGTGATCGGTCACGCGCCCCTGCGGATAATTGTACGTGCGGATACGTTCCGAACGGTCACCCGAGCCGACCATCGACTTGCGCGCGCCCGCGCGCTCGTTCGCCAGCTTCTCGCGCTCCAGCTCAAAGAGGCGCGCGCGCAGCACCTTCAATGCCTTCGCCTTGTTCTTGTGCTGGCTCTTTTCGTCCTGCTGGCTGACGACGAGGCCGGTGGGAAGGTGCGTGATGCGCACGGCGCTGTCGGTGGTGTTCACCGACTGGCCGCCGGGGCCGGACGAGCGGAACACGTCGATGCGGAGGTCTTTTTCCTCGATCTGGACATCGACATCCTCGGCTTCGGGCAGCACCGCCACCGTCGCGGCGGACGTGTGGATGCGCCCGGAGGCCTCGGTCGCGGGCACGCGCTGCACGCGGTGCACGCCGCTTTCAAACTTCAGCTGGGCGAACACGCCCTGGCCGGTGACGTTCGCAATGACTTCCTTGAAGCCGCCCGCGTCCGCCGAAGACATTTCCATCGTTTCGACACGCCAGCCCTGCGTTTCGGCATAGCGCTGGTACATGCGGTAGAGATCGGCGGCGAAGAGCGCCGCTTCCTCGCCGCCGGTCCCTGCGCGGATTTCGAGGATCGCCGAGCGTTCGTCCGCCATGTCCTTAGGCAGCAGCAGCACGGCGAGCGCCTTCTCGGCCTCGGGGAGCTGCTCCTTCAGAGACTGCAGCTCTTCCTCGGCAAGCGCCACCATCTCGCGGTCGGTCTCGCCGCCGTTCACCATTGCGGTGAGGCTCTCCGCCTCGTCGCGCATCGCACGCACGGTTCCTGCCGCCTCGGCGACGGGCTTCAGCTCGGCGTATTCCTTGGAAAGCGCGACGAACTTCTCGGCCGGAAGATCGCCCGCCGACATCTGCTCGGTCAGCTCCGCATAGCGCGCTTCGATCTGCCGGATGCGCGCGGTGGGAACGCCGCTCATCGCAACGCCTCCGGTAACGCATCGAGTGCGACGCGCCACTGCTCCCCAGTCGCGAGCCGCTTCACGGTCGCCTCACCGGCTGCCAGTTCGTCGTCACCGAGGATGACCGCGTAGCGCGCACCTGCCGCGTCGGCCTTCTGCATCCGCTTCTTCATATTGCCGCGCCATGCCTGCTCGGCGGCGATCCCCGCGCGGCGCAGCGCCTGCAACACCTCGAACGCCTTCGCTTCGGCGGCTTCGCCCATCGGCACCACCGCCGCGTCGATCGCCTCTGCCTCGGGCGCTTCAAGCAGCATCGCCAGCCGCTCGATCCCCGCCGCCCAGCCAACGCACGGCGTTGCCGGCCCGCCGAGCGCTTCCATCAGCCCGTCGTAGCGCCCGCCGCCGAGCACCGTACCCTGCGCGCCGAGGTGATCGGTGATGAACTCGAACGTGGTGTGGCGATAATAATCGAGACCGCGCACCAGCGCTTCGTTCCGCTGCCAGGCGACGCCCGCCGCATCGAGACCCTTGCGCACGGCATCGAACCACGCGCCCGCCTCGGCGGACATATAAGCGTCGATCCGCGGCGCATCGGCGACGAGCGCCTTGTCGGCGGCGTCCTTGCTGTCGAGGATGCGCAGCGGGTTCTTCTCCAGCCGGTCGCGGCTCTCGGTGGAAAGCGCGTCGCGGTGTGCCGAGAAGTGCGCGATCAGCGCCGCCTGCCACGCAGCGCGCGTTTCCGGGTCGCCGAGCGTGTTGAGGTTCAGCACCGTCTTGCCCTGAAGCCCGAGTTCATCGAGCAGGTGCTGCGCGAAGGCGATGATTTCCACGTCCGCCGCCGGTTCGCCTGACCCCAGGATTTCCGCGTCGAGCTGGTGGAACTGCCGAAACCGGCCTTTCTGCGGCCGTTCGTAGCGGAACGCGGGCCCCCAGGCCGAAAGCTTCATCGGCGCGTGCTGCTGCCAGCCGTTCGAAATGTAGGCGCGCGCGATACCCGCCGTGAACTCGGGGCGCAGTGTCAGCGATTCGCCGCCGCGGTCCTCGAACGTGTACATTTCCTTCGAAACCACATCGGTGGTCTCGCCGAGCGAGCGCGCGAACACGCCGGTGAATTCGAACACCGGCACCTGCACCGGGCGGAAGCCATAGAGCCTGCGCACGCGCGTGAACGTTTCCACCACCACGTCGAAGCGCGCGGCGTCTTCGCCCACCATGTCCTGCGTGCCGCGCACGGCCTGAATCTTGCTGCTCATAAGCGCCGCGCTTTAGACGGGTTCGGGGGCCGTGGGAACCGTTCATACGATTTCTGCTGCGACGCAACATTCGGCGGTTCCCTTCGGCGCGAAGAACCGCTAAACGCCGCGCGCCATGGATATATCGAAGATTCCCGTCGGACCGAACCCGCCCCACGAACTCAATGTGATCATCGAGGTGCCCATCGGCGGCGAACCGGTGAAATACGAGTTCGACAAGGACTCGGGCGCCATCTTCGTGGACCGCATCCTGCACACGCCGATGCGCTATCCGGCGAACTACGGCTTCATCCCGCACACGCTCGGCGAGGACGGCGATCCGCTCGACGCGCTCGTCATCACGCGCTCGCCGATCATCCCGGGCGCGGTGATCCGCGTGCGCCCGGTCGGCGTGCTGCTGATGGAAGACGACAAGGGCGGCGACGAGAAGCTGCTCACCGTGCCGGTCGATTCGACCTTCCCCTACTACGGCAACGTCACCAACCACAGCGACCTGCCGCCGATCGTGCTCCGCCAGATCGAGCACTTCTTCGAGCACTACAAGGACCTCGAACCCGGCAAGTGGGCGAAGCTGAACGGCTGGGGCGATGCCGAAAAGGCACGCCAGCTCATTCTGGACGGCGTCGAGCGCGCGAAGGCCAAGGGCTGATCTTTACCGGCTGAAACAATTCCGTCATTCCTCGGGGAAAGCCATTTCCTGGGGAGACTGTCTTGCGTGCGTTCTGTTCGTTCCTGATCCTTCTGGCGGCGCCCGCCGCCGCTGAAAACAGCCTTCCCCGAACACCGGCCTATGTTCACGCGGAACAGCCCGCGCAGGATCTCCGCTATCCCGGCGTGATGACGCTCGATGTCGACGCCACCGATACGGCGCGGCGCATTCTCGGCGTCCGCCAGCAGATCCCGGTCGCCGCGCCGGGGCCGCTGACGCTGCGCTACCCCGAATGGCTCCCCGGCAAGCACGCGCCGCGCGGGCCGATCGCCGCACTTGCGGGGCTCACGATCAGCGCGGGCGGGAAGCCCGTGCCGTGGAAGCGCGATCCGCGCGACGTCTACGCCTTCACCGTCGATGTGCCGAAGGGCGCGAAGGCGCTCGATATCCGCTTCCAGTATCTCTCGCCTACAGAGGGCAATCAGGGTCGCGTCAGCGTGACGGCGGAGATGCTGAACCTGCAGTGGGAGACGGTCGCGCTCTATCCGGCGGGTCACTACACGCGGCAGATCCGCGTGCGCCCCTCGGTGACGTTGCCCGAAGGCTGGCAGGGCGTCGCCGCACTCGACGGTGTCGTGCGCACCGGCAACACGCTCCGCTACGCCGAGACCGATTTCGAAACACTCGTCGACAGCCCGATGTTCGCCGGGAGCAACTACAAGGCGTGGGATCTTGGCCACGATGTCCGCCTCAACGTCTTCGCCGATCGCCCCGGCGATCTTGCGGCCACGAACGACCAGATCGAGGCGCATCGGCGCATGGTCGATCAGGCGGTGAAGCTGTTCGGATCGCGCCACTACGACCGCTACGAATTCCTGTTCGCGCTCTCCACGGAGCTTGGCGGCATCGGCCTTGAACATCATCGCAGCTCGGAGAACGCGCTGCCGCGCACCTATTTCACCGACTGGGCCAACACGGCGGCGATGCGTGGGCTGCTCCCGCATGAATTCACCCACAGCTGGAACGGCAAGTTCCGCCGCGGCGCCGACCTCTGGACGCCCGATTATCGCACGCCGATGCAGAACAGCCTGCTCTGGGTCTACGAAGGGCAGACGAGCTACTGGGATTCGGTGCTCGCCGCGCGTTCGGGCCTCATTCCCAAGGATGTCGTGCTCGGCGAGTTCGCGAGCCAGGCCGCCTTCTATCAGCAGCAACCGGGCCGTGCATGGAAGCCACTGATCGACACCACAAACGACCCCATCACCAACGCCCGCCGTCCGCAGGCCTTCCGCACGTGGCAGCGCTCGGAGGACTATTACAACGAAGGCGCGCTGATCTGGATGGAAGCGGACATGCTGATCCGCGAGACGACCGGCGGCAAGAAGTCGCTCGACGATTTCGCGCGCGGCTTCTTCGGCGTGCGGAACGGGGATTGGGGCACGGTCACCTACACGTTCGAGGACGTCGTCGCCGCGCTCGATGCCGTCGCGCCGCATGACTGGGCGACCTTCCTGAAAACCCGCGTCGACGAGATCGCGAAGCCTCCGCTCGGCGGCATCGAGAAGAGCGGTTACCGACTCGTCTTCAAGGAAACGCCGAGCGCCTACCAGGTCTCGAACGACGCGCGCAGCCGCGCCGCCGATCTCAGCCATTCGGTCGGCGTCACGGTCAGCGCCTCGGGCGTGATCTCCAACGTTGTGTGGGACGGGCCATTGTTCCGCGAGGGCGTGACGACCGCGACGCGAATCATGGCGGTGAACGGCCGCGAGTTCAACGAGGCCGATTTCAAATCGACGATCACCGCCGCGAAGGACGGCAAGAGCCCCATCGAACTGCTGCTGAAGGAAGGCCCGCGCTACCGCACCATCCGCCTCGGCTACACGGGCGGGCTCCGGTATCCGCACCTCGAACGCGTCGGCACCGGCCCGGCGCTGCTCGACCGCGTGCTCGATCCGCTACCCTGAGGCGGCGAGCGCCTTCAGCGCCTCGCCATCGACGCGGTTGACGGTCCATTCGTCCATGGGCCGCGCACCGAGCGAACGGTAGAAATCGATCGCGGGGGTGTTCCAGTTGAGCACCCACCATTCGAGGCGGGCGCAATCCCGCTCGATCGCAAGCGCCGCGAGCCGCACAAGCAGCGCCTTGCCGACGCCCTTGCCGCGCGCCTCAGGCACGACGAACAGGTCTTCGAGATAGACGCCCGGCCGTCCTTCGAAGGTCGAGAAGTTGTGGAAGAACAGCGCGAAGCCGACAGGCGTGCCGTCGTCCTCGGCGATCAGCACCTCGGCGTAGGGGCGCGGGCCGAACAGCCTCTCGCCGAGCTTCGCCTCGTCGAAGCGGACCTCGTGGGCGAGCTTCTCATACTCGGCGAGATCGCGGATGAACTGCGCGATCAGCGGCAGATCGGCGGGCACGGCGGCACGAATCGAAAGGCTCACGCGCGATCCTCGCCGATCCTGACGATCGTTCCGACCTCCAGTTCGTCGATCCGCAATTTGCGGATGCGCGCCTTGCCGACACGAAGCCGGCCGATCGCAAGCGCGCCGACGGCGACAGCCCCAAGCGCAAAGGCCCCAAGCGTCAGCGCCGCGACGGCGCCATAGCCAAGCGTCGTGGCCCCGGTCGCCGACGCACCTGTCGCGACGGCTTTGCGCGCGACCGGGGGTTCGAGCCTGATGTCGGACCCGGTCTTCATGCGGCCTTGCCGTGCAATGTGTCCATACTCACCGCGCTCCCCGCCTCGATCTCTGCGGCTTTGGCTTCAACCAGCCCCACGATATGGGCGATCATGCCGGCATCCGCGATCGTGTGGTCGGTGATACCCGACAGGTAGACCATGTGCTTGCCATTGCCGCCGCCGGTGATGCCGATGTCGGTCTCGCGCGCCTCGCCGGGGCCATTGACGACGCAGCCCAGAACCGAGAGCGACATCGGGGTCTTGATATGCTGGAGCGCGTCTTCGAGCGCCTGCACAGTGCGGATGACGTCGAAGCCCTGGCGCGCGCAGCTGGGGCAGGACACGACGCGGACACCGCGGGTGCGCAGACCCAGCGTCTTCAGGATTTCATAGCCGACGCGCACCTCTTCCTCGGGCTCGGCCGAAAGCGACACGCGGATCGTGTCGCCGACGCCGAACCAGAGCAGCGAACCGATGCCGATCGCCGACTTCACCGTGCCGCCGATGAGCCCGCCCGCCTCGGTGATGCCAAGGTGCAGCGGGCAGTCCACCGCCTCGGCAAGCTGCTGGTAGGCCGCGACGGCAAGGAACGCATCGGATGCCTTCACGGCCACCTTGTATTCGCGGAAGTCATGCTCCTCGAGCAGGCGGATATGATCGAGCGCGCTTTCGACGAGCGCCTCGGGGCAAGGCTCACCGTACTTTTCGAGCAGGTCCTTCTCGAGGCTGCCCGCGTTGACGCCAATGCGGATCGCGCAGCCGTTCGCCTTCGCCGCGCGCACCACTTCGGCGACGCGCTCCGATGAACCGATGTTGCCGGGGTTGATGCGCAGACACGCGGCGCCCGCGTCCGCCGCTTCGAGCGCACGCTTGTAGTGGAAGTGGATGTCGGCGACGAGCGGCACGCGCGCCGCCTTCGCGATCTGGCGAAACGCCGCGGTCGATTCGACGTCGGGGCACGACACGCGGATGATGTCCGCCCCCGCTTCCTCGCAGCGACGGATCTGATCGATCGTCGCTTTCGCGTCCGACGTGAGCGTGTTGGTCATCGTCTGCACGGTGATCGGCGCATCGCCGCCTACCGGGACGCTGCCGACCATGATCTGCCGCGATTTGCGCCGCGCGATATCGCGCCATGGACGAAGGGACATGCTCGGGACTCTCACCTTTCGCGGGCGATATACGCGAGCTTCGCGGCGAACCCAAGACCTGCCGGTATCGGGGGCTGGTGCGGGAGTGCGGATCGGCTAGCCTTCATGCATGGGGGAGGCGCGATCGTCAGGACTGCCCACGGGGCGCCACTATGGGATGGACTGGCTGCGCGTCGGCGCCTTCGCCCTGCTCATCTTCTATCACGTCGGCATGGTTTTCGTGCCGTGGGACTGGCACGTGAAGGCGGCGCATCCCGATCCGCACGTCGCGATCCTGATGCTGGCGACGAACAGCTGGCGGCTCGCGTTGCTCTTCGTCGTTTCGGGCTATGCGAGCGCCGCAGTCTTCGCGCGCCAGCCCAGCTCCGCCGGGTTCGCGCGCTCGCGCTCGGCGCGGCTGCTGATCCCGCTCGTGTTCGCCGTGATCGTCGTGATCCCGCCGCAACCGTGGATCGAACTGATGTTCAAGCACGGCTACACGGCCGGATTCGGTCATTTCTGGCTGCACGACTATTTCCGCTTCGGCGCGCTCGACGGCATCATCCTGCCGACGTGGCAGCACCTGTGGTTCGTCGTCTACCTGTGGGTCTACAGCATGATGCTTGCGCTGCTTCTGCTGCTGCCCGCAGGCGTCCGCAGCCGGAGTGCGCGCGCCTTCGAACGCGCGCTCGCCGGCCCCGCGATCCTCGCCGTACCGATCCTGCTGCTCGCGCTGAAAACGTTCTTGCTGTTCCCCGGCGCGGACGAAACGCACGCTCTTGTCGACGATTGGGCGGCGCACGCCGTGTACTTCCCAGCCTTCCTCTTCGGGGTGCTGCTGCGCGGGTCGCCCCCGCTCTGGGCCGCGATCCGTCGCTGGTGGTGCCTCGCCGCCGTGCTTGCCGTGGCCGCCTACGCCGTCGTCGCGATGATCGAATATCGCTATCCCGGCGAGGCCCCGCTTGATGACACGCTGACCGCACTTTTCCGCGGCGCACGCGCGGTTCAGGGTTGGGCGGCGATCATTGCGCTGATCGGCATCGCCGATCGCTGGCTGAACCGCGACGCGCCGATCCGCCCGATACTCACCGAAGCCGTATTCCCGCTCTACATCGCGCACCAGACAATCATCGTCGCCGTCGGCTGGTGGCTGCTTCCGTTCGACCTGCCGAACCTCGCCGCGTTCGCGATCCTCGTCGCGGCAACCGCGGCGGGCAGCTGGCTCTTTTATATCGTCGGCCGCAGCGTGCCGTGGCTCCGCCCGCTCATAGGCCTTGTGGCAAAGGAAAAGGGCCGCCCCGAAGGACGGCCCTTTCCAACTGCGCAATGAATGCGGGTCTTAGCTGGCGGCGGCGCCGACCAGCACCGTGACGGCGCGGCGGTTCTGCGCCCAGGCGCTCTCGTCCGAACCTTCAACGGCCGGACGTTCCTTGCCGTAGCTGATCACGCTGATGCGATCGGCGGCAACGCCCTGCCCGGCGAGGAAGTTCTTCACCGAGTTGGCGCGACGCTCGCCGAGTGCGAGGTTGTATTCACGCGTGCCGCGCTCGTCGGCGTGGCCTTCGATCGTGACCTTCACGTTCGAATACTGAGCAAGCCAGCCGGCCTGCTTCGTCAGCGTCGCCTGCGACGCGCTGTCGAGCTGGTACGAATCGAACTCGAAGAACACGCGGTCGCTGCCCGCCTGCTGGATGAAGTCCTCGACGCTGCCCGGCACGACAGTGCTGGTGACGGGCGCGGCCGGAGGCGTGTACGGCGTTTCGACCGGAGCCGCGGGCGGCGGCGGCGGGGGCAGCTCTTCCTTCTTCTTCGAGCACGCGGCGGTGGCAACCAGCGCCGCGACCATCGCAGCCTTCAAAGCAGTGTTCATCATCAGTCGTCTCCCTGTCTCAAACGAAAGCAATTCGGATGCGCGACAACGACATTGCCACGCGAACACTCAAGAATCATTACGCTTTCCTATCCGAAGTCTGAGGACAAGCCTTAATCTCGGATGAACGTGACATAAATTATGGCAGGAGCGGCGACCACGCCGGGTCCGATCCATCGAGCGGCGTGGGGATGCGGCGCTCATTGACACCGGTGAGATCCACCGACCACAGATCGGCGCGCCCGCCCCGCTGGCTGCGGAAAAACATCACAACGCGGCCGTTCGGCGACCACGTCGGGCCCTCGTCGCCCCAGCTGTCGGTGAGCAGTCGCTCGCCCGAACCATCGGTACGCATCACGCCGATGCGGAAACCACCGCCGCCCATGCGCGTGAAGGCGATGAGATCGCCGCGCGGCGACCAGACCGGCGTCGCATAGCGTCCGCCACCGAAACTGATTCGGCGCTGATCGGAGCCGTCTGCGTTCATCACGTAAAGCTGCTGCGTGCCGCCGCGATCCGATTCGAACACGATCTTGCTGCCGTCGGGCGAATAGCTGGGGCCCGTGTCGATGCCCGGCGCGCTCGTCAGCCGCTGCGGCGTGCCGCCGTTCACGCTCATGCGATAGATATCGGTGTTGCCGCCCTGCGCCATCGAGAAGACGAGGCTCTGCCCATCGGGCGAGAAGCGCGGTGCGAAGCTCATGTTCGGCAGGTTGCCGACCAGTGTCTGGCGACCGGTGCCGATATTGTAGATGTACACGCGCGGCCGGTTCTGCGCGAACGACATGTAGGCGATCGTCTGCTGGCTCGGCGAGAAGCGCGGCGTCAGCACGAGATTCTGGCCGTTCGTGAGGAAGCGGTGGTTGGCGCCGTCCTGATCCATGATCGCGAGCCGCTTGATGCGCTTCGTCTGGCTGCCGGTTTCGGAGACGTAGACGATGCGGCTGTCGAAGTAGCCGCTTTCGCCTGTCAGCCGCGAATAGACCGCATCCGCGCACTTGTGCGCGGCGCGGCGCCAGAATGCGGGCTGCGTCGAGAAGCCCTCGCGCGCGAGAATTTCTTCGGAGAAGACATCGTAGAGGTAGCAGCCGACCGTGATCGAGCCGTCGCCGTTCACCTGCACGAAACCGGTGACGAGCGCCTGCGCCGCCACTGTGCGCCAGTTCGGGAAGCGCGGTGCCAGCACGTCGGCATAGGCGACGGTGGTGGTGAACGCCGAGGGGTTGATCGGCTTGAACAGCCCCGAGCTCGCAAGATCGTTCGAGACGACCTCCGCGACCTGCCGCCCGAGCGCGGCGGTGTCGCCCGCAACCGTGCTCGCGAGCGCCGGCGTCGTGAACGCCGGCACGGCGATCGGCATCGGCTTCGAGATGCCCGCGTTGATGTCGACGCGAAGCTGGGCGGCGGCAGGTGTCGCGACGATTGCGATCAGCAGTGCCGACAGTGCGGAGATGAGGCGTTTCACAGGCATTTCCTTACAGCGTCTCGCTTGGGTCGAAATTGAGTTCGAAATCTTTCCACCCGTCATAAAGTTCCGGGGGCAGTCCTTCCAGTGAGCAGGCGGGGTTCATCACGGCGCGGATCGCGGCGTCGCGCGCCACACGGCCGTAAGCGGCGTTGCCTGCGCCGATCCCGCTCTGCGACAACACTTCCGGCCGGCCGATGATCGTACCGTCGCGCTGCACGCGCACGCGCAGCAGCGTCTTGATGTTGCGCGCGTCTGGCCCGCCCGCACCCGGGTCCCAGCAGCGGTAGATACGGTCGCGGATCGCCTGCGCCAGCGTCGCCATCGTGCGCGCGTCGAGCTTGGCGCCTTCGGGGATCGCCTGCTCGATCGACTTCGCGAAGTCGGTCGGCTTCGTCTTCCGCGGCGCATCCTTCAGCGACTTGTCAATCAGGTTCGAAAGATCGCGTTTCGGCTTCGGCTTTTCGACCGGCTTGGGCGTGGGCTTCTTCGGCTCCGCCTTGGGCTTCGGCGCTTCCTTGGGCGCGATCTCGACCGGCGGCGGGGTCGGTTCCGGCGTCGGCTCCGGCTCGACGACCTCGGGCTCGGCCTCCTCCACCGTCTCGCGCGGTGCCGCCTCGATCGAGGGCTTGGGCTTTTCCTGCACCGTCGGCACGTCGGAAATGTCCACGAACTCGACCGGGATCGGCTCCACGATCGGCGCGATGTCCTTGGACATCAGGCTCCAGCTCAGCGACAGCCCGGCGAACAGCGCAAGGTGCGCCACGCCCGCGATCAGGATCGCGCGGTTCTCGGTCACCGGTCGTCGGCGCCGGCCTCGCTCACGAGCGCGACCTTTTTGAAACCCGCAGCGTTCACCTCGCCCATCACGCGCATCACGTTTCCGAAGTCGAGCCGACGGTCGGCGCGCACATAGATGCGCGGTCCTTCCGCCTCGCCCGCGCGCGCCTCGCTGATCGCGGCGAGCTTCGCGGCGAGTTCGTCAGCGGGTACAAGCTGCTCGTCGATGTAGATCTCGCCCTCAGCGTTCAGCGAGACCTGGATCGGCGTGTTGTCCTGCTTGAGCGCGCCCGCCTTGCTGTCGGGAAGGTCGATCGGAACGCCCGAGACGAGCAGCGGCGCCGTGACCATGAAAATGATGAGCAGCACGAGCATGACGTCGACAAGCGGCGTCACGTTGATCTCGCTCATCGGCGGCGCCTTGCCGCCCCTGCGTCCGCCAGGTGCGATGCCCATCGCCATGCGTCAGGCCTTCGGTGCCATGGTTTCAAGCTCACGCGACAGCTCGCCCTGGAACTCCTCGGCGAAGTTGTGCAGGCGCCCCTCGACGCGGCCGATGCCATAGAGCAGCCGGTTGTAGCCGATCACCGCCGGAATCGCAGCAAAGAGCCCCATCGCGGTCGCGAACAGCGCCTCGGCGATGCCGGGCGCCACGACGGCGAGCGTCGTGTTCTGCGTCGCCGCGATCGAGGTGAAGCTGCGCATGATGCCCCACACGGTGCCGAACAGGCCGACGAACGGCGAGACGGAGCCGATGGTGGCAAGGATGTTGAGCCGGTCCGAAAGCGTGTCGATCTCGCGCGCGATGGCGACGCCCATTACACCGCCGAGGCGCGTGCGGAGGCCGACGCGATCGTATTTGCCGCCCGCGGTCGAACGCCGCCACTCGCTCATCGCGGCGGCAAACACCTTGGTTGCCGGATGCTCGGCCTTGCCCGGCGCCTCGCGGATATCCTCGAAGCTGTTCGCCTTCCAGAAGCGGTTCTCGAACGCCTCGGTCTGCTTGCCGATCACTTTCAGCCGCCGCGCGCGCTCGATGATGATCGCCCAAGACCAGATCGACGCGAACAGGAGCCCGATCATCACCGCCTTGACGACAATATCCGCCTGCATGAACAGCGCCCAAGGCGACATGTCCGCGGCCCCCGCCAATGCGACGTTTGCAACCTCAGTTTCCATCCGGCTCCCCGTTTCCCGCCTTTACGGCCAATTCCTCGAATACCCTGCGCCATTCCTGCGGCTGGCGCTTCGGCCTGCCGTCTCGCCCGACGAGTGCAGCTGTAACAAGCGCATCCGTGACGAGTTCCCCTGAACGTACGATGACTTGCGCGATCCGGCACGACGCCGCGCCGATGCTTTTTACGCGGCTTTCGACATGAAGAACGTCGTCAAGCCGCGCCGGGCGCACGTAGCGGATCTGGAGGTCCGTCACCGCATAGGCGCCCTCGCCCGCCTCGAAGAAGGCGCGCTGGTCGATACCCGCCGCGCGCAGCATGTCCGAGCGCGCGCGCTCCATGAAGCGCAGGTAGTTGGCGTGATAGACGACGCCCGAGAGGTCGGTATCCTCGAAATAGACGCGCACGGGAAAGCGGTGAACACCGTCCACAAAGGCGCCTGAGGGCGGGCCGCTTGTTGTTTCACCCGTCATTCCGTCCGGTGTCTAACCGGGCGCGACTCGGCGGGGAAGCCCGAAAATGCGCCGATTCGTGAGCGCGGCTCAGTCCTCGAAGGGCAGCACGTCACCCGCGCCCGCCGGCGGAGCAAGACCAAGATGCGTCCACGCCCTCCCGTTCAGCATCCGCCCGCGCGCGGTCCGCGCGACGAGGCCGAGCTGGATCAGATAGGGTTCGATCACCTCTTCGAGCGTGTCGCGTGGCTCCGAAAGCCCCGCCGCCAGCGTCTCGATACCCACCGGGCCGCCCTTGTAGATGTCCGCGATCATGCCGAGGTAGCGCCGGTCCATCGCATCGAGCCCGAGCGCGTCGACCTCCAGCCGCAGGAGGGCCGTATCCGCCATCGTGCGGTCGACAATGTCCGCGCCCGCCACATGCGCGAAGTCGCGCACGCGCCTCAGCAGCCGCCCCGCAATGCGCGGGGTGCCGCGTGCACGCCCGGCGATTTCGCGCGCACCTTCGGGTGACAGCGCCATGCCGAGCAGCCCGGCGGCGCGCGTCACCACGTGTTCGAGTTCGTCGACCGTGTAGAAATTCAGCCGCACCGGAATACCGAAGCGGTCGCGCAGCGGCGTCGTGATCAGCCCGGATCGCGTCGTCGCGCCAACGAGCGTGAACGGCGGCAGGTCGATGCGCACCGATCGGGCCGACGGCCCCTCGCCGATCATGATGTCGAGCGCGCGGTCCTCCATCGCCGGGTAGAGGATTTCCTCCACCGCCGGGTTCATCCGGTGAATCTCGTCGATGAACAGCACGTCGTTGGGTTCAAGGTTGGTGAGCAGCGCCGCGAGGTCGCCCGCCTTCGCGATCACCGGTCCCGAGGTGGACCGAAACCCCACGCCAAGCTCACGCGCGATGATCTGTGCGAGCGTCGTCTTGCCGAGACCCGGCGGCCCGAAGAACAGCACATGGTCCATTGCCTCGCCGCGCTGCTTCGCAGCCGCGATGAACACACGCAGATTCTCCCGCGCCGCCGCCTGCCCGACGAACTCCTCCAGCCGCTTCGGCCTGAGCGCGGCATCCACGTCCTCGGTCCGGCGTTCGCCGGTCACAAAGCGCTGATCATCGGGTTGCGTGGCCATGCGCGGACCCTACCGCGCCGCTTTCTTGAGCGCCAGCCGCACCACCGTACCGACATCCGCGCCCTCGCCGGCTTCCTCGATGGCGGCAGTCACCACCCGGTTCGCTTCGGCGGGCTTGTAGCCGAGGTTGGCGAGTGCGGAGAGTGCGTCCGCCGCGAGGCCGCCCTTGGGGACGGCGGGTGCGAAGCCGCCGACCGGGATCGCACCCCCGGCGATGCCGCCCGCCTTGTCCTTCAGTTCGTTGACGATGCGCTCGGCGAGCTTCGGCCCGACACCGCTCGCGCGGCCCACCATCGTCTTGTCGCGGTTGGCGATCGCGGCGTGGATTTCATCCGGCGTCAGCACCGACAGGATCGCCAGCGCCACCTTCGCACCGACCCCCTGCACCGTCTGCAACAGTCGGAACCAGTCGCGCTCGCGTTCCGTCACGAAACCGAAAAGCTGGATCGCGTCTTCACGTACGTGCGTCTCAATATGCAGCGTCACCGGTGTGCCCGCGCCGCCGAGCGACGCAAGTGTCTTGGTCGACGCCGAGACGAGATACCCGACTCCGTTCACATCAATGACCGCAGCGTCTGCGTTGACTGTGTCGAGCAGGCCCTTCAGCTTGGCGATCATCGGTATCCCCCCAACGCCTTTACGCTCGCCTGATGATGCGCATGGCAGATCGCCACCGCAAGCGCGTCCGCCGCGTCGGTGCTCTTGATCTTCACGCCGGGCATCAGCCGCTCGACCATCGCGCGCACCTGATCCTTTTCCGCCGCGCCCGTTCCGACCAGCGCCTTCTTCACGAGCCGCGTCGCATACTCCGCGACCTCCAGCCCCGATCCCGCGAGCGCCGCGAGCACCACGCCGCGCGCCTGCCCCAGCTTCAGTGTCGATTGCGGGTTCTTGTTGACGAACACCTCTTCGGCGGCCGCCGTCCCGGCGCCGCTTTCAGCGACGACGCCCGCAAGGCCCGTGTAAAGCGCCGAGAGCCGCGCGGCCATCGGCATGTCCGCCGGGATGCGCAGCGTGCCGTGCGCGATGTGCGAGATGCGGTTGCCCTCGGCCCGGATCACGCCCCAGCCGGTGGCGTTCAGCCCCGGATCGACGCCGAGAATGATCAGCCGAGCTTCTCCATGACCTCGTCGGAGACTTCGTAATTGCCCGACACGGTCTGGACATCGTCGTCATCGTCGAGCGAATCGATCAGCTTTAGGAGCGACCCCGCGTCGCCCTCGGCCACCGACACCATCGTCTGCGGCCGCCACGCGAGCTTTGCGCCCTCCGGCTCGCCGAGCACGGCTTCGAGCGCCTTCGCCACCTCGTGGAGCGTATCCTGCGCGGTCCACACCTCGTGGCCGTCCTCGTCGGACTGCACGTCCTCAGCGCCGGCTTCGAGCGCCGCCTCGAACACCTTTTCAGCATCGCCCGCCTTGGCCGCATATTCGATGAGGCCCATGCGGTCGAAGCCGTGGCTCACCGAACCCGACGCGCCGAGGTTGCCGCCGTTCTTGGAGAAGATCGTGCGGACGTTCGTCGCGGTGCGGTTGCGGTTGTCGGTGAGCGCCTCGACGATCAGCGACACGCCGCCGGGGCCGAAGCCTTCGTAGCGGATCTCTTCGTAGTTCTCGACGTCGCCGCCGCTCGCCTTGTCGATCGCGCGCTGGATATTGTCCTTGGGCATGGACTGCGCCTTCGCCGCGATCACGGCGGCGCGCAGGCGCGGGTTCATGTCGGGATCGGGCGTGCCCATCTTGGCCGCGACGGTGATTTCGCGGGAGAGCTTGGAAAACATCGCCGAGCGCTTTTTGTCCTGCGCGCCCTTGCGGTGCATGATGTTCTTGAATTTGGAATGGCCTGCCATGGGACTCGTTCGTGCCGGTTTCTGGAATTGTGGCCGGGTCTTTACGCGAGCGAGGCGCCTACTGGCAATGTTCAGGAAACGGTGACCGCCGTCCCCGAGGCCGAGACCATCAGCATCGATCCGCCCTGCCCCAGCACCTCGTAGTCCAGATCGATGCCGACGACGGCGTTCGCCCCCATCTTGCGTGCTTCTTCAGCGAGCTCCGAAAGCGCCTGCTGGCGCGCATCGCGCAGCACGGTTTCGTAGGAACCCGCGCGCCCACCGACGATATCGCGGATGCCCGCGAAGAGATCGCGAAAGATGTTCGCGCCAAGGATCGCCTCGCCGGTGACGACGCCGTGATACTTGGTCGCCGGGCGGCCTTCGATGGTGGGGGTGGTCGAGAGGATCATGCCATGTCTCCGAGCGCGCGGCGCAGCATCACGCCAGCGAGATGCGCGCGGTATTCGGCGCCAGCATGGATGTCGGTATTGAGATCGTCCGGCGCAAGCTCCGGAAGCGCGTCGCCCGCGTCGATCGCCGCTTCCGCATCGCTCCAGCGGAACACGCCCGGCCCCGCGCCGGTCACGGCAACGCGCGCGCCCTCCGCAAACCGGGCGACGAACACGCCGACGAGCGCATAGCGCGAGGCCGGGTGCGCAAACTTCGCATAGGCTGCCGCCTGCGGCACGCGGAAGCCGATACGCGTGATGATTTCGGCGTCTTCAAGCGCAGTCGCGAACATGCCGAGGAAGAAATCGTCCGCCGCATGGACGCCGCGGTTCGTTTCGATCACGGCATCGAGCCCCAGCACTGCAGCCGGATAGTCCGCCGCCGGATCGTTGTTGGCGACACTGCCGCCGAGCGTGCCGCGCTCCCGCACCTGCGGATCGCCGATGCCGCCCGCGAGACCTCCCAGCGCCGCGATCGGCGCGGTCTTAGCGACCTCGGCGTGGCGCGTCATCGCCCCGATCCATACACGATCGCCTTCACGCGATATGCCCGACAGGTCGGTCACGTGCGCGAGGTCGACGAGCGCATCGGGCGCCCGCAGCCGCGATTTCATCGCCGGAATGAGCGTGTGCCCGCCCGCGAGGCAGGCGACATCGCCGCCCGCGCCGAGGAGCGTGGCGGCTTCGGCAAGGTCCGCAGGCCGGTGGTACGCCGTCACAGCGCAGACGCTCCCGCGCGGATCGCTTTCACGATGTTGGTGTAGCCCGTGCAGCGGCAGAGATTGCCTTCAAGGTCATGGCGGATGGTTTCCTCGTCCACGTCCGGTCCGTGCCGCCCGGCGATCGCGATCCCGGCGATCACCATGCCCGGCGTGCAGAAGCCGCACTGCAAGCCGTGCGCCTCGCGGAACGCCACCTGCATCGGGTGCAGCGCGCCGTCAGCGCCGATCCCCTCGATCGTCGTCACGGCGGCGCCGTCCGCCTGCCCGGCGATCACCGTGCAGCTCTTCACCGCCCTGCCGTCCATCAGAACGTTGCAGGCGCCGCACTGGCTGGTGTCGCAGCCGATGTGCGTGCCGGTGAGGCGCAGGTGATCGCGAAGGATTTCAACGAGCAGTATCGTCGGTTCCACGTCGAGTGCGCGGCGGGAGCCGTTGACGGTCAGGCTGATTTGCATGGACGGGATAGTATCGGCGCGCGCGCCGGGCGCCAAGCCGCCCAGAACGAGAAAAGCGGCGATACCGGGGCCGTGGTATCGCCGCTCAACTCAGGGTTTTCGCCTGGAGGCGGTCGGGGTCATTGACCACCGCCAGGTTGGGTCGCCGCCTTTGCCGGGGCCGTGGCGCCGGCGGCTGTCCAGAGAACAGCAAGCGCCGTGCCAAAATCTCAAGTCATTGATTTTATTGAAGTCGATAACTTTTCGGCACCGGCATTCCGGCTCGAATCGGGACAGTCGGCGCTCCACGCGTCCCGCGATGGGACGCGCGGGCCACGCGCGGCGTCAGACCTCGAGGCCGAGCGCCGCCTTGTACGTATCGAGCAGCGCTTCCATTTCCTGGCGCGCGTTCTTGTCCATCTTGCGCAGGCGCACGATGGTTTTCATCGTCTTGGGATCGAAGCCCTGGCTCTTGGCTTCGAGGTAGACGTCCTTGATGTCGTCGGCGATGCCCTTCTTTTCCTCTTCAAGACGCTCGATGCGCTCGATGAAAAGACGGAGTTGTTCGACGGATACGTTGTCGGTCATGCCTGCCTCGAATCATGGATGAAGAAATCGGTCGGGGTTCGTAAGTCGCCCGCTCCAACTCCGCAAGGCAGGTCAGTGCGCGTTCTTCGCGACGCTTTCGTCCATGCGGCGCATCTGCTCCGCGCTCGCCTCCGTCTGGTGCTTCGCCTTCCACTCCGCCGGATCCATGCCGTAGACAAGTGCGCGCGCTTCGTCCTTGCCGAGCGTGACGCCGCGCGCTTCGCCCGCCTCGCGCAGCCAGTCGCCGAGGCAGTTGCGGCAGAAGCCGCCGACGCCCATCAGATCGATGTTCTGCACATCGGTGCGGTGCCGGAGGTGTTCGACCAACCGCCGGAACGCTGCCGCTTCCATTTCGGTCCGAACGCTGTCGTCGATGGCCATCTTCTTCTCCTGTCTTTGCACCCGAAACCGTAACGCTCTAGGGATATCCGCGCGCAAGCACTACGAAGGGGTCACATGAAGATAGAGCCGCGCCGCCGCAAGGTCCGCATCCTCGCAACACTCGGACCTGCATCGAGCAGCTACGAACAGATTCGGGCGCTTTATCTCGCCGGAGCGGATGCCTTCCGGCTCAACATGAGCCACGGTGGGCACGAGGGCCACACCGAGGTCGTCGGCCACATCCGCGCGCTCGAACGCGAAACGTCGCGCCCGATGACGATCCTTGCCGACCTGCAGGGACCGAAAATCCGCATCGGCCGCTTCGACGCGCCCGTGGAACTGAAGAATGGACAGCGTTTCACGCTCGACCGGCACGACACACCGGGCAGCACGACGCGCGCCTTCCTGCCGCACCCGGAAATCTTCGGCGTCACCGAGCCAGGCCAACGCCTGCTCATCGACGACGGCAAGGTGGCGCTGCGCGTTCTCGCGGTGACGCCCGACGCAATCGAGACGGAGGTTGCCGTGGGTGGGCGCCTCTCCTCAAACAAGGGCCTCAATGTCCCCGACGCCGTCGTGCCCCTCGCCGCGCTCACCGAGAAGGACCGCCGCGATCTCGATTTCGCGCTCGACGCGGGCGTGGACTGGGTGGCGCTGAGCTTCGTGCAGCGCCCGGAGGACGTTGCGGAAGCACGGCGGCTGATCGGTGGCCGGGCGCAGCTTCTCGCGAAGATTGAGAAGCCGCAGGCGCTCGACCGCCTGAGCGAGATTCTGGAAATCGCCGACGCGGTGATGGTCGCGCGCGGCGATCTTGGCGTCGAGATGCCGCCCGAGGCCGTGCCGATGGCGCAGAAGCGCATCGTGCAGGCCGCGCGCAAAGCGGGGCGTCCGGTCGTGGTCGCGACCCAGATGCTCGAATCGATGATCACCTCGCCGACGCCGACGCGTGCCGAAGTGAGCGACGTCGCCAACGCCGTTTACGACGGTGCCGACGCCGTGATGCTCTCCGCCGAATCGGCGGCAGGCGCATGGCCCGTGGAAGCCGTGCGGATGATGGATGCGATTGCGAGCGCGGTCGAAACCGATCCCGAGCACGCACGGCGCGTGCATTTCACCGAAACACTGCTCGAACCAACGACGGCCGACGCGCTTTCGGGCGCGGCGGGGCAGATCGCCGGGACCATATCGGCACGCGCGGTGTGCTGCTTCACCACCTCCGGCTCCACGGCGCGGCGCGCCAGCCGCGAACGCATCAACGTGCCGCTGCTGGTGCTGACACCGAAGCTCGCGACGGCGCGCCAGCTCGGCCTGCTGTGGGGCGTCCATGCCGTGCACACGCGCGATGTGAACGATTTCGAGGAAATGGTGAGCAAGGCGAAACGCATGGCACTGCGCGCGAGTGTGGCGGGCAGCGGCGACCGCATCATCATCATGGCCGGCGTGCCCTTCGGCACACCGGGGTCCACAAACGTACTCCACATCGCGAGACTTACAGGCGACGAACTCAAGAGCCGGAAATAGGCCGCGGAAAGTCAATCGCCGCGCGTGGAAACACACACGCAGGAAATTGTTTCGCCCCCGTCGTTTTCATTTTGACGCTTATATGACGGCCGCCCTGTAGCCGTGCACCATAAGGCACGATTTCGGGACGTTTCATCATGCGAAAACTTCACGGCGACCTGCTGTTGCTTGGTGTGGGATCAGCAGGACTTGCGCTGTTCGCGACACCGATTCTGATCGCAGCACCCGCGGTCGCGGGGCCGCCCTGCCAACCTCAGAGCGAGATCCCGAGCGCCGTCAGCGCGGCCCTCGCCCGGTCCGCACTGGTGAACACGTGACCGCGATAGCCTGCCGCTTCCGCGGCGGCGATATTGTCGTCGCGGTCGTCGATGAACAACGCGCGCGCCGGGTCCACCGGAAAGCGGCGCTTCGCCAGCGCGAAAATGGCGGCATCAGGCTTCACCAGCCGTTCCTCGCCCGACACGATGATGTCGCGGAAGCGTGCGAACGCCGGCTCGGTTGAGGCGAATCGGGGCCAGAACTCATGCGAGAAGTTGGTGATGCCGTAGAGCGGCACGCCCCGGTCGGCGAGCGCGTGCACCAGTTCGATCATGCCATCCACCGGCCCCGGCAGCGTTTCCAGCCAGCGCGGCACATAGGCTTCGATGAGCGCGCGTTCCTCGGGGAAGGCCGCGACGAGTTCAGCGGTGGTTTCGGCGGCGGGCCGCCCGGCGTCGTGCTGGAAATGCCATTCCGGGGTCACGACATTGGCGCAGAACCATTCGAGCCGCTCCCGGTCCGGGATCAGCTTTTCGTAGAGGTAGCGCGGATGCCAGTGATAAAGAACGCCGCCGACATCGAAGATGACGGCGTCGATCGAAGCTTCGGCTTTCAGCGGAAGATCAGCCGCGAAGACTAACCCTGGCGCGCCTTGAAGCGGCGATTCGTCTTGTTGATCACATAGGTGCGGCCGCGGCGGCGGATGACGCGGCAATCGCGATGACGTCCCTTCAGGGACTTGAGGCTGTTCCGGATCTTCATGTTTTCCGCCTGCGAAACTGATTCTGGTGCTGTTCAAGAGCGCGCGTCCCTACGGGGCAAACCTTTCGAAGTCAAGGCTTCCGGCTTGCGCCCCGGTCATCGCCGAACCCCAGACGCTCGGCGACCTTGTCGATGTCAGCGCCCTTCGGCACGATCAGCCACGTGCCCGGGTTTGCGGCGTTCATGGCGACCACGCCGTTCTTCGGGCAGATATCGAGACAGCCGACTTCGGCGATGCCGACGCCAGCCTTGCGGCCCTTGCCGCCGATTCCCTTGGCCCGAAGCGCTTTTGCCAGCGATTTCCGGCCGTTTTTCCCGAAGCCTCCGCCAAGCTTTCTGGAGCACTTCCTGCAGATCAGGATGGTGGCTTCCCACTGGGCCGAGACCGTTTTCATAGAAGTCTGATGTGTGGTGCCGCGGCCGGGCGGACAAGAGGCCGCACGCCGCACCGGCTTGCCCGCAGCGGCGCGTGCATTACATGGGCGCAATGCTGTCCCGCTTCCGATCCCGGCCGAAACGCACCGACCGCCTGCCAGAGGGCCTGCGCCTCTATGCGATCGGCGACATTCACGGCCGCCGCGACCTGATGGACACGCTGCTCGGCCAGATCGATGCCGATCTCGCGGGCTGGAGCGGCGATTCGGAGATCGTTTTCCTCGGCGACTACGTGGATCGCGGCAACGCGTCCGCCGCGGTGCTCGACCGGCTTGCGGAGGGTCCGCCCACTGGCCAGCGCTGGACGCTGCTCAAGGGCAATCACGAATCGATTCTCGCGCACCTCGTCAGTGGCCGTCCGCGCGAGGACGAATCGCTTTATCCCAGCTGGCTGAAGCATGGCGGGCGCGAGACGCTGGCGAGCTACGGCCTCCCTGCTGCACTCGCCTTCGGCGACGACGAGGCGGCCGCGCTCGGCGCGCTGCGCGAGATGATGCCGCGTACCCACATCGAGCTTCTTGAATCGTTCGAACTCATGCGCCGCGCTGGCGACTATCTGTTCGTCCATGCCGGCATCCGGCCCGGCGTGCCGGTGGAGGAGCAGCGCCAACGCGACCTCATCTGGATTCGCGAAGCCTTCCTCGAACACAAGGGTGACCACGGCTTCCACGTCGTCCACGGCCATTCGATCACGCGCGATGTCGACGCGCAGGCGAACCGCACCGGCATCGACACAGGCGCCTACGCTACCGGCCGCCTGACCGCGATGGTACTCGAAGGCGACTCGCGCCGTTTTCTTTCGACCTGACCGGTCAGCCGCGCGCGGCGAGCTTCTCCTCCCACGCGAGCGCATGGGTGACGATCGTATCGAGGTTGCCGTTGCGCGGCTGCCAGCGGAAAGTGTCCAGAATCTTCGCGTTCTCGGCCACAAGTGCGTCGGGATCACCCGCGCGGCGCGGTTCCATGTGTCGTTCGATCTTGCGGCCGGAGACACGCTCCACCGCGTCCAGCACTTCCAGCACCGAGAAGCCGCGATTGTAACCGCAGTTGAGCGTCACCGATTCCTCCGGCCGTTCTTCGAGCCAGCCGAGCGCCAGCACATGCGCGGCGGCGAGATCGCTGACATGAATATAGTCGCGCACGCCGGTGCCGTCGGGCGTCGCATAGTCCGTACCGAACACCGAGACGTGCGAGCGTTTGCCGGTCGCCGCTTCGACCGCGACCTTGATGAGATGCGTCGCACCCGCCGTCGACTGGCCGGTGCGACCCGCCGGGTCCGCGCCCGCGACGTTGAAGTAGCGCAATGCCGCGTAGTTGATCGGGTGCGCGGCCGCGACGTCCGCCAGCATGAACTCCGTCATCAGCTTGGAGGTGCCGTAAGGGTTGATCGGAACGCGCGGCGTTTCCTCGTCCACCGGCGTGTGGTCGGGAATGCCGTACACCGCCGCGGTCGACGAGAAGATGAAGTGCTTCACGCCGTTCCTGACCGCCGATTCGATCAATGTGCGGCTCGCGGCCGTGTTGTTGCGATAGTATTTGAGCGGATCGCTCACTGATTCGGGCACGACGACCGAGCCCGCGAAGTGCATGATCGCCGTGATGCCCTGCTCGGCGACGATCCGGTCCAGCAGCGCCTCGTCGGCGACATTGCCTTCGTAGAAAGGCACGTCCTCCGGCACCGCCCAGCGGAAACCCGTGACGAGATTGTCGATCACCGAGACCTGGTGGCCTGCGTCTTTCAGCGCCAGCACCGCATGGCTGCCGATATACCCCGCGCCGCCCGTCACCAGAACCGATACCATCCTTGCCACTCCTGTCTGCGCTCTTGCCCGATATGCGGACACAGGCGGCCCGGCAAGCCGTTCAGGCATAAGAAAGCTGTGAAGCTACAGGATGATGCGATAGGATTGCACAATCGTTTCAGGGGAACCGCAATGCAGAAACAGGCCCTTGCGCTCACCGCGCTCGCACTTCTCGCCGCCTGCACCACCAACCGTTTCGAGGCCGACGTCACGCGCTTCCACATGACGCAGCCCGGGCTGCGCGGCAGCATCTACCTCGAACCACTCGAGAAGACCGCAGCCGGGACGCTCGAATTCCAGAACTACGCATCCGCCGTCAACGCGGAGCTTGCCGAGCACGGCTTCTCGCTCGCATCGGGACGTGAAGGCGCGGAATATATCGGCGTGCTCGCCTATGGGCAGACGACGCGTGAAGGCGTCGGCGGCGGCTCTCCCGTCACCATCGGCATCGGCGGCGGCACGTTCGGCAAGAACGTCGGCGTCGGGCTCGGCACCAGCTTCGGCATCGGCGAGAAGAAGACGAAGGAAACCGCGATCAACATGCTCGCGCTCAAGATCGAGCGGACCTCCGACAAGAGCGTGCTCTGGGAAGGCCGTGCGGTTGCCGAGGCGGGCAGCACGACGCGCTACGGGCCGCTCGCGGCGGCCATGCCCGCGCTCGCCGATGCACTTTTGCGTGACTTTCCGGGCACGTCGGGCCAAACGGTGACATACAAATCCCAGTAAGCTCTGCTCTACAGGAGTTTCATGGCCGTCACCGTTTCCGCCGCCTTCGACGGCGGCAATATCGCCGTCACACGTGCCGAGCGCGCGGACGACATCGTGCTCACCATCCCGCGCGATCACATGTCGGAGTTCGCGCAGTGGTTCTATTTCCGCCTCTCGGGCGTGCGCGGCGCGGCCTGCATCATCCGCCTCGTGGGCCTCGAAGCCTCCGCCTATCCGGGCGGCTGGCCGGATTACCGCGCGGTCGTCTCCTACGACCGCAGCGACTGGTGCCGTGCTGACACCGCCTATGACAAAGCCGCGGACGGCGGCACGCTCACCATCCGGCTGACGCCGGAGGAAGACAGCGTCTGGATCGCCTATTTCGCGCCCTACAGCATGGAGCGGCACAACGACCTCGTCGCCCGTATCGGCAGCGCCCCGGGCGTGACGAGCGAGGTGATCGGCAAGACGCTCGACGGGCAGGACATGGACCTGCTGACAATCGGCGACGGTCCCGTGAACCTGTGGTTCATCGCCCGCCAGCACCCCGGCGAGACGATGGCCGAATGGTGGATGGAAGGCGCGCTCGAACGCCTGATCGACCCGGCGGACCCGGTGGCACGCGCACTCCGTGCGAAAGCGACACTCCGCATCGTTCCCAACATGAACCCGGACGGCTCCCGCAGAGGCCACCTGCGCACGAACGCCGTCGGCGTGAACCTCAACCGCGAATGGGCGACGCCCTCGCTCGAACGCAGCCCCGAGGTGTTTTCGGTGCTCGCACGCATGGACCGCGACAAGCCCGACTTCGTGCTCGACGTCCACGGCGATGAGGCGATCCCCAACAACTTCATCGCGGGGTTCGAGGGCATTCCCTCGATCACACCGGCGATGACCGACCGGCTGGCGGCGTTCATCGCCATTCTCGATCGCATCTCGCCGGACTTCCAGACCGTCGACGGCTACGAAATCCCGGCGCCCGGCAAGGCCAACCTCACTGTCGCCACCAACGCGCTCGCCGAGCGTTTCGGCTGCCTGTCGATGACGCTCGAAATGCCGTTCAAGGACGCGAACGTCGCGCCGGACGCCGTTTATGGCTGGTCGCCCGCGCGTTCGAAGGCGCTGGGGCGCGACTGCCTCGCCGCCGCGCTCGAAGTGCTTCCCCAACTCCGCTGACCCTCATCAGGATTTGAACAATGCCCCGTCTCGTACTGCTGCGCCACGGCCAGTCGGCCTGGAACCTTGAAAACCGCTTCACCGGCTGGTGGGATGTCGACGTCACCGAACAGGGCGCCGCCGAAGCCCGCGCCGCCGGACAGCTTCTCGCCGGCGCCGGTTTCGATTTCGACACCTGTTTCACGAGCCTGCAGACCCGCGCGATCAAGACGCTCAATCTCGTGCTGGAGGAGATGGGCCGTCTCTGGCTGCCCGTCACCAAGGACTGGCGGCTCAACGAGCGCCACTACGGCGGCCTCACCGGGCTCAACAAGCAGGAGATGATCGACAAGGTGGGCGCCGAGCAGGTGCACATCTGGCGCCGCAGCTTCGACATTCCGCCGCCGGAGCTTGAAGCGGACAGTCCGTTCGACGTTTCGAAAGACCGTCGCTACGCAGGCATCGCCGTGCCACGCACCGAGAGCCTGAAAGACACGATCGCCCGCGTGCTGCCCTATTGGGAAGCCGCTATCGCCCCGCGCCTGAAGGCGGGCGAGCGCGTGGTGATCTCCGCGCACGGCAACAGCCTGCGTGCGCTCGTAAAGCACCTCTCGGGCATCTCGGACGATGAAATCCCCACGCTCGAAATCCCGACCGGCCAGCCGCTCGTCTACGAACTCGACGCCGACCTCAAGGAGATCGAGCGCTACTACCTGAAAGATCGCGCCTAGCGCTTGCCGAGCACCGTCCGCGCCGCCGTCACCATCGCCTCGACGCCGGTGCGGATCGTCGGCTCGGGATCGGGCGCGAATTTAGACGAGTGGAGCGACGGCAGCTTCGTCGGATCGCCGCCCGCCGCATCATAGGTCGACTGCTTGACCGCACCGACGCGGAACAGCGTGCTCTCGATACTTTTGTCCTCGCGGTAATAGCGGCTGAAATCCTCACCGCCCATTTCGGGTTTATAGGGCTTCACTTTGTCCGCGCCGAAGCGCGCGATAAAGGCGGTCTTGAGCGCCTCCGTCTGCGTCGGCGTGTTGTAAGTGGCGGGTGTGAACTCGTCGGCAACGATGACGACAGGCATCAGTTCGTCCGGCATTCCGGCCGCGATCGCGTCGCCCCGCACGATACGCTTGATGCCATCGATCAGGTACTGCCGCGTCTCGTCCGAATAGCTGCGCACCGTGAGTTGCAGGTGTGCGCCATCCGAAATGATGTTGTGCTTGGTGCCCGCGTTGAACGCGCCGACCGTCACCACGGCGGGCGTCTGCGGATCGAGCTCGCGGCTGACGAGCGTCTGCAATGCACCGACGATCCGGCTTGCGAGCACGATCGGGTCTTTCGTCGTGTGCGGATAGGCGCCGTGTCCGCCCTTGCCCTTCACCTCGATATCCACCGAATCGACGTTCGCCATCACGTAGCCGTCCGAAATGCCGAGCGTGCCTGCGGGCAGTGTGGCGCTATCATGAAGACCGATGACGTGCGCCGGCTTCGGAAAGCGCGCGTAGAGTCCGTCCGCCAGCATGTCGCGTGCGCCACCGCCGCGCTCCTCGGCGGGCTGCATGATGACGACGAGCGTGCCCGACCATTCGGCCTTCGTCGCCGCGAGCCGCCGCGCCGTACCGATCATGCTCGTCATGTGGATATCGTGGCCGCAGGCGTGCATCACGCCGGAGGTGCCGACACCTGGAACCTGAATGGTCTTCTTGCTGGCATAGGGCAGGCCGGTTTCCTCGGTGACGGGAAGCCCGTCCATGTCCGCGCGAAGCATCACCACCGGCCCGTCGCCGTTCTTCAGCACCGCGACCACGCCGGTCTTGCCGACTCCGGTCGTGACCGTGAATCCAGCCTTCTTCAGCTCCGCCGCCATGCGCGCCGAGGTTTCCACCTCCTGGAACGACACTTCGGGATTGGCGTGCAGATGCGTGTAGAGCGCCACCAGATACGGGGTATCGGCCGCGACAGCATCGGTGAGCGTATCGGCGGCGGCAGGCCCGGCGAGGCCCATGAAAACGGCGGCGGCAACGAAACGGCGCATCGGCTTCTCCCTGTTCGAAGGGGAACCCTAGCGACCGCTTCGGCAAAAGTCCTTTTGAAAGGCCCGCGCCTTATATGGAAAGGGCCGCGCCGGCATGAAGCCGACGCGGCCCACTCCTTCGGGCAGGGTGACCCGCGTGCGTTGGGGGCAGAAATCACGCGAGTCAGATGACACAACACCGCAGGCGACAAGCGGTTCCCGTCGCGCTAGGATTTCCAGCGTGAAAATTGCATTCGAGCCTGCGAGATGACGGTAACCGCCGAGAGTTTGAGCCCCGTTTCGATGGCGGGCCGCCCGGCTGATTTTTCGCAGCGGTTGATGCACGATTTCAGGACGTACGGTTTCGGCGTCGTGACCGATCACGGCATTCCGGCTGAAACCATACGCGCGGCCGACGCCGCGGCGCGGCGCCTGTTCGCACTGCCCGACGCCGTGAAGCGGCAATGGCATATTCCCGGCACGGGCGGCGCGCGCGGCTATACGCCGTTCGGCATCGAGGCTGCCAAGGACGCCGCGGAGGTCGATCAGAAGGAGTTCTGGCACGTCGGCCGTGAGCTTCCCGCCGGTCACCCTTATGCCACCGACATGCCGCCGAACGTGTGGCCCGAGGTTGCGGGCTTCCGCGAGGCAGCGATGGGCATCTTCGCGGCGTTCGAGGCGGCCGGTGCGCGGCTGCTCGAAGCCATCGCCATCGGGCTCAACCTGCCGGACGCCTTTTTTGCGGACCCGACGCGCGATGGCAACAGCGTGCTGCGCTTCTTGCACTACCCGCCGCAACCCGCCGCACCGAGCGGCATCCGTGCCGCCGCGCACGAAGACATCAACGTCATCACGCTGCTGCTCGGCGCCGAGGAAGCCGGGCTCGAACTGCTGAACCGCGACGGTTCCTGGCTGCCGGTGAGCCCGCCCGAAGGGGCGCTCGTCGTGAACATCGGCGACATGCTCCAGCGGCTGACCAATCATGTGTTGCCCTCGACCACGCACCGCGTGGCGAACCCCGTGGGGCCCGCCGCGGGGCGCGCGCGCTATTCGATGCCCTTCTTCCTCCACTTCGCGCCCGACTACCGGATCGAGACGCTGCCGGGTTGTGTCACCGCGGCCAATCCGGATCGTTACCCCGAAGGCATCACCGCCAACGCCTACTTGCTGCAGCGGCTTCGGGAGATACGGCTTCTCTGAATTCGCCGGATTTTACTTGCGGGGGCGGAACAATACGTGCTCGTAATCAGTTGCCCTGAGTATAAGAATTGAGCCGGAAGAGCCATTCATGCTGCAGTCGCGCAACTATGCTCCCTCGTCGCACCTCGCGCCCTATATCGCGCGCCACTATGTATTCCGGGCACCGCTCCCTGACGATTTCGTCATGGTGGACCGGCTGCTCGCCGAAACCGCGTTCGTCCGCATCCTCATCACCGGCGACTGGGCGGCGGAGATCGCGCCGGGACGCTGGGAGCGGCCGGGCGACGTGCTGTTCTTCGGCGCCAACGCGCGGCCGTTCAAGGTGCGCGTACGCGGGCCGTTCTTCATCGTCGGCATCGCGCTCCGCCCCTCGGCCTGGCGCGCGCTTTCGGAGCATCCTGCTTCCAACTTCGCGGACCGCATGGTCCGGCTCGCCGACGTGTGGGGCGAGGAGGCCGAGATGCGGCTCGCGGCGGTTGCGAAGCTGACCGACGACGACAGCATCATCGCGATCTGCGAGGATGCGATCACCGCGCAACTGAAAGCGCCCGAGCGCGTCAACAGCGCCATGCAGCACCTCGAAAGCGTCGCCCGCCTCGACAGCGCGACGCGTGTGGAAGACCTTGCCGACCAGCTCGGCATCTCGTCGCGCCAGCTCGAACGCCTCTCCACGACGCATTTCGGTCACACGCCCAAAACCGTGATGCGCCGCAGCCGCTTTCTCGACATGGCCGCCGCCATGCGCGGCCTTGGCGATCCCGATGACGAGTATCTCGCTGCGCTGCGCTACTTCGACCAGTCGCACCGCACGCGCGAGTTCAAACACTTCATCGGCATGACGCCCGCCGAGTTCGAACGTACGCCGACACCGCTGCTCGACGCCGGCATCCAGCTTCGACAGGAGCGCAAGCACCACCGCTTCTGACAAGCGATAAGTGGGCGAAGTGGAGGCCAATGCGCCGCCAGCAGCTTGGCTGGCAGCATAAATCCTATTTTACAAGGACTTATTCGCTGAAAACGCGCCGGAAGACCGTGTCGACGTGCTTGAAGTGGTAGCCAAGATCGAACAGACCTTCGAGCTCCGCATTCGAAAGCCGCGCGGTCACGTCCGGGTCAGCCTTGAGCAGGTCGAGGAGCTGGAGCTGCCCGTCCGAATCCCACACTTTCATCGCGTTGCGCTGCACGAGCCGGTAGGAATCCTCGCGGCTCACGCCTGCCTGCGTCAGCGCCAGCAGCACGCGCTGCGAGTGGATGAGCCCGCCCATCTTGTCGAGGTTCTTCTGCATCCGCTCGGGGTAGATGAGCAGCTTGTCGACGACGCCGGTGAGCCGGACGAGCGCGAAATCGAGCGTGACCGTTGCGTCCGGCCCGATCATGCGCTCGACGGACGAGTGCGAGATGTCGCGTTCGTGCCAGAGTGCGACGTTTTCCATCGCCGGGATCGAATAGCCGCGCACAAGGCGGGCAAGGCCGGTGAGGTTCTCGGTGAGCACGGGGTTGCGCTTGTGCGGCATCGCCGACGAGCCCTTCTGGCCGGGCGAGAAATATTCCTCCGCCTCCAGCACCTCAGTGCGCTGCAGGTGGCGGATCTCCACCGCCAGCCGCTCGACCGACGAAGCGACGACGCCGAGCGTCGCGAAATACATGGCGTGACGATCGCGCGGGATCACCTGCGTCGAGACCGGTTCCGCCGTCAGCCCCATCGCCTTCGCGACATGCTCCTCGACGCGCGGATCGATGTTCGCGAACGTGCCGACCGCGCCCGAGATGGCGCAGGTGGCGACTTCCTCGCGCGCCGCGACCATGCGCGCGCGGCAGCGTTCGAACTCGGCATAGGCCTGCGCGAGCTTGAGGCCGAAGGTGGTCGGCTCGGCATGGATGCCGTGGCTGCGGCCCATCGTGGGGGTCATCTTGTGTTCGAGCGCGCGGCGCTTGATCGCGGCGAGCAGCGCATCGAGATCGGCGATGATGAGGTCTGCGGCGCGCACGAGCTGAACGTTGAGGCAGGTATCGAGCACGTCCGAACTCGTCATGCCCTGGTGGACGAAGCGCGCCTCCTCGCCGACATGCTCGGCAAGGCTGGTAAGGAAGGCGATCACATCGTGCTTCACCTCGCGCTCGATCTCGTCGATGCGCGCCACATCGAAGCCGCCGCGTTCCCACACCGCCTTCGCCGCATCCTTCGGCACCACGCCAAGCTCGGCGAGCGCGTCCATGGCGTGCGCCTCGATCTCGAACCAGATCTGGAAACGGGTTTCCGGTTCCCAGATCGTCGTCATCTCGGGGCGGCTGTAGCGTGGAATCATGCGTGGGCTCCTGTCAGGGCCGCGCGGGTAGCAGACGGGGCGCGCGGTTTCCAGCCTTAGAGAAGGCCGAGCGCTTTGAAGCTGGCGTGGCCTTCACGCCCGATGACGATATGATCGTGGAGCTGGATGCCGAGCACGCGTGCCGCGTCGCGGACGTGGTTGGTGAGCTGGATGTCATCCCGGCTCGGTTTCGGGTCGCCCGAGGGGTGATTGTGGACAAGGATCAGCGCAGTGGCGCCCAGATCGAGCGCGCGATGGATCACTTCGCGCACGTAAACCGAGGTCTGATTCACGGTGCCGTCCGACATCGCTTCGTCTGCGATGAGCACGTTTCGCGAATCGAGGAACAGCACGCGGAAGCGTTCACGCCCCAGGTGCGCCATGTCGGCATGGAGATAATCGAGCAGCGCCTGCCAGCCGGCAAGCACAGGCTTTCCGTAGACGTTCGCGCGCTGCAGCCGAAGCGCGGCGGCGCGCACGAAACCGAGCGTCGCGATCACGGCATCGCCGACACCCGCCACGCGCTTCAGATCGCGCGGCTCTGCCGAAATCACCGCGGCGAACGACTGGAAGCGCGCGATCAGGGCTTTCGCAAGCGGCTTGGTGTCGCGCCGCGGGATCGCAAGACCGAGAAGATATTCGAGCAGCTCGTAATCATGGAAGGCGTCACCCCCGCCCTGCAGGATGCGTGCGCGCATCCGGGCGCGGTGACCGGTATCAGCGCCCGAATCGGAGTCCGTATCGGCCATGAAACGAGGCTAGCCGCAAGCCGGGCGCGAAGGCCAGTCCCTTGCGGGCGCCAAGGCGTTCTGGCTTAAAAGAAACATGAGCCTGATCCCCTGCCAGCGCGACCGTTTCGATATTCCGCGCGAGGTCGCCTATCTGAACTGCGCCTACATGTCGCCGCTTGCGCGCGAGGTCAGCGCCGCCGCCGGCAAGGGCATGGCGCTGAAGGCCGCGCCGTGGACGTACCGCCCCGCCGATTTCTTCACGCACACCGAGGCGGCGCGCAGCCGGTTCGCCGCGCTCGCTGGCGGTAGTCCCGACGATTTCGCCGTCGTTCCCTCGGTCAGCTACGGGCTTGCGGTCGCGGCGCGGAACCTTCCGCTCCGGCGCGGGCAGGAGATCGTGGTGCTCGCCGACCAGTTCCCCTCCAACCTCTACATATGGCGCGAACACGCCATCGCGTGCGGCGCGCGCATCGTGACCGTGAAGCGCGAAGCCGGAGAGGCGTGGACACCCGCAGTGCTCGCCGCGATTGGCCCGGACACGGGGCTCGTCGCCGTGCCGAACTGCCACTGGGCGGACGGCGGCCTTGTCGATCTTGATGCCGTGGGCGCGGCGTGCCGCAAGGCGGGGGCCGCGCTCGTGCTCGATCTCACGCAGTCGCTCGGAGCGCTGCCGTTCGATGCGGACAGCGTGCAGCCCGATTTCATGGTCGCCGCGTGCTACAAGTGGGCGATGGGGCCCTATGGCATCGGTATGCTGTATGTCGCGCCGAAGCATCAGGGCGGCACGCCGATCGAGCACAACTGGATGAACCGCGGCGGTAGCGAGGATTTTTCGCGGCTTGTCGACTATCGCAACGATTTCCAGCCCGGCGCGCGCCGCTTCGACGTGGGCGAGAAGGCGAACCCGCCGCTTTTGATGGGTGCCGCCGCCGCCATCGACATGCTGCTCGGCTGGGGCATCGCGAACATCGCCGAAACGCTCGGGAGCCGGAACCTCGCGCTTGGCAAGGCGGCGCGCGGCATCGGCCTTCTCGCGCCCGATCCGGAAACGCGCGCGCCGCATTTCCTATCGCTCGGCTTTCCGGGAGACGTGCCCATCGGGCTGCCGGAGCGGTTGGCCGCCGAGAACGTGTTCGTCTCGCTGCGCGGCCGTTCGCTGCGTGTAACATCGCACCTCTACAACGACGATGCGGACTGCGACCGATTGATCGCGGTGCTGAGGGAGGCGCTTGGGTGATGGAGATTCGCCGCGACGATCTGCAAGGCCCGGAAATCGCCGCGCTGCTGCAGGCGCATCTCGACGAGATGCACCGCCATTCGCCGCCCGAGAGCGTGCACGCTCTCGATCTCGACGCACTGCGCGCGCCCGATATCACCTTCTGGACGGTGTGGGACGAAGGCGTGCTTCTGGGCTGCGGCGCGCTGCGCGAACTCGATCCGCAGCACGGCGAGATCAAATCGATGCGGACCGACGAGCGCTATCGCCGACGCGGGGTCGCGACAGTCATGCTCGACCACATCATCGAAGAGGCACGGCGGCGCGGTTACACGCGGCTCAGCCTCGAAACGGGCACGCCCGCCGCGTTCGATGCGGCACGGCTGCTCTATGCGAGCCGCGGCTTCACGCTGTGCCCGCCGTTCGGTGACTACCGCGAAGACCCCTACAGCGTCTGCATGACGCTGGAGCTGTAAAACCTCCCGCTGAAGAGGAGGGGCGTTTCGCTCAGGCCGCGTAGGGCGGGTGATCGAGACCGGCGGGAGATTTCGTGAAAAGCTCGCAGCCGGTTTCGGTGATGCCGATCGAATGCTCGAACTGCGCGGAGAGCGAGCGGTCGCGCGTCACCGCCGTCCAGCCGTCGTCGAGCACCTTCACGTCGGCGCGGCCGAGGTTGATCATCGGCTCGATCGTGAAGAACATGCCCGGCTTAAGCAGCACGCCGCGCCCGGGCTTGCCGACATGGACGACGCTCGGCTCATCGTGGAACATGCGGCCGAGACCGTGCCCGCAGAAATCGCGGACGATGCCGCAGCGCTGCTCCTCGGCATAAGACTGGATGGCGTGGCCGATATCGCCGAGGCGGTTGCCCGGCTTCGCCGCCGCGATGCCACGCATCAGGCATTCATAGGTGATGTCGACGAGACGGCGCGCCTTCAGCGGAACGTCGCCGACGAGGAACATGCGACTCGTGTCGCCGTGCCAGCCGTCGACGATCACGGTGATGTCGATGTTGGCGATGTCGCCCTTCACCAGCCGCTTCGCGCTCGGGATGCCGTGGCAGACGACATGGTTGATGCTGATGCAGCTCGAATGGCTGTAGCCCTTGTAGAACACGGTGGCGGGGACGCCGCCACGCTCGCGCACGAACTCGTACACCATCGTATCGAGATCGATCGTGCGGGCGCCGGGCACGACGTGCGGCACCAGCATATCGAGCGCCGCCGCGGCGAGCTGGCCCGCGCGGCGCATCCCTTCGAACGCATCGGGTCCGTGCAGCTTGATGCCGGACGCATCGAGAATGACGTCTGAAACTTCCATATCCATGAACCTATCCTAACGCGCGGTCCGGCTGGCGCCAGCCGGACGATCTTTCATGGCGACGACGCACTTGCCATAGGGCGACGCCCCGACCCAATCCTTGTCCGGATGCCAGGCGAAAACGAAATTGCCGCCCTTGATGAGATCGATGACACCCTGCGCGACCGCGCTGCGCAGTGCCGGGCAACCCCAGCTGCGCCCAAGCCGGCCCTGCTTCGCGCCTGCTTCGGGATTCACATACGGTGCGCCGTGCATGACGATGGCGCGATCGCGCGCCGCATCGTTGATGCCCGGCACCAGCCCGTCCATGCGCAGCGAATAGCCATTCGAGCCCGTATAGGTCTCGGCGGTGACGAACAGGCCGAGGCTCGACTGGTGCGAGTTCATCGCGTTCGAAAAACTCGTCGTGCGATTCTCACCCGAGTTGCGGCCGTGCGCGACATATTCCTGCACGAGCGCGGCACCCGTCTTCAAATCGATGACCCAGAGGCGCGGCTCCAGCGAGGCGCGGCCGTAATCGATGATGGTGACGCTGCGCGCCGCCTTGCCGATGCCCGACGCCTGCGCACAGGAGACGACATCGAGCGCGGCGCGGCGCACGTTTGCGTCCAGCGTCACGGCCTTCGGCGCAGGGGCCGCCAGCAGGGCAAAGGTGAGAATCCCGATCATGTCGTCGCTCCGAATACCCTAAACCGGCCCGATCCGGCAACGGCGACGCGGCACCGTGCCATCACGCTTTACCCTGTTTGCCGCTGCGGCTACGGATAGCGGCATGGCTGAAACCCGCATCTGGACCGCCGCACTCATCGTCATCGGCGACGAGATTCTCTCCGGCCGAACCCAGGACGCCAACCTCGCCTATCTCGCGAAATGGCTTAACATTCAGGGAATCCAGCTCGTCGAAGCGCGTGTCGTTCCCGATCAGATGGGTGCCATCGTCGCTGCCGTCAATGCCTGCCGCGCCCAATGCGACTATGTGTTCACCACCGGCGGCATCGGGCCGACGCACGACGACATCAGCGTCGATGCCGTCGCGGAGGCTCTCGGCGTACCGGTCGTGCTGCACCCGGAGGCCGAGGCCATGCTGCGCCGATACTACGGCGAGCGCATCACCGAGGCGCGGCTGCGCATGGCCCGCGTCCCGGAAGGCGCCGACCTCATCGAAAACCCGGTTTCGGGCGCGCCGGGCATCCGCATCGGCAACGTCTTCATGCTCGCGGGGGTACCCAAGATCACGCAGGGGATGCTCGCGGGACTCGACGGCAAGCTCGAAGGCGGGCTTCCCGTGCTCGACCGGACGGTGGGCGCCTGGGTGCCGGAGAGCAGCGTTTCCGAGATTCTGATCGCTGTGGAGCGGGAAAAACCCGGCATCCAGATCGGCAGCTATCCCTTCTGGCGCGAAGGCAAGATCGGCGCAAACTTCGTCATCCGCAGCCGCGAGCAGGCCGCGCTCGACGACGCCGCTGCCCGCCTGATGGACGCACTGTCCGCCGCCGGGCACCAGCCCCTCGACGGCGCCATCTAGAGGCGCTAGGCACGCCGAAGACCGCAGCGGCCCACGTGGCGGAATTGGTAGACGCAAGGGACTTAAAATCCCTCGCCTGTTTCAGGCGTGCCGGTTCGATCCCGGCCGTGGGCACCAGCGACGGTTTTCACTCCGCCCGTTAAGGATATTTACAGTCGTGTGACGGCATGATTCCCTGTGCCTGGGTTCCACAGGGAAGGAACTTGCGATGCACGATGACGTACCGCACGGAGTTGATGGCGATTTCGTCCGGCAGATGCAGGACTGGCGCCCGCTGACCGCCGATATCCTCTACCATATGCCGGATCACCCGCACGTGCTGCAGAGCTTCACGTGGCAGACGCTGGACATGGCGCCGCGCTTTCCGCGGCTGATCCGGTTCCTCGATTTCTGGTCGCACAGTATCGACGGAATGCTGCATTCGGTGCGGATCATGCACGGCGCATCGCTCCGCCCGGCCGAATACCGCTTTGTCGACCACGAACTCAGGCTGAACTGACGCCTATTTGAGCGCGGTGATATCGAGCGGGGTCAGCGCGGCAGCCGCGGCGGCGCTCGCCTTGCGCTCGGCATCCGGCTCGGCGATGAGGCCGCGCGATTTGAGATAGCCCTCCGGCCCGAACGCCGCCTCGCTCGTATATTCCTGCAGGAACACCGCGAGCGCGGGCTTCGCACGAGCGTGCTCGCCCTTCACGTAGATGTAGAGCGGACGTGAGGCCGGATAAGCGCCGCTCGCGATCGCTTCGTATTCCGGCGCGATGCCGTTCATCTTCACGCCTTCGATCTTGTCGAGGTTCTCTTCAAGATAGGAGTAGCCGAAGATGCCGACCGCGGTGGGGTTGGCGACGAGCTTCTGGACGATGAGATTGTCGTTCTCGCCGGCTTCCACATAGATGCCGTCCTCGCGGAGCTTGGTGCAGCGCGTCTTGTATTCGTCCTCGTTCGAGTCCTTCAGCGCCTTGAGGTTCGGGAAGGTGGAGCAGCCCGCCTCCATCACGAGCTCGTTGAAGGCATCGCGCGTGCCCGAGGTCGGCGGCGGGCCGAGCACTTCGATCTTGCGGTTGGGGAGCTTTGGATCGATCTGGTTCCAGGTGGTGACGGTGTTCTTCGAACCGTCCGGCTTCGTGGCGGCAAGCGCGAGGAAGATCTGCGCGGGCGTCACGTCGAGATGCGCATCGGACTTCGACTGCGCGATCGCGATGCCGTCGAGACCGACCTGAACCTCGACGATCTGCTTGACGCCGTTCGCGTTGCAAAGCTCGACCTCGCTCTTCTTGATGCGCCGCGAGGCATTGGCGACATCCGGGTGCTGCGTACCGACACCGCCGCAGAACAGCTTGATGCCGCCGCCGGTGCCGGTCGACTCGACGATCGGCGCGGCCGCCGCCGGATACTTGCGGCGGAAGTTCTCGGCGACCGCCGTGGTGAACGGGTAGACGGTGGACGAACCGACGATGCGGAGCGCGGGACCGGAGACATTGATGCCGCCAGTCGCCGCCGTGTCACCGCCCTGCGGCGGCGTGGGCGCGGGGGACGAATCGCAGGCGGCGAGCGCCAGAAGACCGATACCGGCAAGAGCAAGGCTGGTGATGCGCATGGGATTCCGTCTCCGCTTCAAGGACGACCTGTTTCTGACGCCGCCCCTAGGCGCGTTCGATGACGCTTTGGTGACAGTGAAATGGCGGAACCGTTACAGTGCCAATCAGTGGGCGGCGTTCCAGTTTTGGCCGGTGCCGACCTCGACGACGAGCGGGACGGTCATTTCAACGACGGGTGCGCAGGCTTCCTCCATCACGCGCTTGATGATGGCGCCGGCCGCGGCCGCCTTGTCCACGGGAACCTCGAAGACGAGTTCGTCGTGCACCTGCAGCAGCATCCGTGCGTCGGCGAGGCTTTCCGCCTCCAGCGCGTCTTCGATGCGGATCATCGCGCGGCGGATGATGTCCGCCGCCGTGCCCTGTAGCGGCGCGTTGATCGCAGCGCGCTCGCCGAAGGCACGCTCGGCCTGGTTCGAGGACTTGATGAGCGGGGTGTGGATGCGGCGGCCGAACAATGTTTCGACATAGCCGATGTCGCGCGCGCCCATCTTGGTGCGCTCCATGTAATCGCGGATGCCCGGGAAGCGCTCGAAGTAGCGCTTGATGTAATCGCCCGCCTCGCCGCGATCGATGCCGAGGTTGCGCGCGAGGCCGAACGCCGAGATGCCGTAGATGATGCCGAAGTTGATCGCCTTCGCCTGGCGGCGGACGAGCGGCGTCATCTGCGCCATCGGCACGCCGAACATCTCGGACGCAGTCATGGCGTGAATGTCGAGTCCGTCCGCGAACGCCTGCCGGAGCTGCGGAATCTCGGCGATCTCGGCGAGCAGACGCAGCTCGATCTGGCTGTAGTCCGCCGAGAGCAGGACATTGCCCGCTTCCGGCACGAAGGCGTCGCGAATCTTGCGGCCTTCTTCCGTGCGGACGGGGATGTTTTGGAGGTTGGGATCAGTGGAGGAGAGACGCCCCGTGGTGGTCGAGGCGAGCGCGTAGCTGGTGTGGACGCGGCCCGTTTCGGGGTTGATCTGTTCCTGCAGTGTATCGGTGTAGGTGGACTTGAGCTTGGCGAGCTGGCGCCAATCCAGAACCTTCTGCGCGATCGGGACACCTTCGCCGGCGAGGCGATCGAGCACGTCGACGTCCGTGGAGTAAGCACCCGTCTTGGCGGACTTCTTGCCGCCCTGCAGGCCCATCTGTTCGAACAGGATCTCACCGAGCTGGCGCGGAGAGGCGACGTTGAACGGCCCGCCCGCAAGCGTATGGATTTCCGCCTCGAGCCGTTCAAGGCCCTGCGCATAATCCGCTGAAAGGCGTGCGAGCGCCGCGCGATCCACCTTGATGCCGCGCCGCTCCATGCGCATCAGCACCGGGGCGAGCGGGCGTTCGAGTGTTTCGTAGACACCGGTCACATGCTCCCGCCACAGGCGCGGCTTCAGGTGCTGCCAGAGGCGAAGCGTGCAATCGGCATCCTCGGCGGCGTATTTCGTGGCAGCGTCGAGCGGCACCTTGTCGAAAGTAACCTGCGCCTTGCCCGTGCCCGCGACCTGCTTGAACGGGATCGGCTTGTGGCCGAGCAACCGCTCAGACAGCCCGTCCATGCCATGGCCCATCGGGCCGCCGTTTTCGAGCGCCTTGCCCGAATCGAGCGCGTAGGAAATCAGCATCGTATCGTCGAACGGCGCGATTCCGATGCCCTGTCGCGCGAGCACGAGCATGTCGTACTTGAGGTTCTGGCCGACCTTCAGCGTCGCGGGATCTTCGAGCAGCGGCTTCAGCCGGACGAGCGCTTCCGCCCGGTCCACCTGCACCGGTGTTTCGCCGAGCAGCCCCTCGCTCGCGACATGGCCGAGCGGGATGTAGCAGGCGCGGTTCGGCGCGGTCGCGAGGCTGACGCCGACGAGATTAGCGCGCATCGCATCGAGATTGTCCGTCTCGGTATCGACGGCGACGGTCCCTGCCGCGAACGCCTCGGCGATCCAGCGGTCGAGCACCTCAAGCGTCGCGACGGTCTCGTACTTGTCGTGCTCGAAGGGCAACAGCGCCGGCGAGAAGGCGTCGGGCGGGGGCAGCGCCGCACCCGGCGCGCCGCCTGCCGCTTCCACGGCCGCGTGCTTGCCGAGCTTGGAGAGCAACGTGCGGAAGCCGTGCTTCTTGAAAAACGCCGAAAGCGGCTCGTGCGGCGGATCCTTGAGCGCGAAGGTCTCGATCGGTTCGGGAAGCGGCCAATCGATCTTGAGCGTGACCAGCACGCGCGACATGCGGATATCGTCGACGCTCGACTGAATCATCTCGCGCAGCTTGTCGCGCTTGATCTCGCCGGCGCGGGCGATCAACGTCTCGACGTCGCCGTATTCCTGGATGAGCTGCGTTGCCGTTTTGGGGCCGACGCCGCGCACGCCCGGAATGTTGTCGACCGCGTCGCCCATCAGCGCCAGAACGTCGCCGACCTTCTCCGGCGGCACACCGAACTTCTCCTCGACATGCGCCACGTCGATGCGGAGGTCGCGCATGGTATCGAGCATGTCGATGCCGCCGCCGACGAGCTGCATCAGGTCCTTGTCCGAAGAGACGATGGTGACCTTCATACCGGCGTCTCGCGCCTTCACGGCATAGGCGGCGATGATGTCGTCCGCCTCGATGCCGATCTCCTCGATGCAGGGCACCGAAAAGGCGCGCACGGCATCGCGGATCAGCGGGAACTGCGGGATCAGATCCTCGGGCGGCTCCGGCCGGTTCGCCTTGTATTCAGGGTACAACTCCATGCGGAAGCTGTGCTTCGAGGCATCGAGGATGACGGCGAGATGCGTCGGCCCCTCGCCGCGGTTCAGCTCCTCGATCAGCTTCCACAGCATCGCCGTGAAGCCGAACACGGCATTGACCGGCGTGCCTTCGGGATCGGTGAGCGGCGGCAGGCGGTGATAGGCGCGGAAGATGAAGCTCGACCCGTCGACGAGGTAGAGATGCTGGGGGGCGTCGGTCATGAGGTGCGTGTAGCAAGCGGGCGCCGCGTTGGCGAGCGGCGGGGTAACGGCCACGCCAATCACGCGATCAGATCAGCGGCAGACGATCACCCGCCCAGATCGGCTGCTGTCATCGCGGCCGTTACAGGCATGTCCGGCAACGCCGCGATCGCGGGCTTCCCGTTCCCGCGCCAGATCGCACAAACGACGCCGATGATGTCGGCACCGGCCGCGCTCACCAGACGCGCGGCGTCGGCGACCGCTCCGCCCGTCGTTATCACATCCTCGATAAGGACGACCCGTTTGCCGCGCACGTCGGCGCCCTCCACAGCCAGACAGGTTCCATATTCTTTCGCTTCCTTCCTCACAAAGGCAGCCGGGAGGCCGGTTACCAGCGAGACGGCCGTCGCAATCGGAACGCCTCCGAGTTCCAGACCTGCGAGGACTTCCGTATCGGCCGGAAGCAGCGGAAGCATTTCGTTCGCCACTCTTCTGAGCAGGGCGGGGTCGGCCTCGAAACGATACTTGTCGAAGTATGTCCGAGAGATTTGTCCGGAGCGGAGACGGAACGTTCCCTGAAGTGATGCGATTTCGCGAATGTCGGCGGCGAGCGTCGGATCGATCATGAGCGCCCTGATACAGGAACGCCGTACAATGAGAAGCTACGGGATCAGCACCGTGTCCTCTGCCGAGGATGACGGCTGCGGATAATCGAGCGTGTAGTGCAGCCCGCGGCTTTCGTGGCGGCGGAGCGCGGAGCGGACGATGAGGTCGGCGGCCGTGAGAAGATTGCGCAGCTCGATGAGGTCGGGCGTCACGCGGAAGTGGCCGTAGAAATCCTCGACCTCGCCGGTGAGCAGCTTGATGCGGTGCTGCGCGCGCTCCAGCCGCTTGGTGGTGCGGACGATGCCGACATAGTTCCACATGAACCGGCGGATTTCCGTCCAGTTCTGCTTGATGACAACCTCTTCGTCCGAATCGGTGACGCGGCTCTCGTCCCACGCGCGGATCGGCGGCGGCGATGCGAGCCCGTCCCAACTCGCCGTGATGTGCTTCGCCGCAGCCTCGCCGAACACGAAGCATTCGAGGAGCGAGTTGGAGGCGAGGCGGTTCGCGCCATGGAGGCCGGAGTGGCTGACCTCACCCGCCGCATAGAGGCCGGGGAGGTCGGTGCGGCCGTCGCGGTCGATGACGACGCCACCGCAGGTGTAATGCTGCGCGGGGACGACCGGGATCGGCGCTTTCGTCATGTCGATACCGAGACCGAGCAGCTTTTCGTAGATGTTCGGGAAGTGATGCTTCACGAATTCCGGTTCGCGGTGGCTGATATCGAGATGCACGTAATCGAGGCCGAGGCGCTTGATCTCGTGGTCGATCGCGCGGGCAACGATGTCGCGCGGGGCAAGCTCGGCACGGGGATCGAAGCGCGGCATGAAGCGCTCACCACCGCCGGGGACGCCGGGGGGCAGCTTCAGGTGGCCGCCCTCGCCGCGCACCGCCTCGGTGATGAGGAAATTCTTGACCTCAAGGTTGTAGAGGCAGGTCGGGTGGAACTGCATGAATTCCATGTTGGCGACGCGGCAGCCCGCGCGCCACGCCATGGCGATGCCGTCCCCGGTGGCGCCGCGCGGGGCGGTGGAGAACAGATAGGTGCGGCCCGCGCCGCCGGTGGCGAGCACGGTGGCGCGCGCGGTCAGCGTCTCGACGCGGCCGGTGGCGCGGTCGAGCGCGTAGACGCCCCAGACGTGCCCGTCGCCCGAATAGCGCTCGCCGTGGCGGCTGGTGACGAGATCGATGCCGACCCTGTCGGGCAGCAGCGTGATGTTGGGGCTGGCGGCGGCAGCTTTTTCGAGCGCCTGCTGCACGGCCCAGCCGGTCGCGTCGTCGACGTGGACGATGCGGCGATGGCTGTGGCCGCCCTCGCGCGTCAGGTGCCAGCGTTCGGTGCCGCCTTCGTTGAAGGGCACGCCGATCTCGGCGAGCCGCTCGATCGCGGCGGGGGCGTTCTCGACGACAAACTCGACGATGTCGCGGTGGTTGAGCCCCGCGCCCGCCACCATCGTATCCTCGATATGGCTTTCGAACGTGTCGCCCGGCTCCAGCACGGCGGCGATGCCGCCCTGCGCCCATGCCGTAGACCCGGCCGACAGGTCAGCCTTCGAGAGCACGCCGACATGGAAATGCTGCGCGAGGTTGAGCGCGCAGGTAAGCCCGGCCGCGCCGGAGCCGATGACGAGAACGTCGAACTCTGTCGTCATGCTGCCTGCTGCTGCGTGAGGTGGAGGAACACGTCTTCGAGGTCCGCCTCGCGGGTCGAGACGTCGACGACGCCAAGGCCGGTGGCGCTGATCGCCTGCAGAAGCTCGCCGGCAGTGAGCACGCTGCGATTGTAGGTGAGGATGAGCTGGCGGCTGCCCTTCACCTCCACCTTCTCGGCGGGAAGCCCGGCGGGCGGGCTATCGAGATCGCGATCCACCGTGACGATCAGGCACTTTTCCTGCGCGCTCGCAAGGAGCGCGTGCGTCTCGTCGTTCGCCACGACCTCGCCGTTGTTGATGATCGCGATGCGGTCGCAAAGCTCTTCGGCCTCTTCGAGATAGTGCGTGGTGAGCACGACCGTGGTGCCCGCCGCGTGGAGCTGGCGGACGTATGACCAGAGCTGCTGACGCAGCTCGATATCGACGCCCGCCGTGGGCTCGTCGAGGATCAGGATCGGCGGATTGTGGACGAGCGCCTTGCCGATGAGGAGCCGCCGCTTCATGCCGCCCGAGAGCGTGCGCGCATAGGCGTGCGCCTTGTCTTCGAGGCGCAGTGCGCGGAGGATTTCCATCGAGCGACGCTCGGCCTTCGGCACAGCGTAGAGCCCGGCCTGAATCTCCAGCGCCTCGAAGGGCGTGAAGAAGGCGTCGAACAGAATCTCCTGCGGCACGATGCCGATCGCGCGCTTGGCGTTCCTGCGATCCGCATCGATGTCGAAGCCCCAGATGCGCGCGGTGCCGCCGGTTTTGTTCACAAGACCAGCGAGGATGTTGATCAGCGTCGACTTGCCCGCGCCATTGGGGCCGAGCAGGCCGAAGATTTGACCGCGCGGCACATCGAAGCTGACGCCCTTCAAGGCGCGCTTTCCGTCTGAATAGGTTTTTTCGAGGTCGCGGATTTCGATGGCGGGCTGCATGGACGCCTCGCATAGCGCGGACGCCCATGCCCGCCAAGCGGACTTACGCGGCCTCCACCATCGCGGCGATGGCATCGGGCGGCAGATTGGTCGCCTCCTTGGCGATCTCGGCGACGATGCGGTCCACGACTTCCTTGTGGTAATGCTTGCGCATCTCGCCAAGCGTGGCGGGCGGCGCGATCACGACAAGGCGGTCTGTTTTCCCCGCCAGTGCACGCTTTTTCAGGATATCGGCGACGTCCGCTGCGAAACGATCCTCGGCGAGCTGCTTGAAATCGGTTTCCTCATAGCCGTGGCGCCGCGTGCCGACGCTCTGGAAGCTGCGGCCCGGCCTGTCGCTTGAAAGTTCTCGGTCGGGGCGCAGCTCCTGCTCTTCCTCGCGGATCACCTGCAGATCGGGGAACTTCGTGTCGCCCTCGTTGACGAGCAGCAGCAGCTTGCGCCCGTCGGCGACGCAAATCTCGGTCTTGTGCTGGAGGATCATGGCGTCTCCCTTTTCGGCCTGTGTGTGAAGCTTCAACGCAGCATGGCGAAACCGGTTGCGACCCAAAGGCGGCCGTTCCATAGAGCCTTCGCCATGCATGACATCCGTTATATCCGGGAAAACCCCGCCGAATTTGATCTGGGTCTAGCGCGCAAAGGCCTCACGCCCTTGTCAGCGGAAATCCTTGGCGAAGACACCGCACTGCGTGAAACCGTAACGACGCTGCAGGCCGCGCTCACCCGCCGCAACGAAGCCTCGAAGGCGATCGGTGCCGCGAAGGCGCAGAAGGATGAGGCCGCCGCTGCCGCGCTGATGGCCGAGGTGAGCGAGCTCAAGACGCGCATCCCCGACCTCGAAGCGAAGGAACGCGAACTTTCCGAGGCGCTGAACGCGCGGCTCTCGGCCATTCCGAACCTGCCCGCCGCCGATGTGCCGGAGGGACCGGACGAGACCGCGAACGTGGTGCTGAAGACGTGGGGGGAGCCGCGTACCTTCGATTTCGAAGCGAAGGAGCACGATGCCGTCGCCGCGCCGCTCGGCCTCGATTTCGAGCGGGCCGCGAAGCTTTCCGGCGCGCGCTTCGCGGTGATGAGCGGCGGCGTCGCCCGCCTGCACCGCGCGCTCGCGCAGTTCATGCTCGACCGGCAGATCGCGAACGGCTTCACCGAAACCGCCGTGCCGCTGCTCGTGCGCGACGAAGCGGTGTACGGCACCGGCCAGCTTCCGAAGTTCGCCGAAGACCTGTTCCAGACGACGGATGGCCGCTGGCTGATCCCGACCGCCGAGGTGAGCCTCACGAACCTCGTGGCGGGTGAGATCCTCGACACCGCGAGCCTGCCGCTGCGCCTGACCGCGCTCTCCCCCTGCTTCCGTGCCGAGGCAGGCTCGGCGGGGCGGGACACCAAGGGCATGATCCGCCAGCACCAGTTCGAGAAGGTCGAAATGGTGGTGATCGCGGCGCCCGACCGATCCGAGGCAGAACATGCGTGGATGACGCAGTGCGCCGAGGGAATCCTACAGGCGCTTGGGCTTCCCTATCGCGTGATGCTGCTGTGTTCCGGCGACATGGGCTTCGCGTCGCGCAAGACCTATGATCTGGAGGTCTGGCTGCCTGGGCAGGGCTGCTACCGTGAGATTTCCAGCGTTTCCAACTGCGGCGACTTCCAGGCGCGGCGCATGAACGCGCGCCACCGCGCGGCGGGCGAGAAAGGCACGGCGTTCGTCCACACGCTGAACGGCTCCGGGCTCGCCGTGGGCCGCACGCTCGTCGCGGTGCTGGAGAACTATCAGCAGGCGGATGGATCGGTGACGATCCCCGAAGCGCTGCGCCCCTACATGGGCGGGCTGGAGGCACTGCGGCCGTGAGGATCCTGCTCACCAACGACGACGGCTATCATGCCCCCGGCATGGCAGTGCTTGAGGCGATCGCGCGCGAACTCAGCGACGACATCTGGGTGGTCGCGCCCGCCGAAGAGCAATCAGGCGCGGGGCACTCGCTGACGCTCTCGCAACCGATCCGCCTGCAGAAGCACGGCGAGCGCCGCTTCGCGGTGCGCGGCACGCCGACCGACAGCGTGATGATGGCGCTCGGCCTCCTGATGAAGGACAATCTGCCCGACCTCGTGCTCTCGGGCGTGAACCGCGGCGCGAATCTTGCCGAGGACGTCACCTATTCGGGTACCGTTTCAGCGGCGATGGAGGCAACGCTCTACGGCATTCCCGCCATCGCACTCAGCCAGTGCCTTGGCTCCATGCGCGCGGCGCAGGCGTTCGAGACGGCGGCGAAGTGGGGCGCCACGGTGGTGCGTGCGCTCGCCGCGAAGACATGGCCCAAGGGCGTGCTGATGAACGTGAACTTCCCCGCCGTTGCACCGGATGCGGTGAAGGGCGTGCGCGTGACCGAACAGGGTTTCCGCGACTACGGCGCCACCGCCATCGAGGAGCGCGTCGACCCGCGCGGCTTCACCTATTACTGGTTCGGGCTGGGACGCGAGGCTTCGGAGGCCGGACACCTCACCGATCTGCAGGCGACGCACGAAGGCCTGATCGCCGTGACGCCGCTGCACCTCGACCTCACCCACTACGAGACGCTGGACGCACTGCGCGATGCGGTGAAACACCTCGGCTAGGCGCTTTCGACGATTCAAATCCGCGTCTCGCCGGGTTAGAGACATCTCCATGTTCCGCTTCACCGTTCCTTTCGTCCTGCTTCTCGCCGCCGCCTGCTCGGCCCCGTCGCGCCCGCAATTTCCCGTGCCGACGCCGAAGAAGCCGATCGAAAGCGCCGCCACCCCCGCACCGGTGACACAGGCCGCCCCCAAGCGCGCGCCTTGGAAGCCGGTGAAGGTGGTCGCGGACGCTGTCGACGTGCCGCAGCAGACGGTCACCGTCGCGCGCGGCGATACGCTCTCCCGCATCGGCGAGCGCACGGGCTCCTCCGTACAGGCGATCGCGCAGGCGAACAGGATCGCGCCGCCCTACACGATCGAGGTGGGGCAGGCGCTGAACATTCCCGGCGGGCGCTATCACACGGTGAAGGCGGGCGAGACGGGCATCACCATCGCGCGCGCCTATGGCGCGGACTGGGAAGGCATCGTCACGACCAACGAACTGAAGGCGCCCTACACGCTGCGCGTCGGCCAGCGGCTGCGGCTGCCGACGAAGGCGCAGGTCCGCGAGATGACGCTCGCCGAACGCGCCGCCGCCTTCACCATCGACATCGACGACCTCATCACCGGCAGCGAACCCGCCGCGACCGAAGCCGCCGCCGCGGCGCACCCGGCGGGCGAAACCGCGCCGCCGCAGGCGGTGGCCGCGCTGCCGCCGACCCCGGCTTTCAACGGGCGTTTCGCCGCACCGGTAGAGGGCAAGCTCATCAGCCGCTTCGGCGCGAAATCCGGCGGACTCTACAACGACGGCATCAATCTCCGTGCCCCCGCCGGGGCGCCGATCCGCGCGGCGGCGAACGGCGTCGTGGCCTATGCCGGAAACGCCGTGGAGGGCTTCGGCAATCTCGTGCTGCTGAAGCATGACGGCGGCTGGGTGACGGCCTATGCGCACGCCGAAGACCTGCTCGTGATCCGCGGCGACACGGTGCGCCAGGGCGACCCCATCGCCCGTGTCGGCAAGACCGGCTCCGTGGACGAGCCGCAGCTTCACTTCGAGATCCGGCAAGGCAAGAAGCCGGTCGACCCGCTGCCGCTTTTGCCGGGGGTTGGGTAAAGCCATGCACATAGCCGCGTTCGTTGCGATCGGCGTGGCAGCAGCTATCGGCTTCACACTCTACGATTTTCGGGATGAGTTCCCCACACTCCCCCAAATCTGCGCTCATCTACCCTCTCCATTGACACCAGCGCGCTACGCGGATCGCATCGCGCCGGGGCAATGCCCATGGGAAGCAAGTTTCGGCTTCAAGAAGTCGTTCAACGGCACATTCGTGTCAGGATTAGAAGTGTCGAGGTTCTGCCCCGACGAAGCCTCTATGGATTTGACGAAATGCAAGTGGCTGAGCATTGATTCGCAGGCATCCCTAGATTTCCCCGCCCTTTCGGAACACCTCGACAACCGCGCAGGCGGATATGCGAAGTTCCGCGTCCGTTTTAGCGGCTGGGAAAGCCTGTGGCCGGGACATCATGGTTACAGGGGCGCATACGCTGGCCATGTGCTTGTCGATCGGTTCGGAGCGGTCGAACCGATCACGCTGCCATCAGCGCAGTAAATCACTCCCTTCCCGTCCTCCCGGCGCAGGCCGGGATCCATGCGACGCTGGTTATGGACCCCGGCCTGCGCCGGGGTGACGGGAAGTTAGAGGGCACGCCCCCTTGCGTCCGGGCGCGTTTTCCGTCACTGGCGCGCGTCTCATGACCGTGAAAACGCTCCCCGCGCCGCCGAAGGTCGGCATGGTGTCGCTCGGCTGCCCGAAGGCGCTGGTCGACAGCGAGCGGATTCTGACCAAGCTGCGCTCGGACGGCTATGCGATGAGCCCGGACTATGCGGGCGCCGACGTCGTGCTGGTGAACACCTGCGGCTTCCTCGATTCGGCGAAGGAAGAGAGCCTTGCCGCGATCGGTGAGGCGATCGCCGAAAACGGCCGCGTGATCGTGACCGGGTGCATGGGGAACGAGGCGGACGTGATCCGCGCGCGCTTCCCCGATGTGCTCGCGGTGACGGGGGCGCATCAATATGAGGCCGTCGTCGAGGCCGTGCATGAGGCCGCGCCGCCGGTGCCATCGCCGTTCGTCGACCTGGTGCCGGAGGCGGGGCTGAAGCTAACGCCGCGCCACTATTCGTATCTGAAGATTTCGGAGGGCTGCAATCACCGCTGCAAGTTCTGCATCATCCCCTCCCTGCGCGGCGATCTCGTCAGCCGGCCGGCAGCGGCGGTGGTACGGGAAGCCGCGAAACTGGTGGAAGCGGGCACGAAGGAACTGCTCGTCATCAGCCAGGACACATCGGCCTATGGCGTCGATATCCGGCACGCGACTTCGAAGTGGGAAGGGCACGAATACCGCGCACACATCACCGATCTGGCGCGTGATCTCGGCAAGCTCGGCGCGTGGGTGCGGATGCACTACATCTACCCCTACCCGCACGTCGATCAGCTGATGCCGTTGATGGCCGAGGGGCTGGTGCTGCCCTATCTTGATATTCCCTTCCAGCACGCGAGCCCGGCGGTGCTGAAGCGCATGGCGCGGCCCGCGAACGAGGCGAAGGCGCTGGAGCGCATCCGCTCGTGGCGGGCTATCGTCCCCGACCTCGCCATCCGCTCCACCTTCATCGTCGGCTTCCCTGGTGAGACGGAGACGGATTTCCAGTATCTCCTCGATTGGCTGGAGGACGCCGGGATCGATCGCGCCGGCTGCTTCAAGTACGAAGCCGTCGAGGGCGCTGCCGCCAATGCGCTGGACGGCGCGGTACCGGAAGAGATCAAGGATGAGCGCTGGCACCGCTTCATGGAAGCGCAGGCCCGGATTTCAGCCGCGCGCCTGCAAAGCCGCGTGGGCCGCGAGATCGATGTGATCATCGACGAGGCGGACGATGAGGGCGGCGCGACCGGGCGCTCGCAGTGGGACGCGCCCGAGATCGACGGCCAGGTGCTGCTGCGCGACGCCGATGTGGCGCCGGGCGATATCGTGCGCGTGCGCATCGAGGACGCCGACGAAACGGACCTGTTCGGCGTCCCCGCTTAAGACTTCAGACGAAAATCTTGCCCGGGTTCATGATGCCGTTTGGATCGAGCGCGGCCTTCACCGCGCGCATCGCGGCGATCTTTGCCGGGTTGCCGAGGCGCGCGAAGGTCTTCGCCTTCGACGTGCCGATGCCGTGTTCGGCGCTGATCGAGCCGCCGTACCGCACGACGATGTCGTAGATCTGGTCGCTGACCTCGTAGCGGCGCGCCATCAGTTCGGTGCGCGGACCCGGCTCGGATGTCTTCACGTTGAAGTGCACGTTGCCGTCGCCGAGATGGCCAAACGCCATCACCTGCGTACCCGGCCAGTCCGCCTCGATGATCCGCGTCGCCTCCTCCATGAAGCGCGGCATATCGGAAACGGGCACCGAGACGTCGTGCTTCACCGAAGGCCCGTCGAGACGTTCGGCCTCGGGCAGCTCTTCGCGAAGGCGCCAGAAATCGAGGCCCTGCGCACGGTTTTCGGCGAGCGCGGCATCGCGCACCAGCCCATCTTCGAACGCGGCGGCAAGACCCGTTTCCAGCGCCTGACGCTGCGTCTCGCCAGCCATCGCCGAGGTCGCCTCGACAAGCACGTACCACGGATAGACGTCCGACAGCGGATCGCGCGCGCCGGGGATGTGCTGCAGCACGAGATCGATGCCGTGGCGCGGGATCAGCTCGAAGGAATCGAGATTGTCGCCGGTCGCCGCCTTGAGACGGGCGAGCAGCGAGAGCGCAGCGTGCGGATCGTCGAGCGCGACGAACGCCGTCGCCATTTCGCGCGGCGCGGGCATCAGCCTGAGCGACGCTGCGGTGACGAAGCCGAGCGTGCCTTCGGCGCCGATCAGCAGCTGCTTGATATCGTAGCCGGTATTGTCTTTCCGCAGCGGCGTGAGCTGATCGAGGATGCTGCCATCGGGCAGCACGGCTTCGAGTCCGATCACCTGCGCGCGCATGTTGCCGTAGCGGAGCACCTGAACGCCGCCCGCGTTCGTCGAGATGAGGCCGCCGACCGTTGCCGAGCCCTTGGCGCCGAGCGAGAGCGGGAACATGCAGTCCGCGTCCTCGGCGGCCTTGTGCAGCGTCTCCAGGATCACGCCCGCCTCGGCGACGACGGTGAAGCCCGTCGCATCGAGCGCGCGGATGCGGTTCATGCGGTCCATCGAGACGAGCACGGCGCGGCCGTCCTCCTCCGGCACGCCGGCGCCGACAAGACCCGTGTTGCCACCCTGCGGCACCAGCGGTGTGCCGGTCTCGTTCGCGATTCTGACGATGCGCGCCAGCGTCTCGGTATCGCGCGGCAGGAGGAGCAGCGGCGAGGTGCCCGTCTTCTGGCCGCGCCAATCGGTGAGCTTGGGCGCGAGACGATCGGGATCGTCGGACCAGCCGCCGGGTCCGGCAGCATCGCGAAAGAGGTCGAGGACGGTGGTTTCGGGTTGTGTCGCCATAGCGGCGCCCGCTTTAGGGGAAACCGCCGCCCCACGGAAGCTGCAACGTTTTCCGAAATGCACCCTGCAAAAACCGATAGTCCGCAAGGCCACAAGCGTTGCAATCCGGCAACGGTTTGCTGTCAGCGATGTCAGTATACCTGTTCAAAACCGGGGGATCGCGCGGCATCGCTGGACAAGCCCTTGAATCCGGGTTTCTATGCCCTTCGAGCGGTATAGGGGAGGCTATCGCTGTGATGGGCTGGGCCTCCTCCCGCCGTCCGACGCGCCACACCAGAACAGGCGCGCGGATGCAACGGTAACCTTGGGAGGGTACTCGTCATGCAGTCACGTTTCCGCGCCCGTAGTGTCTTCGTTTCCAGCGCCTCAGCACTCGCCGTCCTCGCCGCCTCGCCCGCGTTCGCGCAGGTGACCGAGCAGAACGACTCCGGCATCGAAACCATCATCGTCACCGCCCAGCGCCAGGCTGAATCGCTGCAGGACGTGCCGATCGCCGTGAGCGCCTTCTCCTCGCAGGCGATGGAGCGCCAGCAGATCGAGAATTCGAGCGACCTTCAGCTCACGCTGCCGAACGTGTCGTTCAGCAAGGGCAACTTCACCTCATCCAGCTTCACGATCCGCGGTATCGGCGATCTTTGCGTGGGCGTGACCTGCGATTCCGCGACCGCCATCCACGTGAACGACACGCCGCTGCTGCAGACCCGCCTCTTTGAAACCGAGTTCTTCGACTTGGAGCGCATCGAAGTGCTGCGCGGGCCCCAAGGCACGCTGTTCGGCCGCAATGCGACCTCCGGCGTGGTCAATCTCGTTACCGCGAAGCCTGAACTTGGCAGCTTCGGCGCTGCAGGCGATGCCGAATACGGCAACTTCAACGCCATAAAGCTGAAGGGAATGCTCAACCTGCCGGTCGGCGACACGATCGGCATCCGCCTCGCCGGCTTCTACCAGAAGCGCGACGGCTATACCGAGAACGTCTATGACGGCAACGACATCGACGACCGCGACATGTACGCGATCCGCGGCTCGCTGCGCTGGGAACCGACCGACTCAACGACCATCGACCTGATGGGGTATTACTTCCGCGAAAAAGACAACCGCGCCCGTATCCAGAAACAGAAGTGCCAGCGCGATCCGACCGGCATTCTCGGCTGCCTTCCGGGCGACCTGAAGTTCGAAACGCTGAACGGCAATGCGACGGTCGCCTCGATCCTGACGTCCCGCGAATTCTTCGCGACGCAGGGGCTGCCCACCGCGTTCGCGCTCGGCAGCCTCTACGGCCCCGACGTCTATGCCGGCTTCACCAACCCCGACGACGTGCGAAAGGTGAACACCGACTTCACGCCGACCTACTTCACCGATGAAGAGCAATATCAGGCGCGCATCACGCAGGACATCGGCGCCTTCACCGCGCAGGTGACCGGCCTCTATCACGCGAGCCGGGTCGATTCGCGGCAGGACTACAACCTCTCTGTGCAGAACCGCGCAGGTTACACTGCGGGTCTGACCGCGCTCTACGCCGGGGCGAACGGTCTTATTCCGCTTCCCCCGGGCCTTGCGGGCTATCTCGCCCCGGTCGCATCGGCGCTTATTCCGAGCGGCCCGGGCGGCGCGCTTTGCACGTCCGACGCCGAACCGACCGGCACCGGCAGCTACGGCGGCCATGTCGTGTGTGCGGCGACACCGCAGGACTTCGACAGGTCGGTCCAGAAGAGCACGGACTGGTCGATCGAAGGCATTCTCACCAGCAACTTCGATGGCCCGATCAACTTCCTGATCGGCGGCATCTATGCGGACCTGAAGCTGACCGAGAACAGCTACTACGTGAACGCCTTCGGCCTCGATTATGCCAGCGGCGTCCTTGGCGCCTTCAATTCCTTCTCCAATGGCATACCGGTGCCGAGCTATCTCGCCACGCCCTCTTACCGGAACAATACGGATTACTTCCGTCTGAAATCATACGGCATCTTCGGCGAGGTCTATTACGAGTTCAGCGACCGCGCCAAGCTGACGCTCGGCCTGCGTTACAACAGCGACAAGAAAAACGTGCGCGCCCGCACCACGCTCGCCAACTTCCTTACCCCGCACACGCTGGACAACGCCTTCGACTCGCCCTTTGCGGCGCGTTTCGACGCCGACCCCGGAACGCCCTGCCCGGCGGGCTCGCCCGTCGGCGCTGCGGGCTCGGTCGCCGGATGCGAAGCCTTCCAGAACCGTCAGGTTTCGTTCAAGGAGTGGACCGGCCGCGCCGTGTTCGACTTCAAGATCACCGACGACAACCTGCTCTACGCATCCTACTCGCGCGGCTACAAATCGGGCGGTATCAACCCGCCGCTGTCGCCGATCTTCGCGGTGTCGGACAGCTTCGAACCCGAGTTCATCGACTCGTTCGAAATCGGCTCCAAGAACAGCTTCCTCGACGGCACGCTGCAGCTGAACCTCACGGCCTTCTACTACAAGTACAAGGGCCTGCAGCTCAGCCGCATCGTCGCGCGCACATCGGTGAACGACAATGTCGACGCCGACATCTACGGCGTTGAAGGCGACGCGATCCTCAGCCCGACGCCGGGCCTGCTGTTCAACGTGGGCTTCAGCTACCTGCACACCAAGGTGGCGAGCGACAAGTTCCTCTCGAACCCCCGCGACCCCTCCGGCGGCCGTTCGGACGTTGTGATCATCAAGGATATCACCAACGCTTCGAACTGCGCCGTGGTCCCGACCACCGCCGGAAACGCCGCGGGTGCCAACGCCTTCGTGAACTACGTGAACGCGAACGTCATCAACCCCAGCATCGTCACGTCCAGCGGACTTGTGCCGAGGACGCCATCGCAGCCGAACGACTCGCCGCTCGCCGGAACGACGCCGTTCCCCTCCGACAGCGGCATCGGCGCGACGGGCGCATTCAGCATCTGCAGCGTGCTCACGGCCGCGGCCGCATCGGCCGGATCGCTGTTCGGCGGAATCTCGGTCGCGCCGTCGGGTGTCGAGGTCAACCTGAAGGGCAACAAGCTGCCGCAGGCGCCGAACTACAAGTTCTCGGTGGGCGCCCAGTACACGGCGGACTTCGACAACGGCATGTCGCTCGTCCCGCGCGTCGACCTCACCTACACGGGTGAAAGCTACGGCAGCATCTTCAACGGGACGGTCAACAAGATCCCGGGCTACGCCCAGATCAACGCCCAGCTGCAGCTGAATGGCGCGAACGATCGCTGGTACATCCGGGGCTTCGTCCAGAACCTTCTGGACAACAACGCCACCACCGGCCTCTACGTGACCGATGCCTCATCGGGCCTCTTCACCAACATCTTCACCCTGGAGCCGCGCCGCTACGGCGTGGGTGCCGGCTTCAAGTTCTAGAACGAGGTTTAGACAAGGATGCGGGCGGGACTTCGGTTCCGCCTGCATTTTTTGTAAAGGTTTAATTCAGGATCCGCGCTATATCGCGCCCTGAAACGGGCGGGGACTCATGCTGAATCAAGGCTTCTACATGATCGAGAAGCGCGCGGTGCGGGCGAAGGGCCCGTTCACCACGGGCCCGCTCGTCATCGGCCTTGCGCATTTCATCGTCGCGCTCATCAATATCCGCCTGACGGGCTGGTCCGTCGGCATGGCGACAGTGTGGGCCGCGAACGCGCTGGTACTCGCCGCGCTGCTGGTCGTGCCCACGCGACGCTGGCTGCCTTATGTCGTTTCGGTCTGGATCGCCGGGTTCGCGGCGAACCTGCTCGGCGGATACCCCGCCTTTGCCGCCGCGCCCTTCGCCGCGGTCAACATCGCTGAGGCGGCCTTCGCCGCCCTTCTCACCCGGCGCCTGGTAGGTGGGCCGCTGCAACTCGAGCATCCCGACCACCTGCTGAAGTTCATCGCATCGTCGATCGCCGCTGCTGCCTGCTCGGCATCGCTGAGCGCTCCATTCATGTCCGCAGCCGTGGACGAGGCAATGGGGCGCAGTTGGCTGTCGTGGTTCGCCTCCGATACGCTCGGGCTCTTGCTGGTAACGCCCATCCTGCTGATCGTTTTCGCGATCTGGTCCGGGAAACGCTCGTTCCTGCAAGGCCGCAGCGCAATCGAGGCCGTAGCGCTGTTCGCGCTCGTGACCGGCCTCAGCCTCCTCGTCTTCGGTCAGACGCGCTGGCCGATGCTGTTCCTGCTGCTGCCGCCAATGCTGCTGACGACCTTCCGTCTGCGTTCGGTGGGCGCGACGGTTGCCGTCGTCATCGTCGCGTGCATCGGCTCCTACTTCACGACCATCGGCTCCGGGCCGATCGCCCTGATGCCCGGCGACGTTGCCGACCGGATCTACTTCTTCCAGTTCTTCCTCGCGGTCGCGTTCCTGCCCGCGCTTCCCGTCGCTTCGGTGCTCGATGAGCGCGATGCGCTCGCTGCGATCGCCGAACGACAAGCCTCCACCGACGAGCTGACCGGAACCGCTTCGCGCCGCATGTTCCTCGCCCGGCTCGAAGCCGCGGGCGAGGCCGCCAACGCCAACGGCACCGCCTTTTCGGTCGCGCTGTTTGATGTCGATCACTTCAAGTCCGTGAACGACCGCTTCGGCCACGACGTTGGCGACGCCGTGCTGCGCCATGTCGGCGCGCTTGCGATGGCCATCGTCGGGCGCCACGGCCTCGTCGGGCGGCTCGGCGGCGAAGAGTTCGCCGTGCTGATGCCGGGCCGCAGCCTCGATCAGGCAGCGGGTCTGTGCGAGGCGCTGCGCAAGGCCTGCTCCGACACGGACGACATGCCGGACGGCGTCGTGCCGGTAACGATCAGCGTCGGCGTGGCGGCACTGGCGCGCGGCCGAGTGCCCGCAGACGTGCTGAAAGCCGCCGACGCGGCGATGTATCTTGCCAAGTCGAGCGGCCGCGACCGGGTGCAGATCGTCCGCTGAGAACGCGGCCTCTTGACGCTGCGTCGCGCAGTTTCCTTGACATTTGGCAGGGAAGCGCCAAAAGCGCGGCGCAAGGCACCCTGTTAACGCCTGCACAAGGTCATTGAATTTGAGCTTTCACGCCCTCGGCCTTTCGGACGAGCTTCTCGCGGCTGTTGAAGACAGCGGCTACACTGAGCCTACCCCCATTCAGCGGCAGGCGATTCCGCTTGTTCTGATGGGCCGCGACATCATCGGCGTTGCGCAGACAGGAACCGGGAAGACCGCCTCTTTCGTGCTGCCAATGATCGACATCCTTGCCCACGGCCGCGGCCGTGCCCGGATGCCGCGCTCGCTGATCATCGCACCGACGCGCGAGCTTGCCGACCAGGTCGCACAGAACTTCCTGAAATACGGCAAGAACCACAATCTCTCGATGGCGCTGCTGATCGGCGGCGTCAGCTTCGGCGATCAGGACAAAGCGCTGGAAAAGGGCGTCGACGTGCTGATCGCGACGCCCGGCCGCCTGCTCGACCAGTTCGAGCGCGGCAAGATCCTGCTGTCGGGCGTCGACATCCTCGTCATCGACGAGGCCGACCGTATGCTCGACATGGGCTTCATTCCCGATGTGGAGCGCATCTGCTCGCTGCTCGGCCCGAATCGTCAGAGCCTGCTCTTCTCCGCCACCATGGCGCCGCCCATCAAGAAGCTCGCCGACCGCTTCCTGAAAGAACCGCGCATGATCGAGGTGGCGCGGCAATCGAGCACCAACGCCAACATCGCGCAGTCGCTGCTGATGACAGGGCCGCGCGAGAAGAAGCAGGCGCTGCGCGAATTGCTGCGCGCCGAAGAGGTGACCAGCGCGATCGTTTTCTGCAATCGCAAGCGCGACGTGAAGGAACTCGCCGAATCGCTGAAGCGCGATGGTTTCCGCGCCGGGCAGATTCACGGCGACATGGAGCAGCGCGACCGGCTGTCGACGCTGGAAGACTTCAAGGCCGACCGCATCTCGATCCTCGTCGCCTCCGATGTCGCGGCCCGGGGCCTCGACATCAAGGGCGTCAGCCACGTCTTCAACTTCGACGTGCCGTTCAACGCCGAAGACTATGTGCACCGCATCGGCCGCACCGGACGCGCCGGCAAGACCGGCATTGCGGTGACGCTGGTGACCTCCGCCGACGCGGAACTCGTAGCCGACATCGAGAAGCTGATCGGCGCCCGCGTCGAACGCCGTGGCACGGTGCCGCAGCAGGACGGCGGCGGCGCCAAAAGTGCCGATAAAGGTGCTGAAAGAGACGCGGACGCAGGCAGGGATGCGGGCAGGGACGCCGACAAGGACGCCCGCCCGGCAGGCAGCCGCGCGCGGGGCGGAAAACGTGCGCGGGGCGGCGACCGCAAGCCGGAGGCGCCGCGTGCAGACCCTGCGCCCAAGGCGGCTCCGCGCTCGGCCCGTGAGGAAGAGTTCGATGACGGCGGCTGGAACGGCCCCCTCCCCGACTTCCTTTCCGTCTCCGCACGCGGCTGATTTCTTCTTACTTTTCGGAAATTTTAACCAGAGCCTGCCATAGGTTCCCAGGAATGGGCCGGTCAGTGGGGTTTCCGTGTGCCGAAACGGGCACGGAACGCCGCAGGCAAGGTCTCAGGGGACATTCGGCGGGCTATAAATGACAGATTCGGGCCAGATTTTCGAGGAAATCCGACAGCACATGGAGGCTGGAGGAATCTCGCCCACGCCCGCGAATTACGAATTCTGGTATCGCTACGTCACCGGGTCCGACCCCGAACTGCGCGTTGCCGTGGATGCGGTGATGCAGACCGTCGGCCGGGTTTCGACGCGCGCGATGCACAACATCCGCCGCGAGCTCTACGGCGCCTCGATGCCGTCGGACCTCAGCACGCTCATCGACCAGACGCAGGCGCAGTTGAAGCGCATGGCACACTTCGTCGAGGAAACCGGCGGCGACGCCAAGGACTACAGCCGCACGCTGCGTGAAAGCTCCGACAGCATCAACGCCGCCGCCGACATCGACACGCAGCGCGCACTGCTCGCCGAGCTCGTCTCCGCCACCGGCGCGATGATCGACAAGACCGAGCGGCTGGAAGCGCAGCTCGCGATCTCGGGCCAGGAAATCAACATCCTGAAACAGGATCTGGAAACGGCGCGCACCGAAAGCCGCACCGATCCGCTGACCGGCCTTTCGAACCGCAAGGCGTTCACCTCGTATCTGGAAGCGCAGGCGGGCCGCGCGCTCGCCGATCGCAAGCCGCTATGCGTCGCGTTCTGCGACATCGACCACTTCAAGCAGTTCAACGACACGTGGGGCCACCGCATGGGCGACGAGGTGCTGCGCCTTGTGGGCCAGAGCCTCGAGCAGCTTTCGCACGGCGTCGGCTACCCCGCGCGCTTCGGCGGCGAGGAGTTCGTGATCGTGCTGCCCGGCAAGACGCTGCAGGCGGCACATGACATCTGCGAACAGATCCGCGACTACATCTCGTCGCGCAGTGTCCGCGCCAAGAACAGCAACAAGGAAGTGGGGCGCATCACGCTGTCGCTCGGCATCTCGCAGCTGCGCTGGAACGACACGGTCGACACGCTCGTCGAGCGCGCCGACATGGCGCTCTACCGGGCGAAGGCGACCGGCCGCAACCGCGTGGTGGGCGAGGACGAACTCGAAGGCGCGGCCGCACCCAAGGCCGCCGCGCACGCCGCCTGACCGGCGCCGACCTGCGTCTCAGCCATTTCTGAAACGATCCGTCTCTTCGATCAGCCGGTGAAGGATTCCCGGCTCCGAATAGGCATGGCCGGCACCCTCCACGAGATGGAACGCCGCATCGGGCCACGCCTTGTGGAGCGCCCAGGCGTAGCGCGCGGGGCACGGCATGTCGTAGCGGCCGTGCACGATCGCGCCGGGAATACCGCGAAGCCGCCCGGCGTTGTTCAGCAGCTGGCCGTCTTCGAGCCATGCGCCATGGTGGAAATAGTGATTCTCGATACGCGCGAAGGCCAGCGCGTAGTGGCCGTCGTGGAACGGTGCCGAAAAGGACGGGTCCGGGAGCAGCGTGATCGTCTCGCCCTCCCAGATGCTCCATGCCTTTGCCGCGGCGAGCTTTGACGCCTCGTCGTCTCCGGTGAGCAGGCGACGGTAGGCGCCGATCATGTCGCCACGCTCTGCCTCCGGCACCGGGGCGATGAAACGCTCCCACTTGTCCGGAAACATCTCCGAGACGCCGAACTGGTAATACCACGAGAGTTCCTGCCGCGTGCATGTGTAGATGCCGCGCAGGATGAGCGCGCTGACGCGCTCGGGGTGGGTTTCCGCATAGGCGAGCCCGAGGGTGGAGCCCCACGAGCCGCCGAACACCAGCCACTTTTGAGCGCCTACGAGCGCGCGCAGCCGCTCGATATCGGCAACGAGGTGCCACGTCGTGTTCGCCTCCAGCGACGCATAGGGCAGCGACCGGCCGCAGCCGCGCTGATCGAACAGCATCACATCGTAGACATCGGGATCAAACAGGCGCCGATGCGCTGGCGAGATGCCGCCGCCGGGGCCACCGTGCAGGAACACCGCAGGCTTGCCGCCGGGTTTGCCCGAACGCTCGTAATAGATCTGATGCCCGTCGCCCACGTCGAGCATTCCCGTCTCATACGGCTCGATCTCGGGATACAATGTCCTCAACGCACCCATCGCCCGCTTCCTTTCGTCTGGCGGGAAGCGATGCCGCATCGGCGATGGGAGGGCAAACAGCTTTAGCGCCAGGGGCGCAGCGGCACCGTGATTGCGCTCGCCGCATCGGCACCCAGCGATACACGGAACCGCTCCGGCCCCTGCTCCGGATAGCGGCGGAACACGTCCGCATCGGCGCCCGCAATGGCGATGCGCAGGCGGTGACCCTTGCGGATAAGCGCCGCAGTGGGATTGAGCGCGAACTCGATGCGCATCGTCTCGCCGGGCACGACGGCGAGCGCGTCCGCGCGCCGGAAGCTGTGCGGTGCCGGTCCCTGATCGTAGGGCAGGGTGGCGGGATCGGCGGGCGCGCGGTGGATCGCGCGGAGCTGGCCTTCGGTGATGTACGTCACGCGGCCATCGGGCGCGACGTCCTCCAGATAGGCGTAGAACACCGGATCGTTCGATTGCGCGGCGGCGAAGAGTTCGATCACCGGCGTGCCCGCCAGCTCCATGTCCGCATCGAACGCGACGCTGTCGAACACGAGCAGCTTCGCATCCGCTTCGCGGCGATCAGGATAGATGGGCGGCGCGCCGAACTGGGTGGACCAGCGCGTGTTCTTGCCGGTGCCTGCAGTGAAATCGACCGTGTAGTCGACGTGTTCGGCCTTCGCCGGACGCTGCGCCTGCAACGTTCCTTCGGGCGCGAGGTAGAGGCGCGTGTCGGCGACGCCGACGGGCGGCCAGACCTTCGTGTCGCGGAAGGTATCGGCGCCGAGCACGTAGTAGTGAATGTTGCGCGTGACGGACTTGCCCGCGCGGACGCGGTCCATGAAATCGAAGACGGTAGCGAACTGCGCGTCGCGCGTCGGCACCGGTACGACGCGGTCGGGGAAGAACGGATCGGCGCTGCGATCGTGGCCGTGGTTGTTGGCGGTGATCACGATCTCGACGGGCGCATCCGGCGTCGAATGAAACCGCGTGATCGCCGCCTGCGCGCTCGGGCCATCCATCCACGAGCCCCAGATCATCACCGGCTTGTTCTCGCGGATGAGCCCGGCGAGTTCGGCCGCCGGCGAGAAATCCATCATGGAAAAGCCGTTGTCGCCCTTGTCGTCGCGGAACGGCGCGTTGACATAGTCCTCCGGCTTCCAGTGCCGACGCCCGCCGAAGGCCTCCCGCAGCAGCGAGAAATCATGGTCCTCGTCGACAGGCTGGACCTCTGGAAACAGGCCCGGACAATCTTCGACCCGCAGCCGGCAATCGAGTGCCGGGTTCTTGGAAGATCGACCCGAATCGACCGTCAGCGTGTGGTTGCCCCACGTGTAGAGGAGAAAATTATTCTGCACGCCACCGGGCAGAAACCCTTGCAGATAGGCGTCGAAATCCAGCTGACGCGGAACAGACGCGATAAGCGCAGGCGCCGGACGGCTCAAGGCGAACTCAGCGGTATCGGCCATGTAGGAAATTCCGTACCCGATCACGCGCCCGTCAGACCATTCGCGGGCGGCCAGATGGGCGATGATCTCATCCATGTCCTCGCGCTCGTCGGGGCCCATTTCCACGTCGCGGGGGCCGAACGAAGCCGTGGAACCGCGCGTATCGACGACAGCGACGACGTAGCCGCGCGCAAGAAACATCTCGATATCCGTGGGCGATCCGCCACGCCGGGCCTCCACGCCGCGGCCATAGCGCGTCTGGATCAGGATCGTGGTGGCCTTGGTAAGCGGCGGCTGGCCACCCGGGAAATGGTAGCTCACCGCCAAACGCACGCCGTCGCGCATCGGCAGATAATAGGACTGGTCGCTCCAGCCCGCGGGGCGCTCCACCGGCGCTTGCACCGCGCAGGCGCCGAGCAGGCACAAACCGACCAACGTGGCGACGCGACGGAGCATCAGGACCCCCTTCTCTTTCGTATGTTGGTGAACATCCACATCGCCGCGCCGAGCCCTGCCCAGAGCGCGAGCGCCGCGGCCTCGGGCAGCCTCTCCCCCGTATCCGCGAGGATCGTCCACGCCGAATAGGCGACAACGCCCGCGAGCGTCAGCGCGCCCACCCATGCCGCGAACACGGGAAAGCGGCTGCCGGCCGTGCCGCGCCGAAGCGCGAGGCTCGACAGGCACGCACCGATGAAGGCGACCGCGAACCCCATCGAACCGATCTGCACCAACGGCTCGATAAACGCCCGGCCCATGAGGCCGCCGAGGAGCGCGATCACCCCCACGAACACCACGGCGATCGACGGCGTGCCGTTCTTCGGATGCACGCGCGCGAGCGCGGCGGGCAAAGCCCCATCCTGCGCGAGCGCGTAGAGCAGCCGCGAGGCCGCGAACATCGCCGCGTTCCACGCGCTGAGCAGCGCGACGACACCCGCGACGAGCACGATGCGCCCGCCCCACGGTCCCGCCACCGCCTCCATCGCCGCAACGACCGGAAGCTCGGCGCCATCGAGCACGCCGCGCGGCGCCGCAAAGGCGGTCGCGGTGATGACGGAGACATAGAAGAGCGTGGTGAGCAGGATCACCATCCCGAGCAAACGGGCGAGCGCACGCGCGGCCGGGCGTTCGCGCGCTTCGCCGAGCGCCTGCGGTAGCGCGTTGAAACCGCAGAACCACGCCGGCACCATGACGAGCACGGCGAGCACACCGTGCCACGGTGTTTCTGTGGGCAGGAACGCGGGCTCAAGATTGGCAGGTGCGCCGCCCCCGAAACCGATCGCGACGAAGCCGAGGCTGAGCAGCACCTTGCCGACCGTGACCGCCACCTGCACACGCGCCGATTCGCGCGCGCCGAAATAATTGATCGCGGTGAAGAACAGCGCGCCGCCGATGATGACGGCAAGATCGAGCAGGCGCACCGGCACGCCGACCGCCGTGTAGAGTGTCGGTCCGGTGAAATCCGGCGCCAGAACGCCGAGCAGCCACGCCAGCGCCAGCCCTTCGAAGCCGCAGATGCCGACGTAGCCGAGCAGCGCGCTCCAGCCGACGACGAAGCCCCAGCCGCGCCCGAACGCCATCGAGACGTAGCCGTACTCTCCGTTCGCCTCCGGCGCGCGCGTCGCGGCCTCGGCATAGCAAAGCGCGACAAGCCCCATCACCGCGCCGCCGATAAGGAATGCGAGTGCTGCACCAAGCGGCCCCGCGCTCGCGATCCAGCCGCCGGTGACGACGATCCAGCCGACGCCGATCGTGGTGCCCATGCCGATCGCTGCCAGTTGCAGCGGCGTGAGCGTGCGGCGAAGGCCGGCGCTCATCCGCGTGTTTCCGCGAACAGGCGTTTCAGTGCGGGCTTGTCGATCTTTTCGGTCGGCGTCTTCGGCAGTGCATCCATGAACAGCACATGCTCCGGCACCATGTAGCGCGCCATGCGGCCTTCGCAGTAAGCGCGCAGGTCGTCATCCGTGAGCGCGGCGCCGGGGCGAAGCACGACCGCCACGGCGACATCCTCCTCGGTCGCCGGACTCGGCACGCCGAACGCCGCCGCCTCGAACACCGCCGGATGCGTTTCGATACCGCGTTCGATCTCGAGCGCCGACATGTTCTCGCCGCGGCGACGGATGATGTCCTTCTTCCGGCCCGCGAAATAGAGATTGCCCGCCGCATCCAGTTTCCCGAGATCGCCGGTGTGATACCAGCCATCGCGGATCAGTTCCGCGTTCACTTCAGGCATCCCGAGATAGCCGCTGAACATCAGCGTGGGATCGTGCGGCCGTGTAACGATCTCGCCGACCTCGCCGGTGGGCACCGACTTCCGCTCGTCGTCCAGCAATTGCAGCTCGAATTCCGGCGCGACCTGACCGCAGCTCCCTTTCGGATACGCCTCGCCGGGGTTCTGGAAAACGCAGACACCCCCTTCGGTGCTGCCATAGCCTTCGTAGAGCGGAAAGCCGAAACGGGCTTCGAAGTCCGCGCGGAATTCCGGCATCGGCAGCCCCCACGCGAGGCGCACGCGATGTTCGCGGTCGCGCGGATCGCGCGCGCGCTGATAGAGGAAGGTGAGCGTCGAGCCCATGAAATCGAACATGGTGGCGTCGAAGGCCCGGATATCGTCCCAGAAGCGCGAGACGCTGAAGCGTTCGCCGAGCGCCGCGGTCGCACCCGTGACAAGCGATCCCATCACCGTGCCGATCGTCGCGTCCCAGTGATAGAGCGGGAACGGGCAGTAAACGACGTCGCTCTCCTGCAAATCGAAATAGCGCGAGGTGAGCCGCGCCTGCCCGACGAGATAGCCGTGGCTGAGCTGCACGGGTTTCGACACACCCGTAGAGCCCGACGTGAACTGGATCATGGCGATCGCCGTGCGCTCCACGTCGGCACGGGGCGAGGATGTCGGCGGAATATCTTCGAGCGTCTGGAAGCGCACCGCACCGACGTCGTGTGTTGGAGCGCCGGAAACGATCACATCCCGGACAGCGGGAAGCTCGGGAAGAACGCCCGTGATGAGGTCGACGTAGCGCGGATCGACGAGGATCAGCCGTGCGCCCGTCGCGTTCAGCGCGGCGACGAGCTGCGTGCCGCGGAACTCGGTGTTGATCGGCGCCCACACCGCACCCAGCCGCATGAGCGCGAACCATGTTGCAGCCGCGGCGATGCCGTTCGGCAGGAAGGTCGGCACGATGTCGCCGGGGCGAACGCCTGCGGTGTGGAGCCGCCCCGCCGTGGTTTCGGCAAGCGCGCGAAACGCGGCATAGCTGACGCGGCCGCTATGGAAGCGCAGGAAGTCCTTGTCGCCAAGCGCTGCCGCCTGTGCCTCGAGCAGATCCCACGCCAAAAGATCATTGGTCTTCATCACAGCAGCCCGTCAGCGCGGCAATCGTCGAGCGCCTCGATGAACGCGCCGGTCGCGCGGTCGATCATCGCGTCGTCGTGCGCGGCGGAAAGGAAGTAGACGTGGAAGCTCGGCAGGAGAATGCCGCGATCGAGCACGAGCGCATAGAACGCCTCCTCGGCGGCACGGTTCGCCGGGTAGGTCTCGCGGAACGAATGGATCGGGCCTTTGCGGAAATGAAAGCACTGGATCGACGCGGCGTGCATCAGCGTCACGTCCATTTCATGCTTTTCGCAGTGCGCGATAACCGCTTCGGCCATGCGGGCGGCCTTCGCTGCGAGTGCTGGGTAGAGCGTGTCCTTACGCGCCTTCAGCGCACGCAGTGTCGCCGCGCCTGCGCTCATCGTCAGCGGATTGCCGTTGAAGGTTCCGCCCGCGAACACGCCCGCCGTGCCGCCCTTGGCGAACAACCCAAGGATATCGGCGCGGCCGCAGACCGCGCCCACGGCGGTGCCGCCGCCGATGATCTTGCCGAACGCCGCAAGATCGGGCGTGACGCCGTAATAGACCTGCCCGCCCCCGTAGGCGAGGCGGAAGCCCGTCACCACCTCGTCGAACATCAGGAGCACGCCCGCCTCATCGCACACGGCTCTCAGTTCGCGTAAGTAAGCGCCGTTGTCGAGATGCGGCACGGTGTTCTGAACGGGCTGGATCACGACGAGCGCCAGCTCGTCCCGGTGCTTGCGGATGAGATCGAACGCGGCAGCGTTTCGATAGGGGAGCGCGAGCATGGTCTGGTCTCGCACCGCGCCGGGAATACCGCCGCCGACCGTCTTGGTGGCCGGCGCCGCCTCGGGCGTCGTCGGGTCTTCCTGTACCAGCGCATAATCGTGCGTGCCGTGATAACCGCCGCCGAACACGGCAACGCGGTCCTTGCCCGTGAATGCGCGCGCGAGCCGCATCGCGAACATCGTGGCTTCGGTGCCTGAATTCTGGAAGGCGACTTTCTCCGCGCACGGCACGGCCTCCGCGAGCAGTTCGGCAAGCTCGATCTGGGCCAGGCCCGGCAGGATCGTATGCCAGCCCTTGTCGAGTTGCTCACGCATCGCGGCCACAACCTCGGGCGGACGGTGGCCGAGGATGAGCGATCCGAAACCCATGGCGAGATCGAGATAGGCGTTGCCGTCCACGTCGGTCATATACGCTCCGTCGCCGCTTTCGATGTAGAGCGGCACCGGCATCGCAAAGGTGGGGACGGCCTCGAGCGCGAGGCGTCGCTCGGCGCGCGGACGCATCGCCGCGGACCCCGGCGTGCGGGCGCGCAGCCTCTCGAGCGCCGCAGCTTTGCGAGGCGTTGCATCAGACATCATGCTCTCCGAAGGTGATGGCGCGCCCGCGAGCAATGCGGGCGCACCCTTGCACTGAAACCTGCGCTAGAAATTGCGGCGCCACTCGATACCGATCGTCCGCGGCTGGTTGACGACGATGCGCGGCCGGCCGGGCGTCTGCACGCCGAGCGGGGGAATATCCGCATAGTTTGCCGCTTCATCGAAGACGTTGTCGACGAACAGGGAAATCCTGCCCAGCCCGAATTCCGCGCCAAGCCGCGCGTTCGCGACCTTGAATGCAGGCCGGCGCAGCGGTGTCGTCGGGTTGTTGTTCCCGCTCCAGCTGCCGCCGGTGTAGGAATAATCGGCGTGCAGGAACGCCGGGATCGAGCCGACCTTGAAATCCTGATCGAGCGCGACGCTCCACGTCCACTTGGGCACGTTCTGGATCGCCTGCCCGCGCGTGACCGTGCTGAGCCCGCCCGTGTCTGTGATTTCCGTATCGACGTATCCGACGTTGAACAGAATGCGCGTGTCGTCGAACGGCAGCAGATCGAATTCCAGCTCCGCGCCCTGTAGCCGCGCCTCGCCCGCATTGACGCTCAGCGCGAACCCGCAGCCGAGGCCCTGCCGCTGCTGCAGATCCTTCCAATCGATGCGGAAGGCGGCGACGTTCACCTTCATGCGGCGATCGAGCCACGACGACTTCAATCCCGCCTCGTAGGAACGCAGCGAATCCGAATCGAACGTTGTCGTATCGCCGAGGCCGAGGCCGTCGATTTCCGCCTGGCAGAGCGAGGCCGCATAAAAGTTCACGCCGCCCACGCGGAAGCCTTCGGACATGGTGAAATACAGCATCCGATCGTCATCGACGTCGTACTGGATGCCGACCTTGGGGGTGACACCCTTCTCGCTCTGCTTGCCCGCGTAGAACTCGTCCGGGCCGATGAAGTCGCCGCCCTGCCGGAGATGGAAATCGACGTCGTTCTTGAAGGCGCGTGCGCCCACGATGAACCGAAGCGCGTCAGTCGCGTGCCACGTCGCCTCGGCGAACACGGCCTTCTCGGTAACCTTGGTGGGATTGTCGAGATTGAACGCGTCGTCGGAGAAGCCCTCGACGATCGTGGTCGGGAAGCGCCAGTCGGACTTCGAGCGCTGGTAGAAGAGACCGGCGGTAAGATCGATGGGACCTTCCCAGCCCGATACGAAGCGCAGCTCCTGGCTGAAGATTTTCTGATCGGTTTCGGAATAGGTGGTCGATGCGCCCTGGAAGCCGAGCACTGCCGTCGTCCATTCCGAGAAATCCTCGGAATCGCTGTAGCTGCGATCGAACCACGATGTGGCGGCGAGGAACGTGCCGAACGATGCGTTGTACGTCGCCGTGAGCGTTGCGAGGGTCCATTCGTTCTCGCTCGGTTCGTCGATATCGTACTGGCGCAGGTTGACCCGGTTGCCCGCCCTGAAATCCGCCTGCGTGCGGCCGTCGCGCTCGGTGCGCTCGTACATGATGCGCGGCGCGATCGTAAGATCGCCACCCGCAAGCGACAGCAGACCGGAAAGCTGCAGGCCCCGCACCGACTCGCTGTCGATGTCCTTGCGCCTGGCGAACGGCGTCGGCGCGTCGTCACGCGGCGCGCGATCGATGAAGCCGCCGTTCTCCTGAATGTAGCCGACCGCCCGCACGGCAAATACGCCGGGCACGACGGGCACGTTCACCGCGCCGTCGACGCCGTAGTTCATGCCGCCCTCGTGGATGGTCGAGACGAGCGCATGCGCCCGGCCGGACGTCTCGTCGAGATCGGGCTGGGTCGTGATGAGCCGCACCGTGCCGCCCATCGAGCGCGCGCCGTAGAGCGTGCCCTGCGGGCCGCGCAGCACCTCGATGCGTTCGAGATCGACGACGCGCGGATTGAGCGTCGCCAGCAGCGGCGAATCGTCGATGTAGAAGCCAGTGGTGTTGTTGCCGAACACGCCGCGGATCGCGATCGAGAGTGCGCCGTCGGTCGAGCTGGAGCCCGAGGCGGAAAAGCTGAGGTTCGGGATGCGCGTCGCATAATCGTCGAACTCGGAGAAGCCCGCGCGCTCGATGTCTTCGGCGCTGAGGGCCGAAATCGATATCGGCACATCCTGAATCGATTGCGCCCGCCGCTGCGCGGTGACCACGATTTCCTCGCGCTCCACGCCGCCTTCCTCCTGCGCCAGCGCCGACGTTGCCGCCACCGCCAGACCCGCAACGCCGACAAGCAAGCCTGCCGCGCGCCTCTTCTCCACCCTAACCATGAGCCCCTCCCTCCTGCCCGCTGGAAATCCAGATCGGGATCGTGTCTAATTTCCCCTCACGTATACGATCGTATATATCGAATGTATACGTCTGTATAGTCCTGTTTTGAAGGAACACGATTGTGAGTCAGGTCGAGGCGCAGGGCCGCCGCCAGCTTCTGAAAGCCGGCATGAAGCTGTTCGCCGAACGGGGCTTCGCCGCCGTCGGCCTGCGCGAGATCGGCGCGGAGGCGGGCGTTTCACTCGGGCTGGTGCGCACGCATTTCGGATCGAAGGACGGTCTGCGCGAGGCCATCGACGCGCATGTGCGCGAGGAGATTCGCGCGCTTTACGCCCAGGTGCTCGAGCACTCGTCGGTCGAAGCGCTCGAAAAGGCGATCGAGGACGCGCTCGACTGGATCCCGCGCGACCACGACGCGCTGATGTACGCGCGCATGTCGCTGATGGAGCGCACCCCCGGCAGCCAGGCGCTGTTCGACGAGATGCTGGCGGTGATGCGCCAGTTCATCGACAACAATGCAAGGCTAGGTTTCCTGCAGCCGGATGTCGACCGCGAGTGGGCGGCGATTTACATGGTGTTCGACTTCATCGGTCCCGCCGTCATCGAACCCTTCGCCGAGCACGCGCTCGGCCAATCCATGTACGCGAAGCCGATGATCGCAAGGCGCAACGCGTTCATGATCCGCCTGTTCACACGCGGCTTCCTGAAGCGCGAAGGATAAGTGAATTATCCGGCGCGATAATCGATGTTGTCGAGGCCCGGAACGACGACCGCTTCGGGAACATTGCCGTTGCCGCAGAGCTGATCGACAATGAACTGCGCACCCGCATTTGCAAGCTGCTGCGCGGGATCTTCCATGACGAAACGGAGCCGCGTGATGATCGCCCTGCGATCGTCGACGGAGCGGACGCGGGGAAGCTCAGCGGCCTCCCGCGTCCCGGCGTCGACGACGGGCGCCGCCTCGACCGGGCGATGAAACGCGGGATAGCCGTCGAACATCAGGCGGCCCATTTTCACCGTCGCGTTGGTGCTGAACCAGATTTCCCGGAACCGCGCCTCGATTCTACTGGCGGCGGCTTCATCCTCCAGCTGGGTCAGATCGAGATCGGGCCCATGCGGCGCGATGTACAGACGATCGGGTGATAACTGCTGACCGGACGCCTGCCACAGCAGGTGGCACATGCTGTTCGTCTGCCAGGTCACGCCCGCCGTCGGCCGGCCCGCCTTTCCGCTGATGAGGACCATTGCGCGGTCCCACGCGATGTCGTGCTCACCGAGCCATGTGATCGTCCGGTATGCGGCATCGAGGAAGACCAGCGCAAAGGTCGCCGCCATCACGTCGTTCATCGCGATAGGGAAATCGCCGCCTTCGCGGACGTCCAGCCATTCGGTTCGAAGATATTCGAAGTCGATGCGCGTGGGATCGCGAAGCAGGTTGTCCAGAACCCGGAGCGTCGCCGCGCAGGCGTAAGCGGTCATTCCGGCGATCGCCTCTTCGCGGCCCCTGAACGCGACGGCGGCGACATCGTCCCGCCAGAACGCGGGTGAATTCACGCGCTGCGCGGCCTCGACAGCAGCCTTGAGCCGGATCGCGTCATCCCGCCACTGGGCGCAGTCGAGCTCGTACATGCGCCGCAGGTAGGGAACCGCGACACCGAGGTGCGAGATCGCCGTCAGTTCCTTGAACCCCCGCGTGCCGAGACGGAAGTTCAGGATGCGCGGCTTCGCGCCGCTGCCCGGAAACAGCACGAGATCGGTTCCGGTCGCCACCAGAAGCGGGGCGCCTGCCGACAACCTGCCCATGTGCGCGTTGAGGTGCGGGCCGATCGCGTCGGGCTGGCCGGTATAAGCCTCGAAGAGATCCAGAAATGCTGCGTGCGGTTCTTGCATCGGATTGCCCTGCTCAAACGCCGAGACGGTAGACGATCGTGTCGGTACGGAAGCGGATATCGGTCGTCAGGCTGTTCGAGACGACGAGATACCTGCTGCCGTTCGCCTCGAAAACATGGGCATCGGTTCCGCCGAAGGTCGGAAACGTCTCAGCGAGAACGAAGCGATCGTCCTGCCAGCGATGAAGCTCCGACCGAAGATCGGTCTTCGGATCCGCCGGTGTTCCTTCGATGAAGCAGATGCGGACGAGATAGAGATCGCCCCCCACCTCGAAAATACAGAACTCACGCCCAGCCGGGCCGCCGAGCGCCTGATAAGGCACGAATTCGCCGCCGTTCCACCGGTAAAGCACGGATTCGCCGTCGATCCGAGCGAAGGCGAGATAGTCGGTCCCGTTCCTGCGGAAATGGCTGAACGCGCGTCCGCCTTTGTCGACTACCGACTGGAAGCGAACGAAGGTCTTGCCGTCCCAGCGATAGATCAGACTCTCGCTCGTATGATCGGCGTAGGCGAGATAGTGCGCGCCATCGACCGTGAAGTGCGTGAAATTATACCCCCACAACCCGTCCAGCACCTGAAACGGCACGAAGCGCGCACCGTCCCATTCAAGGATGCAGGATTGCGCAGGGTTCACGGCGGTGAGATGCGGCAGGGTGAGCCCCTGCGCGAGCGCCAGGAAATGGCGTCCGTCGAACGTGAAGTGGCGCCACTGCTTTGCGGCGAAGGTATCGATCGTCTGAAAGACCTCCCATCCGCCATCACCCCATCGGTAAATGACGGATGCCACGTTCGGCTCGTAAGGCCCCGAACCGCTTCTGAGGTTGGCGAGGGCCAGAAACACGGCATCGCCGATCCGGAAGACCTCGATGTCCTCCCCGCCGTGTGCGGGAATGCGGGCTTGCGGTTCGAAACCTTCGCCCACCCATTTGAAGAGAAGCGCGTCGATGTCGTTGTTGCCGCCGTTCATGTGCGGCGGCGTGCCTTCGATGTCTTCGGCGAGCTGCGCCACCCCAAGCCAGATGTCGTTTCCGAGTCTGAACGGCAGCGCCGTTCTTGCACCCGAGGTTTCAAGGCGCTGGTGGATCGAAAGGATGGACATCACCTGCCTCGCCCGGATTGCGCTTATACTGTCGTGGCATAGGTATTGCGGCCGAATGGTTCGCACAATTTCATTTTTACCCGGCAATTGATCTAGAACACCAATCAATCGTCAGGGAGGATTGAATTGGATCGGCACGCGCCTTTGGGAGAGGCTTCAGTCGGTTGATCCGGGGGAGTGAACGGAAATGACGCGCGCACCAGAGTCTACGGGCACGACATCGAAGAGCGTTGCGACGAAGGCGTTCTTCATCGCCATGGTGGACGGTTACGACACGCTGATGATCGCATTCATCGCGCCGCTCCTTGCGCAGCACTGGGGCCTGACGCATCCCCAGATCGGCGGCGTGTTCGCCGCGGGGTACAGCGGGGCGGTGATCGGTGGGCTCGCGATGGGGCCGCTCGGCGATCGCCTCGGCCGCAAGCCGATGCTCGTTCTATCGTTGCTGCTCGCCGGCATCGCAACGCTGCTGTGCGCGCTTGCCGAAACGTTCCAGAGCCTTCTGGTCCTGCGCTTTATCGCCGGGCTCGGCCTCGGGGGCGCGATCCCCGCCATCATCGCGCTGACCGCCGATTTCGCAGCACCCGGAAAGCGCAGCGGCACCGTGACGCTCATGTACATCGGCTATCCGCTCGGCGCCGTCGTCGGCGGCGCGCTCACCTCCGCTTTGCTTCATCACGGCATCAGCGCGATCTTTCTGGGCACCGGAATCGTCTGCCTGATCGCGGCGGCTGTCGGCATGACGATGCCCACCTACCGCGTCGCCCCGCATTCCCATCTCGGCTCCGGGATGGTGAAACTGTTCACCGCGCAGTTCGCTGAAGGACGCCTGCTCCCCGCCATTGCGCTGTGGACCGGGCTGTTCTCGACACTGATGCTCACCTATTTCCTGGTGAGCTGGACGCCCAGCATCCTGCTTGCCGAAGGCGCGAGTCCGCAGGTCGCGGCGCTGGGGCCTGTCGTTCTCAATCTCGGCGGGATCGTGGGTGCGCTCATTACCGCGAAAGCCATCAACCGGTTCGGCCCCTATTTCCTCAATGCCGGCTTCGCGCTGCTGGGCGCATTCGCCGTACTCGTCGTCGGCCAGATGGCGACCGGGACGGCACCAGCCATGATCGGGTTTCTGATCATCGGGATGCTCCTGCTCGGTGCACAGCTGAACTTCCCGGCGATGACCGCGGACCTGTTCCCGCCCGAGGTTCGCAGCGCCGGCGGGGGCTGGACCGCCGGTGTCGGACGGCTCGGATCGATCGTGGGGCCGCTTGTCGGCGGTTTCCTGATGGCGACCGAAATGAGTCCCCGTACCCTGCTGAGCTTCGCGGCCATACCCGGCGCCGTTGCCGCACTGGCGGTGTTCGCCGCCGCAATCCTGCGGCGCAAGGCCCGCACGGCCGCGGACTGAGATCTCAGTCGGGATTGTCGGCGGTTTCGACGACCCACCCAGCGCCGATGTGATCCGCCTGCTCCTCCGCCATCACAGCCTCGGTGAAGCTTGCGTCGATTTGCGGAAGCATGGTGTGATTCCATGCCTTCCACGACCGTGTCATGTCCTCGAACACATCGGGCATCCTGCTGTGCAGATTGGCCCGCTCCAGCGGATCCTCGTCGACATTGAAGAGATATTCGTTGTCGAGAATCCTGAGATATTTGTAGGCGCCGCGCAACATCGCGCGCTGGTGATTGCCCTTGTAACGCCAGTAGAGCGTCCGCTCGGCGGTGTTGCCGCTGCGGAGCAATGGAAAGAGATCGATGCCGTCGGTCGGATAGGCCGGATCGGGCGTGCGTTTCGCGGCACCGAGCAGCGTCGGCAGCCAATCCATCGTGATCGCCGTCTGCGTGCTTGTCTTCCCGCGCGGCAGCATGGCGGGCCACGACACGATCGTGGGAACGCGGATGCCACCTTCCAGCAATTCCGACTTCTGGCCGCTGAACGGCCACGTCTTCGCAAAGCGTTCGCCGCCGTTATCGCTCGTGAAGACGACGATGGTGTTTTCCTTGAGACCGAACCGCTTCAGCGTTTCGAGCACGCGCCCGACCTCGGCATCCATCGCCTCGATCATGCGGTGATAGGTCCGCATCGTTCCGCCATCGAGGTGCTTCAGCTTGGTGCCCGCGATGCGTTCCGATTCCGGCCGGTCGTCGGGCGCTTCCCATGGCCAGTGGGGCGCATTGAAGTGCAGGCTGAGGAAGAACGGCTGTTTTCCGCGCGCGCTTCGCTCGATGAACCCAGTCGCCTCTCGTCCGAGGATTTCTGTCAGATAGCCTTCTGCCTCAAGAGGCAAATCCCCTCTCCAGAGATCGGGCTCGTCGACCACACTGCGGTGCGAGAAATAGTCCGTCGCGCCTGAGCGCATTCCAACGAATTCGTCATAGCCGCTGAGGAGCGGGCTGTAGTTCGGCGCCTTTCCGAGATGCCATTTGCCGACGAGCGCGGTTCGATAGCCAGCCGCGCGAAGCAGCGACGGCAGCGTCGGGTGGTCCCTCGGGATACCGACGTCGGGACTGATGTGCGCGAGCGGTTCCTCAAGCCCGATCGGAAGCCGGTATTGATAGCGGCCAGTGATGAGCGCGGTTCGCGTCGCGGAACAGACCGGCGAATTCGCATAACCGTTCAGGAGACGAATTCCATCGGTTGCCAGCGAGTCGATGGCGGGCGTTCGAAGCGACGTATTTCCGTAGCACGACACGTCCGCGTAGCCGAGATCGTCCGCGAGAATGAACACGATGTTGGGCAGGTGGGACGCGGCGGGCTTTGCAAGCGCGGGGCCTGCGGCGATCGATGCTGCTGCACCCGCGCCGAGCGCGACGAACGAACGCCTGTCAATCGCTATCGGCAACGCTCCGCTCTCCTCCGATCTCGGATGGTTCTAACATCGATGCCGCGCGGCGGCGTGCTGTTTTCGGGCAGGCGTCAGAAGGAACGCCGGACGCTCACGCCGAAGGTTCGGGGATCGCTGATCAGGCCCAGCCGGATCTTGTCCGTATCATACTTCGCCACCGGTCCGCCGCCGCGATAGTACATCTCGTTCGTCACGTTCTTGACCCATCCGGAGACGATCCAGCCGCCGTCCAGCGACTCCCAGCTCAGGCGGACGTCGCCCTTGGCGTATTCGTTCGCCCACAGGGTGTTGAACTCGGTGACCACCTTGTCGACCGCGACGGCGCTTGCCGAGAAAACCAGATCGCCAGCATCGCCAAGAGAGTGGCGATAATCGGCACGCAGCGAAAGATTGTACCGGGGTACGCCGCCGATGCGCTCGCCTGAGCGATCGAAGGTGTGCGCGGGATCGCTGAAGCCCGGCTGCTGCGCGATGTAATCCTTGTATTCGGGATCGATGAACGAGGCTCCGGCATTGACCGTGAAGCCCTTTGCAAGAAGCGCCGTGATCTCGAATTCGATGCCCTTGCTGCGCGCGCTGGCGCTTGCCGTCGTCGGAGCGCCGTTTATGTCGAACGTCTGAAGCTGCAGGTTCTTGTAGTCGCTGTAGAACACCGCGGCGCTGAACTGCAGGCGGCGGTCGAGGAGGTCGCCCTTGAAGCCGAGCTCGTAGTTCATCACGTCTTCGGGGCTGAAATCCCGGAGCGGCGGGGCCGGGGGCTGGCCCTGGAAGCCGCCGCTTTTGAACCCCTTCGAAACGCTGGCGTACATCATCGCGCCTTCGCCGAGTGAGACGTCCAAGACGGCGCGTGGCGTGAGCCGGTTCCAGCGCTTGGATGCGCTTGCCGTGTAGTCGGCATTGACGAAGGGCGACACCGGTCCGCCTGCGGGTATGCCCGTGATCCGCCGCGCGATACCGGTGACGTCGAGCGCCTTTTCTTCCGTCGTGTAGCGGACGCCGGCGGTGAGGCTGACGTTGTCGAGAATCCGGTACTTGGCCTCCGCGAACGCGGCGAGCGCATCGGTGTTGATCCGCTGCGTGAACGTCGCGATGCCGCTGAACGGGGCGACGTTGCGGTAGATGTCCGTCGTGCGGCTGCCTTCCTCGTGGAACGCGTAGACGCCGAGCGTCCACGAGAAGCGGTTCGCGCTGCCCGGCTCGTTCGGTTCGCTCGACACCAGCCGGAGTTCCTGGCTTGCCGACCACGTATCCTGCGCGGTTTCGTTGTAGGAAGTCACTTCCTGCGCCCGGCCGTTGTCCTCGAGGCCGTAGCTCTTCTCGGCGCGCACGCCGGTGATCGCGACGACATCGAAGCCCGATGCTTCGTAGGTCACGTTGAACGCGCCGCCGTAGGTCTCGACCCCCTGCCGACCGTTGATCGCCGAGCGCGCGGTCCGCAGCTTCTCTTCCTGCATCGGCGGCGTGACGCCGGGACGCGGCGCGCCTGTCACCGGATTGTTGGTGAAGAAGACATAACGCAGCCCCGGAACGTCCGAGATGATGCTCTTCAGCACGCCGTCCTGCTTGCTCTTCGCCCAGTCGCCGATCAGGCTCAGCGTCAGCCGATCCGTCGGCGTGATCTTCAGCGTGCCGCGCACGGCGCGCGTGTTGATGTCGTTCGCACTCTCGCCGGTCGTGAGATTGCGGTACATCCCGTCGCGGTCATCGGTGAGGAACGCCAACCGGGCATACGCCTTGCCATCCACAATGGGCCCGCTGATCGCGCCCTTCGTGGTGATACGATCGAAGCTGCCGTAGGCGACCTCGCCGTAGCCCGAAAGCTGCTCGGTCGGCTGCCGCGTGATGATGTTGATGGCGCCCGCGGTCGCGTTCTTGCCGTAGAGCGAGCCTTGCGGGCCGCGCAGCACCTCGACGCGCTCCGTATCGAAAAAGGCGAGGTTCGCCGCCGCCTGCCGCGGGATGTAGACCTCGTTCAGGAAGATCGCGACGCCGGGGTCGGCGCTCAGATCCTCGCTCGTCCGCCCGATGCCGCGGATCGTGTATTTTTCCGAACCGACCGCCTCGGCGTAGATGTGGAGGCTCGGCGTGTATTGCGAGAGGCCCTCGGTCGTCTCGATATTGAGCTTCTCGATCGTGCCGCCGGTAAGCGCCGTGATGGAGACGGGGATTTTTTCGAGGTTCTCCGCGCGCCGCATCGCCGTGACGACGATCGTGTCCAGCACCTCGCTGTCCGCCGCGGCGACTGCATCGCCCCCGGTCTGGGCAGCGGCCGCCTGTCCGTAAAGCGGCAGCGCGGCGCTCGCCAGAAGGATCGCGGCATGACGCGGCATCGATATCATGTTCATTGTTGTGCCTCCCCGAACAGCAGCCGGCACCTTGCGGAGGTTCATTGAGAATTGGGATCGCAGGGTTGGGGAAGAAAGCCGACGCGCCGTTCCCGTCCCTGACAGACCTTCTCCGCGGTGCAACGTGACTGACCGTAGAGGTAGGTGAGAACGGGTGATTTATTCCAATTCAATCTTGCACGTCGATTGATGGGAAAACACAATCAACAGGTGCAGTCGATCGCGCGATCGACGCCTGGACCATGCGCCTGAGGTTCGCGACGAGCGTGCTGGCTTCCCCGGCGCGCGACGCCATCACCAGATAGGTCATGGCGCCCTCATCCGCGAGCGGCTTGAAGCGGATATTGGGGACATTGATGCATTGCAGCTCGGACGGCACGACGGCAACGCCGAGGCCAGACGCGGCGAGGCTGATGATCGTGGCGGATTCCCGAACCTCCTGAACGATGTTGGGCACGAAGCCGGCCTCTCCGCACAGGCGCAGGAACTGCTCGTGAATGCCGACGCCGGAGTTTCGCGGATAGAAGATCATCGGCTCGCCGCGCAGGTCCGCGATATGCAGTTTCTCGCGTGCCAGCAACGGACTGTCGGCGTGCATCGCGACGATGAGCGGGTCCTGCAGGATCTGGACGAAGTGGATATCCGAGCGCACGGGAATCTGCGGGCTGCGGAGAAGACCGACATCGATGTCCCTGTTCTCTAGCGCCGCGATCTGCTGCTGCGATGACAGATCATGCAGCCGGATATCGACCTTCGGATAGCGCGTGCGGAATGCGCGGATGATCTGGGGAAAGAAAACGAGCAGCGACGAGGCCGTCGTGAAGCCGATGCGAAGCTGCCCGGCCTCGCCGGAGACCATCTCGCGAATTTCCTCGATGCTGCGATCGAGCTGATCCAGCACGGCCGACGCCTGCTGCCGAAACGCGGCGCCGACCTGCGTCAGCGAAACGCGGCGCTGCGTCCGATGAAAGAGCTGCGCCCCTAATTCCGTTTCGAGCGACTTGATCGCGACCGAGAGCGGCGCCTGCGTGATGTTCAGCTTTTCCGCGGCGCGGCGGAAATGCAGCTCCTCGCAAAGCGTGACGAAATACCGAAGCTGGCGGAGGTCCATTGATATGTCAGAGCAATCAATCGTTGAGCCTGATTGAATTAGCATAAATCGATGCAGCCCGGCAAATCAACGCAGTGCCGTGAGTTCGCGCTGGTTGGCAGCGCCGCTCCACCGGCGGGGAGCTTCGGACGAGGGACATGCGCTACGATACTCGCAGGCCATCGGCGACGGGTTCGGATCTCATGGTGCGGCTTGCCGGCGGCACCCCCGTCTACGCGCTCGGCATCCGCTTCGCACGCTCCCCGGATATCGCCCGCATGGCGTCCATGGCCGGCTGCGACCTGTTGTGGGTGGATCTCGAACACTGCAGCATGTCGATCGACGTGGCGGGTCAGATTCTCGGCTGCGCACACGATTTGGGGCTCGGCGCCTGGGTGCGCGTGCCTGAAAACGACTTCGGCGTGATCGGGCGTCTTCTCGACAGCGGCGCGACAGGCATCATCCTCCCCCGCGTGGAAACAGAGGCACAGGCACAGCGCCTTGCGGCCTGCTGCCGCTTTCCGCCCGCAGGCGAGCGGTCGATGATCGCCCGATTGCCGCAAAGCGGATTCGGCCGATTGCCCAGCGCCGAACTCACCGAGACCGCCAACCGGCAGACGGTCTGTCAGGCGCTCATCGAATCCCGGCTCGGCGTACGCAGCGCCGACGCCATCGCCGCCACCGACGGAATCGACATTCTCGCCATCGGCGCCAACGACCTGACCGCGGAAATGGGCTTCCCCGGCGATGTCCGCCGCCCCGAGTTCGTGGACGCCTGCCAGACCGTGGCCGATGCCGCACGGCGGCACGGCAAGGTCGCGGTCATCGGCGGCATCGTCGTCCAGGAGGACTTCATCGCCTTCCTGAAATCAGGCTTCTCGCCCTTCGTCTTCACCGGGATCGACACCGACATCATCGCGGACGGAATCGCCGCGCGCTGCAACGGCTGGCGGGAGCGGCTGGCCGGACACGACTTCAATCGGAACTAGAGAGACGCGCGCCATGATCCCCATCGAACCCCTTGTCTCGCAGCCGATGCGCGCGGCGGACTCGCTGGAACGCCCCGGCTTCGCGATGCCGGCGGGCGCGTGCGACACGCACATGCACGTGTTCGGTCCGCTCGAAACCTATCCCAGCGTCCGCTACCCACAGTACACGCTGCCCGATGCGAAGCTCGCCCATTACCGGACGGTGATGGAGGTGCTGGGCCTGCGTTCTTTCGTGATCGTGCAGCCGAGCTTTTACGATACCGACAATCGCTGCCTGATCGACGCGCTCAAGGTTTCGGGGGACGCCGCGCGCGGCGTGGTCATGATCGAGCCCGACGTCGCCATGGATACGCTTCGCGAATGGCACGACGTGGGCGTGCGCGGGATCCGGCTCGATCTCTTCAAGCGGCGCGAGCTTCCGCTTGCGGAGATTCAGCGCTTCATCCTCGATTCGGCAGCGAAGGTAGCGCCGCTCGGCTGGCATCTGCAGTTCTACGCGCCCGGCTACATCGTTCGCGATCTCATCGATTTCCTGGCGACGCTCGAGATCGATTTCGTCATCGATCACATGGGCTACATGCTGGAGGAGGACGGCCTCACCGAGGCAGATTTCGAACGCCTGCTCGCGCTTCTCAAACGTGGACGGTGCTGGCTGAAGGCGAGCGCACCTTACCGGCTGGCGAAGAAGCGCGGCATGGACGCCGTGGACGACATCGCGAAGGCGATCGTTCACGCGGCCCCGGAAAGAACGATCTGGGGATCGGACTGGCCGCATATTCCGGACGGTGGTCGCGATACCGGCGTGCTTCTGAACCAGCTCGCACTGTGGGCGCCCGATCCCGCCGACAGAAAGCTGATCCTGGTGGACAATCCGAAGGCACTGTTCGGCTTCGGCACCGATTGAGGGGCAGGCCCGATGGCGCGAACAGAGGTCTGCATCATCGGCGCGGGTCCGGCCGGATTGCTGCTCGGCCATAGCCTGCGTAGCGCAGGCATAGACTGCATCGTTCTCGAACGCCGCGATCCGGCGCATGTGCTTTCCCGCATACGCGCCGGCGTGCTGGAACGGATTACGGTCGATCTGATGGAGCGGCTGGGTCTCGACGCCCGGCTCAAGGCCGAAGGGTTGAGGCATGACGGCTTCAATCTGGCGGACGGCGAGCGGCTGATCCGTATCGACCTCGAAGCCCTCGTGGGCGGACACGTAGTCGTCTACGGCCAGACCGAACTGACCCGCGATCTCATGGAGGCAAGCGCGGCGCGCGGCCTTGAGGTTCGCTACGATTGCGCGGATGTCGCCCTGTTCGACATCGAGGGCACGACGCCTTACGTCACCTACCGGAAGGACGGGCGCGCGCACCGCGTGGACGCGCGCTTCATCGTGGGCTGCGACGGGTTCCACGGGCCGAGCCGGCAGGCGATACCGGCGGCGGACGGACAGGTGTTCGCGCGCAGTTATCCGTTTGGGTGGCTCGGGATTCTCGCCGACGTGCCGCCGTGCAACGAAGAGCTCATCTACGCCGCGCACGAACGCGGCTTCGCTCTCGCCTCGATGCGCAGCGCCGCGCGCAGCCGCTACTACATCGATGTGCCGATCACCGAAACGCTGGAGGGCTGGCCCGACGAACGGCTGTGGGACGAGCTTTCGCTCCGTCTCGGACCTTTAGCGGGTTCACGGATGACGCGCGGGGCGGCGATCGAGAAATCGATCGCGCCGCTGCGCTCATTCGTGTTCGAACCGATGCGCTACGGGAGCCTGCTGCTCTGCGGCGACGCCGCGCATATCGTTCCGCCCACCGGCGCGAAGGGTCTTAATCTCGCAGCGAGCGACGTCCACTACGCGGCAGACGCGCTCACCCGATTCTTCAGGCAAGCCGACAACGATGCCGTCGCCGATTACTCGGCAAAGGCGCTGCGCCGCGTCTGGAAATCCGAACGCTTCAGCTGGGCCCTGACACGCCTGATGCACAAGTTCCCGGAAGACGGCCCCTTCGAACGCGCCATGCAGGCCGCCGAACTCGACTACATCGCATCAAGCCGCGCCGCGCAGATCAGCATCGCAGAAAACTACGTGGGGCTGCCCGTCTAGAGCCGATGCGCGCCAACACGCCGCGCACTTGCTGGATGTCTGCAGAGAAGAAAAATGGTGCCGGGGACGGAATCAAACAGCGAAAATTTTCTCTTATTTTTTAGTTCATTAATTATGTGCCGCTGGCGCTTTGTACCGACAAATGTACCGTCAGATGCTTCGCATTCAATGTGATTCCCAAACCAGTACTTTTTTTGCATTCTTTGTTTTGAGCCCAACGGCGCTTTGTTCGTGTTACGTACCTCCAGCGTAAAACGCGGGGCATCCGTCTGAACGGTCGTAATGGTGTCAGTACCGTCCGGGAACCCTCCTCAGCTTCATGCGCCTTTTGATCGGCGAACACCCCAAGCCATGGTTGTCCAAGGCGCGTAGCCCTGCCATAGCCGCCAGCCGCTCGCGGCTGGAAAGGAAATGCAGTGCCCGCCCACAAAGCCAGCGCCATCGGCATCGACTTCGGCACCACGAATTCGGTGGTCGCACGCGCCAATGGCGATGGAACGGCCGATCTTGTCAGCTTCGCGGCGCCTGATGGGCCATCGAACGTATTCCGCTCGGCACTGTGCTTCTGGCAGGACGAGGATGCACGCGGCGGGCTCGCGCACGAGGCGGGGCCGTGGGCCATTGCCGAGTTCCTCGAATTTCCGCAAGGTTCGCGCTTTCTGCAATCATTCAAGTCGGTCGCCGCAAACCCCAATTTCGAACATGCAAGCGTATTCGAGGCGCGGATGCGCTTCGAGGAGCTTGGGCAGATTTTCCTATCTCACCTGCGCGCTCACGGCGGCAATGCGCTCGACGACCTGCCGGAGCGCATCGTCGTCGGTCGCCCGGTGCGCTATGTTGGCGCACGGCCTGATCCGGCACTGGCACGGATGCGCTACGATGCGATGTTCGAAGCCCTCGGCCGCCCGGTCCACTACGTCTACGAGCCGCTCGGCGCCGCCTACAGCTTCGCCTCTCGGCTGAACCGACCCGCGACACTGCTGGTGGCGGACTTCGGCGGCGGCACCAGCGACTTCTCGATCGTCCGCATCGCGCCCGATGCTGCGCAGCGGTGCGTGCCGCTCGGCGCAGCGGGTATCGGCATTGCCGGTGACCGCTTCGACTACCGGATCATGGACCATCTCGTCCTGCCGCTGCTCGGCAAGGGCGGTCGGTATCGCTCCTTCGACAAGGTGCTGGAGATTCCGGCCGGCCATTTCGCGGATTTTGGGGACTGGTCGCGGCTCGCGCTCATGCGGAACCGCAGGACGCTCGACGAACTTGCGCGGCTGAAGCGCGCGGCTCTTGACCCGGCAGCAATCGGCCGCATGATCGCCGTGGTCGAGCACGAACTCGGCCACGGGCTTTACGAAGCGGTCGGCAAGCTGAAACGGGCGCTATCGACTGAGAGCCATGCGGCTTTCCACTTCGAGAGTGCCGACTTCTCGATCAACGTCGAGGTCGCCCGCACCGACTTCGAACGCTGGATCGCAGCGGACCTCGCGCGTATCGCCGAGACGGTGGACGGTGCACTTATTGCCGCGCGTCTGATGCCCGGCGACATCGACCATGTCTTCCTGACCGGCGGGTCCTCGCTGATCCCGGCGATGCGGCATTTGTTCGCCGAACGCTTCGGAGAGAGCCGCCTTGCCGGCGGCGAGGAACTCACCTCGATCGCGCATGGGCTTGCACTTATCGGGCAGGCACCCGACATCGCGGACTGGACCGCGCCAGAGGAGAGCGGAGCATGAGTGTCGCCTTTCGCCGCGAAAGCGATGACGAACATCTCGAGCCGAAGTTCGAGCTTCCGATCCCACCCGGGCCGAACCTCGTGACCCCGCGCGGACAGGCGCAGATACGCGCGCGGGTGGCAGAGCTGGAAGCCGTGCTGCAGGGCCTCAGCGACGAAGACGCGATCAAGGCGACACGGCGAGACCTGCGATACTGGCGCAACCGACAGGCAACCATACAACTAATGAAAAAGCCCGATAACGCGCGCGTTGCCTTTGGCTCCACGGTGACCTTCCTGCTGAACGGCACCGAGCGTACCGTCACCATTGTCGGGCATGATGAGGCTGACCCGGCCACCGGGCTCCTCTCGTTCTCCGCGCCGCTCAGCCGCGCGCTATTGGGTGCCGAGCCCGGAGACACGCTGGACTTCGCAAACGCGAGCGACGCCATCGAAGTGCTCTCTGTTCGCGTCCTGGAGATTTAAGACGGTAGTAGCTTTCCGCCCCGATTGGGAACACTCACTATCGTTGCACGGCCGGAATCGAAGAAACAGAATTTCTTAAATATTCTCAATGCAATGAGGACAGTATGTCAGTTCCTTGTAGCGTCAAATGTACCGTCAAATTTCGAGTTTTCAGTCGATTCCCAAACCATGTACTTCTCCCTAGCCTCAAATGTTCTGTCTATGTGGCGTCAGGCAGGTCTTGACGGCGGCCTCCGCTGACCTTTCGGACTCCGCCCGATAGGATACAAGCGAGCGCTATTCCTCACCATCATCCACCATTCGGATACTTTTTCGATTGCGCAACCCGAATGTTCCTGTTACGTTCCTCTGTCGCGAGCGAGCTTTCGAGCTAGGAACATTCCTTGAAACCGCCAACAGCTTCTCCACAGTTAGTTTGCATGGTCTGTGGATATCTTGGCGTTTCGGGGCCGACAGCGCGCAAACTAGCGTTGCACCGGCCCCCACCCTACGCCAAAGCTGGGGCCTGAGATTCGGCTTGGCGTGCGATCGATTCGACTCAGCCTGTTTCCAGGCTCGGCCGAGCGACAAAGCAGACCGCTTTAGCTATTTTTATGAATCGCTTAGCAGCGATCCACACTGGGGGTGAGTTGTTGGCGCATGGCGCGTAGCGATCTTCTTGTTTCTTTGGTTCGCGCGGGAGCATCGGGCGACAAGCAATTGTTGCGCGACGCTGCCGAAGCCATGATCGCCGATGAGCGCGCAAAGAAGCATTTCGCAGTTGCTGACCGATTACAGCGCGCACTATCGACCGTGAGCGTGACACCGCCGGCGCTGACCAGTTCCGCCCAGCTTGGTGCCCATTCCAATGGGCGTGACGCGATCCTAGAGCTGGAGCCCAAGGTCAGGCTCGACCACCTGTTGCTCCCGCTGCCAGCGCGTGAAAGTGGCCGCCAGCTCGTTGAGGAGCATAGCCGCGCCGATGTCCTGCGTGCGAATGGCTATGAGCCTCGCCACCGTGTATTGCTTTCTGGCCCGCCGGGCAATGGCAAGACATCCTTCGCGGAAGGAATCGCCGAAGCACTGGGCCTGCCCCTGTTCGTGGTCCGCTACGACGCACTCATCGGAAGCTTCCTTGGCGAGACCAATGCTCGGCTGCGGCGCCTGTTCGATTATGTACGCACTCAGCCAGCTGTACTGTTCTTCGACGAGTTCGACGCAATCGGCAAGGAACGCGGCGACACGCACGAAACCGGCGAGATCAAGCGTGTCGTTTCGTTCCTGCTCATGCAGCTTGATCAGCTTCCTAGCTATGTGATCGTCTGCGCAGCGACCAACCATGGCGAGTTGCTCGACCGTGCCGTGTGGCGGCGATTCCAGATGCGGCTTGCGTTTCCCTCTCCTAATCGCAAGTCTATTACTGCCTTTTTGGAACGAATCGTCGATAACTGGCCGGAACGCCCAAGGTTGCAGACGAGCAAAATCGCGGGCAAGCTTGGCAGTATCAGCTATGCCGAGGCGCTCGACTTTTGTCAGAATGTCCGCCGGCGACAGATATTGGGGTTGGGGGATGTCAGTATCGATGCAGCACTTGGCGCCGAACTTGAGCTTTGGGTATCGCGGGTAACGCCCGAGGGTCTCAATGCCAAGCGATCCGACCAAACCACTGCTGAGGCTGACGCCTCAGAATAACCGCCCCCGCCCCGTCGGGGCTCCGCGGTATGTCCCACCTCCTGAGGCCTATGATCTTGCGCGGCAACGGGCGCAAATCGGCCCGAAGTTCAATCGGCTACGCGAAGCCCTTACCCGTGGCGACGCGCTCGAATTGCGCACCGACCCGTCCGCGCTCGCGCCCGAGCGACTGCTGGTCTTCGAGGTGCGCGGCACCGTCAACGAATTCGCCAATGCGATCCAGCGCGTACCCGGGTTGGAGCTGGTCGATGAAGAGGAGCTGGTAGCCGAAGACGGCGACAAGGATCCGGTCGCGTATCTACTGATGCCGGATATCGAGGCGCTGAAGCAGCTAGAGTCCCTTTGGACGCGCTGGCAGCGGGACCGGCTCATCGTCGGCGAGACGCCTTGGCGCGCAGTCTTCTCGCTGCTCCGCGACCTGCGCCCATGGGGGCCGCAGGACCGTGTGCAGCCGCTCGACGCGGTCGAGCTGGCCGAAGAGATCGAGGACCTCGAGCCGGACGTACTGGTGCGCCTGGAAGTCGAGCTAATCTATCGCCCCAGCGCGGCGAATGGTACGGAGGCGGAGGACGAAGTGCGTGCCGCAGTCGCCGCGCGCGGTGGCCAGGTAGTGTCGCGCGCGCGTATCGACGACATCGCCTATCATGCCTTGCTTGTCGACTTGCCTGCCTGGGCTGTCCGACAGATCGTGGACCGGGAAATCGATGGGATGGCCGGCCTCGACCCCGTGTTGCACATCCGTCCGCAAAGCCTTGCCACCTCGATCCCATTGGCCGATCCGGAGCCTGCGGACGAAATTCGCGCCGGCGTGCCACCCGTCGCCTCGCCGATCCTCGCGCTGCTCGACGGCGTGCCCGTGGCGGCGCACCCTCTGCTCTCAGATCACGTGATCGTCGATGACCTCTTTGAGCTCGAGCCCGAGGCGCTCGTGGCCAACCGCAGGCACGGCACTGCCATGGCTTCGTTGATCGTCCATGGCGATCGCAACCGCGGCGAAGCAGCCTTGCCACGTCGAATTCATGTCGTGCCGGTGCTGGGAAACCATGATGCGTTCCCCGCCAATCGCCTGATCGTGGACGTCATCTATTTGGCACTCTCGCGAATGCGGCAGGGCGACGAGCCGACCGCGCCGGATGTGCTGATCGTCAATCTCTCGCTCGGAAACCGCCGCCGGCCGTTCCATGGTCAGCTTTCCGCCTGGGCGCGCCTGCTCGACCGGCTCGCCTATCATTTCGGCTGCCTTTTCTTGGTGAGCGCGGGCAACAATGAATCACCATTTGGCGTCCCAGCATTCCTGACAGGTGCCGCCTTCGAGGACGCCGATGCCGAGACGCGCGCCACCGCGATGATCGAAGCGCTTGGCGCCATCGTTGCCGACCGTCGCCTGTTCGCGCCAGCCGAGACCATCAATGGCGTGACGATCGGTGCCTGCAACGAGGACGCGATCGAGCCGGCCGCGCGAGGCGGCGCCAGTATTCATGTCGATCCGTTCCCCGCGCTGCGCACCGCCAATCCTTCGAGTGCTCTTGGCCCCGGCTTCGCCCGCTCGGTCAAGCCAGACATTCTCATGCCGGGCAGCCGCGAGCACGTGCATGTCGTGCGCACGCATGATCATGTCGATGTGCGGCCTTCGGGTGCATCACGTGTCGCAGGCCTTAAGGTCGCCGCGCCACCTTCGGGCGGAATCGAGAACCAACAGGGTTATACCAGCGGAACCAGCGCTGCGACCGCGCTCGCTTCGCGGACTTGTCACCGCATCCATGACGCGCTCGAAGCCGCCTATGGCGAGAATTTCACCAATCTCACCCATATGCAGCGCTCCGTGCTGCTGAAGGCGCTGCTGGTCCATCCGGCCCATTGGCCGCAGGATACAGCAGCTGCGCTGCGGTCCGTGCTGGGCCCGACCGACAACCGTCGGCATGTCCAGCAAAAGGACAATATTCGCAGATTCCTGGGCTATGGCTGGGTCGATGCCGACGAAGCAACCGCATGCGCAGAGGACCGCGCGACGTTCTGGGCGGTTGGCACGCTCGAGCGCGACAGGGTCGCGACGGTCCATGTGCCCGTGCCGCAATGCATGAGCGGCCAAGCCAGGCTACATTCGCTATCGGCAACGCTCGCCTGGTTCACGCCGGTTTCGCCTGGGCGTAAGCGATATCGTAATTGCCGGCTGAAAATCCTCGAACCGGACGGCCTCGATGCGCTTGCGGTCAACGCGCATGGCGATCAGCCCGACATGAATCAGACCAATCGCGGCACATTGTATACGCGCGTCTGGCGGGGCGATCGCGCCCCGGTCGTAGGGCCGAACATGCTCGTCCCGCTTCATGTACAGCGCGATCCCGACCAGAGCAGCGCGATCGACGATCCCATTCCTTTCGGGCTGGCCGTTACCGTCGCCATGCCCGGAATGATCGGCCTCTATGAGGAAATTCGCCAGCGTCTCCAGCCTCGTATTCCGGCGGGCGGCGGCCCGGGCCCCGGCTGAAGTGGGATAGCGACCACATCGTTCCACAGTATCGCTATCCGACCCGACGCTGATAGGCCTCCGTGAACACATGAACGAATGGCAGCGTCTGGAATCAACGATTATGTCCTCCGCCGACATAGTTGCCGCTCCGGCTGCTGATTGAAGGCATTGAAACCTGCCTTCCGTTCCGTTCCCTGCTTGCTGGAAGTGTGACAGAAAACCCCTTAATGCCCCCGTAATATGGTTGGAAATTCGCTCTGGATTGCACAACGTCACGGTCAGGACTGGAACGACATAGACTCGATTGCCGCGATCGAATGGATGGTTGCGCAGGTCCCATCCGCAGAGTGGCAAGTTCGCTCAGACCGAGCTCGCGATACCTTCTCTTCGGCGCGCGATCACTGGGCCGCGGGCGATCGCGTCGCCTTATTCGATCCCGTCGATTTGATCGCCTGGTATATTTTCCAGGCGACCGCCTACGCCACGGCGAATGAACGCCGGAATTGGGTCGAGCACGAGGCGTTCCGCATTGCGCCCGTGTTCCGTCGCATAGGACAACTCCTTCCCGATCTGCGCCGCGTTGCCGGTGTCGAAGATCGTGTCGCCAAGCTGATGACCGGCAGCCGGACGACCCCGGACAACGGCATCTATGAGCTGCTTGTCGCCGGTGCCTACGCCCGGCGTGGCTGGCGCCATCTCACTTTCATTCCCGAGCGACCCGGTGTCGCTCGCACACCGGACCTAGCCGTCAGGCGTGGGCGCTCGCACTGGGCCGTCGAATGTAAGCGGGTTGGCCAGTCTGAGTATTCTGCGCTAGAACGCGATCGGGCGAATGCCATGTCGGCCTTGGCCCACGCCGAATGCGAGCGAGCGTCAGCCTCGCTCGACATCAAGATCGCCTATCTCACCGAACTGTCGACGGTCGACGAGCGCTACCTCGCCGATCATGTCGCGGCATTTCTTGACGGCGGGTCAGCCCACTGGAAAGACGCGTTCGGCGAAGGCTCTCTAGAGCATATCGATCGCCAGCCGATTGATGCGGTGCTCAAGCACGACGACATCTATTTCGGGTCCAGCCGGATGGTCGAGCTGCTAATCCGCGACTATCATATGGCCGTCGACTACGATGTCCGCGGGGACTGGGTGCCCGGTAGCGAACGACCCTTTCACGCCACTGCTTTGGGCCGCGTGAGTGTCGTGAGTTGGCTCAGTGTGTCGGAAGAGGCGGCGCGGCAGAAAGCCCGACATTTCCGGTCGATGGTGGCCGGCGCGGCCTCGCAGCTTCCCGGCGATTGTCCCGGCGTCGTCCATGTTGGCTATGAAACGACTGGAGGGAACGGCGTCGATGGCCGCCGCCACCAGCTCAACCTCGAACAGATCGCGAGCTTCGATCCCGGCACCTCACGGCTCCAATGGGTCTACGGCAACTATATGAGTCCCGAGCGCAGCGTGGACCGCAACGAATCCGCCGCGCTGTCCGAGACAACAGCGATCTATCCAGTCCGAGGGCGTCGGAATGCCGAACCGCTGCCAAACCACATGTTGTTCATGGATGAGGACGGCGATCCGGGCTATCACTGGCATCGCTAGCGCGCCGTGATATCGCTTGTGCCTGCGTCATCCATTGCGGCGTAGTGGATCGCGTGCCCCTCGTGAGGAACTATGCACCTTGTCGCCCGCATCGACCTTGCTTCTCTGGCCCAGCATCTCAGGAGCGCGGACCGGCATCCAGCCCTTTCAGGAGCGATCGAGCTCGCAGCAGCAGCAGGCTCAATCCGCGGAGACCTCCGAAGTGCGCGCGAAGCGCTTGATCAGATGGTTCGGATCCAGGATGTGTCCGATGTGGAGGCAGCCAACACGCCTGACTGGTTCAATGAAACCACCGTCACCGGTGCGCTCTTCGTCCAGGCCATTGTCTTCTATGCCCGCGCGACCGCGACAAAGGGTGATCGCAAACCACTACTTGGCGAAGCCAAGCTGACCGAGGAGCAACGGGCGACCCACGACGAGGTGATGAACTATCGCAACAAGGCGATCGCCCACTTCGGTCACGGGGAAGACTTTGCCGACGGGCCGCTGGTTAAGGAAGCCGTCGTGCTCAGCCTATACAATGACAAGGGGCGACCCAAGAAGCAGGTCAGTGCCTATACGACGCGCGCCCAACACAAGGTTGCCTTCTCGGCGCGGCTTGCGCATCTTATTGAGGTGCGCCTAGCCGCGGTCGATGCGCGTTACCAGGCGCTGTTCGATGCCGCCGACGCGGAACTGGAAAGAGCGGTCAAGGCCGATCCGGAGCTCGGTCGCGCTTTGCCCGGCTTTGACTTCGATATCGACAGATTTTGCGCTTGTCCGGAAGCAGCCGCGCGAATGCGGGCGCAGCTCGATGCGGGATCCGTCGCCGACATGGACTACGCTGTGCGAGTGCCAAAGCCATGACAGGCGAAGGAGCGCCATGTTCGCCTAGAGCCGCCGACATGGCGGCCATTACTGGGCCCGAACTCGTTCACCGATAGCCGCCCTTCGCTCAGCAGCTTTCTGACGCCGGAACCTGGGCCGTTTGCGACCAGCCAGCATCCCAACGGATTGTGGGCCGCTAGGCTAACTGTAAAGTCCGTTAGAGGCAAAAGCCGAAAGTCTGCATTGCTTGAGTTGCGCACAGGCGTTGCTCAATTCATTACAGCAATTAGGATCAGAACTCTCGCGCAGCCTCAGCGGCGTCGATTAGGTTACGCGCATGCTGTGCTAAGTCCGGTCGGTCAGTGTCGCCGGCAAGCCCACGCAGACGCTCCAGAGCCAAATCGACATCGAGAAACGGCTTCAGGTTCTCCAGTTTCAGCGTCTTGTACTGTCCATCGCTGGTGGTAACGGTAGACCGTAGCACGTCCAGAACACGCAAGAACTGACAATCGCCGACGGTCTCAGCGGCGAGGAACGCCGCGACATGTTCGGTCTCGTACGTATCCCCGCCCTGTACCCATGCAAACAGGATATCGATCGGCGAGACGGTTCCCAAAATCGCATCTAGCGATAGCGCACGATAGCGCGCGCGCATGGTCGCAGCGATCCGGTCGAGTTCCGTCTCGCCGAAATAGCGCTCGCTTATCGGCTTGGGGCGATCGCCGAAGCGGCCATGCGCGAAGGTCTCGCGACGGAACAAACTGGTGAGCCAAGACAGCGCCGCACCCTTGAACATCGCGTCGACCGTGGCGGTGCGGAGGCCATCTTCGAGTCGAGCGAGCAAGGGCACGACTAGCCGCTCGGCACGATCCCAAGGGCCCGTCACCCAGAAGCGCTCGAACGGCCGCGCCCGGTAAACCGCGTCGAGGCCATCGGCGAAGCCGAGCAGGATGTTGGCGGCGTGCGACGGATCGATCGCGGTCAGTTCGCCACCACGAATCCGCTCAAGCAACATGTCGGCCTGGCTCAGCACCCGCCCCGACGGCCGGACTTGCATCGCCACAAGCAGTTGCGACACGACCTCCGGCCCTTCGCGCGCTGCCGCCCAGAAGGCATCGAAATCGGCCTGCTGCAGCGCGTGGGTCGGAGCGGCCAGCGCGAAATAGAGGCGGTAATGATCGGGGCTGGCCAGCCGCCTGCCGGCGATTGCACGGTCGCGTTCGCGCTCGGCGACTCTACCGTGCACATTGAAGCGCGGTCCCTCCTGAGCATAGTTGAGATCGAGTCCGGGTAATTGCTCGGCAAAATAATAGGCGTAATTGAGCGAGGCGAACCATTCCTTGCCGGCGCGCGCTACCAACGCGTCGAGCGTGATAGCGCGTTCTTCCTTCTCGACCCGGGCGGTACCGAGCGAAAGCTCGGCGGCGGTGGCGCAATATTCCTCGATCCAGCGATAGAGTGCTGGATTGCCCTCCTTGATGAGCTGCAGCCATACTAGGTCCGCGAGGTCAGCGCCGGCCTTGTCGAGCGTCGGCCACAGGAACCGCAATGCATCGAGCACCCGGATTACCGAGCGCGGCGTGGTTAAGCGGCGCCCGCCTTCAAAATCGATCACCGACCTGAGGCGGCTGGCACCATCTTCGTCCCGTGGTACTGCGAAGCCAGCGAGAGCGACCTCGAACCAGTGGCGTAGTTGGAAGGTTTCTGGCAGCGGCACCGGGACGGTCAGCTGGACGATCTTCTCGAGATAGGCTTGGCCATTCTCGACCTGCGCCGCCTGGCGCACGCCATGCGCGAGGATCTCACTATCATAGCAGAGCAGATAGAGAATGTTGGGCAAGTCGCCGACCGAGCGGACAAGGCGCAGCACTTCAAGCATTTCCGTGGGTTCGAGTCGGTCGATATCGTCGATCGTGACGATAATGCGGTGATCGAGCGCCTTGAGTGCGGTCTCCAGCCGGGCACGCAATACGTCAAGTGATTTGACAGCAGGCTCACGCCCGAGCCACTCGCCGACCCAGGCAACTCCCTTGCCCGCCCATTTCACTGGCGCGAACGCAGCGGCATCACCGGCGAGTTCAACCGCGCTGCCGGCGCGCTTCACACCGGCGGCGAAGCTGCGCAACGCTTTGCCCGCCCGCCGCGCCTGCACCAGCGTCTGCCGCGTGGTGTCTCCGTGCGCTGCCTCGATCCCGGCGATCGCGCGCTCGAGATCGTCGAACAGCTGCTCGAGTAGCGCGTCGCGGTTGCCGACCAGCCAAGGCCGGAAATGCACCAGGCTGTGCGGGTGCGCAGCCGGCACCGCGACAAGCGCGCGTTCGACTTCGACAAGTAGGCTCGACTTGCCCGATCCCCATCGACCCTCGATGCCGATCACCAGGCTGGCGTCCGTGCGTAGGGCGGCCAACGCCGCGGCGACGCTGGCGGCGACCTCGCGAAGGCCGACCGCATCGAACGCGTCCGCCTGAAGCGGCGCATCGCCAAGCAGCTGGCCGGGGTCCACCGAATCGGTCATACACCCCCTCTAGCGTGGCCCGCGCCAAACCACCTCAAAATCGTTACCGTTGCGGACCGATCGCGCACGGTCATACCGCCGCTCGCAAGAACCGGTCTTTGATCTCGTCGGTAAAGACCGCCACGGAGCCCGCCTCGAGCCTCGCGGCCTTTTCGCGCAGCCGCGGCAGATAGGCTTTGGGGCAGAGGAGATAGAGGCTGGTGCCAAAGCCATAAATGCTGCCCCAGGCGACCGGAAGCGTCGCCCAGCCCCATTTGTCGTTCCAAGCCAGCTGCTCGGGCACGGTCGCGGCATCGTCGCGGTAGGGCTCGGTCGAGAGGACATGGACACCCGCTTCGGCATCGTACCAGCCATGGTCATGGTCGGCGATCGGTGGACGGTTGTGCCAGCTGCTCTTGGGATAGATGCGCTTGGCGCGCGAAGGGCGTAGTGCTGTCGCATCGATGAACTGGAGCGTGCGCGCGATTTTCCCGATATCGATGCGTGTCTCGTCGAGATCTCGCATGATGCCGTTGCTTACCAGCGTTGCCGGGCCAGCAATCTCGCAGCCACCAAGATATTCGACAAGCTGATGCGGGCGCAGGAGGTCGTCGAGCGGTGACGCGAGCGCGATGCTGAACGACGCATCTCCCCAGCGCCGCGGCTCGCGTTCGCGCCAGCGCTGACGAATTTCCACCGCGACCCGCTTGGGCACGTTGCCATCCGGCAAAAGCCGCAGGGCATGGGCATAGTTCTGATAGCCGCCGCGTTGTGCAGCGAGATCATGCGCCTGCTGGCGAGGCACGCCGTCCTCGCGGGCAATGCGGCGCGCGCGGTTCTTCAGATCAGCAAGTTTCAAATAGATGTAGGACATCGCAGGTCTCCGTCGGGCCTGGACTAACGTCGCCTGCTACCGTCACTCCGACCCACGAAAACGTGCGGGAAGCTGTTCGTACGAGCAGTGCCGCGAAGGCTTCGCTGATGCAGGCGGCAGGCCACTGCGACTGACCTCGTACCAGACATCCGGCCAACTGCCGCGTTTGTCAATGGCACCGCGAGTAATCTTCCAAATCACCGGCTCCTCGCAACGGCTAGGTAGATAAACAACGATAGATTTCAGGGCTGTATGATCTAGGATTGAAAGGCAATGACTGGGGCGGAAATCGACGCGCCGGCTCACCATCCCGAACGTCGGCTATTCTAATTTGTGCCTCTTAAAACGGCCTGATCAGAGCGTCCGAAACCCTGACATGAGCCGCGCTGTTCTCAGCTGTCCCGCGCCCTGCATTTGTCGAGGAACGCTTCGAGCCCCGCCATAGTCACGAGCGTGCTGCTGCCGACCTTGATGGTTTCGATCTCTCCGGCCTTGATAAGTTCGTAGAGCTTGGAGCGTCCGATGCCGGTCATCCGGCAAGCCTCAGGGATGCGGACGGTGAGCGGGGCGCATGGGGGCAGCGTAAGCATGGGCAATCCTTCGGGTCGGGATCTAGTGTTTGGCATCGGGCCATGCTGCGCTGCCAGCCTCGCCTCAAACAGGGCCTCTCCGGTGCACCGAAGGGAATCTCGGGCCTTGATGCGCGCCCCGCTGATGCAAGGGCATCACTTGGCATGACAGAGGCGTGAGGAATGTCTAGAATGCCGGTCGGCGCGATGCGTCGCGAGTATAACCCGCGCAGACAGGCGGATGCTCCATGCCGATCTCGCGAAAAGACGGCGAATAGCGCGAATTTCCGCCCCTTCCGGCAAGCGCGGCTCGTGCCATGAGTAGCTTGCCTCTAGCTCCAGGGCGGGTGTCTCCATAAATTCCGATGTGCAGACAATGGCTTGTGAGAAAAGCGAGCAACTGCCTTTATCTTGCTTTCGCTTCCCTCCCGCTTCCCCCCCTTCCTGCACCCTCGCAACCCTCGGACAGACCGATCCTGTCCCGGACGCGCATGGACGTGCACGGCAACCCTCTGATCAGGGGGTGGCGCTTTTCGCTTTGCTGGACGGCGGTGGACGACTTTTCGGATGGAATTGACGCGAAGACGGGCCAAAAACAAGCCATGTCGCGCAGCATTCTTGCACCATGGTGGCAGCCCAAAGCGATGCTTTCGGCATACTTTCCGAGCACTTTCTCCCGTTAACGACGTGTTCGTTTGACAGCGATTCCGCGTGTCGCCAGAGGGGCATTTCCACAACAAAAGGACGCTCAGACATGAACAATGCCGACCTCGCCGAAGCCCTTGCCGAGACGCTGGGGACCACCAAGACCGATGCGCGCAAGGCGGTCGATGCGGTGTTCGCCGCGATCGCCGATGCCGCCGCGAAGGGTGAGGAAGTGTCGCTGAACGGCTTCGGCAAGTTCAAGGTAAAGGCCTCCCCGGCGCGCGAAGGTCGTAACCCGGCAACCGGCGCGACGATCAAGATCGCGGCGTCGAACAAGCTCACGTTCAGCCCCGCCAAGGCGGTCAAGGACCGGCTGAACGGCTAAGGCCGCGACAAACGGGCATGAAATTGGCCGCCAGCGACAGGGGGCAAAAGCGCTGGCGGCCGCACCATGACGGTGGAGATGATGGAACGCCGGGCGATCCGGCCGGTTCCGTCATCGCCACTTCCGGGCACCATCCCCGATAAAGGAGCGCCGGCCCGAAAGGCCGGCGTTCAGTTTTATGAAGGGGGGAAGAATGGCACCAGCCTATGCGGCCAGATACCGCGCGCCAACCTGCCGGGATCGGCAGGTTCAGGACGGGGAGGTGCCAGATTTTGTCGCCGCTTCGAGCTCAGCGATGCGCTCGCTGCAGACGGCATGGACGACGCGGCCGAGCTCCTCGACCTGGCTGCCCAGCCACGTGAGCTCTTCTTCGCTGATGCGGTAGTGCTTCGAGTAGCGGGCCTTCACATAGGCCTCCTTGAGCTTCTCGAAGAGCGCGCGTTCCTTCTTCGTATCGCGCGGCCAGACATGGAAAAGGCGACGGTCCAACCGCTCAGCCTGTGTGCGCAGAAAGCCCAGATTGTGGACGTGAGGCGTGTAGAAAGTGCACACCAGAAGGACGCAATGGTACAGGCGCTCCGTGGCTTGATGCAGGTTGAAAGCCGCATAGTTTCGCTGCCCATCGGCAAGGCTGTAGCCTGCTAATTTGCGCGCGTAGACCGCGCTCGGATACCATTCCTCGAAGTACTCCTTCGCCATGGCGAGCGCCTGTTTGGGCGTCTTTGGCTTGGGCGTATGGAACGGCGTATCGTCGCTCTGGTAGAGCGCGATGCCATCCTTCGCGACGTCCATGAAGAAGTACCGACCATGGGCAAGGCCGTCGTTCACCTCCTGAAGCGTGTGCACGATGAAGTTGACCGGGGTCTTCAAGGTCTTGGTGATGCCGTACTCGCGCATCAGCTGGTCCTCGGCCTTCTCCCAGTACGGGATGCGGTCGGTAAGGCGCTTGTCATTGACGACGACGAGCAGGTCGAAGTCGGACTTGTAGCCCTTGGCGGTGTGCGGCTCATCGACCCAGCCGCCACGCGCATAGCTGCCGTAGAGCACGACCTTGAGGATGCGGCCCTTCTTCTTCCAGGCCTGCGTGGCAAGTGCGGTGGCTTCCTCGAAACCTGCGAACAGCACCTCCAGCACGCGCTCGAGCTCGCGCTGCTTTGTGGGCGGAAGATGATCGAGGTCGGTGCGCATAGGAGGCCTTCCTAGCAACTGGGGCATGACTTTGCACTGCAAGAACAGGGGGCTACGATCACAACCCCCTGATCAGAGGGTTGTGGCCTCATCGAGTGCCACCAGCGCATCGGCCATGCGGGTCTCGACCTCGTCCAAGGCAAGTCCCAGCCGCACGCCAATCCGGTCATGCGAAAGCCCGTCCCAGGCCAGCTCCAGCACCTGCCGGGATACAGAATCGAGCGCCAGAAGCGCCGCCCGGTAGCGTGCGCCGACGTCCGCGATCCGACCTATCGCGCGCACCATATGGCGCTCGACGCGCCATTCGCTGATGCCCATTTCTCGCGCGATCTCGGCATAGCACTTGCCTTCGACCCGGTGTGCCATGAACACGATGAGCGTCGTTTCAGGCAGCCCCTCAAGCACCCGCCGCATGACCGCAATCCGGTCCATGTCCTGCGGTACGGCGGCTTCATTGATACGCTGCTGTATCCCTCTTCTCCCTCTCCATCAGCCGCACCCGGCGGAAGAGCGGGGTGGGCGGCGGAGCGCCGAGAGGTCCGGCCCCAAGGGCCGGGCCTGCACCCGAAGGGCTGGAACGAAGAGGAAGACCCGCCACGCGGGTTGCAGGACCGGCACGGCCAGACCAAAGGCATAGCGACCCGCACACACCGCGCGCGAGCCGGATCAGACAGACTTCATCCGGCCGAAGGCGGGATGGCCCAACAAAATCATGCACAGAGGCAATGCGGAGGGCTGCCCCGAATGGACGCCTCATCATCAAGATTTCCGATGAAGCATGTCCATTCTTATCATGTCTTTCGGCGCTTCAACGCCTGTTAGGAGAGGAGCTTAGGGTCGTCAGGCCGTGAGAATCTTCGGGGAGTGAAATGCTCAAAAGAACGATCGCCCAGCGCAGCTTTCACGGCGCGGTCCGGCTGGTAAACAGCAGGTAAGCCCGCGCCTTTCTTACCGATGCCGTTCCATTTTCCGAGCGACACCAACCCGATCCTCAGCGTTCAAGTCACTGCTTAAAAGGCGCGCAGAACATGAAGTTGTACACTTTCTCGAAGGGAAACGGCGAACGTCTCGGCGTTCAGATCGGGGAGGACATGCTCCTCGATCTGGATGAAGATCACTGCCTTCGTAACGGTGTCGGCCTGGCGGCGTTTTCAAGCATGCAGGCGCTGATCACCGCAGGCCCGGAAGCCCTGAAGGCCGTGCGCCGGGCCATGGACGATCCGCATGCGTCTGCCTGCGCGCGCCTCGCGGATGTTCGCGTGCTCCCGCCACTGCCGAGACCGAACAAGATTCGCGACTTCTCATGCTATGAGCGGCATCTGACACAGGCGACCGACGGCGCTGCACGAATGCTCGCGAAGCGAAGCGACGACCCCGATTCGGCCTATCTGGAAATGCGCAAGCGCTTCAATCTCGACAGCCTGCCGGGTCCGGGCTGGTACGAAATCCCCGCTTATTACTACTCGGACAATACGACGGTTTCCGGCCATGATGACGCGGTTACCTGGCCGGCCTATTCGAGCTGGCCGGACTATGAGCTGGAACTGGCCGCGATCATCGGGACGCCGGGAAAGGACATCAAACCCGAAAACGCCTTCGACCATATTTTCGGCTACACGATTTTCAACGACCTCAGCGCGCGCGATGCCCAGTTCGAAGCGATGTCCACGGGCCTCGGCGTCGCCAAGGGCAAGGATTTCGACGGCTCGAACGTCCTTGGACCATGCATTGTGACAAAGGATGAGATTCCCGACCCTTATGCTCTCACCATGCATGCCCGGGTAAACGGAGAAGAGTGGTCACGATGCTATAGCCGGGAAGCACGCTGGCGGTTTCCGGATTGCATTGCCTATGCGAGCCAGTCCCAGATGCTCTATCCCGGCGAGATCTTCTGCACCGGTGCGGCAGCGGATGGCTGCGCACTGGAGAAGGAACGTATGCTCGCCAAGGGGGATGTGGTGGAACTCGAAATCCAGCCCATCGGGGTTTTGCGGACGTTCATCGTATAGAAAGTACGCGAAAGCAGGACCCGATAAGAGGAAGGTGGATGTTATGCTGAGCCCAGGTGCGGATTTCTTCCAATCATGCTGGGTCGTCCAGGATCTGCATCTCGCTATGCGGAAATGGCACGAGACAACCGGCATCGGACCGTTCTTCTTCCTGGAAAACCAGCGGCCCGACGATTACCGCTATTGCGGTGTTGCCGCCGCTGCACCGCTCTTCGGCGTCGCCTTTGCCTATACGGGCAAGACCCAGATCGAGCTCATCGTCCAGCACGACGACGCGCCTTCGGCATACACGAAGACGTTCGGAAGGCACGGTGCGGGACACCACCATCTGGGCGCCGATGTCACTGACTACGACCGGAGATTGGAAGCCTATCGGGCTCTCGGGCTGGAGGTCACGCAGGAAGCAACGTTCGGAGGACAGCGATACTGCTACGTGGATACGCGCGAAGCGCTCGGCTTCATGACCGAGCTCTTCGAATGGAACAGCGACAGCAAGGCGTTCATGGCGGATGTTGCGAGAATTGCCGCGAGCTGGGACGGGCAAGACCCCTACCGCTCCATGAACTGAGGGTGTGCCAGACATGATCGGGGACGAGTCCGCTCCAGACACCACCATTAACGTCAACCTCGTCGATCGCTCCGACAATGCCGAGGTTGCCGCGCTTTTCGCGAACATGAGGGGAGGATTGGGTCCCGCCAACATCCACCGCGTCCTTGCCAACACCCCCGATATTTTTCCGGCCTTTATCGCATACGCGCACGCGCTTCGCGCCCGGTGCGCTATCGAGCCCACGGAGCGGGAACTGATGATCCTGCGCGTGCTGGAGCGCGGCGGCGGCCATTATGAGCTTCACCACCATCGCGGCATGGCAAGGCAGGAAGGCTTGGCGAATGCCGCTATCGAGGCGGTGGCGAACTGGGAAACGGCAAGCGTTTTCAGCGACCGCCAGCGGCTTCTGCTGCGTTTTGCCGACCGCTTTTACGACAATGAGGGCCTTGATGCGCAAACAGCGCAGGATATGCGCGCGCTTTTTGACGACCGAACGCTTGTGGAGATTGCGTTGACGCTCGCACTTTACATCGGGCTGACGCGCCTGACGAACACCCTCCACGTGCCGATCGATTGATGCCGGGCATGGCCGTGACACCGGTGCCGCAACGGAATATGGTCTCCCAAAAGGCAATTGCGGTGACCGAAGCCGCCAGGTCGACGGGGACGCGGAAAGTGGCCTTTCGAGGCTCATTGCAGGACATCCGGCTGTTCGTCGCAGCCTATGAGGAAGAATCGTTCACCGCAGCGGCCGTCCGGGAAGGAAGCACGCAATCTGGCGTCTCCCATCATATCCGCCATCTCGAGACGATCCTGAAGGTAAAACTTTTCGTTCGCGAAAAAGCTCGCATCACGGCGACGCCTGCTGGAGACGACTATTATCGGCACTGTGTCGAACTGCTGCGCTCGCTCGACAAGGCGACCGACTCCATTTCCCGTTTTGCGGGCAGCTACGAAAGCGCCCTTGAAATCGGCGTCATGCCGGCGCTCACGCATCGCATTGTCGCCCCGACGTTGCTGCGTTTCTCCGAGCGGCATCCCAACGTGAAGGTTCGCATCGTCGAGAGCTACAGCACCGGCCTTCCCGCCATGGTCGCCGCAGGTGATCTCGACTTCGCGATCGGTACGGTGCACGGCCCGGAAGCAGGTGTGCGGTCGCGGGCTCTCCTCACGTCGCCCGAATGCCTGATCGCAAGACGGGAAGCGAATGATGCCGGTCTCGACGATGGGCCGGGTCAGCACAAGATCGTTTGGGCAACAGGCATGCAGTCACGCCGGAATGCGATCGATGCATGGTTCACCGCCCATGGTATCGCGATCGACGCATCGCTCGAGATCGATTCTTCGCTCGCCACGCTCGACATGGTAAGCCGCAGCGCATGGAAAACGGTCACGCCCGCGTTGATGCTCGATCCGCTCACGGATGCCGACCGTTTCACCGCGACACCATTCCACGATCCCCAAATTTCGCTGAGCGTCATGCTGATCGAGCGCATGCGATCCGAAATGAGCCCGGAGGGCGCGGAGTTTGTCGAACTGCTCGTCGAAGAAGCGAACAGAGTGAGCAGCGCATGGGACGATCATTTCAGGGAACGCGGTTTTCATCTCGATACGCGACTTTCCGAAACTGGTACGGCCTGAATTCTCGATAATTGCATCAATCCTGCGCATGGTCTGACCTTGGAGTAATCATGCGCCAGGGCAGCTCGCCATTGATAGGGTGCATGGGCGCACTGAAATGGCGGGCACGAGAACCCAGGCGCATGTGCTGGTCTTGGGAGAGAAGAGCGTGGCAAAAGAGATTCGGTTGAACGCACTCGAACAGTGCAACCCCAGTTTTCAGGCTTTCGGGCTTTGGGCCCACCCGCGAGACAAAGCCGTGGGTTACACGACGCCCGAATACTGGATCGATTATGCGCGCCTCCTGGAACGCGGCCTTTTCGACAATTTCTTCCTCGCCGACGTCTACGGCTTCCCGGACGTTTACGAAGGCCGGGCCGATGCCGCCATCCGTAACGGATCGCAGGCGCCCAGCCTGGACCCCGCTGTCATTGTTCCGATCATGGCGGCAGCGACGTCGAATCTCTGTTTCACGATGACGGGCAGCTGCTCATACGAGCACCCCTATAGCTTTGCGCGGCGCATCTCGACGCTCGACCACATGACCAGGGGACGTCTCGGCTGGAACATCGTGACCAGCTATCTGAAGAGCGGCGCGATCGCGATGGGCCGCGACGCACTGATGGAACATGATACCCGTTACGAAATGGCGGAGGAGTTCCTCGAAGGTGTCTACCGCCTATGGCAGGAATCCTGGGCGCATGGGGCGCTCGTCAAGGACAAAGCAAGCCGGATTTACGCGGACCCCAGCCAGATTGCGGCGGTCGAGGTCAAAGGTGAATATCACAGCTTTCGTGCAATCGGCGCGACAGAACCCTCGCCTCAGCGCGTGCCTGTCCTGTTTCAGGCCGGTGGTTCAGAGCGTGGTCGGCGCTTTGCCGCTACGCACACTGAAGGCGTATATTTGAACGGCACGAAGCCAGAAATGGTCGCAGCCCAGGTCGCGAAGACACGCGCGCTTGCGGAAGAAGCCGGCCGTGATCCGAGCGGCATCAAGTTCTTTACGGGTGTCTCGATCTTTGTCGACGAAACCGAAGCGCTCGCTCAGGCACGGTATGCGGAGTACAAGCAGTATACGAGCCTGGAAGGCCTCATCTCGATGATGTCGGGTGCGATGGGAATCGACCTGTCTCAGTATCCACTCGACGAACCGATCACCTACCAAGAGAATGATGCCAACCGCTCGGCTCTTTCCGCGTTTACGCGCAACAACAGCTGGACGCTGCGCCAGGTGCTTGACGAGAAAGCTCTGTGCGGCAGCAATGTCGCGATCATCGGGAACGCCGAACAGGTGGCCGATGAAATGATCCGCTGGATGGATACGGCGGATATCGACGGCTTCAATGTCGCACGCATCGTAGCGCACGAAACCTTCGAGAACTTCATCGATCTCGTCGTACCGGAGCTGCAGAAGCGGGGCCGCTACAAGACCGCATACGCCGGCGGCACATTTCGTGAAAAGCTCTCGGGCAGCGGTGCCTTCATTGCCGACGACCATCCGGCTGCGAAGTACCGACGATAATGAGGCATGCGCTCGGCCTACTTGCCGAGCGCCACCTCCACCGCTTCGTATTCTACCGAAGGCGACAGATATCTGTAATCGGCATCACCGGGAATGATGGCGATATCGAGCGCTTTCAAGATGGCAGGTCGGTTGCCGTTCACTTCGACCGTCACTTTTCCCTGGGTGACGAACAGCATGCGATAGCGATCGGCGTGCTGCTGCCAGACGCCATGCGATGCCTCAGCCCTCCGGCGGACATAACGACGGATGGCATACTGGCTGCCCAACGCCTCGGCGAGCGCGTAGCGATAAATCGCAAGACCATCATACTCGCCGATCAGCCGTGCATCACGAATCGCCAGCGTGGCTCCCCGGCTTTTGAGGTCCGGTTCAGGCGGATCGGCCTCAATCGTTCCGAAGGAGCCCGGAAAGGTGATTTCCGCTACCTGATAATCGCTGGATGCCCCGCCGACGTCATGCAGGACGTGGCCTGGGATAAACAATATATCGCCCTGCGATGCGCGTGAGAACGTCTCGTGTTCATACGCGATGTCGAGCGAGCCCTTGAGGATCAAAGCGATCTGCAGATCGCATTCATGGTAATGCCACGGGCTGCCCCACTTCGGGATCGCTTCGAAATGACCGGGCAGCGTTGCGATTGCGCGTACCATGTCGTTTGTTGTCTCTTGAAGGCGATAGTCGATGATCCGCCCCATTGAAGCGCGGTGCACCTGGCCGGGCTGAGGGGGCAGCTCGACCTCGTGCTCGGCTGCGCGCCTGAAAACCGCTTCTTTCTGAGTGGCTGAGGTGTTTTTCATGGTTTCACTTGCTCGCTGCAACACATCCAAAACGTCCCGCAACTATTGGAGAAGGCCTTCAGGCTGCTCGATTGCGGATTTGAAACTGGCAAGGAACTTGGCAGCCATCGCACCGTCGATTGCGCGATGGTCAACGGCGAGCGTGCAGGTCATCAGCGTTGCGATCTCGACATTTCCATTGCGAGCCACCGGCCGGGGCTCGGCGGCACCCACGGCGAGGATTGCGGCTTGGGGTGAATTGATGATCGCGGTGAATTCGGATGTTCCGTACATGCCGAGATTGGACACGGTGAACTGTCCGCCTTCATAGTCTGCCGGCTTTAACTGGCTTGCCCGGGCGCGCTCGGACAGAGACCGGAGATCGCCAGAAATATCTTCGAGACTCTTTGCCTCCACCTCTCTGACGACAGGCGTTACAAGCCCGCCAGTCGTCGCTATGGCGACTGCGATGTTCGCATGTTTGAAACGACGCACCGCTGCCTCTGTCCAAGCGACGTTCACATCGGGCACTGCGATCAATGCCTTTGCGACCGCCTTGATAATGAAGTCGGTAAGCGTGACACCGCTCCCCATCCTGCCACGTAGCGCGATAAGCGCATCCACTTCCGGATGTACGGTCAAATAGAAGTGCGGAATGGTTTTCTTGGCTTCTGTAACCCGTGCAGCGATCGCACGCCGCATTGCGCTGTGCGGGACGTCCTCAAATGTTGCGCCCGCGTTTTCGGAACCGGCAGACACGTCTCCGCGCTGCGCCGCCTTTTCGACATCCGCTTCGGTAACACGCCCGCCGGGTCCGCTGCCGATCACGGTTTCGAGATCGAGGCCGAGTTTCTCGGCCAGCCTTTTCGCACGCGGTTCGACCTGCCGTGCAGCACCGTCCGCCGCGCGCCGTACGATCTGCGTCGGCGCAGGCGCGCTGATATCCTCTGCCGCGGGTTTCGCGGCCTCGGCCGGCGCGCCGCCCTCTTGCTCGATAAGCGCGAGGACATCCTGCACCTCGGCAAACCCATCCTTCTCCACGAGGATTTTGCTCAGAATCCCTGAAACGGGCGCTTCGATTTCTATGGTTGCCTTGGCGCTTTCGACTTCGCAGATCGGTTCGCCCTCGACAACGGCATCCCCTTCGGACTTGAGCCAGGCCGTTACCGTCCCGTCCTGCATACCCATGCCCACCTGCGGCAGGCGAAATTCGTAAACCATTCTGCGTTCCTCAGGCAAAGGTCTGTCGCGCCGCGGCGATAATCTTGTCGGCGTCGGGATAGAGACCGTGTTCCATCACCGGGCTGTAGGGAATGTGCGTGTCGGGCGTCGTCAGCCGGATAATCGGCGCTTTCAAATCCCAGAACGCTTCCTCTGCCACGATCGCAGCGATCTCACTCGCCGCGCTGCACGTCCGGTTGGCAGGGTCAACGATCACGAGACGCCCGGTCTTACGCACCGAATCCAGCAGCAATTCCCGATCAAACGGAACGAGCGTGCGCGGGTCCATCACCTCTGCGGAAACGTTTTCCTGTTCAAGCACCTTCGCCGCCTTCAGTGCCTGAGGCACCATGCCGGCAATGGCTACGATGGTTACGTCATCGCCGGGACGCTTGATGTCTCCTTTCCCGATCGGAATGAGATACTCATCGTCCGGAATATCGCTTCGGCTCGTCCAGAGATTGCAATCTTCGAAACAGAGAACCGGATCATCATCACGGATTGCCGACTTCAGCAGCCCCTTCATGTCGTAGGGATTGGAGGGGATGATGATCTTCAGCCCCGGAACGTTCATCAGCATGGGATAGGGTCGATCCGAATGCTGAGCAGCAACCCCGAGCCCGTAATACATCACCAGTCGCAGCACGAGAGGCAGCTTGGCCTGTCCGCCGTAGAGGTATCGGGATTTCGCGATAATGCTGACAACCTGATCCATCGCCGGATAGATGAAGCTTGAAATCGAAATGTCGACGATGGGGCGCGAACCCGCGATTGCGGCACCCGCGGCGGCTCCGACAAAGCCGGCTTCTGAAATCGGTGTATTTCGCACACGCTCCGCGCCGAATTCTTCGGCGAGCCCATTGGCTGTTCCCCAGATCGAGAGATCCTCGCCCATCACGAAGGCCCGGGGATCTCGTGCCATCTCCTCGCCGATCGCAGCGCGAATGGCCTGGAGGTATGTTTGACTTGCCATCAGTTCCTCACTTGGTCGGCTGCTGCCTGCGCAAGGGCCGGTACAGCAGCGCATCCTGATTGATCGTGGGTCTCAGCCTTTTGCGGATACGAAAACGTCTTCAAAGGCTTCCGCAGGCTCGGGAAATGCACTCTCCTGCGCGAACCGCAGAGACTCGGCGGCATCTTCGCGCGCCTCACTTTCGATCGTGTCGAGCGTAGCGCTGCTTACGCCGAAATCGTCGACCAGGACCTTTCGGAACAGCGGAATCGGGTCGCGAAGCTGCCAGTGCTCAACCTCCTCAACCGAGCGGGATCCGATGTCGATATCGCTCATCTTGCCCATGTTCACGGCATGATCGCGATATCGATAGGTCTTGGCTTCGATCAGCGTTGGTCCCTGCCCGGAACGCGCACGATAGACCGCCGCACTCACGGCATCGTGAACCGCGAGGACATCCTGTCCGTCAACCACCACACCGGGGATGGCGTAGCCGGCCGCCCTATCCGCGATGTTCGTAACGGCAGTCGAGGCTTCGACTGAGGTGGAACAGGCGTACAGGTTGTTCTCGCATATGAAAATCACGGGCAGCTTCCACACCGCCGCCAGATTCAGGCTCTCATGGAACGTGCCTTCGTTCGATGCACCGTCACCGAAGAAACAGAGAGAGACCCGGTCTATACCCTGAAGCTTGCAGGCGAGCGCCGCGCCCGTCGCGACGGGCAGTCCGGACCCCACGATGCTTGTTTCACCAATGCTGCCGACGCTGAAATCGGCCAGATGCATCGACCCGCCCTTACCTTGGCAGATACCTGTCTTGCGACCGAAGAGTTCGGCCATCAGCGGGTTGAGCTTCGCGCCCTTGGCAATCGGGTGTCCGTGCGAACGATGATTGCCCATCATGTAATCGTCGGTGCGCAGTGCCATGCAGGCGCCGACGATTTCGCCTTCTTGACCGATGGACGAATGCAAAGAACCAACGATCAGCCCTTTGGCATGCATCTCTTCGGCGAGCTCCTCAAAAGCCCGAATACGGACCATGCGACGATACATTTCCTCGCCGACACTGTTTTCGATCGTCATGCCCTTGGCATCCTCATCCCTTACTCCTTGCGGCCTGCACGCGTGCCGCAGCTACACCCATCCCGCTTCCGCAAGGACATCCATCGTTTTCCTGAACGTCACATTTGCCGCGTCGTTCAGGGATCGCGCTCTTTGCGCATCGGAGAGAATCTCGACGCCGACGAGCCCTCGATAACCCGTCGCAGCAATCGCGCGCAGAAACGCGGACACGTCGAGATCGCCTTCGCCCGGTAAAGCCCGACGGCGAATGGTGTCTTCGATCATCGTGCCGACCTGAACAGCGGCCGCGTCGCAAAGCTCGATGTGTTTTATGAGGTGCGCCGGGATTGCCGCCACAGCTCCGTAATCGATTCCCGCACGCGCCACGTGCCAGATATCGAGCAGAAGGCCGCCGTTGGCCGCCCCAGCGCCTTCCACAACGGCGATTCCGGTCTCGAGATCGCATATGCCGGATTCATGAATGAGCTCGATGCTGACAGCGGTCCCTGCATCTCCCGCCTGACGGGCCAACTCCTGAAACTCGGCGATCAGCCTGTCCGTGGGCCACGCCGCTCCCGAAAAGTCACCCGCGACTTTGATCTGGTATGCGCCCAGCGCTTCGGCGGCGCGAAGCAGGTTTGCGCGTACGGCATCCGAGGTTTTTCGGCGCTCACCTTTCGCGAACCAGTCGAACAAGGCTTCCAGTTCGACGTGCACGATCCCGTTGTCGTCAAGGATCTGCCGAAGCTCGCCATAGCTGTGCTTTTGCAAGCCCTTTGCGACATCATCGACATGCAGGCCCAGCCCCCTCCAACCGGCAGCATTCGCTGCGCGCGCCCTATCGGCGAGCGAGAGAGTGCTCGAGACATCGCCCGCCAGTGGCAGGACAGGTCCTGCCAACGTCCAATAGCTCGCGACCAGCTTCGGCGACTGCACCATCCCCACCTTCGAATTTCAACGGATCACCAGAATCCGAGGTTTTTCTTCATGTGCGTAGCGGTAACACCGCACGACAGATGGTTTGTAGGGCAGTCCAGGCGCAACCGGTTATGAAAATACTCGATGAACCACCAGAATATAGATCATGGTCGGGATGTCTGCCGTCATGCGAGCCTAGCGAACGCCGTTTATTGAACAGCAGCGGTTTCAGTTGATCCAGATCGAGGCCCATATGCACGAGCTCTACGGAATCCCCATGGCGACGTGCGCGCGGAAAGCGCTGCACGTCATGTTCGAAAAGGGCGCAGATATCGCCTATCGGGAGGTCGAGAGAGAGTATCTCAGAACCACAGGCTTCCGCCTCCTCAATCCGGAAGGCCTCGTACCGGTCCTTGTCACCAATGACGGTCATGCAATTTCCGAATCGTCCATCGTGATGCGTTACATCGACGACACCTTTCCCGGACCGCCGTTGCAGCCGAGCAGGCCGCTTGCCCGCGCGAATATGAACATGTGGCTGAAGCTCGTGGATGAACGCTATTTCGGCGCAATCGGCGCAATCACCGTTGCTACCTTCATTCGCGCGATCCTCGGGGATCCGCTCGACGAAGCGAAGCTCAGGGCCATGCTCGATGCCATCGAGGACGACACCGCTCGATCGGCGCGGGAGCTGCCCATCCGGTTGGGCGTAGACGCTCCAACCGTCCGGATAGCGATCCGGCAGCTCCCGGCAATGCTGCGGCGAATGGAGCAGGCGCTTGAACACACGCGTTGGTTGGCTGACGACGAGCTCTCGCTGGCAGACAGTGCCGTTATGCCGTTGATGCTGCGCCTTGAAGAGTTCGGCCTTGAGGCACTTTGGATGGATGGCGGACTGCCGAACGTCGATCGCTGGTGGCAGGCCCTACGGGCAAGAGAGGCTTCAAAGCGCCTTCTGGACCTTGTGCACGCGGATATGCGCGCGCAGATAACGGCATCGGCTGATGCGCTGAGGACGAGCCTGCTTTCGCAAATGCACCAGCACCTCGGGTAGGGTTCACGCGAAAAAGAAGGGGGGGCGCCGTGCGCCCCCCCCTATCAAGTGGTTCGTTGGCTTAAAGCCGATATCAGAAGCTGTACGACATTCGAACTCCGTAGAGCCTTCCGGGGGCATCGGCATTCGTCGTGCCGTAATTGCTCGCCACACCAAACGTCAGATAATGTTCGTTGGTAAGGTTCTGACCCCAGATGGAAACTCTGAGAGCGTCCGTCGGCAACCATGAAACCGAGGCATTCACGAGGCTGTATGACTTCTGCAGCACGAGATGCTGCGGATCGAAAGAGAAGCCATCGTTATAGTAGTACGCGCCGTTAAATTCGATTCGCCCACTCCCTACGTCGAAACCGTAGGTCGCGCCGGCGGATAAGCTCCATTTCGGCGCCCGGATCACCGAATTCCCCGAAACGTCGACAGTCACAGGCGCATTGCCGCCATTGACGTCATCGCGTGCGAAGCCGGCGTAATTCGGAAAGTCGAGATACTTGGATTTCAGATAACTGACACTCGCATCCAGCTGGAGCCCGGCGACGGGCAAGGCAACAACGCTGAGCTCCGCGCCCTTCACCCGTGCAGCGCCGGCATTCTGGAACGACGCAGCGGCGCCGCCCACGCTGTCGTTGACCTGCACCTGCAAGTCCTGAAAATCATAATAGAAGGCTGCTGCATTGATCTGCAGACGTCGATCGAGAAACTCAGACTTGAGGCCGACCTCATACGCATCGAGGATTTCAGGATCGACCGGCGGCGCGCCTGAATCGGTCGCGTTGAACGCGCCCGACTGGAAACCGCGACTGTAAGACGCGTAGGCCATAACGTCCGGCGTGAACTGGTAATTTGCGGCCGCCTTCCAGGTCACCTTGTTGAACGTCGTCGACTGGGCGGGAAGCGGAATATCCGGATCGCCGCCCAGCGCCGAAGAAATGCTCTTCTTCTCGTGCGTATACCGCAATCCACCTGTGACGTTCAGCTTGTCTGTTACAGGCACGGTCAACTCACCAAAGGCGGCATAGGACGTGACCGGAAGCCGTGGCTTCAGCACCACGAGCGCGTCGCCTGGGTTCAGAACGATCTGACCGCCTGTCTTTTCATCGAAGTAGTAACCGCCGACAATCCATTTTACAGGGCTGCTAGGCAGAGAGACGAGCTGCACTTCCTGCGAGAACTGGCGACTGAACGATGGGTCGATGGCAAATCCGATGATTTGCGCGTCGGTACCATCATAGTCCACCGAAGATACGGCGCGATAATTGCGGTACGCCGTAATCGAAACAAGCTGCGCAAAAGAGGTTTCAATTTCGCCGCGGAGCGTTGAGGCCCAGAGGCGCCCCTTCTGGAACGAAGGATAGTTGTGATAGACTTGCCGCGGCTTTGCTCCGGTGTTGCCCCCTGCAAGAAGCCCGAGCGCATTGTCTTGAACCTGCCGGAAGCTCCAGACATCATAAGCTTCGTTTTTCCCGTATTCGCCGCTCAGAACGAACTTGGCCGTATCGGTCGGGGTGAAGACCGTCTTTAGTCGAACGGAGATGTTTTCCTTATCCTGCGGGCTGCCGCCGATCGGATTGATCGCAAGGTTTTCAACAAGCGAATCGCGGCCGAGATAGTTGACGTAAGCGCCAGCAGCGAGCGTCTCGCTCACGGGGCCGGATGCATAGAAGCCCACTTCCCGGCGATTGTGATTGCCGTATCCGGCAACAATGCGCCCCTCGAGCTCCTGGCCGGGTTCGCGTGTGATGATGTTGATGGCGCCGCCGATGGCATTGCGGCCGTAAAGCGTCCCCTGCGGGCCTTTGACCACTTCCACGCGCTCGACGTCGAGAATGTCCATGTTCACGCTGAGCGGGCTGGATACGTATACACCATCGACATAGGTCGCCACGCCGGGTTCAGCACCAACCGTGGCAATATCGCTGCCAATTCCGCGGATATAAGGTGTCGCGAAGCCCCCACTGCTGGAATAGACCAACCCGGGAACGGCGATTTGCAGCTGCGCGGCGCCCTCGATCTGCTGCTGCTCGAGCTTCGCCGGTGTGAATGCTGAAATCGACACGGGAACGCGCTGAAGCGACTCAGAACGCTTTTGAGCCGTAACGACAATTTCTTCGAGCACATAGTCTGAAGCTGGCGCCTCCTGTGCATAAGTGGGCACAGACAGGACGATAGCCGTAGACGCCAAAAGTCCCCCAATTACGTGTTGCTCCAAGCGCATGTCTCTCTCCTCCCCCGGATCCTGTTTTCCGTCACATCACGCCCGAACGACTGATGTGAGATATGGATTCTTTGGTGTGGAGGCTGCGCTTAGCAAACGATCCGCCTTTGCGGGCATGATGAGAGTGCCGCATCCCAAATCAAAATCTTGATGACCCGGCGCACCGCTCCGCAATCAGGTAAAAAACGCAAGAACTACAAGGCCTCACGCCGACCAAACATCGGTCTTTCGGCCGCTTGTCCAAAGCGCTCGCGCCCGAACTTGCCTCTGGCCGCATTCCCTTTGGCACGAAGCTGGTCGAGGTAGTCTGACCAGTATTGCATCATACGCACGCGCTCAGGCCAATGCGCGCCGCGCAGGTAAGCACGCCGAACATCGTTATTTTCGATATGCGCCAGCTGACGTTCGATGGCATCGGGATGCCATTTGCGGCTTTCATTCAAAAGCGTACTCGCGAGCGCGCGAAAGCCGTGCCCAGTCATCTCGGTCTTGTCATAGCCGAGACGCCGCAGGGCGGCATTGACGGTGTTTTCGGAAATCGGCCGGTCGTTCGACCTCACGCTCGGGAACAGATAGCGAGAGTTTCCGGTGACCGCATACAGGCGCTCAAGAAGGTCCAGGACCTGCTTCGATAGCGGCACCTTGTGCTCCCGCCCCATCTTCATCTTCGAAGCCGGTATCGTCCAAACGGCCTCTTCCGCATCAAACTCGTCCCATTCGGCGTTCCTGAGTTCGCCGGGCCGAACAAACACATGCGGCGCGATTTTCAACGCATACTCAACCGCAGGTTGGCCTTCGTAGCCTTCGATCGCGCGCAACAGTGCACCAACCTTGGTGGGCTCGATAATGGCCGCGCGATGCGTGACCTTCGGGGCAATAAGCGCGCCGCGAAGGTCGACGGTCACATCCCGTTTGGCGCGCCCCGTGGCAATCGCATAGCGAAGCACGCTGCTGAAGGTGCTCCTGAGCCGCCGCGCCGTTTCATACCGGCCGCGAACCTCGACAGTCCGCAGCACCGTCAAAAACTCAGGCGCGGTAAGCTTTCCAATCGGACACGTTCCGATAAGCGGTTCCGCAAAGCTGAGAAGCCAGCGCAGCTTCTCCATGGTCGCCGCCGCGCGTCCTTCAGCCTCGATTTTCGCGAGCCACTCATCGGCCACCGCCTTGAACGAATCACCGCCCTCGAGGGAAGCGATACCACTGGTCAGCTTCTTGTAGGCGGACGGGTTCAGTCCCTTGTCGAGCATCTTGCCCGCATTCGCGCGCTTTTCCCGCGCTTCTTTAAGGGAGACCTCCGGATAGACGCCCAGCGCCAACGTGCCCCGCTTGCCCGCATGACGGTAATCGAAACGCCAGTAGCGCGCACCTTTCGGATGCATCAGCAGGTACAGCCCATACATGTCGGCGACCTTGTAGGGTTTCTCCCGACACTTCAGTCTGCGAATGACGGCATCAGTCAGCATGACGGTACATTTCCCAAAAAATGTACCGTCAATGTACCGTCAGCAGCAAAAATTGACAACAAACTGGGACGGTCACGAGCGGACGATGTACCGTCAAAAGGCCCGGATTTCTGCCGTTTTTTGGACGCCTGCGGATGTCTGTGGAAGAGGCGATGGTGCCCGGGGACGGAGTCGAACCGCCGACACTGCGATTTTCAGTCGCATGCTCTACCAACTGAGCTACCCGGGCACATTCCAGCGAATGCGGAATGAAGCGCGCCTCTTAATGGCCTGCGCAGGGCTTGTCCAGCACCCGCGCGTCAATCCTCGGCAGGGGGTTCCTCATCGGAATGCACGGGTACGCGGTAGCGTTCGTCGAGCCACGAGATGAGGTCGCGATCACGGCAGAGCTGCGAGCAGAAGGGCTTGTGCGTGGCGGTTTCGGGCTTGCCGCAGATGGGGCAGCGGCCGATGCGCGAGTCAGCTTTGGGCGGCATGGACATGGCCGGCTTGTAGCGCGAGCGCGGCATCTTCGGCCAGCACGACCTGCGCGCCGACGTGGCGTTCGAGTTCGGTGACCAATGTGAGGTGCGCACGCAGCCATGTGACGACGCGCGGCGCGGCGGTAAGCGTGCGCGGCCCCGCCCCCGGCGTCCGCGCGGCAAGGTGCAGGAGTGCAAGCGCGGCGGTTTCCACAGGTGCGTTCTGCACAAGCTCGATGATCGAGGCGCGCGGTCGCGGGCGCACGATCTGCAGGAAGCCGAAGCCGTTCACCGCCGTGCGTTCGAAGGGCTGCGGCAGCAGGCTGTCCACGAGGTCGCCCGCAGCCTGGCGCGCGGCCTTGTCGCGCAGCGTCGGCAGGTCGATGCCGATGGAGCCGCCGATATCGAAACGCCGGATCGCGGCAACGGCGGCGCGAACTCCCGCCATCGCGAGGTCGGCCGCGGGGAGATCGCCATCGATATCAATGGTTGTCATCGCCGGGGTCGGCACGATCGCGAGGCTGCCGCCGGGGAAAGCGACATGGCCGCTTTCTGCGTCCGCAATCGCTTCGGCCCAACCGTAGTGATCCAGCGTTTCGCCGTAGCCGAGCGTGCGCGCGCCCGGCGGATCGAAGGCAGGCGCCGTGATCAACTCCGGCACAGCGCCCGCCGCCCCTTCGGCCCGCACCTTCGCAAGCCGCGGACGGCCACGCTCCGGGATCGGCTCGCGTACTACAACGACGCGCACGAGACCGCCTTCGGCAAGATCGGTGGGAACCGGTTCAAGCAGCGCTTCGTGCTCGCCCAGCAGCACGATGCCGCGCCGCCCGCCGAGCTTCGCCGTCAGCCGCGCATCCCATATCTCGCCCACGCGGAGACTGCCTTCGCGCGCGATCCGCATTTCGGCGATCGCGCCAGCCTCGATGAGCGCGGCGCGGGTTTCGCCGATGCCGCGCTCGATCAGCCATTCAGCCATCGGAGGGGACGATGCCGGACGCGGCGAGCAGCGCCGACGTCTCGTAAAGCGGCAGGCCGACGACCCCCGAATAGCTCCCCGAAAGGAAGCGCACGAAGGCGGCAGCGCGGCCCTGGATCGCATAGCCGCCCGCCTTTCCGCGTCCTTCGCCCGCGCGGACATAGGCGTCGATCTCGGCAGCCGAGAGCCGCTTGAAGGTGACGATGGTTTCGGCAACCCGTTCCCGCAGGCGTCCCTCCGCATCGATGACCGCGACAGCGCTGTAGACACGGTGCCGCCGCCCCGAAAGCAGCATGAGGCACTGCCGCACGACATCGTCCGTCTCGGCGGGCGGCAGGATACGGCGGCCTGCGGCGACCGTCGTGTCACCCGCGATCACCACCTCGCCCGGCCCCCGCGGCACGGCAGCGGCCTTCTCGGCGGCAAGACGCACCGCATAGTCGCGGGGCAGCTCGTCGCGCCGGGGCGTTTCGTCAATGTCGGGCGAAAGCGTGCGCGCCGGAACGATGCCGATCTGTTCGAGAAGGGCGCGGCGGCGCGGGCTCGATGAGGCAAGGACCAGCGCCGGCACAAACGGTTCCGTTACTTGAAGCGGTAGGTGATGCGGCCCTTGGTGAGGTCGTAGGGCGTCAGTTCGACGAGCACTTCGTCGCCGACGAGCACGCGGATGCGGTTCTTGCGCATCTTGCCGGCGGTGTGGCCCAGAATCTCGTGATCGTTTTCAAGTTTGACCCGGAACATCGCGTTAGGGAGCAGTTCGGTGACCGTCCCCCGCATTTCCAGAAGTTCTTCCTTCGCCATTCAGTCTCCTTGCGCGGGCAAGCGTGCCCGCAAATGCTGCCTGCCCTTGGCGGAAAAGGCGCAGAAACGCAAGGTTGCTGTTGGTGCCGTACGGCCAGCGGCTCAGCGGCGCCTGAGACGCCGCGCGTTCGCGGTGACGCGGCTGTGCACGGGGGCGAGCGCATTCTCCGCCGCCTCTATGGGATCGCGGGCGCGCGCCGCGCCCATCATGCCGCGCGTGAAGGCATCGACCTTTTCGGGCACCATGCGATTGAATTCCTTGGCATCGAAGGCTTCCGGGAAGATCGCTGCGTTGCCGAGCATGGCGCTGCGCTCCGCGATGACGACCATCGAGGCGGACCAGGTTTCCATCGACATGAGCCACAGCCGGACCATTTGCGGACCTGAACGCCACCAGTCGACCATACACACCCCGCATGTTTATCCGCACTGGCGAACCGCCGACTCCGTTGCGGCGCAGCACCGCCTTCTTTACAGGCAGTCGCGATGAAAACGGAACTGGTCTTTGCAATCCCTAAGGGACGCATCCTTGAGGAAGCGTTGCCGCTGCTCGCGCGCGCCGGAATCGAACCCGAACCTGCGTTCGCCGACGAGAGCAGCCGCGCGCTGCAATTCGCCACGAACGTGCCCGGGCTTTCGCTGATCCGCGTGCGCGCGTTCGACGTCGCAACCTTCGTGGCGCACGGCGCGGCAGACCTCGGCATCGCGGGGAACGACGTGCTGATGGAGTTCGCCTACTCCGAGATTTACGCGCCCGTCGACCTCGGCATCGGGCACTGTCGGCTTTCGGTGGCGGAACCTGCCGAGATGGCGGCGGGGGACGACCCGAGGAGCTGGAGCCACGTGCGCGTTGCGACCAAGTACCCGAACCTCACCAGCCAGCACTTCGCGGCGCGCGGCGTGCAGGCGGAGTGCGTGAAGCTGAACGGCGCGATGGAGCTTGCGCCGCGCCTTGGCCTCACCCAGCGCATCGTCGACCTCGTGTCGAGCGGGCGGACGCTGAAGGAGAACGGACTCGTCGAGGTCGAGAAGATCGCCGATGTGACGAGCCGCCTCATCGTCAACCGCGCGGCGTTCAAGACCAAGGCGGCGGCGATCGCGCCGTGGATCGAGCGCTTCCGGGAGGCCGCCGGTGCCGCTTGAGCTTTCAACCGCCGACGGGGACTTCGCGGCGCGTTTCGCGGATTTCGTCGATGCCGGGCGCGAGACGGCGACCGACGTTTCGGCGGCGGTTTCCGGGATTATCGCCGACGTCCGTGCACGCGGCGACGTGGCGCTTTTTGAACTGACGCGGCGCTTCGACCGAACGGACATGACGACGCTGCGCTTCACTGAAGCTGAAATCAGCGCCGCGAAGGATCAAATCGAGCCCGACCTGCGTGCGGCGCTGGAGCTTGCTGCGGAGCGCATCCGCGCGTTTCACGTGGGGCAGCTTCCGGCCGACCACGATGCCGTGGACGCCGCGGGCGTGCGCGCCGGGTGGCGCTGGTCGGCGATCGACGACGTGGGCATCTACGTGCCCGGCGGGCTCGCGAGCTATCCTTCCACGGTGCTGATGAACGCGATCCCTGCGAAGGTCGCGGGCGTGCGCCGCCTTGTGATGACGACGCCGACGCCGGGCGGCGCGGTCAATCCGCTGGTGCTCTATGCTGCAAGCCTTGCAGGTGTAGACGAAATCTACCGCGTCGGCGGCGCGCAGGCGATCGCGGCGCTGACCTTCGGCACGGACACGATCCGCCCGGTGGACAAGATCACCGGCCCTGGCAACGCCTACGTCGCCGAAGCCAAGCGGCAGCTTTACGGGCGCGTCGGCATCGACATGGTCGCGGGACCTTCGGAAATCCTGGTGGTCGCGGACAGCGCCGCGAACCCGGACTGGCTCGCCGCCGACCTTTTGAGCCAGGCTGAACACGACCGCGTCGCGCAGGCGATCCTCATCACCGACGACGCGGACCTCGCCGCGCGGACGGCGAAGGCGGCGGACTCGGCGCTCGACGAACTCGGCGCGGACGTGGCCCGCGAAAGCTGGGCACGCTTCGGCGCGATCATCACGGTGAAGAGCCTCGACGAGGCCCCCGCTCTGATCGACGCGCTCGCGCCCGAGCACCTCGCGCTCAGCATCGCCGACCCGCAGGCGATGTTCGCGCGCGTGCGCCACGCGGGATCAGTGTTCATGGGCTACCGCACGCCCGAGGCGATCGGCGACTATCTCGGCGGGCCGAACCACACGCTGCCGACGGGGCGCCGCGCGCGCTTCTCCTCCGGGCTTTCGGTCGCGGACTTCATGAAGCGGACGACCTTCCTCGACTGCTCGGCCGAAGGCTTCGCCGCCGTCGGCCCGGCCGCAGCACGCCTGGCGCAAGCGGAAGGCCTGCCCGCGCACGCGCTTTCGGTGACGCGCCGCCTCGGTTGAGGCAGACCATGCGACGCGATCCCGCCGCCATCCTTCACGAGGTTTTCGGCTTTCCCGCCTTCCGGGGCGTGCAGGAGCACGTCGTTTCGCGCGTGCTTGCAGGCCAGCATACGCTCGCCATCATGCCGACGGGTGCGGGCAAGTCGCTGTGCTACCAGCTTCCCGCCGTTGCCATGGAGGGCTGCTGCGTCGTCATCTCGCCGCTGATTGCGCTGATGCACGATCAGCTTCGCGCCGCCGAGGCCGTGGGCATCCGCGCAGCGAGCCTCACCTCGGTGGATACCGACCGCTGGGAGACGCAGCGGCGGCTGTGCGCGGGCGAACTCGACCTGCTGTACGTGGCGCCGGAGCGCGCGAGCGGCGACGGGTTCCGCCAGCTTCTCGACGATGCGCGCATTTCGATGTTCGCGATCGACGAGGCGCACTGCGTTTCGGAATGGGGCCACGATTTCCGGCCCGATTACCGCCTGCTGCGGCCGCTGCTCGACGACTTCGCGCATGTGCCAAGGTTGGCGCTGACCGCCACCGCCGACGCGCACACGCGGACGGACGTGCTCGCCGCGCTCGGCATCCCCGAAGAGGGCATGATCGTCGCGGGGTTCGACCGGCCGAACATCCGCTACACCGTGCACCCGCGAAACGGGCTGACGCGGCAGCTCGGCGACCTTCTGGCGGCCAATCCCGGCCCCGGCATCGTCTACGCGCAGACGCGCGCGGCGACCGAGACCCTCGCCGAGACATTGGCGCGCGGCGGGCGGCGCGTGCTGCCCTATCACGCGGGGCTCGCGCCTGAGATCCGCGCCCGGAACCAGTCCGCATTCATCGCCAGCGAGGACATGGTGATGGTGGCGACGGTCGCGTTCGGCATGGGTATCGACAAGCCCGACGTGCGCTTCGTTGCGCACGCGGGCCTGCCGAAATCGATCGAGGGCTATTACCAGGAAAGCGGCCGCGCGGGGCGCGACGGCGAGCCCGCCGAGGCGCATCTGTTCTGGGGTGCGGAAGATTTCGCGCGCGCCCGGCTGAGGGTGGCCGAGGTCGAGGAGGCCCGGCAGGCGGGCGAGCGCGCGCGCATCTCGGCGCTCGGTGCACTTGTCGAAACCGGCGGGTGTCGCCGTGCCGTGCTGCTGAGACATTTCGGCGAGAGCCCGCCGCAGACGTGCGGCAATTGCGACAACTGCCTCAATCCGCCCGCGAGCATCGACGCCACGGAGACGGCGCGCAAATTCCTCTCCGCCGTCTACCGCACCGGGCAGAGCTACGGCATCGGTCACCTCGAAGAGGTGCTGACCGGCAAGGCGAGCGAGAAGGTTCGCGCGCGTGGGCACGACAGCCTCACCGTGTTCGGCATCGTTTCCGCCGAGGACGCGCCGCTGCTGAAGCCGGTATCGCGCGCGCTGCTGGTGCATGAGGCGGTGACGCCTACCGAGCACGGCGGGCTCGCGCTTGGCCCCGGGGCGCGCGCGATCCTGCGCGGCGAGGAGAGCGTGACGCTGGTACTGCCGCCGCGCCGCGAGCGTACTCGGCGCGGACAGAGGGCACAGGGCGAGAATCCGGTCGACGATCCGATGTTCGAGGCACTGCGCGCCTGCCGCCGCGCGCTCGCCCAGGAGGCGGGCGTGCCGCCTTACGTCATATTCCACGACAGCACGCTGCGCGAGATGGCGGCGGCGCGGCCGACCTCGCGCGATGATCTTTCCGAGATTTCCGGCGTCGGCGCGCGCAAACTCGATGCTTACGGCGACCGCTTCATCGAGACGATCCGGGCGTTCGACGGCTAGACGGCGGTGTAACCGCCGTCGATGACGAGCTCCGAGCCGGTCATGAAACTCGATTCGTCGGAGGCGAGGAAGACGACGCCGTTCGCGATCTCGTGCGGCTGGCCGACGCGGCCGATCGGGTGCAGCGAGGCGAAGGCGGCAATCGCGCCCTCCTCGTCGAGGCCCGTCGCCATGCGCGTCACCTCGACGCCCGCCGCTGTGCGGATGAGGCCGGGGTGGACGCTGTTGACGCGGATGCCGTAGCCGCGCTGGCCGCAGTGCGCCGCGACGCACTTCGTGAGCAGCCGCACGCCGCCCTTCCCGGCCGAGTATGCGGGCAGCGCCGCCGTGCCGATGAGGCCGCCGACCGACGAGATGTTGATGATCGAGCCGCCGCGACCCTTCATCGCGGCGATACCGTATTTGCAGCCGAGGAACGCGGTATCGAGATTGAGCGCGATCATGCGCTTGTAGTGCGCGAAATCCATGCTCTCGATGTCCATGTCGAGCCCGCCGCCCGCGTTGTTGACGAGGACGTCGATGCGGCCTTCGTTCGCGAGCACGTCCGCCGTCAGACGCTCCCAGTCCTCGGGCGTGGTCGCATCGTGGCGCACGAAGCGGGCACGGATGCCCTTGCCGCCAAGGTCCGCCGCAGAGGCTTCGCCGCGCGCCGCGTCGATATCGGTGATGACGACGACCGCGCCTTCGCACCCAAGCGCCTCCGCCATCGCAAGGCCGAGGCCTCCCGCGGCGCCGGTGATGACCGCGACCTTGTCCTGAACCCGTCCTGTCATGCTGCGACTCCCTCCCCGGACAGCCCTTGGGCCGTGATGAAATCAATGATCGTGTTCTGCATCTCCGCACTGTCGAGCATGTCGACGTGCACGGCGCCCGGCACGGTGTGCGCGGCGGCGCGCGGGTTGCGCGCGGCCATCTCGGCAAGCTCCGCTTCGCTCAGCACGGTCGAGCGCTCGCCGCGCATGATGAGCGCCGGGCAGGCGACACGGTCCCACCACGGCCACAGCGCGAAGTCTTCCGGGTTGTTGCGGAACTGGTTGGAGAGTGCCGGATCGTAGTGATAGCCAACACCGCCATCGTCGAGGCGGCGCGACCAGCCGATGGTGATCTCGTCGAGCCGATCTGCCGAAAGCGTTGCCCCGGCGCGCTCGAAGAAGCGCCCGACATGCTCGCGGAACGCGCCCATGTTCGGAAAGCGCGGCGGGCCGCCGAGCCGCTCGCCGAGCACGCTGCGCATCGCATCGGGAAGCGTGGTGCCGACATCGTAAAGCACGAGGCTGGCGATGCGCTCCGGCGTCTCGCCCGCGAGGCGGATGCCGAGCGCACCGCCCTTGGAGGCGCCCACCCAGTGCACGGGACCGTCCGCGACCGCATCGAGGAAGCGGCCCACGATGACCGCCATCGTGCCGAGACCGTAGCCGTTCTCGGGATCGGGCGACGGATCGGACCGGCCGCAGCCCGGCGCATCGGGTGCGATCACGCGGAAGCCGCGCGCCCGCAGGTTGCGCGCGAGCGGGGTGTGATCGGCGCTGGTGCCCGTGACACCGTGCGCGATCATCACGGTGGGACCGTCCGCATCCCAGATGCGCACGTGCATACGCTCGGCATCAATGGGGATCAGCCGCGAATAGGCGCCGTCCATGTCAACTCCCCCTCAGGAACAGAATTATAAATAGACCGATCGGTCGATCTTTTCGGAAACCAGAATATGCCGTCATGCACCTTCTTGCTCAACTGAATTTTTTATTCATGAAAAACAGATAGATAAACTAAATTCGCAGATCACAAACTCGTCTCTTGACAAATCTTCGACCGATCATCCAATTATAGAACGATCGTTCTAGACAGCTTGATTCGAAGCCGTGATAGAACAGACAAGATCCGCGATTCGGCGGACTGGAACCTGGGGAGAGTGTATGGCGCGCGTCGTCAGCCTGAAGAATTCGCCTGCCGCCCGTGAGGCGCGGGGCCGCGAGGAACTCGTGGAAGTCGCGGTGGAGCTGTTCGCCCGCAACGGCTTCGCGGGCACCTCGATCCGCGACATCGCCGACGCGGTGGGACGCAGCGTTTCCAACGTCTACCACTATTTCGAGAACAAGGAGGCGCTCTGGCTCGCCATCCTCGAACGCTCGGTGAAGGCGCTTCCGGGCCGCCTGCGCGGTGCGATCGACGGTGTTTCAGCGCCGCGCGACCGGATCGCCGCGCTGGTGCGCGAACATCTGGACGTCTCGGAACAATACCGGCGGGAATCGCGCATCTTCTTCATCGACGAGGAGCGCCTCTCCGCAAGCGGCAACAAGGCCAACAAGCGCATCCAGCGCGAAATCCTCACCATCTACGTCGCAGAACTCGAAGGTCTACGCGCCGTGGGCCTTCTTGCGGACGGCGACATCCGCATCACCGCGTTCAACATGCTCGGCGTCATCAACTGGTACCTGCGCTGGTCGAAACCCTCCGCAGGCCAGGCGAAGCGCGAGCAGACCGTCGATCAGGTGCTCGCCTTCATCCTGCGCGGCACCGGCTTCTGAACAATAGGCAAATCGCCGGACAGGCCGGCCAAGGGAAAACGAAAACCTCATGGGCATCACCATCGACATCGACACCGGCGGCACCTTCACCGACGGCTTCATCGTGCGGGACGGCGACGTGCGCACCGTGAAAGTGCCGACGACGCCGCACGACCTCACCGCCTGCTTCCTCGACTGCATCAGCGCGGGCGCCGAGGCGTTCGAACGCGGCATCGAGGACTTCCTCGGCGAGACGGACATCATCCGCTTCTCGAACACGATCGGCACGAACACGATCATCCAGCGCAACGGCTCCAAGATCGGGCTCATCGTTACAGCAGGATCGGAAGCGCTGGCGCCGACGCACGACGAAGAGGGCAAGTCGCCGCTCGTCGCGCCGGACATGGTGATCGGCATCGCCGAGGCCGTGAGCGCCGACGGTACGGTGACGGCATCGCCAAACGCCGCCGCCATTCTCGATGCGGCGCAGACGCTGATCGACCGTGGCGCACGCGGCATCGTCGTCGCGCTTGGGAACTCCGATCTCAATCCGGCGAACGAGCGCCGCGTGCGCGCGGTGATCAAGGCCGAGTATCCGCGCGATTATCTCGGCTCGGTGCCCACCTTCCTCGCCTCCGACATCTCGGCGCGGCCGGGCACGCGCGAGCGCATCAACGCCGCCGTGCTCAACGCCTATATCCATGGCAAGCTCGCGCGCCTGCTCTACAAGGCGGGCGAGGAGCTGCGCCTGCGCGGCTATCGCGGCACGCTCTTCATCGGTCACAACAACGGCGCGGTCGCCCGCGTCGCCAAGACGCGCGCGATCAACACCTACAACAGCGGGCCCACGGGCGGACTTTACGGCGCGCGCGCCATCGGCGTGCTCTACGGCGCCGAGACGCTGATCGCCACCGACATGGGCGGCACCTCGTTCGACATCAGTTACGTGGAGGGCGGACAGGCGAGCTACGCGCTGCAGCCCGAAGTCGAGGGCTTCGCCTGCAACCTGCCGATGATGGCGATCGACGCGCTCGGCGCGGGCGGCGGTTCGATCGCCGAGGTCGAAGAAGGCGTACTGAAAGTCGGGCCGCAATCGGCGGGCGCGCTTCCCGGCCCCGCCTGTTTCGGGCTCGGGGGCACGAAGGCGACAGTGACGGACGCGAACCTCGTGCTCGGCATCCTCGATCCCGCACGCTTCCTCGGCGGCGGCATGACGCTCGACCTCGAAAAGGCCCGCGCCGCGATCGACGCCGCCGTCGCGCAGCCGCTGGGGCTCAGCATCGAAGACGCAGCGCTCGCCATCCGCCGCAACGTGGAAAGCGCGATGGGCAAGGCGGTCGGCGCGGTCGCCGAGAGGCTTGGGCGCCCAAGCGGTCTTCCCGTCATCGCCTACGGCGGCGCGGGCGCGATTCATGCTGCGGACATTGCGGTGAATGCGGGCGTCAGCCGCGTGATCATCACGCCCTTCTCCGCCGTCTCCTCGGCATTCGGTTCATCGCTGATGGACGTGGGCCACATCTATTACCGCCGCGCGGACATTCTCGTGGAAAGCGCGAGCGACCTGCTCTCCGCAGGCACGCTCTTTGCGGAAATGGCCACCGAAGCCGCGCGCGACATGCGCGGCGAGGGTTTCGAACCGACCGACGCCGAGGCGCGGCTGCAACTCTTCTGGACCGGCGCTGGCGGTGAGCCCGAAATCCTCGTGGGCGCCGAAACCGAGGCTGTCTCCGACGCCGATGCCGCCGCCGCAGCGCTTGTCGCCGCACGCGAAGCCCTCGGCGCCGCGGGTCCGCTGCGTCTTGCCAGCATCGCCTACAGCGCCTCTGCGCGCGTGCCGCATTTCGAATGGCGGCAGGGACAGACGGCAGCAACCGATCTCGCAGCCGCGCGCCTTGCCGACCGGCAGGTGTGGTTCGGCAGACCGGAGCGCATCGCGACCCCAGTTTACGACCGTGCGCGCATGGGCCCGGGCCACACGCTTTCCGGCCCTGGAATCGTGGAATCGAACCAGACGACGATCCTCGTGCCCGAAGGCTGGAGCCTCGGCATCGACGCTTACGACAACGCGCTTCTCGAACGGAACTAAGGCCCGGAGCCGAACAATGAGCAAAGTCCGCATCACCGAGTATCTCGATATCGACCTGCCCACGGAAACGTGGCGCTGCAACCGCTGCGGCCACGATCTCGGCACCGCACACGGGAATTACAAGGAAGGCTGCGTCGTCGCCGAACAGCCGCTTGAAAAAGTGCATCCGCCGCTCGTCGCGGAGGGCAACTACAGCTTCACGCCGGACAGCACATATTGCCGTCTCGTGGAGTTCTACTGCCCCGGCTGCGCGACGATGCTGGAAAACGAGTATCTGCCGCCGGGCCACCCGATCACGCACGAGATCGAACTCGATATCGCCGCGCTGAAGCGCCGCCACGGCGCCGCCGCATGACGAACCGGCTGGCCTCTGTTCTCGGCGGCGACGCAGGCGCGGCGGTGCTGCCGCGCCTTGCGGCGGCGGCCGCGCCGGTGTGCGGCCAGCCGTGGAGCGCGTTTGCCGCCGATGCGGGGCAGATCGTGCAGGCGGCGAAGCGTATCGCCGCGCTGTTCGGCACCGATGCCATCGTCATCGAAATCGATGCGTCGGACAGTGCGAGTACGGTAGAAGCGGTCCGCCGCCTCGCCGCAGAGAATGGCCGCCCGGTCGTCCCCATTCTGCCCGGCCCGGTGACGCTTGCCGCGACGAGCGACGCCGACGCCGCGAAGGAGGTGCTGACGGGCATCGTCGAGGCGATCGGCGAGGCACGTCCGGCGCTGCTGCTGTTCGACGAAAGCACGGTAGCAGCATCGGAACTCGCCGGCATGGGCGCGCGCAAGCTGTTCAACACGCTGCGCAACGTCGCCTCCTATTTCGACGTGCCGCTCGGCATCATCATGGCGATCCCGGATGAAGACGCCGCCGATACGGCTGTGCGACTGAAACCCGATGCGGTGATCGCGGCAGGCGCGGCAGATGCCGCCCTTCTGGACCGCATCGCCGCCGAAGGCCCCATCGCGGGAATCGCGCTGGCGGCAAACGACACAGCGGCGACGAGCAACGCGGCCGCACTCGCGGCGACGCGTCCGCTCATCATCACGACGCTCGGCGGCGGACCCGATCCGCTGCCGGTGGAAACCATGCACGCATTCATGGGCGCCTTCAACGGTGCCCGCCAACCTTGAGGGACGAGGCAGCGATGAGTTACACGGTAGGCATCGACGTCGGCGGTACGTTCACCGACTTCTATTGCGCCCACGAGGGCGGAGGCTTCCACACGGCGAAAACGCCGACGACGCACTACGACCTTTCGGTCGGCTTCATGCGCGGCATGGGGCTGCTCGCGAAGGGGCTGAAACTGAAGCTGCCTGAATTCCTGAGCGGTCTTTCGAGCGTGCGCTATTCGACGACGGTGGGCACCAATGCGCTCATCGAGCGCACCGGCCCCAAGCTCGGCCTCATCACCACCGCGGGTTTCGAGGACACGATCTTCATCGGGCGCGGGCGCAGCTGGGCGGACGGCCTCGGCTGGCAGCAGGGCCGCGACCTCGCGCGCATCGAAAAGCCCGCACCGCTGATCGATCCGCAGATGGTCGTCGGCGTGCGCGAGCGCATCGATTACGCAGGCAAGATCATCGCGCCGCTTTCGCGCGAAGAGGTTCTCGAAAAGCTGCAGTCGCTCGTCGATCGCGGGGCGCAGGGTTTCGTCGTCTCGCTGCTCTGGTCGTTCGTGAACCCCGAGCACGAGCAGTTCATCAAGCAGGTGATCGAGGAGGAATATCCCGAGGATTATCTCGGCTCGATGCCGGTGATCCTGTCGTCGGAAATCTCGCCCAAGGCGGGTGAATACACGCGCACGATGACCGCGGTTGTCAACGCCTACATCCACGGCCTGATGGCGGAAGAGCTGAACAAGCTCGGCAACGAACTGCGCGATGGCGGCTACAGGAAGCCGCTGACGCTCGTCCACAACACCGGCGGCACCAAGAAGGCGTCGCGCACGCGCGCCGTGCTGACGCACAACGCCGGGCCGGTCGCGGGTCTGCACGGCGCCGCGGCGCTCGGCGGCCTCTCGGCGGACGGCAACATCGTCTTCACCGACATGGGCGGCACCTCGTTCGACATCGGCCTCATCGAGGGCGGCGCGATCAAGGCGCACGATTTCATCCCGGTGATCGACCGCTGGCGCACCAACATCCCGGCCATCGAAGTGAAATCGATCGGCGCGGGCGGCGGATCGATCGCGTGGATCAACCGCACGCTCGGCGACACGCTTGAGGTCGGTCCACAATCGGCCGGATCGATGCCGGGACCGGCCTGCTACGACAAGGGCGGCAAGGAGCCGACCGTGACCGACGCCGATCTCGTGCTCGGCCTCTACAATGCCGAGAATTATCTCGGCGGCGAAATGCTGCTCGATATCGATCTCGCGAAGAAGGCGATCAGCGAGAAGATCGCACAGCCGCTCGGTATTCCGGTGGAGGAAGCCGCATGGCGCATCCGCCGCATGATCGACGCGCGCATGGGCCAGGAAGTGTTCAACGAGGTCGCGCTGAAGGGTCACGACCCGCGCACCTTCGTTCTCTATGCCTGCGGCGGCGCGGGCGGTGCGCACGCGGTGGGCTTCGCGCCGTTCATCGGCGTCAGCAAGATCGTCGTGCCGCTGCAATCGTCGGTGTTCGGCGCGTTCGGCGCCTCGACGATGGCGATCAAGGAAGTGTGGGAACGTTCGCGTTCGCTGAAGCTCTTCAACTGGTCGGAGCAGGCGTATCTTTCCGATCTCGCACCGTTCAACGATCTCGTCTCGGAACTCGTCGATCTCGCGACGCGCGACCTGAAACTCGAAGGCTTCAACGAGCGCGACATGGCGTTCCGGCTCGAACTCGATATGCGCTACGGCAGCCAATACAACATGACGCGCGTCACCGCGCCGAAGCTGCGGCTCGACAATGCGGACGACGTGAAGGCGCTCTGCGATGCGTTCACCGCGCGCTACGCCGAGGTCTATTCGCCAGAGGCGACCTTCCCCGCGGGCGGCATCAACGTGGAGAGCTTCTTCCTCACCGCGTCCGTCGCGCAGGATCCCTTCGCGCTGCCCGCCGAAACGCTCGCCGCGGCCGAGCCGGATGCAGGCGCGAAGACCGAAACACGCCCCGTCTACTGGGACCCGGCGGACGGCTTCGTCGCCACACCGATCTACGACGCGCGCCGTCTAAAACCCGGCAACCGGCTCGCCGGCCCCGCCGTCATCGAAAGCCCCGACACGACCTATGTCGTCGCGCCGGGTTGGACCTTCCACATCGACGCCTGGCGGAACGGCGTCCTCGAACGCAGCGCCTGAGGGAGAGAGAACATGACCGGCATAGCCTACGCCCGTGACCACGAAGTGGTTCAGCGCCTGCGCCCCGAACCGATGACCGAGGCCGAAGCCGCCGCACAGGCGCACATCGATCCCGTCGAGTTCGATATCTTCAAGCACAAGATGCACATGATCGCGCTTGAGGGCAAAGAGACGACGATGAAGCTCGGCGCCTCCACCGCGATGCGCTGGGGCGACGTCGCCTTCGGCGTCTTCACGCGGCAGGGCGATCTCAGCGTCTGCGCAACCGGCATCTATCACCACGCCGTGCTCGGCCAGCTGCCGCTGAAATATGCCGTGAAGCACTGGGTCGACGAGCCCTCCGTGGGCGTGCGCGATGGCGACAGCTTCTTCTACAACGACCCCTTCTACGGCGGCGTGCACAACGCCGACATGGGGCTCGCCGTGCCCGTGTTCTACAAGGGTGAACTCATGTGCTTCATCGCCGCCGCCGTGCATACCGGCGAGGCGGGCGGCACCGAGCCCGGCGGCACCTGCAATACCGCGAAGACCAAGTACGACGAAGGGCTTCTGGTTCCGCCAATCAAGATCGGCGAGAATTACCAGCTGCGTGAGGATATCCTCAACATGCTGGCGGCGATGACGCGCGATCCGCGCACGATGATCCTCGACATCAAGGCACGCCTTGCCGCGGCGCGCATCGCGCAGCGCCGCGTGCTCGAAGTGATCGAGGAGAAGGGGCCGGAGTTCTTCATCGGCGGCCTGCGCCGGATCCTGACGCAGACCGGCGAAGCCGCGAAGCGCCGCGTCGCCGAGCTCAACGACGGCATCTACCGGCAGCCGCGCTTCCTCGACACGGTGGGCACCGAATCCGGGCTCACCAAGATCAATCTCACCATGATCAAGCAGGGCGACCGCATCATCATGGATTTCGAGAACACCTCGCCGCTCGTCGAAGGCCGGCCGATCAACAGCTTCTTCCAGGGCATTCTCGGCCTCTCCTGCGTCTATTACTGCGGCTGGCTGTTCCACGATCTGCCCGCCAACAATGGCCTCCTCGAAGCCATCGACTGGCGCTTCCCGGACGATGCGATGGTGAACGCCAAGGGCGATGCCTCCACATCGCTCGCGCCGCTGGTGCAGACCTGCTTCACGCAGGGCATCTTCCTCACCGGCGCGCGGATGACCTACAGCTACGATTCCTCGCGCGCAGTGGCGGCGTGGTTCTCGGGCTTCGCGATCCCGACGTTCGGCGGCATCAACCAGTTCGGCGAAGGCATCGCGGACATCACGCCCGAGATCAACGCCACGGGCTGCGGCGCGCGGCCGGACATGGACGGCGTGGAAGCGGCAGGCGCGTTCTTCGCTACGATGAGCGACTGCTCGGACGTCGAGGCGACCGAAAGCGACCGGCCGTTCCTCTACACGTTCCGCAATCTCTTCAACAACAGCTACGGCCACGGCAAGCAGCGCGGCGGTTGCGGCGTTGGCTTCGGGCTGATGGTGCACGATACCAACCGCTTCATGCTCGGCTCGATGGGCGGCGGCTCGCGCTTCCCGACGACGCTTGGCCTGTTCGGCGGCTATGCCGTGCCGCCGGTGTTTGTGCAGACCGTGCACGACAGCAACCTGAAAACCCTGATGGCGGACGGCGAGACGCCGCTGCCGCACGACCTCTCCGGCGTGTTCGCCCCGAACAATCCTGAGATCGGTTCAAAGCAGGCAATGGACGTCAGCATGGTCGTGCAACCGTTCAACGACGGTGACACCTATTACGTCGGTGTCGGCGGTGGCGGCGGCTACGGCGATCCGCTGGAGCGCGAACCGGCGAGTGTGCTCGGCGATCTTCGGAACGGCCGCGTGTCACACTGGGCGGCGGCGAACATCTACAAGATCGCCTACGACACAGAGACGATGCGCTTCGACGCCGAGGGCACCGATGCGCTACGCAAGGCGGCACGTGCCGAGCGCCTCGCCCGTGCGAAGCCCTACGGCGACTTCGTGAAGGACTGGTCGAAGCTTTCGCCGCCCGAGGATGCCCTCCGCTACTACGGCAGCTGGCCGAACCCGCGCGACGGGATGCAGCCGATCGTGCAGCTTCGCGCTGCCTGAGATGCCGGTGGACATGCTCGCGAACGTTGCCGAACGCACCGTTCACGGCCTGCTGAAACAGCGGGCCGCCGAACGCCCAAACGATCCGTTCCTTCATTTCGAAGGGAAGGACTTCACGTTCGGCGCGCTGAACGACGCGGCAGCGCGCGTTGCGGGCGGCCTTGCCGCGCGCGGCATCGGGCGCGGCGACAAGGTCGCGATCATGATGGGGAACCGCCCGGAATTCCTCATCTGCTGGTTCGCGCTTTCGCAGATCGGCGCCATCGAAGTGCCGATCAACACGGCGCATCGCGGCACGCTGCTGCACTACATGCTGGATCAGGCGGATTGCTCGCTGCTGATCCTGGAAGGCACGTTTCAGGATCGCCTTCAGGACATCACGGCCGATCTTCCGAAGCTGCGCACCGTGGCGCTGCTGGACGGTGCGGGGCTGGACGGCATCCCGCAGCAGGTCGTCGATTTCAGCGCGCTGGAAAGCGCTGCACCGCTTGGCGATGCGCCGCTGATCGGCCCCGCCGATCCGGTCGCAGTGATGTTTACCTCCGGCACCACCGGCCCGTCCAAGGGTGCGGTGCTGCCACAGAATTACGTGCTGATGCAGGCCGCGATCATCGCGGAAGGCTGCCGCTACACACCCGAGGATTGCCTCTACAACGCGCTGCCGCTGTTCCACGGCAATGCGCAGTTCCTCTCGACGATTCCCGCGCTGCTTTCAGGCGCGCGCATGGTGCTCGCGCGGCGCTTCTCGGCCTCGGCGTTCTGGGACGAGGTGCGCACGTACAAGTGCACGGCGTTCAACTACATCGGGGGTATTCTCCCGATCCTCTGGAAGGCACCGCCCTCGCCTGACGATGCGAACAACAGCCTCCGCCTGATGATGGGCGCGGGCGCGCCCAAGGATCTGTTCGAGGCGTTCGAAACGCGCTTCGGCGTCCGTCTCGTCGAAGGCTACGGCATGAGCGAGATCGGCATTCCGCTCAACAACAGCATCGATCACCGCCGCCCCGGATGCTGCGGTCAGCCGCTTCCGCAATACGAGGTGCGGCTCGTCGACGACGACGGCGCCGACGTGCCCGACGACACGCCCGGCGAATTGCTGATCCGGCCGAAGACGATGAACAGCATGATGCTGGAATATTATCGGATGCCGGAAAAGACCGTGGAAGCGTGGCGCGACCTGTGGTTCCACACCGGCGACTATCTGAAGCGCGATGCGGACGGCTATTATTATTTCGTCGACCGCAAGAAGGACGCGCTGCGGCGGCGCGGCGAGAACATCTCCAGCTACGAGGTGGAACGCGGCGTCAGCGCGCATCCCGCCGTGCTCGAATCCGCGGCCGTCGCGGTCGCGTCCGAACTCGGCGAAGACGAAGTGATGATCTGCCTCACGCTGCGCCCTGGCCAGACCCTCGAACCGATCGCATTGATGCAGCATTGTCTCCGTCAGATGGCGCGCTTCATGGTGCCGCGCTACGTCCGCATCCTCGATGCACTTCCCAAGACGCCGACCGAACGCGTGCAGAAATACGCCCTCCGCGCCGAGGGCGTCACCCTCGACACCTACGACCGCGAGTCCGATCCCGCATGGCACGCGCTGCTGAAGGATGAAGCGGCATGAGCGGCGGCAATCTCCCGCCCTTCGCCGAAGGGATCTTCAAGGCAGATGGCACGCTTGCCGAACTCGTCGGCAGCCGCTGTCCCCTATGTGGCGCGCAGCATTTCCCGGCACGCACGCATTGCCCGGACGACATGGCGGAAACCGCAGCCGTGAGCCTCGGCAGCCACGGCACGCTCTACAGCGCCACGGTGATCCGTACCAAGCCGCCGTTCGGCCTCCCCGCGCCTTATGCCGTCGGCTACGTCGATCTCGATGCGCACCCGCTGCGCATCTTCATGCTGCTCGATCCCGAACACACCGAGGATTTCCGCATCGGGATGCCGCTCGCGCTGAAGAGCCGCGCGCTCGGCGTTGGTCTCAATGGCGAGCCCTGCATTCGTCCCTATTTCACGCCCGCACTGAAAGACTGATCCAACCATGGTCGCGATCCTCGGCGTCGGCACGACACGCTTTACGCAAAAAGTAGAACGAACGATCGTTTCACTGGGTGTCGAAGCCGCGCGCCTCGCACTTTCCGATGCCGGCCTTGCGCCCACGCGCATCGAAGGCGCGTTCGTGGCGAATGCGCTTGGCGGGATGCTGTTCGGCGACACGACGATCGGCCAGACGCTGCTGCGTGACGTCGGCCTGCGCCGCCTTCCGATCGTGAATGTCGAGAACGCCTGCACATCCGGATCGAGCGCGCTGTGGCTCGCGTGGAACGCGGTGAGCGCCGGGCAGATGGAAGCCGCACTCGTGCTCGGCGTCGAGCGCATGTGCGTGCCCTCGCTCGGCCTCATCAATTCCGGGCGCACCGAGATCGACACGCTGCTTGGTCTCGTCACGCCCGCGAGCTTCGCGCTGCGCGCGCAGCGGCACATGCACGAATTCGGCACCACGCGTGAACAGATGGCCGCGGTCGTCGAGAAAAGCCGCCGCCACGGCGCGCTCAATCCGAACGCGCTGTTCCAGCGCGCCGAAACGATTGCCGACGTGCTCGCCGGTCCGTCAGTTGCCGACCCGCTGACCCGCTCCGAATGCTGCCCGATCGCGGACGGCGCTTCCGCGATCGTCATCGGCTCCGATCGCCTCGCGCGCGAACTCGGCGCGGGCGTGCGCATCGACAGCGTCGTCCTTTCGAGCGGCGGCTACGAGAACCCCGCCGATCTCGCGCGATGGGATACTGACAGCGAAACCGCCGCCGCCGCTTATGCGCGCGCCGGGATCGGGCCCGAGGATCTCGATCTCGTCGAGTGCCACGACGCTTTCTCGATCGCCGAGATCTTGCACTGCGAAGCGCTCGGCCTGTGTGCGCCGGGCGAAGGCGGGCCGCTCGCCGCGAGCGGCGCGACGTCGCTCGGCGGCCGCATTCCCGTCAATGTTTCGGGTGGCCTCATCAGCCGCGGCCACCCGGTCGCGGCAACGGGCGTCGCCCAGATCGCCGAAATCGCCGCACATCTGCGCGGCACCGCCGGTGTGCGCCAGGTGGAAGGCGCGAAGGTCGGCCTCGCCCAGTGCATGGGCGGCGACCTCGCCGGCGACACGAAATCCTGCACCGTGGCGGTTCTTTCGCGGTGAAGCAGGCAACACCAGAAAAAGGGAGGATTGCATCATGGTTCGAAGGTCTGTTGCCGGTGCCATAAGGACCGGCATTTCCATTTCGGCGTTCGCGGCAGGCTTCGTTGCCCTGCCCGCCGTCGCACAGGACACCGATGAGACCGGCATCGCCGAGATCATCATCACCGCGCAGAAGCGCGAGCAGAGCCTGCAGGATACGCCGCTCTCCGTCTCCGCCTTCGGCGCGGCGCAGATGAACGCGCGCGATGTCACCAACATCGGCAATGTCGCCGCCTATGTGCCGAACGTCGAAATCAATTCGGGCAAGGGTGACGGCGGCAGCACCAACGCCGCAATTTTCATCCGCGGCGTCGGCCAGAACGACTTCATCTTCCCGACCGATCCCGGCGTCGGCGTCTACGTCGATGGTGTCTATATCGCCCGCTCGATCGGCGCGATGATGGACCTTTCCGACATCGAGCGCATCGAGGTGCTGCGCGGTCCGCAGGGCACGCTCTACGGCAAGAACACGATCGGCGGTGCGATCAACATCATCTCCTCGCGTCCCGGCAACGAACTTTCCGGGCAGATCCGCACCACGGTCGGCGCGCGCGACCGCATCGATGTGGAAGGCCGCATCTCGGTGCCGCTGATCCCCGATGTGCTCGCGATCAAGATCGCCGCCGCCAGCAAAAATCAGGACGGCTACGTGATCCGCCCGGACGGCACCGACCTTGGCGACATCAATGTCGACGCCGGCCGCTTCGCGATCGCGTGGAATCCGTCCGAGGACTGGACGGTCGACCTGTCGTTCGACGCCTCGCGCATCCGCCAGAACGGATCGCCGCAGCGGCTTTCGGACACGTTCTCGTTCCCCGGCGGTCTCTATGATCTCTACAACGCCATCGCCGCGCCGCTCGTCGCCGCGCGCGACGGGCTGCCCGCGGGCGCGCTGTTCGACGATCGCTGGGTCTCCTCCGACCGGCGCGTCAGCAACGGCACAGGCCCGACGCGCGACAAGGCCGACGTGTGGGGCACGAACCTCACCATCGCGTGGGAGGCGAGCCCGGCGCTCACGGTGAAGTCGATCACCGGCTATCGCGAGATGGATGCGGAAATCCAGGTCGACATGGACCAGTCGCCGTTCCCGATCATCCACACCGACGAGGTGCAGAGCGAGAACCAGTTCAGCCAGGAATTGCAGCTGAGCGGCGCGACCGAGGACAAAAGGCTCAACTGGCTGGTCGGCGGTTATTATTTCCGCGAACGCGCGCACGACGTGAACCAGACGCTTCTCGCCTCGGGGCTCTACGATGCGCTCGAACTGCTCCCCGATGCGCTGATCCCGCTCGTCGCGGGCGTGCCCTGCCCGCCGCCGGTCGCCGGGCTTCCGTGCGCGGGCGGCGCGGGCAATCCGTTCAACGCGCTGCTCGATCTCGACGTGCGGCCGCAGACGGCGCTCACGACCAACAACTGGGCGATCTTCGGTCAGGCGAGCTACGAGATCGTCTCTGCGCTCACGCTCACCGTCGGCGGGCGCTACAGCTGGGAACGCAAGCGCTACTTCATCGATTCGATCTATCCGAATTCGGGGCGTATCGCGACACCGCCGACGCACGACGAGCGCACGTGGAAGAACTTCGCGCCGAAGATCGGCATCGATTACCGCGCGAGCGACGACCTGCTGCTCTATGCATCGTGGTCGAAGGGCTTCAAGAGCGGCGGCTGGAACCCACGTCCGCTGACGCCCGAGGAATTCAAGTCCTACGACCCCGAGAAGCTGACCGCGTATGAGGCGGGCCTCAAATCGCGGCTGCTCGATGGGCTGATGACCTTCAACCTCGCGGGCTTCTACAGCCAGTACAAGGATCTGCAGCTCCAAGCCAACAGCGTCTCGCCGACAACGGGCGGCCTCATTCTGACGGTCGACAACGCAGGCAGCGTCGATCTCTACGGGTTCGAGGCGGAAATTCTTGCCGCGCCGCTTCCCGGCCTCGATCTCAACGCGAGCATCGGCTACTTGCACAACGAGTATCAGTCGCTCGCGGCGGGTACGGGCTATCCAATCACCAACACGCTGCCGAAGGCGCCCGCATGGACGCTTGCGCTTGGCGCGCAGTATCGTTTCGATCTGCCGGGAACGATGGGCGGGCTCACGGTGCGCGGCGATCTCAGCCACCGCAGCAAGACGTATCACGATCCGGCGAATTCGCTCTCGATCGTGCAGCCGGCCTATACGCTTGTCGATGCGCGCCTCGCGTGGACATCATCGAGCGAGGCGTTCGAGGTTGCCGTTTTCGGCAAGAACCTGACGAAGGAAGACTATTTCACCGCCGCCGAATTCGTGCCGGCCTTCGGTGTGCAGAACATGGTGGTCGGACGTCCCCGCGAATGGGGGCTGCAACTCACCGCGCGTTTCTGACGATCCTTTTTTGGGATTGTCGGTATCGGCCGGAGGCAGCGCCCTGCCTCCGGCCGTTTTTATGTCTAGAAGTTGTACCGCACCTGTGCACCGAACCAGCGCGGCTGCGTGTAGGTGTCGTAAGCACCGCCGAGCGGCGGGGCCGAGACGTCGAACGAGAAGATCTTGCGGGCCTTGTCGAACACGTTGTTCGCGAACACCGAAAGCTCGAGCTTGTCCTCCATCGTCTTCAGCGACACGCGCGCGTTGGCGAGCCAGCCACCCGGAACCTTCGTGACCGACGCGTTGGTCAGCTGCGAATAGAAATCCGCGGTGTAGACGGCGTTGAACGTCGTGCTCAGCTCGCCGAAGCCGAGATCGAAATCCTTCGTCGCGGCGAGGTTGATCGTGTGACCCGGCGACTGCGGCGCCTTGCGATCGACGAGACGCGTGCCGATCGGAATATCCTGAACGTTCGTGTGCAGGAGAGCGAGGCCCGCATCGAAGCGGAAGCCCATGCCCGGATGCAGCGACAGTTCGAAGTCCGCGCCGTAGATTTCGGCATCGGTGTTGAACAGCGTGAAGTTGAAGCCGCGCTGATCGAACGCCTGATAGTCCGAATAATCGTAGTAGAAGGTCGCGGCGTTGAAGCGCACACGGCGGTCGAGGAATTCGAACTTGCCGCCGATTTCATACGCCATCAGGTCTTCGCCCTTGAAGCGGAAGCCGGAGAGCGGCGCCTGCCCCACGAACCCTGCGTTGTAGTTGAACGCCTTGTAGCCGCGGTTGATGCTCGCATAGAGCAGCGTCGCGTCGTTCGGCTTCCAATCGAGCGCGAGACGGCCGGAAACGCCGGTTTCGCCGTGCTTGTCGGTGGTGACACCGTTCGCCGCGAGCGTGCCCGGTGCGATCAGCAGCGGGCAGAGCGGACCTTCGCAGACTTCGGAGTAGTAATAATCCTTCTCGTCGCGCGTCACGCGGATGCCCGCCGACAGCTTGAGCTGATCGGTGAGATCGTATTCCGCCTGCACGAAGCCCGAGTAGGACTTGGTGTCGACCCGGTAATCCGCGCGCGGATAGGTGCCGAAGCCGGAGAGATTGAAGCCCTGGAAATAGTCGCCGTTGATGTTGAGGTAATAGAGACCCGCGGTCCAGCGGAACGCGCCATCATCCTCGATCAGGCGGATTTCCTGCGTGAAGTGCTTTGCTTTCGCATCCTGTTCGAACACGCCAATGTCGACCGGCGAGAAATCGTTGTCGGCCGCGTAGCTGCTGTCGAGCTTCTGATAGCTGGTGACGGTTGCGAGCGAATAGCCGCCGCCGAGATCGTAGTTGATCTTGCCGCCGATGGTCCACGTCTCGCGCGCAAAGCGGCCCGCGTAGTTGAAGGCGCCCGTATAGGGGTCGCCGTCCGCATCCGCATAACCGAAGCCGGTGGGCGATCCCTTCGGCAGTGCGACGCCGAGACCGTCAGCGTCCTGAGTCGCGCCGGTGATCATCGCGCCGCCGCTCGTGACGGGGCGCGTCTTGTACCAGTCCGCGAACAGGTTGATCGTCAGGGCTTCGTTTGGTTCAAGCCGCAATTGGAAGCGCCCGGCGAGCGTATCGTCGGCGAGAAGATCGGGACCGATCGCGTTCTTCACATAGCCGTCGTGCTTGTCTTTCATGAACGACAGGCGCGCAGAGACGCCTTCCGCGATCGGTCCGCCGACGGCACCCTCGAAGCGGAGCTGGTCATAGCTGCCGTAGGTGACATCCACGTACCCGTCGAGTTCATCGCCCGGCTGGGCGGTGATGATGTGGACGAGACCGCCCGTCGCGTTGCGGCCGAAGAGCGTGCCCTGCGGTCCCTTCAGAACCTCGACGCGGCCGACGTCGAACAGCTGCTGCACGCTGGTGCCGCTCGAAGGCTGATAGACTTCATCGATGTAGAAGGCGTTCGCCGGTTCGATGTGGCCAGCGAAATCGTTCTGCGAAACGCCGCGGATCGAGATGAGACCGGCAACCGGCGGGCCGCCCGGCGAAACGAACTGCAGACCCGGCGTCATCGCGGCAAGATCGGTCGTGTCGCGCAGGCCAAGCTCGAGCAGGCGATCACCGCCGTGCGCCGTAACGGCGATGCCGATATCCTGCACGTTCGCAGCGCGGCGAGTCGCAGTGACGACGATTTCCTCGATCGTGTCGTTGCTGCTGGTTGCGGCATCCTGCGCCGCGGCGCTGCCTGCGGAAAGCGCGATCGCAAGCGCGAGAACACCGGCGCCCGTGTTGAAGCCGCTGGTCCGTTTCATGATTCTGGTACCTCCCCCGAAAAGCCGGTCGCGCCCCATGGCGGCCGGCATCTTGCTTCTCGGCACGCTTCATGCCCCGCTTGCGGCACCCCTGCCTATAACGGGAAACACTCATGGGGGGTGTGGCACGAAAGCCGCGAATATCCGGCACTTTCCCTGCAGCCTGTTTTCTGATTGAATGCGTACTGCAGGGGCAGTAGATTAATTGTACGATCGGTCGATCTATGCACACGCGCCTTAAAGAGCGCCTGGCCGATAGATGAGGGGAGGCGGAGGTGCCCAGCGCGAATTTCGGGGGAGATCCCTCGGCGGAACTCTTCGAGAAGATTCTGTCCTGCGAGACCGCTGACGCGGTCGGTGAAACATTGCTCGAACCGATGGTCGATGCGCTCGGCGCGCGGAGCGGCGTTTTCATGCAGATCTTTTCTTCGCCCTATGGAGACCGGCATTTCGGCGCGCGCAGCTATGTGGGCAGCAAACCCACGTCGGTAGATGTGTATGTGGACGGGCTTTATGCGCTTGATCCCGTGATCCGTCCGGTGATGGACTGGCTGGACGACGAGCGCGGCCCGGCACCGAGCCTGCTGACGGGTTCGTTCGAGCGCGATCTGGAGGAAGACCCCCAGTATCGCGATACGTTCCTGCGCCCCTATGACATCGGCCACGTCGTCGCCGTCGCCATGCCGATGCGAACGGGCCTCGAAACACAGCTCGCCTGCGTGGGCTTTCATCGTCGCCACGGTGATATCGCGTTCCTACCCGAGCAGCTTTCGTGGTTCCAGCGTCTGGTGCCGGCGATCCGTTCAGTGCTTTACGCGCTCGCCTGCAAGGAGGCGCTGGCACTCTCCGAAACCATCGCCATTGCCGCCCGCGAGGCCGGAACCGAAATGGGTTTCCTGATCCTCGACGAGGATCTCGTGGTGCGGAACGGCAACGCGAAGGGCATGGAGGATCTGGGTCTTACCGGCGGTGCGCAGGGCGGCTCATCCGTGCTCGGCGACATCAAGGCGCGACTTCTGGCCGCCGATCGTGCGCCGGGCGCATCATTCAGCTTCAAGGCGAGCGGGGCACGTGCGTTCGACGTCGAGGTACGCAAGTTCGAAACCGCCGACGGCCGCAATTTTCATCTCGTCGTGACGAGCGGCGGTGGTCCGCGCCACGCGATCGGCGACGCCTGCCGCCGCTTCGGTCTCACCGAACGCGAAACGGAGATCGCGCGCCAGATCGCGTCGGGCAAGTGCAACGCCTCGCTCAGCCACGAACTCGGCATCTCGCTGCGCACCGGCGAGAACCATCTCCGCTCGATCTACCGCAAGGTGGGCGTCAGCAGCCGGACGCAGCTCGTCTCGCGCTTGCTGCACATCCAGTAGCTGCGGTAGCGTTTCGGCGATGGCCGAACTTCCGCTCCTCGATCCCGATATCGGCGCCGCGCTCGTCGAAGCGGTGGGCACGCCCGTGTTCGGAACACTGATGCTCGACGCCGCGCGGAGTGTAGCGGGTGTCGACGAGATCTTCGCCTATCACGTCCGCGACGGGCAGCGCCCGGTCGCGCTCTCCTCGATCAGCGAGCGCGGCGACCACGACCGGCGCGCGCGCCACTATGCAGAGCGCTTCTACCATCACGATCCCGTGGTCCACGCGCGCCAGCGCACGGCAGCAGGTCGCGGCTTCATCGCCTGCGTCCGCGCGGCCGAGATCGGCCTGCGCGATTACCGCGCGATCTGCTTCGAGCAGCCCCGCTTCGCCGACAAGCTCTGCTTCGGCTGGCGGGGCGCGGGGCGCGCGATCGTGCTCAGCTTCTATCGCCGCCGCGACAGCGAAGGCACCGCCGCGCTCGCAGCGCTCGCCAACGTCGGCCTCACCGCACTTGCCCGGCAGGCTGTTCCCGCATCTGAATCCAACCTCGTCGAACGGCTGGAAACGCGCATCGCCCGCGCCTTTCCGGCCCTCACCCTGCGCGAGCGGCAGGTCGCCGCGCGCACCATCGCGGGCTGGACCGCCGAGCGCACGGCGGACGCGCTCGACATCCGGCCGAGCAGCGTCCTCACCTACCGCCAGCGCGCCTATCAGCGGCTGGGGTTCTCAGGCGCGGCGGATTTCCTGCCCTCGATCCTCGATTAGACCGCGTTCATCGTCAGCAGGTCGTAGGTCGCGCAGAGCTCGTCGTCCTGGTTGGTGACGCGTACGGCCCAGCGCACCTCGCCCATCTCGGCCGAACGCTGCGACTTCGACCGGACGGTGAGCGACACCTTCATCGAATCGCCCGGCTTCATCGGCTTCACGAAGCGCAGGTGCTCGAGGCCGTAGTTCGCGAGCACCGGCCCCGGAGGCGCATCGACGAAGAGGCCCGCCGCGAACGACAGGATCAGGTAGCCGTGCGCCACGCGCCCGCCGAAGATCGGGCTCGCCTTCGCAGCCTCCTCATCCATGTGCGCGTAGAAATTGTCGCCGGTGAAGTCCGCGAAATGCTCGATGTCATCGAGCGTGATCGTGCGCGAGCCTGTCTTCAGCGTATAGCCCGGTTCCAGCTCGCCGAGGCGCAGACGGAACGGGTGGACGGTGCCTTCATCCATCGGCGCGCCGGGCAGATATTCGCCGAGCGCCTTCGAGAGCAGCCCCGGATCGCCCTGCAGCGCGGTGCGCTGCATATAGTGCTTCACGCCGCGGATACCGCCCATCTCCTCGCCGCCGCCCGCGCGGCCGGGGCCGCCGTGGACGAGGACGGGAAGCGGCGAGCCATGGCCCGTCGAGGTCTTTGCTGAGTCGCGATTGAGGAACGCCATGCGGCCATGGAACGCGCCCGATTCGAGCACGAGTTCGCGCGCCGTGGCGCCGTCGTGCGTGAACACCGAAATGGCGAGCGACCCCTTGCCGTGGTTGGCGAGCGCGGCCGCATCGGCAAGATCGGCATAGGGCATCAGCGTCGCGACCGGGCCGAACGCCTCCACCTCGTGGATCGCTTCCGCCTTCCACGGATCGTCGGTGCGCATCAGCACCGGCGCAAAGAATGCGCCCTTCCCGTCATCCGCCCCGTTCGGGTCGCCGTAGACGACCGGCGCGACCGCCGAAAGCTCGGCGATCTTCGCGCGCACGTCCGCGAGCTGCGCACGGCTGACGAGCGCGCCCATGGTAACGCCTTCGTTTCGCGGGTCGCCGACGACGGCCTTCGCGAGGCGGGCGGAGAGCGCTTCCTGCACGGCATCGATGAGGTTCGCAGGCACCAGCGCGCGGCGGATCGCGGTGCACTTCTGCCCCGCCTTCACCGTCATCTCGCGCGCGACCTCCTTCACGAACAGGTCGAACTCGGGCGTGCCCGGCGCGGCATCCGGCGCGAGAATCGAAGCATTGAGCGAATCGCGCTCCGCCGTGAAGCGCACCGCTTCGCGCGCGATCACCGGGATCTGCTGCAGCTTCGCAGCGGTGTTCGCCGAACCGGTGAACGCCACCGAATCCTGCCCCGTCAGATGATCGAACAGGTCGCCCGGCATCCCGGCGATGAACTGCAGCGCGCCTTCGGGAAGCACGCCGCTTTCGATCATGATGCGGAACGCGGCCTCGGCAACGTATGCCGTGGCGGACGCGGGCTTCACGATCGCGGGAACGCCCGCGAGCAGCGTCGGCCCCAGCTTTTCGAGCATCCCCCACACGGGGAAGTTGAACGCGTTGATGTGAAGCGCAAGCCCCTGCATCGAGGTGTAGACGTGCTGGCCGATGAAGCTGCCGTCGCGCGCCAGCACCTCTGTGTCGCCGTCAAGGAGGATGCGGTCGTTCGGCAGCTCGCGGCGACCCTTGGAGGCGTAGGAGAAGAGCGTGCCTGCGCCGCCTTCGATGTCGATCCAGCTATCGGTGCGCGTCGCGCCCGTATCCCACGACAGGTCGTAGAGCTCTTCCTTGCGCTCCATGATCGCCTGGCCGAGCGCCTTCAGCATCAGCGCGCGCTCGTGGAAGGTCATCGCGCGCAGCGCCTTGCCGCCTTTTTTCCGGGCGAAGTCCGCCATGCCGCCGAAATCGAGGCCGTCACTGCCCGTTTCGGCAACGACATCGCCGGAGAGCGCGGAATGGATGGGCGAAAGCCCGCCGGCGCTCTTCACCCAGCGGCCTTCGGCGTAGTTTTCGAGAATCTTGGTCATGCGGGAATGGCTCCGAAAATCGGCTTGGGGAAATCGGCTCAGGCGCCGGTAAACTTGGGTTTGCGCTTTTCCATGAAGGCGGCGACGCCTTCCTTGTAGTCGGCGGAGAAGCCGAGACGGCGCATCAGGTCGCGCTCGTTATCAAGCTCCTCGTCGAGCGTATTCGCCCATGCGCCGCGAATGGCTGTTCGCGTGGCGGCAAGGCCCTGCGTCGGTCCGGCGGCGAGGCGAACGGCGAGCGCACGGGCTTCCCCCGCAAGCGCCTCGTCGTCGATGCACTTCCAGATCAGGCCCCATTCCTCGGCGCGCTCTGCCGACAGTGGCTCACCAGTGATGGCAAGGCCGAGCGCGCGCGCCTGCCCGACAAGGCGCGGCAAAACCCACGTCCCGCCGCTGTCGGGGATGAGGCCGATGGCGGCGAACGACTGGATGAACTTCGCGCTTCTGGCGGCGAGCACGATATCGCAGGCGAGCGCGATGTTGGCGCCCGCGCCTGCGGCAACGCCGTTCACGGCACAGATCACCGGCATGGCGATCGTGTTCAGGCGGCGGATCAGCGGATTGTAGAAACGCTCGACCGAATCGCCGAGATCGACGGCGCTTTCTCCGGGCGCCACGGCACGGTCGGAAAGATCCTGCCCCGCGCAGAAGCCGCGGCCCGCACCCGTCAGCAGCAGCGCGCGTGCGCCCTCCTTCTCGGTCCGATCAAGTGCCTCGGCGACCTCGCCGTGCATCTTCACCGTAAAGCTGTTCAGGCGATCGGGGCGGTTCAGCGTCAGCGTCGCAACGCCCTCGCTGATGTCGAACATGATCGTCTCGAAAGACACGCAAAGCCTCCCCATCCTGAATCGTTAATGATAGAATGAACGGTCGAACAATTATTGGCAAGCGCGAAATCGTCAGGTATCTGCGTCACCATGACCGATTCCACACCACCGACTCCGAAGAGCGCCGCGCCAGACGATAAGGCGCTCCGCATCGCGCGCGCAATGGCCTCGAAAGAAGGCACCACACCCGCGCTTGGGCTGGAGATCGAAGCCGCCGGGGAAGGCTTTGCCCGCGTCGCCATGCGGCTGTCGCCGGCCACACTCAACGGCTTCGGCATGGCCCACGGCGGCATGGTCTTCCTGCTCGCCGATACGGCCTTTGCCTATGCCTGCAATTCGCGCAACGTGCAGACGGTTGCGCAGCACGCCAGCATCAGCTTCATCGATGCCGGCCGCGCGGGCGAGCGACTCGTCGCCGAGGCGCGGGAGCGCGCCGTGAAGGGCCGCACAGGGGTTTATGCCGTCAGCGTCTTCGGCGAAGACGGCCGCATCATCGCTGAATTCCAGGGGCTGAGCCGCACCATCGGCGGCCCCGTGATCGAAGAGGAACAGGAATGACCGACGCTTTCATCTGCGACGCCGCGCGCACGGCCATCGGACGCTACGGCGGATCGCTCGCGGAAGTCCGACCGGACGATCTCGCGGCGGTGCCGCTGAGGGCGCTCGCGGCGCGCAACCCCGGTATCGACTGGAGCGCGCTCGACGACGTAATCATGGGCTGCGCGAATCAGGCGGGCGAAGACAACCGCAACGTCGCGCGCATGGCCGCATTGCTCGGCGGACTCGGCGAGACGGCACCGGGCACGACATTGAACCGCCTGTGCGGCTCCGGCCTCGACGCGGTGGCGATGGCTGCACGCGCGATTCGCAGCGGAGACGCCGATTTCATCGTCGCGGGCGGCGTTGAAAGCATGACACGCGCACCGTTCGTGATGCCGAAGGCGGACAGCGCCTTTTCGCGCAGCAATGCCGTTTACGACACCACGATCGGCTGGCGCTTCGTGAACCCGGCGATGAAGGCAGGCTTCGGCGTCGATTCGATGCCGGAGACGGCGGAGAACGTTGCCGACGACTTCGGCATCTCGCGCGAGGACCAGGACCGGTTCGCGGTTGAAAGCCAGCGCCGCGCTTCCGCCGCGCAGGCGAGCGGCCGCTTCGCCGAAGAGATCGTTCCGGTCACGATCGCGCGCAAGAAGGGCGATCCCATCGTGGTCGACCGCGACGAGCATCCGCGCGAGACGACGATCGAGACGCTGGCGAAGCTGCGCCCGATCGTGCGCCCCGACGGTACTGTCACTGCGGGCAATGCGAGCGGTGTCAACGACGGCGCCGCGGCGCTGCTGATCGCCAGCGAAGCGGCCGCCGCGAAACACGGCCTGAAACCCATCGCGCGCATCGTCGGCGGTGCTGTTGCGGGCGTGCCGTCCCGCATCATGGGCATCGGCCCCGCGCCCGCCACGAAGAAGCTGCTCGCGCGTACCGGCGTTTCGATCGGCGACATCGACGTCGTCGAGCTCAACGAAGCCTTCGCCGCGCAGGGCCTTGCCGTGCTGCGCCAGCTCGGGCTTCCCGACAACGCAGAGCACGTGAACCCGAACGGCGGCGCCATCGCGCTCGGCCACCCCCTCGGCATGTCGGGCGCGCGGCTCGCGATGACTGCGGCGATCGAGCTTCAGAAGCGCGGCGGCCGCTACGGTCTTGCCACGATGTGCATCGGCGTCGGCCAGGGCATCGCGCTCCTCATCGAACGCGTTTAGTTTAGGTTTGTTCTCCCTCTCCCCCCGGCGTGAAGAGCAATGGGGAGAGGGATGGGGAAAGGGGCAACCAAAACACCCTGAGTATCCCGCCCAAATAATAATTGACCGGTCGGTCGATTTATTATACGACTCATGTGGAGGAAGGAGCGACCCCGTGTACACCACTGAACTTCAGAAGGTTGATCCGCAGCAGGCCCCCTCGCGGGACCCGCAGGAGCTTGTCGACGCATTCGAGGCGCGGGTCGCCGCCGATGCGTTCATCGAACCCAAGGACTGGATGCCGGAGGCGTATCGCCGCACGCTGATCCGCCAGATTTCGCAGCACGCGCACAGCGAGATCGTCGGCATGTTGCCCGAAGGCAACTGGATCACGCGCGCGCCGTCGCTGAAGCGCAAGGCGATCCTGCTCGCGAAGGTGCAGGACGAGGGCGGCCACGGCCTCTACCTCTATTCCGCCGCCGAGACGCTGGGCTCTTCGCGCGAGGAGATGATCGACGCGCTGCACAGCGGCAAGGCGAAATACTCCACGATCTTCAACTACCCGACGCTGACCTGGGCCGACATCGGCGCCATCGGCTGGCTGGTGGACGGCGCGGCGATCATGAACCAGGTGCCGCTGCAGCGCACCTCTTATGGCCCCTATGCGCGCGCCATGGTCCGCGTCTGCAAGGAAGAAAGCTTCCACCAGCGTCAGGGCTACGATGCGCTGATCGTGATGGCGAACGGCACCGACGAGCAGAAGGCGATGGTGCAGGACGCGATCGATCGCTGGTGGTGGCCCGCGATCATGATGTTCGGCCCCTCCGACGACAATTCGCCGAACTCCGCGCAGTCGATCCGCTGGCGCATCAAGCGCGAGACGAACGACGAGCTTCGTCAGAAGTTCATCGACGCCACCGTGCCGCAGGTGCTGCTGCTCGGCATGAAGGTGCCGGACGCCGACCTCAAGTGGAACGAGGAACGCGGCCACTACGATTACGGCGCGCTGGACTGGGAAGAGTTCTACGCCGTCGTGCGCGGCGAAGGCCCGACCGCGAAGGAACGCATGGAAGCCCGCCGCAAGGCGTGGGACGACGGTGCATGGGTGCGTGAGGCCGCAGACGCCTACGAAGCCCGCCGTCGCCTCAAAGCCGCAGCCTGAAGGAAAGACGAGACATGAAGACCGATTGGCCCCTCTGGGAAGTGTTCGTGCGCGCGCGCGGCGGACTTTCGCATCGTCACGCTGGCTCGGTGCACGCGCCTGACGCGACGATCGCGCTGCGCCATGCGCGGGATACCTACACGCGCCGTCAGGAAGGCGTCAGCCTGTGGGTGGTGCGCTCGTCCGACATCGCGGCGTCCGATCCCGAGCAGGCGGGCCCGATGTTCGAGCCGGCGGAGACGAAGATCTATCGTCATCCGACCTTCTACGAACTCCCCGATGCCGTGAAGCACATGTGATGGAAAACGCGCTCTTCACATACGCGCTGCGTCTTGGGGACGACAGCCTCGTGCTCGGGCAGCGGCTTTCCGAATGGTGCGGCCATGCGCCGACCATCGAGGTCGATCTTTCGCTCGCCAACGTCGCGCTCGATCTCGTCGGGCAGGCGCAGCTCTTCCTCGGCTATGCCGGCGAAGTCGAGGGCAAGGGCCGCGATGCGGACCGCCTCGCCTTCCACCGCGACGTGCTGGCATGGACCAACTGCCTGATGGTCGAGCAGCCGAACGGCGACTTCGGACGCACCATCGCGCGGCAGTTCCTGTTCTCGACATGGCAGAAGTCCCTGTTCGATGGTCTTGCCGCCTCGAAGGATCAGCGCCTTGCGGAAATCGCCGCAAAAGCGGTGAAAGAGGTTGCATACCACGCCGACCTCTCCGCCGAATGGGTGATCCGCCTTGGCGACGGCACGGAGGAAAGCCGGGCGCGCATGGCCGATGGCCTCGACTGGCACTGGCGCTTTGTCGATGAGCTTTTCCAGGTCGATGCGGTCGTGGAAGCGCTCGTCGCCGATGGCATCGCGGTCGATCCCGCTTCGCTGCGTCCGGTGTTCGAAGCGCGCGTCGCGGCCGTCCTCGCTGAAGCGGGCCTTCCCGAAATGAAGCTCCCGCGCGCCATTCTCGGCGGGCGCAAGGGCCATCATTCCGAACATCTCGGGCATATGCTCGCGGTGATGCAGCATATTCCGCGCACCTATCCGGAAGCCGTCTGGTGAACGACGCACGCGCCATCATGGCCGTGCTTGCCTCCGTGCCCGATCCCGAGATTCCGGCGGTATCGCTCGTCGATCTCGGCATCGTGCGCGATGTGCTCACCGATGCCGAGCCGGCGCGCGTGCTGATCACGCCGACGTACACGGGCTGCCCGGCGACCGCCTACATCCAGCTCGCGGTCCGCGAGGCGCTGGATGCGGCGGGGATGGCGGATGTCGCGATCGAGACCCGCCTCTCGCCGCCGTGGACGACGGCGTGGATCACGCCGGACGGCCGCGAGAAACTGCGCGCCTACGGGATCGATCCACCTCCCGCCAGCACCGCCCTCAACAGTCACCCAGCCACCTGCCCCCGCTGCGGTTCAAATCACACGCACGAGATCAGTCGGTTCGGTTCCACCCCCTGCAAGGCGCTCTGGCAGTGTGACAGCTGCCGCGAACCCTTCGATCGTTTCAAATGCCATTGAGGCCCTGAATGTCCACGCATTTCCACACACTGAAGATCGCCGAAGTCCGCCGCGAAACGCCGAGCGCCGTCTCGATCCTGTTCGACGTGCCCGAAGCCGAACGCGAAGCCTTCGCCTTCCGCGCCGGCCAGCACATCACGCTCCGCGCCGACATCAATGGCGAGGATCTCCGCCGCAACTATTCGCTCTGCGTCGCCCCGCACGAAGGCCAGCTTCGCGTCGCCATCAAGGCGATTTCCGACGGACGCTTTTCGCGCTGGGCGAACACCGCACTCGCCGCCGGTGACACGCTTGAAGTGATGCCGCCGCACGGCAGCTTCTCGTGGGATTTCGATGCGAACGCGCAAAAGCATTACGTGGGCTTCGCGGGCGGATCGGGCATCACGCCGGTTCTCTCGCTCCTCAAGACCACGCTTCTCGAAGAGCCGAAGAGCCGCTTCACATTGTTCTACGGCAACCGCGCCAGCAACGAGATCATGTTCCTGGAAGAGATCGCCGCGCTCAAGGACCGCTTCCTCGATCGGCTCGAAGCCTATCACTTCCTCGAAGACGAGGATGACGAGGACATCGCGCTCTTCAACGGCCGCCTCGATTCGGCAAAGCTCACCGAACTGCTCGGAGGCCTCATCGATGCCGATGACGTCGATGCCGCCTTCATCTGCGGCCCGGGGCCAATGATGGACGCCGTGGAAACGGCGCTCACCACCGCGGGCGTTCCCGCCGACCGCATCAAAGTGGAACGCTTCACGATCGACCGCCCGACCGCCGAACAGGCGGCCGTGGAACGCGAGATCGAGCGCAAGGCCGAAGGCCGCAAGGTCGAGGTCACGCTGGAAGGCCGCCGCCGCCGCATCACCTTCGACAGCGCGCAAGGCAGCATCCTCGAAAACGCCCGCGCCGCCGGTCTGCCGACGCCCTACGCCTGCAAGGCCGGCGTCTGCGCCACCTGCCGCGCCAAGCTCATCGAGGGCGAGGTGCATATGAAAGCGAACTACGGCCTCTCACCCGAGGAAGTCGCGCAAGGCTACATCCTCACCTGCCAGGCCGTACCGATGACCGACAGCGTGGTGGTCGATTACGACGCGTGAATGAAAAGCCCATCCTCTCCCGGGAAGAGGGGACTTCTTAAGCCGCTGCCTCGTCGAGGCAGTTCACGTAACGCGCGCGAAGCGTTTTTTTGTCGATCTTGCCCGTTGCCGTGAGTGGCACGGCGTCGAAGAAGATGCGGTCGGGCATCCACCATTTGGCGATGGCGGGGGTGAGGTGTGCGCGCATCGCCTCTTCGGTCACCTCGGCATCGTCGTAGAGATCGAGGACGAGGACCGGGCGCTCTTCCCACTTCGGGTGATGCACGCCGACGACCGCCGCAACTTTCACGCCCGGAAAGCCGACCGCGATATTTTCGATATCGATCGAGCTGACCCACTCGCCGCCCGACTTGATCACATCCTTCGCGCGATCGGTGATGCGCATGAAGCCGTAGCCGTCGATGGTGGCGATGTCGCCGGTGTCGAACCAGCCCTCTTCGTCGAGCGCATCGGCATCCGCACGGTAGTAGCGTCCGATCGTCCACGGGCCGCGCACCTTGAGAGCGCCCGAGGTTTCACCGTCGTGCGGGAGGACGCGGTTTTCCTCATCTGTGATGCGCAGCTCGACACCGAACTGCATTCGACCCTGCCGCGTCCAGATGATGTCGTCGACATGATCAGCACCGCCTTCGGCAAGCGCGGGCGTCGGCGTCGCGACGACGCCGAGCGGGTTCAGCTCCGTCATGCCCCAGAGCTGCAGCACCTTAACGCCATAGGTGCGCGAGAACGCCTCCGCCATTGCGCGCGGCACGGCGGAACCGCCGATCACCAACCTTTGCAGCTTGCCCACAGTGCCGCCGGTGCGCTGGAGATAATCGAGGTACATCGTCCAGATCGTCGGCACGCCGCCCGAGAAGGTGACGCCTTCACCCAAGACGAGTTCGTGCAGGCTCGCCGGGTCCATGCGGTCGCAGGGCAGCGCGAACGCGCAGCCGTTGAGCGCGCCAGCGAAGGGCAGGCCCCAGCCGGTCGCGTGGTAGAAGCTGCTGCACGGCATGATGCAATCGAACACGTCGAGCCCGAACGCCGACGGCAGGCTTGCCGCCATCGCGTGGAGAACGGTCGAGCGGTGGCTATAGACGACGCCCTTGGGGTGTCCCGTGGTGCCCGATGTATAGCAGAGGAACGCTGCCGCATTCTCATCGAGGCGCGGCCATGCGATCGTATCGGGCTGATCCGCGATCAGTGTTTCCCACGATTCTGCGCCGACGCTGCCGGGGATCGTGTGCTCCGCGTCGCTCAGCATCACGAAGCGCGTGAGCTGCGGGAGCAGGGCTGCCAAACGTTCGATGAGATCGGCGAACGTCCGCTCGTAGAACAGGATCGAACTGCCCGCATGTTCAATCGTGTAAGCAATCTGCTCGTCGGTGAGGCGCGGGTTCGCCGTGTGCAGTACCGCGCCGATGCCGGGCGCGGCGAACATCAGCTCCATGTGGCGGTGCGTGTTCCAGCCGAGCGAGCTGATCCGGTCGCCGGACGCCACGCCCATGCTGCGCAGCAAATGCGCAGCACGTGCCGTGCGCGCAGCGAGCCCGGCATAGTCGTAGCGCCACAGCGGCTCGTCCACGAGACGCGATGCGATCGGCCGCTTGCCGTGCGCCGCAGCGGCGTGGCTGAGCAGCCCGCTGATGAGCAGCGGGCTGTCCTGCATCAAACCCAGCATTGTTCCCCTTACCAGTCGGCCGGCTTTTCGATGTGATCGGCAGCACCCTGCGCCGCAGCAAGACCATACATGAACTTCGCATCGACAACAGCGGCGATGCTGCCGTCGGCATTGTAGCCCATGAGCGGCCCGTTCACGACCGCGAACATCACCATGCCGTCGTCATCCGTGTTCGGGATGTGGTTGATGCCGCCCATCTCGCGCACATAATCGCCGGCGCGGCCGCGGTCGTCACCATAGCCGAAACCGCCTTCGATGAGGATACCCTCGACCGAACCGACGTGTCCGTGAACGGGCGCGGTGTTGTTCGGTCCCACCTTCAGCAGCATCGTGAAGCCGCCGGTGAAAGGATTGATGTTGAGCAGCTTGAACCAGGTTTCCGGCATGACCCAATCATGCCAGGGCAAATCCTTGATATTGTAGAACGCCGGAGTGTGGCGCTTCGTCTCTTCAATGTCGGGCGCATCCTCGCGCGTCAGCAAGACCATGATCAAACCTCCCTCGTTTTTCGGATTTTCAGGGGTGCATTGTGACTCGGCGCTCCGAGTCCCGAAATGGCGGGAAACACCTAGGTGCTTAGGTGTTTCCCGCTATTGGAATGACCGGCCGCACCTCTAGCCTTTCGTGCAACACTGCGAGGACTGCCCACAGGGGCATTGGGGAGAGGTTCGAACATCATGCGCCTTCAGGGCAAAGTCGCCATCGTGACCGGGGCGGCCTCCGGCATCGGCCGTGCAACCGCCATCGCCTTCGCACGCGAAGGCGCGCGTGTCGGCGTGACCGACATCAATCTTGCGGGCGCCGAGGCAACCGCTGCTGCGATCGGCGAGGCCGCGATCGCGCTTCCGCTCGACGTGACGAACGAAGCGGCGTGGGCGGAGGCGACCGCCGCCGTCGTGAAGCGCTTCGGCAAGCTCGACAGCCTCGCGAACATCGCGGGCATCGGCTTCCCGGGCACGATCATGGACCTGACGATCGACCACTGGAACAAGATGATCGCGGTGAACCTCACCGGCGTGATGCTCGGTTGCCAGGCGGCGATCCGGGCGATCTCGGAGACGGGAGGCAGCGGGGCGATCGTCAACGTCTCCTCGCTCGCGGGTCTCGTCGGGATTTCGGATGTGGCGGGCTACTGCGCTTCGAAGGGTGGCGTCACCACGCTGTCGAAATCGGTTGCGCTTTACTGCGCGGAGCAAAGACTACCAATACGGTGCGTGTCAGTGCATCCGACGTATGTGGACAGCGAGATGCTGGATCCTATCGCCGACGCGATAGGAAACCGCGCGGCGATGGTGGCGGGCATGGCGAGCCTGGTGCCGATGGGCCGGATCGCGAAGCCCGAGGATATCGCGAATGCGATCCTCTTCGCGGTTTCGGACGAAGCCGCCATGCTGAGCGGATCGCCGCTGATCATCGACGGGGCGCAGCTTGCTGGCCCCTCCAGCGCGCACACGAAAGGCTGAACATCATGGGACGTGTTTCAAACAAGGTCGTTATCGTCACCGGCGCGGCGGTGGGCCTGGGCGCGGCAATCGCCAAGCGCCTGACGGAAGAAGGCGCCACCGTGATCCGCACCGATATCGCCGCAGGCGAAGGCATCATCAGCCAGGACGTCGCCGACGAGGCGGGCTGGAAGGCGCTGATCGCCGACACGATGGCGAAGCACGGCCGCCTCGACGCCCTCGTCAACAACGCGGGCATTTCATCGAGCAAGAGCCCGATGGACCCCGAAGGCGCCGAACTCGAAGATTGGCGCCGCATCAACACGGTGAACGTGGAAAGCGTGTTCCTCGCCTGCAAATACGCGATGCCCGCCATCGCGAAAGGCGGCGGCGGCGCCATCGTCAACATGTCGTCGATCGGCGCGCTGGTGCCGACGCCGTTCATCGCGGCCTACGGCGCATCGAAGGCGGCGGTCGCACAGTTCACGCGCTCGCTCGCGCTCCACTGCTGCGAGAAGAACTACGCGATTCGCTGCAACAGCGTGCACCCGGGCCAGGTGCGCACGCCGATGCACGACGTGCTGATCGCGCGCACCGCCGCCGAACACGGCATCAGCGAAGATGACGCCGCACAGGCGTTCCTCACCAAGGTGCCGATGAAGACGTGGCAGGAGGCCGTGGATATCGCCAACGCCGTGCTGTTCCTGGTGTCGGACGAGGCGCGCTTCATCACCGGCACCGCCGTCGTTGTCGACGGCGGCATGAGCCTCACGAACTAGGAGACTATCCGTGCGCACACTCGACTTCGGCCAGCCGATGGGCGGCATCATGCAGATCGCCTATATCGTGCCCGACATCACCACGGCGATGAAACACTATATGCCGCGCCTGAATTGCGGGCCCTGGTTCGTGATCGAGCACTTCCCGCTGATCGATGCGCAGTATCGGGGTGAACCCACCGAGCTCGACATCACGCTCGCCATCGGCTTTTCGGGCTCGATGAGCTTCGAGCTCATCCAGCAGAACAACTGGGAGACGCCGTCCGTCTACACCGAGGTGCAGCAGAAGCGCGGCTGGGGTTTCCACCACTTCGGCATCTCATGCGCGGACTTCGATGCGGACGTTGCCAAATACAAGGCGCAGGGCCACGAAATGGCGCTGTACGGCGTCGCCGGCGTCGGCGCGCGCGCGGCCTATATGGACACGTCGGACGTGCTGCCCGGCATGATCGAGCTGATCGAGATGACCGACCAGACCGAGGCCTTCTTCACGATGATGAAGGCGGCATCGGAGAACTGGGACGGCAGCGACCCTATCCGCGTGTTGCAGCCCCCGGCCGCGTAAGGCAGAACCGCGACATGACGAATGCCAAGGGTCTCGACGCCATTGAGACGGCGAGCCGTGACGAGCTCAGTGCGTTGCAGTTGGGGCGTCTGCGGGCGAGCCTTGCCCATGCGTATGCGGGGAACCCTGCGTACCGTGCGAAGTTCGACGCGGCGGGTGTGCATCCGGACGACCTGAAGTCGCTTTCGGACCTTTCGAAGTTCCCGTTCACGACGAAGGCGGATTTGCGGGACGCGTACCCGTTCGGCTTCTTCGCGGTGCCGCAGGAGAAGCTGTCGCGTATCCATGCCTCGTCGGGAACGACGGGGAAGGCCACTGTGGTGGGCTACACGAAGGCCGACATCGCGACATGGTCGAGCCTCGTCGCGCGCTCGATCCACGCTGCGGGCGGGCGCCCGGGGATGAAGGTGCACGTCGCCTACGGCTACGGCCTCTTCACCGGCGGTCTTGGCGCGCACTACGGCGCGGAGGCCTTGGGCTGCACGGTGATCCCGATGTCGGGCGGGCAGACCGAAAAGCAGGTGCAGCTGATCACCGACTTTGCCCCCGAGATCATCATGGTGACGCCGAGCTACATGCTGGCGATCCTCGACGAGTTCCGGCGGCAGGGGATCGACCCGGCGGCAAGCTCGCTCAAGGTGGGCATCTTCGGCGCCGAGCCGTGGACCGAGGCGATGCGCGCCGAGATCGAGGGGGCGTTCGCGATTCATGCGGTCGACATCTACGGGCTTTCCGAGGTGATGGGTCCGGGGGTGGCGCAGGAGTGCGTGGAGACCAAGGACGGGCTCACCATCTGGGAGGACCATTTCTACCCCGAGGTGATCGACCCCGAGACGGGCGCTGTGCTCCCGGACGGCGAGGAGGGCGAGCTTGTGTTCACCTCGCTCAGCAAGGAGGCGATGCCGATCGTGCGCTACCGCACGCGCGACCTCACCCGGCTGCTCCCCGGCACGGCGCGCAGTATGCGGCGCATGGCGAAGATCACGGGCCGCTCGGACGACATGCTGATCATCCGGGGCGTGAACGTGTTCCCGAGCCAGATCGAGGAGCACATCCTCTCGGTGCCTGCGCTCGCGCCGCACTTCCTCATAGAGCTCACCCGCCCGGACCGCATGGACATGGTGCGGCTCTCGGTCGAGGCCCGCGAGGACACCGACCAAAGCACCCACGCCGAGCACGCCCACACGCTCGCACACCGCATCAAGACCATGGTCGGCATCAGCGTCAAGATCGACATCACACCCGCAGGATCAATCCCACGATCCCAAGGCAAAGCCGCGCGGGTGGTCGATAAGAGACTGCGGGAGTAGATCTCGGCACGACGGCTATGGTGTGGAAGCGATCGTCAGGCCTCGCCATTACAGACGACAGTCAGAACACGGCGAGTTGTAGCATCATATTCAACGCTGACTTGCTGGCATCCGCCGTCGTTGATGTAGGGTAGTTCTCTAGGATTGCGGAACCAACGCCTTTTGCCGGCCGGAGTTTGGGCATCAACAATTTTAGCCTCCATCCTTGAGGCTTCCTCAATTTCTTCTTTTGCGCACGGACGCGAAGCGAAGTTTTCCAGCATCACGTCACAGCCGGTGTCCATTCCGAGAGGCGAGATGGGGATGATATAAGTGGCTAAGATCTTCCCTCCGACGTCCGGTGCGTAATTCCTTCCGTACTTATCTAACGTCTCGGCATTCTTGGGTAACACCACGGGCCGCTCGATTTCATCCATCAGAGCAGCTTCTCTGCTTTGCGGTGCTTGTGAGCAGGCTGCTGCGCATAACGTGACGGAGAGAAAGCCAAAATTCCTCATTCCGGCATTTTCTCACGTGTCTTCAATGTCCGCAATGTTGTCGCAACAAGACGTGATGGTCATACCGGCATAGGCCGGTATCCATACGACCGTGATTATGAATACCGGCTTACGCCGGTATGACGGATATGGTTTCTACGTAATCGACACCTTGAGGCGGGAGCGATTGCTGATCTATCGGCCTAGCGGCCAGCACTTCACCAGACGAACCCGTTGCGGGCACCGCGCGCACCGCCTAGACACGAACGCTCTGTTATTGCGAATGAAAGGCACGTGAGTGGCCCGGACACAGGCGGCGGATTATGACGAGCGGCGGATGGCCGTGCTCGACAAGGCTGCCGAGCTTTATGCGCATTCGGGGTTCCACGGCTGCTCGATCGCCGATCTTGCCGCCGCGTGCGGCATGTCGAAGTCGCTGCTTTACCACTATTTCGCCTCCAAAGAGGACATCCTGTTCGAGATCATGGATGGGCACATCGGCGCGCTCGCCGAGGTGGCGGACGCGTATCGGGGCGAGGCCGATGCCAAGGCGCGCTTCGGCAAGCTGACGCACGGCTTCCTTGAACTTTATGCCGACGCCTCGGCGCGGCACCGCGTGCTGGTGAACGACCTCGACAAGCTGCCGGAAGAGCGCCGGCGGCACATCGTCGATACCGAGCGCACGCTTGTCGACCTTGTTGCGCGCACAGTCGGCGAGATTGCGCCCGCGCTTTCCGAAAAGGACGCCCGCGTGCGCGCCATGCTCTATTTCGGCATGATCAACTGGTCGCACACATGGTTCCGTCCCACGGGCAGCTTCACCGTGGAGGCGCTCGCCGAGACGGTGATCGACCAGATGCTGGACGGGCTGCGCTGACAGGAGCGCCGCTGCGACGCCGCTGTCATCAGAGCTGATGACAGACGCTTGCCCTCCCTTCCGCTAAAGTCCTCCTCAAGGTCCGCGAATGCGGCGTGACATATGAGGAGGTTTATCCGTGGCAAAACCATTCGCATCGTCGGCGGACACCGCCGAGAAGACAGAGACGCTGGAGATCCTGGCGGACGGTGTTTACGCGCTGACCGCCGAGGGCGACCCCAATGTGGGCGCGATCGAGGGCGAGGATTTCATTGTCGCCATCGAGGCGCGCGCGACGCCGGTGGCCGCGCGCGAGTGGCTGGCTAAGCTGCGCCAGCACACCGACAAGCCGGTGAAATACCTGATCCTGACGCACTATCACGCCGTGCGCGTGCTCGGCGCGAGCGCGTTCGAGGCCGAGCATATCGTTGCGAGCGAGATGACGCGGAAACTCATCGAGGAGCGCGGCAAGGAAGACTGGGACAGCGAGTTCGGCCGGATGCCGCGCCTGTTCAAGGACCCGGACTCGGTGCCGGGGCTGACATGGCCGACGCAGACCTTCACCGACACGTTCGAAATCGCGCTTGGCGGCGATCGCGGCAAGCTCGACCTCGCCTTCTGCGGGCGCGGGCACACGGCGGGCGACATCGTGGTGTGGCACGACAAATCGAAGACGCTGTTCGCGGGTGATCTCGTGGAGGCGGAAGCGGCGCTCTACACGGGCGACGCCTTCCACATGGACTGGGCGGCGGGCACGCTCGACAAGGTGAAGGCCTACCGCGCGGAGAACCTGATCGGCGGGCGCGGGCGCGTGCCGCGCGGCCTTGCCGAAACCGACGCCGCGATCGAGCAGACGCGCGAATTCCTGAAGACCATGATCGACAAGGTGGGCACCGTGCACCGCGCGGGCGGCACGCTGAAGCAAGCGTTCGAGGCGACGCACGAGGCGCTGTTCCCCAAGTTCGGCCGCTGGCCGATCTTCGAGCACTGCCTGCCCTTCGACGTACAGCGGCTGTGGGACGAATTCGACGGCATCGACTGGCCGCGCATCTGGACGATGGAGCGCGACCGCGAGGTTTGGGCTGAACTTCAGGACTGACACGATGACGACAGGCATTCCGGTCCACCGCTCTATCGGCGCTTCGCCGGTGGGGACGGATGGCGCACATCTTGAAACGCTGATCGTCGGCGCGGGGCCGGTGGGGCTTTCGATGGCGCTCGACCTCGCGCGGCGGGGGCGCAAGGTGACGGTGCTGAGCCGGCTCGACTTCATCGCGGCGGGATCGAAAGGCATCTGCTATTCGAAGCGCAGCCTCGACATCTGGGACCGGCTCGGCGTCGGGCAGGCGATGGTGGACCGGGGCGTGGTGTGGAACCTCGGCAAGGTGTTCTGGGGCGAGAGCACGACGCCGATCTATGAATTCGACCTGCTTCCGGTGAAGGACCAGCGGCGGCCCGCGTTCATCAACCTGCAGCAGTATCATGTGGAAGCGATCCTCGTGGATGCGCTTGCCCAGTATCCCAATGTCGATATCCGCTGGGGGCACGAACTGACCGCGCTCGATGCGCGAGCGGACGGCGTGAGCGTGACGGTGGAAGCGCCGGGCGGGCGCTATACGCTCGGCGCCGACTGGCTGATCGCGTGCGACGGCAACAAGTCCACGGTGCGCGGGCTGATGGGCCTCGATTTCGAGGGGCGCGTGTTCGAAGATAATTTCCTCATCGCCGACATCAGGATGAAGGGCGAGCACCCGGCCGAGCGCTGGTTCTGGTTCGACCCGCCGTTCAACCCCGGCCAGTCCGCGCTGATGCACAAGCAGCCCGACGACGTGTGGCGGCTCGATTTCCAGCTCGGCTGGAACATCGACCGCGAGGCGGCGATGCGGCCGGAGAATGTCGAGCCGCTGGTGCGCGCAATGCTGGGTGATGAGATCGAGTTCGAGCGCGAGTGGTACAGCGTCTACACGTTCCAGTGCCGCCGGATGCAGCGCTTCGTGCACGGGCACGTGCTCTTCGCGGGGGACAGCGCGCACCTCGTCTCGCCGTTCGGCGCGCGCGGCGCCAACGGCGGGCTCGCCGACATCGACAACCTCGGCTGGAAGCTCGAGCGGGTGCTGGACGGCAAGGCACCGGAAAGCTTCCTTGAAAGCTACAACCACGAAGCGACCACGACAGCGGACGAGAATATCCTGAATTCGACGCGCTCGACCGATTTCCTTACGCCGAAGTCCACCGCGAGCGCCGCCTACCGCGACGCCGTGCTCAGCCTTGCGGGCGAGCATCCGTTCGCGCGGCCGTTCGTGAACAGCGGGCGGCTTTCGACGGCGGTGTCCTACCCCGCGAGTCCGCTTTCAACAGCGGACGAGGACACGGACTGGGACGGCGTGCCGCCGGGCTCCCCCGCGCTCGATGCGCCGTTTGGTGGAGACTGGCTGCTCGGCACGCTCGGCGGCGGCTTCCGACTGATCGCGAACGGCTGGCAGGGCGAAGCGCCCGTGCCGGTAATCGACGTGGCGGGCGAAGCGCTGATCGTGGACCGTTACGACCTCTCCCCGGGCAGTGCCTGCCTGATCCGGCCCGACCAGTATGTCGCGGCGCGCTGGCGCCATCCCAGCCCCGCGAAGATCAGCGCCGCGATCGCGCGCGCCGAAGGAGCCGCCGCATGAGCCTGGAAACGAAGCCGAACGTGGCGCGGCCCGACGATATCTACGAGGCGATGATCGCCGCGCAGGCGGGCATGAGCGAGGCGGAGAGCCTGCGCTTCTCGGCGCGGCTCATCCTGCTGCTGATCAACCAGATCGGTAACGACGCGCTCGTGAAGCACGCGATTGCGGCGGCTAGAGAGCCAGTTCCGACTCCGGCAGCGGGATCGGGTCCGCGAGCGTGACGGTATCGAGGATGCGCGCGGTTTCGTCGCGCACCATCACCATCAGGCGGTGCAGGCGGCACTTCTCTTCGGTGACGCAGTTCTCGCAGGGCTTGTAGTCGAAGCGGCTGGCGCAGGGCACGAGCGCCAGCGAGCCGCGCGTCAGCCGCACGATGTCGCCGTAGCGCACGTCGACCGGCGGCACCGCAAGCCAGTAGCCGCCGTCAGGCCCGCGCTTGGTGCCGACGATCCCGAGCCGGCTGAACTCCGAAAGGATCACGGTCAGGAACTTTTTCGGGATGTTCTGCGCGTCTGCGATGTCGACGAGGCGGATCGGCCCCTGGCCATAATTGTCGGCTAGGTGCTGGAGCGCGCGAATTGTATACCGCGTCCGTTGAGAAAGCATGGTCCCCCCTATGATGCCGCAATAAGGCAATGCCATGGCAGAGGGCAATTGACATGCTGACACGGCCTGCGTCTTGTTCGCGCACATGCGTATCCTGCTGATCGAGGACGATGAACGCGTCGCGGCTTATGTGGTGAAGGGCCTCGGCGAGGCGGGCCACGTCGCCGAACATGTCGCCGACGGGCGCGACGGGCTCTACCACGTGGCGGGCGAAGCCTATGACGTCGTGATCCTCGACCGGATGCTGCCCGGCGTCGACGGGCTCACCATCCTGCAGACCATGCGCGCGACGGGAAACCGCACGCCGGTGATCATCCTCTCGGCGCTCGGCGAGGTGGACGAACGCGTACGCGGCCTGCGCGCGGGATCGGACGACTATCTGACGAAACCGTTCGCGATGTCGGAACTGCTCGCACGGATCGATGCGCTGGGACGGCGGCCCACCGCGGCGCCTTCGAAATCGACGCTGGTCGTCGCCGACCTTGAAATCGATCTCCTCTCGCGCACCGTGGTGCGCGGCAGCAGACGCATCCCGCTCAGCACGCTCGAGTTCAGGCTGCTCGAATACATGGCGCGGCACGCCGGGCACGTACTCACCCGGACGATGATCCTGGAGGCGGTGTGGGACTATAATTTCGACCCGCAAACCAACATCGTCGACCAGCATGTGAGCCACCTGCGCCAGAAGATCGACAAGGGCTTCGACCCACCGCTGATCGAAACCGTGCGCGGCGCGGGTTACAGCCTGCGGCGACCCTAGGGGTGCGACTCCCGGCCTTCCGCTTCACGCGCGGCATGACGTTCCGCCACGCGCTCGCGTACAGCGCGTGGTTCGTCGTGTCCTACGCGGCGATGGGCGCCATCGCGTGGTGGGTCTTTGTGACCACGCCGCTCGCCGAGGTGCGGGCAACCATTCTTCCAGAGGTGGAAACGCTCTCCGCCCTTTATGAAAAGCGGGGCGTTGATGCGCTCCTCGACGCACTCGACACGCGGCGGGAGCAGCCCGCCAAGCGGCGTGCCTTCCACGCCCTCGTCGCGCCCGACGGCGAATGGATCACGGCCAACATGCCCGCGCCGCCGCCGCTCGTCCAAAGCCCGTGGTTCCGCTTCGAGTTCGAAACCTTCGACGGCGGCGTCGCGCGGGAAAATGAGGCCTACACCTATGAACATCGCTTTCCCGACGGCACGCGCCTGCTGATCGCGCGCGACACCGAGGATGTCGACGAACGCGAGGAATTGATCGGACAGGCGATCGGCTGGGGCACCGCCGTGGCGCTGGCGCTGGGGCTGCTCGGCGGCGCGCTGACGAGCCGCGCGGTCGGCCGCCGCATCGATGCCATCGCGGGAACGGCGGAGCGCGTGATGGCGGGCGATCTCAGCGGCCGCGTCGAGGTTCGCGGCACCGGCGACGACTTCGATCACCTCGCCGAAACGCTGAACGCGATGCTGGACCGGATCGAGAACCTGATCCAGTCCGTCGCGCGGGTTTCGGACAGCATCGCGCACGAACTGCGCACGCCGCTCGCCCGAATCCGCGCAGATCTGGAAGAGCTCGACGGCGCCGGCGACGCAGCGACGCGGACGGCGCTGATCGTGCAGGCGAACGAGAGCGCCGCCCGCCTGCAATCGACGTTCGATGCGCTGCTGCGCATCGCGCGGATCGAAGCGGGGCGCCATGCGCTGGCGACGGACAGTGTCAACCTGTCGGCGCTCGTCGGCGATGCCGCCGAACTTTATGCCCCCGGCGCCGAAGCCGGTGCGTTGCACCTTGCCACCGATGTCGCGCCGGGCATCCGCGTGCGCGGCGATCGCGACCTGCTGTTTCAGGCGGTGACGAACCTGATCGACAATGCCGTGAAATACACGCCGCCGGGCGGCATCGTACGTGTCGTGCTGGCCCGCGAGCCGGAGCGCGCACGGATCGAGGTGACGGACGACGGGCCCGGCGTCGATACCGCCGACCTGCCGCGCATCACCGAGCGTTTCTTTCGCGCACCCGCACAGGCCGCCGCCGCCGGGCAGGGCCTTGGCCTCGCGCTCGTGGAGGCGGTGGCGCGTTGCCACCATGCCGAGCTTGGCTTCCGGAACAAAAGCCCGGGCCTCGCCGCGACACTGCGCCTGCCGATCGCCAACTAGAGCAAGCTCTATCTCTTCGTTGACGCATCGTTTCCGGCGGAAAACCGGTTCCCACTTTTCCGCACGATGCTTTAAGCGCGCGCGGCCCCCGCGCGACCGCAACATGGACATATCCAAATCTTTGGCCAACGCGGCCGCCATCTCCGCCGCGCAGGCGGTCTTCCGTGATTTTCGGAGACCACCATGTCGCGTGCCAGTACCCTTCGCCGCATCGAGACCGAGACGTCGCTTCCGCCAAGCGCGCCCGATGTGCCGGTACGCAACAGCCGTGGGCCAGGTGAAATCGCGGTTCAGGCGGCGATCCTGGTTTATGATCTTCGCGCGAGTGGCGTCGTTCGCAATGCGCTTCGGATCGCACGCGCCGCGGCAGCCGCGGGACTTGCCGCCGAGCTGTGGGTCGTGCGCGACACCGGCGCCTTCGTGGAGGATACCAGCGGCATCCCCGTGCGCGTGATCGCGAGCGGCAGGCCGCGTCTGCCGCGCGGCGCCGACAGCGTCTTCACGGTTGCCGCGCTTGCCGCGACGATCCGCCGGGTGCGGCCCGCGGTGCTGCTCTCTTCGGGGAACCATATGCACGCCTTCGCCTGTGCGGCGCATCGGCTTTCCGGCGTATCCGAAACGCAGCTTATCGGGCGCGCAAGCAACGCGCTCGCCGCCGCGACGCCGCCGAAGCGCGCGGGGCTTGCGGCGGGACTGATCCGGCGGAGTGCGGTCGCTCTCGAGCGCGTGCAGTTCGGCATGATGGACGGGGTGATCGCTGTGTCGCGCGAACTGGGAGACGACCTGCGGCGCCACGGCGTTTCGGGCGCGCGGCTCGCCGTAATCCCGAACGGGGTCGATATCGATGCGATCGGACGCGCCGCCGCGGCCCCTGCCGACCATCCCTGGTTCGCCGACGGCGCGCCGCCGGTGGTGATCGCGGTCGGCCGGCTGAGCCCGCAGAAGGATTTCGCCACGCTGATCCGCGCCTTCGCGGCCGCGCGACAGGTACGCCCGATGCGGCTCGTCATCCTCGGCGACGGCCCCGCCGCCGAGCGCGATCATCTCACGGCGCTTGCCGAAGCGCTTGGCATCGGCGGCGACCTTTGGCTCGCGGGTTTCCAGGCGAACCCGCACGCCTTCGTCGCGCGCGCAGCACTTTCGGTGCTCTCGTCGCGCTGGGAAGGCGCAAGCAACGTGCTGATCGAGGCGCTTGCCTGCGGCACGCCGGTCGTCGCCACCGCCTGCCCCACCGGCGTGCGCGAGGTGCTGACCGAAGCCTGCGGCAGCCTGGTGCCCGTGGGCGATGACGCCGCGATGGCGCGGGCCATGCTAGCGCGCCTTTCCATGCCGCGCGGCGCCGCCGCGTGCCGGGCGCGCGCCGCCGATTTCAGCCTGCGCACGATGATGGACGGATACGCCGCATACCTGCACGCGGCGGTTCTGGAGAGGGTGCAATGAAGCACGAATATTCGAAGCAGTTCTACACGCGCCGCGCCGACCGCGCCGCCCGATCCGCGCAGGCGCTGGTGCCGCTCGTTGTCGACCTGATCGGCCCTTCGTCGGTGGTCGACATCGGCTGCGGCGACGGCATCTGGCTCAACGGCTTTCGCGCCGAGGGCGTGGAAACGGCGATCGGCCTCGACGGTCCATGGGTGCCCGCGAACAGCCTGCGCATCGACGAAGCATCGTTCGTGCGTTTCGATCTCGGCAATGCGCCGTTGCCGTTCCGGCCGCCACTGCCGCAGGCGCGCTTCGACCTTGCCATGTCGCTCGAGGTCGCCGAGCATCTCGATGAAGCGTGTGCCGACGCCTTCGCGGACCTGATGGCCTCGCTTTCGGACATGCTGCTGATTTCCGCCGCCACGCCGCATCAGGGCGGCACCGGCCATGTCAACGAGCGCTGGCCCGACTATTGGGCGGAAAAGTTCCGCGTACGCGGCTACCGGCCGTTCGACTTCCTGCGCTATGCGCTGTGGACCGACGAACGCATCGCGCCGTGGTATCGCCAGAACCTGATCGGCTATTTCCGCGGCGAGATTCCCGAGGCCGTGCAGCGCTTTGGCGAAGCATCGCTGCGGGGGCTGCTCGAACGGCCGCTGCCGCTCTCCCACCCGGGCGTCCATGCCTACAAGCTCGGCAAGCTGCGCGGCTGGCTGACGCGGCCGATCGCCACCGGGCTTGCCGAATACCGCCGACGGCGCGGCTGATCTTCAGCCGGGCTTCCGCGCCAGGAACACCGACACGCCGATGCCGCAGAGGATGAGTGCCATGCCCACGAAATGACGCGGGCCGAGCGGTTCGCCGAGCAACGCCGCCGCAAGCAGCGCGCCGAACACGGGCATCAGCGTGATCGACTGGCCCGCCTTCGCGGCCCCGATCATGCCAACCGCCGCGTTGAACAGGAAATAGGCGGCGAGCGACGGGAACAGCGCGACGTAAAGAAACGCGCCGACGATCTCGGGCCGCCAATCGATCGCGGGTGCGTGCCGCCATTCGAACATCGCGAGCGGCAGCATCGCGGCGACCCCGATGGCGAAGGTGACGGCGAGAAACGACAGCGGGTGCACATCGGGGCGGAGCCGCAAAAGGCTGGTATAGATCGCCCACGCGACCACCGCCGCGAGGACGAGCGCGTCGCCCCGGCCGAAATGAAGGCGCAGCACCGAGGCGAAATCGGGGAACAGTACGATGCCGACGCCGAGGATCGAAAGCCCGACGCCCGCGATCTGCCATGCCGGCGCGCGCACCCGGAAGGCGAGCGCATCGATGACGAGCACGAGCGCCGGGATCGCGGCCTGCAGGAGGAGGCCGTTGGTCGCGGTCGTGTACCGCAGCCCCGAATACAGAAACGCGTTGAACGCGCTGACGCCGACGAGCCCGAGAATCAGCACGGGGCGCCAGTGCCGCAGCAGAACCTCTCTGTCCGCAGCCACATGGCGCAGCGCGAAGGGCGCGAGCAGGAGAAACGCGCCGAACCAGCGCACGAAGGCGAGCGTGAACGGCAGCACATCGCCCCGCACCGCGCGCCCGACGATGGCGTTCCCCGACCAGAACAGCATCACGAGCGCCAGCATCCCATAGGCCCGAAGCTCGGCGCTGCGGGCCGTCATTCGTGGCGGAGCGCGTCGATGGGATTGAGCGACGCCGCACGCCGCGCCGGGAAATAGCCGAACACCACGCCGATCGCCGCCGAGAAGATGAACGCGAGCACGTTGATCTTCAGATCGAAGATGAAGGGCACCTGCATCAAGGGCGCGATCGCGATCGAGGCGAACAGCGCGATGACGAGGCCGATGAGCCCGCCGAGGCACGACAGCACCACGGCTTCGACGAGGAACTGCAGCAGAACCTCGCGCGCCACCGCGCCGATCGCAAGACGGATGCCGATCTCGCGCGTGCGCTCCGTCACCGACACCAGCATGATGTTCATGATGCCAATGCCGCCGACGAGCAGCGAGATCGCGGCGACCGCGGCGACGATCTGGGTGAGGATCGTGGTGGTGCCGGTCAGCGTGTCGGAGATTTGCTTGGTATCGAACACGTTGAAATTGTCGCTGTCGCCCGGCTTGATCTTGCGCCGTTCGCGCATCAGGTCTTCAAGCGAGGCCTGCACGGTCTGCGTGTCGTAGGCGTCATCCACCGCGACCATGATCTGGCCGATGTCGCGGTCGCCCGTGAAACGCCGCTGCACGAACTTGATCGGCATGACGACGACATCGTCCTGATCCTGCCCCATGCCGCCCTGCCCGCGCGTGCCGAGAACGCCGATCACCTGACAGGACACGCCCTTGATGCGGAAGCGTTTGCCGAGCGGATCGGTCTGCCGGAACAGGTTGTTCTTCAGCGTGTTGCCGATGACGCAGACGGGTTTGCCGGCCTGCTCCTCCTCCGGCATGAACAGGCGGCCGCTGTTCAGCGGCCACTGCTGCGCCTCGAAGTAAGACGCCGTGGTGCCGTTGACCGTGGTGCTCCAGTTATTGCCTTCATAGATCGCGGTGCCCGACGACTGCGCCATCGGCGCCACGGCGCGCACGCCGGTGAGCTGGCCTTCGATCGCGGTGACGTCCTCGGGTTTGAAATCGGGCGGGCGCGGACCGCCGCCGCCGCGGCCGAAGCCCTGGCCGGGGCGAAGCTGCAGGATGTTCGCGCCGAGGCTGGCGATCTGTTCGCGCACCGCGGCGGTCGCGCCGTTGCCGAGCGTCGTCATGGTGACGACCGCGGCGACGCCGATGATGATGCCGAGCGTGGTGAGGAACGAGCGCAGCTTGTGGCGCATGATGGCGCGGAAGGCGAGCGTGATCGTGGTGCCGAGCATCGGTTACACGCCTGCCTTTCCGGTGTTTTCGATGCGCTCGACGAGGCCGTCGCGGAAATGCACGATGGTGCGCGCAAACGCCGCCATGTCGGGCTCGTGCGTCACCATCAGCACGGTGATGCCGCTGCGGTTCAAATCGGTGAGCAGCTCCATGATCTCGAACGAGCGCTCCGTATCGAGGTTGCCGGTCGGTTCGTCGGCGAGCAGCACGTCGGGGCTCGTCACGATCGCGCGGGCGATGGCGACACGCTGCTGCTGGCCGCCGGAAAGCTCGGCGGGCGTGTGGTCCCACCATGGTTCCAGCCCGACCTTGTCGAGCGCGGCCATGCCGCGTTCGTAGCGCTCGCGGCGGTCCTCGCCGCGATAGAGCAGCGGCAGCTCGACATTTTCGAGCGCGGTGGTGCGCGACAGGAGGTTGAAGCCCTGGAACACGAAACCGAGATAGCGGCGGCGGAGCAGCGCGCGCTGATCGCGGTCCAGCGTTTCGACATGGTGGCCGTGGAACAGATATTCCCCCGCACTCGGCACGTCGAGGCAACCGAGGATGTTCATCGCGGTCGACTTGCCCGATCCCGACGGCCCCATCACCGCGACGAAATCACCGCGCGCGATATCGAGGTCGACGCCCTTCAGCGCCTGAAACGCGGTCGCGCCGGTGCCGTAGGTCTTGGTGATCCCGCGCAGGCGGATGATCGGATCATCGGCCATTGCCGGCCTTTTCCGCCGAACGCTGGCCACTGCCCGAATTACCGCCGGAGCGCTGGCCGCGCTGCTGCGGTGCTTCCTGCCCGGCGACGAGCTGGCCGACGATGAGCTTCATGCCTTCCTTGATGTCGCCGCTCTGGATCGCCGTGTTGGTGCCGTCGCTGTCGCCGACGACGACCTCGACCGATTTCGGCTGACCGTCCGCGCCGACGACATACACCGTCTGCGTACTGCCCGCGCCGAAGCCCACCGACTTCTGCGCGTTGTTGCCGCGCCGCGGGCGCATGACGAGCTGGCTGGTGATACCGCCGCCCTGCGATGCGCCCGACTGCGTCGACGGGTTGAAGCGAAGCGCGGCGTTCGGCACCAGCAGCACGTTTTCAACGCGGCTCGCGACGATGTCCGCCGTCGCGGTCATGCCCGGGCGGAGCGTCTCGTCGCGGTTGTCGACGTTCAATACCGCCGTGTAGGCGACGACCGTGGCCGTGCTGCTCGACGATGAGGATGAACTGCTGCTGCTGCTCGAACTGGCGTTCGAGCCGACGTTCACGCGCGTGACCTTCGCGGGAAAGCTGCGGCCGGGGAAAGCATCGACGCTGAAGTTCGCGCTCTGGCCGTCCTTCACCTGGCCGACATCCGCCTCGTCGACCGAGACCTCGACCTCCATCTCCCTCAGATCCTCGGCGATGGTGAACAGCACCGGCGCGTTGAGCGAGGCGGCAACGGTCTGGCCGGGCTCGATATCGCGCGAGAGCACGACGCCGGTGACCGGGGAAACGATGCGCGCCTTCGAAAGGTTGGTCTGCGACGACGAGAGCTGGGCTTTCGAAACCAGCACCTGCGCCTCCGCCGAGCGCAGGCTGGCGACGGCCTGGCTGTAGTTCGCGCGGGCGCTGTCCAGCTCGGTCTTCGACGGCACGCGGCCGCCCGAAAGGCGAGAAACCTCTTCCTGCCGGTCGAGCGTCGCCTTCGCGAGCGCGGCGCTCGCCTTGGCCTGCGCGACCCCCGCCTCGGCAGAGGCAACCTGCGCACGCGACTGCGCCACCGTATCCTGCAGCCGCGAGGTATCGAGCTCGGCAAGCTGCTGGCCGCGCGTCACGCGGTCGTTCACGTCGACGAACACCTTGGTGATGAGGCCCGACTGTTCGGAACCGACATCGACCTGATTGATCGGCTTCAGATTGCCCGTCGCCGAGACCGTGACGGTGAGGTCGCCGCGCTCGACGGCCCGCGTGTCGTATTGCGGCGTATCGTCGGAGAGGAAACTGCGGACGACGAGGATGAGGACGATCGCCGCGATGGCGAGCCCCGCATAAATCGCCCACTTGCGCCACGGTTTTTCCGGCTGCGCACCGAGGAAATCATCGAGCGGCGGGGTGTTGGTGTCGTTCATTCGGGCTGCCATCCGTCAATCGGGTTCATTGTCTGCCATCCACCGCCAAGTGCGCTGTAAAGCTCCGCCGCCGCGAGCACTTCATCGGCGTCCGCATCGGCAAGACCCTGCCGCGCCGACAGCAAGGACTGTTCGGCGCTGAGGAGTGTCTGGAAATCGGTGAGGCCCGCCTGATACTGGCTGCGCGCGAGGATCGCGCTGGTGTTCGCCGCATCATAGGCCTCGGTATACTGCACCTGACGTTCGCGCGCGGCGCGGAGCGCGACGAGCGCGTTCTCGACATCTTCGAGCGCGCCGAGCACCGAGGCCTTGTAGGCCGCGAACGCCCCTTCCGCCGCCGCTTCCTGCGCACGAACGCGCGAAGCGGTGGCGCCGCCGTCGAAGATCAGCTGGCCGATCGAGGCGAACAGACCGCCGGTGATGATATCGCCGAGGCTGCCGAGCGAAAGCGCACTGGTGCCCACATTGCCGCTGATCCGAAGCGACGGGTAAAGCGCGGACTCCGCGACACCGATGCGAGCTGTCGCGGCGGCAAGCGCACGCTCCGCCTGCCGCACATCCGGCCGCTGGCGAAGCGTATCGGCAGGGATGCCCACGGTGATCGCATCGGGCGCATCCGGAATCGGCGACGGCGCTTCGAGCGCGCGCGTCGCCTCGCCCGGCGCATCGCCGGTGAGAACGGCGATACGATTGAGCGCGCCTGCAAGGCTCTGCTCGATCGACGGGATCGAAGCGCGGTTCTGCGCGAGCTGCGCGCGCGCCTGCTCCGCGTCGAGCGACGAGACGAGACCCGCCTCCACGCGCCAGCGCGCGATATCGTAATTGTCCTCGACCGTCTTCAGCGTGTCGCGTGAGATGCGTAGGCGCTCCTGCGCAAGGCGTGCGGTGACATAGTTGCTCACTGTTTCCGCGACGATCGCCGCGCGCACGTTCGCAAGGCTGTAGCCCGCCGCGAAGAGATCGGCGCGCGAGGCTTCGACCGCGCGGCGGGTGCCGCCGAACAGGTCGATCTCCCACGCCGCGTCGGCGCCAAGCGAATAGCTGCTGCTGTCGGCCGAGCCTTCGCGGAAATTGCGCCCGCCGCTGCCCGAGGCATTGACCGACGGCAGAAAATCCGCCCGCGACTGCCGGAGCGATTCCCGCGCCTGACGCAGCCGCGATACCGCCTGCGCGATATCGAGATTGTTTTCCACGGCGCGGGCGACAAACCCATCGAGCACCGGGTCGTTGTAGACACGCCACCATTCGGCGAGCGCCGCGTCGCCTTCGGGCGCGGCGCTGCCGTCGCTCCACGCCGCGGGCACGCCGAGCGCCACAGGCACAGGCGCACGATAGTCCGGACCGGCCGCACACGCGGCGAGCGCCAACCCGGAAAGGAGGGGAAACAGCTTCTTCACACGCACCTTGTTCGATTTCAGGTGGCAACGGACCGTCGCCATAAACGCCATACGTACGACGTACAGGTTATTCCCTGCAGCCGGCATGAATATACTGAAGAAAAAATTGCGAGTGGCCCGATCGCCTGCTCACGGCCAGTAGTGACGGAGCATCACCTCGCGGCAATGCTCGGCGAGCGCCTTGCGCGTATCGAATGCGGAAGCGGCGACCGGCTCGTGGAAATGGAGGACGACACCGGCACGCAGGCGCGCGAGCGCGAGCGCATTCGGCAGCATGTCCTCGTCGCCGATCCACGCGATCGCATCGAGCGCTTCCGGATCAAGAGGGCCTCCGCCCGGCGACGTGTAACGGATGGTGACGGGTTGGACCGCGGCAGCGGCGTCCGCCGCCGCGAACAGGCTGCTGCGGAAAGGCAGCAGGCCGCGGCCATCGGATGTGGTGCCCTCCGGGAACATCAGCACGCGCCGCCCGGCGATCAGCCGCTGCCGGATCGCCTCCATCTGGCTCACCGCCTGCGAGCGCCGCTCGCGCTCGACGAAGATCGTGCCGGTGCGCCCGGCGAGCGCACCGATACCCGGATAGGCGGCGACATCGGCCTTCGCGACGAAATCCGTATCCACCACCGCCGCGACGCTGATGATATCCGCCCAGCTGATGTGATTGGCGACGAACATCGTGCCCGCTGCGCCCGGCGTTCCGAGCACCTGCGGGCGCAGGCCGAAGCCCGCCGCGATCGTGCGATGGAAGCGGCGCTCCAGCGCCTTTGCGGGCACGCTTTTTGGGCTCATCAGGAGCCAGGGCGGGACCAGCATGGCGGCGCTCGCAAGGCCGAGCGCGGCGCGTGTGCGTCCGAGCGGGCGGTGGCTCATCTCATCCCGGCGTAACGCGCTTCGGCCTCGACCATATAATCGCGCGTGATCGGCAGCGCATCACGGCGGCGCGCGAGCTGGATCTGGAAATTGACGTGCCCGTCGTGCCGGAAAGCCCCGCGCGCGGCGGCGAGGTAGAAGGTCCACATGCGGTAGAAACGCTCGTCGTAGAGCTGCACGATCTCCGCCCTCGCCGCCTCCGTACGGCGCAGCCATTCCTCGAGCGTCTTCGCATAGTGAAGACGCAGCACCTCGACATCGGTGATCCACAGCATTTCGCGCTCGATCGCGGGGACGATCTCCGAAAGCGCGGGCGAATAGCCGCCGGGGAAGATGTACTTCGCCGTGAACGCGTCGGTCGCGCCGGGTCCGTCCGCGCGGCCGATCGTGTGGAGGAGCGCGACGCCGTCTTCCTTGAGCAGGCCACGGACATGGCGGAAGAAGGTGCGGTAGTTCGGAATGCCGACATGCTCGAACATGCCGACCGAAACGATCCGATCGAAGGCGCCCTGCACGTCGCGGTAATCGATCAGCTCGAAGCGCACCCGGTCCGCGACGCCGGCATCCGCGGCGCGGCGACGCGCCACCTTGAGCTGCTCTTCCGACAGCGTGATGCCAAGCACGTCCACATCGGCGACACGATTGAGATACAGCGCCATGCCGCCCCAGCCGCAACCGATGTCGAGCACCTTCTGCCCCGGCTTCAGGGCCAGTTTCGCAGCGATGTGCCCCTTCTTGTCGACCTGCGCCTGTTCGAGCGTTTCATCCTCCGCGCGGTAGTAGGCGCAGCTGTATTGCCGGTCCGCATCGAGGAAGAGGTCGTAGAGCCGGTCCGAAAGGTCGTAGTGGTGCGCGACATTGCGCTTCGCGGCGCGGCGGTAGTTCAGCTGATAGAGGTAGGCGCTGACGCTTTGCGCGCGGCGGGTTTCGCTGCGGATATTGTTGTCGTCGGACCAGCGGGCATTCCACGCGACGAGTTCGAGCAGCTCTGAAATGCCGCCCGCGGTGAACTGCATCCGGCCGTCCATGAACGCCTCCCCGGCAGCGATCGCCGGATTGAGCGCGATGCGCAGCGGCGTGCGCGCATCGGCGAAATGCAACGAGACGGGCACCAGCGCCGGATGCGGCCTGCCGTAGCGGCGGACACGCCGATCCGAAGTCGTCACCGTCAGCTCGCCGTCGCGGACGAGCCGCTTCAGCATACGATCCAGCAGCAGCATGGTGCGACCCTAATCAAGAACTTGGGCCATGCAAATCCCTGTTAACCCTCTCGCCGGAACGCGCGTTTGAAACGCTTCATCGCAGGCGAGTGGATGCGGCGAAGCGAAGTCGTCAGGGACAAAACCGTGATTGGGGCCAATCTCTTTCAGATTCGCGGACGCTGGATCCGCGCAACGGCTGCGGCAGCCACGGCGCTTGCGCTGTGCGCTTTTGCCGACGCGACGCCCTCCCCGCTCACCGACGAGCTTTCCGCGACCGCTGATGCCGAAGACGCCGTGTTCGCGAGCGAAGCGGAACTGCAGCTGCTCGGCTCCGGTCGGGCCAGCTATTATGCAGACAAGTTCGACGGCCGCCGCACCGCGAGCGGCGAAATCTTCGACCAGGACGAAATGACCGCGGCCCACCGCACCCTGCCAATGGGCAGCCTGGTGAAGGTGACCTGCGAGAAGACCGGCCGTAGCGTGACCGTGCGCGTCAACGACCGTGGCCCCTTCACCGGCAGCCGCGTGATCGACGTTTCCAAGGCTGCGGCGCGCGAACTCGGTATGCTGAACGCCGGGCTCACCGACGTGACTCTGGAACTGCTCCCAACCGCCTGATTTTGGCGCCTGATTTTATTGCCGTTCGGCTGGGTATGTCAGGCCAGCGCGGCCTGCTTTTCCGCTGCGATCCGATCGAGCTCAGCGCGTGACAGGCGTTCGCTCTCGCTCTTGAGCTGACCGCAGGCGGCCATGATGTCGCGCCCGCGCGGCGTGCGGACCGGCGCCGAGATGCCCGCCTTGAAGATGATGTCCGAAAAGCGCGCGATGCGGTCGTCGTCGCTGCATTCGTAGGCCACGCCCGGCCACGGGTTGAACGGGATGAGGTTCACCTTCGCGGGCAGCTTGTACTTGCGGATGAGGCGGACGAGTTCACGCGCGTCCTCGTCCGAATCGTTCTTGTCCTTCAGCATCACGTATTCGAACGTGATGCGGCGGGCGTTGTTGGCGCCAGGATAGTCCGCGCAGGCCTTCAAGAGCTCCTCGATGCCGTACTTGCGGTTGATCGGCACGATCTCGTCGCGCACGTCCTTCGTCACGGCATGGAGCGAGACGGCGAGGTTGACGCCGATCTCCTGGCCCGCGCGCGCCATCATCGGCACGACACCGCTTGTCGAAAGCGTGATGCGGCGGCGGCTGAGCGCGAGGCCCGTTTCGTCCATGACGATGCCGAGGCCCTTGGAAACATTGTCGAAATTATAGAGCGGCTCGCCCATCCCCATCATCACGATGTTGGAAAGCATCCGCGCCTCGCCGGTGAGGTCCTCGCCCGGCTGCGGCCATTCGCCGAGCGTGTCGCGTGCCAGCATCACCTGCCCGACGATCTCGCCCGCCGTGAGGTTGCGGACGAGCTTCATCGTGCCGGTGTGGCAGAAACGGCAGTTGAGCGTGCATCCGACCTGGCTGGAGACGCAGAGCGTGCCCCGGTCCGCATCCGGGATGAAGACCATCTCGTATTCGTTGCCGTCGTCGGTACGGAGCAGCCATTTGCGCGTGCCGTCGGTCGAAACCTGCTGCAGCGTCACTTCGGGGCGGCCGACGACGAAGCGCTCGGCAAGCAGCGCGCGCGTGTCCTTCGCGATGTCGGTCATGCCCGAAAAATCGGTGAGGCCGCGGTGGTAGATCCAGTGCCACACCTGTTTGGCGCGGAGCTTGGCCTGCTTTTCTGGTACGCCGGCAGCGATCAGCGCCGCCGCCATCTCCGCCTTGTTCAGGCCGACAAGGTCGATGCGGCCGTCTTCACGCGCGGTCGGCGCGCGGGGCACGGGGACGGGATCGGCCCCGCCGGGAATCGTCATGGCTGCAGTGGGCATGGCGCGTCCTGTAAGGCTTTTGCGCCGTTTTGACTAGAAGCCCTTCGCTTTGCCATCGACGCTGCCGTGGCCGACATGGATCGGCTCTTCGCGGCCGCCCTCGATGCGGAACACCGTGCCTTGCGGTGCATCCTTCGCCAGCGGCACGCAGCCCTCTTCGAACGGCGTGCCGCCGACGAGCGCCCCGCGCAGCACGCGGGCGGTTATGCCGTGGCTGATGACGAGCGCGGGGCGTGCGGGATCGAGACCCGCGAGCCAGTTTTGAAGCCGGCGTTCGATATCGGGATACCATTCGCCGTTCGGCGGCTTCCTTAGGAACACGCGGCGATCCGGGCAGATGAGCGGCCCGGATTCGGCGACAATATCGTGATAGAGGCGGCCTTCCCAGTCGCCGACATCGATCTCGAGCAGCCGGTCGTCGGCGCGGATATCGAAGAAATCGCGTTCCAGATGCTCGGCGATGATCGCCGCGGTCTGCATCGTGCGGCCGGAACGCGAGGCCCAGAGATCGATATCGGGCTTCGGGCCGAGCGACGCGCGCAGCGCGCGGCCCATGTCGTCGGCCTGCCGGATGCCGTTGCGGGTGAGCGGCGTGTGGCCCATGTGCCCCTGCATCCGGGCAGCGGCGTTGAACACGGTTTCCGCGTGGCGGGCGAGATAGAGCGTTGGTGTCGTCGGTGTCATGGCGCCGCGCTTATGCAAAGATTTTTACAGAAAACCTACTCTTTCCTAAGCGCAGCGCGTGCGCTAGCAGGGCCACATTCTTTGCTGCAGCGCGGGAGGTTCCCCTTGGCGAACAAGCTTTACGACGACGCGGTGAGCGCCCTTGAGGGCCTGCTTTTCGACGGTATGACAGTGATGTCCGGCGGCTTCGGCCTCTGCGGCATTCCGGAAAACCTGATCACAGCGCTCCGCGATTCGGGCACGACGGGCCTGACGTTCATCTCCAACAACGCCGGCGTCGACGATTTCGGGCTCGGGCTGCTGCTGAAGACGCACCAGGTCGCCAAGATGATCTCGTCGTACGTGGGCGAGAACAAGGAGTTCGAGCGCCAGTATCTTTCGGGCGAGCTTCAGCTTGAATTCAACCCGCAGGGCACGCTCGCCGAGCGCATCCGCGCGGGCGGCGCGGGCATCCCGGGCTTCTACACCAAGACGGGCGTCGGCACGCTCGTTGCCGAGGGCAAGGAGCACAAGGAGTTCGGCGGCGAGACGTACATCCTCGAAACCGGCCTCGTTGCAGACGTTTCCATCGTGAAGGCGTGGAAGGCGGACCCTTATGGCAACCTGGTGTTCCGCAAGACCGCGCGCAACTTCAACCCGATGATGGCGACCGCGGGCAAGGTGACGGTGGCCGAAGTGGAAGAGCTTGTCGGCCCCGGCGAACTTGACCCCGACCACATCCACACGCCGGGCATTTTCGTGCAGCGGCTGTTCGTCGGCAAGAACTACGAGAAGCGCATCGAGCAGCGCACCACAAGGCAGGCGGCGTGAGGCAAGCGGCGTGAACCGTATCGCAGCGGTCTGCCTGATGGCAGCGCTGCATGGCTGCGCGGCAACGGGCGTGCCGCGCACGACGCAGCCGCTCGCGTGGACGCTGGGCTCAGCCGAAGCGGGCGCGATCACCACGCAGACCTACCGCGCGCTGGTGCAATCCGTGAAAGCGCGGCTGCCCGTGGCCGCCGGTACATCTTCCGCGATCCTCGCGGCGGATGGAACGCCGCTGCCCTGCACGGCGGAGACGGCGCAGCGCCCTGCCGCCGTGTTCGACGTGGACGAGACGCTGATCTGGAATATCGGCCACGCGTATTATGAAGCGCGCAGCAACGCGCCGTTCGACGAAGACAGCTGGGCCGCGTGGGAACGCGAAGGCGCCGCGCAGACGGTTGCGATCCCCGGCGCGAAGGCCGCGCTCGATGCGCTCCGCGCGATGGGCGTGACGCCGGTGTTCAACACCAACCGCAGCGCTGAAAACGCCAAGCACACCGAAGCCGCGCTGGCGCACACGGGCCTCGGCCCGGCCGTGCACGGCGAGACGCTGTTCCTGAAGGGCGATGTCGACGGCAAATCGGGCAAGGACGGCCGCCGCGCGGAGATCGCGAAGCACTTCTGCGTGCTCGCGCTCGTCGGCGACCAGAACGGCGACTTCACCGACGGCATCGACAACGGCCCTTCCGGCAAGCGCCCGATGGCGGAGCGGCGCGACATCGCCGCCGTGCGCCATGGCGCGCACTGGGGCGCAGACTGGTTCGTGCTCCCCAATCCCCTTTACGGCGGCTGGAACAACCCGCCGATGAACCGCGACGAGGTCGTCGCGCCCGACCAACGCTGGACGTATAAAGGAAACGACTGATGGCCTGGAACCGCGACGGCATGGCGGCGCGCGCCGCGAAGGAACTGAAGGACGGCTTCTACGTAAACCTCGGCATCGGCATCCCGACGCTGGTTGCGAACCACGTGGAGCCGGGCATCGACATCACGCTGCAGAGCGAGAACGGAATGCTCGGCATCGGGCCGTTCCCGACCGAGGATGAAGTCGACCCCGATCTCATCAACGCGGGCAAACAGACGATCACCGAACTGCGCCGCACGAGCTATTTCAGCTCCGCCGACAGCTTCGGCATGATCCGCGGCGGCCACATCGACCTTTCGATCCTCGGCGCGATGGAAGTCGCGGAGAACGGCGATCTCGCCAACTGGATGATCCCGGGCAAGATGGTGAAGGGCATGGGCGGCGCGATGGATCTCGTCGCGGGCGTGAAGCGCATCATCGTGCTGATGGACCACACCAACAAGGCCGGCGAATCGAAGTTCCTGAAGGCCTGCACGCTGCCGCTGACCGGCCAGGGCGTCGTCGACGTCGTGATCTCCGACCTCGGCGTGTTCGAACGCCCGGCCAAGGGCCAGCCCTTCCGCTTGATCGAACTCGCGCCCGACGTGACGCTGGAAGAGGTCGCGGCGAAGACCGAAGCGCACTACGAGGTCGCGCTCTAGGAACCGCTCGCCATTCAGCCCTAACACCAGCGGCATTTTGATCCAGGTCGTTGCGATGCAAGGGCTTTCGGCCTAGCAATCGCACATGCGCGCGCGCTGGATCTTTCTCGGGCTTCTGGTGGCGCTCGTCGCTGCCGCCTTCGCTTATCGCACCTTGCGGCCGACGCCGGTGGAAACCGGCGAGGTGACGCGCGGCAAGGCAGTGGAGGTCGTCTATGCGACCGGCTTCGTGGAGGTCGAGGAACCCGTCGAGATCGCCGCGCGTGTCACAGCGCCCGTCGTCGACATCCGCGTGAAGGAAGGCGACCGTGTGACGCGCGGCACGCTGCTCGCCACGCTCGACATCGCCGATCTCAATGCCGAGATCGCCCGGCTGGCCGCGGTGACGCGGGGCGCGGAGGCCGAGGCGCGGCGGACGCTCGTGCTCGTCGAACGCGGCTTCGCCTCGAAGGCCGCGCGCGATAATGTGATCGCAAACCGCGACGCCGCACGCGCCGCCGAGAAGGCCGCGCGTGAGCGGCTGGAAAACTATGCGCTGCGCGCAGGCGTGAACGGCGTCGTGCTGCGCCGCGATGCCGAGCCCGGCGACCTCGCGAGCCCGAGCCGCACACTGTTCGTGATCGGCGACCCTGCGCGCATCAAGATCACCGCCACCGTCGACGAGCGCGACATTCCGCGTGTCCGCGTCGGCCAGCAGGCGCTGATGTCGAGCGATGCTTATGCGGGGCGCATTTTTCCGGCACGCGTGCGCGAGATCACGCCTGGCGGCGACCCCGATCAGCGTTCGTTCCGCGTGCGGCTGGAGCCGCTTTCGAACGATCCGCTGCCCGTAGGGATGACGCTGGAGGTCAACATCGTCACTCGCGAGAAGGAGGGCGCGCTGCTCGTGCCCGACGGCGCGGTCGAAGACGGCCACGTCTGGCGCGTCGCGGACGGGCGGGCGAAGCGAACGCCGGTGCAAACGGGAATCGTCGGCACCGACCGGACCGAGGTGACGGAAGGCCTCGCCGCCGGGGACACCGTTCTCGTGAACCCACCGGAGGGGCTGAGCGACGGTGCCCGCGTGAGCAGCCAGGCGAACGCCGCCAAGAAGACCGCCGGGCCACGCTGAGCCGGTGCTGCGCCGCTTTTCCCTGCTGCTCGGAATCGCGCTCCGCCACATCTCCAAGCGCAAGCGGCAGACGCTGGTCGCCATAGCGGGCGTCGGCATCGGCGTCGGCTTCTTCCTCGCCGTTTCGGCGCTGATGATCGGCAGCCAGAACGACTTCGTGGAAACGCTGATCGACGCGGCACCGCACATCATCATTTCCGACGAGATCCGGAGTCCGACGCCGCAGCCCGCCGTGCGTGCCTTCCCGAATGCCGCCGTCGAGGTGCGGCATTACAAGACGCGGAACGAAGTGCGCGGCATCAAGGACTGGCAGGGCCTGATGCGTGCGATCGGCGCGCGGTCCGACGCCGTGGCGTCACCTTCGCTTTCGGGCGCGGTGACGCTGCGTGTCGGCGGCCGCGAGGAGGCGCTCGCCATCGTCGGCATCGAGCCGGGCATCGAGGCGCAGGTCTCCGACGTCGAGCAATATCTGAAGGAGGGGCGCCTCCGGAACCTTGAAACCACGCAGGGCGGCGTCATTATCGGCGAGGAGATGGCGAGCCGGCTCGGCGTGCGCATGGGCGACATCATGGCCGCGACCTCGGCGCGCGGGGTGACGCGGACGCTGAAGATCGTCGGCCTGTTCGAGCGCGGCCGCGGCCAGTTCGGCGGCTCTTCGGGCTACGTGCTGCTGCGCGAGGCGCAATCGCTGACAAGCCAGCCGTTCGTGATCAACCGCATCGGCATCAGGCTGGACGACCCCTACGCGGCCGAGGACATCGCGAAGCGGCTGGAAGCGCGCTACGGTTACAAGGCGGAAAGCTGGCAGGAGCGCTCCGCCGATTTCCTCAGCCTCCTCGTGACGCGCAACGTCATCATGTACACGGTGATCTCGGCGATCCTGCTCGTCGCCTCGTTCGGCATCTACACTGTGGTTTCCACGAGCGTGGCCGACAAGCGCCGCGACATCGCCATCATGCGCTCGATGGGCTTTTCCTCGGGCGATCTGCAGGCCGTATTCGTGATGGAGGGCTTTACGCTCGCGTGCGTCGGCGTGCTCGCGGGTTGGGGGCTTGGCTTCGCGCTGATGCAGGTGCTCGGCAGTATCGAGTTCAACATCCAGGGCTCCACCGAGACGATGCCGCTCGACCGCTCGTTCTTCCAATATGCGATCTCGGCGGGGGCAAGCCTGTTTTCCGCGATCATCGCCGCGTGGCTGCCGGCGCGGAAGGCCGCGCAGGTCGATCCGGTCGATATCCTGCGGGGCGCGGTATGACGGGCACGCCGCTGATCCGCGCCGAAGGGCTGACACGCGTGCTCGCGGTCGAACCGCCGGTCACACTGATCCGCGACGTGTCGTTCGAGATCAACCGGGGCGAGTTCGTCGCGGTGATCGGCCCTTCGGGGTGCGGCAAGTCCTCGCTGCTCTACTTGCTCGGCTTGCTCGACCGGCCAACCGAAGGCCGGCTGCTCTTCGACGGCGAGGATACGACGGGCACCGACGGCAACGCCCGCGCGAACCTGCGGCTGGCGCGCTTCGGCTTCGTGTTCCAGTTCCACTTCCTGCTGCCCGAGTTCACCGCGCTTGAAAACGTGACGCTGCCGATGCGGCGGCTGGGGCGGCTCGGCGGTACTGAAATCGACGCGCGGGGTCGCGCGCTGCTCGGCGCGATGGGGCTTGAGGGGCAGGAGCACAAAACGCCCGACAAGATGTCCGGCGGCCAGCGCCAGCGCGTTGCCATCGCCCGCGCGCTTGCGAACGACCCCGCGCTCCTCCTCGGCGACGAGCCCACCGGCAACCTCGACAGCCTCAATTCGAAACGCGTCATCGAAATCTTCCACGACCTTGCCGCGAAGGAAGGCCGCACCATCATCTGCGTGACACACGACCCCGACGTGGCCGCCTCGGCACACCGGCGCATCCACATGCTCGACGGGCGGATCGAACGCATCGATTGAGGTCGCGGGGGCTTGCATTTGGCCCCGGATTCCCCCTACCGAAGGTTGACGCAGGCGCTATAGTCGCGCGCTCACAATCGGGGGTTTGAAGGGAAACGCATGAAGGCGACGGTCGAGCGGGCGACGCTGCTCAAATGCCTTGGTCACGTCCAGTCGGTGGTGGAGCGTCGCAACACGATCCCGATCCTGTCGAACGTTCTCATCGAGGCTGAAAACAACGGCCTCAAGCTGATGGCGACGGACCTCGACCTGCAGGTCGTCGATTCGATCGCCGCGCAGGTGGAGACATCGGGCGCAACGACGGTTTCGGCGCACACGCTGTTCGACATCGTGCGCAAGCTGCCCGAAGGCAGCCAGGTCGAGATCGCGGTTTCGGGCGACAAGATGTCGATCGCGGCGGGCCGCGCGCGCTTCAACCTCGCGACGCTGCCGCGCGACGACTTCCCGATGATCGCCGAGAGCGATCTGCCGACGAAGTTCCAGCTTCCCGCCGAAACGCTGAAGCAGATCATCGACAAGACGCGCTTCGCGATCTCCACCGAAGAGACGCGCTACTACCTCAATGGCATCTTCATGCATGTCGTCGAGGGCAAGCTCTACGCGGTCGCGACCGACGGCCACCGGCTGGCGCGCGTCGCGCTCGACGCGCCCGCGGGCTCGGACGGGATGCCCGACATCATCGTGCCGCGGAAGTGCGTCGCCGAGGTGCGCAAGCTCCTCGACGAGGTGACGGGCGAGATCGAGGTTTCGCTCTCCTCCACCAAGATCCGCTTCCGCGCGGGCACCGCCGTGCTCACCTCGAAGCTGATCGATGGAACCTTCCCCGACTATTCACGGGTAATCCCCACGAAGAACGACCGGCTGCTGAAGGTGGACACGAAGTCGCTCGCCGAGGGCGTCGACCGCGTGGCGGCGATCGCCACCGAGAAGACCCGCGCGGTGAAGATGAGCATCGATCGGGACCGCATCGTGCTTTCGGTAACGAGCCCGGAAACCGGCACCGCCGCCGAGGAAGTGCCCGCCGACTACGCATCCGAGAGCCTCGATGTGGGCTTCAATGCACGCTATCTGCTGGACATCCTCAGCGAGATCGAGACCGACGAGATCGAGATCCATCTCGCCGACGCGGCCGCGCCGACGCTGATCCGCGAGGGCCAATCGTCTCCCGCGCTCTACGTTCTGATGCCAATGCGCGTCTGACGCGCACGCAGCATCAACCCGCGCTCATACCGCCATCCACCGAGACATTGGCGCCGGTGACGTAGCGCGCGTCGTCTGAGAGCAGCCAGCGCACCGTGCGTGCAACGCCTTCCGGCTGCCCGATGCGGCCTGCGGGAATCATGGCATCGAGCGCATGGGCGTCGCCGCCCGTGACGCGAAGCAGGTTCGGCGTCGCGGTGGCGCCGGGGGAGACTGCGTTGATGCGGATGCCGGTTCGCGCATAATCGAGCGCGGCCGCGCGCGTCATGCCGACGACGGCGTGCTTGGCTGCCACGTAGTGTGCGATGCCCGCAACGCCCTTGATACCGAAGATCGAGGCCATGTTCACGATCGCGCCGTGCCCCTGCCGAAGCATCAGCGAAACCTCAGCACGCATACCGTAGAACACCGCTTTCAGATTGAGATCGAACACCCATTCGCATTCGTCGACAGGCGTTTCGTGGAGCGGTTTGAAATCGCCGTGGCCGCCCGCATTGTTCACGGCGAGATCGAGCCTGCCCCACCGCGCGCCGATCCCATCGACGACGGCATCAATGGCACCGGGCCGCGTCACGTCGGCGGGGCTGACGACGGCTTCGCCGCCGCTTCCGGCACATTCGGCCGCAACTGCCTCCAGCCGCGCGCGATCCCGCCCGACGAGAACCACGGTTGCCCCCTCCGCAGCGAGCATCAGCGACACCGCGCGGCCGATTCCCGAGCCCGCGCCGGTGACAAGTGCGATCCTGTCTGCGAACTGCATGGCCTTCCCTTTCCCGAACCGGCGCAAGCGTAGGCAGGGGAGCGCGCGCGCTCCAAACCCGCCTGCCCGCCGTGTCTCGGAATGCGAGAACCGGCGGGCCGGGCGCATTGGCGGAGTCGGGGCGGCGCTGCCATCACCGCAGGCAAGGAAGGGATGCGCGCATGTCCGGCTTCACGATGGAAATACCGACGCTGACCACCGCGGGCGCGAAGCACGTGCTTGCCGCGGCAGAGGCTGCCGCCGCCACGAACGGCCTCAAGGTCAGCATCGCGGTCGTCGATGCCGCGGGCCACCTGCTGGCGTTCATGCGGCGCGACCGTGCGGCGCCGCTCAGCGTGGCGGTCGCGCTCGCCAAGGCGCGGACTGCCGCTGAACTCGGCGCGCCGACAAGCGTGTTCCAGCAGATGGTGGACGGCGGGAAACCGTCGCTTCTTGCCGTGGAAGGCCTTACCGCCGCGAAAGGCGGCGTGCCGATCATGCACGGCGGCAACGCCATCGGCGGGATCGGCGTCAGCGGCGCCTCCGGCGAGGAGGACGAGCAGGTCGCAGAAGCCGGCGCGGCCGCGTTCGCCTGAGAAACCGAAGGGCCTAGTTGGAGGGCGGTGCGCCCGCCTTCATCTCTTTCAGAAGGTCAGCCCGGCTGATCGGCGCGGCGGGGAGCTTGAAACGCGCGGGGTCGATGGCGCCGTCCTTCACGCTCACCAGCTCGAACTTGCCGCCCGCCTTGAGCGGCGTGCCGAGCGCGAATGCCTGGCGCATCTCGCCGATCATGGCCGGCGCCGCCTCGCCCAGGAACGGGGCGGCGAGAACCATCGTCGCCTCGATGAACTGCTGCATCGCCTTGCCGGCGGGGGCGAGCGCGGGATCGCGCGTCGCGATCCATTCGACCGCCTCGTCCGGCTTCTGATCGTCGAGGCCCTTAACGCGGTATCGATCGCCGGTGAAACCCGCGACGCTCGCCGTGCCCGCGGCTTCGATGGCGAGCGGTGTCTTGGGCTTCGTATCGGCTTTCGCCGCCGTCTCGAACAGGCCCTTGAAGATCGGCCCGATCGCCTCATCGACCACAGCCGCAAAATCGGCGATCCGCATGACGCGCGCCTCCGGGCGCGTGGTGTCGACGAGATAGAGCTCGCCGTTCAGGATCACCGCCGTCTGCCCCGGCGTTGGGCCGCCGACATGCACGGCGCCGCTGTCCGCGATCTCGAGCGTCAGGTTCTTGCCGTCCTCGCCCTTGTAGACGACGGTCTGGTCGGCAAGCGCGGCGGACGAAAACAGCATGGCGGCGACAAGCGCGGCGGCACGGATCATGGACGTCTCCCTTTCGCCCAAGACTAGCACGCGATAGACGGGGCCGCCATGCCGACACAGCCCCGCACCATAGACCGGCTGCGCCTGACGGATTTCCGCAGCTACGCGCACGCGGACATCACCGCCGGGCCGGGCACGGTCGTGCTGACCGGGGACAATGGCGCGGGGAAAACCAACCTTCTCGAGGCCATCTCGCTGCTCGCGCCCGGGCGCGGCCTCCGGCGTGCGGGCCTTCCCGAAATGGCGCGCATCGGCGGCAGCGGCGGCTTCGCGGTCGCCGCGACGCTCGGCTGCGGCGCGGATGCGCCCGTCGAGATCGGCACGGGCACGCAGGCCGACGCGCCGGGGCGGCGGCTGGTGCGCGTGAACGGCGCGGGCGCGGCCGCGAACGCGCTTTCCGAATGGCTTTCCGTGCTGTGGCTGACCCCGGCGATGGACCGGCTGTTCCTGGAAAGCGCAGGCGGGCGGCGGCGTTTCCTCGACCGGCTGACGCTGGCGCTCGTTTCGCAGCACGCCGGGCACACGCAGCGCTATGATGCCGCCATGCAATCGCGCAACAAGCTGCTGGGCGGCGAGCGCGTGCCCGACGCGGACTGGCTCGCCTCGCTCGAAAAGCAGATGGCCGAGCATGGTGCGGCCGTGGATGCCGCGCGGCGCATGGCGATCGAGGCGCTTGGGCAAGAGATCGCCGCGTCGGACACGGGGCCGTTCCCGGAAGGCGCGCTATTGCTGGAAGGCGAGACGTGGGAGGCCGAGGCGCTGGCCGAGGCGCTCGCCGCCTCGCGCCGCGCCGATACGGCGGCGGGGCGCACCACCGTTGGCCCGCATCGCAGCGACCTTGCCGTCACGCACCTCGCCAAGGATCAGCCCGCCGCGCGCGCCTCCACGGGCGAGCAGAAAGCGCTGCTGCTCGGCCTCGTCCTCGCGCACGCCCGCGTGGTGGCGGCGCGCACCGGGCGGCGACCCGTGCTGCTGCTCGACGAGGTCGCCGCGCACCTCGACGAAACACGGCGCGCAGCGCTTTTCGCAATGCTGGAAGCGGACGCCATGCAGGTGTGGATGACGGGCACGGACGTGTCACTTTTCCGTGCAATCGGCGCCGACGCTACCTATATAGACGTGTCAAACGGTCGCCTGAGCAGACTTTAAGGAAATCATGAGCAGCAACGCACCTTCCGGTGAATACAGCGCCGATTCGATCAAGGTCCTGAAGGGGCTCGACGCCGTGCGCAAGCGGCCGGGCATGTACATCGGCGACACCGAGGACGGTTCGGGCCTGCACCACATGGTGTTCGAGGTTTCCGACAACGCGATCGACGAGGCGCTCGCGGGCTACTGCGACACGGTGACGATCACGCTCAACGCCGACGGCTCCGTGACGGTGACGGACAACGGGCGCGGCATCCCCACCGATATCCACCCGAGCGAGGGCGTTTCCGCCGCCGAGGTCATCATGACCCAGCTGCACGCGGGCGGGAAGTTCGACCAGAACAGCTACAAGGTTTCAGGCGGCCTCCACGGCGTCGGCGTCTCGGTCGTGAACGCGCTTTCGGACTGGCTGGATCTGCGCATCTTCCGCGACGGCAAGGAGCATTACATGCGCTTCGAGCGCGGCGATGCCGTCGCGCCACTGAAGGTCGTGGGCGATGCGAACGGCCGCAAGGGCACGCACGTCACGTTCTTCGCTTCCGAGGAAACCTTCAAGGTCATCGAATTCGATTTCGAAAAGCTGGAGCACCGCTACCGCGAGCTGGCATTCCTCAATTCCGGCGTGAAGGTGGTGCTGAGCGACGCCCGCCACACCGAGCCGAAATCGATCGAGATGTTTTACGAAGGTGGTGTCGCGGCCTTCGTGAAGTACCTCGACCGCACCAAGACGCCGCTGATCCCCGAACCGATCCTGATGGAGGGCGAACGCGACGGCATCTCCATCGATGTCGCGCTGGAATGGAACGACAGCTATTACGAACAGGTTCTGCCCTTCACCAACAACATCCCGCAGCGCGACGGCGGCACCCACCTTGCCGCGTTCCGCAGCGCGCTGACGCGCACGCTCAACAACTACGCCGAAAGCTCCGGTATCCTGAAAAAGGAGAAGGTGTCGCCGACGGGCGAGGACATGCGCGAGGGGCTGACCGCCATCGTCTCCGTCAAGGTGCCGGACCCCAAGTTCTCGTCGCAGACCAAGGACAAGCTCGTCTCCTCCGAGGTGCGGCAGCCGATTGAATCGCTGATGGGCGAGAAGCTCGCCGAATGGCTGGAGGAGAATCCCGGCCCGGCGCGCGTGGTCGTCGAGAAGATCGTTTCCGCCGCCGTGGCGCGCGAGGCCGCCCGCAAGGCGCGCGAGGCGAGCCGCAAGAACGTGCTGCAGATTTCCTCGCTGCCCGGCAAGCTCGCCGACTGCCAGGAGAAGGACCCGGCGAAATCCGAGCTGTTCCTCGTCGAGGGCGATTCGGCAGGCGGCTCCGCGAAGCAGGGCCGCGATCGGCATTTCCAGGCGATCCTGCCGCTTCGGGGCAAGATCCTGAACGTCGAGCGCGCGCGCTTCGACCGGATGCTCGCATCGCGCGAGATCGGCACGCTCATCCAGGCGTTCGGCACCGGCATCGGTCGCGACGACTTCGATATTTCGAAGCTGCGCTACCACAAGATCGTCATCATGACCGACGCCGACGTGGACGGCGCGCACATCCGCACGCTGCTCCTCACCTTCCTCTATCGGCAGATGCGCGAGCTCATCGAAGCGGGCCATGTCTACATCGCCCAGCCGCCGCTCTACAAAGTCGCTCGCGGCCGCTCGGAAGTGTACCTGAAGGATCAGGCGGCGCTCGACGATTATCTGATCCGCACCGGTCTCGACGGGCTCGTCGCCGAGACGGCGGACGGCCAGCGCACCGGCGAGGACCTGCGCGGCCTCGTCGATCAGGCGCGCAAACTCCGTGCGCTGATGGCCTATGTGCCGGGGCGCTACGACTCCCGCATCGTGGAGGCGCTGGCGATCTCCGGGGGACTCAATCCCGAGCGTGATGCCGCCGCAGACGTCGCCGCGTGGCTGAATGGCCACGACGACGCCCAGTGGGCGGCCGAGTATGTCGACGGCGGCTACAAGCTCGCCCGCACCTACCGCGGGGTGACCGATCACTACGCCATCGACCGGGCGTTCATCGTTTCGGCGGAGGCGCGCAAGATCAACCAGCTGCTCGCAGGCGAGGCCGCCGCCTATCGCACACCGATCCTGCTCGGCGACCGTCCGGTGACGCGCCCCTCGGCGCTTCTGGAGGCGATTTTCGAGATCGGCCGCAAGGGACTGGCCATTCAGCGCTACAAGGGCCTCGGCGAGATGAACGCCGAACAGCTTTGGGAAACGACACTCGATCCCACCGTGCGAACCATGCTGAAGGTGGAGATCGCGCAGGCCGACCTTGCCGACGACATCTTCACCCGGCTGATGGGCGACGTGGTGGAGCCGCGCCGCGAATTCATTCAGGAGAACGCGCTGAACGTCGCCAATCTGGACGTTTAGGCCGCTCGCTCTCCTTCTTGATCTGCCGCAATGTTGCTTGCGTTGGCGGTGGTATCACCCGTTCGGGTGAATAGCGGGAGACCGGAAGATGAAATCGATTCTCGTTCATATCCATGACGATGCCGGGCAGAACGCCCGTCTTCAGGCCGCACTCGACGTTGCGCGCTACTACAGCGGGCACCTGACCTGCCTGCAGGCGATGCCGTTCGCGGCCTACGCCGGCGAACCCTTCACGGGCGCGATGATCGCCTACGAGGCCTATGCCGAAACGATGGAAGCGACACGCACGCGCATCGAGGCGCAGCTCCAGAAGGAGGGCGCGCCTTGGGACTGGATCGATTCGCGCGGCAGCGGTTCGGTCGCGGTGATGATGCACAGCCAGCTCACCGACCTCATCGTGCTGAGCCCCACGGGCAAGCTCACCGACCCCGACGCGGCGCTGCCGATCGTCGGCGAGATCGCCACGAAGGTCCGCGCGCCGGTGCTCGCCGTCCGCGACGACCAGAAAAGCTTCGATCCGGCGGGCGCCGCTCTCATCGCCTGGAACGGCTCGCCCGAGGCGGCGCAGGCGGTGCGCAACACGATGGGCCTGCTGACCGCCGCGAAGGGGGTTCACATCGCCTGCATCGAAGAGGATTTCGACACGCATATCCCGGCGCGCGAGGCGGCCTCCTACCTTTCCCGCTACGGGATCAAGGCCGAGGTCCATGCCCGCGCGAAGAGCGGCACGGTGGCGGACACGCTCAGCAGCATCGCCGCCGAGGTGCGCGCAGGCTATCTGGTGATGGGCGCCTATGGCCGCTCGCGGTTCGCCGAGTTCATCCTCGGCGGCGTCACCCGCTCGCTGCTGGCGGATGCCTCACTGCCGCTGGTGCTGTCGCACTGACGTCACCCGTTGGTATTTTGCGGATCAGGTAGCGGTAAACGCCGACGGCGTTGATGACGAAGAGCACGGCGTTCTGTGTGGAGAGCGCCGGCTCCGCGTCGAGCAGTCCGGCGATAATCCACGCCGCGCTCGACAACAGGAACAGCACGAAACCCCAGCCGGTGATGCGCCGGCCGAGATCGGCGGCAACCGCGAACGCCGCCACCATGCCGCTGATCGAGGCAGCCCACTTCACGATTTCCAGCACGGCGCGTTCCTTCTCGGTGCCCCCGAGAGCTTCAAGCCCCATGCGGCGTGCAAGTTCCGGCTGTGCCATCACAAAAGCGTGACATTCCGGCAACAGCGGACAGCGATGCACGGCGTGGGCGCCTTGCCGCCGTGCGTAATGGTTGCAGGATTGTGCGCTTCGCCCCAACTTAGGTCTTTACGCGAATGGAAGCTGTCGGCAGGTTCCGTTCGTGCGTCCGGCTGCAGTTCCGGTTTTCGCAGTCTGGACGGGGATATTCGGAGACACTCCACGCTGACCCGGGGAGTTGGACCCGTGCCCCGAGGGGCGCGGGTCCTTTTTCAAGCGGCGGCCTTCGCTTCGGCTTCACCCGAGGCGACCGCCAGGAGCTTGCGCGTGATGCCTTTCAGGCGCTGCGCGTTCTCGATCTTGTCGCCGGTGAGATCGGTCACGTAGAAAACGTCGACCGCGCGCTCACCATAGGTCGCGATGTGCGCAGAGCTGATCGAAAGCCGCGCATCGAACAATGTGCGGGTAAGCCCGTAGAGCAGCGCAGGCCGATCGAGCGCGTGCACCTCGATCACGGTGTAGCGGTTCGATGCCTTGTTGTCGGCGAGCACGTTCGGCTCCACCTTGAACACGTCGGCGCGGTGCCGCGTCAGCGGCCGTGCCGCCAGCCGCTCGGCGAGCTTCACCTGCCCTGACGCGGCTTCGATGATCGTCGTCTTCAGCCGGTCGAGCGCGTGCGCCTCCTCAAGCGCGCGGCCCGTGGGCGTCTGCACGACGAGGTTGTCGATCGCCATGCCGTCGCGCGTCGTATGAATGCGCGCATCGACGATATTCGCGCCGCAGAGCGTGATGCCGCCCGCGATCCGGTAGAAGAGGCCCGGATGATCGGGCGCAAAGACCGAGACCTGTGTGGCGCCGAGCGCGTCGTCGCAGGTCATCGAAACGGAAATCTCGTCCTTCGCCTCCGCGATCTGCCGCGCGTTCGCGAGCAGCGAGCCGGCGGGCTCGGCGACCCAGTAGCTGTCGAAAAACCGCTTCGCATGGGCGTTGAAGACCCGGTCGCTCCAGCCGAGTGCTGTTTTCAGCTCCTCCTTCTTCGCGGCGATGCGCTCGGCACGCCCGCGCTGCTGGTGGCCGAGGCGCAGCATCTCCTCGGCGGCGACATAAAGGTCGCGCAGAAGCTGTGCCTTCCATTCCGTCCAGCGGCCGGGGCCGACCGCACGGATATCGACCACGGTGAGGATCATCAGCAGCCGCAGCCGCTCCACGTCCTGCACGACCGCGACGAAATCCTGGATCGTCTTGAAATCCGAAAGGTCGCGGCGCGTCGCCGTTTCCGACATCAGCAGATGATAGCGCACCAGCCATGAGACGGTTTCGGTTTCGGCGGGCGTGAGACCGAGGCGCGGGCAGAGCGCGAGCGCCACATCGGCGCCGAGCATACTGTGATCGCCGCCGCGCCCCTTGGCGATATCGTGCAGCAGCACCGCCGCGTAGATCACCCGGCGCGAGGCGATCTGGTGGATGAGGACGGCGCTGATCGGATGCTCCGCCGTCAACTCGCCGTTCTCGATGCGCGCGAGGAGGCCGATGGCGCGGATCGTGTGCTCGTCCACCGTATAATGGTGGTACATGTCGTACTGCATCCGCGCGACGACGCGGCCGAAATCGGGAACGAAGCGGCCGAACACGCCCGCCTCGTTCATCCAGCGCAGCACCGTATCGGGCGCGCGGCGGCTGGTGAGCACATCCATGAACAGCGCGTTCGCGCGCGGATCGCGGCGCACGCGCGCGTCGATCAGCTTCGCGTCGCGGCCCGCCTGCCGCATCGCCTGCGGATGGATTTCAAGCGCGTGCTTTTCGGCGAGCGCGAACATCTCGATGAGCCGCACCGGGTCCTTCGCGAAGAAATCGTCGGTCGGCACGCCGAGGCGGTCGCGCTGCACGGTGAAGCCGTTCAGCTTTCTGGGCGCCCGCCGCATACTCGGCAGACGAATCCGGCTCTCCGCGTAGGTCTCTTCAAGGTGTGACAGAAACAGCCCGGTGAGATCGCCAACCTGCCGTGCGATCAGGAAATAATGGCGCATGAAGCGCTCGACCGCCGACATGCCGGCGCGGTCCTGATAGTGCAGCCGCTCGGCAAGCTCGCGCTGCATGTCGAAGGTCAGCCGCTCCTCGGCGCGCTTCGCGATGTCGTGCAGGTTGATGCGGACGGCCCACAGGAAGTTCTCGGCCTTGTTGAACTGGCGATACTCCCGCGGCGTCAGCAGCCCCTTGTCGACCAGCTCCGCCGCGCGCTCGACGCGCAGCACGTATTTGCCGATCCAGAACAAGGTGTGGAGATCGCGAAGCCCGCCCTTGCCCTCCTTGATGTTGGGCTCGACGACGTAGCGACTGTCGCCCATGCGCGTGTGCCGCGCCTCGCGCTCAGCGAGCTTCGCCTGCGTGAAATCGCGCTCGGTGCCGGAGACGACATCCTTCAGGAATCGCGTGTTCGACTCGTCATAGAGTGCTTCATCGCCCCACACGTAGCGCGCCTCCAGCATCGCGGTGCGGATCGTCACGTCCTCGCGCGACAGGCGCACGACATCGGCGATGGAGCGCGTCGCGTGGCCGACCTTCAGCCCGAGGTCCCACAGCGTGTAGAGCATCGTTTCGACGACCTGCTCGATCCAGCCCGTGGATTTCTGCGCGGTGAGGAACAGGATGTCGACGTCCGAGAACGGCGCCATCTCGGCGCGGCCATAGCCGCCGACGGCGCACACGGCGATACGTTCGGCGGCACTCGGGTTGCTCGCAGGATACAGGCGCTGCGTCGCGAAATCGAAGACGAGGCGTACGAGCTGGTCGGTGAGGAACGCATGGCCGTTCGCAAGCTCCAACCCCTTGTAGGGCGCGGCTTCCAGCCGCCGCTTGAGTTCGGCTCGGCCGCCCGCGAGCGCGACGCGCAGCACGCCGACGGCAGCGGCGCGGTCAGCCGGAATCGAAGCCAGAACCTCGGCGACCTCGCGGCGATCGATGATCGCGCGGCGGTCTGTGACGCGGTGAAAGCGATCGGTCATGCTCATGATATCGCCCCTCCGCCGCCATCTGCCAAGCGCTTGAGGTCGTAGAGCGCATCGAGCGCCTCTCGCGGGCTCATCTCGTCCGGCCGCAGCGCGGTGAGCGCATCCCGAAGCGCGTCGCGGGCCGGGGCGGCCGGCGCGGCGGCGCTGAACAGCGGCAAGTCGCCGAGGCCCGCGGCGATGCCGCCGGTCTTCGCCTTGCCCTGCTCCAACCGCGCGAGCACCTCGGAAGCGCGGTGCGTGACGAGCTCCGGCAGCCCCGCGAGACGCGCGACGGCGAGGCCGTAGCTGCGATCGGCCGCGCCGGCGATCACCTCGTGCAGGAACACGAGTTCGCCCTTCCATTCGCGTACCTTCACCGTCGCGAGATGCACGGCGGAGAGGCGCTCGGCGAGTACGGTCAGCTCGTGATAGTGCGTTGCGAACAGGCAGCGGCTGGCGAGGCTGTCGTGCACCGCCTCCACCACCGCCCATGCGATGGCGAGCCCGTCGTAGGTGGAGGTGCCGCGCCCGACCTCGTCGAGGATGACAAGCGAGCGCGCCGTCGCCTGCCGCAGGATCGCCGCCGTCTCCACCATCTCGACCATGAAGGTCGAGCGCCCCTCGGCGAGATTGTCCGATGCGCCGACGCGGCTGAACAACCGATCGACGACGCCGATATGTGCCGACGCGGCGGGCACGAAGCTGCCCGTCTGTGCGAGCACGGCGAGGAGCGCGTTCTGGCGCAGAAAGGTCGATTTACCGGCCATGTTGGGGCCAGTGAGAAGCCACAGGCGGCATTCCGGCCCAAGATCGCAATCGTTCGCGACGAACGCCTCGCGCTTCGTGCCGAGCGCCGCCTCGACGACCGGATGGCGGCCGCCGCGAATATCGAAGGCGGTGCTCGCGTCGACCTCGGGCCGTACCCAGCCGCCGCGTGCGGCAAGCTCGGCAAGCGCTGCGGCGACATCGATGCGGGCGAGCGCGGCTGCCGTTTCGCCGGCGGCTTCCGCTTCGGCGAGCACAGTGTCGCGAAGCGCCGCAAAATGCGCGGTTTCCTGAGCCAGCGCCTTCGTAGACGCCTCGGCGATGCGCGCGGCGAGATCAGCGAGATCAACGCTGTTGAAGCGGACGACACCCGCCAGCGTCTGCCGATGTGTGAAGCCGCTGTCCGCCGCCATCAGCGGGTCCGCATAGCGCGCCGAGACCTCAACGTGATAGCCGAGCACGTTGTTGTGGCGGATCTTGAGCGCGGCGATCCCCGTCGCATCGCGGTAGCGCGCCTCCAGCGCCGCGATGTGGCGGCGCCCGTCCTGCGCGAGCCCGTGCAGTTCATCGAGTGCCGGGTCGAAGCCTTCCGCGATGAAGCCGCCGTCGGACACGGAAAAGCCAGGCTCAGGCACGAGCGCGGCGGCGAGGCCTTCGACGAGCGCACCGTGGGGCCCGATGCGGTCGAGGCAGTCCGCAAGCATCGCCGGCACGCCGAGCTGGCTTTCGGAAAGCAATCGCTTGAGATCGAGCGCACCCGACAGCGCATCGCGCAGCAGGCCGAGATCGCGCGGACTGCCGCGCCCCGCCGAGAGCCGGCCGAGCGCGCGTTCGATATCGGCAATGCGTTTCAGCGCGGCGCGGACACGTTCACGTATGGTCGGCGCACCGACGAACCAGCCGACGAGATCGAGACGCCGGGCAATGGTTTCGGGATCGGTGAGCGGCGCGGCGAGATCGGCGCCGAGACGGCGTGCGCCCGCGCCGGTGACGGTGAGGTCGATGCAATCAAGGAGCGAGCCCTTGCGGCTGCCCGCCATGGTTTCGGCGAGTTCGAGGCTGGCGCGCGTCGCCGCATCGATCAGCATGGCGCTTTCGGGAAGGTGCCGTGCGGGCGGACGCAGGCGCACGGCGGCGTCTTTCTGCGTCGCCTCGACGAAGGCCATGAGCGCACCCGCCGCTGCCAGCTCGGCGCGCGTGAACGCCCCGAAGCCGTCGAGCGTGCCAACATCGAACCGGCGGCACAGCTTCCGCTCGCCCGCCGTGCTGTCGAAATCGGCGCGCGGCCGCACTGCGACGAGGTGGCTGGCGAGGGATATGGCGGGCGCCTCTCTGCCGTCCGCGAGCAGAAGCTCGGCGGGACGCAGCCGCGCCAGCTCCGCGCCGACGAGTGCGGCGTCCACCGGCGCGGTCATGAACTCGCCCGACGACAGGTCGCACCACGCAAGGCCCATGCGCCCTTCCGCCTCACCGATGGCGGCGAGGCGATTGGCGCTCCGCGCATCGAGCAGGTTCTCCTCTGTGAGCGTGCCCGGCGTCACGACGCGGATGACCGCGCGGCGCACCACCGATTTCGATCCGCGCTTCTTCGCCTCCGCCGGGTCTTCAACCTGCTCGGCGATGGCGACGCGGAAGCCCTTCGAGATCAGCCGCGCCAGGTACGTTTCATGGCTGTGCGCGGGGACGCCGCACATCGCAATATCCTCGCCCAGATGCTGGCCGCGCTTGGTCAGCGCGATATCGAGCGCGCCGGCCGCCGCGACAGCATCCTGAAAGAACATCTCGTAGAAATCGCCCATGCGGAAGAACAGCAGGCTGTCCCCGGCCTCTGCCTTCAGCGCGAGGTACTGCTCCATCATGGGCGAGGGGGAATCCGCTTTTACAGATTTCACGGATTGAGGACTGGCGTCAGCGCACATGCGGACGCTAATAGCGATCTCAGGCGCCTTGGTGGAGAAAACATTTGTCAAAAGGCAGTTCGGTCAAGTTCAGCGATCAGGAAGCCCTGCAATTCCATTCGCAGGGCCGTCCGGGCAAGATCGAGATCATCGCATCGAAGCCGATGGCGACGCAGCGCGACCTCAGCCTCGCTTACTCCCCCGGCGTCGCCGTGCCCGTGGAAGCGATCGCCGCCGATCCCGTGCTCGCCTACGACTACACCGCCAAGGGCAACCTCGTTGCCGTTATCTCCAACGGCACCGCCATCCTCGGCCTCGGCAACCTCGGCGCACTCGCCTCGAAGCCGGTGATGGAAGGCAAGGCCGTCCTCTTCAAGCGCTTCGCCGACGTCGACGCAATCGACATCGAGCTTGCGAGCGAAGACGTCGATGCGCTGGTGAGCGCCATTTCGCTGATGGAACCGAGTTTCGGCGGCATCAACCTTGAAGACATCGCCTCGCCGGACTGCTTCATCATCGAAAGCCGCCTGCGCGAGATGATGAATATCCCCGTGTTCCACGACGACCAGCACGGCACCGCGATCATCTCCGCCGCCGGCCTCATCAACGCGCTGAAGATCACCGGCAAGTCGATCAAGGACGTGAAGATGGTGGTGAACGGCGCCGGCGCCGCCGCCATCGCCTGTGCCGAGCTCATCATCGCGATGGGGATGCCGCGCACGAACGTCCGCATGTGCGACCGCGAGGGGGTGATCCACAAGGATCGCCACGATCTCAACCAGTGGAAATCCGCGTATGCGATCGAGACCGGCGAACGCACGCTGATGGATGCCATGAAGGGCGCGGACGTGTTCCTGGGCCTCTCCGCCGCGGGCGCGGTGACGCCCGAGATGGTGAAGGCGATGGCGCCCAATCCCATCATCTTCGCGATGGCGAACCCGGTGCCCGAGATCCTGCCCGAGGATGCGCACGCCGTGCGCTCCGACGCGATCATCGCAACGGGCCGCTCGGACTATCCGAACCAGGTCAACAACGTCCTCGGCTTCCCCTACATTTTCCGCGGCGCGCTCGACGTGCGCGCGACGACGATCAATGAGGAAATGAAGATCGCCGCCGCCGAAGCGCTCGCCGACCTCGCGCGCGAGACGGTGCCGGACGAGGTCGCCGTCGCTTACGGCAAGCAGCCGGTGTTCGGCCCCGAATACATCATCCCCGCGCCCTTCGACCCGCGCCTGATCGAAGCGATTCCGCTCGCCGTCGCACGCGCCGCGATGAAGACCGGCGTCGCGCAGCGTCCGATCATCGATGAGGACGCCTACCGCACCGAGTTGCGCGCGCGGCTCAACCCGACGACGGCAGTCCTTTCGAACAGCTACGACGCCGCCAAGGCGAATCCCAAGCGCATCGTCTTCGCCGAGGGCGAGGAAGAAACCGTGCTACGCGCCGCGATGACGATCAAGAGCGCGGGCTACGGTATCCCTGTGCTCGTCGGCCGCGACGAGCGCGTGAAGGAGGGGCTGCAGAGGCTCGGCGTGGAGGACACCGGCAGCTTCGAGATCCACAACAGCCGCATCAGCCCGCTGGTGCCCGGCATGGCCGAGCATCTCTACCGGCGCCTGCAGCGCAAGGGTGTGCTCTACCGCGACGCGCAGCGCATGGTGAATCAGGACCGCAACATCTTCGGCGCGCTCCTTGTCGCGCTCGGCCACGGCGACGTGCTCGTTACCGGCGTGACGCGCCATTTCAGCCAGACGCTGAGCCAGGTGCAGCAGGTGATCGACCCGGCGCCGCGCCACGTGCCCTTCGGCATCCACCTCATCGTCGGCCGCTCCGACAGCTTCCTCATCGCCGACACCACGGTGAACGAGCGCCCAAGTGCTGAACAGCTTGCCGACATCGCGGAGCAGACCGCGAGCGTCGCCCGCCGCATGGGCAAGACGCCGCGCGTCGCCTTCCTCTCCTATTCGAACTTCGGCAATCCGCCGGGGGACATCACCAACGTGCTGCGCGAAGCGGTCGCCGTGCTCGACGATCGCCGCGTCGGTTTCGAATACGAAGGCGAGATGTCCGCCGACGTCGCGCTCAATCGCGACATGGCGAAGCTCTATCCGTTCAGCCGCCTCACCGGCCCTGCGAACGTGCTGATCATGCCCGGTCTGCATTCGGCGAACATCTCCGCGAAGCTGCTGAAGGAGCTGGGCGGCGGACGCGTGTTCGGGCCGCTTTTGATGGGCATGTCGAAACCCGTGCAGATCGTGCCGATGACCTCGACGACGAGCGATCTCGTGACGATGTCGGTGCTGGCGGCAAGCGGCGTTGTCGACTAACCTGCCCCTGTTTGGCGAACCGGAGGGCCCGTCCATGAGCAAGCCGCCGCTTCTCTTCATCCACGGCATGTGGTCGACGCCGCATGTGTGGGACTGGTTCACAGATCGCTACCGCACCGCAGGATACGCCGTCCATGCCCCTGCGCTGCCCTATCACGACATCGACCCCGCCGAGCCGCCGCCCGCCATCCTCGCCACCATCGGCGTGCAGGACTATGTCGACGCCATCGCGGCCGTGGTGCGCACGCTGCCCGAAAGCCCGGTGATCGTCGGCCATTCGATGGGCGGTATGCTCGCGCAGAAGGTGGCGGAGGCCGCCGGTGCGCGCGGGCTCATCCTGCTGTCGCCCGGGCCGACGGCGGAGACGCAGAGCATTTCGCTGGCGCCGCTCCGCACCGTGTTCGGCATCGCCGTGAAGCGCCAGTGGTGGAAGCAGCCGACAAAGATCGACGCCGAGCGCGCACGCTGGGGCATCTTCAACGAAGTGCCCTTCGATGTCGCGAATGCGGAAATCGCGAAGCTGGTGTGGGATTCGGGCCGCGTGCTCTTCCAGATGTCGATGCCGTGGGCCGACAAGACGCGCGGAGCGCGGGTGGACTACGGCAAACTTTCGATGCCTGCGCTCGTCGTCGTCGGCGACCGCGACCGTATCACGCCCATCGCCGTCGCCCGCGCAACCGCACGCGCGCTCACCGGCCACACCGACTACCGCGAGATCACCGGCGCGGGGCACTGGCTGTTCCACGATCCCGTCCGCGAAAAGGTGGCGGCGGAGATGGACACGTTCCTGAACGCGATCGGGTAAAGCCAGCCGGCAACGCTCAGAAAGCGCTGCCGTCCTTGCGCGTGAACGGCCCGTCGTTCCGCGGCAGGTGCATGTCGATATCGGGATAGGTGCACATATCATCGGGGACATTGCTGCCGACGACGAGCAGCACCGCGTCCGCGTTCGATCGATTCACGAAATGGTGCGCGTCGCCGTCATCCTTCGGAAAGGCCGCGCAGTCACCCGGGCGCATCAGCGTTTCGCCCGCGTTCGTCACCAGCACCGCCTCGCCTGAAATCAGGATGGCGAATTCATCTTCCTTGCTGTGCCAGTGGCGCTGGCTCGACCATCCGCCGGGTTCGAGCCTGCAGAAATTGACGCCGAAATCGGTGAGCCCGCCCGGCCCCGCAAGACGCCGGTAGTGCCGGCCCGCGACAGCGGCATTGAAAGGCGCGGGATAGCCCGTGCGGCAGACTTCGGGGATCGCATCGAGATCGAGTTTTGGCATGGCGCTTCCTTAACCCAGCGGCGCCACTATAAGCACCTCTCATGTCCGCTGCCATCGATCCGCTCGCGCTCACCCGTGCGCTCATCCACTGCCCCAGCATCACCCCGCGCGACGAGGGCGCGCAGGCCGTGCTTGCCGAAACGCTGGAGGCGATCGGCTTCAAGGTGTGGCGGCACGTGTGGGGCGAGGCGCCCGACGGCCCCGTGCACAATCTGTTCGCGCGGATCGGGAGCGGTGGTCCTCATTTCGCCTTCGCCGGGCACACCGATGTCGTGCCGGTAGGCAACCGTGACGGCTGGTCCGTGGAGCCGTTCGCCGCCGAAGTGCGAAATGGCCAGCTCGTCGGGCGCGGCGCCGCCGACATGAAGGGCGCCATCGCCGCGTTCGTCGCGGCGGCGGCCGGGAATATTCCCACGCAGGGTTCGCTCAGCTTCGTCATCACCGGCGACGAGGAAGGCCCGGCCACGTTCGGCACCAAGCCGCTGCTCGACTGGATGGAGGCGACCGGCAACGTCCCCGATCACTGCCTCGTCGGCGAACCCACCAGCCGCCACCGCCTCGGCGACATGGTGAAGATCGGGCGGCGCGGATCGGTGAACGTGTGGATTCGTGTGCAGGGCGCGCAAGGCCACGTCGCTTATCCGCACATGGCCGACAATCCCGTCCGTCACCTCGTCAACATTCTCCACGCGCTGCAGGCGCGCGAGCTTGATATCGGCAATGCGTGGTTCGATCCGTCGAACCTCGAAGTCACCGACATGACCGTCGGCAACCCAGCAACAAACGTGATCCCAGCGACCGCCGAAGCGCGGCTCAACATCCGTTTCAACGACGAGCATACAGGCGCGGGCCTCGTGCAGTGGATCGAAAAGGTCGCCGCGCGCGAGACGGCCGGTGCAAGCGTCGAGGCGAAGATTTCCGGTGAGGCCTTCCTCACCGAACCCGGTGATTTCAGTGCGCTTCTCGCCGATGCGATCCGCGCCGAAACCGGTGTCGAAACCGAGTTTTCGACAAGCGGCGGCACATCCGACGCGCGCTTCATCCGGCGCCTCTGCCCGGTCGTCGAATTCGGCCTACCCGGCCAGTCGATGCACAAGGTCGACGAGCATGTCGCGGTGGATGATCTCCACGCGCTCACCCGCATCTACGGGCGCATCCTCCGCGAGTATTTCGCCTAACCGCTGTTACGCAGACCTGCGGCGATGCCGTTGATGGTGAGGTGGATGCCTTCGCGCACGCGCGCATCGGTCTCGCCGCGCCGGTAGCGGCGGATGAGTTCCACCTGCAGCGCATTCAGCGGCTCGATGTAGGGCAGCCGCATCCGGATACGTCGCGCGAGCACGGGATCGTCGCCAAGCACATCGGTCTTGCCCGTGATCTCCAGCAGCGCACCCCGCGTGCTGTGCCAACCCGTGCTGATAGCGCCGAACACCGTGGCCCGCAGCGCCTCGTCTTCCACGAGATCGCTGTAGAGCGCGGCGATGTCGATATCGGACTTCGCGAGCACCATTCCCATGTTCGAAAGTGTCGCCGCGAAGAACGGCCACTCGGCGTTCATCGCGCGCAGCAGCCCCTTGTCCTCAAACCCCGCAAGCGCCGCGCCGACGCCATACCAGCCGGGCAGCATCACGCGCGATTGCGACCAGCTGAACACCCACGGGATCGCGCGCAGATCCTCGATCCGGTCGGACTTCGTGCGCGACGACGGCCGCGAGCCGATCTTGAGTTCGGCGATCTCGCCCACGGGCGTTGCTGCGCGGAAATAGGTGTTGAAGCCGGGCGTCTCGTAAACAAGCCCGCGATACGCCGCGCGCGCCGCGTCGCTCAGCGTCTCCATCGCGGCGCGGAAGCGGGCGAGGTCGGCGGGATCGGTTTCAGGCGGCGCCAGCGTCGCGAGCAATGTCGCTGACGTCATGGTTTCGAGGCTGAGCGCAGCGAGCGCGGGCGTGCCGTATTTGGAGGCAATCACCTCGCCCTGCTCCGTGATGCGGATACGCGCGCCGACCGTGCCCGGCGGCTGCGCGCGGATGCCCGCGAACGCCGAGCCGCCACCACGCCCCACCGTGCCGCCGCGCCCGTGGAACAGCTGCAGCCGCACGCCCGCCTCGGCGAACACGTCGGCGAGCGCCTGCGATGCTTCGAACAGCGCCCAGCTCGACGTCAGGTAGCCGCCGTCCTTGTTGCTGTCCGAATAGCCGATCATCACTTCCTGCACGCCGCCGCGCGCATCAGCGAGCGCCTGCGCTTCCGGCATCGACAGGAAGGCGCGCATCACGGCGGGCGCGGCTTCGAGATCCTCGATCGTCTCGAACAGCGGCGACACCATGACGTCACATGCCGGAACATCGCCGGGGCGATAGAGGCCGACTTCCTTCAGGAGCAGGTACACCTCGAACAGATCGGCGACGCAGGTCGAGTGCGAGATCACGTAGTTGCGAACGGCGGCCGGACCGTAGCGCGCGTGCGCTTCGGCAGCCGCGCGCAGGATGGCGAGTTCGCTTTGCGCGAGGTCCGAATAGGCGGCGAATGGACCGCCGAGCAGACGCCGGTGCGCGAGTTCGCGGCGCAGCAGCGCGGTGCGCTCCTCCGGCCCCAGCGCTTCGTAATCGCCGCACACGCCCGCCTCGCGGAGCAGCTCCGCGACGACGGCGCGGTGGATGCCGCTGTTCTGCCGCATGTCGAGCGAGGCGAGGTGGAAACCGAAGATGCGCACCGCGCGCACGAGATCGTCGAGACGACTACCCACAAGCCGCTCGCCGCCATGCGACACGAGGCTCGCGCGTACCACCTCCAGATCGGCGATCAGTGCAGCAGGCGCGGCATAGCTCTCCGCAATCAGCGTCGAGGCGCGCGGCGGGCGTGTGCCCGTCAGCTCCGCATGGGTCTCGGCGAGCCGCGCATAGATGCCCGAAAGCGCACGGCGATAAGGCTCGTCCTGCCGGTGCGGGGACTCGTCGCCGCTTTCGTCGGCGAGCGCCGCAAGGTCCGGCGTGATGCCCGCGATCGAGGCGCTGATCGAAAGCTCGGCGCCGAGCCGGTGCACTTCGTCCAGATAATATTGCAGCGCCGCGCGCGCCTGACCCCCAAGCGCAGCCCTCAGCGTTTCGGCGGTAACGAACGGGTTGCCGTCGCGGTCGCCGCCGATCCAGCTTCCCGGCTTCAGAAAACTGCCGACCTCGGCGCCCATCAGCGCCTCGGCGCGGCGGTGCAGCGCGGGCAGCACCGGCAGCAGGCTGTCGCGCATCACAGAGAGCACGTTCGCGATCTCGTCGACGACAAGCAGGCGCACCGCGCGCAGCGGGCGTGTCTGCCAGAGCAGCGCGATCTGGCGGTAAAGCTCCGCATCCACGGCCTGCGCGTCCGCGGAAGGACGGCGCGCGACGAGTTCGGCGATGGCGCTTTCACGGTCGATCACGCTCTTGCGCCGCACCTCGGTCGGGTGCGCGGTGAGCACGGGCGAGATGAGCGCACCCGCGAGCGTCGCCGCAACCTCCCCCGGCGCGATGCCGTGGCGCGCAAGTTCAGCGAGCGCACCTTCAAGGCGTTCGGGGCGGGTTTCCGATCCCTCCGGCACAAGTCCCGCCTGCCGGTCCTCGGCGATGTTCGCGAGCAGCGAGAAGTTGAGGAAGCCGCGGATGAAGCGCACCGCATCGTCGAGGCTCAGCCCGGCGAGCAGCCGCGCCAGTTCCGCGCGCCGTTCCGGCCCGTCGTCGCGGTGCACCGCGACCGAGGCCTGCCGCAACGCCTCGATCGTGTCGAACGCGGCCTTGCCGTCGAAATCGCGGATGACGTCGCCGAGAAGCCGCCCGAGGTGGCGGACCTCGTCGCGGTCAGAAAGCATAGCGGGCTGGCGAAGCGGAAAGGGGCTCATGCCCCAAGGCTATTGCCCCCGATGCTGCACCGCAACAGGAGATCGCCTCAGGCTTCGAGTTCGGTGTCCCAATAGAGGTAATCGCGCCACGTTTCATGCAGGTGATGCGGCGGAAACGCGCGCCCGTTCACCTGCAGTTCGTGCGCGGTCGGCTGGCGCGGCGCCGAGCGCAGCGCCATGTGCGCCTCCGCCGGCGTGCGCCCGCCCTTGCGCAGGTTGCAGGGCGCGCACGCCGTGGTGACGTTCGCCCATGTCGTGCGCCCGCCGTAGGCACGCGGCACGACATGATCGAAGGTGAGATCGTGCCGCCCGCCGCAATACTGGCAGCTGAATCGATCGCGCAGGAACAGGTTGAAGCGCGTGAATGCCGGGTGCGACGACGGCTTCACATAATCCCGAAGCGCGATCACCGAGGGCAGCCGCATCGCGAAGCGCGGGCTATGCACCACACGGTCGTATTCGGCGACGACCGAGACCCGATCGAGGAATGCCGCCTTGATCGCGGTCTGCCACGACCACAGACTGAGCGGATAATAGGAAAGCGGCGTATAATCGGCATTCAGCACCAGCGCCGGGCAACTTTCCGGCGAAACCGCACGCGCATCGAGAAGTTCGGTCGTATACATCAAGCCCCAGTCCGCATTTTCGCGGACTGCCGGGGCGCTACCCGTACCCTGTCGCACGCAAGGCGGCCGCACCGGCCGTCCGCAACCTTACTGCACGCACCATACAGCGTATTGTGTGTCGCCGCTATGACACCACTTGATCTGGGGTGAGGTCAATGCGCTTTGTGCAGACTGCGCCAAGAATTTCGAGGAGTCCATCATAACGGTCGTCACGCGCTTCGCGCCGAGCCCCACGGGGCGACTGCATTTGGGCCACGCCTTCTCAGCACTCACGGCGTTCCGCTTCGCCGGGGTGCACGGCGGCCGCTTCCTGCTGCGCATCGAGGATATCGATACCGGGCGCTGCCGCGCCGAGTTCGTGGACGGCATTTTCGAAGATCTCGCCTGGCTCGGCCTCACATGGGAGGCGCCCGTGCGCCGCCAGTCTGAACACATGGAGGATTATGCCGCAGCGCTCGCGCGGCTGCAGGCGGCGGGTGTGGTATATCCCTGCTTCTGCACGCGCGCGGACATTGCCGCCGCGGCCACCGCCCCGCACGGCGCGCAGCCGCTCTACCCGGGCACCTGCCGCGCGCTGGATGCGCAAACGCGCGCACGGCGCATGGCGGAGCCGCACGCGTGGCGCCTCGACGTCGCCCGCGCCGCCGCCATCACTGGGCCGCTTTCGTGGCACGACGCAGTGCAGGGCGAGATCGCGGCAACGCCCGAGACGGAAGGCGACGTCGTGCTCGCGCGCAAGGATGCAGGCACCAGCTACCACCTCTCGGTCACTGTCGACGACGCACTGCAGGGTGTTACCGACGTCGTACGCGGCGAGGATCTGTTTTCTGCGACGCACATCCACCGGCTGCTGCAGGGCCTGCTCAGCCTGCCGACGCCGCGCTACCACCACCATCCGCTGCTCACGGGCCCGGAAGGCAAGCGCCTTGCCAAGCGCGACCGCGCCGAGACACTAGCCGAGCTTCGCGCACGCGGCGTTCCGCCCGAGGCGATAAAGCATCAGCTTGGTTTTGCCTGACACGCAGACTTTTGTTAGGCGGTTCGCGCCGGGGGGCGAAAAGAAGGAGATCGACACGTGTGGCGTATCGCGCTCGCCGCTCCCTTTTCCATTGCGGCGGCAACTTCGGCCGCGCAGACGGCCCTGCCCGTCGAGGCGCCCGCCGATCCCCCCGCCGAATCGTCGGCTGAAGACAAACCCACCGAAGGCGTCCTCCCCGCGCCCGTCGCCGAGATGATCCGCGCCGCCGAGCCCGGCCAGCTCGATACGATCGCGGCGCTCGCCCGCCGCACGCAGCCGCAGGCGATGGCGGAGATCGACGCGCTGGTTTCGGAAATCCGTGCCGTGCAGGAGGCCGAGAAGCAGCGCCGCCGGATTCTGGCAACGCAGGGCTTCACAAACGGCTGGGAGGGCGAGGCCGCGCTCGGCGCAACCTTCACCACCGGTAACACCGATCAGCAGGGCGCCTCCGGCAAGATCGATCTCGTGAAACAAGGCCTCACGTGGCGACACCGCCTGTTCGCCGAAGCCGATTTCCAGGAATCGGATGGCGAACGAACCCGCGAGCGTTATGGCGCCTCGTATCAGGCGGATCACCGCTTCAGCCCGCGCTTCTACACCTTCGGCTTTGTTGGCTGGGAAAACGATCGCTTCGCAGGTTTCAGCCGCCGCTTCACCGAATCCGCCGGTTTCGGCTGGATCGCGGCGGAGCGCCCGCGCCTGCGGCTTGCGCTCGAAGGCGGCCCCGCGCTCCGGCAGACGCGTTTCGTCTTCGACGAACTGGAGCCCGATGCCGATCGGAGCCGGAACGAGCTCAGCGTACGCGGCAAAACCAACCTGCGCTGGACCATCGTCGGCGATCTTATCTTCACCGAGGATGCGGGATTCATCGTAGGTAGCGGCAACGACACGCTGTTCGCCAACAGCGCGCTCACCACGAAGCTCGTCGGCAGTCTTTCGACGCGCCTTTCGTTCGACGTGAAGCACGAGACCGATCCGCCCGACGACCGCGTGAAGACCGATACGGTGACGCGCGCCAGCCTCGTCTACAAATTCTGAGCGCGGGCATACGGCAGCGTGACATGCGCGCCGAAACCCGTATTAGTCTCGGGGAATGACCGGACTCGTCATCGCCCTCATCGTGCTTGGCGCGCTCGCGACCGCGGCCGTCCTCGTGCGCGGCATCATCGTGATGGCGCGCGGCAAAGATATCACCGGCCAGCAATCGAACAAGCTGATGAGCTACCGCGTGCTGCTGCAGGGCATCACCGTCGTGCTCGTCATCATCCTCATCATGATGACCCGAAACGGCGGCTGATTTCATGGTCAAGCTCAACAAGATCTACACACGCACGGGAGACGACGGCACCACCGGCCTCGTCGATGGCAGCCGCCGCGCCAAGCACGATGCGCGCGTCGCCGCTTACGGCACCGCCGACGAGGCGAACAGCGCGATCGGCGTCGCGCGGCTCCATGCCGAAGGCGCGGAGGATGCGATGCTCGCGCGCATCCAGAACGATCTGTTCGATCTCGGCGCCGATCTCGCCACGCCAGGAGAGATTACCGGCGCACTCCGCGTCACACAGGCACAGGTTGATCGGCTGGAGCGCGAAATTGATGCGATGAACGCCGATCTGGAACCGCTCACGAGCTTCATCCTGCCCGGGGGATCGGCGCTTGCCGCGCATCTCCACGTCGCGCGCACCGTCGTCCGCCGTGCCGAACGCATCGCCGTGGAAGCGAACGAGACGGATGCGATCGGCGATCTGCCGATCAAATATTTGAACCGTTTGTCCGATCATTTGTTTGTCATGGCACGTCACTGCAACGACAAGGGCAGGGCTGACGTGCTCTGGGTTCCGGGCGCCAACCGGGACGCCTGAACGCGGCCCTTCCCGAACGGGGAGGGCGCATGGCTTCACGAACGGTTTCGGCGCACGCCGCACTCCGCCAGTTTCTCCGCGAGACGCGGCGGCACAGCCTCGATCTCGCCGCGCCGCTTTCGGACGCCGACTCAAGCGCGCAGTCGATGCCGGATGCAAGTCCCGCGAAATGGCACCTCGCGCACACGACATGGTTCTTCGAAACCTTCGTGCTGACGCCACACGTGCCCGACTACCGCGTGTTCGATCCGGCATACGGGTTTCTGTTCAACAGCTATTACGAAGCCGCCGGGCCGCGCCTCCGCCGCGACCGGCGTGGACTCCTGACGCGACCGGCGCTTTCCGAAGTGCTAGCGTGGCGCGCGCACGTCGATGCCGCGCTGGAGCGCGCGCTCGATGATCTGCCGGACGCCGCGCGGGCACTCGTTCTGCTCGGCTGTCACCACGAGCAGCAGCATCAGGAACTGCTGCTGACCGACATATTGCACCTGTTCTCGGAAAACCCCCTCGCGCCCGTCTATGCGGAGGACGCTCCGTTCCCGGCGGCAAACGCCGATGCCCATGATTGGCTGGCGCATCCCGGCGGTATCGTTTCCATCGGCCACGATGAAGATGGGTTTGCGTTCGACTGCGAAACGCCCCGGCATCCCGTGCTGTTGCAACCCTTCGCGCTCGGGTCGCGGCTTGTGACGAACGCCGAATGGGCAACGTTCATCGATGACGGCGGCTATCGCACGCCAACGCTCTGGCTTTCGGACGGATGGGCATGGGTAGAGCGCGATGACATCACGGCTCCGCTCTATTGGCGCCGCGAAGACGGCGGCTGGTCCACGATGACGCTCTCCGGGCGGCAACCCGTCGATGCCGCCGCACCGGCGACACATGTCAGTTATTTCGAGGCCGATGCTTTCGCGCGCTGGGCTGGCGCGCGCCTGCCGCGCGAGGCGGAATGGGAAGCGATCGCCGAAAACACGGCACTTTCCCAAATGTTCGGCACCTGCTGGCAATGGACCCAAAGCGCCTACGCTGCCTATCCCGGCTTCCGTCCGGAGGCGGGCGCTGTCAGTGAGTACAATGGGAAGTTCATGTGCGGGCAGTTCGTGCTGCGCGGCTCTTCATGCGCGACCCCGGCAAGCCACGCTCGCCCCACCTACCGCAACTTCTTCTATCCCCACCAGCGCTGGCAATTCACCGGCGTTCGGCTGGCGAAGGACATTTAGGAACGGATGCGTCATGACGTCAGCAACAGAAGCCCTGCTGAAGGACGATTTCGCGGATGCCGTGGTGCGAGGCCTGTCCCAGCCCCGCAAGGTGATCCCGGCGCGCTACCTCTATGATTGGCAGGGTTCCGAGCTTTTCGAAGCGATCACTACGCTTCCCGAATATTACCCAACCCGCACCGAAACCGGCCTTCTGGATGCGTACGCCCATGAAATCGGCCGGATCGCTGGCACCGGCAAGGTGGTTGTGGAGTTCGGTTCTGGCTCCTCGACGAAAACCCCGGTGTTCGTGGAGGCTGTGCGGGCCGCCGCTTACGTGCCGATCGATATTTCCGCGGACTTCCTGCGCGATGCGGCCGCCGGGTTGGCGCGCCTTCTGCCCGGTCTCGATATCCTGCCGGTTGCGGCGGACTTCACGAAGCCGATCGCACTTCCCCGCGCCGCCCGGGGCCGCCCGATGATCGGCTTCTTCCCCGGTTCCACCATCGGCAACCTCACGCACGCCGCTGCCGTCGACCTGCTGCGCGCGTTCCGCGCCACGCTCGGAGAAGCGCCGTGGCTCGCCATCGGCATCGACCTGCGCAAAAACCCGCGCCTCATCGAGGCGGCGTATGACGATTCCGCAGGCGTAACCTCAGCGTTCAATCTCAACCTGCTGGCGCGCATCAACCGCGAGCTCGGCGGCGATATCCCGCTGGACGCCTTCGAACACTGCGCGCTGTGGAACGACGATCTCGGCCGTATCGAAATGCACCTCGCCGCGACACGCGACGTGCGCTTCCATGCGGCCGGCGAAACATTCAGTCTTCGCGAAGGCGAGACGATCCATACCGAGAACAGCCACAAATACACGATCGAGGAGGCACGCCTCCTCGCGCGCGCCGCCGGATGGCGGCCTGTCCGTTACTGGACCGATGCGCGCGGCCTGTTCAGCCTGCACCTCTGGCGCGGCGGCGCGGACATAATGGAGCCCTGAGCCGCGATTTGACGATGATCTGACGGAGCGTTTGCGGGGCGGCTGACGCTGGCAGCCTAGAAGAGCACGTGTCGGTGGTGGTGGTCGCAGCCGCTGCCGGCACGAAATTCTCCTTTGAAAGTACGAACCGATGCCGTCCGATCTCAAGCGCATTCTCGTTGCCGCCGCGCTTGCCGCCGCCGCGTTCAACGCCACCGCACCTGCAAGCCGCGCTGTCAACATGCCCGGCGCGCCCGCGATGCTTACCGGCGCCGACGCTGCGCCGCGCCTTTTCCTTGCCGAGCACCGGCCGAGCCGGATCCGGATCGGAAAGTGCGCGGAGGAAGAGGATATCCACTTCACCAACCTCCTTGAAATCTGATGTTCACCCTCTTTGTCTCTGGCGCTTTTCTGGCGCCGGACGTAGGCAATGTGGACTGAATCCATCAGGCAGGAGGCAGAAACCATGAGTGTACCCCCGACGATAACGCGCGTTCAGCTCGGCGGCTCCAGCGACCCGACCTTCATCATCAAGGATGGCGGCACCTATTACGTCACCCAGTCGGTCGCCACCTACGATCTTGCGAAGGCGAAGACCGCGCAGGAAAAGACCGACATCGAGAACCTCGTTCGCATCTTCGAGGCCGCGAAGAAGGCCGGCGATGCGGTCGAGGCGGTCAAGCTGCCGAAGGCCAACAACGTCATGTCCTTCCAGCAGACTTGGGGCGGCGACAACTAGAGCGGATCGCCGGCTCGTGATGCACGGTAACGCTGCCGACGCCCGGCGGCGAACGGATGATTATGCCCGACGGCTTCCCGAATGGCTGACGCTGGTGCCGCCCTCGGACCGTTGGCGGCAGGTCGATTCCGCAGTGCTGCTGTCGCAGCTCGGCCCGGTGCTCGATTGGGCAGGCATTACCCGGATCGGTGAGGTCACGCACCTCGATCGCATCGGCTTGCCGGTGTTTCAAGCGGTGCGGCCGATGAGCCGGTCGCTCGCCGTACATCAGGGCAAAGGGCGACGCGAGGCCGACGCGCGCATTTCCGCCGTGATGGAGGCGATCGAGGGGGCTTGTGCGGAGTTGGTGCAGGCAGACGGGCCTTGCTGCCGTTTTGACGATCTTCCCGAAGACGTACGCCTGCCCCGCTTCCTCGACTACGGTGAGGTCCGGCCGAGCCGAACGCAGTGGCCGGACGCGCCCGTCCGCTGGCACGCGGCGGAGCGCTTCCCGGAAGGCGGCCGCATCTTCGTCCCGTTCGATACGGTTTCGGTGGATTTCACCTTCGATGGCGACAGTCCTTTCGCGCGCTCGAGCCTTGGCCTTGGTGCGGGAGCGAGCCTTGAGGACGCCACCGTCGCGGCGCTTCTCGAACGCATCGAGCGCGACGCACAAGCTTGGTGGCTGAAGAGCGGCATGGCCGGGCAGGCGCGCGCGCGCGTCGATCCTGAAACGATCGAGGCGCCGTGGTTCCACGCGCTCACGGAGCATCTCGCGGACCTTGGCATCGCCACTGCCGTATATGTGGTTGAGGGCGCGGGCCGGCTCCCCGTGGTGATGTGCCGTCTCGATGATCCGGGTTACGCGCCGTCGTTTCTCGGCGCCGCGTGCCGCCCCGATCCCGACGACGCGCTGTTCCGCGCCTTTGCGGAGGCAGCGCAGTCTCGCCTCACCATCATCAGCGGTGCGCGCGACGACATCATGCCCGAGGAGCCAACGCAAGCCGGGCACCAGGCACTCGGTGCACCGACGGGTCAAAACACGGATTGGCGCCGCGTGCGCGATGCCTATTCAGCGCGCCCCGGGCTTGATGCGCTGTGCGTGCGCCTTGCCGAAGGCAGCGTACGGAACATGCTGCGCTGCGACCTCTCCCCGCCCTGCCGCAGCGTCAGCGTCGTACGGCTGTGGATGCCGGGAATGCTGGGCGCCGAACAATGCCTTTAAGCGTATACATCGGCCCGACGCTCCCCTCCGCAAATCGTCCCGCTGCCGATACCGTCACATACCTTCCCCCAGCCAGCGCCGGCGACATGCTCGCGCTCGCCAAACAGCCGCCGCACCGCGTGCTGCTTATCGACGGCATCTTCGAAGCGGCCAGAGCGCCGTGGCACAAGGAGATCCTCGTGCTGCTCGCTGAAGGCTTCGATGTGTGGGGGGCGGCAAGCCTTGGCGCGCTCCGCGCCGCAGAGCTTCATCGCTTCGGGATGCGCCCCGAAGGCGCCATCGCGCACGCCTATGCCGCCGGGCGCATTATCGGGGACGATGAGGTGGCGGTGGCGCACGCGCCGAGCGCCTTGGGCCACCGCGCGCTTTCGCTGGCGCAGGTCGACGTGCGCCGAACGCTCGCTGCCGCGCTTCGCGACCGCGTGCTGACAGGGGACGAGGCTCGGCGCCTTCGCACCGCGTCGCACGCCATCTTCTTCAAGAACCGCACGATACCCGGGCTGATCGCTGCCGCCGCAGAGCTGCTACCGGACCGCGCAGAGCGGTTCGCGGCGTGGCTGCCGACCGGCTTCGTTTCGCAGAAGGCTCTCGACGCGCAAGGCGCCATCGCCGCAGCACTCGCCACGCCATTCACCCCCTGCCGTCGCGAGCCGCCGCCCGAAACGCTGTTCCTCAAGCGGCTTCGGGATGAGCGTCCCTGAGCACGGGGCCAAGGTAGGACGAGAATAACGACCAGTGTTCGGGCTTCCGGAACGGCAGGTGCGTGTGCAGCCACGACATCATGTTGCCGTCCGTCATCGGCACGTCGGGCGACCAGATGGCTGCGATGCGCTGCCGCCACGCGGCCGCCATCGCCTGTCCCGCGGGATGCCCGACCGCGCAGCTTGCAAGCACGCCGTAGAGATCGGCGAACAGCGTCGGCTCCACGATCAGGTCGAAGTAGGCCACGGCCTCGTCAGGCCTCCGCTGCATCAGCTTGAGGAAGCCGAGGTCTTCGAAGAAATTGTCGTTGGGCAGCGGATCGAGATCGAGGCAGCGCTGCAGATAATCGCCGCCCTTCGCATGTTCGCCGAGGAAAATGAGGCCGAAGGCTGCCTCCTTGATGCGCTCCGAATGGTAGGGATTAAGCTCCACCGCCTGTTCGAAATGCGCGCGCGCGGCATCCCATCCGCCGCGCCAGAGCTGGCACCAGCCCATCACCGTGTAGCCGTGGATGTGGCCGCGATCGAGCGACAGCGCTGTTTTCGCGAGCTCGAAGGCACGAACCCGGTTCGGCGCCGGATCGATGCCTGCGATCTTGTAGAAATAGTTGGTGTTGTAGAGCCGAATGAGATGCGGATAGGCGACCGCGAGCTCCGGCGCGTCGGCGATCACGCCTTCGAGAAGATCGGCCGCCGCTTTCGCTTCATCGAGCGTGGCCGCCGTCCGCGCACGGTGGCGGGCAACGAGGTAACGGTCGTAGACAGCACCCGGCTGCGCGCGCGGAACGGCATCGCGCTCGACGCGCGGCGTCACCGCACCGATGATCCGATCGACCATCGCATCGATCGCTTCCTGAAGATCGCCCACCTCGATCGACACGGGGTTGGACCAGACGACAGAACGATCGGAAAGGCGCGTCAGCACCGGTGTCACCCGCATGTGCGTGCCCGATTGCCGGAGCGTCGCGGTGAGCGCATAGGCGATCGTTCCTGCGCCGAACATCGCCGCCTCGTCCGACGACGGCATACGGTCTTCCACCAGCACGCGCAAATCCTTGAAGCGGGAGAGGCCGGACAGGACCTCCTCGCGCACACCATCCGCAAGGTGCATCAGATTGCTCGCAAAGCCCGTTTCGACGAAGGGGCACACCAGCAGCAGCGGCGGGCCATCGTGGGCGGGAAGCACTGGAAGCGCGGGCGCTGCCAGCGCAACCGGCTCGGCCACCGGCGCGCTGGCCACGGCGGCAAGCGCGTCGAGCGCGGTGGAGCCCGGCACTGTGCCCAGTTCGGCAGCAAGGTAGTCCCGCAGCTTCTGGAATCGTCGGTGCGCAATCGGTGCCGCGCCGCGCATCGCATCGGCACGCATGGCGAGCACGGTGACCTCTTCGTCGCCCGGATCGCGCAGCAGATAATGATCAGCGATGCGCCGGGCCGACTCCGCATCGCCGGTTTCTATCGCCCGGGTAAGGCCGCGCCGCGCCGCATCGGCAAGCCGCGCATCAAAATCGGCGCGGGCGAGCGTCAGCCACTCGTCATACTCATCACTGACGAACAGCCCGCCGAGCAGCTGTTCCCGCCCCGCGGCTTCGATCGCATCGGCGATGCTTGCAGACGTCCCCGCCATCGCCATCTCGATCTCGGCGATATCGCTCGTCCAGCCATGGCCCAGCGAAACGCTTTCCCGGTCCGAAGAGAGGATCTCGACGCCGGTATCGCCCGCGGCGCTGCGGACTTCGAGCAGGCATTGCCGGAGGCTGCCGCGCGCCTGCGCTTCGCCACGATCACCCCAGAAGAGATCGGCAAGCCGCGCACGCGTGGCCGTGTACCCGCGCGAAAGCGCAAGATACGCAACGAGCGCGCGCGCACGTTTAGAGCGCGGCGTGACATCCGCACTGCCGACGCTGAATCGCACCTCTCCCAGGAGCTGCAAACGCAAATGCACGCCACCGCCGCCCGGCGATGTCTCCCTGTTCACGACCGACCCCGACTGCTTCTTTTTAGAGTTGCACCATTCTGGCACGCGAATTCTTCACGTCAAACGGTCAGTTGCGTGCCTTGGCCGTTGACACATACGTCCCATTGACGCAGGTCGTCGCGCGATCCGGCTCCCAGAAGCCGGCCAGCTTTCCGGAGGATGCCGATGAAGATCCTTGTGCCCGTGAAGCGGGTGATCGATTACAACGTGAAGGCCCGCGTGAAGTCCGACCAGTCGGGCGTCGAACTTGCCAACGTCAAGATGAGCATGAACCCCTTCGACGAGATTGCCGTCGAGGAGGCGATCCGCTTGAAGGAAAAGGGTGCGGCGACCGAAATCGTCGTGGTTTCCATCGGTGTTCAGCAGTGCCAGGAAACGCTGCGCACCGCGCTCGCGATGGGCGCCGACCGCGGCATCCTCGTCACCACCGACGTTTCCACCGAGCCGCTCGCGGTCGCGAAGATCCTCGCGAAAATCGCCGAAGCGGAAGGCCCCGGCCTCATCATCCTCGGCAAGCAGGCGATCGACGACGACGCCAACCAGACCGGCCAGATGCTCGCCGCACTGCTCGGCTGGGCGCAGGGCACCTTCGCCTCCAAGGTTGAAGTGGCGGGCGACAAGGTGAACGTGACGCGCGAAGTCGACGGCGGCCTCGAGACGGTAAGCCTGAAGGCCCCGGCCATCATCACCACCGATCTGCGCCTCAACGAGCCGCGCTATGCCTCGCTGCCGAACATCATGAAGGCGAAGTCCAAGCCGATCGATGCGAAGACGCCCGCCGACTACGGCGTCGACGTCACACCGCGCCTGAAGACGCTGAAGGTCAGCGAGCCGCCGAAGCGGCAGGCGGGCATCAAGGTCGATTCGGTCGACGCTCTCATCGGCAAACTCAAGGAAATGGGAGCGATCGCATGAGCGTCCTCGTCCTCGCTGAACATGACAACGCCTCGATCAAGGACGCGACCCGCGTCGCCGTGACGGCTGCCGGCAAGCTCGGCGGCGATGTGCACGTGCTCGTCGCAGGCCAGGGCGCGCAGGGTGCCGCCGATGCTGCCGCGAAGATCGCAGGCGTTTCCAAAGTGCTGCTCGCCGACGATGCGGCCTATGCCAACGGCCTTGCCGAAAACGTCGCGCCGCTGATCGAAGGCCTGATGGCGAACTACGACGCGCTCGTCGCTCCCGCCACCACATCGGCCAAGAACATCGCGCCGCGCGTCGCCGCGAAGCTCGATACGCAGCAGATCTCCGAGATCACCGGCATCGTCGACGCCAGCACGTTCGAGCGGCCGATCTATGCAGGCAACGCCATCGCCACCGTGCAGTCGGGCGACGCCAAGAAGGTGATCACCGTGCGCGGCACGGCCTTCGAGAAGGCCGGTGACGGCGGCTCGGCAAGCATCGAGACAGTCTCCGGCAGCGGTGACGCGGGCCTTTCCAGCTTCGTCGGTGCCGAGATCGCCAAGCTCGAGCGCCCCGAGCTCACCTCCGCCAAGATCATCGTGTCGGGCGGCCGCGCGCTGAAGGACAGCGACACGTTCCAGCAGGTCATCTTCCCGCTCGCCGACAAGCTTGGCGCGGCTGTGGGCGCATCGCGCGCAGCCGTCGACGCGGGCTACGTGCCGAACGACTATCAGGTCGGCCAGACCGGCAAGATCGTCGCGCCGGAACTGTATGTCGCGATCGGCATCTCGGGCGCCATTCAGCACCTCGCGGGCATGAAGGACTCGAAGGTGATCGTCGCCATCAACAAGGACGAGGATGCCCCGATCTTCCAGGTCGCTGATCTCGGCCTCGTCGGTGACCTCTTCACCATCGTTCCCGAACTCACGCAGAAGCTGTAGGCCATGAAAACGGTAGGGGTCATCGGCTCAGGCCTGATGGGCAACGGCATCGCACACGTCTCCGCGCTCGCCGGGTTCGACGTCATCCTTTCGGATGTGGAACTCGCGCGCGCCGAAGCGGGCAAGGCCGTCATCGAGAAGAATCTCGGCCGCGCCGTCGCCAAGGGCACGATGCAGGTGGACGAGGTTGAAGCGACGCTCGCGCGCATCCGCCTGACCACGGACCCCGCCGCCTTTTCGGACTGCGACCTCGTCATCGAGGCGGCGACCGAGAACGAGGCGGTGAAGAAGGCGATCTTCAAGGGCCTAGCCCTGAAGGACTCCGCGCTTCTCGCCTCCAACACCTCGTCGATCTCGATCACGCGGCTGGCGGCGGCAACCGACCGACCCGACCGCTTCGTCGGCCTCCATTTCTTCAACCCCGTGCCGGTGATGAAGCTCGTGGAGATCATCCGCGGACTCGCGACCTCGGACGCCACGACAGCGGCGATGCACGCCTTCTGCAAGGCGATCGGCAAGACCACGGTGGAAGCGCTCGACAGCCCGGCGTTCATCGTCAACCGCGTGCTCTGCCCGATGCTGAACGAGGCGATTTTCGCGCTCGGCGAAGGTGTCGGTTCGGTGGTCGATATCGATCAGGGTATGCGCCTCGGCGCCAATCACCCGATGGGCCCGCTGACGCTCGCCGATTTCGTGGGCCTCGATACGCTGCTCAGCGTCATGCACGTGATGCAGGAAGCGACCGGCGATCCCAAGTATCGTCCCGCGCCGCTGCTCGTGAAGTACGTCGAAGCCGGCTGGTACGGCCGGAAGTCCGGCAAGGGCTTCTACGACTATTCGGGCGAGACGCCGGTTCCCACCCGCTAGACGGAGAGTAGCAGGCCCGCGAGGGCTGCGCTCATCAGGTTCGCAAGGCTGCCCGCAACGAGCGCCTTGATGCCGAGCTTCGCGATCATCGGGCGCTGGCTGGGCGCGAGACTGCCCGTCACCGCCATCTGGATCGCGATCGAACTGAAGTTTGCGAAGCCGCAGAGCGCGAAGGTGACGATCGCTACGGTCGCGGGCGACAGCGCCGCCTGCTGCGCGCTGAGATCGATATAGGCGACGAACTCGTTGAGGACGACCTTGGTGCCGAAGAGGCCGCCCGCGATGCCGGCTTCATCCCACGGCACGCCGAGCAGGTACATGATCGGCGCGAACACGTAGCCGATGAGCTGCTGGAAGGTGAGGCCTTGAAGCCCAAACCAGCCACCGACCCCTGACAGCAGCCCGTTCGCAAGCGCCACCAGCGCCACGAACGCCAGCACCATCGCGCCCACGGCGACCGCGAGTTTCACGCCGGTCTGAGCGCCCTGTGCCGCGGCCATGATGATGTTCGCGGGCTTTTCCTCATCATGGTCGGAGATTTCCACGACCTCGCCCTGCGTGCGCGCAAGGTCGGCAGGATCGTCGGGCATGATCAGCTTCGCCATCAAGATGCCGCCCGGCGCCGCCATGAAGCTCGCCGCGAGCAGATAATCGATGCTGATCCCCATCGATGCATAAGCAGCGAGGATCGTGCCCGCGACGCCCGCCATGCCGGATGACATCACCGCAAAGAGCTGTGCAGGGCTGAGGCCCGCCAGATAGGGCCGGATCACGAGCGGCGATTCGCTCTGGCCGACGAAGATGTTCGACGCCGCGCACAGCGATTCGACCTTGCTGATGCCCGTGATCTTCTCGAGCCCACCACCGATCCAGCGGATGATGAGCTGCATCACACCGAGGTGATAGAGGATGGCGATGAGCGCGGCGAAGAAGATGATCGTGGGCAGCGCCTGAAACGCGAAGCTCTGCCCGAGTGGATCGCCGAGCAGCTTGCCGAACAGGAATTCGGAGCCCGCGCGCGCATAGCCGAGGAGTTCACCGACGCCTGCGGAAAGCCAGGCAAGCGCGCGCCGTCCGGCCGGAACATAAAGCACGAGCACAGCAATTCCGGCCTGAAGCGCGAAGGCGGCGCCAACGACACGCAGACGGATGGCCTTGCGATTGGAGGACAAAAGAACGGCGATGGCGAGGATGAGCGCAATGCCGCCAAGGCCGATCAATATTCGCATTGTTCCCCCGGCGAACGCGTGCTCCAGACCCCAAGCTATATAGCTTTCTCGGGCCGCGAAAAGCCGTTAGCAACAGGCGATGACGACCGCCGCCGCGCCGATATCTCGCTCGCTCTTCGTGCTTTCGATCCTCTACGGCGGCATGACCTGTATCGCCGGTATCCTCGGCAACAAGCAGGTGGCGCTGGGGCCACTCGCGGTCGAGGCGGGCATCTTCGCCTTCCTGCTGCTCGTCGTGCTGTCGAGCGCGGTTGCCGAGCTGCACGGCCGCGAGACGGCGAACCGGCTGGTGCTGTTCGGGTTCGTGCCGCTTCTGGTTTCGATGCTGCTGATCATCATCGTGCTCACGCTCCCGGCCTCGCCCGAGATGGACCCGGCGCGCCTAGCCGGTTTCCAGCTCGTGCTGGCGCAAAGCCCGCGGCTGATGGGCGCCGGAATCGTCGCTTACGGCATCTCGCAGTTTCTGAATGTCGGCCTGTTCAGCCTGATGCGCCGTGAAGGCGGGCTGCTGTGGCTGCGCGGCGCGCTCGCGAGCGTGCTCTCGCAAATCGTCGACACGCTGATCTTCATCACGCTCGCCTTCTACGGCGTATTCCCGATCCTCGATCTGATGATCGGCCAGATGCTAACGAAAGTGGTGCTGTCGGTCGTGCTGGTGCCGCCATTGATCCACAGCTTCGTCGCGCTCGGCCGGAAACTCGATTCGAAGAGCTAGCGGCAAAGAGGGGCGTGATCGCCCTCTTCGATTTCGACGGTGGCGTGATCGACATGGAAACGCGATTGCAACCGTTCGCGGATTGCCGCCTTCACCAACGTCGGTGACGCATCGGGACGGATGCGTGCGTGGAGCGTTGTCATCGGGCGCTCCTCGCTGATCGACCAGACATGAATGTGGTGGACGCTTTCGACGCCGTCGACGTTCGCCGTGAGGTCGGCGGCAACCGTATCCGCCTCGAGGCCACTCGGCGCACCTTCGAGGAGGATATGCGCTGCGTCCCGCGTCACACCCCACGCGCTCCTGAGGATGATGAGCGCAACGAACACCGACAGCAGCGGATCGGCCGCCGTCCAGCCCGTGCCCATGATGATGAGCGCTGCTGCGATGGTGCCCACCGAGCCGAGCAGGTCGCCCGCGACATGCGCGAGCGCGCCGCGAATGTTGAGATTGCCGCGGTCCGCACCCAGCAGCATCCAGAACGCGAGAATGTTCACGACGAGACCGAGCACCGCGACCCATAGCATCGTCGGCGCCGCGATCGGCGGCGGTGATTGCAGACGTTCCGTCGCTTCCCAGAGGATGACCGCCGCGATCACGAACAACGTAAGCCCGTTGACGAACGCCACCAGCACCGAAAAACGGTCAAAGCCATAGGTGCGCCGCCAGTCGGCAGGACGAGCGGCAAGGTGGAAACCGAACCACGCGAGGGCAAGCGCAGCGAAATCGGTGAGCATGTGGCCGGCGTCGGCGAGCAGCGCCAATGATCCCGATACGATGCCGCCGGCCACTTCGGCGAGCATGAAGCTTCCCGTAAGCAGCGCGGCGAGGCCAACACGGCGCTGGTTGCCCGCGCTGACCTTCGGCGCATGCGAATGGCCAGCGCCATGATCATGGCCGTGATGATCATGCCCATGATGGTCGTGGTGATCGTGATCGCTGCCCATAGGTTGCCTATGCTCCCACGCTCGTACTTATGTCAATAAAAACAGAATGTTATGAGATAACACGCCCCGCGCTCTTTCCCTTTCGCGCCGAGCCTTTATAGCGGCGCACGATCACGCCTGAGGAGTCCTGCCGAATGTCTGCCGACCACACGCCCGATCCGGCCATGCTCGCCAAGGCTGAAACGCTGACGGAGGCGCTGCCCTTCATCCAGAAATATGTCGGCCAGACCTTCGTGGTGAAATACGGCGGTCACGCGATGGGCGACCCCGAGCGCGCGATCGACTTCGCGGAGGACGTGGTGCTGCTGAAGGCGATCGGCATCAACCCGATCGTCGTGCACGGCGGCGGGCCGCAGATCGGCAACATGCTCGGGCGGCTCGGCATCAAGTCGGAGTTCGTGGACGGCCTGCGCGTTACCGACGCGGCCACCGCCGAGGTCGCGGAAATGGTGCTGGCGGGCGCCATCAACAAGGATCTCGTCAGCTGGATCGGCCGTGCGGGCGGTACCGCAGTTGGCATTTCCGGCAAGGACGCACGGCTCGTGACGGCGCGCAAGCTGACGCGCACAGCGCGTGATCCGGACAGCGCCATCGAACGCGTCGTCGACCTTGGCTTCGTCGGTGAGCCGATCGCGGTGAACGCCAAGATCCTCGATCTGATGACGCGCTCCGATGTGATCCCGGTCATCGCCCCGATCGCCGAGGACGCGGAAGGCCACACCTACAACATCAATGCCGACACGATGGCGGGCGCAATCGCGGGCGCCGTGGGCGCGGCGCGGCTGATGCTGCTCACCGACGTTCCGGGCGTACTCGCGAAGGACAAGTCGCTGCTCACCGATCTCACGCCCGCGCGCATCGAGGAACTGATCGCCGACGGCACGATTTCGGGCGGCATGATCCCCAAGCTCGAAACCTGCCTCTCCGCCGTAACCGGCGGCGTCGAGGCTGCTGTGATCCTCGACGGCCGCGTACCGCACGCGCTGCTGCTCGAAATCTTCACGCGCAAGGGCGCGGGCACGCTCGTTCGCGCCTAGCCAGAAGTTGCGCGGCGCAACTTTTCAGGCAGTGCCGTGCGCACGCTGGATGCGGTGAATCCTGAGGCAGGGAATCACGATCAGCAGGTTGGCGAGCCCGACGGCGAGCAGGATTTGGGGCACATCGAGTCCGGCTTTCAAAAGTACGCCGGAGCCGAGCGCCGCGGCGACCATGAAGCCTGAATTGATGATGTTGTTGGCCGCGATGGTCCGCGCCCGCGCCGAAGGGTCGCTCGCGGTCTGCAACAGCGCGTAGAGCGGAACGATGAACGCGCCCGCCGCAACGGAGAGCCCGAAAAGGTCGAGCACGATGCGCCAGCTCCCAGGATCGGAAAGGAAGGCGCCAACGCCGATAAGTTCGGCATGGGGCACGTCGAACGCACGGATCGCGAAATAGAGGTCGGCGATGAACGCGGTCATCAGCACCGCCGATGCGGGTGCGTAGCGGACGGAGACGGCACCTTTCAGGAGGCGCGCGACGACGAGCGAGCCGGCCGCGACACCGACCGAAAAGATCGTGAGAAACAGCGTCGCCACGGTTTCCGCGCCGCCAAGATCACCCTTGACCAGCGGCACGAACAGGCTGGTGAACACGGCCCCCACCGACCAGAACCACGACACGGCGAGCACCGCACGACCGAGCTGTGGATCGCGCGTTACTTCGCGCGTGATGCGCAGCGAACTTGCAAGGATGTTCCATTCGATGCGCGCGCGGCCGGGCGGCGGTGCCGCGGGCACCTGCCGGCCGCTTACATAGCCGAGCACGGCGACCGCAACGATCGCCCACGCCGAAACCTGCGGCGCGAGGAGGCCGCCGGCGACTTGCCCGGTGAGGATGGCGATGAACGTGCCCGCCTCGACGAGGCCGGTTCCCGTGAGCAGTTCCCGTGGCGCGAGATGTTGAGGCAGGATCGCGTATTTGATCGGTCCGAAGAAGGTGGAGTGCAGACCCATCGAAAACAGCACCAGCATCATCAGCGGCACCGAACCCCATGTCAGCGCCGCTGCGCCTACGAGCATGATACCGATCTCAGCCGCCTTGATGATGCGGACGAGCCGCGCCTTGTCGACACTGTCGGCGATCTGTCCGGCGAGCGCGGAAAACAGCACGAAGGGCAGGATGAACACGCCCGCCGCCACGGTGACGATCTGTGCCGATGCCGCGGTATCCCCCGCGAGCAGCGTGTAGGTGATGAGGAACAGCATCGCCGTCTTGTAGAAATTATCGTTGAACGCGCCCAGGAACTGGGTGGCGAACAGCGGCCCGAACCGGCGCGCGGCGAGAAGAGGGATGCCCACGGCGGCGGACGCTAGCGCGCCGCGTGGACCTGCGAAAGCCCATCCTTGCGGAATGGACCGACGCAGGCCAGAATTGCCGCCTGAAAACAGTGGAGTCTGGACCATGGCGAGCAGACCGGAAGCACAGGGTTTCGATCTCAACCGGCCGACCATCGTGGCGCTGCTGATCCTCGTCGGCGCGGTCTCCGGTCTGCCGACTCTCATCGGTGCGATCCTCGCCTACGTTTGGCGGGGCGCGGCGGAGAACGCGCCGTGGGAGGAAAGCCACTACGCTTATCATATCCGCGGTTTCTGGATCACTGTCGTCGCAGTGATCGGGCTCGCCGTGTTGACACTCCTGTCGTTCGGCCTGCTCGCGTTTCTGTTTCCGCTGATCTCGATCTGGCTCGTCGTGCGGGCCATCGTTTCGATCGCGAAGGCGCAGCGCCACGAGCCGATGCCCGATCCGAACACGTATTTGTGGTAGTGATGCGGCCAACGTGCCGCGAAGTCCTTGGGAGAGTTTGACCGATGAGCGACGCCACGACCGCGACGTATCCTGTGCCCGCGCATACCGCCGCGCGGACGATCTGCGACACTGAAACCTACGAGGCGATGTACCGGCGCTCGCTCGAGGACCCCGATGGTTTCTGGCGCGAGCAGATTGGGATCGTCGACTGGATCAAGACGCCGGGCGTGATGGGCAACTGGTCTTACGCGCCGGTCGATATCAAATGGTTCGAGGACGGTGTGCTGAACGCCTGCTTCAACTGTGTCGACCGGCATCTGCCGGCGCGCGCCGACCAGCCGGCGATCGTCTGGGAGGCAGACGACCCAGACGCTGCGTCCATCACGCTCACTTATGCCGAGCTTCATGCGGAGGTGTGTCGGTTCGCGAACGCGCTGAAGGCGATGGGCGTCGCCAAGGGCGACCGCGTGACGATCTATCTGCCGATGATCCCCGAAGCCGCCGTCGCCATGCTGGCGTGCGCGCGGATCGGCGCGGTGCACAGCGTCGTCTTCGCGGGCTTTTCAGCCGAAGCCGTCGCGGGGCGCATCGACGACGCGAAGAGCGACTTCATCATCACCGCCGACGAAGGCCGCCGCGGCGGCAAGACGATTCCGCTGAAGCAGACCATCGACGACGCCATCTGCCACGCCTGGCACGAGGTGAAAGGCGTGCTCGTCGTGCGCCACACGGGCGCCGACGTGCCGATGACGCACGCGCGCGACAGCTGGTGGCACGACCGCCGCGAAACCGTCTCCGCCGACTGCCCGGCCGAGCCGATGAACGCCGAAGACCCGCTGTTCATCCTCTACACCTCGGGTTCGACCGGAAAGCCGAAGGGCGTGCTGCACACGACCGGCGGCTATCTCGTCTGGACGACGCTGACCTTCAAATACGTGTTCGACTGGCGCGACGAGGGCGCGCTCCACTGGTGCACGGCGGACGTGGGCTGGGTGACGGGGCACAGCTACATCGTCTACGGCCCGCTTTCGAACGGCGCCTCGACATTGATGTTCGAGGGCGTGCCCAACTATCCGGCGGTCGACCGCTTCTGGGCGGTGATCGAAAAGCACCGGCCCGCCACCTTCTACACCGCGCCGACCGCGCTCCGGGCGCTGATGCGCGAGGGCGACGCGCCCGTGCTGAAACACGACCTCTCCTCGCTCCGCCTCCTCGGCACCGTGGGCGAACCGATCAACCCCGAAGCCTGGCTCTGGTATCATCGCGTCGCCGGCAAGGAACGCCTGCCGATCGTCGACACGTGGTGGCAGACGGAAACCGGCGGCATCCTGATCTCGCCGCTGCCGGGAGCGATCCCCACAAAGCCGGGCAGCGCAACGAAGCCGTTCTTCGGCATCGAGCCCGCGCTCGTGGACGCCGACGGCAAGTTCATCGAAGGCCCGGCCTCGGGCAACCTCGTGCTCAAGAGCTCGTGGCCGGGGCAGGCACGCACGCTCTACGGCGATCACCAGCGTTTCGCCGAGACCTATTTCTCCGCCTACAAGGGCCTCTACTTCACCGGCGACGGTTCGCGGCACGACGAGGACGGCTACTGGTGGATCACCGGCCGCGTCGACGACGTGCTCAACGTTTCAGGCCACCGGCTCGGCACCGCGGAGGTGGAATCGGCGCTCGTCGGCCACCCCAAGGTCGCGGAGGCCGCGGTCGTCGGCTACCCGCACGACATCAAGGGCCAAGGCATCTACTGCTACGTGACGCCGATCGCGGGCGTGGAGGGCGACGCCGCGCTCGAAGCCGAGCTGAAGGCGGAAGTGCGCCGCGAGATCGGGCCGATCGCGACGCCCGACCAGATCCATTTCACCCCCGCGCTGCCCAAGACGCGCTCCGGCAAGATCATGCGGCGTATCCTGCGCAAGATCGCCGAGAACGACTTCGGATCGCTTGGCGACACGACGACGCTCGCCGACCCTTCTGTCGTCGACAGCCTGATCGCGGGACGAAAAAACCGGTAGCCGAAACCGAATCATAACGTGTGCGGACTATGCGGGAACGATTGCCGGGACCGCCCAACTCCGGCAATATACGCTCCGGCTGCGGGCGGCGCCGGAAACGGCGACAGGGGTTTCGCCAACCAGCACATTTGAACATGGGGAAGTTTATGAAGATCCTGAAAACACTCGGCTTCGGCATTGCCGTGGCCGCCATGGCCGTCGCTTCGGGCACGGCATCCGCGCAATCCCAGTCCTCCGCGCGCAAGGCGCAGACGAAGAGTATGCAGGAAATCCCGGTCTGCCAGAAGCGGCTCGGCACGGTTTCCATCGTCGAGCCGGACACCAACTGGTGGCAGCAGCTCGGGCTCGGCAGCCCGGAGGCGATCATCAAGCTGTTCGTGATGAAATCCGGCTGCTTCGGCCTCGTCGATCGCGGCAAGGGCCTCGCCAGCCGCAACATCGAGCGCGCGCTCGCCGATTCCGGCGAACTGCAGAAGGGCTCCAACATCGGCAAGCGCCAGGTGAAGGCGGCCGACTATTTCATCGTTCCCGACCTCGTTTCGAAGAACGAGAACTCGGGCGGCGGCGGCATCGGCGCCATCGCCGGCGGCCTGCTCGGCAGCCGCACGCTCGGTATGCTCGCGGGCGGCCTTTCCACGAAGAGCAAGGAAGCCAACGTCATGCTGACGCTGGTGAACGCGCGCACCACCGAGCAGGAGCGCCTGACCGAAGGCTACTTCCGCAAGAAGGACCTTTCGTGGGCGGCCGGCGGCGGTGGCGGCTGGTGGGGCGGCTTCGGCGGCGTCGGCGGCGGCAGCTATGCCAACACCGAGATCGGCCAGGTGATCACGCTCGCCTATCTCGACGCCTACAAGCAGCTCGTGACGCAGCTCGGCGGCCTGCCGGAAGACCCGAGCGCCGCGGCGCCGGTCGCGCAGTAAGCCTGAGAACACCGGCCTGAGAACACCGGAAGGGGGCGGCACCGCATGGCGCCGCCCTTTTTCTTTGCCTGAAAGAACAGCCGTGATCGACAACACCGTCTGGAAGGGGCGTTTCCTCGAAGCCGTCGTTGAAAAGGACTGGGAGTATGTTCGCCGCCCCGGCGGCATGGGCGCCGCCGTCATCCTCGCCGTGACGGCCGCTGCAGAGATCGTGCTTGTTGAGCAGTATCGCGTGCCGCTCGGCGCGCGCTGCCTCGAACTTCCGGCCGGGCTCGTCGGCGACGACGGCCCCGAGGAGGTGCTGACGGCGGCGCGTCGCGAGCTTGAGGAGGAAACCGGTTTCCGCGCCGAAACCGTGGAAGACCTCGGCGTGTTCACCTCCTCTCCCGGCATGACGAGCGAGCACTTCACGCTGGTGCGGGCAACAGGGCTTGCCCGTGTCGGACCCGGCGGCGGCGTCGATGGCGAGGCCATCACCGTTCACTGCGTTCCGCTTCGAACATTGCCGGAGTTTATCGCCGAAAAGCGCCGTGCAGGCGTGATGATCGACGTCCGGCTGCTTGCCGCGCTGACGCTGCTGTGAAAGCGCGGGACTTGCGGCAAGCGACCGTCGGTGGTTAGGGAAGGGGCATGACCGCATCCAACGACCGCGACAACGGCATCCCGGACGACGTGCTTGGCGCCGTCCGCCGTCTTATCGAATGGGCCGGAGACGATCCCGCACGCGAGGGGCTCGCCGATACGCCGGGCCGCGTCGCGCGCGCCTACCGCGAGTATTTCCGCGGCTATGCCGAAGACCCCGCGCGCCACCTTTCGCGCACCTTCGAAGAGGTCGGCGGCTATGACGAGATCGTGCTGCTGCGCGACATCGCCTTCCAGTCGCACTGCGAACATCACATGGCGCCGATCATCGGCAAGGCGCATATCGCCTATCTACCGGGCGACCGCGTCGTCGGCATCTCGAAGCTCGCGCGCGTCCTCAAAGGGTTCGCCTCGCGCCTGCAGGTGCAGGAGCGACTGACCGCCGAGGTCGCCGACTGCATCTGGGAGCATCTGCAGCCGCGCGGCGTCGCCGTGGTGATCGAGGCGGCGCACGCCTGCATGTCTGCGCGCGGCGTTAACACCCCCGGCGTCACCATGACGACGAGCCGCATGATGGGCGTGTTCCGCGACGACGAGCGCAGCCGCAAGGAAGTGCTGAGCCTGATGGGGCTCTAGGGCGGATCGTTTAAACCGGGATCGCGGTCCAGCGCCCCGCTAACCTTCGCAGAAGAGTTGCCCGTTCCGGTTCCCTGCGCGGTAGGATGGGCACTGGCGCGGCGTGATCATCGTTCGCTGCCATACGCCCTTTGCGTTCTGGCAGCTTGCGATCAGGTTTCCGTTGTTCCCGGTCGAAGCATCGCGGCAGCTCGTTTCAAAGGAGCCGCTCCAGCGATAACTGCCGCCGCCATCCGTTTCGCAAAACAGCGTGCCGTTGCGGTTGCCGAAGGACCGGCAGGTGCCGATGCGCGCCGCAGCGGGGCGATACGTGTTGTTCGCGGTGAGACACTGCGCGCGGAGATAGCCGTTGCGGACCTGACCGTCGCGGCAGGACTGCTGCCACGAACCGCCGGGCAGCGGACCCGGAAGCGGTGTCGGCCGATCATTGTCGTAACCCATGCACGCGGCAAGCAAGAGCGGCGCGGCGAGCGCACCGACAAGTCCCGTAACCCGCATTGGACCTCTCCCCAGTTGAGCGGGGATCTTCCGAGTCACTGCGACTCGAAAAGCCCCAGCATTGCAGGAGGATACCGCAATCCCTGGTGGGCAGAAAGCACGGCTCACCGCATCGCGGCGATCCAGTCGCGCACCAGCGCGAGACCCGCTTCGTCGGGCTGCGTGCGGCCAAGCTCCGGCATCATGACGCCGGGTTCGGTCGATTCCATCCGATAGGTGAGGATCGAGCGGTCCGGATGACCGGGATCGATCGAGACCATGCGCCCGCCGGAGCCGCGCCCCGCCGCGACCGGTCCCTTGCCGATGCCGATGTGCGGACCCGAAGGCGTCTCCCAAGTGAGGAACAGGCCCGAGTTCGACGCGGGGCCGTCGGGCTTGTGGCAATGGCCGCAATTAACGTCGAGATAGGCGCGGGCGCGGCGTTCGAGGCTTTCGTTCGCGTCCTTCCAGTCCGGCAGGCGCGGTGCGTTTTCAGGGACGCCGGTGACAAGGCCGAGGCGCGAGAGGCGCGCGAGATTGTTTTCGCCCTCGAAATCGTGGTTGAGGTTCCGCGCCTTGGGGCCGATCGGCACCAGCGTGTTCCCGGTGGCGTGGCAGCCCTTGCACTGGTTGACGTTGGGCACCTGCCAGTCGAGCGGTATGGACTTGCCGGCGCCGTCGTGGCCGATGACGGCGACGCGCGCGCCGGCGCGTTTCAGCGTGGCCACACTATCGTCAGCGTTCCACGCATAGGGCCACGCCTTCCAGCCGTCCGCCTGATGGACGAGGAGCCGCGTCTCGATGAGATCGAGGTTGCCGTCCGCACGTGTGAAACCGAAATGCTTGATGAGCACGCTGCCCACGGGAATGTCGAGCAGGCCTTCGCCTGTGTAACGCGCGGTCTTGCCCTCCGGCACATAGAGGAAGCGAGCCTTGTCGGCGTGATCCGAGAAGAGCGGCGTTGCGAGGCCATAGGGGACGACGCGGGCGTTTGGTCGCGTCGCGCCGCCATCGAGGAACAGGCCGGTTTCGGCGAGCGTCGCCGGTGCCGCAGCGCCCGCGAGAACCGCGTCGTTCACCGTCGGGGGCGCGGCGGAGGCGACCAGCAGCGCGGCCGCAAGCAGGGCGGCGGCGCGCAGCATCAGGGCATCGGCTGATCGGCAGGAAGCACCACGGCGGCAAGCGCTGCGGAAGCGCCCGCAGGCGCGACCGGCGCTGGCTGCGCCTTCGAGGGCGGCGTTCCGGCGACGGCAAGCCCGAGCGACACCATCGGTGCGTCGCTCGCGGGGGTGGTCGTGGTATCGTCGGGCTTGTCGCCGAAGCGCGTCACGCCATCCCACAGCACCGGCGGCAGGCCGCCGCCGAGCGCAGCGGCAAGCTCCACGCCACCCGGGAATTTGGGGTCCCAACCGTTCCTGCCGAGCACGTTGCCGAAGATGCGGACATTGCGCGCGAGCGGGTTGTAGCTCGCGTCCTCGAACGGCCGCACGTAGGAAACGACCATCACCGCCGCCGTGCGATTGCCCTCGATGCGGTTGCCGGAAACCTCGACGTTCTCGTTCGCCATCACCATGATGCCGAGGCCCTGCGGTACCTCAGCGACGATGTTGCCGGGCGGGGCGAAGTTCGGCGTGTCGTTGTCGACGACCGTGTTCGAGAAGATGCGCGTCGAGTGCCCCCCCATCTTCGGCAGGTTCGGCAGATCGAAGACGAGGATGCCGCCGGTGTTGTGGTGCGCGAGGTTGCCGTAGACGTCGGCGTGCTTAGAGTTCTCGATCTCGATGCCCGCGACGTTGAAGCTGACGCGGTTGTTGCGAACGATGATGTTTTCGGACTGGCCGACGTAGACGCCCGCGTCCGAGCAGGCGACGACCTCCGAATTCTGCACGAGCACGTTCGTCGCTTCGACCGGATAGAGGCCGTAGGCGCCGTTGTCCTTGTGCGGCCCGCGCGTCCAGACGACGCGCAGATTGTCCATCGTGATGCGATCGACGCCCTTCGCCTTGATGCCGTCGCCCTTCGTGTCCTCAACCGAAAAGCCGGTGAGCAGCACGCGGTCCGACGTGACGAGCAGCCCCTCGCCTGCCCCCGTCTGGCCCTTGAAGCTGAGCACGCTCGCTGCGGGCCCGGCGCCGCGCACGGTGACATTGTCGACATCGAGCGACAGGCCGTTCGTCAATCGGAAGGTGCCCGCGCCGAGCTCGATCACATCGCCCGGCTGCGCCTCGATGAGCGCGGTCTGCAACACCTCCTGATCATTGTCGCCGGGCGCGACAACAATGGTCCTCGCCCATGCGGGTGATGCCGAAACCAGCAGAAACGCCAGCAATGCCTTGCGCATCATGTCCATCCTCCCCTTTTCCGGCCATTATCGTCAGCTTGACGAACCCTGCCAACCCTGCGGAAACTGAGCGGGAGACCTTGAGGGAGGCCCATCATGCACGACATCGTCATTCGCGGCGGAACGATCGTGGACGGCACCGGCGGCGCGCCGTTCACCGGCGACATCGCCATCGACAACGGCCGCATCAGCGCGGTCGGCAACGTGAACGAGGCAGGCCGCGAAGAAATCGACGCGGCCGGCCAGATCGTGACGCCCGGCTTCGTCGACATCCACACGCACTACGACGGGCAGGCGACGTGGGATGACGTCATGGCCCCTTCCGCCTGGCACGGCGTGACCACCGTGATCATGGGCAACTGCGGCGTCGGCTTCGCGCCCGCGCGGCCGGACCGGCACCAGTGGCTGATCGGCCTGATGGAAGGCGTCGAGGACATTCCCGGCACCGCGCTCGCCGAGGGTATGACATGGAACTGGGAGAGTTTTCCCGAGTACCTCGGCGCGCTCGAAGCCCTGCCGCGCACCATCGACGTCGCCTGCCACGTGCCTCACGGCGCCGTGCGCGCCTATGTGATGGGCGAACGCGGCGCCGCGAACGAAGCGCCGACCGCGGACGAGATCGAGGCGATGTCCCGGATCGTCGAAGAAGGTCTGCGCGCCGGCGCGCTCGGCTTCTCGACCTCGCGCACCGTGATCCACAAGTCCGTGGACGGCGAGCTTGTGCCCGGCACCACCGCCACCGCCGAGGAGCTGATCGGCATCGGCCGCGCGATGGGCCGCGTCGGCCACGGCGTGTTTGAAATGGCATCCGACCTGATGCCCGAATGGAACGAGTTCGACTGGATGAAGCGCCTGTCGAAGGAAACCGCGATGCCGGTGACCTTCGCCATGCTGCAATCACCGCTCAAAGCCATGCACTGGACCGACCAGATGGCCGCGACGAAAGCCGCGAACGACGACGGCGCCAACATCCGCGCGCAGATCTCGCTGCGCGGCACCGGCGTGCTGATGGCATGGCGCGGCACCGTGCACCCGTTCGTGATGCGCCCGTCGTGGCAGGCGATCGCCGGCAAGCCTTGGGCCGAGCAGCTCGCGACGCTGCGCGACCCTGCGTTCCGCGCAAAGCTGCTTGCCGAGGACAACCTGCCGCCGCCGCACCCGGACACGGCGGCGCTGTTCATGCTGGTGACGCAGGGCTGGACGATGCAGTTCCCGCTCGGCGAGGAGCCGGACTACGAGCCCGCACCCGAACGCAGCCTCGCCGCGCTCGCGAAGGCGAGCGGCAAGAGCCCGGCCGAGGTGGCCTATGACGTCATGATGGAGGGAGATGGCACGGGCTTCGTCTATCTGCCGATCCTCAATTACGTGGACGGCAACCTCGACTTCGTGAAGGGCCTGCTGGAGCGCGACGACACGGTCATCTCGCTGTCGGACGGCGGCGCGCATTGCGGCACGATCTGCGACGCGGCCTCCCCCACCTTCCTGCTGACGCACTGGGTGAAGGGCCGCGCGCGCGGCCGCATCCCGCTCGAACTCGCGATCAAACGGCAGTGCCGGGATACTGCCCTCCTCTACGGCCTCGCCGATCGCGGGCTGCTCGCGCCGAGGTATCTCGCCGATCTCAACGTCATCGATCTCGATCGGCTCAAGCTCGGCAAGCCGTGGCTGGCATTCGACCTCCCGGCGGGCGGCAAGCGGCTGCTGCAGACGGCGGATGGGTATACCGCGACGATCAAGTCCGGCGCCGTCACCTTCCGGAACGGCGCGGTGCAGGCAGCACGGCCCGGGCGCGTCGTGCGCGGTCCGCAGGCGGAACCGTTGCTAATGGCGGCGGAATAAGCGAAAAGGGCCCTGTATTAGTTGACTGATACGGAAGGGGTTCGTCCGATGCGCAAGTTCCTGCTCCCGCTTTTCGCCGCGCTGACGCTCGCGGCGTGCGGCATCAATACCGTGCCGACGCGCGAGGAGGCCGTGAAGGCGGCGTGGGCCGAAGTGGAAAGCCAGTATCAGCGGCGCGCGGACCTGATCCCGAACCTCGTCGCCACGGTGAAGGGTTTCGCCGCGCAGGAACGCGAGGTACTCGAAGCGGTCACGCAGGCGCGCGCCTCCGCCACGCAGACGACTATCAACACCGACCAGCTCACCGACCCCGCCGCCGTCGCGCGCTTCCAGGCCGCGCAGGACCAGCTTTCGGGCGCGCTTTCCCGCCTGCTCGTCACCGTCGAGCGCTATCCGGACCTGAAATCGAACGAGAATTTCCTCGCGCTGCAATCGCAGCTCGAAGGCACAGAAAACCGCATCACCGTCGCGCGGCGCGATTACAACCAGTCGGTACAGGCCTACAACACCGAGATTCGCACCTTCCCGAGCCTGATCGCGGCGAAGTTCATCTACGGCGCCGAGCCGATCACGCCCTTCAAGGCCACCACCGCCGGAGCCGAAACCGCGCCGACCGTCTCTTTCGAATAGAGATGCGCTGGCTGGCGTGCCTCGCCGCGCTGTTGCTGGCGTTCCCAGCGGCAGCGCAGGAGTTCCCGAAGCTTTCGGGACGCGTCGTCGATGCCGCTGATCTCTTGTCGCCTGAAACCGAGGCCGCGCTCACCGAAAAGCTGAAGACGCTGGAAGACACGACGACACGCCAGCTCGTCGTGGCCACGATCCCCGACCTGCAGGGATACGACATCGCGGACTACGGCTACCGGCTCGGCCGCAACTGGGGCCTCGGCCAGAAAGAGGATGACAATGGCGCGCTGCTCATCGTCGCGCCCAACGAGCGCAAGGTGCGCATCGAGGTCGGCTACGGCCTTGAAGGCTATCTGACGGACGCGCTCTCGTCCGTCATCATCAACCGGCAGATCGTGCCCCGTTTCCGCGAGGGTGACATGGAAGGCGGCGTCGTTGCCGGCACCGACGCCATCGTCGCGCAGCTCTCGCTTCCCCCCGAGGAAGCCCGCGCGAACCTGATCGCCGCGCGCGAGCGGGGGCAGGAAGAGACGCGGCACGGGCTTGGGCTTATCCCCACCATCCTCATCATCTGGTTCGTATTCTGGATGCTGCGCGGCGTGCTCGGCGGCAAAAGGCGGCGCGGGCGCGGCGGGCCCATCATCATCTGGGGACCAGGGAGTGGCGGCAGCTGGGGTAGCGGGGGCTGGGGCGGCGGTTCCTCGGGCGGGTTCGGCGGTGGCGGATTTTCCGGCGGTGGCGGCAGCTTCGGCGGCGGCGGTGCGAGCGGGAGCTGGTGATGCGGCTGACCAACGATGAACACGCCCGCATCAGTGACGCCATTACGTCAGCGGAACAGACGACATCCGGCGAAATCTTCTGCGTGGTTACGCAGCGCACGGACGATTACCGCGCCGTCCCCTTCGCATGGGCGGCGCTCGCCGCGATCGTTCTGCCCCCGCTCCTGCTCTGGATCGGCATTCCCGATCCGCTGTGGTTCACGAGCGGCGGCTGGAGCGACGGCGGGCATCCCGCGCCGCGGCTCATCATCGCGCTCTATGCCTCGCTTTCAGCGCTGCTCTTCGTCGCAGCGTTCCTCGTCGTGCGCATTCCGCCGGTCCTGCACCTGCTCACCCCGCGGTCGCTGCAGCGCAGCGCCGTGCACCGCGCGGCTGTCGAGAGCTTCCTCTCGCATGGCATTCATGTCACCGAAGACCGCACCGGCGTGCTCATCTTCCTGTCGCTTGAAGACCATGCCGCCGAGATCGTTGCCGACGAGGGTATCTATGCGAAGGTCGCGCACGATGTGTGGGGCGATGCGCTGGATGCGCTGCTCGCCGAGGTTCGGGACGGCAGGATTGCTGAAGGTTTCATCAAGGCGATCGGACTGTGCGGTGGCGTGCTTTCGGCCCACTTCCCGCCATGCGAACGCAATCCCAACGAACTGCCGGACAAGCTGATTGAAATTTAGAGCATCGTGCGGAAAAGTGGGAAGCGGTTTTCCGCCAGGAACGATGCGGCCACGAAAATGTATTGCAGGCAAGGGGACTGAAAATGTTGAATGAATTCAAGGCCTTTATTGCAAAGGGCAATGTGCTTGACCTCGCCGTCGCGGTCATCATCGGCGGCGCATTCGGAACCATCGTCACCTCGCTGACACAGGATGTGATCATGCCCGTGATCGGCGCGATCTTCGGCGGGCTCGATTTTTCGAGCCTCTTCATCCGTCTCGGCGCCGTGCCCGAAGGCTATGCGGGATCGCTGACCGACTACGCGGCGCTCAAGGAAGCAGGCGTGCCGATGCTCGGCTACGGTGCCTTCATCACCGCCGCAATCAACTTCCTGATCCTCGCCTTCATCATCTTCCTGCTCGTGCGCACGGCCAACAAGCTGATCGTGAAGAAGGAAGAAGCACCTGCCGGCCCGAGCGAGGAGGTGCTGCTGCTTCGCGAAATCCGGGATTCGCTGAAGAAATAGTCTTCACTGTCAAAAGCAAAGGGCCGCGCGACTGTCTCGTCGCGCGGCCCTTTTTCATGTCCGGCTTTTGTTAGAGCGCGCTGCGCGAAATCAGACGCAGGACGCGCGCTCTATCTCTTTGTTGACGCATCGTTCCTGGCGGAAAACCGGTTCCCACTTTTCCGCACGATGCTCAGAAGCGCTCGCCCGAAAGCCGCTGGCAGAGCATGTCGAGCTGATCGAGATCGCTGTAGAACAGCGTCAGCTTTCCGCCTTCCCCATCGAACTCGAGCCGTACACGGAGGCCGAGCTGCTCGGCGAGCTGGCCTTCCAGCGATTCAAGATCGGCACTGCGGGCCGCTTCGCGCGGCGCAGCCTTGCGAGGTGCGCGCGGCTTCTTCGCCCGCGCCTCGACCTCGCGCACCGAGAGGCCCATCTGCACGACGTCGCGCGCCAGCGCCGAGGGGTCGGGCGCGGTGAGCAGCGCGCGCGCGTGACCCATAGTGAGCCGCCCATCGATCAGCAGGTCGCGCACGTCATCCGGCAGATCGAGCAAGCGCACGAGATTCGCGACATGGCTGCGCGACTTGCCGACGATGCGGGCGATGTCTTCCTGCGTATGGCCGTAGTCGTCGATCAGCCGCTTGTAGCCTTCCGCCTCTTCGATCGCGTTCAGATCCTGGCGCTGAATATTCTCGACGAGCGCGACCTCGAACGCTTCTTCGTCGGTTAGGCGCCGGACGAGCACGGGCACGTCGTGGAGCTGCGCGGCCTGCGCCGCACGCCAGCGGCGTTCGCCCGCCACAATCTCGAAACGGCCGCCATCCACCGGGCGCACGAGGATCGGCTGGAGCAGGCCCTGACGCTTCACCGAGGCGATGAGTTCGGCCTGCGCGGTCTCGTCGAAGCGGCGGCGCGGCTGCTTCGGGTTCGGCGAGATCATCGCCATCGAGAGCATCTGCGCGCCCATGCTACTGCCCGCGTCGCCCGCCGGAACCACTGGCGCTGCTGTCCCGGCTTCGGTGCGCGGCGGCAAGGCGGCGCTCCCCATTTCCTCAAGCAGGGCGGACAGGCCGCGGCCGAGGCCGGTGGGACGCTTAGGCTGAGACATGGACCAGTACTTTCAAAGGATTAAGCGGCGCGCGCGTGCGGTTCGGTCCGCCCCAGAAGCTCGCGGGAGAGATCGATATAGGCTTCGGAGCCGGCGCAGCGGTGATCGTAGACAAGAGCGGGAAGCCCGTGGCTCGGCGCCTCGGACAGGCGGACGTTGCGCGGAATGATCGTCTCGAACACGATCTTGCCGAGAACCGCCCGCACGTCCGCGGCTACCTGTTCGGAGAGGCGGTTGCGCTTGTCGTACATCGTCAGCACCACACCGATGATGTTGAGCCGCTGATTGTACCCTGCGCGCACGCGCTCCACCGTGTTCAGAAGCTGGCTGAGGCCTTCAAGCGCGAAGAACTCACACTGGAGCGGCACGAGCAGAGACTGCGCGGCGACCATCGCGTTCATCGTCAGAATGCCGAGCGACGGCGGGCAATCGATGATGATGTAGTCGTAGGCCTGCATCGCCGGCGCCTCGAGCGCGGCGTCGAGGCGGTGGATGCGGCCCTCCATCTCGACGAGTTCGACCTCGGCGCCCGACAGATCGACCGTCGAAGGGATCAGCGACAGGCGCGGGATCGCGGTGGAAACGACAGCATCTTCTGCGCTGCACGCACCGATCAGCACATCATAGCTCGTGCGCTGGCGGGTGTGCTGATCGACCCCGACGCCGGTCGAGCTGTTACCCTGCGGATCAAGATCCACGATCAGCACACGCCGCCCGGTCGCGGCGATCGCCGTCGCGACGTTGATGGCGGTCGTGGTCTTGCCGACACCGCCCTTCTGATTTGCCACCGCGATTCTGATCACCGACGCCTCCGTACACTGTGCGCCCGCACGATCCGCCCCCGCGAATCGGTAAGACTGGGAATCAATTCATGTTCGAAAACGAAGCGGCGCCTGGCTTCCGCAAGCTCGTCCTCAACCGCCGCGCCTTTCAGCAACAGCCACGTGCAGGACTTTGCCGCATAGGGTTCACCCCAGTCAAACAGCTTCGCGAGCGGCGCGCAGGCACGCGCAGTGATCGTGTCGAACTTGACGGAACCGAGCGATTCCACGCGCTGATTCAAGACCTTGACGTTTCGCTCCAATCCCAGTGCGTCGCGCACGGTTTCAAGGAACACCGTCTTTTTGCGAATCGAATCGACAAGCGTGACCGAATCACCCGTCATCAGCGCGATGACCATTCCGGCGAAGCCCGCGCCGCTGCCGATATCGAGCCAGGTCGGGCGATGTGCAGCACCTTCGCGCTCGGTGAGCTGGAGAAGCTGCGCCGAATCGGCGAAGTGACGGACCCAGACGTGCGGCAGCGTCGCTGGCCCGACGAGGTTGAACTTCGTCTGCCACTCGGTGAGCAACTCGGCATAGATATCGAGCTTCGCCAATGTTTCACGTGAAACATTGAACGTCCGCGCAAACCATGCGCGCTGCTCTTCGGGAGACTCAGGCGGCGCGTTTGACATGGCGGAGCAGTGCGGTGAGGGCAGCGGGGGTGACACCGGCGACGCGTGCAGCGGCACCCAGGCTGTCGGGTCGAGCGCGCTTAAGGCGATCGATCATCTCGTTCGACAAGCCGCCGATCACGGAATAGTCGAGATCGTGGGGCAGGCGCAGCGCCTCATCGCGACGAAAGGCGTCGATCTCGTCGGACTGTCGTTCCAGATAGACAGCGTAGCGCGCATCCGTGTGCAGTTGCTCGGCGTGTGCCTCCGAAATATCGGAAAGTTCGGGCCAGACCGCTGCGGCGTCGGTCCACGCGACATCGGGAAAACGCAGCCATTCGAACGCCGACCGCGTCACGCCATCCTGACGTACCGCGAGACCCGAGCGCTGCAGGTGGGCGGGTGATGCGCGGGCCGCCTCGAGGAGCGCCCGCCCCTTCGCAAGCGCCTCGGCACGTTCGCGATAAAGGCGAGCACGATCACCGCCCAGCAGGCCGAGAGCGATCGCCTTTTCGGAGAGTCGCTGATCGGCATTGTCGGCGCGCAGGTGCAGGCGATACTCGGCGCGCGAGGTGAACATCCGGTAGGGCTCGGTTACGCCCTGCGTCACGAGATCGTCGATCATCACGCCGATGTAGGATTCGGCGCGATCGAACCCGCCCTCTTCCAATCCCAGCGCCGCCCGCGCGGCGTTCAGCCCAGCGACCAGCCCCTGCCCCGCGGCCTCCTCGTAGCCGGTCGTCCCATTGATCTGCCCAGCAAAAAACAGGCGCGGGATCGCGTGCAGTTCGAGCGTCCGTGAAAGCGCGCGCGGATCGATATAGTCATACTCGATCGCATAGCCCGGCCGCGCGATCTCGACGCGCTCCAACCCGGTGAGCGTACGCAGGAATGCCAGCTGCACATCCACGGGAAGTGAAGTGGAGAGGCCGTTCGGATAGATGAGAGGATCATCGAGCCCCTCCGGTTCCAGAAAGACCTGGTGCCCGTCGCGATCGCCGAAGCGCATCACCTTGTCTTCGATCGACGGGCAATAGCGGGGGCCGGTGCCTTCGATGCGTCCGCTATAGACTGCGCTGCTTTGAATGTTCTGGCGGATGATGTCGTGCGTGGTGACGTTGGTCCGCGTGATGCCACAGCTAAGTTGTGGATTCGTCGCTGCGCGCGTCGAGGCCGCGAAGAAGGAAGGCGCTTCATCTCCCTCCTGCCACTCGACACGCGTCCAGTCGATCGTCCGACCGTCGAGGCGCGCGGGCGTTCCGGTCTTGAGGCGTGCCATCGGCAAGCCGAGGTCGCGTAGACGGCGCGCGAGCGCGACAGACGATGCCTCGCCAACGCGTCCCCCGGCATGGACATCACCCCCAACGTGGATGACCCCGCCAAGGAAGGTGCCGGTGGTGAGCACCACCGCACGCGCGGCGATTTCCGATCCGTCTGAAAGTACGACTCCGGATAGGCCGTCCGCATCGACGAGCAAATCGTCAACGCGCGCTTCCAGAACCTGCAAACCGTTTTGGGTATCGATCGCTTGCTGCATCGCGCGGCGATATAGCTTGCGGTCGGCCTGCGCGCGGGGGCCCTGGACCGCTGGCCCCTTGCGGCGATTGAGCAGTCGGTACTGGATCGCCGCCGCGTCAGCGGCTTCCGACATGACACCGCCGAGCGCATCAAGCTCCCGAACGATATGCCCCTTGCCGAGGCCGCCAATCGCCGGGTTGCAGGACATGACACCGATGGTTTCCCGGCCCGGCGTTACCAACAACGTACGCGCACCCGTGCGCGCGGCGGCAGTCGCCGCCTCGCAACCGGCATGCCCGGCCCCGATGACGAGTACGTCGAATCGTTCCATTATGGGTGACGAACTATCCGAATCGGCGCTTCGTGTCGACGTCGTGTTTCACGTGAAACAATGCCCCCTCAGAACGGCGGAAAATGTTTCACGTGAAACATCATTTGCCAATGCAGAAGCGTCCAAACACAATATCCAGTATGTCCTCGACGCCAACCCGGCCCGTCAGCCGGCCCAGAGCGCGCATCGCAACCCTCAACGATTCGGCCCGTAGTACAACGTCGGGCTCCTCAGAAGAAACGATCAGCGCGTGTCGGCATTCGGCAAGCGCATCGCGCTGACGCGCATGTGTTACCAGAGCATCCTGCCCCGCCCCGGCCAGTGCGCTTGTCCTCTCCACGAGGAGCGATTCAAGCGCTGCAAGCCCCTCTCCCGTCACCGCGGACACGCGCAGCCGTTCGCCCATAGGGTCGACACGAAGATCCGCCTTTGACTCGACGACTACCGCCTCCGCCGGGATCGTCGTGTCCCGATCATCCGGGCCGACAAGAAAGACCACGAGATCCGCCTCGTCTGCGCGTTCACGCGCGCGGCGGACACCTTCGGCTTCAACAGCGCCCTCCGCATCGCGAAGGCCCGCCGTATCGACAAGCGTCGCGGCAACGCCGCCGAGATCGAGATGCACCTCGATCACGTCGCGCGTGGTGCCCGCCTCGGGTGAGACGATGGCAACGTCGCGCTTGGCGAGCGCATTAATCAGACTCGATTTCCCGGCATTCGGTGCGCCGAGCAGAACGATGATTAGACCGCGTCGCAGGCGTTCCGCAAATTGGTAGTTACCCAGGTGACTTTCGATCTCGCGCGCGAGTGCCATGATCTCCGGCCCCTCGCCTTCAACAAGCCGTGTGCTGACATCCTCTTCGTCATCGCCGAAATCCAGTGACGCTTCGGTTTCAGCGAGGATCGAAAGCAGCCGTCCATGCCAGCTTTCAGCAAGCGCCCGCAGGCCGCCCGATGCCTGCCGTAGCGCCTGACGCCGCTGCGCTTCGGTCTCCGCATCGATGAGGTCGGCAAGCCCCTCGGCTTCCGTAAGATCGAGCTTGCCGTTGTCGAACGCCCGCCGCGTGAATTCCCCGGGCTCGGCCGGGCGCAATCCCTCGATCGCACCCAGCGCACGCAGCAGTGCCGCAACCACCGCCGGGCCACCCGTGACGTGGAGCTCGGCAACGTCTTCTCCCGTGAAGCTTGCGGGTGCGGGAAACCACAGGACCAGCGCGTCATCGATCGGCGTTCCGGCATCCCGAAGGCGCACGAGCGTTGCACGGCGCGGTGCGGGCAAACGTCCACCAAGCGCCAGCAATGCCGCGCTCGCTGCCGAACCCGACACACGAACAACCGCGACACCGGCAGGCGGCCGGCCTGACGATAAGGAGAATATCGTTTTCTTTTCAATCATTTAGAAATGACGTCATGGCGTCGGGTACTAACCCTTCTTGCCGCTCGTGACGCCTCCGGTCATGGCGTTCCACATCGCCTTCTGCACCTCGCCGATCCCGCTCGCCGCGCTCGGCATCCAATTGGACATAAGACGCTCGACATCCCCTGCCGTGATGCCGTCCTTCATGAGACCCGTCATGCGATCGATGTAAAGGTCGTGCAGCGGGCGGACATCGGGAAGCCCCATGAACGCGCGCGCTTCTTCCGGGGAGCAGTCGATCTCGATATTCACCTTCATGGGCGCCCCTCCTCTTGTGAAAGCCGCACGGTGGCGGATAGGTTCGAGACGCTAAAGCATCGCGCGCAAAAGTGGGAACCGGTTTTGCGCAAAAACGACGCAACAGAAAAAGAACAGAGCGAAACCGGGAAGATCAGACCCATGGCAGAGGCGCTCCGAAACGAAACACTGAAGCGTTCCCATGCCTCCGGCGTACCCCGTGGCTGACCCCGCCATCATCGGGGCTGCGCGTGCCGACGATGACGCGGGAATTCTCGCCATCGTCAATGACGCGATCCTCAATACGACCGCGTGGTATGATCACGAGCCGTGGACTGCGGAGCGCGTTGCCGAATGGCGCACTGCAAAGCTGGCGGACGGCTGGCCCGTCCTCGTTGCGGACGCCGCGAACGATGTCGCCGGCTTCGGCAGCTTCGGCTCCTTCCGCGCCAAGCAGGCCTACGCTGGCACGGCCGAACATTCCGTATATGTTTCAAACACATATCGCGGCCACGGCTATGAACGGCAGCTTCTTGAAGCGTTGATCGATCTCGCACGCGGCCGCGGCCTCCATACGCTCGTTGGCGGAGTCGATTCCGAAAACGCGGGAAGCCTTGCCTTTCACCGCGCACTCGGCTTCGAGGAAGCGGGGCGGCTGCGCGAGGTCGGGCGCAAGTTCGATCGCTGGCTCACACTCGTGTTCATGCAGAAACTGCTGTGAAGGAAAGTCCGATGGCGTATCGAATGGCGTTTCAGAAAACCGGTGGGCCCGAGGTGATCGAACGGCAGGATTTCACGCCCGTCCCGCCCGGCCCCGGCGAACTCGCGATCCGGCATACAGCGATCGGGGTCAACTTCATCGATACCTACCACCGTAGCGGGCTCTACCCGGTCAGCCTTCCCGCCGCGCCCGGCATCGAAGCCGCCGGCGTCGTCGAAGCCATCGGCGAGGGCGTGAGCGGCTTCGCGCCGGGAGACCGCATCGGCTACTTCACGGGAAGACCCGGCGCCTATGCCACGCATCGCAACATTCCAGCTACACAGGCGCTGAAGCTTCCGGACACCCTGCCGGACGAAGACGCGGCAGGCGTGATGCTGAAGGCGGCAACCACCGAATATCTCGTCGAACGCTGTGCCCGCGTGAAAGCCGCAGACGCAGCGCTCGTTCACGCGGCCGCGGGCGGTGTCGGGCTGCTCCTCGTCCAGTGGCTGAAGGCGATCGGCGTCCGCGTCGTCGCCACGGCCGGATCCGCTGACAAGCAGGCGCTCGCACGGTCTGCGGGTGCCGATGTCGTCTGCGACTATGCCGACGCCGCCACCACAGCACGGGAGATGACGGGCGGCACCGGGGTGGACGCGGTGTTCGACGGCGTCGGCAAGGCAACGTGGGATGTATCGCTGTCGGCGCTCCGCACGCGCGGGCTCCTTGTGAGCTTCGGCAACGCCTCGGGGCCCGTGACGGGCGTCGACCTCGGCATTCTCGCCGCCAAAGGCTCGCTCTTCGTCACACGCCCGACGGTCGCGCACTATTACGCCACGCCTGAGGACTTCCGCGCCGGATCGGCCCGCTTCCTTGAAATGCTCGCCACCGGCAAGCTGAAGGCCGATATCCACCAGCGCCACGCGCTTATAGACGCCGCGCAGGTCCACCGCGATCTCGAGGCGCGCAAGACCACGGGCGCGACGATCATGCTGCCGGAGGCGTGACCTTCTCGATCCTGAGCACCCGCTCCGCGCCACTCCGGTCCGGCCAGCGGATCGTCTGACCTTCAGCGAGACCGATGAGCCCGGCGCCGACGAGCGAAAGGATCGAAAGCTTGCCGGCCGCAATATCCGCTTCCGGCGGGTAGACGAGTTCGACCGTCCGGCGGGCGCCGCTGCCCTCGTCGATGAAATCGACGCGCGCGCCCATGCGCACGACGCCCTGCGGGAAGCTTTCAACGCCATGCACGGCGGCGCGTTCGATTTCGCGGAGGAGAAGCGCTGCGGCCTCGGGAAGGCGCGCCTCCGCGGCGAGGGCAAGATCTCCGAGCCTTTCGGCTTCGGAATCGATGAGGTGAATCGGCGGACGCGATGCGTCGATCATGGAACAGGTCTTTCTGACGGCATTGGGGGGGGACGTGGCTGAACTGCCCCGAACCCGTCGGGACATGCCGTCAGGGTCCGGGGCTAAATGCCCGCCAGAAGTTGGCCTCCGCTGCAGAGGCGGCGTGAAAGACTGCGCGTATCCATGATGCGGATGCTGTCCGGACCCTTCGCCGGTGTCAACCGCCGAACACGCCGAGTGTCATCACGCCCACCGAAGGATCGACGATCCCCTCGTAGATCATCTTGAACGCAACGTAGATAATCACGATGAGGCCGAAATAGGCGATCCAGCGATAGCGCTCGATATACTTGGCAATGATGTTCGCCGCGATGCCCATCAGCGCCACGGAAAGCACAAGCCCGACGATCAGGATACCCGGATGGTCGCGCGCGGCACCTGCGACGGCAAGCACGTTGTCGAGGCTCATCGAAACGTCGGCGACGGCGACCGCCCAGGCTGCAGCCAGGAAGCTTTTCGCCGGGCGGATGCCCGAATCTTCGTCGCCTGCGATCTCCGGCGATCCGGGCGATGCGCCAGCGCGTGCCGGATGAAGTTCGCGGTACATCTTCCAGGAGACCCACAGCAACAGCAGCCCGCCTGCAAGAATAAGTCCGACGATCTGCATGAGCTGCGTGACGACAAGTGCGAACGCGATGCGCAGCACGAGCGCGGCAAGCACGCCGATCATGATCACCTTGCGTCGCTGATCGGGCGGCAAACCCGCCGCAAGCGCACCGACGACGATGGCGTTGTCGCCCGCAAGGACAATATCGATCAGCAGAACCTGCGTGAACGCGGCGAGCGCAGCCGGTGAACCGATATTCGAGAAGTCGTGAACGATGGCAGCCCAGATGTCGGCCGGTCCACCGAGGCTTGTGGCCGCCTCAGCGGCCCCCGCCACGCCGAAAAGAACGCTGAAATCCATCGTTCGCTAACGCTCCGTCGTGCTACTGGTTCATTGCCGCGAAGAAATCGTCGTTGGTCTTGGAATCCTTCATCTTGTCGAGCAGGAATTCCATCGCGTCGACCGTGCCCATCTGCATGAGGATGCGGCGCAGCACCCACATCTTCGAAAGCTTGTCCTTCTCGACGAGCAGCTCTTCCTTGCGGGTGCCGGACTTGCCCACATCGATCGCCGGGAAGATGCGCTTGTCGGCAACCTTGCGGTCGAGCACGATCTCGGAGTTGCCGGTACCCTTGAACTCTTCGAAGATCACCTCGTCCATGCGGCTGCCGGTATCGATGAGTGCGGTGGCGATGATCGAGAGCGAACCGCCTTCTTCGATGTTGCGCGCGGCGCCGAAGAAGCGTTTCGGACGCTGCAGCGCGTTCGCATCGACACCGCCCGTAAGCACCTTGCCCGACGACGGCACGACGGTGTTGTAAGCGCGGCCAAGGCGCGTGATCGAATCGAGCAGGATCACGACGTCCTTCTTGTGCTCGACAAGGCGCTTTGCCTTTTCAATAACCATTTCAGAGACTTGTACGTGACGCGTCGCCGGCTCGTCGAAGGTCGAGGAGACGACCTCACCCTTCACGCTGCGCTGCATGTCGGTGACTTCCTCGGGCCGCTCGTCGATCAGCAGCACGATCAGGAACACCTCGGGGTGGTTGTCGGTAATCGCCTTCGCGATGTTCTGGAGGAGCACGGTCTTACCCGTGCGCGGCGGGGCGACGATCAGTGCGCGCTGGCCCTTGCCCTGCGGCGCGATGATATCGATGACGCGCGCGGACTTGTCCTTCAGCGTCGGATCGAGCGTGTCGAGCGTCAGCTTCTCGTCCGGATAGAGCGGCGTCAGGTTGTCGAAATTGACGCGGTGGCGGACCTGCTCGGGATCGTCGAAGTTGATGAGCGAGAGCTTGGTGAGCGCGAAATAGCGTTCGCCGTCCTTGGGGCCGCGGATTTCGCCTTCGACCGTGTCGCCGGTGCGGAGACCGAACTTGCGGACCTGGTTCGGCGATACGTAAATGTCGTCCGGCCCGGCGAGGTAGTTCGCTTCGGGCGAGCGCAGGAAGCCGAAGCCGTCGGGCAGCACCTCGATGGTGCCGCCGCCCATGATCTGTTCATCGTTGTCGGCAAGCGCTTTCAGGATCGAGAACAGCAGATCCTGCTTGCGCATCGTGGACGCGCCCTCGACGCCAAGCTCTTCGGCCATGGCAACGAGGTCGGCGGGGGTTTTCTTCTTGAGGTCTTTAAGGTGCATGACCATCGGTGGGCCTTCGGTGAATCGTGTGAAAAGCTGGCGCCAGGGAGATACGTCAGAAAACGAAACAATGCCCTGCGCGGGCGCCTCAGAACGAGGACTTGACCCCCGACTTAGGAACGCGCCCGGTGGAAGTCAAGCGGATCAGAACGGCCGGAGCACCGCGAGCAGCACGACGACGATCGTAACGAGGCTCGGAAGTTCGTTCAGCATCCGGAGGCCGCGTTCGCTCACCGGGCGCTCTCCACGCGCCATCTTTTTCGAAACGCCCACGATCCAGCCGTGGAAGCTCGAGAACAGGAACACGATCGCGAGCTTCGCGTGGAGCCAGCCGTTGCCGGCGAAGCCGAGATTGAAGGCGAGCGCGAGGCCGAGCACCCAGACCATGATCATGGCGGGGCCGACGATGATCTTGCGGAGCCGCTCGATGCGCGTGATCCACAGCTTATCCTCGGGCGACCCGGGCTCGACCGGGTGCTGATAGACGAGATAGCGCGGCAGCATGAACATGCCCGCCATCCAGAAGATCACGAAAATGATGTGGAAAGCCCGCACCCAGAGGTGCGCGGCCCCGAGCCAGCCGACCCAGCTTTCCATCTACAGCGGCTTCCGGATCGCGGCGAGCGCGGCCTCGACGTGCGCGATCGGTGTTTCCTTGTCGATGCCGTGGCCGAGATTGAAGACATGCGGGCGGGCGGCAAGCGCTTCGCGAATACGCCGTACCGCCGCGGGCAGCGCATCCCCACCCGCGAGCAGCAGCAAGGGATCGAGATTGCCCTGCACCGGCAGGCCTTTTGGCAACGCCTCATCCGCCCACACCAGGTCCACGGTTTCGTCGAGCCCGACGGCATCGACGCCGGTTTCGCGCGCATAGCGTGGCAGATTGCCGCCCGCGCCCTTCGGGAAACCGATGATCGGCACCGCCGTGCGCGCTTTCAGCCGCTCTACGATCGCGCGCGTCGGCGCGATCACCCAGCGATCGAATTCTTGCGGCGCAAGACTGCCGGACCAGCTGTCGAAAATCTGCACCGCATGGACGCCCGCAGCGACCTGACCGGCGAGATAGTCCACGGTGACGTCAACGATCGCGTCGATCAACGCGGAGAAGCGCTCAGGCTCCCTGTAGGCCATCAGTCGCGCCGCCGCCTGATCCCGACTACCCTCTCCCGCCGCCATGTAGGTCGCGACCGTCCACGGGGCGCCTGCGAAGCCCAGGAAGGTGGTTTCATTCGGAAGCGCAGTGGCGACCTTGCGAACCGTCTCGTAAATCGCGTCGAGGTGATGCGGCGCGGCGCTCAGATCCTCCAGCCGCGCACCCGCGAGCTGCGGGGCGAGCTGCGGGCCTTCGCCAGCCGTGAACGTCAGTGTCTGGCCCATCGCGTGCGGCACGATCAATATATCCGAAAAGAGGATCGCGCCGTCGAAGCCGAAGCGCCGGATCGGCTGCAGGGTGATCTCCGCTGCGGCGTCACTGTCGTACACCAATGCAAGGAAACCGCCCTTCTCGGCACGAAGCGCGCGATACTCCGGCAGATAACGCCCCGCCTGACGCATGAACCACACCGGCGGCACAGCCTGCCGTTCACCGTTCAGCACTGCGAGCAAGGACCGGAACCCCATATCTCTTCTCTTATAAATATATAGAAATGGATTTGGATGATTGTTGGGCTGGGGATAACGGGGTTTCCTGTGAAGTCCACAGGCAAGCATGACGCAGCCCGGTGACGCATCGCACGGGTTTGCTTCGCAGGGCACGACTTATCCACCGGATTCACAGGAAGCGTTTTGGATTGTCCACCTGGGGATGATCTGCCGCTACCGACCGGTGGGACGATGAACGACCACGCGCTTGCCGGTTATCCGCTGAGTCCTTAATCGAGTCGTCCGGGGGCTTATCCACAACCGCGCGGCAGGAGGCGACACATGCGGCTGCACTTGCATCTCGTTTCCGATTCGACCGGCGAAACGCTTGAATCTGTTGCAAAAGCTGGTCTCGCGCAGTTCGAGGACGTCGAGACGATCAAGCACTTCTGGCCGCTCGTCCGCTCGAAGGGCCACCTCGACCGCGTGCTGATGGATATCGCGAGCCGCCCCGGCCTCGTGCTGTTCACGCTCGTCAATGCCGATATGCGCAGTCACCTCGAGGCGCGGTGCCGCGCGATGGGGCTGCCGGCCGTCGGCGTGCTCGATCCGGTGATTGAAGGCCTGCAGGCAGTACTGGGCCAGCGCGCCGCCGCGCGGCCGGGCCGCCAGCACCAGATGGACGAGGCGTATTTCCGCCGCGTCGCCGCCATCGACTACACGATGAACCACGACGATGGGCAGGGCGCGGACAATTGGGAAGAGGCCGATATCCTGCTGATCGGCGTCTCGCGCACCTCGAAGACGCCGACCTCGATCTATCTCGCGAACCGCGGCTACAAGACCGCGAACCTGCCGCTGGTGCCGACGAGCCGCCCGCCCGAGCAGCTTTTCCGCCTGTCGAAGCCGATGGTCGTCGGCCTCACCACCAACCCCGACCGGCTCGTGCAGGTGCGCCGCAACCGGCTGCTCAGCCTCGCGCAGGCGCCCGAGACGGCGTACGTGGATATGGACGAAGTGACCAAGGAGGTCGCGGCGGCGCGGCGGCTTTGCGCCGACAACAGCTGGCCGGTGATCGACGTGTCGCGCCGTTCGATCGAGGAATCGGCGGCGGCAATCATCAACCTCTACAATGAACGCGCCGAGGCGCGCGCCAACGGCTCGGCGGCATGACGTCACTCGTTCTCGCGTCGACGAGCGCGTCACGGCAGGCGATGCTGACGGCGGCGGGCGTGCCGTTCGAGGCGCTGGCGCCGATGGTCGACGAGGCCGAGCTCAAGCGCGCGCTTGCCGCCGAGGGCACCGACCCGCGCGGGATAGCGGATGCGCTTGCCGAAGCGAAGGCGGTGAAAATCTCGCGCAAACTGCCGGGCGCGCTGGTGCTCGGCAGTGACTCGGTCGTCGCGCTCGATGACGGCACGATGATCGACAAGGCGCCCGACCGGGAAACCCTCACGGGTCAGCTACGGATGCTTCGAGGCCGAACGCATCGGCTGGTGTCCGCAGCCGTGGTGGCGGAGAACGGAACGCCGGTGTGGCGTTTCGTCGGCGTGGCGAAGCTCACGATGCGCGACTTTTCGGATGCGTTCCTCGATACCTATCTCGATGCCTGCGGCGACGTGCTGCTCGGTTCGGTAGGCGGCTATCATATCGAGGGACGCGGCGCGCAGCTCTTCGCGCGTGTCGACGGCGACCAGTTCACCATTCGCGGCCTGCCGCTCCTCGCCGTGCTCGACTATCTCAGAACCCGCAGTGTGATGCCGATATGACCCTGCCCTATGCCGAGGTGATCGGCGATCCGATCAGCCATTCCAAGTCGCCCACCATCCACAAATTCTGGCTGGACCGGCTCGGCATCGCCGCCGACTATCGCCGTGCGCATGTGAAGCCCGAAGACCTCGCGGCCTATATCGAAAGCCGCCGCGATGACCCGGACTGGCGCGGCTGCAACGTCACGATTCCCCACAAGATCGCGGTAATGGACCATGTCGCCGATCCGGGCGGCGTCCGCGAAAGCATCGGTGCGATGAACACGATTGCGCGTGCCGGGAACGGCACATTGTTCGGCACGAACACCGATGCGGGCGGGTTCTTCGCACCTATTGCGGGCCTCGATCTCGAAGGCCGGCCGGTTGCTGTTGTCGGCGCGGGCGGCGGCGCGCGGGCTGTATTATTCGCCTTGTCGAAAGCGAATGTCGGCCCGGTGACGGTGCTGAACCGCAGCCCGCTGAAAGCGATGGGACTGCTCGCCGCGTTCGGCCTCAAGGGGTCGGCGAAGCCGCTCGATGCCCCGCTTCCCGAAGCGGCGCTGCTGGTGAACGCGAGTGCGCTCGGCATGGCCGGACAGCCGCCGCTCGATCTCGACCTCTCGCCGCTCCCCGACGACGCGGTCGTCTACGACATCGTCTACGCCCCGCTTGAAACCGGACTTCTGAAAGCAGCGGCGGCTCAGGGCCTCGAAACCGTGGACGGACTGGAAATGCTGATCGGCCAGGCCGCGATCGCCTTTTCGCTGTTCTTCGGAGCGCCGCCGCCCGAAGGCTGCGAGGACGAACTGAAGGCCCTGCTCACGCAATGATCATCCTCGGTCTCACCGGTTCGATCGGCATGGGCAAGTCGACCGTCGCGGCGATGCTGCGGCGCGCGGGCGTTCCCGTATTCGATGCGGATGCCGAGGTGCACCGGCTGCAGGGCCCCGGCGGCGCGGCGCTCGCGCCGATCGAGGCGGCGTTCCCGGGCACGACCGGCCCCAAGGGCGTCGACCGCCCGAAACTCGGTGCCGCCGTATTCGGCAACACCGAAGCCCGCCGCCGCCTCGAAAAAATCGTGCATCCCTTGGTGCGTCAGGCGCAGCAGGCGTTTCTGGCCGAGGCGCGGCAAAACCGCGCGGCGCTCGTCGCGCTCGATATTCCCCTCCTTTTCGAAGGCGGCGGTCATGCGCATGTCGACGCGACCATTGTGGTGTCCGCGCCCGCGCACGTGCAGCGCCGCCGCGTGCTCGCGCGGCCGGGCATGAGCCATGAAAAGTTCGCGGCGATCCTCGCCACCCAGATGCGCGACCGGGAAAAGCGCCGCCGCGCCGATTTCGTGATCGACACGGGGCAGAGCCTGCGCGAAACGCGCGCCGAAATCCGTCATCTCGTCTCTTGTCTCCGGCGTCATGGAGTCCGATATTGCAAGTCATGCGTGAGGTCATCTTCGACACCGAGACGACGGGTCTCGACCCGTCGGACGGGCATCGCATCTGCGAGATCGGCTGCGTCGAACTCGTCGGCCGCATCGAAACGGGCCGCACGTTCCACGCGTACATAAACCCGTGCCGCCCGATGCCCGCCGAGGCCGAGGCGGTGCACGGACTTTCCGACAGGTTCCTCGCCGACAAGCCGGCGTTCGCGGCGATTGCTGCCGAATTCGTGGCATTCATCGGCGATGCGCGGCTCATCGCGCATAACGCCGAGTTCGACCGTCGCTTCATCAACTGGGAACTGCGCAACTGCGGCCACGATCAGATACCGATCGAGCGCGTGGGCGATACGCTCGTCATGGCGCGCAAGAAGTTCCCCGGCGCCAAGCATTCGCTCGATGCGCTCTGCACGCGGTTCAGCATCGATCTCACCGCGCGCGACAAGCACGGCGCGCTGCTCGATGCGCAGCTGCTTTCGCGCGTTTATGTCGAACTCATGGGCGGCCGGCAGATCGGCATGTCGCTTGGTCAGGCCGCCGCGCACGAGGAAACGGTTGCGATCCGCGTCGAACGCAGCTACGTGGCGCCCCGCCCGCACGCCGCGACGCCTGAAGAGCTGGCGCGGCACGCTGCCTTCCTCAAGCTGCTGAAAAATCCGCTGTGGGAGCAGTCGGGCACGGGTTGAGTTTTCGTGTTGGGGTTGGATGCGCCGAGAGGGGCATCTGAGAAGAGTTTACCGCCATCGCCCGGCAAACCGGCGGGCGAGGCCAAGAAGAAAGGATGGGCCGAAATGGATATCCGCGTTTCCGGTCAGCAGATCGACGTCGGTGCTTCGCTCACGACGCATATCGAAACCGCGCTGGGCGCGATGGTGCAGAAGTATGGCGTGCGCGCCACCGGCGCGAACGTCACGCTGAAGCCCGGTCCGCACGACGCCGGCTTCGTCTGCGATATCCTGATGCAGCTGACGCAGGGCCTTGTGCTGAAGGCGTCGGATCGGTCGACGCACACGGCGCAGCTCGGCTTCGACGGCGCGGCCGAAAAAATCGACAAGCAGATCCGCCGCTACAAGCGCCGGCTTGAGGATCACCACCGGCTGAACGGCGTGAAGGACATTGCCTTCGACGCCGAATACCGCGTGCTGCGCGCCGCCGACGAGGAGGTGGAAGAGGCCGGCGAGAGCGCCGACAACCCGCTCATCGTCGCCGAGACCCGCGTCGACATTCCCGATGCGAGCGTCTCCGACGCCGTGATGATGCTCGACCTTCGGCACACCGGTGCGCTGATGTTCCGCAACAGCCGGACGGGCGCCTACAACATGGTGTACCGCCGCGAGGATGGGCACATCGGCTGGGTCGAACCGCCCGCCGCCTGAGCGGCGGCGCGTTAACGGCCCTTCCAGACGGTTTGGGGTATAAGCTCAGCCATGTTCGATCTCGTCACACCGCGAACGGTCCACACAGGACTCCGTGCCGGCAGCAAGAAGGCCCTGCTCCAGCAGCTTGCCGCGCTTGCCGCGCCCGTCGTGAGCGTGCCCGAGGCGCGGATCATGGAGGTGCTGCTCGAACGCGAACGACTCGGCTCCACCGGGCTCGGCGGCGGCGTTGCGGTGCCGCACGCGCGGCTTCCCGAACTCAAGACCGTGCAGGGCCTGTTCGCGAAGCTCGATCCGCCGATCGATTTCGATGCGATCGACCGCCAGCCCGTCGATCTCGTCTTCATGCTGCTCGCGCCCGAGGATGCCGGCGCCGATCATCTGAAGGCGCTGGCGCAGATCAGCCGCATGTTCCGGGATCGCCGCCTCGTCGACAAGCTGCGCGGCACAAACAATAGTGATGCTCTTTACGCGCTTTTAAGCGGAGTCGGGCATAGCGAAGCAGCATGAGCATCGAAGTCACCCAGGCTGAAGGCAAAGCGGCGCGTCTCGCGGGCCGCCGTCAGGTCGTGTTCAAGGGCGAAATTCGCCTGATCGACCGGCAGTATGGATGCATCGTGCGCGATATCTCCACGAGCGGCGCGCGCATCGCCTGCAAGCAGATGCTGGCAAAGGGTACCGCGCTTCACCTGTTTCTCCCCAAATACGGCACGTTTCCGTGCCTTGTCGCGTGGGCGGATCAGGGGCTGATGGGTCTCGTCTTCGTTGATGGCGATTCGGGCGGGCTGCAGCGGCTGGGTGATAAGGCGCGGATGCTCGGGTTGCTCGATGCCAAGCCCGATCAGCCCGGACACGCCGCCGCCGCCAGCGCCTGATTGGCGCAGGTGCGAATCAAGACAGACATATGGGTCGGCGCGCTTCGCCGCCGGGTCGAGGCTGCGGGCGGCTTCGCCACCATCATTGCCAAGGGCGAGCCTGATTCGGGCGCCGTTCTGCTCCTCCTGCGCGAATCTTCGGGCACGATAACGGCGCTTTCCCGCGTGAATATGGGAGACGGCAAGGTCTCGTGGCAGCCGATCTTCGAGAATCGCGAAGAGCGCGATCCCACTGCACAAGAAGCGCTCGAAAAGCGCAGGAAATTCGATCCCGATCTGTGGATCGTCGAACTGGATATCGAGAATCCAGGGCGTTTTGTCGACAAAGATTAACAATTTCTTGACTCTCGACTGTTCGAGAGGCAATCCGCACCGCGAAATGATTATGCACCAAGCCTTCTGGGCCGGTGCTGATGTTGAACTCCCGGCGCTGGCGGCCTGATTTTCGGCCCCGTTTGCCCCCTTGGGCAGCCCCGGACAACGAGCGGACCCTTCCATGTCGAAATCCATACGGGGCATCAGCCTCGTCGCGTTCTGCGCGGCGATGATCGCGATGGTATGGCCGAGTGCGGCCCCGGTAGCGGGCGATCATATCGTCAGCAACCTCGAACCCGGCGCGATCGTGCTCAACGTGCCGGCTGCCGCTCAACAGGGCCTTCCGTTCTCGCCGATCCCCATCGAAAACGAACTCGATATCGATCAGACCCCACGCGTTGGCCTCTCCATCTCCGATGAACCCGCACCCGCAATCGATCTTGCCGCGCTCGTCGGCGATGTCGCCGATATGCCCCGCAGCGAACTCGATGACGACATGCGCTGTCTTGCGAGCGCGATCTACTACGAGGCGCGGGGCGAATCGCTCGAAGGCCAGCTTGCCGTCGCGCAGGTCATCTTGAACCGTGCGGAGAATGATCGCTGGCCCGATGATATCTGCGCCGTCGTCTACCAGAGCGGGCAGTTTTCCTTCACCTTCGATGGCAAACCCGATGTTCCCACCGTGAAGGGCGCGGCATGGAAGCGCGCCGAAGCGATCGCGATTATTGCGGTCGGCGAAGGCTGGCAGGACGTGACCGATAAGGCGACGTTCTTCCACGCAACCTACGTGAAGCCGGGCTGGCGCCGCGTGAAGGAACAGACGCGGCGCATCGGCGGACATATCTTCTACCGCTAGGACTGATCGACATTCAGCCCTGACGGTCTGCAAATGGCGGCTTTCTGAGCTTCCGGTGCTCACGCACCTTTAGTGCGCTGCGCTCCGGGTCACAGAAATCCACCATTTTCGCCACGTCATCTTCTGAATGTCGATCAGTCCGAGGCCACTTTCGTTCCCGTCCTGTTCTGCTAGAGTGCGGCGGATGAGTCCCGCTGCACTCTCCGCCGAATCGCCGATGGTGGCGTGCGACGTCGTGCGGGGGGTCACGCGCATGTTCCATCATCTCGGCCTTGCCGCGCTCGCCGAAGTGCCGCTGCGCAACGGCCGCCGTGCTGACGTCTATGCGATCGACGCCAAGGGCGAGATCGTGATCTGCGAGGTGAAGGTGTCGCTCGCCGATCTGCGCGGCGACATGAAGTGGCCCGATTATCTCGATTTCTGCGACCGTTTCTTCTGGGCGGTGCCGCCGCACATTCCGGCGGCGATTCTCGATGAGCCCGCGTTCCGGCCGGAGATCAGCGGCGTGATCGTCGCAGACCGCTTCGATGCGGCGATCCTGCGCATGGCACCGACAAGCCCGCTGCCCGCTGCAAGGCGACGTACCGAAATCCTGCGCTTCGGCCGCCTCGCGGCAAGCCGTTTCCAGCGGGCCGAAGACCCGTTTTTCGGCGAGCTTTCTTAACGCGGCGAGCGTTTCGACAGGATACGCTGCAGCGTCCGCCGGTGCATCTTCAGACGCCGCGCAGTTTCCGAAACGTTGCGGTCGCACAGCTCGTAGACGCGCTGGATATGCTCCCACTTCACGCGGTCGGCGGACATCGGCTCCTCGGGCGGCGCGGGCTTTGCTTCGCCGGGGGCGAGCAGCGCGTTCAGAATCGCGTCCGGGTCGGCGGGCTTGGGCAAATAATCGACCGCACCCGCCTTCACCGCGGCGACGGCGGTGGCGAGGTTGCCATAGCCCGTGAGCATCACGATGCGGATGCCGGGCCGGAGCGCGCGCAGCTCCCCGACAAGATCGAGCCCGTTGCCGTCACCAAGCCGCATGTCGAGCACCGCGTAAGCCGGTTTCAGCTCGGCAGCGATCCCGCGCGCCTCTGCGACGCTGGAGGCGGCCGCGACGGTATAGCCGCGACGCTCGAGCGTCAGGCCAAGCCGCTGGCGAAAGGCGTTGTCATCGTCGACGAGCAGCAGCGTACGATCAGCAGAGGGCGAAGCGCCGGTTTCGGTTTCGGTGGTCATGCCTGTCCTTCCGTTCCTGCCGCGATATAGGCGATCGGCCAGACGATTTCGACTACCGCACCGCCCCCTGCGGCATTTCGGAACGTCAGCGCGCCGCCGGTGCGTTCGATCAGCGTCGTGGCGATGAAGATGCCGAGCCCGGTGCCGCCGCGCGCCGAGCGCGATGGGCCGAGATAGGGCTCGCCGAGATGCGGCAGGAGTTCGGTCGGAAAACCCGCGCCGTCGTCGGTGATCTGCAGCGTCACGTTTTCAGCGTCGGTAATGGCCGCGATCCGCACCTCGCGTACCGCATGGCGAACGGCATTGTCGACGAGGTTGACGAGTCCGTGCAGCAGCTCGGGCGTGCGCGCCACGACTGTGGCGGGGGCATCGACATGCACGCGCTTGCCGCTCGCCTCGAAGGGCTGCGCCACCTCGTGCAGCAGCACGCGCAGCGGCACGTGCGGGAACGGCGCATCCACTTCGGCGCGGCGGGCGAGATCGGTCATGATCTCGCGGCAACGCTTGGCCTCCCGGTCGAGCAGCGCGACGTCCTCTCCGAAATCGGGATCGCCTTCGAGTGTCTCGGCGAGATCGCGCGCGACGAGACTGATCGTGCCGAGCGGTCCGCCGAGTTCATGCGCCGACGCCGCGGCGAGCGCGCCGAGCGCCGACATCTTCGTCTCACGCTCCAGCACCGCCTGCGTGATGACGAGCGCCTGCTGCCAGCGCCGCGCGTCGAGCGAGACGCGGAGCACATAGATGGCGAGGAAGACGACGGTGAAACCGAGCGCGACGAGGCTGGCGAGCACGTAGATCGGCGGCAGCACTGGCGGTGGCCCCGCCCACGGCAGCGGCAGCGACCACTGCCAGAGCACGCCGAGGATCGCCATCGCGATCAGGATCAGCGCGACCGTGGCGCGCGCGCTGAGCAGCGTCGCGGAAATCGTCACTGGTGCGACGAGCAGCACACTGAACGGATTGGCGAGCCCGCCCGTCAGATAGAGAAGAACGCCGAGTTGCAGGAGGTCGAACGCGAGGTGCAGCAGCGCCTCGACACCGACAAGACGTGCGGTCGGCGCGTAGAGCGTCGAAAGCCCGATGTTGAGCAGCGCGGAAGCGAGGATCGCTGCACCCGCCGCCGCAAGCGGCACCTGGAAGCCGAGCAGCAGGTGCACGACGAGGAAGGCGATCGACTGGCCGGCGATCGCCATCCAGCGGATCGTGACGAGCGTGCGGACACGGACACCGGCGGTGCCGAGCGCCGTCGGCAGCGGCGCCTGCTGGAGTGATTGCGGCTGCGGCACGCCGCGGCCCGTCAGTTGCCCGGGTTCGGCAGCGGCAGCACGGTCGTCGGCTTCGCCTCGTCGGCCTTCGCCTTGTTGTCGTTGTCCTTGAACATGCGCACGATCGCGGCGGCGCGGCGGTCGCGCTCGGCATACTCGCGCGCGGACATGCCGGCGACATGGTCGGCAAGATCGGGGTTCGCGCCCGCGTTCAGCAGCTCGCGTACGACCATGGCGTTCCTCTGCTGCACGGCAACGACGAGCGGGCTCTCGCCCCGGCCGTTCGCCGCGTTCACATCGGCCTTGCGGCGCACGAGCGTCTGGATGCCGTCGATGAAGCCGAGCTGCGATGCGACATGGAGCGGTGTGTTACCGTCCTTGTCGCGCACGTTCACGCTGGCGCCGTTCGCGATCAGGAAGTTCATCCATGGCACGTCGCGGCGCTTCGTCACCATGTGCAGCGCCATCTCGCCGGTATCGTTGTCGCGCATGTCGATCAGCGTCGATCCGGGCTGGTCGATCAGCGACTTCACCTTCAGCACGTCGCCGTCCTTCACCGCCTTGAAGAAGTTGTAGCGATCCGAGAATTGCGCGGCGGCGGGCGCGGCGAGCGACAGCGCGGCGAACGTCATGAGAAGGGCGGCAAGATTACGCAGGCTGGGCATGTGGCGCGGATCCGATTTGTCCCCGGGGGCAAAGCTGGTCTATAGGCCGGACAAGCTGAATATGAAACAACCGCGTCGCCTCTCCTTTCTTCGCATCGCGCTGCTGCTCGCGGCCGCCGTCGCGTTTGTCGCGGCGTTCATCTGGCTCGCCGCGCCGAAGCCGGCTGCACGGGGTATGGAGGAGCCGCCGCTCGCCGGTGCGCCCATCGGCGGCGACTTCGCGCTCACCGACCAGAACGGCAAGCGCGTTACGAACGACAGCCTGAAGGGCAACTACCGCCTCGTCTATTTCGGCTACAGCTTCTGCCCGGACGTGTGCCCGGTGGACGTGCAGCGCATGGCGCAGGGCCTGAAGGCGTTCGAGGCGGCGGACCCCGCCGCCGGTGCGCGCGTGCAGCCGGTGTTCATCACCGTCGATCCGGCGCGCGACACATCCGCCGTGCTCAAGGATTTCGTGGCGGCATTCCACCCGCGCCTGACCGGCCTCACGGGAACGCAGGCGGAGATCGATACGGCAAAGCGCGCCTACCGCGTCTATGCCGCGAAGGGCGAGGGCACCGATCCGCAGAACTACCTGATGGATCACAGCGCCTTCATCTACCTGATGGACCCGGACGGAAAGCCCGTCATGTATTTCGAACGTGCGGATGATGCGGCGGCGATCGCCGCGGGCCTTGCGAAATGGGTGGGCTGACGGACCGCTTCTGGGAAACCAGGCGGCTTGAAGAGATGTCGCGCGCCGAGTGGGAAGCGCTCTGCGACGGCTGCGGCAAATGCTGCCTGCACAAGCTCGAGGATGAGGAGACGGGCGAGCTCGTCGCCACCAACGTCGCCTGTCGCCTGCTCGATCGCCGCACGGGGCGCTGCTCCGATTATCGCAACCGCCGCGCGCACATTCCAGACTGCGTCCGTTTGACGCCGGCGAAGGTGCGCAGCATCGATTGGCTCCCCTCCACCTGCGCCTACCGCCTGCTCGATCGCGGCGAGCCACTGCCCCAATGGCACCCGCTCATCACGGGAGACCCGGAAAGCGTGAAGCGTGCCGGCGAATCGGTCAGCGGCTGGACGGTTTCGGAAGACGATGCCGGACCGCTCGAACACCATATGCTGGACCGCGAGCTGTGAGCCTCGCGTTCCTGCGGCGCACGCTTTCGCGCAAACCGGTTCTCCCCGACGTGCTCGATGTCGATGGCCGCATCGTGCCGCTCCGCGTGCGCGTCAGCACGCGCGCACGGCGCATGACGCTGCGCGCCGATGCCGCGCTCGGCTGCATCGGCCTCACGCTGCCGAATGGTGTTTCGCACCGGCGCGCCGCCGCGTTCCTCGAAACGCAGAAGCCGTGGATCGCGGCGTGCACGCGGAAATGGCCGACGCCGCGCCCGTTCGCGCCCGGGGCCGATATCCCTTTCGGCGATACCGAGATCAGGATCGAATGGCGCGCGGATCTGCCGCGCACGGCCCGGCTGGAGGGCGATGTGCTCCACATCGGCGGCCCTGCGGACGCACTGCCGCGACGCGTTGAAACCTGGCTGCGGCGCGAGGCGCAGCGGCTGCTCACCGAGGATTGCACCGCGCTTGCCGCCGAGATCGGGCTGCCGCCGCCGCCGGTCCGGCTCGGCGACACCACCGGCCGCTGGGGCAGCTGCAGCAGCCGCGGCGCACTCGCGTTCAGCTGGCGGTTGGTGATGGCGCCGGAATACGTGCGCCGCGCGGTCGCCGCGCACGAGGTTGCGCACATCGTCCATCACAATCACGGGCCGGAATTCCACGCTTTGTGCAGCCGCCTCTCGGGTGCCACCGCGCGCAAATCGACGCGTTGGCTCGCCGCACACGGCGCCGCGTTACATTGGATCGGGCGCCGCTGAAGGCTCCACGGGCGGCGCGGCCTCTTCCAGCCACGCATTGTCGAGTGCTCCCGGCCGGTGCACCCGCGGCAGCGGGTTGCCCTCGCCGTCCACCGGCACCTCGATCGCGCCCTGATAATCGGGACCGCCACGGTAATATTCATCCGGATAGCCCGCGACCGTGCCGTCCAGGCCATAAACCTCCGCATCGGGCTCGCTCAGCGTGTCGTCGATCTGGATGTTGCTGTTCAGCTCGACGATCGGCATTCCCTTCGTCGCGACGCGCATGAACGCTGCGAAGGCGCGCGCGGGCGCCGTGCCGCCCTGCAGGCCGCCGACGCGCTTGTTGTCGTCGCGGCCCATCCAGACGCCGGCGGTGAGATCGCCGGTGAAGCCCACGAAATAGCCGTCCTTGTTGGAGCTGGTCGTGCCGGTCTTGCCCGCGAGCGGCCGCCCGATCTGCGCCTGGCGTCCGGTGCCGGTCTCGACCGCCGCCTGCAGCAGGTTGGTCATGTTCGCGGCGACCCACGGCGCGACGAGCACGCGCGGGTTTTCCGCCTGGCGCTCATAAAGCTTGCGGCCGCGCGCGGTCTCGATCGTGGTGACGGCATAGGGCCGCACCTCGATGCCGCCGCGCGCCACGGCGGCGTAGGCGGACGTCATATCGATCAGGCGGACCGTGGAGGCGCCGAGCGCCGTCGCGGGCTGGCGGCTCACCGGCGTCGTGATGCCGAAGCGCCGCGCCATGTCGGCGACGGCATCGAAGCCGACACGCGCGCCGAGCTGCACCGCGACCGTGTTGATGGAAAGCGCGAACGCCTGCCGAACCGTCATCTCGCCGGCGAAGCGCCCGTTCGAATTGCGCGGGCTCCAGCCGCCGATCTGCACCGGCTCGTCGACGACGACATCGTCGGGCAGCACGCCGCTTTCGATCGCGGCGAGATAGACGAACAGCTTGAACGCCGAACCCGGTTGCCGCTCGGCGATCGTCGCGCGGTTGTAGAGCGATTCGACATAATCCTTGCCGCCCACCATCGCGCGCACCGCGCCGTCGTGCGACAGCGCGACGAGTGCGCCCTGCGCCTCCGCCGGTGTCTGCGTGCGGACGGCATCTTCCGCGGCTTTCTGCATCGAAGACAGCAATGTCGTGCGCACGACGAGCGGCTCCACCGTCTCGTCGGTCAGGATATCGAGCTGCGACATCACCCAGTCGGTGAAGTAGCGCACATTGTTCTGCCGGGCCTGCGGCGCGAACGTGATGTCCCTCAGCGCGGCCTGCGCGGAGGCAAGATCGGGCAGCGGCTTCGTCTCGTGGATCACCGACAGCACGACCGCGGCGCGTTCGCGTGCGCGCTCGGGATCGGAGGAGGGCGCATAGCGCGACGGCGCTTTCACAAGCCCCGCGATGATCGCCGCCTCGGGTAGACTCAGCGTGCGTGCGCTGTGGCCGTAGAAACGCCGGCTCGCCGCGTCGATGCCGTAGGCGCCGCCGCCGAAATAGACACGGTTGAGGTACAGCTCGAGGATCTGCTCCTTCGAAAACTTGCGCTCGATGGCGAGCGCAAGCAGGCCTTCCTTCGCCTTGCGCGTCCACGTGCGGTTGTTGTTGAGGAAGATGTTGCGCGCCAGCTGCTGCGTGATCGTGGAGGTCGCCTTCAGCCGGTCGCCCGTCTTCGCGCTCACGAAGAGCGCGCGCGCGATGCCGAGCGGATCGATGCCGGGATGCCAGCGGAAGCGGCGGTCTTCCACCGCCAGCATCGCATCCACCATCACGTCGGGAATCTCGTCATAGGTCAGCCACTGGCCGTAGGATGGGCCCACCGATACGAGCACGGCGCCGTCCGCCGAAAGCACGCGGATCGACTGGCCGTTCGGCGAGCGCATCATGTCGTCGAACGAGGGCAGCGACGACATCTGGATGCCCACCGCGACCGCCAGAATGACGAGCAGGAGGGTTCCGAAGGCGAGCGAAATTTTCAGTGCTGATTTCAGAAATCGGCCCAAGGCGTGCGTATCCGTATACCGTCCCCGTGTGGGCCGTGTATGCGCCAATCGCGGCGGCAACAAGGCCCGTTCGACGAAGAGACTGCGCGTGCCGACCTTTCGCCAGCCTGAAGCGCGCGGCGCCCCCGGCACGCCGCAGACGAGGTTAACAATTCATTAATTACTTCAGGTACGGAACAGTTTCATTTCGTCTTCGCAAGACACGGAAGTAAACAATCACTTAATCTGTTCGACAATGAAATAATTCACCATGATGTTCCCGCGATCGACTACATTGCCAGTCGCTCATGAAACCAGAAGTCATCATCGTGCCATCGGTTCCGGCCACCGCGACGCTCGCGCGGCAGGAACGCTGGCTGCTCGCCGGGCTGCTCGCGGCGGCCCTGGCGCTGTTCGTGGTGACCTTCCTTGCGATGCAGCCGTTCATCGTCGAACGCGTTGCTGGAGAGATTCGGAAGGAGGCCGGGATATCGCAGGCCGCCCCCTTCGATATCGATGCCGAACTCGCCGATCTCATGGAAACCGAACCCGTGGATCTTTCGGCGGGGGCCGATCTTCCCCCTGCCGATGTGTTTGCGGAAGCGAAGGGGCCGCCGCTCAATCTTCTGGCGCAGGTCGAACGGGCGCACATCGCGGTTGCCGCTGCGGCGCTGCCTTCCGTCCCCACCGGCCCCGTGCTCACCGAGGAAGAGCAGATGATCGTGGAGGCGAACGCTGAACGCCGCGCGGTGAAGCTGGCGCTCGAGCGGCTGTTCGCACGCACCGAGAACGGCCACACCAGCCTCGCCGCGGCGGTGCTCGTGCAGCCGCTGCTGCGCCGCGCCGAACAGGCGGCGGGGCAGCTCGATGTCTACGGCGATGCGCTGCTGCTTTCGGAAGGTCCGCTGATGAAGCAGGTCGCGTTTGCGGGTTTTCACGCCAGCCGCGCCGCCGCGATGATGGACATCGAACGCGCCGAGGCGATACTGGGCTGAGAGGCTTTCAGGCTGAGGCGGGCTGCGCTTCAAATCCACTCACACTTTGGCGCGCGATCCTTTAGAGCGTGTCCCGTTGATTTTGAAGCGTCGTGACGGAGCGGAAAAGGGCGCATGGGTAGGAGCGAGGAGGGAGCGATGCGGAAGCATCGTAACCGACGAGCGACGCCCCCATGCGCCCTTTTCCGCCCGCCGCTTCGCGGTTGCGTTACCGCGCCCGCCGGACGGCGTCGCGCGGTTTGCGCGTAGCTCTGCTACGCGCCGCACCACGCTCCTTGCCGGACGAACGCGGAAACGCAATCACGATGCTTCAAAATCAACGGGACACGCTCTAAAGCGGTGCCATGAGGACGAACCGCCCGGTGCGCCGGGTTTGACCGAAAAAGCGGAAGACGGGACGCGCGACGCGGATACCGCGGCGCTCGCCAAGGGCGGGCGCACGAACTTCTTCGGATTCGTGCTCCGGCTGCTGGCGCGCCTGCCTTTCCTGTTCATCGCCGGTCAGCTCTACGGTGCCGAGGCGCTCGGCCGGTTCGCCTACGCCACGATGATCGTGGAGCTGATGGCAGCGCTTGCCACCATCGGCCTCAAGCGCGGCCTCGCCAAGGAACTCAGCAAAGGCGATCGCCCGGAAAGCCATGTCGTTGGCGATGGGCTGGTGCTCGCGTGGATGCTGTCGCTGATCGGCGCGCTCATCATGATCGCGGTGCCGCAGATCGTCTTCCCGAACAGCAAGATCTCGGGGCTGGACAGGATCTTCCCGCTCGCTGCGATCTTCATCGTGGGTTCTGACGTCACGCTCGCGGCGCTGGCCTATCGGCACCGCGTCGGCGCGACGGTAACAGCGCGTTCGATCGTCGAACCGTGGGTGCTCACGATCTGCGCCGCCGCGCTCGCGTTCATCCCGGAATGGAAGCCCGATGCGATGATCATCGCCTATGCCGTGTCGCTCGGCGCGGCGTTCGTCGCATCGATCGTGCCGTGCGTGCGCGTGTTCGGCCTGCCGCGCGGATGGCGGCCGCACCCCGGGCGGCTGTTCCGCATGATGCGGGAGAATCTGCCGATCGCGGGGGCCGATGCCATCGAATGGGCCTCGCGGCGCATCGATCTCCTGATCCTCGGCCAGTTCGCAACGCCCGCCGTGCTCGGCATCTATTATGTCGCGCAGCAGGTCGTCACGCTGCCGCAGAAGCTCAAAGTGACGTTCGATCCGATTCTGGCGCCGGTCATCACCAATGGCCTCAAGCAGAGGAATAACGCCGTCATCGCCGGGCATCTGCGGCAGGTCGGGTTCTGGATTCTCGCCGCGCAAATCGGCATCGCGCTGTCGCTCGGCATGACGGGCGAGGCGGTGCTCGATCTCGTCGGCGAAGGCTTCGGCAGCGGCACGATGATCCTCAACCTGCTGCTGCTCGCCGAGATCGCCTATGTCACGGGCGCGGTCGCGGAAACCTGCCTCGTCTATACCGCGCGGCACCGCAACCTGATGCTGTCGGTGGCGACGCTCGGCGTGCAGGTCGGTCTCACGCTGGCATTCATTCCGCTGTTCCGCGAGCTGTTTCCTGCCGAATCGCCGAACGCTGCGGTGAACGGCATCGCGCCCGCCGCCGCGCTGCTCGCATCGGCCCTGTTCGCGACCGTAGTGAAATCGCGGCTGCTGCGCGCCACGCTCGGCGAGCCGGTTTCCGGCTGGCGCTGGCCGATGCTGCTCGCGGCCGGCGCGGCTTTCGCTATCGGGATTCTCGTGCAGCGCTATCTCGTCGCGTACTGGGAACTCGTGCTCGGTCTGCCGGCGATCCTCGCCACCTACGGCATCGTGCTCTGGTATCGCGGTTTCGAAGAGGAAGACCGGCTGCTCTTCGCCGGGCGAGACAAGATGCTCAAGGACCGGGAGCAATCCTAAAGCGTGTGTCGCGGTGTCCGTTTCGCGCCCCACGGGCCACTGAGATCGTGAAGCTCCACATCGATGCATTCCGCGTCCGCCCGCAGCGCCGCGCCGCCCGCGAAATCGATTTCGATGCCGCCGTTTTCCCAGCGCAGCGCGAGCAGATCGAGCACCGCGCCCGATGACGGCCAGCTCCGCCGCTTGAGACCCGTGAGCGAATCCAGCCGCAGCACGCAGCGCACGCGCGAGGGTTGCCGCGTTTCCCAGCGGTAGCGGTTGGCGATGATGACGAGCCGCCGCGCCTTCGCATCGTAGGCAACGTCGCCGCTCTTCACGGCGGCGTCCTGCATCAGCGCGGAAATCGTTTCGAGATCCGCCTCGTCGGCGGCCAGCAGCCGCAGCCGCTCAGCCATCGGAAACCCGCTCGATGTCGGCGCCCGCGCCGGAGAGTTTCTCTTCGAGATGCTCGTAGCCGCGATCGAGGTGATAGATGCGGTTCACCACCGTCTCGCCCTCGGCCGCAAGTCCCGCGAGCACAAGGCTCATCGAGGCGCGAAGGTCGGTCGCCATCACCTGCGCGCCGGTCAGCCGGGCAACCCCGTGCACCTCGGCGGTGCGGCCCGAAACGCGAATGTCCGCGCCCATGCGCGCCAGCTCGGGCACGTGCATGTAGCGGTTTTCGAAGATTGTCTCGGTGAGGTGGCTGGTGCCCTCGGCGAGCGCAAGCATCGCCATGAACTGCGCCTGCATGTCGGTCGGGAAGCCGGGGAACGGTTGCGTTTCGATGTCGATCGCCTGGATACGGCCGGTGTGCTTCACGCGGACACCGCCTTCGGTGGCCTCCACCTCCAGCCCCGCATCGCGCAGCCGGTCCGCGACGACGCCGAGCGTGGCGAGATCGGCGCCGACGAGTTCCACCTCGCCGCCAGCCGTGCCGACCGCACAGGCGTAGCTGCCCGCCTCGATCCGGTCCGGCATCACCGCGTACGTCGCGCCGTGCAGACTGGTGCGGCCCTGCACGCGGATCGTCGAAGTGCCGTGCCCTTCGATCTTCGCGCCCATGGCATTGAGGCAGTTGGCGAGGTCGACGATTTCGGGTTCGCGCGCGGCGTTCTCGATCACCGTTTCGCCCTTCGCGAGCACGGCGGCCATCAATGCGTTTTCCGTGGCGCCCACGGAAACGATCGGGAACTCGATGCGTCCGCCGACGAGGCCCTTCGCGGTCGTCGCCTTCACATAGCCCGATGTCACCTCGATCTCGGCGCCGAGCGCTTCCATCGCTTTCAGGTGCAGGTCGACCGGCCGGTTGCCGATCGCGCAGCCGCCGGGCAGCGAGACGGTCGCCTCGCCCGCGCGCGCGAGCAGCGGCCCCAGCACGAGCACCGAGGCGCGCATCTTGCGCACGATATCGTAGGGCGCGAGCGTCGTGGTGAGCCGCGCCGCCTTGATCGTCATCACGCGCCCGAATTCGCCGCGCCGGTGCCCCTCGATCAGCGTCGAGACGCCGTGCTGATTGAGCAGGTGGCCGAACGTGTCGACGTCGGCAAGCCGCGGCAGGTTGCGCAGCGTCAGCGGCTCCTCGGTGAGGATCGCCGCGGGCATCAGCGTGAGTGCGGCGTTCTTCGCGCCCGAGATGGCGATGCGCCCGGAAAGCGGCCTGCCGCCGCGAATGATGATCTTGTCCATGGGGTTATGGTCTAGCGGGATTTGTGGCGGCGCGTAAGCCGCCGATCGAGAAGACGAGGAGCCCCGCCCAGATGAAGCCGAACGCGGTCAGCCGCCAGATGTCGAGCGGTTCGCCGAAGATGAAAACGGCGATCAGAAAGACGAGCGATGGGGCAAGATACTGGAGCAAGCCGAGCGTCGAAAGGCGCAGCCGCAGTGCCGCATAGCCGAACAGTCCCAGCGGGACCACCGAAACGACGCTCTGCCCGATGAGCGCCATGTCGGTAACGGCGCCGTAGTGGAACAAGGGTTCCGCCGCGAGCACCAGCCAGCCGATCGCGATCGGCGAGACGACGCCCGTTTCCACGATGAGCCCCGTTACGGGATCGACCGGCGTATGCTTGCGGATGAGGCCATAAAGACCGAACGATACGGCAAGCCCGATCGATACCCACGGCACGGTTCCGTGCGCGATGGTGACGATCCCGACACCGGTGGCCGCAAGCGCCACGGCGATGCGCTTCGGCGTTTCGAACGGCTCCTTGAGCAGCACCACGCCGAGCGCGACGTTCAGCAACGGCTGCATGAAATAGCCGAGACTGGCTTCAAGCGCGCGACCGTTCAGCACCGCCCATGTATAGATCAGCCAGTTGCCGCCGATCAGCGCGCCGCTCGCCGCGAGCATCAGCAGCAGACGGGGCTGCCCGAGTGCTGCGCGCAGACGCGGCAGGCCCCGGATGGCGAAGGCGGCGAGGCACGTCAGCAGGAACGACCACACGATCCGGTGCGCCAGCACGTCCTCGGCTGGAATCCCATCGAAAAGATGCAGGTAGAGGGGCATCAGCCCCCAGATCAGGAAGGCGCCGACGCCCGCCGCAAGCCCGCGGCGTGTCTGTTCCTCGGTCACGCCGCTAGAGCCGCGGCAGCGTCACGCCGCGCTGGCCCATGTATTTGCCCGCGCGGTCGGCATAGCTCGTTTCGCAAGGTTCGTTGCCCTGCAGGAACAGGAACTGGCACGCGCCTTCATTCGCATAGATGCGCGCAGGCAGCGGCGTCGTGTTGGAAAATTCCAGCGTCACATGGCCTTCCCAGCCGGGCTCGAGCGGCGTCACGTTCACGATAATGCCGCAGCGCGCGTAGGTCGATTTGCCGAGACAGATCACGAGCACGTCGCGCGGCACGCGGAAATATTCCACCGTGCGGGCGAGCGCGAACGAGTTGGGCGGGATTATGCACACATCGGTCTTGCGATCGACGAAGCTGTTCGAATCGAAATTCTTCGGATCGACCACCGCCGAATCGACGTTGGTGAAGATCTTGAATTCGTCGGCGACGCGCGCGTCATAGCCATAAGAGGAAAGGCCGAAGCTGATCGTGCCCTCACGGCGCTGGCTGTCCACGAACGGCTCGATCATGCCGTTCTCAAGCGCCTGCCCGCGAATCCATTTGTCGGACATCACCGCCATGTAACCCGGCCCTTCCAGAAGACAGCGTCAGCCGCGGATGTGCAGCACGCAGATCAATGTGAATAGCCGCCGCGCGGTATCGAAATCCACTTCGATCTTGCCGCTCATCCGCTCGATCAGCGTATCGGCGGCGGCGTTGTGGATGCCGCGCCGCGCCATGTCGACGGTTTCGATCTGACTCGCCGTCGATTGCCGGATCGCCTGGTAATAGCTTTCGCAGACCGCGAAATATTCGCGGATCACGCGGCGGAACGGAGAGAGCGCGAGCACGATCGTCTCGATGTGCGCATCGTCGCTGGCCGCGATATCGATGGCGAGCCGGCCGTCCTCCACGCGAAGGCGAATCCGGTAGGGCCCCTCGTACGGGGCGCCGCGCGTCGTCACCAGCCGGAAGCTGTTGCCTTCGAGCAGATCGAAGATCGCAACGCGCCGCTCCTGCTCGATATCGGCGCTCCGCCACAGGATCGTGCGGTCGTCGAGCTGGACATCGATGATGCGGTAATCGCCCATGTCGCTGCTTTATCGGGGCAAGCGCCCGCACGATAGCCCGAAATCGGCACCGCCAACGACGCCCAACGCCTTAGGGCTGAACACCCCCCGAACCCGTCAGGGTTCGCAAGGCCGACCGGCCGCCCGAGCTTATGCGAGGAAGCCAAGGCGACGGATGTCGCCGCCCGGCGTCTGAGGGACAAAAAACCGAACGCGTTCGCAAGGCCGACCGGCCGCCCGAGCTTATGCGAGGAAAGCCAAGGCCGCGGATGCGGCCGCCCGGCGATTGAGGCTAAACAAAAAAGAAAAATTGGCGCGCCCGGAACGATTCGAACGTCCGACCCTCAGATTCGTAGTCTGATGCTCTATCCAGCTGAGCTACGGGCGCGCACGGGAGGGCGCTACATAGTCGCCTCCGGCATCGTGTTCAAGCCCGTGTTTGCACTGTCGTGGCGGTTTGCACGTGCTTGCGGCTGAGGGGCGGCATCTCTATCGTCCCGCCCCGATGCGATACCTTGCTTTCCCGGCTTTTCTGGCCGTTTCCCTGACGCTCGGCGCCTGTGCGGACCGCGGCGGCGAATGGCCCTCGCTGGCGCGCGTGCCGGGTTCGCCGAACGCACCCTGCGGTCCCGCGGCCGAATCGGCGCCGACCGGAGCGCGTCCCTGCGTTGCCGCGCCGCCGGTGACGGCCGCTACCCCCGCTCCCGATCTTCCCGCGCTCGAAGCGCGTCTTGCGGCGGCGCGCGGAGCGTGGGCGGATGCGCTGAAGACCGCGGAGACCGCCGTATCGGCGGCGGCCAGCGCCGGTGCGGGCGAAAGCGCGTGGGCGGCGGCAGAGCTTCAGCTCAGCCGGCTCGAACGCGCGGCGGCGCCGTTCGCGGAGGTTGCCGAAGCGCTCGCAGGGTCCGAATCCGGCGCAGCGCTGCGAGAGGCGGCAGAGGCCGACCGGGCGCGTCATCTCGAAGCCTTCGCCCGGCTTCGGTCCGCGCTTCGGCGTTAGCGCATCCTCCCGAAAAGTCGTCCGGCGCAACTTTTTGTGCGCCCAACACAACTTATGCGTGTGTCGTTTACGGCTTGTTTACGACTTCGGGACTAAACCTGTGGCTGCAGACTGATCAGCCAACGGTTCGTCCCCTGGTTCCTCTCCGTTTCCGCCGGGCGGTCTGCTGAAAGAAGGGCACGAAAGCCGCCCCCGCGGCGATCCAAGTGCCCCAACGGTGCCCGAAAGGGCCGCGGCGCCAAGTCCCCCGTGCGCCCTGGCCTTGATCGCCGCCCGGTCCGTGCACCCCGCCGGACCGGGCGGCTTTTCGTTGTGCGGACGTTGACGCCGCGCGGGTGGGTGATGCACGCTTGCAACGCAGTCGCCCACACGGCCCCGGCGGGTGGACCCGAATCTCTCGCCGTGCGTTCAGCGCCGTGAAGGAACATTAAGGAAAATGGTGCATCGTGCCTGCCGTGTGGGGGCCGTATGCACCGAGATGGAAAACAAGATGGCCGAAAAGGACACGGGAAGCAGAGCTGAAAGGGTTGCAGAGGCCCGGCCCATGCGAAGTCCCGATCTGCAGAACACGGAATTGCAGGCTTTGCTGCAGGAGTTGGACCGCCCGCTCGATCAGGCCGTGGTCGACAGAGGTTTGCTGCGGCTCGCCGCCTTCGTTGCCGGACGGCAATAATCCAGCTTAACGGCGTCGTCGTGCCAGGTGCGCAACCGCGAGCAGTGCACGGGAGGTCAGCAGTTCCGGGCTCGCGGCTCCCGGTGACTTGATCTGGCGCTCCGCATCCAGCAGGCGCGAAAGGCCATTGCGCAGCGCCGGCGCGTTCCATGCCGATGCCTGCCGCCCGATGCGGTCGCGCGCCTTCCAGAAGATTGGCGGTCGCGCGGCTTCTACCGCTTCTTTCGCGCTGCGACCGCTGTCGATCGTGCGCCTGAGTTCGCCGAGCAGCGTTAGCCGCCGCGCCACCGCGCGCAGCTGCGGAATCCCGACGATGCCGTTGCGACCGAGCTTTGCCGCCTGCACTTCGGCCTCGGCGGAATCGCCGTCCGCGACCGCGTTCACCAGCGCGTCGAAATCCGATTCGGCCATCGCCGCGCCGAGTTCGGCGAGCGTTTCCATTTCGAGTGCGCGGACCCGGTCCGGCGCGGCATCGAGGTAGAGCGCGAGCTTTTCGAGTTCGCGGGCCAGCACGCCGCGCTCGGCGCCGAAACCGGCGGCGAGCGCTTCCGCCGCTTCGCGTGAGGGCTTGAGGCCGTGCCGCGCGCAGGCATCGATCACCATGTCCACCGCCTCGCGGCCATCGGGCACGAAGCACTGCGCGACGATGGCGAGCGGTGAGGCCGCCGCCGCCTTGATGAGCGCGGACGTCGCCTTGAGGCTCCCCGTTCCCACCATCACCACGGGATTGCCCGCGGCGGGTGCGGTCAGCAGCGCCTCGACCGCGGCGGTGCAATTGTCGCCCGCGCCGTCCACGCGGATCAGGCGGCGGTCGCCGAACATCGAAACCGCGGCGGCTTCATCGGCAAGCCTCGCGGGATCGCCGGCGAGTGAGGTGGGATCGAAATCGATGCGACCCATCGGGTCGTCGGCAGGAGCAAGCAGCGCCGTAAACTTGTCCGCGATCTCGCGCGCCTGCGCCTCGTCGGGGCCGTAAAGCAGAACAAGTCGGGTGGCGGGGTCGAAGCGCGCCAGCGCCGCATCGATCGCCTTGCGATCGGCTGCCTTCACGCCGCCTTCACCGCGCCGCTTCGCTGCGCGCGAACAGCGCGACGCGCGCGATGATCTGCTGGGCGATCTCTTCGGAAAGCCGTTCGAGCGCGGCATTTTCGGCCGCGAGTACGGCGTATTCGGAACTCACGATGTCGATGCCCGCGTCAGACCTTGCGGCGGCATCGATCAGCACGGCGCCGCTTGCGTCTTCCACCAGCTGCCAGCGCGCGCGCAGCTGGCGCCGTTCGCGCGAGATCGAATCGTCACCGCGCACGCCGAAGCCGCTGAGGCTGTCGTCGAGCTTCACGATCAGCTTGTAGCGGCGCTCGCCGCTTGCGTCGGGCAGACGATCGAGCAGCGCCTGCCGCACCAGATAGCCCGATTTTTCCGGGATCACCGGCACGTCGATCCCGGTCAGGATCGTCGCGCCCGGCCCCTGGCTGCCGCCCGAATAGACCGGTTGCAGCCCGCAGCCCGCCATCAGCAAGAGCAGCAGGGCGGCGGCGCGTTTCATGCGACGATGTTCACGAGCCGGTCGGGCACCACGATCACCTTGCGCGGAGTCTTGCCATCCAGCGCACGCTGCACCTTCTCGCGGGTCAAGACCAGCGCTTCCATGTCTTCGCGCGTCGCGCCCTTCGCGGCTTCCACTTCGTCGCGCAGCTTGCCGTTCACCTGGATGGCGATTGTCACCGTGTCCTGCGCCAGCATCGCGGGGTCGGCTTCCGGCCACGCGGCATCGACCGCAAGCCCCGCTTCGCCAAGCGCTTCCCACGCCTCTTCGGCAAGGTGCGGCATCGCGGGCGAGACGAGCTGCACGAGCATCTTCACCGCATGGCGGCGCGCCGAAGACGGCGCGGCCTTCTCGATTGCGGCGGCGAGCTCATAGCTCTTCGCGACCGCCTTGTTGAAGCGCAGCGCCTCGATATCGGCGGTGATGCCGTCGATGGCGACATGCGCCGCGCGGGTCAGCGCGTCGTCCTCGCTGGCGTCGCTTTTTCCGGCATCGTCTTTGGTCTCGTTCACCAGCCGCCAGACACGCTGCACGAAGCGCCACGCGCCCTCGATGCCCGCCTCGGTCCACTGCAGGTCGCGCTCGGCCGGGGAATCGGACAGCACGAACCAGCGCACGGCATCGGCGCCGTACTGGTCGAGGATCGGCGAGGGATCGACGGTGTTCTTCTTCGATTTCGACATCTTCTCGACGCGGCCGACCGTCACCGGTCCGCCGCTGATCTCGAAGAGCGAATTGTCGCGCCGTTCCACTTCGCTCGGCAGCAGCCAGCGGCCGTCGGCAGCGCGGTAGGTCTCGTGCGTCACCATGCCCTGCGTGAAGAGCTGCCGGAACGGCTCGTCAAGGTCGATGAGCCCGCAGGCCTTGAGCGCGCGTGTCCAGAAGCGCGCGTAGAGCAGGTGCAGGATCGCGTGCTCGACGCCGCCGATATATTGGTCGACCGGCAGCCAGCTTTCCGCCTCGGCGCGATCGAACGCCTTGTCCTTCGGCTGGCTCGCGAAGCGGATGAAATACCAGCTCGAATCCGCGAACGTATCAAGCGTATCGGTCTCGCGCCGCGCCGGCTTGCCGCACGTCGGGCAGTCGGCGTTCTTCCACGTCGGGTGGTGTTCCAGCGGATTGCCCGGCGTCTCGAAGGTCACGTCGGCAGGCAGGCGTACCGGTAGCTGGTCTTCGGGCACCGGCACCACGCCGCAATCCCCGCAGTGGATCACTGGGATCGGTGTGCCCCAATAACGCTGGCGCGAAACGCCCCAGTCGCGAAGCCGGAACTGCGTCGTCCCCTCGCCCCAGCCCTCGCCCTCGGCGCGCGTGATCACCGCGGCAATGGCGTCATCGACCTCCATGCCCGTCAGGAACCCAGAGTTCACCAGACGACCGGGCCCGACATACGCCTCGTCCCCGATCGGCTCCTCGGCATCGCCGACAACGCGCGTCACCGGCAGCTGATACTTGCGCGCGAAATCAAGGTCGCGCTGGTCGTGCGCCGGGCAGCCGAAGATGGCGCCCGTGCCGTATTCCATCAGCACGAAGTTCGCCGCGAAGATCGGCAGCGTCCACGTCGGGTCGAGCGGATGCACGACGCGCAGGCCCGTGTCGTAGCCCTTCTTCTCGGCGGTCTCGATCGCTTCGGCGGAGGTGCCGGTCTTGCGGCACTCCTCGATGAAAGCAGCAAGTCCCGCGTCCTTGGCCGCGAGCTCGGCTGCAAGCGGGTGATCCGCGGCAATGGCGGCGAAGCTGGCGCCGAACAGCGTGTCGGGGCGCGTCGTGAACACGTCGAGCCCATCCTCGCGGCCTTCGATCGCGAAGCGGAACTTCAGGCCTCGGCTGCGGCCGATCCAGTTCTCCTGCATCAGCCGCACCTTGTCCGGCCACTGGTCGAGACCGGAAAGCCCATCCAGCAGATCGTCGGCAAACGCAGTGATCTTCAGGAACCACTGGCTGAGCAGGCGGCGTTCCACGGGCGCGCCCGAACGCCATCCTTTGCCGTCAATCACCTGCTCGTTGGCGAGCACGGTCATGTCGACCGGATCCCAGTTGACGTAGCTTTCCTTGCGATAGACGAGCCCCGCCTCGTACATCTTCAGGAACAGCGCCTGCTCGTGGCCATAGTATTCGGCGTCGCAGGTCGCGAATTCGCGGCTCCAGTCGAGCGCGAAGCCGAGGCTCCGGAACTGCTCGCGCATCGCCGCGATGTTCTGTCGCGTCCAGCTTTCGGGGTGCGTCTTCTTCTCGAACGCGGCGTTCTCGGCGGGCATTCCGAAGGCATCCCAGCCCATCGGATGCAGCACCTCGAAACCGCGCGCGCGGCGGAAGCGCGCGATCACGTCCCCCATCGTGTAGTTGCGCACATGGCCCATGTGCAGACGCCCCGACGGATACGGGAACATCTCCAGCACATAGGTCTTGGGCTTTTCGGACGCGCTGTCCGCCGCGAAGGCCTGGCGCTCGTCCCAAATGCGTTGCCAGCGGCCGTCAGCGACCGCGGGGTTGAATCGCGTCATCGGCCTTTAGCCCTGATACACGGCCCTGCGGATGTCGCGGGCGCGGGCGAGGATGGTTTCCTCGAGCTTCTGCACGGTGCCGGCGCGCACCGGGGCGTCGATCCAGTTGCCGCCCTGCTGCTGCTGGCGGACGGCGGCAACGCGCAGCGCGTCGGCGCGCAGCTCGCGGTCGAGGATGTACACGGTGACCTTCACGCGCTCGCCGGGCGCCTGCGGATTGGCATACCAGTCGGTCACGATCACGCCGCCGTTCGAATCGACCTGCGCCATCGGCATGAACGCCAGCGTTTCAAGGCTTGCCCGCCAGAGGTAGGAATTGACGCCGATCGTCGTCGTCGTCGCGGCGGCGAGGTCGGCGCGCGGCGCGTCCTTCTTGCCTCCGCAGGCGGCGAGCAGGGCCAGCGCGATCGCCAGACCCGTAATGCGTACACTCGTCTTCACGTGGATTTCCGCTCCATCAGGCTTGCTCGGCGGCCGTTATAGGCAGCGCTTTCGGGGGCGCATAGCCCCTCTTCGCGTTGCATTCGCTGTTGAGATGTTGCAACAGGTTCGAACGAACCCGGCCGGTCGCCGCCAAACGAGCGATTCGGACTCGGATTCGTGCGGAGGAATCTGTAGTTCTGTCACGTAGTTGTCACAGGCACGCGACAGAAGCGCGGGGGTTATGATTCGGGTTGGGACATACGCAGCAAACGCACTGGTCGCGGTTTCCGCGGGCCTGATGCTATGCGCGCTCCCCGCCGCCGCCTCTTCGAAGAAGCCGATCGAGAAGGTGGCTGCCGACAAGGCCGCAGCCGCGAAGGGTTCTGAAACCCGCCGCAAGCTCACGACCACCGCGGGCGTGGTGACGCCGCTGAAGGCCGAAACGCTCGGCTCCTTCACGCCGCCGATGCTCGACAATGCGCGCCGCGCTGGCGTTGCCGGGGCTTCGCAGGAGCGCACGTTCCGCTTCACGCCGTCTGGCAAGAGCCGCGACAGCAAGGCGTTGGCACTCGGCGTCACGTCGCGCGTCGTCCGCGCGGCTGCGCCGGAAACCGCGCGCCCGGCCGAGACCGAAGCGGCGACGGCCTACAACTTCGACGTGTCCGTGGCGCTCCGGGGCTTCGCGCTCACCGGCGGCTACAGCAAGATCGCCAGCGTGCTCAGCGACGAGCGCGAAGGCGTCGATCTCGGTCTCTCCTATCGCGGCAGCCGCTGGAAGACCGCGCTTCAGCTGAACGCCGAACGCGATGCCGACGGCTGGGTGAACCCGCTCAGCCTCGACAAGCGCTACACGGTCGAACTCGGCGGCGCCTATGCGCTGAACCCGCGCCTCTCGGTCATCGGCGGCGTGCGTTACCAGCTGTCCGAACCCGACCCCTCGGGTCGCTACCTGCTGCGCAGCGGCGAACGCCTCGGCACCGACGGCGAAGCCGGCGCTGTCTACCTGGGTACGTCCTTCAGCTTCTAGGATCGGCTCCGGTTTCGCCCGTCCCGGGCTGCAAACGGTAAGCCTCACTCATTCCATGCGTCGATCGCGCCCCATGCCTGCGCGCCGAGCGCTTGCATCCGTGCGTAGCGCTTGGGGGTCATGCCGCCCAGCGCTGCGACGGTGATCCCCGCTCCACGCGCCATCAGCCCGAAACGGAGCGGTCCGAGCGTCCGGGTACCGGGGTGCGAGCGTGTCGGGAATACGGGCGACAGGAATACGAGGCTCGCGCCTGCGCGCCTTGCCCGCACCAGCCCGGCGCGATCATGTGACGCTGCCGTTATGACGTCACGAACGGGGCGTCCGCCGTCCGGCATATGCACACCGGCCGCGCCCACGGTTCGCGCGAGCCGGGTGTCTCCGGCGACCACCAGTATGTGCCCGTATCGCCGTGCGAGCTTTGCCGCGCGCCGGGCAATCGCTTTGCGATCCGTTGCATCATAGTGCCGCAGCACGATGCCGCTGCCACGCGGCAAACGGCGGATTGCATCCCACAGCGCCTCGCCCATGCGCGGGTCGGTGAACAGCCAGGTTTCAGGCAGGCGCTGGGAGTGGCGGCGTCGCATCCCCCTCTCTATAGGGAAGCGCATGACCGCTGCCGAGACACTCGCCGACATTCACGCCCTCATCGAAAAGGCCGCGAAGCTCGCCGGTCGGAAACCGGACGTTACGCTGGTTGCCGTCTCTAAGACTTTTGATGCGGAGGATATCCGTCCTCTCCTCGAAGCCGGCCAGCGCGTGTTCGGGGAGAACCGCGTGCAGGAAGCGGCGGCGAAATGGCCCGCACTCCGCGATGCGTTCCCCGGCGTAGAGCTCCACCTCGTCGGCCAGCTCCAGTCCAACAAGGCGGCTGAGGCGGTCGCGTTGTTTGACGTCATCCATTCGCTCGACCGCTCGTCGCTCGTCGCCGCGCTCGCGAAGGCCATGGCCGTGTCTGGCCGTCGGGTGCCCTGCTTCGTGCAGGTCAATATCGGCGATGAGGCACAGAAAGGCGGCGTTGCCATCAATGATCTTCCCGCGCTTCTCGCCGAAGCGCGCGCGGCGGAGATCCCGCTCGCCGGATTGATGTGTGTGCCCCCTGCCGACAAAGAGCCCGCGCCCTATTTCGCGCTGCTCGCGAAACTCGCCGCGCGCCATGGGCTCACCGGGCTCAGCATGGGTATGTCGTCGGATTTCGAAACCGCCGTTCAGCTTGGCGCTACGCATGTGCGGATCGGCTCTGCACTGTTCGGAACGCGCGAAACGCACTAGGCTGCCTCTTATGGGCGGCGACATCCTCATTTACGGCGCGAACGGCTACACGGGCCGGCTGGTGGTGGAACGCGCACTCGCGCGCGGATTGAAGCCGGTTCTGGCGGGGCGCAATCGTCAGGCGGTCGAAGCGCTCGCCGACGAAACCGGGCTTCCTTCGCGCGTTTTCGACCTCAAAGGGGATGCTTCCGAGCTTTCGGATATCGGCACGGTGCTGCACCTCGCCGGACCGTTTTCACGCACGTCGGCACCGATGCTTGAGGCCTGCCTCGCGGCGCGCGCGCACTACATCGACATCACCGGCGAGATCGACGTGTTCGAGGCGCTCGCCGCGCGTGATGCAGAAGCGAAGGCGGCCGGCATCGCCGTGCTCCCCGGTGCGGGGTTTGACGTCGTGCCGTCGGATTGCCTCGCCGCGCATTTGAAGCGGCGCCTGCCCGGCGCGGTCTCGCTCGATCTCGTCATCGGCGGCCTCAACGAGGCGAGCCGGGGGACGACACGCACGATGCTGGAAGGCATGGCGGCGGGCACGCGCGTGCGCGAGGGCGGAGCCATCGTCGAACTCTCCGAGGTGCCGCGCGGCACCGCCGATTTCGGACGCGGCCTCAAACCCACCGTCGGCGTGAGCTGGGGCGACGTCTCGACCGCCTGGCATTCCACCGGCATCCCCGACATCCGCGTTTTCTTCGAAGCGAGCCCGCCCCTCGAACGCGCGCTCGGGATGCCGCGCCTGCTCCGGTCGCTGATCGCCAGCGCGCCGGGCCGCTGGCTCGCGGGACGTGCCATCGACCGGATGCCGCCCGGCCCCGATGCCGAAGCGCGCGGCCGGGGGCGCAGCGTGCTCGTCGGCCATGCGACGGACGCCGAGGGAAACCGCGCCGTCAGCCAGCTCGAAACCCCGGAAGGCTATACGCTCACGGCGCTCACCGCCGTCGAGATCGCCCGCCGCATCCACGGCGGCGAGGTTGCGCCGGGTTTCCACACGCCCTCCAGCGCCTTCGGTCCCGATTTCATCCTCGGCTTCAACGGGGTCAAGCGGCGGGACTTGTCGTAGACGGGGCCAGCGCTTCGAGGATGCGGCAATCGGCGACCGTGCCGCCGCAGCACGACGCGATCAGATCGGAAAGTGCCGCCTTCAGGGCTTCGAGATCGGCGATCTTGCGCTCGACCTCGGCGAGATGATCGCGCGCGAGGTCGTCCACCGTGGCGCAATCGCGGGCTTTGTCGTCCGAGAGTTCGAGAAGCGCGCGCACCTGATCGAGCGAAAAGCCGAGATCGCGCGCGCGGCGGATGAACGACAGGCGATTGAGGTCCGGCGCGCCGTATGCACGGTAGTTGCCGTCCGTGCGCGGCGGCTTCGATAGCAGACCGATGCGCTCGTAGTAGCGGACCGTCTCGACGTTCGTGCCCGTCGCGCGTCCGAGCGCGCCGATTTTCAGTTCCATGCTCTTGACCCTGTAGCAGCTACAGGGTGCATATGCGGTGTCCTGTCTGAAAAATCGAGGGTGACGCATGGCGGGCGGGTGTTGCGGATGTGAGACGAAGGCACCAGTCGTCGACAAGGCATGGCGGCGGGTGCTCTGGATCGCGCTCGCGATCAACGCGGGTATGTTCGCGGTCGAGATCGCGGCGGGAGTCGCGGCGCATTCCGCCTCGCTCAAGGCCGATGCGCTCGATTTCCTGGGGGATAGCGCCAACTACGCGATCAGTCTCGGCGTCGCGGGCATGGCACTCGAATGGCGCGCCCGCGCGGCCTTGCTGAAAGGCATTTCGCTGCTGCTGCTCGGGCTCTGGGTGCTCGGCACCACCGTCTGGATGACATTTGCCGGAACCCTGCCAAAGGCCGAGACGATGGGCATCGTCGGTGTGCTCGCTCTTCTCGCCAACCTCGCCTGCGCGGTCATGTTATGGCGGCACCGGGACGGCGATGCGAACCGCCGCTCGGTGTGGATCTGCTCGCGGAACGATGCGATCGGCAACGTTGCTGTGGTGGCGGCCGCGCTCGGCGTGTTCGGCACCGGCACGGCGTGGCCCGATCTGGCGGTTGCCGTGATCCTTGCGGGGCTTGGCGTCAGCGGCGGCTGGCAGATCATCCGGCAAGCGCGCAGCGAATTGAAAACAGGCCGCGAACCTCAGGCGATCTCGATCGTGTCGGTCGGGGAGAGCTGCTCCACGAGCGCCAGCAGCGCCTCACGCGAAACGGCAACGCAGCCCTGCGTATAGGGCCTTTCTGCCTTGCAGTGCAGGAAGATGGCGCTGCCCATGCCGGGCACCGGCGGCGTGTCGTTGTGCCCGAGGATGACGATGAGATCGTAGAGGCCGTCATCGCGCCAAAGATGCTCCGCCGAGAAGCGATGCGGATGCTGCACCGGCCGGTTGTAGGCGGGGTCGCGCACATCGTCGGACCAGCCGTCGCTTTCGTGCAGCCTGCGCCACGGCAGCCGTGTGTTCGGGGCGGCGAGCTTGTCGGGGCGCACCAGCAGTGCGCGAATGGCGTATGTGCCGCGTGGTGTCATGGCGTCACCTTCGCGCTTGTCCGCCGCGGCCGTCGCACCCGCCTTGCCGATCAGGCACGGGATGGTCTCGCCAAACGCCATCAGCGTGCGTGCGGCGGTATCGACGCGGATGGCACTCACAGCATGTGCCCGGTGCGATCGCGCTTGGTGCGCAGATACGCCTCGTTGTGCGCGCCTTCACCGGCCTTGAGCGGCAGCCGCTCAGCCACGGTGATGCCCTCCGTCTCAAGCCCCGCGACCTTGGCGGGGTTGTTGGTGAGCAGGCGGATGGTGCCGAAACCGAGCGCCTTCAGCATGTTCGCCGCGAGCGCGAACTCGCGTTCGTCGATCTCGAAGCCAAGGCGGAGGTTGGCGTCCACCGTATCGAAGCCCTGATCCTGCAGCGCATAGGCGCGCAGCTTGTTGATGAGGCCGATGCCGCGCCCTTCCTGCTGGAGATAGAGCAGGATGCCGCCGCCGGATTCGGCGATCGCGTGCAGCGCGGCGTGGAGCTGATCTCCGCAATCGCACTTCAGCGAGCCGAGCAGATCGCCGGTGAGGCACGAACTGTGCAGGCGCACCAGCGGCGTGGTGCCGTAGGGATCGCCGATCAGCAGCGCGAGATGCTCCGGACCGCCCGGCAGGCGGAAAGCGACGATCTCGGTCTTCTCGTGAACCTTGATGGGCAGGCGCGCGCGACTGACGAGCTTCAGCGCGCCGGTTTCCGCGAAGTGTTCGATATCCGCCGCCGCCACGACGTCAGCCGCCGCGCCGTCCTCGATCACGAACAGCGCGGGCAGCAGCCCGGCGTGCTTGGCGAGGTTCAGCGCGGCGCGGCCGGCGCGTTCGATGCGCCCGGGCGGCAGGCTGCGGAACGGGCCTTTCATCGGCGTTGCGAGGTCGAGCACCGGATCGGCGACCGCGCGCGCGATATCGAGGTCGAGCCACGGTGTGCGTTCGATCAGCACGGCCTGCATCCCCGCCGCGGCGAGCTGGTTGCCGAGGCCCAGAAAGGCGGCGCGCTTGTCGGTAAGCAGCACATTTGCCCGTGCACCGCCCTCGAACGCTGCAAGCGATTCGGAATCGGCAAGCTCGATGGCAAGGACCGTGATGGACACCACGCCGTCGGTTACCTGTACGGGGTGACCGCGCCTGAGCGCGTCGATGGCACGTTCGGCGCTCTGCACCGCGCTGGTCAAAGCGCGAACTCCGCGATCAGGGGAACGTGATCAGAGGGTTTCTCCCAGCTCCGCGCGGGTTCCAGCACACGGAAGCCCGCAAGCGTGTCCTTCATCGCGGGCGAGACCCACACATGGTCGAGCCGCCGGCCGCGGTCGTTCACCGTGTGATCCTTGTTGCGATAGCTCCACCACGTGTAGAGCCGCTGCGGCGCGGGCACGAGCGTGCGCGCCACGTCCACCCAGTCGTGGCTCTGCATCAGGCCGGTCAGCGCCTCCACCTCGATGGGCGTGTGGCTGACGACGTCGAGCAGCGCCTTGTGGCTCCACACGTCGCACTCGAGCGGCGCGATGTTGAAATCGCCGAGGATGATCGTTGGGTCGCGCAGAGATTCGGACCAGCGCGTCATGCGCTGCACGAAATCCAGCTTCTGCCCGAACTTCGGGTTCAGCGTCCGATCGGGGATGTCGCCGCCCGCAGGCACGTAGACGTTTTCAAGCAGGATGCCGTTCGGCAGCCGCACGCCGATGTGGCGCGCCTCGCCATTGTCCTGCCAGTCGAACCGGCGCTCCTCCACGAGTGGCTGCTTCGAGAGGATGGCGACGCCGTGGTGCATCCGCTGGCCGTTCAGGATCATGTGCGGGTAGCCCAGGCGCTGGATCGCGGCGAGCGGGAAGTCCGCGTTCTGCGCCTTGGTTTCCTGCAGGCAGATGATGTCGGGCGATTCGTCCTTCACCAGCTGCGCGATGATGGGCAGGCGGATGCGGACGGAGTTGATATTCCAGCTGGCGATCTTGAGACGAGACATGGCGAGCGGCTTAGCAAGGCCGGGCGCCGACGCAAAGGCTCAGAAATGCGTAGGCCCCCGCCTTCAAGGTGAAGACGGGGGCCCTTTTTGCGCTCGTCACGCAAGTCGGCGGCGGGTCCGGGCAACAGGGGGCAAATCCCGAACACCAGCCGACTGATGACAATTTAAGGGGCCGATCCTGTCGCTTCAATGAACGGGCCGTCGCTTGAGCGGTGATTCTGACCGTTCCGCCCCTGAATCTCGTTTTACCGGCTGCCGGGGCGGCTGCGCGGGCGCGGATCGCGGTAGCGGAAGGCGTTGTCGTTCACCGGCACGTTGAAGGCGATGTTGGAAAGATCGACACGCGTGGTGTTGCCCTGCGCATCGAGCACACGCCAGCCTTTGAGCTCAAGGCCGCCGGGCGCGGTCCGGTCGCGCTCGAAGAAAATGGTGATGACGCCGTATTCGGGATGCTTCCTGTCCTTCGCCTCCACGGTCAGCGCCTTCGGCGTGGAGGAGACGATTCGGGCGTAGCGCGTGAGATCGGCATTGGCATCGAGCAGCACCGAAAGCGGCGTCTGCTTGATCGGATAGCGCGAGACCTGAGACACCTGATAGTCGATCATGGTGAGGTTGCGCCCGTCCGCGACCACGAGCAGCGGCACCTCCTTCTGATACTGGAAGCGCACCTTCCCCGGCCGCGCCAGCGTGAGCTTGCCGGTCGCCACCGCGCCGCTCTCGGCGGTCTGCCGGAAATCCGCCGTCATCGTCCGCGTCGCAGCAAGGTGCGCGCTCACCTCGGGAATCGAAGCGGCTGCCGGCGCCGAAAGGCCGAGCGTGAAGGCAAGGGCAAGAAGGGCTTTTTTCATCGCGAGTCCTGATAGCGCCGACGCAAAGGTGCGGCAAATCCGGGCGCACGTTGCTGCATCGCGCTTGAACCCGCGTTGAACCGGCAGGCCTTCGTCAGATCCGGTTCCCGTCCGGGTCGATCAGCACTTCGCGGCGGCCGACGTGGTCGGGCGTGCCGACGTAGCCGTCCTTCTCCATGCGCTCGATGAGGCGCGCGGCGTTGTTGTAGCCCACACGCAGTTGGCGCTGGAGGTAGGAGGTGGAGGCCTTCTGGCTTTCGGCGACCACCTGGATGGCGCGGCGGTAGAGGCCGGCTTCGGCATCGTCCTCGTCGATCGGCAGGCCGAACTGACCGTCCGAGCCTTCGGGCTCCTCGGTGACGGCGGCGATATATTCGGGGGCGCCCTGCGCGCGCCAGTGTATCGCGACGCGCTCGACCTCCTCGTCCGATACGAACGGCCCGTGCACGCGCGCGATCTGCTTGCCGCCGGGCATGTAAAGCATGTCGCCCTTGCCGAGCAGCTGCTCGGCGCCCTGCTCGCCGAGGATGGTACGCGAATCGATCTTGGAGGTGACCGAGAAGCTGATGCGCGTCGGCAGGTTCGCCTTGATGACACCGGTGATGACGTCAACCGAAGGCCGCTGCGTCGCCATGATGAGGTGGATACCCGCCGCGCGCGCCTTCTGCGCGAGGCGCTGGATCAGGAACTCCACCTCCTTGCCCGCGGTCATCATCAGGTCGGCGAGCTCGTCGACGACGACGACGATCAGCGGCAGCGTATCGAACTCCAGCGTTTCGGTCTCGTAGATCGGCTGGCCCGTCTCGCTGTCGTAGCCGGTGTGCACCCGCCGCACGAACGGCTCGCCCTTCGCCCGCGCTTCCTTCACCCGCGAGTTGAAGCCGGAAAGCGAGCGGACGTTGACCGATGCCATCATCCGGTAGCGGTCCTCCATCTGCTCCACGGCCCATTTCAGCGCGCGGATCGCCTTCGGCGGCTCGGTGACGACCGGCGAAAGCAGATGCGGAATGCCATCGTAGACGGAAAGCTCCAGCATCTTGGGATCGATCATGATCATTTTGCACTCGCGCGGGCTGAGCCGGTAGAGCAGCGACAGGATCATGGCGTTGAGGCCCACGGACTTGCCCGAGCCGGTGGTGCCCGCGATGAGGAGGTGCGGCATCGGCGCAAGGTCGGCGACGACGGGATCGCCCGCAATGTCCTTGCCGAGCACGATGGGGAGTGCGGCGGACTGCGTTTCGAACGCATCCGAAGAGAGCATTTCCGAAAGCGACACCGTTTCGCGCTTCACGTTCGGCAGCTCGATGCCGATCACGTTGCGGCCGGGCACGACGGCGATGCGCGCCGAAAGCGCGGACATCGAACGCGCGATATCGTCGGCAAGGCCGATCACGCGGCTCGCCTTGATGCCCGCGGCGGGCTCCAGCTCATACATGGTGACCACCGGGCCGGGACGGACTTCCACGATCTCGCCCTTCACGCCGAAGTCGTCGAGCACCGATTCGAGCAGGCGCGCGTTCTGTTCGAGACTCGCCGCGTCGATCTTGCGCGCGGCCGTCTTCGGCGGCGGGGTCAGCAGCGATAGTGGCGGCAGCTGGAAGGAATCGCGCAGATCGAGCCGCGACTGCTTCTCGCGCGCCTCACGCTTGGAGGGCGCGGCCTTCTTCTCGGGCGTGACGATGCGCTTGGTAGGCGCGGCGGCGGTTTCCGGCACGGTCTCGGCATCGCGCGGTGTTTCCCGGCGCGGTTGCGCGCGCGGCGTGGCACGCGGCTGCGGCGCTTCGGCACGCTCGCTGCTGCGTTCGGCAAGGCGCGCGCGGAGCGCGGCGATATCCTCGCGACTGATACCGAGCGCGTAAAAGAAAAGGGCGATCGCCCCGAGCCCAAGCAGCACGCCGATCGGTGCCGTCACGGCGGCGGGGCTCACGTCCGGCGGCAGCAGGCCCGCGGCGGCTTCCGGTATGCGGCCGAGCAGAAGCCCGGCGATGCCTCCGGCACCCGCCGGAAGATCGCCGAGGAGGTCGCGCCCCGGCAGCGCCAGCGCGGCCGCGGCGAGCAGCACCGCACCGAGCGTCGCGGCAAGTTGTCGCCGCCAGCCGTCGAGACCGCGCCGCTGGATCAGCCGCACGCCAAGAAGCGCGACGACCGGCACGACAAGCAGGCTCGCAAGCCCCGCGAGCTGCAGCAGTAGGTCGGATACGTAGGCGCCGGTATAGCCAAGCCAGTTCTGCGGCGCGGTGATCGTAGCGCGGTTGAAGGAGGGATCGGTGCTGTCGTAGCTGGCGAACGCCAGCGTCAGCGCCAGCGCGAGCATGACGAGCACGCCGCCGCCCGCCACGACGGCCGCGCGCTCCAGCGCCACCACCCAGCTTTGCGGCATGATCGCCGTCGATTTGCCTGCTGCCCCGCGCGCCATGACCCTTTGCCGACCCCGTTTTCAATGCAACTGTCGCCGGAACATCCCACGAACATGCCTAAGATTGAGTCCGTGGGGCGCCGGGGTCAAGAAAAAGTCGGCCGGCGGTGAGGCCGGCCGACAGGAACGGTCCTGAAAAATCCAGGTTCCCGAGCGAGCAGAGACGCGAAATGCGTCTCGCCGAAGTCTCTTCAAAATCCGTGCCAAGCGCAGAATGACGGTGTTTCGCGGATTCTGATTCATGAAATGCCCAATAAATAGGCGCACAAAACTACGCGCCTGAAAATTGGGCATCCGTCATGCTCTTTCGCGCGATGCGATGTGCAGCTAGGGTCCGGCCATGCGGCACACTCACGACACGATCATCATCGGCGGCGGCCTCGTCGGCATGACGACGGCGCTTGCGCTCGCCGCCTCCGGCATCCGCTCCGCCGTCATCGACAGCGCTGATCTCGACGCGACGCTCGCTGCAGGCTTCGACGGCCGCGCCTCGGCGATCGCCAGTGCGACGTGGCGGATGCTCGCCGCGCTCGGCCTCGATGCCGAGCTTGAATCGAAAGGCTGCCCAATCCGCGAGATTCGCGTCACGGACGGCCTCTCGCCGCTGCACCTCCATTTCGACGGCACCGGCGACGCGTCGGGCGAGCCGCTCGGCTATATGTTCGAAAACCGCCACCTGCGCATGGCGCTTGTCGCGGCCGGGGCGGCTTCCCCCCATATCGACGTCTATGCGCCGGATGCCGCCGCCACAATCGAACGCGCAGAGGCGGGCGTCACGGTGCGCCTTGCAAGCGGCGCCACGCTCACCGCGCCGCTTCTCATCGCCGCAGACGGTCGCCGCTCGAAAATTCGCGAGGATGCGGGCATCCGCATCGCGGCGTGGAGCTATCACCAGACTGCGATCGTCGGCATGATCGAGCACGACGTGCCGCACGGGAATGTCGCTTTCGAACTGTTCTATCCGGCCGGGCCGTTCGCGGTACTGCCGATGCTGCCGGGCACGCGCTCGGCGATCGTGTGGACCGTGAGCGAACGCGATGCTGCCGCTACGCTGGCGCTGCCGGAACGTGCCTTCGTCGCCGAGATCGACAAGCGCATGGGCGGCTTCCTCGGCAACATTCGGCTCGCCGCGAAGCCCAGCTCCTTCCCGCTCGGCTTCCATCATGCCGAGCGTTACACAGATCGCCGCCTGATCCTCGTGGGTGACAGCGCGCACGGTATGCACCCCATCGCCGGCCAGGGCCTCAACCTCGGTCTCCGCGATTCGGCTGCGCTGGCAGACGTGCTGGCGGAGGCCGTGCGGCTCGGGCTCGATCTCGGCGATCCGCAGGTGCTCGCGCGCTATCAGCGCTGGCGGGGTTTCGACAGCATGTCGGTGATGGGCGCGACCGATGTGCTCAACAAGCTGTTCGCGATCCCCGGACGCCCTGCGGCAACGATCCGCCGCCTCGGTCTTGCCGGTGTGCACCGTCTGCCGCCGCTCAAGCGCTTCTTCATGGCCGAGGCGCGCGGCGCGTCGGGCGATCTGCCGTCGCTGCTGCGCGGCGATCTGCCCTAACTCTCGTCCTCGCCGAGTTCGCGGGCTTCCTCGATCACCATCACCGGCACACCGTCGCGCACAGGATAGGCGAGCCCCGCCGCCTTGCTGACGAGTTCCTGGCGCTCGCGATCATAGCTGAGCGGCGCCTTGGTGAGCGGACACACAAGGATCGCGAGTAGCCGCGGATCGACATCGCGGCTCAATGCACCAGTCCTGAACCATTTTCGGCGCCGGGCTGCGCGAGCGTCATCAGCGCGCAGAGTGTTGCGGCGCGGATCGGCACGGTCTTCGCTTCCAGCAGCGCCTGTTTTTCCGCCACGTCGAACGGGCAGACGGCGGCGAGCGTGTTCACCAGCGATTCGTCGTCCGCGCCCGAAACCGCCTCCCAGTCCGCCGAGAGGTTCTGCGTATCGAGATAGGTGCGCAGCGTCGTTTCAAGGTCGGCGCGCAGCACCGCCGCCATCGGCTGCGGCGCCTGAAAGTCCTCGATGAAATCGCGGAAGTCGGCGCGCACCTGCCGATAGGGCGTTTCCACGTCGAGCTCTTCGGCGATACGAAAGCGCGTGACGCCGGTCAGCACGATCAGCAGTCGCCCGTTTTCGGGATCGGTAAACTGCGTGATGCGGCCGAGCCCGCCGATCTCGAACAGGCTGCCGTCTTCCTTGGGCTGGATCATGCCGATCAGCCGGTCGCCGCCCATTGCGGTTTTCACCATCGCGAGGTAGCGCGGCTCGAAGATGTTGAGCGGCAGCTGTCCGCGCGGCAGCACGATCGCGTTTTCCAGCGGAAACACCGGGATCACCTCCGGCAGCGCGCTGGCGCCGAAACCGCTCACGAGAACAGCAGCGCCGAAAGCTTGCGTCGGGCGGCGTTCACCCATGGGTCTTCAAGGCCGATCGCCTCGAACAGCTTCAGAAGCTGCGCGCGCGCCGCATTGTCGTTCCAGCCGGGCTCGCGGCGCATCACCTCGAACAGGTGCTCGGCCGCAGCATCGCGTTCGCCGTTCGCGGCAAGCGCGGCGGCAAGCTCCAGCCGTTTCGCATGGTCATCCGGGTTCGCGGCGAGCGCGCTTTCAAGGCCGGCGAGCGCGCCGACGGGAACGCGCTTCTTCGCCATCTCGATTGCGGCGCGCACCTGCGCCAGCCCCGGCGCCTTGCTGTCGGCGGCAACGGTGCCAAGCGCGGCTTCGGCCTCGTCGATCCGGTCGAGCCCGGCGAGCGCGCGGGCAAGCCCGATCGCGTGCGCTTCCTGCTCGGGCTCTTCGGTGAGCAGCGCGGTGTAAATCTGCTCGGCCTGCGCGAAGTCGCCGGCGTCGAGCGCCGCAGCGGCGGCCTCGGCATAGGCGGCCAGCGACTTGTCATGGCCATCCGCCGCGTTGATCGGCAGCTGCGGCAGGATCTGGTCGAGGAAGGCAGCAAGCTCGCGCTCGGTGCGTGCGGGCGTCAGGTCGGCAACCGGCTGGCCTTGGAAGAACGCATAGACCGTGGGGATCGACTGCACGCGAAACTGCGATGCGATCATCTGGTTCTTGTCGACATCGATCTTCACCAGCTTCACGCCGCGCGCCGCATAGTCCGCCGCGACCTTTTCGAGCACGGGCGCCAGCTGTTTGCAGGGGCCGCACCAGTCCGCATAGAAATCGAGGATGACGAGCGATGTCATCGACGGCTCGATCACGTCGCGCTTGAACGCCTCGATCGAAGCCCGCTCGGATTCGGGGGTGCTGAGAGTGGCCAAGATGCGTGCCCTTTTCGAAAGATAGGGTTGGTTCCCGGCGTTCATATGGGAAGTGCGCGCACCCCGTCCAACCCCAATCGCGAATCCGCTTGCGCTTTTCGCCGCGCTCATGCTAGCAGCCGCGACCTCTGGCGGAGCCAAGCCTCCGCATACGTTCGAGCGGGCGTAGCTCAGGGGTAGAGCACAACCTTGCCAAGGTTGGGGTCGAGGGTTCGAATCCCTTCGCCCGCTCCAGAAACTTCAAGAAAATCATGCACTTATCGGCGGCGCGCAAGCGTTCGCCTGATTGTGTGATTCTCCCGGAACCACGGCGGAACCAATCGGCGGAAAACTCAGGCCATTTCGGGCGAGCCCAAGGCAACCCGGCGCTTCACGATTCTCCGCACGCCGCTATCGGCCTTCGCGGGGACTGCCGGCTCTTCGTCGATATCCGCGCCGCCGAGCAGCCTGTACGCCTCCTTGGCCGCGCTCGTCATGTTCGCGCGCAGGTCTTCGTCAATGATGATGACCGCGCGGCGCCCATCGGCCGCGCCCTCCAGCTTCGGCGGATATGCCGTAAGGCCGAACCGCACAGAGCGGATGAACGCGCAGCCGTTCATGGCAAGGCCGTTCACGCGGCAGTCGAAGAAAGCGAGGATGGTGTTGCCCCCGGTGTTGGCCTTGGGGGTGGCAATCCGGGTCAGCCCGGTAACAGTGACTTCGTTCATGCGTTCCTCCTAGATGAATGTGAATCCGCGACTTTCGTATGGTGACGGCGTGGTTTCATTGGCGAGGATGCGCCCCACCGCCATCGCGGCGGCAACAGCGCCGTCGATGCGCCCCCGCGACTTCTCCTTCGTGAACTTCTCGTTTTCGGCCGCGTCCTTCTCGGCGACGGTATTGCCGAAGCACATGCGGAGCAGCGGGTTGCCCCCGTGCCGGAAGTGCCCGGCGAGGATCGCGCGCTTCAATTCCTTCACTGGCGCCGCCATGCTGGCGAAGCCCTGCCCAAACTGATTGATGGTGACGCCTTCGGCCTGAAGGGCTGTGCTGACCGCCGTCGAGTTCCAGCGGTCGATTGCGACTTCCTGCACGCCGTAGGTTTTGCCCAGCCCGACGACGTAATCCACGATGGCAGAGTGATCGACGACGTTGCCTTCCGTCAGCGTCAGGATGCCCGCCTCTGCCCACTTCACATAGTCGGCCCGGTCCTTCTCGCTCTTCGTGGCGATGTTGTCCTTGGGCAGGAAGAACATGGGCAGCACGTCATAACGCCGCGCCTCGCCGGTCCCGTCAGGGAACACGGCGACGACCGCCGTCAGGTCTTCCACGCTCGACAGGTCCACGCCGACCCAGCACGGCCGCCCGGTGAGCGCATCGATCGGCGTCATGGCCTCGGCACGGTCGTATATCTCCAGCGCAAGCCACGGGCTGGCGGCGCCCTCTTGCCAGAGATTGAGATGGAAGCGTTTGAAGTCGGCGATCTCGGCGGGGAAATGTTCGATGCGCCGGGCCTTGATTCGCAGCTCTTCCAGCGAACAGAAGCCCGCTTCGATCGCCGGGTTGGCGGCGTGCCATTGCGCCTCATCGCGCCAGTCCGCGTCGGCGTCGGCGGCGAATATGATCGGGGCGAAAGTCGGATCCTCGATCTCGCCGCTCGCCACCTTGTGCGAGTAATTCCAGAGGTCCGACGCAAGCCCGCCCGTGCCGTCGCCGGCAGTCGAGATGATCACCGTCAACGGGTGCGAGCGCTTCACCATAGAATCGGTGACCGTCTTGAAGAGCTTGCGGCCCTCGCCAGTCGGCCACGCGTGTATCTCGTCGGCGAGGAAGAACGAGACGTTGAGGCCGTGTTTTGAGTAGGCCTCCGACGATATCGCCTTCAGCGTGCTCTTCGTCTTGGGGTGCCCCAGCGTCTTGCGGCTTTCGACCGCACGGATGCGGCTCGAAAGAACATCGTCCTGGAGCGCGAACTGATGCGCGGAGTTGAAGGCAATGCCCGCGTTCTCGCGGTCGGCGGCGGCCATGACAACCTGCCCGCCCTGTTCGGCCTCGGGGCCAAGGAAGTGCGCGAGGCCGAGCCCGGCCGCGAGCGTCGTCTTGGCGTTGCCGCGGGGAATCCAGATGCACGCGATGCGGACGACGCGGTTGCCGTCGTCGTCACTCGGGCCATAGATGCGGCGGATGCACGCTTCCTGAAAGCCGTGCAGGTGGAAGGGCTGGCCTGCAAAGTCGCCTTCCCACAGTCTTAGGCGGCGGATGAAACGGCAGATGCGATCGGCGCGGCCTGTCGGGTCAGGATAGAGCGCCGGGTCAGGCGAGAAGATCGGCGTCCCAGCCATCGTCAGCTTGTCCTTTTTCTTTGCCCTTCCGCCTCGACGTTGACCGCCGAGTCTTCGAGAAGCTTCTGGCTGACGTCCACGTAGCAGGCCATCTCATGGACAGGGATTTCGACCTGGCCATAGGTGGAGCCGGTTTCGCTGCGGTCTTCGGTTTCGCCTACCCACGATGCGGTAGGACGGCCCGTGCGCTTCGGCAGGATCACTGAACCCGACGCCGTGCTGCCGACGCGGGCGGCCTGACGGACGGGGCTGAACTCGACGATGCCCTTGATGACTTCCGCCGCGAACTCGGCAGGGGCGAGATAGCCGCCCGCCGTGTCATCGGACACGCGCAGCGCCTTCACCTCATCGGCGGCAAGCGCTTCACGGCCCGAACGCAGGAAGCCGCCGAAGGCCTTGGCCTCCAGCTTCGGAGCGTCCTTTTCCTCGACGACAGCGCCGGGGCGGTTCAGCTTCTGTTCGATCGCGGCGGCGGACTTCGCGACGTTGCCTACGCTTTCCTCCACCGACTTCAGCCGCGCATCGATGCCGGCTGCACTTTCCTCCAGCGCAGCGACGCGAGCGTCCACAGCACCTTCGTTTCCCGCATCAGCGGGCGCCTTTACTTCAAGGGTCACTGGACCCCTCCTTTCTGTTGCCGCGCCCATCGCGGCGGGGGTTTCGGCCGGAGCCGTCTTCACACTCGTCACGCGCGCCGGATCGGACGCGGGGATCGTGACAAGGGAAATCTCGACGAGATCGATATCTTGGAGCGTGCGGCCACCACCGGCCCGGCGCTCGAACTGGCGCGGCCTGAAGCCGATGCTAAGACCGTTGAGCGCGCCCGCCTTCAGAAGCGCATAGGCCTCTTCACCGCGGCGGGTCTGGCGGATGAGCTTGCCGGTGACGGCGAGGCCCTGATCGTCTTCGCGGATATCAAGCCAGATGCCGATCGGCTCGGCGGGGTCGTGCATCCACAGTAAAAGCGGGGCCGTGGGCGCCACCGCCGAAGACACGGCTGGCGTGCTCTTCCATCGCGATCGACAGGCCGATCGCTTCGCGCATCTGCGTGACGGGGGACAAGCCGACGTTCGGATTGGTGCCCAGCCCTTTGAGGTGCAGCACGTCTTGGCGACGGTAGATGCGCTTTTCGCCGCCCTTCGTGGTGACGGCGTAGGAGGGTTCGAGCGTGACGGTATCGACTTCTACCGTCACCGTTGGCGCGGGGAGCGGGATCATCTCGACGATCACGCCGTTGGTGCGGCCGATGTAGGCGAAGGCATTGCCGTAGAGCAGCAGCGACGTCTGCATGAACGAGCGAAACTCGGCGGCGCTCGTCCATTCGTTCGCCTGCCCGTTCAAGATTTCCGCGAGCGGATGGTCGGCCGCGCGTTCCTTCCCGCCGTCAGCGGTGCGGCGATAGAGGTGCAGGGGAAGCTGCGCGACGCTCTCGGCGATAACCTTCACCGAGCCGTAGACGGTCGGGCAGCGCATCGCGGTTTCGGGGGTGACGGTCGCACCGGCAGCGGTCGGGCTTGCCCCAAACAAAGCAATAAGCTCCGGCGAGGGGTTCGCCAGAGTGCTTTTGCGCTCGAATATCGTTCTTCCGAATATTTTCATTTCACCTCGCGGTCTTGCCGCGAGGGAAGGGTCAGGGCGCCGGGCGCGAAAAGGAAGTGAAATCGGCCGTCAGTCCGGCCTTAGATGTGCTTGAAAATTCGGGGAAATTCAGTCGTTTTCGCCAACGTCCATCGGGCGCCAGTGATCCCATATGAAGTCATCGTCCTGATGGCCCCGGCGATAGAAAACGGAGCTGCGTGATCCCTGCGTGACGATCGCCATCTTGGCATCGATCAGCACCAGCCGCCGCCCCTTCATCCACACCGCGAGGCCCCGCCTGCCGAAGAGATCGTGAGCGCTCCAGCCGAGCGCCGAAGCCTGCCCCGCCCAGCGGGTCCACACTGTCAGCGCGTCGGCGACGATCTGCGGCCACAGAACGGCATCGGCACCGCTCGGAACCGGCATCGAGCGAAGGCGAGCGAGAGACGGCGACACTGTGTCATTAGTGTCATTAGTGCCAAATCGAATGTCATCGTCAGCGGGAGGGCGAGACGCTGAGGCCGTGCCAATAGTGTCATTAGTGCCAGAAGGCGCGACTGCCTCACCTTCAAGTTCGCGCGCGAGATCAAGCCAGCGGCTCATCACCGGCTCCGTGGACGGCAGGGTTGACGATGTAGTCCGACGACTTGCGGCCGACATTCGGGCCTGCGCGCGTCGCTACCGATCGCAGCCATTCGGCCTCGACAAGGAACTCGACGGCGCGGTTGAACGGCTCGGCATCACGCATTCCCGGCAGTTGGGACTGTCGCCGGAGCGCGCGGGCGTTGAACTTCTCGATCCGGTTCTTGATGATGTAGCGCGCCAGCGTCGCCGCATGGCGCTCCACAGGCGGCAGGGCAGCGTCCCCGAACACGCGCAGGGCCGAAGGCTTGGCGTAGTCGTCCACGAATGCGGCGGCGGCGGCGACCGTATGCACGCTGATGCTGCGCGGTTCTTCCCCGCCACGCGCCGCCCAGCCTGCCAACTCGGCGATCAGGGACAGACGCAGCACCGTGCCCGGGAGCTTGCCGCAGAAGCCTTTGTAGAGCGAACCGGCATCAGCGAGGCCTTCGCGGTTCGCGGTCATCCACGTTTCGAAGAGCGTGGCAGCGGCTTCGTCGAGCGGCAGCGTGATATGCGTGTCGCGGCCATCGGCATCCACGCCCCACTGGAGACCGTCGAGGCGGCGGTATATGCCGTCAAGCGCGCGCTCGTCTGCGATGGCGCGGGGGCGATGATACGGAACGGGTTCGGGCCATGCCCAAAGGAACCGGGCAACAAGGCCGTCGTCGTCACCGTCGAGAAGCGCGCTCGAAAGCCGGTCGGGCTGGATGCCGCCGAGCACGCAAACGCCGTTGTAAGGGACGATGAGCGGCCGGCCCTCGTTCTTCTGACGATCGATGATAAGCCGGCGCCCGCCGTAGGCCTCAAGCCAGAACTGCCGCCCTCCCGGCGCGTAGCGATCGAAACTTGTAAGCCATCCGGCGAGTTCGTCACGCAGATGCAACGTGCCTTCGCGGTTCCCGGACAAGATCGTGCCGAGCGATTCCGGCGTGGCATCCATGACGGACAGGCGGCGGCGCTGCGGCTTCTCCGGTTCAACCGCGCCGGACGGGAGCGGCGGCGTGCCGACACCATCCTTCACGGCGTTCTTGACGGCCTCCTTCCACGCGGACTTCTCGACGCCCGCGCGCTCGGCATCGGCCTCCCACGCGGCGACGCGGTCCGCATAGTTCCGCGCAAGATCGGTTTCGATGTCACGCAGCGGGCCGGTAGCGGCGTCGATTGCCGGGCTTTTGTTCGAACTCGGATCGCCGACAACGGCCGTCCAGAGGATGCAGGGTTCCGCCCAATTCGATGTGCTGTAGGGCCGCGCCCGGCGCTTGCCGCCGATCAGCGACGCCGCGACGGCGAGGTAAGACACAGCGACATATTCGACCGGCGCCCCCGCGCCTTCAGCGAGATCGCGGAGCAGGTCCCACGCGCTGCCGAACAGCTCGGGCGGCATAACGGGAGGTGCGCGCCGTCCTGCCGACAGCACGCTCATGTCCGGCGAGCGCCACAGCTCAACCTCTTCGTATTCGGCATCAGTTTTGTGTTTGAAAGCGGCGGTCATCCGCGCAATCCCTTCATGAGTTCGGCATTGAAATCTTTAAATGGCGGCGTCGGCCGGATGATCCTGGCCCGCCTTCCCGCTTCCACGAACGCGGCGCCCGCTTCCTGCGCGGCCCGCTCGCCCGCTTCGTCGGCATCGGCGCCGATGATCACACTCTTCACGGAATCCGGAAGCACCATCGCCGCCATCATCCCCGCGCCCGCGCAGGCAAACGCCGTCACGCCCGTTTCCTGTTGAAGGCTCAGCGCGTCCTCGACGCCTTCCGTCACGATGATCTCGGCGCTCGGCGGCCCCAGCCGGACGGCGCCGCCCTTGATCCGGCCGAGCGACAGCTTCGGCTTCGGCACGTCGTCGGCCTTGCGGGCGTCTTCGGTGAGGAACGTGCGCTGCACACCGATCAGGCGATCCGTGTAGTCGGTGACGATCGCCAGCAACACAGGGCGCTTCGGCCCGCTCGTCCCGTATTTGAGGCGCGTGAAGCGCAGCGTGTCAGGCGCCGGCATCGCGATCCCGCGCGATTCCAGATAGCGCGCCGCAATCGTGCCCGCGACCGGTTCGGACGCCTGCACCATCTGCAGAAGTTCCGGCGTGCGATCGATGGCCGGTTCCGGTGTGAACGCGCGCCTTGCGGTCGGCGCCCATTCCTCGCCGAGCATCCGGGCCGCTTCGATCAGGTTGACGCCCTCGGCAGCCTTCAGGAAATCGAGAACGTCACCACACGCGCCGCAGCCGAAACAGTAGTAACGGCGATCGTCCGCGAAGATCGTGAAGCTCGGCGTCTTCTCATGGTGGAAGGGGCAACACGCCTTCATTTCGCGCCCGGCCCGCCGCAGCTTCGCGTAGCGGCTGACGACGGACGACAGCGGGTTCGCGTCGCGGATCGCTTCGAAGTCCATTAGCTGGCCCTCCGCTGATAGCGGTCGAAGAGATCGACGATCCATTTTTTCTGGCGCGGCGTCGGATCGAGGCCGGCGGCAAGCTTGTAGGTCATCGAGTTGATGAACTGCTGCTCCTTCACCGTCAGGGTGTAGCGGCACTCCCGGTAGAGAAATTCCGCCATCTGCCGAAGCTCGCCGCGCGCGATATCGGGATAGGGATCATCATCATGGTGCACCGGCTGCGCTTCTTCATGCTCCACCGCCGCCGCGAGGGCGTGGAAGTCGAGGCCCGCAGCCCGCAGTGTCCGCTCGAGCGCCCGCACCGTCGCCAGAGCTTCCCCGTCACGGTCGGAGCCGAGCAGCGGAATCAGCTTCGCCAGCTTCGGCGCGACGGGAGCGAGCGCGGCAGAATGAGAAAGGCCAGTCATGCGCCCCTCGCAACGCCGTCGCCGCACCAATCGGAGATTCGCACGACCGGCCACTGGGCAGTTTCATGGCTATATTCGCTGGGCGCAGGCGAACGGCGGCGACAGGCGCCTTTGTTGCCGAGACCGTCGTCTTGCCAGTGCTCGAAAAAGCGGCAGCCGCCGCAGCGGGCGCTCATGCTATGCCTGCCCGCTGTGAGTGATCACGCCGCCAAGGCGCTCCGCCGCCCAGCGATCCAATTCTTCGCGCGGATAGAGCGGCGTGCGCAGGCTCTTCTGATAGCCGGGTCCGCCGCCGACGCTGGCGTATTTCGCGAGTGTCGCCGGCGCGACTTCCACGCCATGCACAAGCTTCAGATATTCCGCCGCTTCCCAGCGCCGCAAACGCGGCTTGCGAAGCGCAGGCGGCAGGCAAAGCTCCGCAGACCCCGCCGAAGCGGGTTTCAATTCTTCAGTCATTTCAAAGTCTCCTAGTGGTCCAGTGCCGCCACACACATCGCGGCTAGGTGGTTATTCCCTCTTGGTATTGTCGGCCCAGCCCACCGGCAGGCCGTATGCGCGGCGCTTCATCTTCCGAACCGCCAAAGTGATGTTCACGTCGAGCAAGCTGTCGAAATTCTTGAGGTGATAGCGCGCCTCTTCCTCGTCGGTGCCCGCACACCGGCGAGCAGAGCGGACGGTCTTGCGGTCTTCTTCGATGACAGACGCCAAGCCGAAAGAATGCTCGATCGGGGCGTTTCCGTCGAACTCGCCCCACGCCACTGCCTGCATGTTTTCCAAGGGGCTCGGCTGTGGCGACTTCGTGAAAATCCAGCGGCCGTTTACGATCAGCAGGTGATCATCGATGCAGGGGATATCTACGGTACGAGAATTCTGAGGGAGATAGAGACCGAGAGGATCATGCTCCCCAAAATAGACCGGGCTGGCAGTGAGCGCGCGCAGCCTCAGACTCGGCAGTCCGTTAGCGCTGCGGTCAACGGTCATCGTGCCGTCGCCGGACGGATTGAAATGGGCTGCGGGGATGCGGAAAATATCGCCCTGTGTCGGGTTGGGATGGCTCGCATCGACACAGGGATAGGCAAAGCCATCCCACACATCTGCCGGCACGACATCAGTCGGAAGCCAGCCGCCTGAACGGTCGAACATCAGCAGGGACCGCACACCGCTGGCGATGTTGCTGAAGTCCACAACAGGCGTCGGCGTGGAAGCGATAAAGGGCGTTGCGGCAATGATATTCGCGGCCACCTCGAAGGTCAGGCGGGCCTCGCTCAGTGCGTGGATGATGGCGACGGCGTTGCGGGTCTTCGGCGAAATCCTGCGGGAGTGCTTGCTGCCGCGCCCACCACCAGTCACGCCAGAGCGAAGATAGGGAATGTTGAGAACGAGGCCGACAGCGCGCGGCGCCATGCCGGTATAGTCGGCAAGCTCCTGATCACTCAGGCGTCCGGTCCACCAGTTGAGGCACTTTTCGCGGTCGAGCACGTCATAATCCCATTTCGAGTTCTAAATGACGTAGCACGCGATTTGGAGGAGTGCAATCTAAATTGCGCAAGTATGTAATTTAAAAAAACGCCCGGCTTGTGAGGCCGGGCGCTGATGCGGAGATTTCAAAAGGGTCTATCCGAACTCGACGCCCTCCCGATCGTGCTCGTCCTCTTCGTCCATGTACGGGTGGCCGTCGTCAGGATCGCCCGCGCCGCCGTCCTGATAGCGGAATGCGAGGTCGTCATCGCGGCCTTCGCAGCGGTCTTCGTCATCGTCTTCAAGGTCGGCGTCACCGTCCGCACGATCCAGCATCTCGACAAGCTGCTCCACGATGGCCTCCACGATATGGCGGGGCGCGACCTTGAAGCCCTCGTGAAACACAGCGGGCATTTCGAAGCAGCCCATGACGGGCGGGCTCTGGAAGCGGATCGTCATTGCGCCAGCCCTTCCATGCGTTCCGCCTGCCTGCCGATCGCGCCCGCCCATGCGGGTGCCGGGCACGACACCGCGAGTAAGCCCACGGACTCGGCGATGGTCGAGAGGTCCGCCGACAGGCGCCGCACGTCGGCAGCGATGGCCGCGATCAGTGCAGGACCGCCGTCCGTGTCGTCCGCCTTGTGCTCGGCATAGGCTTCCAGCTTCCACACCACCTCCCCGAAGTCCGGCGCGGGTGTGAGAAGAACATCGTCCAGCGCCGCAACTTGATCGCCGACGAGCACGCCGAAACGCGCCTCGACTTCCTTGATCGCGTCGAAGTCCTGCGCCTCGGCGCGGGCGACAGGGCGCACCTGCTCGCGGTGGAACGTCTCGGCCTCGTAAGCCAGGCGGAAATACTCGACTTTCGCGGCGTGGTAGGCAGCGTGGGGATTGGTGGAGGCGGAGAGCGCCTGTAGTGTGGTCACAGCCATGATCGTCTCCCAAAAGACGGTTGCGGTTAGAGCCGTGGGAGAGTTGGCGCTTTCCTACGGCTCGATTTTCTGATAACCGATAACAACTATGATTACAATAGCTGATAACAGAAAATCACGGGGTCGACCAAAAACAGGAATCGGCAGCCCGGTTGGCCTTCGCCTTTATGCCGATCAGGAAGCGGCTGTAGACACGTGGATCGAAGGCTTGCCCGATCCCAAACCATCGCGCCCGGAGGCTCTTCGCCAGCTTGTGGCGCGCGGCCTTTCCGATACCAGCCCTACAGCATCAGGTGTGACCCCCGACGATCTCCTGAAGGTCGCCAAGCTCCTGTATGAGGATGCGCGGCGCGGCGATCCATCTGCCCCGGAATGGGCTGACTACATTGCCCGCCTTCAAAACAAGCGCGGGCAAACATCTTGGGCGGATAACTTCAAGGCCCTGACTAGGCTCGATGCGAGCTATGAGACCGACGACGATCTCCGCGAGGATTTCGGGGACGACGCCCCGCTCGTCCGTAAGGTCGCGGACCTGATGCGCGTAGTGTTCGCGCCGCCAGAGACGCCCTAGCCCACCGGCCACCCGTCCGCCTCCGTGCCGAGCGCCGGGCCGGGGAATTGCTGAAGGAGTTGGCGCGGGCTGATCTTGCCGAGACCGGGAAGGCGGCACGAGAGAGGCAGTTGGGGTTGTCCAACGATGCGACAACCCCATCTCCATACGCCGCCGCCCTCGCAGACACCGGCATGAGCCGCTCGGCAGGAGTCAGGCGATCGGCCATCCGTCCGCACTGATCGCCGGCCGATACCGCGTCCCAAACTGTTCAGCCGTGACCCGCCGGTGACATTCCGCGCATAGATTTCTGGTGTTGCCGTCGTCGTCGCTGCCACCCTTGGCCAGTGGGATCGCGTGATCCACCAACGCCTTACCGCCGTCACCGATCGCGGCGGCGAGTTGCGGGCCAAGGCGCTGGCCGACAAGATCCACTGCGATTGCGGCGCGCTTGGCGGGGCTGTCGATCTTGCCCATCTGCACGGCGATGGCGTCGAGAAGCTGGTCCGTCGTCTGGATTTTCCCGCTCGTTATGTCGGCGGTAATTCCGAGTTCGGTGAGCGCCTTCGTCGCCTCGTTCTTCGTCCCGGCAGCCGCATCGCCCTGCGTAACGATCAGGCGCTTGAGGATTTTGTCGAACGCCGCCGCGTCGATCTCCAGAGCGCGGAACGCGGCCTGCAAAGTCTGGAATCGTTCGACGCCGATATTCGCCTGCGCGGCTGCCGTTGCGAGGTCGTCCGCCGCGTCCAGGATGCTCTTGGCGCCCCGTTCCAGCGCCGCGAAGCCCACGCCCACGCCAAGCGTAGCAATGACGGTTTTGAACTTGCCGACCGATGTTCCGAGCTTGTCGAAGTTACGGTCAACGCGGTCGAGGTGCTTCTCCGTCTGGCGCTGAAAGCTGCCGACTTCCTTTTCGAGGGAGTGCAGATTTCGCCGCGCTAGTTCGACCTGCGCGTCGACCTGCAAGAGCAGGTTGTTGACGTCATCCGCCATCTAGTTCGGCCTCCCGCCGCCGTCATACTCATTGGCTATGGCGCGCAGCAGTTCAGCCACCTCGTGCGCGGTGAAATGCTCCAGCGCGAGCCGGGACGCCGTGGCGACGGCCGCGAGCAGGATAAGGGGATCATTGTCGTCCGCGAGGCCCATCAGGGCGGGCGCCAGTGCGTCCGTGTAGGCGGGCAGCTTCGGCGCGGCGACGAGACGTTCGGCGAGGGTCATGGTCATGCCGGGCAGTTTCGCACGCGGCGCGAAAACGCAATACACGTATAGGTTGTGCGTCGGCGGTTAGGTTTTCCCGACGTGGCGCGGAGAGGATGCTATGCAGTGATTTGGCACTAATGACACTATTGGCACAGTGTCAGCGTCTCGCCCTCGCCATCTGCACCACCTTCGCCTTGCCGGTATCTCCGTTCAGCGCGGCGGCGATCCGGGCCGATACACGGTTCGCGGCACTGACAAGCGCGTTGTCCGGCACATGGGCATAGCGGGCCGTCACGCCCGAAACGGAATGCCCCAGCAATCCGGCGATGGTCAGCTCCGAATAGCCCATCTCTGCCGCCGTGGCGGCGAAGCTGTGGCGAAGAACATGCACCGTCACGTCTTCGAGCTTCGCCTTCTCACAGAGACGGGCGAGCACCTTGGGAAGGCCGACGAAATGCCCCTTCCCCCTCGCCGCCGGAAATACCCATCCGTTCCGGCGAGGCGTGTCTGCTATCGCCGCGAAGGCGCTGGCGCCGATCGGGCGAATCTGCGCGCCGCTCTTCGTGTCGCCGAACCGGATGCACCCGCCTTCAGGGTCCAGCCAGTCCACCGGCAGCGACAGCACTTCCATGCGCCGGCACCCACTCAGCAGCAGGAAGCGGATGGCGGCGTGCGCGACTTCATTCTCCCCATCGTTCGCAGCCTCGCGCATCGCAGCGCCCAGCGCCTTCATCTCGGCAGGCTTTAGGAACCGGCGCTGCTTGCCCTCGGGGGGACGCTCCACGCCGCGCGCGACATTCTCCTTCACAACCTTCCGCTTGCGGGCGAACTCAAGGATGGTGCCCAGCATCCCGACCGTTCGGGAGGCCACGCCCTTGCCGCCCGTCGTGACACCGCCGCGACCTTCACCGCGTTCGGTCGCGGTCTTGCCTGCAATGATATCTGACTGAAGCTTCGCCACGTCGGCCGGCGTCAGGCTGATGACCGTGCGCTTGCCGATCAGCGGTTTGACGTGCCGCTCGATCCGGCTCTTATCCATCGCCAGCGTCGAGGCCTTCACTCGTCCCTCGGCTTCCGTGACATAGAGATCGCACAGCTCGGCGATCGTGATGGCCTGTCTAATCTGTTGCCGCTCGGCGGACGGGTCAGCACCGTGCGCCACCTCGGCGAGCTTCTGCCGCGCGAGCGTTCTGGCCTCTTCCGTCGTGAGCGCGCCGACCCTGCCGATGGCAAGCTTGCGCTGGCGCCCTTCGCGGTTCCGATACTTCAGGATGTAGGACGCCACACCGCTCGGCATCATCCGCACGCCGAAGCCCTTCAGCTCCGCATCCCACAGGAACACCTCCCCTAGCGGTGAGGGTGTCATGGCATCGACAAGGCGCTTGGTCAGCTTGGGCATATTTGGTTCCGCGAGAGTGGCCGCTTTTGGTTCCGTGAAGGCTGCGGAACCACGGCGGAACCAACTGGGAGCAAATCGACGCCACCCTTGTCAACTCTGAGCAAACATGGGAAAAGCACGAAACGGCGGAAAACAGCCGATTATCCCCGAAAAGAAAACTCACGCCATTCCGGGGAAATGCGCTACCCTATTGTTGCCAAGGTTGGGGTCGAGGGTTCGAATCCCTTCGCCCGCTCCAGTGTTTTCACAAAGAAACCAGTTTATTCGCTGGCGTCTCGCGCCGCATCTGCCACGAGCACGCCGCCGATAATCAGCGTGGCCCCCACGCCTACCGCAACCCATCCAAGCGTGGACATGCCGTTCTTCCGCAGGTCTTCGACGGGCTCTCCGTTGAGCAGAAGTCTGTGTCCGGGCGCGAGCGAAAAGCCGATCCGGGTGCCCATTTGATATTGCAACGCGGCGGATTGCCGGGTGCCGTCAAAATTCACCACATCGCGTGTCAGCCGCAATTCCACGCGCGGCTGCGCTTTCTCCCGGGCACCGCCGAGCGGGATGGTGAGACCCAGTCCGACAACACCTTCCGTTCTGCTGAAACTGTCCTGAACCGCCAAAGGTTCGGCCGAAGCCGATGTCGTCATGACCGCGCCGATCAAGATGCCGCTGATGATACGCATGTTTGCCCCCCGGTCGTGATCGCCATGGATCACGCCTTCAAGAACATCCATTTTGATGAGCCGTCAATTATGGTCACGGCCGGTCCGATGGTTCTCCTGTGCCCTTCGTGCGCGTATACTGCGGACGTGTGCGGCGACATATCGCCCCAATCGATTACTGTGACGAGATAAATCGGATTGCCGAATAAATCGCCCACGGTCTAACTCGTGCAATCCTGATGGCAGTATTTCGCAAGGCGGGAGGACAGCGATGAACGAGATGACGAGTCCGAAGGGCAAGTGCCCGGTGATGCACGGCAGCAATACGGTGTTGTCGTCCAATATGAACTGGTGGCCGGAGGCGCTCAACTTCGACATTCTCCACCAGCATGACGGCAAGACCAATCCGCTCGGCAAGGGTTTCGACTACCGCGAAAAGCTGAAGACGCTGGATGTCGCGGCGCTGAAGCAGGATCTCCATGCGCTGATGACCGACAGCCAGGATTGGTGGCCGGCCGATTGGGGCCACTACGGCGGCCTGATGATCCGCATGGCATGGCACGCGGCGGGCAGCTATCGCATCGCGGACGGTCGCGGCGGCGGCGGTACCGGCAATCAGCGGTTCGCGCCGCTCAGCAGCTGGCCGGACAATGCCAGCCTCGACAAGGCGCGGCGCCTCCTGTGGCCGATCAAGAAGGCATACGGCAACGCCGTGAGCTGGGCCGATCTCATCATCCTCGCGGGCACCGTCGCCTATGAATCGATGGGTCTCAAGACCTTCGGCTTCGGCTTCGGGCGCGAAGACATCTGGCATCCCGAGAAGGACGTCTACTGGGGTTCCGAGAAGGCATGGCTCGCGCCGAGCGGGAGCGAAGGCAGCCGCTATTCGGGCGAACGCGATCTCGAAAACCCGCTCGCCGCCGTGATGATGGGCCTCATCTACGTCAATCCCGAAGGTGTGGACGGCCAGCCCGATCCACTGCGGACGGCGCGCGACGTGCGCGAGACCTTCGCCCGCATGGCGATGAACGACGAGGAGACCGTCGCCCTCACTGCGGGCGGGCACACCGTCGGCAAGTGTCACGGCAACGGCGACGCGAGCAAGCTTGGGCTGGACCCCGAAAGTGCCGGCGTCGATCAGCAGGGCTTCGGCTGGGCCAATCCCGGCGGCACGGGCGTGGGCCGCGACGCGATCACCAGCGGCCTTGAAGGCGCGTGGACGACGCACCCCACGGTGTTCGACAACGGCTATTTCGAAATGCTCCTGAACCACGATTGGGAGCTGCGGAAAAGCCCGGCGGGCGCATGGCAGTGGGAACCGGTGAGCATCAAGGAAGAGGACAAGCCGCTCGACGTTGAAGACCCGTCGATCCGCCACAACCCGATCATGACCGACGCCGACATGGCGATGAAGATGGACCCCGCCTATCGCGAAATTTCGGAGCGGTTCTACCGCGATCCCGCCTATTTCCGGGACGTGTTCGCGCGCGCGTGGTTCAAGCTCACGCACCGCGACATGGGCCCGAAGGCCCGCTATTTCGGTCCGGATGTGCCGGCGGAAGACCTGATCTGGCAGGATCCGGTTCCGGCGGGCAGCACGTCGTGGAACGTTGATGCCGTGAAGGCGAAGATCGCTGCAAGCGGCCTTTCGATCAGCGACATGGTGACAACGGCATGGGACAGCGCGCGAACCTTCCGCGGATCGGACATGCGCGGCGGCGCCAACGGTGCGCGCATCCGCCTCGCGCCGCAGAAAGATTGGGAAGGCAACGAGCCCGCCCGCCTCGCGCGCGTGCTCTCTGTGCTGGAACCGATCGCGGCGGAAAGCGGCGCGAGCGTCGCCGATGTCATCGTCCTTGCCGGTAATGTCGGCGTCGCGCAGGCGGCAAAGGCTGCGGGTTTCGATGTGGAGGTGCCGTTCACGCCGGGCCGCGGCGACGCGACCGATGCGACGACCGATGCGGAGAGTTTCGCGCCGCTCGAGCCCATCCACGACGGCTATCGCAACTGGCTGAAGCAGGACTATGCCGTGAAGCCCGCCGAGCTGATGCTGGATCGCACGCAGCTCATGGGCCTCACCGCACCGGAGATGAGCGTGCTTGTGGGCGGAATGCGTGTGCTCGGAACGAACCACGGCGGCACCAGCCACGGCGTGTTCACCGGCCGCGTCGGCACGCTGACGAATGACTTCTTCGTCAACCTCTGCGACATGGCCAACAAATGGGTGCCCGCCGGGAACGGCATCTTCGAAATCCGCGATCGCAAGACGGGCGCGGCGAAGTGGACCGCGACCGAACTCGATCTCACCTTCGGCTCCAATTCGATCCTGCGCGCCTATGCGGAAGTCTATGCGCAGGACGACAGCGCGGAAACGTTCGTGAAGGATTTCGTCGCCGCGTGGACGAAGGTGATGAACGCCGACCGGTTCTGATCAAGGCGCCGCCGTTCAGTCCTTTCCCGGATGACAAGCACCGGGGGAGGGCTGCGCGGCGGCATCCCAGCTGATCGTATAGCGCACGCGAAACCCGTCGTGATCGGAGAGCATGGGGCTGTCCGGCCGCCCGTCGAACATGGCTTCCACGCGCACCGGGCGCACCTCGACGCGCTGGCCCGAAGCGAAAAGCTGCAGGTCCTGCGTGTCCATCCAGGGCGCGTCTCCGTCCCACGACATGCGGACCTCGCAGCCGCTGTTCTCCAACGCGCAATGCCGGTGGACAAGTGCCAGCGGTTGCAGCGCATCGAAGGTATCGAAGCGCGGCAGCGAGCGGCGCATATTGAAATCACCGCCGAAGATGGCAGGCTTCTCGGGCGCACGGCGTGCTTCGAGAAACGCGGCGAGCTCCTCGGCCTGAATATTGTGCGCGGGCGTGTGCCGCGCTCTCGGCACGCCGGAGGCGCGCTGCGCGTTCATGTGCGTGTTGAAAATGTCGATCGGGTCAGGAACGCCGGGTATTGCAACGCGCGCGTGCAGCACGCCCTTGTTGCTCAGGCAGTCGAAACCGGCGCAGCTCCGGCGCGAAAAGGGTTCGGACACATGCGTTACGATCGGATAGCGGCTGGCGATGACGAGGCCGGAAGAGAGCAGCCGGATTCCGATCTCGCCCTTGCGCCATTTGCGGCTGCCCGGCACCGTGCCGGCCGCGTCCAGCGTGCGCCGCTGCGTGCGTCCGGGTCCGGAGGCAAGCGCCGGATATCCCGCGGCTTCCACAGCCTTCGCTGCAGCACCTGAGAAGGCCTCCTGAAACAGCACGATGTCGGGCGCGATCCCAGCGCGGCGCAGCCCGTCGAGGTGCGCGCCGATCGCCCGCAGCTTTGCCGCGCGCCCACTGCGCGCAGGCCACGGCAGCCCTTCGATATTATATGTGAGCACGTCGAGGTCGATGAATGACCGGCCGTCGGCGGACAGGCGTACCGGCGGCGCGTCGCTCACGGCGCAGCTCAAGGTGCGCGGCGCCGGCAGTGTAGCGCAGCCCGCAAGGATTGCCGCGATCGCGGCAAGCGGCGAAAATCGGAATGATCGTGCGAGATGGCTTCGCATTTCTGGCTGCGTGCCGGAACCTCACCCGAAACTCAAGGCGGCCCGAAGCGGAGCGCGCTATCTCCAAATTGCAATTTTTCGTGCATCTTTCCGTCACACAAACGACGCCCGCGCGTAACGACCCGCCCCTAATGCCTCGCCGCGAAGGGGCGGCATCGGGACTGCCCCGCACAAGGGGTATTCCATGTCGCACCGCATTCGCGTTCGCCGCAGCCGTCTCGTGGCTGTGCTGTTTGCCGTCACCTCGCTCTCCTCGCCCGCCTTTGCCGGCACGCTCGTCGGCAGCGTCGTCGATGCTGGCGGCGTTCGCGGCCTGCAGGGCGCCGAGGTCGAACTCGTCGAGCTTGGCCGCCGCACGTCGGCGGCGCAGGACGGCAGCTTCCGCTTCGCGGACGTGCCCTCGGGTAGCTACACGCTCCGCGCCGCTTATGCGGGCGCGGATGAAAGCCGCACCTCGGTCAGCGTCACGGAGACCGGCACGACGCGCGTCGACGTCGCGCTCAGCGCGGGCGACGACAGCCTCATCCTCGTCATCGGCCAGCAGGCGAACCTCGGCAGTGCGATCGCGCGCCAGCGTGCGGCGGACGGCGTCGCCTCCGTGCTCACGCGCGATGCGGTCGGCCAGTTCCCCGATCAGAACGTCGCGGAATCGCTGCGCCGCCTGCCCGGCGTCAACATCCTCAACGATCAGGGCGAGGGCCGCTTCGTTTCGATCCGCGGCCTCGATCCCGAGCTGAATGCGTCGTCGCTGAACGGCGTCCGCCTGCCCGCACCGGAATCGGATGTGCGCTCGGTCGCGCTCGACGTGATCTCAAGCGATCTCATCGAATCGATCGAGGTGAAAAAGTCGCTGACGCCGGACATGGACGGCGACACCATCGGCGCTTCGATCGAGATCAACACGACGAGCGCGTTCGCGCGCAAGAAGGATCTGCTGAAGCTCAGCGCGGAAGGCAGCTACAACGATCTCACCGATCATCTTTCGCCCAAGGGCGCGATCGATTTCTCGACCAAGCTCAGCGACAACATCGGCGTCGCCGGCGGTATCTCCTATTACAAGCGCAAGTTCGCGACCGACAACATGGAGATGGACGGCTGGGACGAGGACGACGGCATCGTCTATGCCGACACGGTCGAGTATCGCGATTATGATGTGGAACGCGAACGCATTTCCGCATCGCTCTCGTTCGATTTCCGCGCGGGCGAAAGCACCACGCTTTACGTGCGCGGTCTCTACAGCCAGTTCGACGATCATGAATATCGCCGCCGCCTGATTTTCGAGATGGATGAAGCCCCCTCGGAGGGTTCGGATACGACGGCGACATTCATCTCCGACGACGGTGAGATCAGCGTGCAGCGCGATCTCAAGGATCGTTTCGAATCGCAGAAGATTCGTTCCTTGACGCTCGGCGGCGAGACGGAAACGGGGCCATGGAAACTCGTCTATTCGGCGAGCTGGGCGAAATCGAGCGAACGCGAGAACGGCTCGATCGACCCGGCGAATTTCGAACGCAAGTTCGAGGATGAAGGCGAATTCGGCGTCCGGTTCGATTACAGCAAGCCGATGTTCACCGGCCACACGATCACTGCCGGAAACGACCTCTTCCTCGATCCCACCGAGTATGAATTCGACAAGCTGGAACGCACGACGCTCAGCGATTCTCAGGACGAGGAATACGCCCTGAAAGCGGATGTCTCGCACGTGTTCGCGCTGGGCACCGGCGAGTTCACCGTGCAGGGCGGCGCCAAGGCACGCTGGCGCGAGAAATTCTACAACGGCACGTTCGATATCTACGACGGTTTCGACAGCGAAGACGATCTGACGCTCGCGGATTTCATCGGCAAGCAGGATTACGGCCTTGCCGTCATCGATCCCGTCCTCGCGAAGAAATCCTTCCGCAAGTTCTGGAACGACAATCAAAATCTGTTCGAGCTCGATCCGTTCGATACCGCGGCGGCATCTGCGGAATCCGATTACAGCGTCGACGAGGATATTCTCGCGGCCTATCTGCTCGGCCGCTGGGACAGCAGCACGCTCCGTATCATCGGCGGCGTGCGCATGGAGCGCACGAAGAACCGTATCACCGGCAACATCGTCACGCTCGTTGAGGAAGGCGGCGAATTCGGCGGCGAACCGGTTGAGGACGACACGGTTTTCGTCACCCCGCAGACGTTCGATCGCAGCTACACCGATTGGCTGACCAGCGTCACGATCCGCTACGAGCCGGTGCGCAATCTCGTGCTGCGCGCGGCGGGTTACAAGAATCTCGTGCGCCCGAAGCTGTCGAAGCTCGCGCCGCGCGCGATGATCGAGGACAATGAAGGCGAATTCGGCAATCCCGATCTGAAGCCTTACCGCGCCTGGAACGCCGATCTCTCGGTCGAATATTATTTCGGCCGTAACGCCGCCGTGTCGGCGGGCGTCTTCTACAAGGACATCAAGGATTACATCGTCGACTACACGCAAGACGACGTCCTCTATAATGGCGTGCTGCTCGACTCCGCGACGACCTCGATCAACGGCAAGACGGCGAAGATCCGGGGTTTCGAGTTCAGCTATAATCAGGCCTTCGATTTCCTGCCTGCGCCGTTCGATGGTCTGCTCGCGCAGTTCAATTACACGTACACGGACGCTGAAGGCACGGTGCCGAACGACGGCGATCTCGGCGATCTGCGCAAGGTCGGTCTCCCGGCCTCGGCGAAGCACACGTTCAACGCCGTGCTCGGTTACGAGAAGGGACCGCTCAGCCTTCGCGTGGCGGGCACCTACCGCGACAAGTATCTCGACGAGCTGGGCGATGCGCCGGAAGAGGATCGCTACGTCGCGAAGCACTTCCAGCTCGACCTCAGTGCGAAGTATCAGATCATGGACAACATCCAGCTGTTCGGCGAATGGGTGAACGTCACCGACGAACCCTATTATGCCTATCAGAACTTCGGCGGTTCGCGGCGCCTGCTGCAGTATGAGGAGTATAGCTGGACGGCGAAGTTCGGCGTGAAGGCCACATTCTGATGCTGCGCCTTGCCGCGCTCCTGCTCGCGGCGGCCACACCGGCCGTCGCCGGGCAGGCGGTTCCGATCCCGCGTTCGCCGGGCCTGCCCTATGCGGCGAAGTCGCTGCCCGATCGTATCGTGCTCACCGCCGGTGCGGACCCGTCGCGCGAGATGGCAGTCGCATTCCGCACCGACAGCGCGCAGCAGACTGCGGAGGCCGAGATCGCACCCGCGATCGATGGTCCTTCGCTCGGTGCCCGCGCCGTCCGCATCGTCGGCGGCAGTTCGGAAATCGCGAACGAAAACGGCAAGGCACTGTATCATCAGGTGCGCTTCACCGACCTCGAACCGGGGCGCGCCTACGTCTACCGCGTAAAGGGCAGCGCGGGCTGGAGCGAGTGGCTGCAATTCCGCCCGGCCAGCGCCGAGGCACAGCCGTTCCGCTTCCTCTATTTCGGCGACACGCAGAACAATATCCTCAGCATCGCCTCGCGCGTGATCCGGCAGGCATTCCACGCGACGGCGGCGCCTGCGCTCGTCGTCCATGCGGGTGATCTCGTCGCGCAGCGCGACAATCTCGCGCACGACGACGAGTGGGGAGAATGGACGCAGGCGGGCGGCTACAATTACAGCATCGTTCCGCAGCTTCCCGCGACCGGCAATCACGAATATCTCGACAACGAATTGCCGGACGGCACCGAGCAATACGTGCTCGGACCGCATTGGCCGCGCCAATTCGCTCTGCCCGCGAACGGCGCCGATGCCGCGAAGGCGACGACGTACTTCGTCGATTATCAGGGCGTGCGCTTCATCATTCTCGATGGCACCGCCGCGCTCAACCTCGGTGCGCTCGAAAGCCAGACGCGCTGGCTCGACAGCACGCTCGCGGCGAGCAAGGCGCGCTGGAACGTCGTGCTGTTCCACCAGCCGATCTTCACCTGCGCGCGGCCGAACGACACCGCGAAATTGAAGGCGGCGTGGAAACCGGTGTTCGAGACGCGCAAGGTCGATCTCGTGCTGCAGGGCCACGACCATTGCTACAGCCGCCTCACCGCCGAAGCCGGTAAGACCGCTTCCGCGAAGGCGCGCGCCGACGGCAAGGTGCAGGGACCCGTGTATCTCGTCTCCGTCACCGGCTCGAAGATGTACGGCCTCAACGATCGTGCGAGCACGCAGCCCGACCGCGTCGCCGAGGACACCGAACTCTATCAGGTCGTCGACGTGGCGGAGGACCGCCTGCAGTTCCGCACCTTCACCGCCTCGGGCCGCCTCTACGACGGCTTCGATCTCATCCGCCATGCGGACGGCAACCGCCTCGTCGAAATCGCCGAGGCCTCGGGGCCCGTGCGCCGCTGCACGGGACAGACGGGCCCCGACGGCGTACCCTGCACGGCAGACCCCAAGGACTGATCGATGAAGATACTGACCGCCCTCCCCCTCGTCCTGCTCGCTGCGTGCGCCGCGCCGGAGATCGAACTGCCGCAGGGCACCGCCGCGCGCGGTGATCCCGCGAAGGCCGTGCCCGCCGCCGTCGAGACCGTCGTCACCACCGACCCCGCCGTCGATGCCGACGATCCCGCGCTCTGGGCCGATCCGCGCGATCCGTCGCGCGCCGTGCTGTTCGGTACGGACAAGACCGACGGGCTTTATGTTCACGACATGGACGGCAAGGTCCGCCAGTTCCTGCCCGATGGCCCGCTCAACAACGTCGACCTCCGCACCGGCTTCACCGTGGACGGCAAGGATTATGTCCTCGTCACCGCGACCGAGCGGAAGAATTTCACGGTCATCGCCTATCTCTTCGATCCGGATACGCTCGAAACGCGCCGCTACGGCGTGCTGCCGCTCGGTATGGGCGAGCCTTACGGCTACTGCATGGGCAAGCTCGGCGGAGATTTCTATCTGATCCCGAACAACAAGGCGGGCGAGATCCGTGCGCTTCGTCTGGCGAACGGCGCGCCCCTCGAAACGGCGAAGCTCGCCTACAGCTTCAAGGTCGGCAGCCAGCCCGAAGGCTGCGTCGTCGATGACGAGACCGGCCGACTTTATTTGGGCGAGGAAGACGTCGCGATCTGGCGCTTCGATCTCAGCCCCGACGCACCCACCGACGGCATCAAGGTCGCGGCCGTCGACGGCGAACGCCTCACCGCCGATGTCGAGGGCATGTCGATCCTGCGCGACCGCGGCGCGAAATATCTGATCGCGTCCAGCCAGGGCGATGCCACCTATCCGGTCTGGCAGATCGAAGGCGACAGCTATGCCTACAAGGGCCGCTTCGCCGTCGAGGGCGGCGCCATCGACAACGTGACCGGCACCGACGGTCTCGATGCCTGGAGCGGCCCCATTGGCCCGTTCCCCGAAGGCGCGATCGCGATGCACGACACCGACGACGGCGGCGAGCAGCAGAACTTCAAGATCGTCGACTGGCGCGCGGTGCGCCGGGCACTGTCGCTGCCCTGAAAGCAACCGTTCGCCGCAGGGCTGCGCGCTCCTGTCGCGCCGGCCCTTGCATCCATTTCGCTTGCGGTGCGTTCGCGGCAACGCAATGAAAACACGGATGAACCTTGATCGCGCTCGCTGGTCGCGCCGGGACGCGCTCGCCGGCCTTGCCGCGCTCGGCCTCCTTCCCGCGCTCCCGGCGCTTGCCGCGCCCCGTCTGGGTCGCGCGGAAGCCTTTTCGTGGGACGTACTGAAGCGGCAGGCGATGGCGCTGTCGGAGCGGCCGTTCGTGCCGCTTCCGCGCATCGAGGCCGCTGCCGCCGTCGACTATGATGCGCTCAACAGCATCCGATACCGCGATGCCGCCGCGCTCTGGCCGGATCGGCCCGGGCAATCGGTGCGCCTGTTCCCGCTCGGCAAATATGCGCGCGAACCGATCGCGATCCATGTCGTGGAGAGTGGCCGTGCCCGCGCGCTTTCCTATTCACCCGATCTCTACGAAATGCCGGAGGACAGCCCCGCCCGCGCGCTCACGTCCGAGAACGGCGGCTTCGCGGGCTTCCGCGTGATGAACCCCGGCAATGTCGGGGACTGGCTGGCGTTCCAGGGCGCGTCTTATTTCCGCACCGCCGGGCCGCTTCACCAATACGGCCTTTCCGCACGCGGTCTCGCCATCGACACCGGCCTTTCGACGCCCGAGGAATTCCCGGTCTTCCGCGTCTTCTGGCTGGAGCCGGGAGAGAACGCCTTCACCATCTACGCCCTCCTCGATGGCCCGCGCGTCGCAGGCGCCTACCGCTTCGTGAACCGTGTGATCGAAAACGAGATCGTGCAGGAGGTGACACTGTCCATCCGCCTGCGCGCCGATGTGGAGCGTCTCGGCTTCGCGCCGATGACGAGCATGTATTGGTACGGCGAGACCGAGCCCGGCCCGCGCCGCGACTGGCGGCCGGAAATCCACGATTCCGACGGGCTCCTCATCGCCAACGGCGCGGGCGAGCGGCTCTGGCGCCCTCTCGTCAATCCGCCGCGCACTGCGCTCAACGCCTTCCTCGATCGCAATCCACGCGGCTTCGGCCTGATGCAGCGCGACCGGAATTACGACAATTACGAGGACGACGGCGTCTTTTATCACAAGCGCCCGTCGCTCTGGGCCGAGCCGATCGGCGATTGGGGCGAAGGCACCGTCGATCTGGTCGAGATTCCCACGCAAGGCGAGACGGACGACAACATCGCCGCCTTCTGGCAACCGAAGGCTCCGGCGCGCGCGGGTATGCGCTACGACCTCGCCTATCGTCTCCGCTGGCTCGGCGGCGAGCCCGATGCCGCGCCGCTCGCGCGCGTCATCGGCACATACCGCGGCCTCGGGGGGCGACCAGGCCATCCGGCGCAGGAAGATGTCATCAAGCTCGTCGTCGATTTCGAAGGCGAAGCGCTGCAAGGCCGCGCGCGGGGTGACGTGACGGCCGAGGTTGCAACGAACGGCAAAATCCTGATGCAGGCCGCTTATCCGGTTGCCGGGCGTCCGAGTCGCTGGCGACTGATGATAGACGTGGAAGCTCGAAACGGGATCGCAACGGACCTGCGCGGGGCGCTCGTCTGCTGCGGTGCACAACTCACCGAAACGTGGCTGTATCAAATACCTGCGATCGGGAACGGATGATCCCGGCGCGCATTTGCTGACGGACCGGTCGACGCTGCGGACAAGACAGTGGGCCGGAAGTGTAACCAGGGTCGATACTGAAATTATGCGTCACGAAGTCCTGCTGTCTGAAGGCGTGTCCGGAGGCTACGACACGGTTTCCTACAATACGCTGCACCGGCGCGCGGAAGGGCTTCCGCCCGAAGCGCCGCTCGCCATGCCGCTGCAGGATTGGCGCGCGTGCGATCCCGCGCCGCTGCGGTCCGAAACCGCGCCGCAGGGCATTGCGCTCCGCCGCTTTCTGCTGATTGCCGCAACGCTGCTCATCGCGCTCGTGGGCGGCGGCGAAATGGCGCGCGCCGCCGCGCCGGGCGGCTTCGCGCTCGGCGAGCTGCTGCTCGTCGCGCTGTTCGTGCCGCTGTTCGCGTGGATTGGTTTCGGCTTCCTCACCGCGCTCGCGGGTTTCGTTCGCCTGCTTGTCGGCGCACGCGATTTCGATCTCGTGGCGGAAACCGCACCCGAAGGGCGCACCGCCATTCTCGTCCCTGTCTACAATGAAGACGTATCCGCCGTTTTCGCCCGTATCCGCGCCATGGCGCTCTCGCTGGCTCGCGAAGGGTGCGCACGCGATTTCGACATCTTCGTGCTCAGCGATTCCAGCCCCGAGAACGGCCGCGCCGAATATGCCGCCTTCCTGTCGCTCCGCCCCACGCTCGCCCCGCGCCTCTACTATCGCCGCCGCGAGGCGAATATCGAGCGCAAACCCGGCAACATCGCCGATTGGGTGCGCCGGTTCGGCGGCGCCTACGATTACATGCTCGTGCTCGATGCCGACAGCCTGATGGACGGGCGCACGATGGCGCGCATGGCCGCGACGCTGGATGCGAACCCCGGCGTCGGCCTCATCCAGACCGTGCCGGATGTCGTCAATGCCCGCACGCTCTTCGCGCGCTGGCAGCAGTTCTCGGGGCGTCTTTACGGCCCGGTGGCGACGGCGGGCATGATCTGGTGGTCGGGCAGCGAGGCGACCTTCTGGGGTCACAACGCGATTCTGCGCACACGCGCCTTCGCCGAAAGCTGCGGCCTCGCCGCGCTTCCCGGCGCCGCGCCGTTCGGCGGCGCGATCATGAGCCACGACATGGTCGAGGCAGCGCTGCTCCGCCGCCGCGGCTGGGCGGTGCACATGGTCGCCGCGCCCGGCAGCACAGAGGAGTTCCCGCCCAGCATCGTCGATTTCGCGAAGCGTGACCGGCGCTGGTGTCAGGGCAATCTGCAGCACCTGCGCGTCCTCGGCAGCCGCGGCTTCCACTGGGTGAACCGGCTGCAGCTCTTGATGGGTGGTTCGGCGTACTTCACCTCGCCGCTGTGGCTGCTGCTCATCGTCGCGGGCATCGTGCACCATTTAACACAGGGTGCGGGCGTCGCGCCCGCACCCTGGCTGCTCGGCTTCACGTTCGCGCTGCTGTTCGGTCCCAAGCTGCTTGGCCTCGTCTGGACACTGATCGATCGCCGACGCCGCGCCGCGCTCGGCGGCGTGCGGCGGATCGCGATGGGCATCCTCGTCGATGTGCCGCTCTCGGCGCTCGTCGCCCCGCTGATGATGTTCACGCAGACGCTGAACCTTGCCGATATTCTGATGGGCCGCAGCAGCGGCTGGTCGCCCCAGCGCCGCGAGACGGACGGCATCGCCTTCGGCGACGCATTGCGCCACTATCGCCCGCATGTGCTGCTCGGCGCCGCCATGCTGGCGTTCGCGGCGGCCGGTATGGGATCGTCGCTATGGCTGCTGCCCGTTGCCATCGGCCTCGTGCTCAGCCCGTGGCTCGAGATGCTCACCGCCCGCCAGTCCGCCTTGCCCGCGCTGTTCGGTGTTGCCGACAGGCCCGTGCTCGCCGCGTCGACTAGCGCGCTTGTTCCGTTTCGCGTTCCACCGTCGGCCTTGGCCGCGTAACCACGAAGAGCGCAGAGGCGAGCAGCCCCGCTGCCGCCAGCCCGCGCCACAGCGGCGAAGGGTTCCCGGTCAGGTGGAAAACCGCGTATCCGAAGGCCATGCCCGTGCACGCCGCGATCTTGGCGCGCGTACTGATCGCGCCTTCACGCCGCCACGCGATCACCGGCGGGCCCAGCTTCGGATGCGCCAGGATTTTCGCCTCCAGCCGCTCTGAAGACCGCCCGAAGAAATAAGCCGCGATGATGATGAAGATCGTCGTGGGAAGCAGCGGCAGGAACGCCCCGATGATGCCGAGCGCCAGCGACAGGAAGCCGAGCGCAAGGTAGAGGTGGTGAGTCATGCCCCGGTTTATGGCCCCGCGCGCGGCCTTCGTCGATACGCTATCGCCAATCATTCGCGGCATGATCGCGGGTCTAGGGTTGACCGGGCGGTCCAGTTTATGATTTAGTCATTTCGCTAATAGACAAATGAGGGGTCGTGAACGCGGTTTTCGACGCATTGGCGCATCCGATCCGCCGACAGGTGCTCGAGATGCTGAAGGAAGGCGGCAAGTCCGCCGGGGCGCTTGCCGATGCGTTTCCCGTTTCGAAGCCCACGATGTCCGCGCACTTCGCGAAGCTGAAATCGGCGGGGCTGATTCAGGGCGAAAACCGCGGCGGCAGCATCATCTACACGCTCAACCTGTCGGCGGTCGAAGAGGTCGTGATGGCCTTCATGGGTCGGCTTGGCGTGGGCGAAGCGGAGAAGGAAACAGCGGAATGCGCGAGCACGCACTGATCGTCATCTCGTGGATCACCGTGGCGGCCCTTGCCGCGATTGCGACAATCGCGCTCGCGCTGCTGCCCGAAGGCACGCAGCTTCCCATGCACTGGAACCTCGCCGGAGAGGCGGATCGGCATGGCGATGCGGCGTTCGCGCTGTTCGCGCCGGTGGTGCTGTGCGCCGTGCTGTCGCTGGTCTTTGCCGTCCTGCCGCGCCTCGAACCTCTGCAGAATCGCATGGAAGGCAGCGCCGCGCTTTATCGCGCGGGGTGGATCGGCATTCTGGGCATCATGATCATGGTGGAGCTTCTGGTCGCCGCCCCGGCGTTCGGCTGGACTATACCGATCATGCTGCCGCTCGTGGGTGTGGGCCTGCTGCTGATTTACGTTGGAAACGTCCTGCCGAAATCGCGCCCCGGCTTCTTCGTGGGCATCCGCACGCCTTGGGCGCTCCTTGATACGGACAACTGGATCGCCACGCATCGCTTCGGCGCGTGGACCACGATGGCAGGCGGCCTGGCGCTGCTTCTCGCGGGGCTGCTTCCGCTCACCCCCGAGGTACGTGGCGCGCTGGTCATAGGCGCGCTCCTCGTCAGCACGCTCCCGCCCGTCTTCTACTCCTGGCTCCTCTGGCACCGCCGCACGGGGCGCTGACGGAAAAAGATAAGGGGAGGCCGACGTGTGTCGTCGGCCTCCCCTTGCGTTTCGTCAGAGCTTGATGGCGACTGTCGCGCGGACGCCGTGGTCCTGGCCGTGATCGCCGAGGTTACCGGTGTAGCGCGTGCTGAGCGTGAGGCCCGGGGCCGCGCGCCAGTCGAGGCCCGCTTCGGCCTGCACGCTGTCCTTTGAAAGCGGCGTGCCTTCGATGCGGAAGGCGGTGCCGCCTGCGGCGAACTGCAGATCCGAAGTCACGTCGACATCGCCGAGCGCATGTTCCCAGCCGATCTGCACGCGGCCGACGACGGGCGCCTGCGCGCCGCCGATCGTTGCGCGTAGACCGAGCGAGGACCAGCTGTAGCTGCGGCGGCGTCCATCGCCTTCAAGCGCGGCGGTGCCGCCGGTTTCGGCGAAGTCCTTGTCCTTCAGCCACAAGCCGTTGATGCCTGCAAACGGCTCCACCGAACCCTTGCCGAGCGGCAGCGTGTAGCCGATCTCGCCGAACAGCTGCACGGCCGATCCGCCGTAGCTCGCCGTCAGCTCCTCGCTGAAGCTGCGGAAGTCGACGTTGCGCGTCGTATCGGTGTCGAGGTCGGCATAGCTGGCGCCGGCGCGCAGCGTCAGCGCGCCGAAGGCGGCGCTGCCGTAGACCGCGCCGTAGAGGCTTTGCGTCTCCGCCTTCGATCCGCGCGCGCTCAGTGTCACGTCCGCTTCCGTCGTGCCGCCCGCGATACCGATCTTCACGGTGTCGCCGACATTGGCTTCGATGCCGAGCAGCAGTGAATAGCCGGAGCTGTTCACATCGGCCGCGTTGCCGTTGCCGTCGCGGTTGATCCAGTTACCGCCGGCTTCGGACCACAGCACGATATTGCGGCCTTCGGTGGTCGCCGCAGCACCCTGCGAACGGCCGAGCAGCGAGCGGCGAAGCTGCGCCGCGCCTTCGGATGCGATCGAAAGGCTCGATGCGTGGATTTCGCCCGAGAAGGCATCGAGGCCGCGACCGGCTTCGGCCGTCGAGGCGCCGACAAGCGCGGTGTAAACGGCGCTTGCGGGGCTGAACGCGCTGTCGATGGCGCTGCCCGTGGCGATCTGGTTCGGCGTCGTGCCCGCTGCCGCAAACGTGATGTCGTTGCGCGTGAGCGTGAGCGTGACGGCGTTCGGGCCATAGCTCAGCGTCGGCGTCAGGAAGGCGAGGTTGCTCGTCACGTCCTCGAACGTGCCGGTCACGCCGGCGCCTGCCGTCACGATCTCATAGTGCGTCTGCGGCAGGTAGTCGCCGTCTTCCGCCAGCACCGCGATGGTGCCGCCCTCGATCGTCGCCGTGCTGGTGGCCACGATCAGGTCGGTATTGCCGGCGGCATCGACTTCCACCTCGTAGGTGGAGCCGGCTTCGAAGATCACAAAGGTCGCCGAAGTCAGCTCGCCGATCGAATTGCCCGGCGCTGCGGTCGCGCCGGTGCGCACGATGAGCCCGCCGACGGTGCCGTTGCCGCCGATGCTGGCCCCGTTCCGCACGTCAACGTCGGACGCGGCGAGGGAGCCGTTGACCGCAAGGCGGCCGGCGCCGACCGTTGTCGTACCGCTGAAGGTGCTGGTTCCTGTCAGGTTCAGCGTGCCCGCACCCGATTTGGTGAGAGCGCCGTTCCCTGAAATAACGCCTGCGAACGTACCGTTCGTCGCTTGGTCGAAGACGAGCGCGGCGTTGTTCACGATGCCGCCTTGCAGGCTCGCGGTGCTGCCGACGAGCGTCCCGCCCGTGATGGTGGTGCCGCCGGCATAGCTGTTCGCGCCGGTCAGCGTGAGCGTTCCGGTGCCATCCTTGGTAAGGCTGCCCGAGCCGGAGATGTCGTCGGCAAACGTGCCGTTCGTCGCCTGATCGAAGACAAGCGCGGCGTTGTTCACGATGTCGCCCTGCAGGCTTGTCGTGGTGCCGACGAGCGTGCCCTCGCTGACCGTGGTGCCGCCCGAATAGGTATTGGCGCCCGTGAGAACGAGCGTCCCCGCGCCATCCTTGGTGAGCCCGCCCGAACCGGAGATGACACCCGTGAAGGCGGCGTTGTTGCCGTCGGTGTCGATCGTGCCGTCATTGTCGGTGATGCTGAGATTTGCGCTGTAGCTTCCCGGCGCATCCACGAGCAGCGTGCCGCCATCGAGCACGGGATTGACGTCGCCGTTGACGAGGTCGGTCGTCGTGCTGGTGCCGGTGATGTTCTGGCTGATCGCGGAACTGATGTCGGTGCCGAAGATGTAGGAATAATCGAAGGTGATCGTGCCGCCGGTCAAAAGGTCGCCGAGGTCGAACCCGAGACCGATGGTATTGTCGCCGTCGCCGACGTCCGTACCGCTGAGATAGGACGCGGTATCCGTCGTCCACCAGGTAACGGCCGAATTGTGCGTGTAACTGCTGTTGGTGTAGAGGCCGATCACGTACTTCGAAACCAGCGCCTCGGCATAGACGAGGTCGTTCGCGGAAACCGATCCGGTCCCACGGAAGTTGTTGGTGGCGCTCGAATCTCCCGGCGCTGCGACCGCATCGGGATCGAGCTGGCGCGAGAAGGTGATGTCCGTGAGGTCGCTGAGAGCAGTGATCGTGGTACGGATCTTCAGCTGCTGTTCGTCCTCGTCGAAATAATAGTCGTTGGTGATCGTGAACAGGCCGCCGGCCGTTCCCGTCCATACCGCGCGCTGCTCATAGGTCGCACCGTTGAAGGCGACGCCGCTGTAGTCGGTGAGCGTACCGCCGGTGATGTCGAATATGCCGTCGTTGTTGTTGATGAGCGTGAAGGCCGAACCGCCCGTGCCGCTGACGACGAAGCCTTCAAAGGGCGAACCCGGCGTCAGATAATCGTAGGCGGGATTGAACGTGCCCGTGCCCGTGCCGTCATAAAGAATGCCCGGCGAGGTGTTTCCCGAATAGCCGAGTGTGCCGTTGTCGTTGATGCCGATCTGGATGTAGTCGCCGGTCAGCACCAGCGACGCGGCGAGTGCGGGCGAAGCGGCCAGTAGGGCGAGCGCAGCACCCGAATACAGGGTGGCCTTGCGCGACAGGGCAGCAGATTTCATGACTCTCATTGTTATTCTGATCCTCTCATCAGACGGACGAAAATGTCACCCTGCAGCGGTTAAGTCGCGATGATTAAAAAGAGATTTACTATAATCCATTTCGGATACGATCCCGCCGATCCGCGCTGACGCACGTGGCCTTGACTCTCTCGGTGACGGGAAGCGATACTAGAACAAATAGAGAACAATATGTCCGATTCGCCGACCTCTCTCGCCGATCTGCGCGGCATCGTTGCCGAGATGGAAGGTCGGGGCGCGCACGGCCGGGGTGCGGGCATCGTTACAGGACATGCGGGCCTCGATGCGGCTGGCGTGGTGCGCGGTCGGCTGCATGAAGTGTTCGGAGATGGTGGCAGTGGCGCGGCCGCTGGGTTCGCGGCGCTGATGGCGTTTTCGGCGGCGGCAGCGGCACCGGTCGTCTGGCTGCGGACGGATGCGGCCGCGCGCCGGGCGCCGCTTTACGGGCCGGGGCTCGCGGAGCTCGGCATCGATCCGGCTGCGTGCATCGTCGCGCAGGCGCCGGATGAGGCGGCGCTGCTGTCGGCAGCGGTGGATGCACTGCGCGTCGTCGCCCTCGGCGCTGTGATCGCGGAAAGCGTGGGCCGTACGCGCCTGTTCGGGCTCACCGGCACGCGCAGGCTCACGCTCGCGGCCGAAGCGTCGGGTGTGCCGCTGTTTCTGCTGCGGCTCGATGCCGAGCCCGCGCCGAGCGCGGCGGAAACCCGCTGGCGCATTGAGGCGGCACCGTCTCGGGCACTGGCGGCGGATGCGCCGGGTCATCCGGTGTTCGCTGTGGAATTGCTGCGCCGCCGCGCCGGTCCCGCCGGCTCCGGCTGGCGCGTGGAGTGGGATCGTGACGCACGTGTCTTTCGTGAAGCGCCGCTATCTGGCGCTGTGGTTCCCGTGGCTCCCCGCGGAGCGGCTGGCGCGCGCCGGGCGCACAGGGTCGCCTGAACGCCCGCTCGTCATCGCCGAGCCGGTGAAGGGCGCGCTGCGCCTCGCCGCCACGGATCGTCATGCCGAAGCGCTCGGGCTCCTCCCCGGCCTGCCGCTCGCCGATGCGCGTGCGCGCGTGTCGGCGCTTCTGGTTGCGGACCACGATCCGGAAGCCGACCGGCGCCTGCTCGAACGGCTCGCGGACATCTGCATCCGCTACACACCGATGGTGGCGCCGGATCTGCCGGACACGCTCATCCTCGATATCGCTGGCGCCGCGCATCTCTTCGGTGGGGAGGACGGCCTGGTGCGCGCTGCGCGCCTGCGGCTCAGGCGTCACGGCTTTACCGTGCGCACCGCCTTCGCGGACACGCCCGATGCGGCGCGGGCGCTCGCGCAGTTCGGGGCGGCGTCCGTCGCGGCGCTTCCGGTTGCGGCGCTGCGTCTGGGGGAGGAGCGCGAGACGGCGCTACGTCGCGCCGGGCTCCATACCGTGGGGGATATCGCCTGCCGTCCGCTCGCTGGGCTCGCCACGCGTTTCGGGGCGCAGGCGGCGACGGCGGTGCGCCGCATGGTCGGCGATGCGGAAAGCCCTTTCGTGCCGCGCCGCGTGCTGCCGCCGGTCGAGGTCGAGCGCCGCTTCGCGGAGCCGGTCGCACGCACCGATTATGTGCTCGGCGTGCTTGCCGATCTGCTCGCTGAGGCGTGCCGGATGCTGGAGGCGCGCGGGGAGGGCGGGCGCCGTTTCGAGGCGGTGTTCTTCCGCGCCGACGGCAAGGAACAGACGGTCTCCGTCCAGACCAGCACCCCCGTCCGCCATCCCACGCCGGTCGTCACGCTGTTCACGCACAGCCTCGCGCGCCTCGAAGACCCGCTCGACCCCGGCTTCGGTTTCGATGCCGTATGCCTCGCCGTGCCGGTCACGGAGGCGCTTTCTCCCGGCCAGCCCGATCTCGACCGTGCGCCGCCGCCCGGCCCTGCGCTTGATGCGCTCGTCGATCGCCTCGCCGCGCGGCTGGGGCCGGAGCGTTTGCTGCGCTTTCATCCGCGGGAGAGCCACATCCCGGAACGTGCCGCCCGGCTCCGCTCCGGCAGCCCTTCCGGAGATTGGCCAGTTCCGTCTTCGGGCGAGCCCCCCTTGCGTCCGCTCGCACTCATTCACCCGCCCCGTCCGCTTTCGAATGTCGTCGCGGATGTGCCCGATGGGCCGCCCCGGCGCTTTCGGCTTGGCGGCGCGGTCCTCACCATCGTGCGCGCCGAAGGGCCGGAGCGCATTGCAGCCGAATGGTGGCGCAGGCCCGGCCTCACGCGCGATTACTACCGTGTCGAAGACGAAAGCGGCCGCCGCCTGTGGATCTTCCGTCACGGCCTCTATGGCCGCGAAGAGACGAACCCGCGCTGGTATCTGCACGGCCTGTTCGCATGAGCGCAGCTTTTGCCGAGCTGGTCGCCGCGACCAACTACTCCTTCCTGCGCGGCGCCTCGCACCCGGCGGAGATGGTGGCGGCGGCGATATCGCTCGGACATGCCGGCATCGGCATCGCGGATCGCAACAGCGTCGCCGGGGTGGTGCGCGCGTGGGCGTCACTGAAAGATGCCGGTGCGGAAACGCCGTTCAGGCTCGCGGTCGGCGCGCGCCTCGTCTTCGCGGACGGCACACCCGACATCGTTGCCTATCCCGAAACCCGCCATGGCTGGGGGCGCCTCACGCGCCTGCTGACGCTCGGCAACCGCCGCGCTGAGAAGGGCGATTGCATCCTCACCCTGCGCGATCTCCTCGATCATCGCGAGGATCTGCTCTTCATCGTGATGGCGGACGACACGCACGAGCTCGCACTCCGCCAGATCGAAACCGCGTCGCCCGGCAATGTCTGGCTCGGCGCCGCGATGCCGCGCGCAGGAAGCGACCGCCGCCATCTCGCCCGATTGATGGCGCTCGCAGCGCGCACCGGCGTGCCGCTCCTCGCCACCAACGATGCGCTCTACGCCACCCCCGCCGCGCGTCCGCTGCACGACATCCTCACCTGCATCCGCGAGAAAACGACCATCCACGCCGCCGGTCGCCGCCTCGCTGCCAATGCCGAGCGCCATCTGAAGCCGCCCGCCGAAATGGCGCGCCTGTTCCGCGATTGCCCGGAGGCGGTCGCGGAAAGCGTGCGGCTTCTGGAGCGCATCCGGTTTTCGCTCGAAGAACTGAAATACGAATACCCGCACGAACCCGTCCCCGAAGGCTGGACCCCGCAGGACTGGCTCGAGCATCTGGTGATGACGGCCGCGCACGCGAAGCATCCGGATGGGATCTCGCCCAAGATGCAGGCGATCCTTGATGAGGAATTCGGTCTCATCCGCAAACGCAATTACGCCTATTACTTCCTCACCGTTCACGACATCGTGAACTTCGCGCGCTCGCAGAAGCCGCCGATCCTCTGTCAGGGCCGCGGCTCTGCGGCGAATTCGCTCGTCTGTTTTCTGCTCGGCGTCACTGCAGTCGATCCGGTGAAGGAAAACCTGCTCTTCTCGCGCTTCCTTTCGGAGGAACGCGGCGAACCGCCCGACATCGACGTCGATTTCGAGCACGAACGGCGCGAAGAGGTGATGCAGTACGTTTACAAACGTTACGGTCACCACCGGGCTGCAATCACCGCTACCGTCATCCACTACCGTGCGCGCAGTGCGCTGCGTGAGGTCGGCAAGGCGCTCGGCATCAGCGAGGATGTGACGGCGCGGCTCTCGTCCAGCGTCTGGGGCAGCTACGGCAGCATGGAAGACCGCCGCTACGAAGAGGCAGGGTTCGATGGCGACAACCCGGAGATCGCGCGGCTCCGCGATCTCGTCGGCCAGCTCCTCGAATTCCCGCGCCATCTCTCGCAGCATGTCGGCGGCTACGTGCTCACCGAAGGCCGCCTCGACGAGATGGTGCCGATCCACAACGCCGCGATGGAGGACCGCACCTTCATCGAATGGGACAAGGACGATATCGATGCGCTCGGCCTGATGAAGGTCGATGTTCTCGCGCTCGGGATGCTCACCTGCATCCGCAAGAGTTTCGATCTGATGCGCGTACACGGTCTCGGCGACTGGAAGCTCGATACGATTCCGGGTGAAGATTCCGCCACCTACGACATGCTCTGCAAGGGCGACAGCATCGGTGTGTTCCAGGTGGAAAGCCGCGCGCAGATCAACATGCTGCCGCGTCTCAGGCCCCGAAAATTCTACGATCTGGTCATCCAGGTCGCGATCGTCCGCCCCGGTCCGATCGAGGGCGACATGGTGCATCCCTATCTGCGGCGGCGAAACGGCGAGGAGAGGATCGACCTGCCTTCGCCCGCGCCGCCACACGATCCCGATGAGCTGAAAGACGTGCTCGAAAAGACCTTCGGCGTGCCGCTGTTTCAGGAGCAGGCGATGAAGCTCGCCATCGTCGCCGCCGATTTCACGTCCGACGAGGCGAACGGTCTGCGCCGCGCGATGGCGACATTCCGCAACGTCGGCACCATCCATCATTTCCGCGAAAAGATGATCGGCGGCATGACGTCACGCGGCTACACGCAGGACTTCGCCGAACGCTGTTTCAAGCAGATCGAGGGTTTCGGCAGCTATGGTTTTCCCGAAAGCCATGCCCAATCCTTCGCGAAGCTCGTCTACGTCTCGGCGTGGATCAAATGCCATCACCCGGCGGTGTTCACCTGCGCGCTCCTCAATTCACAGCCGATGGGGTTCTACGCGCCCGCCCAGCTCGTCCGCGATGCGCGCGAACACGGCGTCGCGGTCCGCGCTGCCGATATCAACGCGAGTGATTGGGACAGCGGCCTCGAAGCCCGCACGGACGGCAGCCTCGCGCTTCGCCTCGGCCTCCGCCAGATCGACGGTTTCCGCGAGGCTTGGGCGACCGCCATGATGGCGGAGCGCGGGGGCGGCCCCTTCGTGTCGGTGGAAACGCTCGCCCGTCGTGCCGCATTGCCGCAGCGTGCCTTGAAACTGCTCGCCGATGCCGATGCGTTCCGCTCCATCGGCATCGATCGCCGCGCCGCCCTGTGGGAAGCGCGGCGGATGCCGCAGGATGAATTGCCCTTGTTTGCCGCCGCCGGTGCGCGCGAACTCGGTGACGAGCCCGATCCGGCGCTCCCCGCGATGCCGCTCTCCGAGCATGTCGCCACCGATTATCAGGTGACGCGCCTGTCGCTGAAGGCGCACCCGATGCAGTTCCTGCGCGATGTATTCCGCGCCGAGGGCGTCCTCACCTGCGCCGAAACCGCGGCGGCGCGAAACGGCGCGCGCGTGCGCACGGCGGGCGTGGTGCTGATCCGCCAGCGCCCCGGCAAGGGCAACGCGATCTTCATCACGCTGGAGGACGAAACTGGCATCACCAACGCGCTGCTGTGGGCGCGCCTGTTCGAGCCCTATCGCCGCGCCGTCATGTCCGCGCGCGTGATGGTGATCGAAGGTGAAGTGCAGAAAAGCCGCGAGGGCGTCGTCCACCTGATGGCGTCGAAGGTCATCGATCGCAGCGAAGAACTCGCCCGCCTCTCCGAAGCCGCCGCCATGCCCGTGCGGCGCAGCCGGGGGCATCCGCGCAACGTGCGCATCCTCCCCGGCTCGCGGGATTTCCATTAGGGTTGGTGGGCGCTCACATGCGTTCACCGGGCAATGCGCTCGCCTGCTTTACCCATACCGCGAACTGCGCTTCGTCGAGCGTGTCGTTCTCGTGGATGTGGAAATAGCGCGTGTCCTGGCTTTTGGATGTGACCGGCGGAACCGGGCGCAGCGACGTCCCGCGGAAGAACGCGACCTTGATGTATTTGTCGAAGCAATGAAGGTTGAGGAACCAGCTGCCTTCCTCGACGCCGTAGAACGGCGAGTTCCATTTCACCGCCTTGCGGACGCCGGGAACGGTTTTTTCGATGAGCGTGTCGAGGCGGTGTCCGACGTCGCGCTTCCAGCCCGGCATTGCCGCGATATAGGCCTGCACCGGCGCATCCCCATAGCCCTTGGCGATCTGGGGATTGCCGCCCGAGAGCAAAACCGGCGTATCGGCCATCCGCTTCCTTCCTTCCCGGCAAACACGTTGCCGATGGAAAAGCGATCAGTAGCCGAGTTTGGTTCCGGGCGGAACGCGCGTCACGCCGCCGCGCCGAAGCGCTTCGCGTATCGCGCCGCGATGGCGTCCACCGGCATCATCATGAACACGTCCACCGTGTTGAACTGCCGGTCGATGAAGGCGCCGCTGCCCACCATCGCGCCGACGCGCAGGTAGCCCTTGATGAGCGGCGGCAGCGCGCGCCATGCCGCCTTGGGATCGTAGCCGCCGATGGAAACCCGCGCCATGTCGGTGAAGTGCCGCGCGTGCGCGCTCACGCGCCGGTCCTGCGGCGCGAGGTGGTTGTGGTGGAGATAGGCGAGCGCAGTTGCGTGCGCGTCGGGATCGGTGCCGGGGAAGCTCGCGCAGCCGAACATGTGGCCGATGCTCCGCTGCATCAGATAGTCGCCGATGCCGCGCCACAGGAGCTGGATCGTCGCCGTGTCGCGATACTCCGGCGCCACGCACGAGCGGCCGAGTTCCAGAAGCTCGCCGCCATGCCGCGCCGCGTGCGCCTCGAGCGGGGCGAGGTCGTATTCCGAAGCGCTGTAAAAGCCGCCGTGGCGATGCGCGACGCTCTGGCGGAGCAGCCGGTATGTGCCGACGACGCGCGCGCCCTCCGTGCCCGTCTCTTCCACCAGCAGATGATCGCAAAACCGGTCGTAGGGATCGACGTCGAGGTCTATGGCAGCGCCGCTCGGCACCGCACCCAAATCGCGGAAGAAGACCTGATAGCGCAGCGCCTGCGCGGCGCGCACGTCGGCGTCGCTGTCTGCAAGCCGGATGCTGAGGCGTGTGTCGCGGGCCGTGTTTTCAATGAGACGCATGGCGTATCCCCCGGATGTGTGACCATGGCGGATTTGGCACGCGCGTGTTTCGGCCGCGCGTCGCTCCGGTGACGGAAATGCGTCAGCGAAGGTGGGCGCGGAGGGCCGTAAAAGCGCGCAGGTGCAGGGGATCGCTCGCGATATTCGAGGGAAGCGGCGTCGAGGCGAGCCGGATGATCGCGAGGTCGTTTTCCGGCTCGATGTGCAGCCGCTGGCCGTAGACGCCCATCGCCATCAGCGCTGCCGGCGGCGCGTGGTTCACCCACCAGAAGCCGCGATAACTGTGATCGGGCCGCATGTTCGCCGCACCCGCCGCGAACAGCGCGCGGTCGCCGCCCGCGATCAGCGCCTTTTCCACCGGCCCGCCCGCCATCAGGAAGCGCGCCAGCCGCGCGAGATCGCGCGCGGTGGCGTTGAGGCCCGATCCGGCGATCTCGTGGCCGCCCGTGTCGAGCAGGAAATGCGCCGCGTCGCCGCATCCGGCCGGGCGCCACACATGTTCGGAAACGAGGCTCGCGAGTGAACGCCCGGTCGCGCGGCGCAGCACCCATGCGGCGGCATCGGCGATCGGCGTGCGATAGCGGAAGGCGCCGCCGGGCGCAGCCTCACGGCGGTCGAGCGTCGCCAGTACGGGCAGTGTCCCGCCCGGTGCCACCTCCGGCGTCCAGTAGCTTGCCGAATAGCGGTGTACGTCGGAATTGAGGTTGGCGTAGTCCTCGTCGAAGGCGATGCCGTCGGTCATGTCGAGAAGCTGGCGCAGCGTCGTGCCCGCAAACGCGCTTTTGCCGAGCTCCGGCACCGCCGCCTCGGTTGGGAGGTCCGCCGCGATCGTGCCGTCCGCTATCAGCCGTTCCGCGACCAGCCCCACGATCGACTTGGTGACCGAGAACAGGTGATGCGGCGTCGCCGCCGTCATGCCGTTCCGGTAGGTTTCATAGACCACCGCGCCCCGGTGCAGCACGATCATCGCATCCGTGTAGGTGGAGGCGACATAGGTTTCCCAGTCGATCGTCTCGCCATCTTCGCCTGCGAAGCACAGCCCCGAAAGGTCGGCGGGGCGCGCGGCAAGCGGCGCGGGCGTATCCGCGCCCGCGAGCGGCACGGAGGGCACGAGCATCCGCGTGTGCTGGAACGCCCAGCGATTGAACGGCCACGTCCGCCAGTTCGCACCGGTCACGCGCCGGTCCTCGGGCACGGCTTCTCCGATGCCGAGCCCGGCCTCGCGCCAGTCGATCGGGGAGGGCACGCTCATCGCGTCAGGCGGCGTCGGCTCCGAGCCGCCGCATCGATGCCAGCGCCTCCGTGCGGTTCCCGGCGCTGCCTTCGACGTTGCCGATCAGCGTCTCGCGGATCGGCCCGATGCCGACGAAGCGCAGGATATTGCTGCGCAGGCTCTTGAGGCTATGGGCGCGGTACACCCAGCGGTAGAACAGCGCGGGCATCCCCATGGTGACGACGATGCGCGCGGACTTGCCCTTCAGGAGCCCGGCATTGGGCCTGCGCGGTCCGGTCGGGAATGCGAAGCCGGGCCGGAACACCTGTTCGAGGAACGCCTTCAGCAGCGCGGGCACGTCGCCGAGCCACAACGGGAACAGGATCACCACATGCTCGGCGCGCACGATCATCGCCTGCGCGTCGCGAATGGCGGCAGAGGCCTCGCCCTCCTCCCAGTCTGTCTGGCTGCTGAGCACGGGAACGTCGATCGCCGACAGCGCCAGCCGCTCGACGGCATGGCCCGCGCCAGCAGCGCTTTCCGCATAGGCATCCGCGAGCGCATGACAGAAGCGCGCCGGATCGGAGTCCGGGTGCGCGTCGATCACGAGAATGCGCGTCATCCGCGCCTCAGCACTCGACGACGTTGACGGCAAGCCCGCCAAGGCTGGTTTCCTTGTACTGCGAGCGCATGTCCTCGCCCGTCTGCCGCATCGTCTCGATCACCGCGTCGAGGCTCACCACATGCTGCCCGTCGCCGTGGAGCGCGAGATACGCGGCGTTGATCGCCTTGATCGCGCCCATCGTGTTGCGCTCGATACAGGGGATCTGCACCAGCCCGCCGATGGGATCGCAGGTGAGGCCGAGGTTGTGCTCCATGCCGATCTCGGCGGCGTTCTCGATCTGGCGGTTGCTGCCGCCGAGCGCCGCGACGAGGCCGCCCGCCGCCATCGAGCAGGCAACGCCCACCTCGCCCTGGCAGCCCATCTCGGCGGCGGAGATCGAGGCGCGCTTCTTGTAGAGGATGCCGATCGCCGATGCGGTCGCGAGCAGCAGCCGGCTCCCGGCGGGCGTCGGCGCGCTCGTAAATACCTCGTAGTATTTGAGCACGGCGGGAAGCACGCCCGCCGCGCCGTTCGTCGGCGCGGTGACGACGCGGCTGCCGGCGGCGTTCTCCTCGTTCACCGCGAGCGCCCACAGGCTCACCCATTCGAACACGGCCGAGGGGTCGATGCGTGGCCCCCGCGCCGTCAGCGCGCGCTGGATGTCGTTCGCGCGGCGCTTCACCTTCAGCCCGCCGGGCAGTTCGCCCACGGACTGGCAGCCGCGCTCGATGCAGCCGAGCATCGCCGCGCGCACGCTGTCGAGGAAGCTTTCCGTTTCCTCGCGGCTGCGCCACGCGAGTTCGTTTTCCAGCAGCATGTCGCCGATCGAAAGGCCCGTCGCTTCGCCGAGCCGCAGCAGGTCGGCGGCGGATTCGAACGGATGCGGCAGCCGGATGTTGACGCGTGGCGCGCTCTCGCCCTCGCGCAGGATCGCGCCGCCGCCGATCGAGAAATAGGTCGCCATCCATATCTCGCCGCCCTCGTAATGCGCCTCGAAGCGCACGGCGTTCGGGTGGCCGGGCAGGAACTCGCCCATGCGGAAGCGCAGGTGCTCGGCCTCGCGGAATTTCACCTTGCGCCCGCCCGCGAGCGGCAATTTGTCCTCGCCGCGGATCTGCGCGAGAATCGCCGGGGCGGCGTCGGGGTCGAGGCTCTCCGGCGTGTTCCCCGCAAGGCCAAGGATGATCGCCGTGTCGGTGGCGTGCCCGCGCCCGGTAAGCGCCAGCGAACCGTAGACGTCGCACGCGACCGCACGCACCTTGCCGCGCTTCACCGCGGCCTCAGCAAAAGCGAGCGCGGCGCGCATCGGCCCCACCGTGTGCGAGCTCGAAGGCCCTATGCCGATCGTGAACACCTCGGTCACGCTGATCGGCCGCTCGGCCATCGCCTTCCGCGCGGCGCTCATCGTCGCCGTGCTCGCCACCGCCTGTTCCAGTGTCATGCGCCCGTCAGTCCCTCATTCAACTTTGGGGCTCTTTTAGGCGTAAACGTTCCCGCCCGCCACCGGTGGCGAGGGCCGCACTTTCATCCTGCGGCAAGCGTGTCGCGTTTGATCTTCTTGGCGAGCGACCATTTGTGGACTTCAGTGGGTCCGTCGTAGATGCGGAAGGCGCGGATTTCGCGGAACACCTGCTCCACGATCGTGTCTCCTGAAACGCCCTTGCCGCCCATCACCTGCACGCAGCGGTCCGCGACGCGCATCAGCGCTTCGGAAACCGCGACCTTCGCCATCGAGCTTTCCACCGTGCCGAGCGCGCCCGTGTCGAGCACGTCGGCGCACCAGTCGATCATCAGCTCGGCCTGTTTCAGGTCGATGAGGTTTTCAGCGAGCATGAAGCCGACGCCCTCGTGGTCGACGAGCAGCTTGCCGAACGCCTGCCGCCTGCACGCATAGGCGCTGGCGATTTCGTGTGCGCGGGCCGCTGCGCCCCACCAGCGCATACAGTGCGAAAGCCGCGCGGGAGAAAGGCGTACCTGCGCGTACTTGAAACCCTCGCCGCTCGCGCCCAGCATCTGGTCGGCGGGCACGCGCAGGTTCTCGATGGCGATGATGGCGTGGCCGCCCGGCATCGAGGAATCGATGGTATCGAGCACGCGCTCGATGCGGATCGCCGGGTCGGGCAGGTCGACGAGGAACATGCACGCGCCCCCGGTTCCATCAGTGGCCTCCGATTTCGCCATCACGATGCCGACCTTCGCGCCCTCCGCGCCGGTGATGAACGCCTTGCGGCCATTGATCACCCAGTGGTTGCCGTCCTGCCGGCACGTCGTCTGCATCATCGATGGGTCGGAACCCGCACCGCCTTCGTCGGCGGGTTCGGTCATGAAGAATGCCGAGCGCGCCTCGCCCGAAACGAGCGGGCTGAGGAAGCGCGCCTTCTGCTCGGGGCTGCCGACCTTGCCGAGCAGGTACATATTGCCCTCGTCGGGCGCCATCGTGTTCACGGCCACCGGCCCCAGCGGCGACAGGCCGGATTTTTTCAGAACCGTCGCCGTATCGCGCTGGTTGAGGTGCGATCCGTCCGCGAAGATGTGCGGCGTCATCACGCCCGCCGCGCGCGCCTTCTCCCGAAGCTCGCGCACCAGATCCTCCGAAGGGCCGTGCAAGCCAAGGCGCGGGTCATGCTCATAGGGCACGATCACCTCGCGCACGAACGCTTCGACCCGGGCAGAAATCGCAGCGGCGGTTTCGGACATCGGCAAATCCCCATTCTCGTTGCTTGGCTGGTTAGCCTGCTAAGCGAATGCGGCGCGCGATGAAATGCCTGATCGTGTCGGCTAACGTCGGCGCTGAAAACGCGGTGCTGCAAGTGGCCAGAGAATGTTGACCGCGAGGCCCCCCATCACCAGCGCCGCGGCCAGCAGCTTCCAGTCCGGCAGGCCTTCGCCCAGCAGGATCGCGGACGACGCCATGCCGAAAACGGGCACGAGCAGCGCGCTCGGCGTGATCGTCGCTGCCGGGTGCCGCGCGAGCAGCCAGCCCCACGCGGCATATCCGAACAGCGTGTTGCCCACCGATTGCCACAGCACCGCCGCCCACGTGGCAGTGTCTGCCCGCGCCAGCGCCGCGCCGATCGATGCCGGGCCTTCGAACAGCAGCGAGCCGATGATGAGCGGCGGCACCGAAAACAGGCTCGACCAGACGACGAAGCTCAGCATGTCGCTCGTCCCGCTCGTCCGCGCGACGTGGTTGCCGATCCCCCAGCTCATCGCGGCGATCAGCACGAGGCCGAGGCCGAGCGGCGTCGTGCTGCCGTCCGTATGCGCAAGGATCACGACGATCCCGGCGGTCGCGAGCAGCAACGCGGCGATCTGGAAAGATTGCAGCCGTTCCCGCCCGAAATACATAGCGAGCCCGATCGTGAAGAACACCTGCGACTGCACGACGAGCGAGGCGAGCCCCGGCGAGATGTCGCTCCGCATCGCGATGTAAAGCAGCCCGAACTGCCCGAACCCGATCAGCACGCCATAGGCCGCGAGCGCCTGCCAGCGCACCGCGGGGCGCCGGATGAAAAACGCGGCCGGCAGGAAGGCGAAGGTAAAGCGCAGCGCCGCGAACAACAGCGGCGGCAGATCGTCGAGCGCAACGCGGATCACCACGAAGTTGGTACCCCAAACAGCAACGACCGCCAGCGCCAGCAGCAGATGCAACGGCGGCAGGCCGGCCTGCGCCGGGGGAGAGGACGATTCGGCCATTCGCGTCTCTATACGGTTATCGCCCGCGCGCGACAGGTCTTTGCAATTGCAGGCCAGACCTGCTCGCACGGCATGGCTGCGCCTTTACGCTTCCTTTCTTGCATAGTGCCGCCGGTATTTATATAAGCAGTTATATATCTACTTATGGATTGAATGAAGTATGGTCGATGATGTCGTGCGCGCGCTCGGTCACCTGTCCCTCGGCACCAGGCTGCGGCGGATCGGGGAACAGCTGCAATCGGAAACACAGCGCATTCTCGATGATGGCGGGCTTTCGGTTCAGGCGAGCCAGTGCCCCGTGCTTGTGGCCGTCGAGCGGCTCGGCCCGGTTACCATCGGCGATCTCGCGCTTGCGCTCGGCATTACACAGCCAGGGGCCACGCGCGCGGTGGGCCTTCTTGTAGAGGCGGGCTCTCTCGAAGTCCTGAAATCCGAAGGCGACGCGCGCGTCCGTCTTGTCGCGCTTGCCCCGGCCGGAAAGGCGCTCGTGGCGCGCCTGCGGGCCGAACTCTGGCCACGGATCGATCGCGCGGTCGCCGAACTGTGCAGGCCCCTCGCGGGGCCGCTGCTCGATCAGCTCGATGCGCTGGAAGGGGCGCTTCGCGACATTCCCCTGCCCGAACGCGTCGCGGCGCTGCGGGAGGAATCGCCCCTGTGATGATGCACGTTCTCGATCGGCCGATCTGGCAGGCGCTCGGTACGCTGCACGCCGATGTTGCGGAGGGCGGTGCCCTCGCGCGCCGCTACCGCACGTCGATCGGCCCGATGGCCGCAACCCTCGATAACAGTCCGGCGGCGCTCGCCGCGCTTGGTGCGCTTGCCGCTCCGGGGGAAAGCCTGGTCCTCCTGATGGCCGATCCGGTCGTGCCGCCGCAGGGCTTCGAAACCGTATCAGCCGCAGATGCCGTGCAGATGCTTGCTGTGCAGCCGCCGCGCCCGTTCCCCGATGCGGAGATCGTAACGCTTGGCCGGGCCGATGCAGAGGCAATGCTTGTCCTTGCGGAACTGACGAAACCCGGCCCCTTCTCGCTCGAAGCCCTGGCGCTCGGCCGATTCTGGGGCGTGCGCTACAAGGGCGCGCTCATCGCCATGGCGGGCGAGCGAATGCGCCAGCCCGGCTATACGGAGCTCAGCGGCGTCTGTACGCATCCCGATCACCGCGGCAAGGGCCTCGGCAAGCGGCTCTCGCTCCATGCCATGCAGGCGATCTTCGAAAGCGGCGCGCAGCCCTTCCTCCACGCTTTCGCATCGAACACACCCGCGATCACGCTCTACGCATCGATCGGCTTCACCCTGCGCCGCCCCATGAACGTCGCCTTCCTCCGCCGCCCGGACTGAAAGGCCCCGCGCAATTCCGAACCCGAAGGGTTCGCAAGGCCGACCGGCCGCCCGAGCTCATGCGAGGAAGCCAAGGCCACGGATGTGGCCGCCCGGCGTTTGAGGGACAACCCCCCGAACTTGTTCGCAAGGCCGACCGGCCGCCCGAGCTAATGCGAGGAAAGCCAAGGCCGCGGATGCGGCCGCCCGGCGTTTGAGGGACAACAAAAAGACTGGCGCACCCGACAGGATTCGAACCTGTGACCTCTGCCTTCGGAGGGCAGCGCTCTATCCAGCTGAGCTACGGGTGCCGGTCGCCGTTTCGGCGGGCACGCTTAACAAAGCGCGGGCGTGCAGGCCAGCGGGAAAAGCGCGCGGGCGCTATTCGCCCTTGATCGGCGTGTGGGGCACGAAGGTGCCGAGCCCGCAGCTCGCGCCGAGCCGGGGGCCGCCGCCCTGGAGCACCACGGTGATGATATCGGTGGAGCAGAGCTGCGACAGCGAGGTCGAATAGGTGAAGGCCTCCTCGAAGCCGAGCGAGGGGCAGGCGTGCGGCAGCGTGTTTCTGAGGATGCGACCGTCGCGCATGGTGAAGTCGATCGTCGAATCGTCGACGACCTTGGTGCTCCGGATCGCGGCAAGGCCGACACAACGTTCGCCGCTTTCCGCCTGCGGCGCAGGCGCGGGTTCGACCGGCGCTTCGGGCGTGGAACAGGCCGCCAGCGCCAGCGTCGCGAATCCAGCCGTGATGAAGGGGATGTGCCGTGCCATGGGGCGTTGCTCCGCGCAGGGCGACTTGCCGGACCGCCCCCCATCAGGCGGGTTCGCGGTCCGGCGGTACGCAAACGCTACAATGTCACTATGCGTACCGTTCATAACGTCTCCATCTGAACGCGAAGTGAATCGCTCATGCCCCATCATGCTCATGCTATCGTCTTGGCGTCATATTCGCATTCGCTCACCACGACGCAATGCCAGCATTCCGGTTTCCGCGCCTTGCACGTGTGGCGGCCGAGCAGGATCAGCCAGTGGTGCGCGTGGCGGCGATAGGGCTTCGGAATCGCCTTCTCCAGCTTCAGTTCGACCGCGAGCGGGGTCTTGCCCGGTGCGAGGCCCGTTCGGTTGGAAACGCGGAACACGTGCGTGTCGACCGCGAAGGTTTCTTCCCCGAAGGCGACGTTGAGCACGACGTTCGCGGTCTTGCGGCCGACACCGGGGAGTGCCTCCAGGCTCGCGCGGTCGCGGGGGACCTCGCCGCCGTGCTTTTCGAGCAGGATCTGCGACAGTGCGATCACGTTCGCGGCCTTGGCGTTGTAGAGGCCGATCGTCTTGATGTGCTGCTTCAGCCCCGCTTCGCCGAGCGCCAGCATTGCGGCCGGATCCTGCACTTTTGCGAACAGTGCCTTCGTCGCCTTGTTGACGCCCGCGTCGGTCGCCTGCGCGGAGAGCACGACGGCGACGAGCAGCGTGTAGTCGTTCACGTAATCGAGTTCGGTTTCCGGGGTGGGATCGGCTTCGGCGAGATGGTCGAAAAATCGAGCGATGATCTGCGGCTTCATGTCTCTCCGCCTACCGCACCCGCCTCTGCATTGGTAGAGTGCAGACCCATGACGACGCTCGATCTGAAGCTGATGCCTCCGCCCCCGCTCGGCGCCCGCCCGGCACTCTGGATCGTCGTCGGCACCGCGCTCGTAATGCTGCTCGCCTCGGCGCGGTTCATCGCGCTCGGCGCCTGGCCGATCCTGCCGTTCGTGGTCGCCGATCTCGCGCTCCTCGTCTGGGCGTTTCGCGCGGCGGCTCGCGCGTCACGCGCCTATGAGCGCGTGCGGCTCGATGCCTCCGGGCTGCTCTACAGCCGCATCGCGGCAGATGGCAGCGCGCGCGAGTTCCGGCTTGAGCCGCTGTTCACGCGCGTCGAGCTGGAAGCGCTGAGCCCGCCCGAAAACCGGCTCTGGCTCGGCGAGCGCGGGCGCCGGCTTCTCGTCGGCCGCTTCCTCACCCCGCGCGAGCGGCAGGAGGTTTATAGCGTGCTGAAACGCGCGCTTCGCGGCTAGGGCAGCGCCACGGGATTGAGGTAGCGCCCCTCCGGTGGTCCCGCCAGCAGCGCCATCACGCCTGCGAAGGCTTCCTTGCCGAGCGCCGCGCCCGCCGCCTTGTGGGCATCGACGGACGACCAGTATTCGATGAAGATGAAGGCGTCGGCGTCGCCCGCGTCGGCGAACATCTCCACCTTCTCGCAACCCGCGAGCGGCCGCACCTTCCCGGCGAGCGTTTCAAGCGCGCGGCCGAGCGCGTCGCCGCGCCCCTCGGCGGCGCGCATCAGGTAGTGGCGTAGCACAGTCATCGTGATCCCTCCCTCGTCAGGCGCCGAGCCCAAGCACCTCGTTCATCGTGTAGCGCCCGGCCGGCTTCCCCGCGAGCCACAGCGCCGCGCGCACCGCGCCGCGCGCGAAGATCTCGCGTGATTCGGCGCGGTGGCCGAGCTCCAGCCGTTCGCCGTCCGCTGCCAGGATCACCACGTGGTCGCCCGCCACCGATCCGCCGCGCAGCGCCGCAAAGCCGATCTCGCCCACCTTGCGCGCCGCGTCCGCGCCCGCGCGGCCCTTCGCGGCGACGTTCGCCAGCTTGACGCCGCGCCCGGCAGCCGCAGCCTCGCCCAGCATCAGCGCGGTGCCGGAAGGGGCATCCACCTTGTGGCGGTGATGCATCTCGGCAATCTCGATGTCCCAATCGTCACCGAGGCGGCTCGCCGCCTCCTTCACCAGCGCGGCGAGCATGGTAACGCCAAGGCTGGTGTTCGCCGTCTGCAGCACGGCAATCGTCTTCGCCGCCTCGTCGATCAGTCTGTGGTGCTTCGGCGTCAGGCCCGTCGTGCCGATCACGATCGCGCAGGATGCGTCGCACGCCGCGGTCAGGTTCTCCTCGAGCGCGTCCGGAATCGTGAAATCCACGAGCACGTCGGCGCTGTGCGCGAGCGCCAGCGTGTTCGCGCAGATGACGAGGCTCGGCGCGATGCTGCGGCCCATGGCGGGGTGCCCCGGCTTCTCGGCGGCGCCTGCCAGCACGGCGTCTTTCGTGGCCAGCACGCGTTCGATGATGCTCTGCCCCATGCGCCCGCCCGCACCGAGGACGCCGATCCGTGCCGCACCGCTACGCTTCGCCATAAACCTTGAACCCCTTGAACGCTGATGCGAAGGCGTATCTCTGGCCAATCGGGGAGCGGTGCGCAAGATCATGCGAGGCGCGGGGTTTCAAAGCATCGTCGTGCTTACGGGCGCGGGCATTTCGGCGGAAAGCGGCGTTCCGACCTTCCGCGGGCCGGACGGCCTCTGGGAAGGCCACCGCGTCGAGGACGTGGCGACCCCGCAGGCGTTCCGCCGCGATCCGGCGCTGGTGCAGGCGTTCTACGATGCCCGCCGCGCCGCGCTCGCCCGCGTCGCCCCCAATCCCGCGCACGATGCGCTCGCCCGGCTCGATGCCGAATGGTCGGGCAATCTCCTCATCGTCACGCAGAATGTCGACGACCTCCACGAGCGCGCGGGCGCGGCGCGCATGGTGCACATGCACGGCGAACTCAAAAGCGCGCTCTGCCTTGCCTGCGGCGAGCGGCAGGAAGCGCCCGAAACGCTGTCGGACGGTCCCGCCTGCACCCGCTGCGCCGCGCACGGGCGGCTCAGGCCCGATATCGTCTGGTTCGGCGAGATGCCGTACCACATGGACCGGATCGAGGCGGCGCTCGCCGCGTGCGACCTGTTCGTCTCGATCGGCACGTCGGGCGCTGTGTATCCGGCCGCGGGCTTCGTGCAGGGCGCGCGGCACTACGGCGCGCATACGCTCGAGATCAATCTCGATCCTTCCGAAGGCACGCACTTTTTCGATGAAGCCCGCCACGGCCGCGCGGGCGAACTGGTCCCCGCATGGGTGGATGAACTCTTACAGCGCTGAATCCTCGATCCGGTGCATGTCGTCGTCGGAAAGACCGAAGTGGTGTCCCACCTCGTGCACCAGCACGTGCGTCACGATATGCTCCAGGCTCTCCTCGCCCTCGGCCCACAGGTCGAGGATCGGGCGGCGATAGAGATAGACCGTATCGGGCAGCGCGCCGGACACGTCGACCGAGCGCCCCACCGCATGGCCCTGATAGAGCCCGAGGATGTCGAACTCGCTTTCAAGCTCCATGTCGCGGCACACGTCCTCGTCGGGGAAGTCCTCGATGCGCAGCACGACCGTGCCGAGATGGCTGCGGAAAATCTCGGGAAGCCGCGCGATGGCGCTGCGCGCCAGCGTTTCTATATCGTCCAGCGAAGGCGCGAAGGTTTGACGTCCAGCCATGCTGTACGACATAGGAGGAAGCGCTGCGCCGCGCCAGCAGGAGGACAGCGATGGTAACGAAACTTTCGGATGCCGAACGCGCAGAGCTTCTCGCCGATCTCCCCGCGTGGACGCTGGATGCGGTGCGAGACGCCATCACCCGCAGCTTCCGCTTCAAGGATTTCTCGCAAGCCTTCGGCTTCATGAGCCGCGTGGCGCTCCTCGCCGAAAAGGCGGATCACCACCCCGAATGGTCGAACGTGTGGAACCGCGTCGACATCCTGCTCACCACGCACGACGCGGGCGGGCTTTCGATGCGGGATATCGAACTGGCGAAGGCGATCGACGCGCTCTGATCCGCGCTGTTTCGCGGACGATCACATGGTTGCCTGCCAGCATTTCGGATGCGGACGCTACAGTTTACGCGACGGGGACTTGTCGAGATCGAAAACCAGAAAGAACAGCCAGACCAGCGTCAGTATCGCGAGGCCTGAGAGCACCCAGGGGTGTCCTATTGAAAGCGCAGACCAGTCGAATTCACCCTTGTTCATCTTCTTCAAGTGGTTGAAATTCTGCATAATTCCAACAACAAGACCCATCATTCCAACCACCGCCACGATGTAGCGGCTCAAAAGGGCGTTGTAGAAGCGGAACAGCAGAACAATGGAAATGACCCCAAGGGCGAACCTCTGCATTCGGCAATAGGGGCAGGGATGAACAAGTCCGGTAACATCCAGTGCCAAGGTAAACAACACGATCGCCAGCACAACCGCGCCGACCAGACGCCTGTTCAGCAAAAGATTGGAAAGCGCCGTCAACATTCATCTTCCCCCTGTGCGGCCGTGATGATTTCATTCCATGGCCGCAAAGTCCAGAAATGCCAGCGGCTCTGCCCGGGAATAACAAATCTGAATCTAACGCGTCTGCCGACAGGACGTGGGACTAGAATTGGGATTATGGCCGCACACGGTCCTCAGGCGGCAGGCCCTCGATCAGATCGAAATCCGATCGTGTGAGCGGTCCGGTCTTTACGTTGAGCACGGCAAGCGGCTCGATCTTTCGCGCCAGTTCTCAGGGCAATATTCGGCCCTACGAAACCGCCGCCTTCAGCTTCGCCACCAGATCGGTCTTCTCCCACGGGAAGAAGTCGCCCTCGGGTTTCCGCCCGAAGTGCCCGTAGGCGGCGGTCGTGCTGTAGATCGGCTTGTTGAGGCCGAGGTGTTCGCGGATGCCCTTCGGCGTCAGGCGTACGAGCTGCGGGATCACCGCTTCGAGCTTGGCCTCGTCCACCGTGCCGGTGCCGTGGAGGTCGACGTAGAGCGACAGCGGCTCGGCGACGCCGATGGCGTAGGAGAGCTGGATCGTGCAGCGCTTCGCGAGGCCAGCCGCGACGATGTTCTTCGCAAGGTAGCGCGTGATGTACGCGGCCGAGCGATCCACCTTCGTCGGGTCCTTGCCGCTGAACGCGCCGCCGCCGTGGGGCGAAGCACCGCCGTAGGTGTCCACGATGATCTTGCGGCCGGTGAGGCCCGCGTCGCCGTCCGGTCCGCCGATCTCGAAGCGGCCCGTGGGGTTTACGTGGATCGCGGTGTTCTCGGTCACGAAGCCGTCGGGCAGCACGTCCTTGAACACGCCGAGCACGTAGTCGCGCAGAACCTTGTATTTGTCCGGGTCGCCCTCGCCGCCGTGCCAGAAATAGCCCGGCGCGTGCTGCGTCGAAACGACGAGCGCGGTCGCTTCGACGGGCACGCCGCCCGCGTAGCGCAGCGTCACCTGGCTCTTGCTGTCCGGCTCCAGGAACGGCGCCGCGCCCGAATGGCGGTCCGCCGCCAGCCGCGCGAGGATCTTGTGGCTGTAGTCGAGCGTCGCGGGCATCAGGTCGGGCGTCTCGTCGGTCGCGTAGCCGAACATGATGCCCTGGTCGCCCGCGCCCTCGTCCTTGTTGCCCGCCTCGTCGACGCCCTGCGCGATGTGTGCGGATTGGCCATGCAGGTTGTTCTCGAAGCGGAACTGCTCCCAGTGGAACCCGTCCTGCGCATAGCCGATGCGCTTCACCGTCTCGCGTACGGTCGCTTCGATCTCGTCGAGCGCGCCCGGCGCCCACGCGCCGTTTTCATACACGCCCTTGCAGCGGATTTCGCCCGCCAGCACCACGAGCTGCGTCGTCGTCAGCGTTTCGCAGGCGATGCGCGCTTCGGGGTCTTTCGAAAGAAACAGATCGACGATCGCGTCTGAAATCTGGTCGGCAACCTTGTCGGGGTGGCCTTCCGAGACCGATTCGGACGTGAAGAGATAGTCGCTGCGCGCCATGCATCTTTTCCTGAAACAGCTCTTGAACTGTTAACCGGTCTAGCGCCGCGCCCGCATCGGCGCAAGCGGACATAAAGAATCGTTTATGTCTGCTCGGCCCGGTTTTGCACGTAGGTCAGCGCATCCGTGCGCGCGGCATCGTCGGGTAGCGCCCTGAACGCGGCGATCATTGCGCGGGTCTGCTCGTGAGATGTCGGCTCGGCTTCAAAGGCGCCCTGCGTTTCCCCAAGTAGAACAGGTGCGCGCGCCTCCAGCCCCTCGAAAAACCAGTCGATACCCGTGCCGAGCCGCCCCGCGATCTCGAACAGCTTGCTCGCGCTGATGCGGTTGCTGCCGTTTTCGTATTTCTGCACCTGCTGCGCGCTGATGCCGAGGTCCGCGCCGAGTTCGGCCTGCGTCACCCCGCACGCCGTGCGGCTTTCGCGCAGGCGCTTGCCCACGTGAACGTCGACAGGATGGATAGCTTCGCTTGGCATGGCTCCGGGATCGGGCAGAATACAACCATAGCGGGTGTATTTGCATCCGTTCCGGGGCGCAAGGCGTCAGCGTGTGCGGGAGAGGCTCCAGCCGAGAAGCGCGAGGAGCGCGGCAAGCAGCAGCGGCAGAATGCGGCCGGTATGGCTGAACAATGTCGGCGGGTTCGCTTCCGGCAGCCGCGCATCGATCACGCCCGCCTGTCCACGCGGCATCGATGCCGTCACGCGGCCGCTCGCGTCGATCACGGCGCTGATGCCCGTGGGCGTGGAGCGTGCCATCGGCAGCCCTTCCTCGATGCTGCGAAGGCGCGCCTGCGCGAGGTGCATCTCGGCGCCCGCACCGGCGAACCATGCATCGTTGGAGACATTCAGCAGCCACGCCGGGCGGTATCCCGCCTCGGTCACGCGGCCGTCGAAGATCACTTCGTAGCAGATCAGCGGACCCACGGCCGGAAAGCCGCTCGGAAGCGGCAGCGTGCGCGGCCCCGGTCCGGGCCAGAAGTCGAGCGCGCCGGGGGCGAGCCGGTCGAGCCCGATCGCGTTCAGGAGCGTGCGCGCGGGCAGGAATTCGCCGAACGGCACCAGCCGTTTCTTGTCGTAACGCGCAAGGATGCCGCCTTCGCTGTCGAGCACGAACAGGCTGTTGCGCGCCGCGATCGCGCTGCCGTCGTCCTCGCGGATCGCCTTCAGCGCGCCGAGCAGCATCAGGTCGTTCGGCCCCAGATGCGCGCCCAGCCTGCGCCGCATCGAAGGCATTTCGTCGAGGAGGTCTGGGATCGCCGCCTCGGGCCAGATCAGCAGGCGCGGCGCGCGCGTCGGCGCGGGCGAGAGCTTCAGATATTTGACGACCGCTCGCTCGACGCCGTCTTCGGACCATTTCTCGTCCTGCCCGATGTCGGCCTGCACGATGTGGAGCCGCGTCGGCGTGAGCTGTGTGGGCGTGCGCAGAGGCATCAGCCCGGCAAGCGCCGCCGCCGCCGTCAGGCCGAGGATCAAGGCGCCCGTGCGCCATTGCCGTTCGAGAAGATAAAGTCCGCCCGCCGCCAGCACGATGATCGCCGAAAGCCCAAGCCCGCCGACGAGAGCCGCGCCCTGCCCCAGCCCCGCCATCGGCAGCGCCGCCGTGCCAAGCGGGTTCCACGGGAAGCCGGAGAAGAGAACACCGCGTAGGCCTTCCGCGATCGTCCAGCAGCCCGCAAAGCCCAGCACCAGCGGCAGCCCCGCGCCGAACCGTCTTGCCGCCACCACTGTCATCGCCGGAAAAACCGCGAGGTAGGCGGACAGAAGCACCACGCCGACCCAGCCTGTCCACGCGGGCATGTCCTGCTGATACTGAAACGCCTGCGCGATCCAGTGCGTCCCCAGCAGGAAGTGCCCGAACCCGAACACCCACCCCGCCTTCGCCGCCTGACGCCACGTCTCGGTCGTCGCGGTTTCCCGGATCAGCCAGGCGAGCCCGATCAGTGTCAGCGGCCAAAGATTCCACGGCGCGAAGCCAAGGCTGCTGATGATGCCCGCAATGAACAGAAGGCCGAAACGTGCCCGGCCCGCAGGAACCGTCACGCCCCGCTGGCCGCGGCCGGAAGGGCCTGCGGCGGATACGCGCGCACGCGCTCGATCTTGCGCTCATCCCCGGCGGTCACCTCGAACGACCAGCCGCCCGGATGCGCCACGATTCCGCCGATCGCCGGGATATGTCCGGCGAGCATGAACACGAGGCCGCCCACGGTATCGACGTCGCCGTCCGCCGCCTCCGAAAGAGGCGCTCCCGTCGCCTTCTCCAGCGCCTCGATATCGACGCGCGCGTCCACCTCGAAGCCGCCGTCCGGCAGCGGTGTGATCGCTTCGGCCTCTTCCTCGTCGTGCTCGTCGGCGATGTCGCCGACGATTTCCTCGACCAGGTCCTCGATGGTTACGAGCCCGTCGGTGCCGCCATATTCATCCACCACGATCGCCATGTGCGTGCGCCCCTGCCGCATTCGTGCGAGCAGATCGAGCACGCGCATCGCGGGCGGCACGAACAGCACCGGGCGCAGCAGGCTTTCCGCCTCCACATTGGCGCTGCGCCCCTCGCCCGCGATCACTGCATAGACGTCCTTCACGTGAATCATGCCGATCACATCGTCGAGCGATTCGCGGAAAACCGGCAGGCGGCTATGGCCTGCGTCGACGAAGGCGGCGACCAGCGTCTGGAAATTATCCTCGACATCGCAGGCGATGATTTCGCCGCGCGGCACCATCACGTCACCCACGCGCCGCTCGCCGAAATCGAGCAGATTCCGAAGCATCAGGCGCTCGGTCTCGGAAAGATCGTCACCTTCGGGGGTGTCGCCGGCGTGATCCTCGAGGGCTTCCTCGATGCTCTCGCGCAGCGTGGCCTCGCCGCCACGGCCGAAGATCAGGCTCCGCAAGGCGCGGAGAAGGGGTCGGAACGGCTGGTCGCCGCTGCTACTCGGAGGTTCGTCGCTCATCGTTTCCCAGCCGTCATGCCTCGCCGGCGTAGGGGTTGGCAATCCCCAGCGATGCAAGCGCACGGCGCTCCATCTCCTCCATCGCCTCGGCTTCGGCATCCTGCTCGTGGTCGTAGCCGACGAGATGGAGCAGTCCGTGGATGATGAGATGCGTCGCATGATCGGTGATCGTGATGCCGCGCTCGGCGGCTTCGCGCGCTACGACACCGTCGGCGAGCACGATGTCGCCGAGCAGGACCTCGCCGTCGTCGCTGTTCGAAAGGCTTTCCAGCAGGTCCGCCTGCACCATCGGAAACGACAGCACGTTCGTCGGCTTGTCCTTGTCGCGGTACTGCGCGTTCAACGTCTGGACTTCGCTGTCATCCGTCAGCCGGATCGAGATCTCGCAGCAGAAGCTCGCGTCGATGAGGCCCGCGTAAGGCGTTTCGCCGAGTGCGGCGCGGCAGGCGGCTTCGGCAAGCGCGGTCCAGTCGGCGTCCGGCCACTTGCCGCCGGCAATGCCTGCGGCGACATCAAGCATTGGGGCCTTCGTAGGCCTCCACGATCCGGCCCACGATCGGATGGCGCACCACGTCGGCTACGCCGAAGCGCACGACGGCGATGCCGTCGATGCCTTCAAGGCGCTGCGTGGCGTCGTTGAGGCCGGAGCGGCCGGGGTTCGGCAGGTCGACCTGCTTGGGGTCGCCGCAAACGACCATGCGGCTTCCCTGCCCGAAGCGGGTGAGGAACATCTTCATCTGCTCGGGCGTGGTGTTCTGCGCCTCGTCGAGGATGACGAAGGCGTTGGCGAGCGTGCGTCCGCGCATGAAGGCGATGGGCGCGATCTCGATCTCGCCGCTGGCGATGCGCCGCTCCACCTGTTCGGAGGGCAGCATGTCGTAGAGCGCGTCGTAGAGCGGACGGAGGTAGGGATCGACCTTCTCGCGCATGTCGCCGGGGAGGAAGCCGAGCCGTTCGCCCGCCTCTACCGCCGGTCGCGACAGGATCAGCCGGTCGACCGAGCCTGCGATCAGCTGGCTCACCGCCTGCGCCACCGCCACATAGGTCTTGCCGGTGCCCGCCGGGCCGAGTGCGAAGATGATGTCCTGCCGGGCGAGCGCCTCCATGTAGCGGAGCTGCGTCGGCGAGCGTGGCACGATGGTTTTGCGCCGTGTGCGGATGATGACCGGCGAAGCGCCGCCGTCCTCGGCACGGACGAGGCCTTCGAGCGAAGGGTCCTGCGACAGCGCGAGCGCCCCTTCCACATCGCCGATATCGACGCCCTGCCCCAGTGCGAGGCGGTTGTAGAGTCCGGTCAGCACGTCGCGCGCCCGCGCCGCCGCGTGCGCCTCTCCCTCGATCGAAAGCCGGTTGCCGCGCGCGGCGATGTAGACGCCGAGCCGGTTCTCGATGGCGATCAGGTTCTGATCGTATTGGCCGAACAGGGCGCCGAGCAGTTCGGCGCGGTCGAAATCCAGTTCGAGTCGGACACGGTCGTTTGCGGCGGGCGGGGAAAGCGGAGCGGATTTTTTTGCCATCGTCAGGCAGCTTCGGCGAATGCGATGCGTCCTGCAAGACTGTTCGCGAAGGCGCCCTCGATCTCCACCGTCACAATGTCTCCGATGTGTGTGCCGGCTGCATCGACATACACGGATTGCAGCCACGGCGTCTTGCCGATCAACTGCCCGTCGCGCTTGCCGGGGCGTTCCAGCAGGATGGGCATGGTGCGGCCGAGCGCGGCGCGGTTGAATGCGAGCTGCTGTTCCTGCACCAGTGCCTGCAGGCGCTGCAAACGGTCCGATTTCACGTCCTCGTCGATCTGCCCGTCCATCTCCGCAGCGGGAGTGCCGGGGCGCGCCGAATATTTGAACGAATAGGCCTGCGCGTAGTTCGCTGCGCGGATGATCGCCAGCGTCTCCTCGAACTCGGCTTCGGTCTCGCCGGGGAAGCCGACGATGAAATCGCCCGAGATTGCCATGTCCGCCCGCGCGGCGCGCAGCTTTTCGATGATGGCAAGATACGTCTCGGCCGTGTGCGAGCGGTTCATCGCCTTCAGCACGCGGTTGGAGCCGGACTGCACGGGAAGGTGCAGATAGGGCATCAGCTTGGGTGTCGTTCGGTGCGCGTCGATCAGCGCGTCTGTCATGTCGGCGGGATGGCTCGTCGTGTAGCGGATGCGCGCGATCCCCTCGATCGCAGCCACCTCGGCGATAAGCGCCGCGAAATCGGTGCGGTCGTGGCGGTAGGCGTTGACGTTCTGGCCGAGCAGCACGATCTCGCGCGCGCCCTCGCCTGCAAGCCGCTGCGCTTCTTCAAGAATGGCCTCGGCCGGGCGCGAAACTTCAGCCCCGCGCGTGTAGGGCACGACGCAATAGGTACAGAACTTGTCGCAGCCCTCCTGGATCGTAAGGAACGAGGACGGCGCAGCCTTGCGGCGCTTGCCGAGCGCCTCGAACTTCTCGAGCGTCGGCAGGTCGGTCTCCACGGGGCGTTCCTTCGCCCGTGCGATCAGGTCCAGCAGCCGATGGTAAGCCTGTGGGCCCACGACCACGTCCACGGCAGGCGCGCGCCGCACGATCTCGGCGCCTTCGGCCTGTGCCACGCAGCCGGCGACCGCCACGATCGGTTTCGGCCCGTCGCGGTGTTTCAGGCGGCCGATTTCCGAATAGACCTTCTCGCTTGCGCGCTCGCGGATGTGGCAGGTGTTGAGCACGACAATATCGGCGTCCTCCGCCGATGCGGCCGGCGTGTGGCCTTCCGCCTCCAGCAGCTCGGCCATGCGCTCGCTGTCGTAGACGTTCATCTGGCAGCCGAACGTCTTGACGAAATAGGAACGGGGATCAGACACGTTGGGTGCGGATTTCAGTTGGCCGGCTTCGTCTTGATCGGGCGACCGTAGAGTTCCAGCCGATGATCGACGAGTTCGAAGCCGAGACGTTCGGCAATGAGACGCTGCAGCTCTTCGAGCGCATCGTCGTGGAACTCGATGACCGTGCCGGTCTCCACGTCGATCAGGTGATCGTGATGCTCCTCGGGCGTCGGTTCATAGCGCGAGCGGCCGTCGCGGAAGTCGTGACGTTCAAGGATGCCCGCCTCCTCGAAGAGGCGCACGGTGCGATAGACGGTAGCGATGGAAATGCCGGAATCGATCGCCGATGCCCGCCGGTACAGCTCCTCGACATCGGGATGGTCCTCGGCATCGGAAAGCACCCGCGCGATCACGCGCCGCTGCTCGGTGATGCGCAGACCGCGCTCAGCGCAAATGGCTTCGATATCGATTTTTGTCATGATGGGAGTTTAGGCACGGAAACAGGGACGGACAAGTCCGTCCCTGTTCATTTGACGTTGCCGCGCGGGGCTACTTGCGCTTGCCGGTGCGCTTGGTGCCAAGACCGATTTTCTTGGCGAGCGCCTGGCGCTGCAGCGCATAGTTGGGGGCGACCATCGGATAGTCTGCGGGAAGATTCCACTTCGCGCGATACTCGTCCGGGGTCATGTTGTAGTGCGTCATGAGGTGGCGCTTCAGCATTTTCAGCTTCTTGCCGTCCTCAAGACAGATGATGTAGTCCGGCTTTATCGACGCGCGAACAGAAACCGCAGGCTCCTGCTTCGGCTTCGCAGGTTCCACCACCCCGCCAAGCTTCGCCAGTGTCGAATAGATGTTTTCAATCAGGTTCGGCAGGTCCGAAACCGCCACCGTATTGTTTGCCACGTGCGACGACACGATGTCCGCCGTCAACGCAAGCAGCTCCTGATGATTATCGCTATGTTCGTTCATAAGACCCGATGACCCCGACCATTTTGTTGTTGGTGTCTGGTTTTATGTAGCGTTTGGATGTTTTTCGCAAGATTTAACGCGGTTTGCGAGAATACGGAATATCTAAAGCACTAGCGCCATGGTCATTGCGTCAAAGCGCAAATGATTCTCACCCACATAATAATCTTTTCTCTGTCCGACACAGATAAATCCGTGGCGTTCATAAAGCCCGCGTGCAGCACTGTTGCCGGTGCGGACTTCCAGAAACATGCGCTGAACCTGCGCGTGTTTCGCAAGATCAATTGATCTTCTCAGCAATTCTGTTCCGATACCCCGCCCGCTGCGCAAGGGGTCAACCGCGATCAGCAGAAGCTCGCAATCCTCGGCGGCAAGGCGCGTCAACGCGAAACCGGCGGGTACGCCGTCCGCAACCGCCATTTCGGCGCGCGTGCCGGACATTGCGAGCGTACCGAGCAGCTGGCTCCCGTTCCAGCCCTCGCCATACTGCGGATCGAACGCGCGCGACATCAGCGCCGCGAGCGCGGGCACGTCGTCGATCGTCACGGCACGGTAGTGACTCATGCGGGCAGCTTCGCGTCGGGCGCGCGTACGTAGAGCGGCGTCGGCGGCAAGCTGCGGAGTTCGGCCGGCAGCAGCCTCACATCCCGTGCGTCGGGCGGTGTCTCGGAGACGATCATCGCCGTGCTGCCGGCCGCTCTCAGCAACGGCGCACCCGTTCCTGCCAGAGCACCTTCGTATGCGGTGGCCGCGGCGGCGACCGGTCGTGCGGCGGCGGGCGCAGCCGGTTTCAGCTCCCGATCGAAGGTTTGCACGAACACCTCGCCGCGCCCGGCGTCCATCGCGACAGTGAGAGGCGCGGCATCGTGCGCGGCAAGCACGCTCGCTGCGACCAGCACCGTCGATGAATAGCCGTAAACCGGCACAGCCCAGACGAGCCCGAAACCCCGCGCCGCGGCGATGCCGACGCGAAGCCCCGTGAAACTGCCCGGCCCCACGTCAACGGCGATGGCGCGCGGGCGCTCGCCCGCCTCGGCAAGCACCGCCTCGACAAGCGGGACGAGCCGCTCGGCATGGCCGCGGCCGATGATCTCGTGCCGCGCTGCAACGATGGTTGTCCCGTCGATCATCGCGACCGAACAGGCGGCGGTGCCGGTTTCGATCGCGAGCAGCATCAGATGATGGACGCGGCCTCTTCGAACGACAGGCGCGGGCTGCGCGGGAACAGGTTCTTCTCGGTGCCGTAGCCGATCGAGCAGATGAAGTTCGTCTCGATGTCGGTACCCGCAAAGAAGGCCGCATCGACCTTCGCCTTGTCGAAGCCCGACATCGGCCCGCAGTTGAGCCCGATCGCGCGCGCCGCGATAAGGAAATACGCGCCCTGCAGCGACGAATTGCGGAACGCGGTTTCGCGAACGAGTGCCTCGTTGCTCGTGAACCAGGCGCGCGCATCGGTGTGCGGGAACAGCTTGGGGAGCTGGTCGTAGAACTTCATGTCCATGCCGATAATCGCGGTCACCGGCGCCTGCCGGATCTTGGCTCCGTTGGTGCCGGACGCACAGGCGGCGAGCTTTTCGCGGGCTTCTGCGGTTTTCGCGAACACGATTCGCGCGGGGCTGCAGTTCGCCGACGTCGGCCCCATGCGCATCAGGTCGTAGATGGCGCGCAGCTGCACGTCGCTGACCGCGCGGTCGGACCAGTCGTTGTGCGTCCTCGCGCTGCGGAGGATAAGGTCGAGGTCGCGGTCGCTCAGCAGATGATCGGTCATGGGGACTCCCTGTTTTATCGCGGCCGCATCCGTCAGACGGCGCGGACGTCCGTTACTTCAGGCACATAATATTTCAGAAGGTTTTCGATGCCGTTCTTCAGCGTCGCCGTTGAAGACGGGCAGCCCGAGCAGGCGCCCTGCATCTGCAGGTAGACGACGCCTTCGCGGAAGCCCTTGTAGATGATGTCGCCGCCATCGTTCGCGACTGCGGGGCGGATGCGCGTTTCCAGCAGGTCCTTGATCTGCACGACGATGTCCGCCGTTTCGGGATCATCCTCGATTTCGGCTTCAGCAGCAGCGGCTTCGTTCAGCAGCGGCGCGCCGCTCGCGAAATGATCGACGATGATTCCGAGCACCTGCGGCTTCAGCTCGCGCCATTCGCTGCCGCCCTCGGCGCGCGTCACCGAGATGAAGTCGCTGCCCAGGAACACGCCGGAAACATCACCAAGCGTGAAGAGCGCGCTTGCGAGCGGCGAGGCTTCGGCGGCTTCGGGCGAACCGAAATCGATGGTTCCCGAAGGCATCACGGCGCGGCCCGGAAGGAACTTCACGGTCGCGGGGTTGGGTGTGGCCTGGGTTTCGATGAACATGCTGGGCGTCCTTGGGAAGGTGTCCTATCCTGATACCCGCCTCATGTGGCGTGCCTTGGCCGCGGGATCAAGCCAGACGGTCGATCGCGTCCGGATCGAGCCCGCCGGGCACGATCACCACCACGCACGGAAGGTTGCCCGCGCGCTCGCCCGAGAAGTGGCTGACGAGCGGCCCCGGCGCGTCTTTCGCGGCCGCGCCCAGGATCAGCGCGTGAACATTGTTCTCGGTCAGCATCTGGCTGACTTCGTCCACGGCCTTGCCCTCACGGATGATGAGCGCCGCGCGCTGGCCCGAAAGCGCCATCACCTCGTCGGCCTTGCGGCTCAGCAGCGCTTCGGCGGCTTCCTGCGCCTCGGCGGCGATCATGTCCTGAAGCCCCCCGGAAAGCAGGAACTCGGGCTTGGGAACGACATGCGCAAGCATGATGTTGCCGCCGGTCATCTTCGCGCGGAGTGCGGCATAGCGCATGGCAAGTGCCGATTCGTCGGTGTTGTCGACGACGACGAGGTAGTTGGGCATCGTCATCGTGCGAGGCCCGCCGCAAGCGTGCGCAGCGATTCGCGCGCGCGCATCAGAAAATAGCCCTGCTCGACGAGATCTTGTCGGCCGACGCCGAACGTCGGGCGTTTTCCGGAAACGGCATCCAGTGCCTCCGTCGTTTCGGCCCACGTCGCGGCAAGCTGGCGCTGGCCGATCGTGGTGCCGAAATCCTCGCGCAGTCCGCGCATCAGCATGGCGGCGGCATAAGCGGCGCCGCGCACCTCGCTGAACTGCGCGTCGGCACTGCCCACGCGGCTGTCGTCGATCATGCGATCGACCGCGCCGGCCTCCTCGCCAAGCGCGGCGTGAAGGCTGAGCAGCGCGAGCCGGAGTTGGCGCGCATCGCCCTCGCCCGGCGCATCGCTTTCGGCAACCGCGCGGTTATAGCGCGCAAGCGCATTCACCGCGTCGCGGTAGCGGCCTTCGGCGGAGCCGCCGATGAAGGGGAAGTCGCCGTGCAGCCAGCCACGCTCCGGCGGCGTCTTGAGCGCGTCCGCCGCTTCGCTGAGTTCGGGGTCGCCGCCCACGCCCTGGTCGAAGCTGGCGACGAACGCGCTGATCGCTGAATGTTGCCCGCGCTGGAAGGCGGGCATGTCTTCGAGCAGGCCCGTGGGGCGCAGCAGGCTGTCATTCGGTGTCCAGCCCTTGTCCAGCGCCCGATCGAGCAGCATCGCGGCCGTCGCGACCGCAACGCTTCCGCCCGGCGGCAGCACCGTCGTGTCGGGGCGTACGGTAAGATCGGCGCGCGTGTCCGACAGCAGGCTGCCGAGGACGCCCCAGTAGAGGATCGCCGCGAAGAACGCGCCGAGGATCAGCAGCATCCAGCGCGGAATCGCCGCGAGCCGCCCGATCAGACTGGTGCCGCCCGTATCGGTGCTGGCGGCAGTGACGGGGTTCACCGTCTGGCGGCGGAAGATGTCGAATATACCCACGCGCTGTTCTTAGAACATCGCGGGCAAGAGTGGGAACCGGTTTTGGGTGCGAGGCGCTGCGATAGGGTGAACCCTGTCGCAGCGCGAACGCTCAGTAGCCGCTTTTTTTCTGGTCGATCTTCACGCGCACGGTCTGCCCGGAGTTGCCCGGGAAGCCCGAGAACATGGCCTCGACGAGGTTGGGCACCAGCTTGGTGAGGTCGGACGAGCGTGTCGTCGCCTCGGCGCGGCCCTCGAACACCGGTGCGCCGTTCTTGCGGACGATGTCCATGTCCAGGAACGAGCGGTAGACGGTGTAGCTGTAAACTTCCGTGCCGCCGCCGAAGCCCGGACCCCAGAACGGATCGTAGAACGAGCCCCAGTAATAGGGATGATAGCGATAGCGGCTGTAATAGGGCCAGCCCCATCCGCCCCATCCGCCGTAGCCCGCGCCGAAACCGGTATAGCGGGTATCGACCTTCTCGCGGCCGTCGTTGACGCCGTAGTCGAGCTTGACGACGAGCGTCGCCGCTTCGGGCGAAGCGGCGCGCTGATAGCCCTGCTGGACCAGTCTGTTCTCGACGTACGACGCATATTGCGCGAACTCGAGCCCGCCCGATCGCTCGGCGTCGCGCGCCTCGATCGTGAAGCTCTCGCCCGACGGCGCCGGCAGGCGCTGGAAGCGGGAAACATCGGCAGTGAAGGGCGTCGTGCAGGCGGCAACCAGCGCCAGCAGCCCCAGCGACAACAGGATCTTCGGCAGTTTCATGTTATTCACCTACGGGCTTTCTCGTTCGCACCCACGCCATATCTATATAGTGCATGTGCGCGGCTGAACGATCCCTGAATTTTCAAAGCCCTCAGCCGAGAAACCCAACCGTCCGTTTCACCTCCGCGAGCACCGGTGCCGCGATCGCGTCGGCGCGCGCCGCGCCCTTCGCGAGCACGGCGTCGAGATGGCCGGGATCGGCGCAAAGTTCGCGGAAACGCGCGGCGATCGGCGCCAGCACGCTCACCGTGAGATCGGCGAGTGCGGGCTTGAACGCGCCGAAGCCCTTGCCCTCGAACTCCGTGAGCACGGCCTGCGCGCTCGTTCCGGCAAGCGCCGCGTAGATCGAAACGAGGTTCCGCGCCTCGGGCCGCGACTCAAGCCCCGCGATACCGCCGGGCAGCGGCTCGGGGTCCGTCTTCGCCTTCTTGATCTTCTGCGCGATGGCGTCGGCGTCGTCGGCAAGGTTGATGCGGCTCATGTCCGAAGGGTCGGATTTCGACATCTTCGCGGTGCCGTCGCGCAGCGACATCACGCGCGTCGCCGGGCCCTGGATCACGGGCTCGGGAAGCGGGAACAGCTCGACGCCGTAGTCGGTGTTGAACTTCTGCGCGATGTCGCGGGAGAGTTCGAGGTGCTGCTTCTGGTCTTCGCCCACCGGCACGTGCGTCGCCTTGTAGCCGAGGATGTCGGCGGCCTGCAGCACGGGATAGCCGAACAGGCCGACGGAAGCGCCTTCCTTGTCCTTGCCCGACTTTTCCTTGAACTGCGTCATGCGCTGCATCCAGCCCATGCGCGCGGTGCACATCAGGATCCAGCAGAGCTCGGCGTGCATGTGCACCTGGCTCTGGTTGAACAGCACGGCGCGGTCGGGATCGATGCCGCTCGCGAGCAGCGCGGCGGCCATCTCGTGGATGCCCTTGCGCAGCGCTTCGGGGTCTTGCCACAGCGTGATCGCGTGCAGGTCCACGATGCAATAGACGCATTCGTGCTGGTGCTGCATGTCCACCCAGTTGCGGATCGCGCCGAGGTAATTGCCAAGGTGCAGGTTGCCGGTCGGCTGGATGCCGGAAAAGACGCGGGGTGCGAAAGTCTGTGTCATAGCGCGCCGCCGTTAGGCCCCGCTTGGGTCACAGGTCAAGCGCCGTTGCCGCGCCTGAGCTTGGCGAGGTGTTCGTGGTGGAAGCCGCCGATCGCCCACAGCGTCCCGAAATAGAGCCCCGCCCCGGTCAGAACAACTGCCGTCAGTGCGCCCGCGCGTGCGAGCGCGCCGCCCGTGAAGGACGCGCCGAGCGCGTTCGTCACCCACCAGAGCCCTGCGGCCATCACGAGTGCGGCGACAAGCTGCTTGCCGACGCGCAGGATCACGTCCCCGGTCAGCGTGAAGTGCCCGCGCCGGTGCAGGATCGTGTAGAGCAGCGCGCAGTTGAACCAGCTTGAAACGGCGGTTGCCGCCGCGAGTCCGATGATGCCGAAGCGGTCGATAACGATGAGGATGACGGCGACGTTGAAGGTGAGCGCCGCCGCGGCGGTCTTCACCGGCGTCTTCGTGTCGCCGCGTGCGAAAAAGCCCGGCGTCAGCACCTTGATGAGCACGTAGGCGGGAAGCCCGGCGACGAGCGCCATGAGCACGCCCGAGGTGACGGCGACATGCTCCGCCGTGAACCGCCCGCCGAGGAAGATCGCCTCGACGATCGGATGCGCCGCGACGGCGAGCGCCACGGCGGCGGGCAGCGTCAGCAGCATCGAAAGCTCGACCGCCGTGCCCTGCAGTTTCTGCGCGCCGTCCGCGTCTTCGCGCGCGATGAGCCGGCTGAGCGCGGGCAGGATGGCGGTGCCGAGCGCTATGCCGACGACGCCGAGCGGCAGCTGGTTCAGCCGGTCCGCATAGTTCAGGAAGCTCATCGCGCCCTCTTCGAGTCGCGTCGCGAAGAATGTGTCGATCAGCTGCGAGAGCTGGTAGATGCCTGCGCCGAAGGTGGCAGGCACGATGATGCGGCCGAGTTCTTTCACCTTGGGGTCGAGTCGCGGCCAACGCAGCCGCAGGGTCAGCCCCGCCCGGCGCACCGCCCACAGCAGCCACAAGAACTGTACGACGCCCGCCACGCTCACCGAAACTGCAAGCGCCCGCGCCGTTTCCGCGCTGTCGCCTGTGGTGCTGCCGAAAAACAGAACGCCGCCGATCAGGCAGATGTTGAGCAGAATCGGCGCGGCGGCGGCGGCGGCGAACTTCGACATCGAATTGAGCACGCCCGAGAGCAGCGACACGAGGCTGACGAGCAGCAGATACGGAAAGGCGATTCGCGTCAGCTCGACGGTCAGCTCGAACTTGCCCGGCACGTCCTTGTAGGCGCTCGCCATCAGCCAGACGACGCCGGGCATGAAGATCTCGAACAGCGCCGTGAACAGCAGCAGGATCGGCAAAAACACGGACAGCACGTTCGCCGAGAAGCGCTCGGCGGCGCGGATGCCGCCCGGCCCGTGCAGTTCCTTGCTGAACATCGGCACGTAAGCCGCACTGAACGCGCCCTCCGCGAACAGGCGTCGGAAGATGTTGGGCAGCTTGAACGCCACGAAGAAGGCGTCCGCCCCCGCGCCCGCACCGAGCAGGCGTGAAAGCAGCATATCGCGGGCAAAGCCGAACACGCGGCTGACGAGGGTCAGCCCTCCGATGACGCCGACGCTCTTGACGAGCGACATGGGCGCGTCCTCTCGCCCGGGCCTCTTAGGCGTGCCCGATCTCGCCGGATTGCTCCGCCGCTTCCGCCTGCTGCTGGCGCGCGAAATAGAGCTGAGCGAAATCGATCGGGTCGAGCATCAGCGGCGGGAAGCCGCCGTCGCGCGTCGCGTCGGCGAAGATGCGGCGGGCGAACGGGAAAAGCTGGCGCGGTGCCTCGACGACGAGGAACAGCTCAAGGTGCTCCTCGGGCACGTTCTGCAGGCCGAAGAGGCCGCCGTAGAGCAGCTCGGTGATGAAGGCGGTCTTGCCGTTTTCAAACGTGGCGTTCGCGGAGAGCTTCAGCTCCACCTCGTAGACGTTGTCGCCCTGCTGGCGGACGCCGACGTTGACATTGATCTCGATCTTCGGCTGGCCCGCACCCTGCTGCAGCGACTGCGGCGCGCCCGGGTTCTCGAACGACAGGTCCTTCACGTACTGCGCCAGGATGCTCACCTGCGGCAGGGCTTCCGCCGGGGCTTCGCCGCCGTTGCCATTGATGTAGCCTTCGTCGCCCGTTTCGTTCTCGGCCATGATGCAGGTCTCAATTCTGTTGGACAGGAATACGGCGCGCTCGCTAGCAGGCACATGGAACCGGCGCAAGGCAGCGCTGTTCCTTGTATGCGGCTCGGAATAGCCTATCTTAACCGAAAACAGGTTAAGCTGCGTGGACTGTGCGGCGCGGCGCTGTTAAGCAAACGCGTTTGAAGGGACGCTTGAAGGTAGAATTATGGGCGACAGCAGCGGACTGATCGAGATCGTCGTTCTGGCGATGCTCGCGGGGTTCATCGCCCTTCGGCTGGTGAGCGTGCTTGGCCGCCGCACCGGCCATGAAGAGCCCGCCGGCGAAGTCGTTCGCCGCAGCCCCGCGGAGCAGCAGACGCCGCCGCGTGCAGGCAGCTACGACCTGCCGCCCGCTGCGCCGCTCGATCTGCCCGCCGACATGTCGCCCGCGCTGAAGGAATCACTGAACGCGATCGCCGCCGCAGACCCGACGTTCGATCCGCCGCGTTTCGCCGAAGGCGCGAAGGCGGCGTATCGCATGGTGCTCGAAGCCTTCTGGAAGGGCGACGCCGAGGCGCTGCGCGATCTTGTTTCCGATGATATCGCCGATCAGTTCGCCGAAGCGATTGCCGCGCGCGAGGCGGAGGGGCTGACGCTCGAAAACCGGCTCGTGTCGCTCGAAAAGGTCGAAATCGTCGCCGCACGGCTTCACGGCGCCATGGCCGAGGTGACGCTGCGCTTCGATGCCGATCTCGTCGCCGTCACGCGCGACAAGGCCGGAAACGTCGTCAGCGGCTCGTTGTCGGACGCGGTGCAGTCGCACGATGTCTGGACGTTCAGCCGCCACACTGGTGCCGCAGACCCCAACTGGCTGCTCATCGACACCGACGAAGACGCCTGATTCGGCATCTGATTCCGGCGTCCTTTCGACGAATGCGGATTCCAGCCGCGGCCGAAATCCGCTAGCCCTGCGCCTGATCCAAGGTTTGCTGGAGTTCCGCGTGCGTCATCGCTTTTTCCCCGTTCTGCTGTTGCTCGCGATTGCCGCGTGTGCGTCGCCGCGTCCCGTCACAACGCCCACCGGGCCGGTGTCGCCGGGCGCCGAGCCCGCGCCGATCACACCGCCCGCCCCCACAGGGCCTGCGACAGCTGCCGCGCTCGGCGCCGCGCCTGCTACGTTCGCGGAGATTCCGGGCTGGGGAACCAACGATTTCGCTGCCACCCTCGCCGCCTTCCGCAAGTCCTGCCGCGCCGTCACGCGCCGCACCGACGTCAGCGGCCTCACCATCGCTTCCGATTGGGAAACCGCCTGCAATCTCGTGCCCGCCGCTACGGACCCGCGCGCCTTCTTCGAGCTGAATTTCACCCCTGTGCGCGTCGGCACCGGCGCGGCGTTCGTCACCGGCTATTACGAGCCGGAGATCGCAGGATCGCGCACGCGCGGCCCCGGTCATCTGGTGCCGATCTACGGGCTGCCCGCCGATCTCGTGCGCGTCGATCAGCCCGATCCGGCGAATCCCGGCCAGATGAAGAAGGCCACCGGCCGCATCGACGAAACCGGCGCCTACCAGCTCTACTGGTCGCGCGAGGATATCGACAACGGCGCGCTTTTCGATCGCAACCTCGAAATCGCGTGGGCGGCGGACGAGGTCGAGTTCTTCTTCCTGCAGATCCAGGGATCGGGGCGCCTGCGCCTGCCCGACGGCAGCGTCATGCGCATCGGCTATGCGGGGCAGAACGGCCGCGAATACGTGGGTATCGGGCGCTTGCTGCGTGATCGGAACGTACTTGCACCCGGCGAAGCGTCCATGCAGGGCATCATGCGCTGGCTGCGTGCCAATCCCGAGGAAGGCCGCAAGGTGATGCACGAAAACAAGAGCTTCATCTTCTTCAAGGAGCTGACGGGCGAGGGCCCTCTCGGCGCTATGGGTGCCCCCGTCACGCCGGAACGCAGCCTCGCCGCTGATCCGATGTTCGTGCCGCTGGGTGCGCCGGTCTGGCTTTCCACGCGCTACACCGATGTCGATCGCAGCATGAAGCCGTTCGCGGCGCTGATGGTCGCGCAGGATACCGGCGGCGCCATCAAGGGCGCGAACCGCTTCGATCTGTTCTGGGGTGCGGGCGAGCGTGCGCGCACCATCGCGGGCGGGCTCTCCAGCGAAGGCGCGGCCTTCATCCTGTTGCCGAAGGCGGCGGCGGCGCGGCTTCTCCGTGGCCCGGCGGCCTGAACCGCCTTCGGACGCCGAGACCGCTCTCTGGGCGAAGGTCACGGCCTCCGTCCGCCCGCTGAAAACGCGCGCCGCACCGCCGCCTGAAACGCCGCGCCCACGCGTGAACGTGCGTCCGCAACGGGTCGAGGCGCCCGATATGTCCCGGCAGCGCGCCGCTGCCGCGCCGGAGGACGCCTCGCTCGACGGCGGCTGGGATCGCCGCATCCGCAAAGGCAGCATCGAGGCCGAGCGCACCGTCGATCTTCACGGCCACACGCAGGACGAAGCCTATGCGGCGCTCGCGGGCGCGCTGGAACGCGCATGGCGCGACGACGTGCGCACGCTGCTCGTCATCACCGGCAAGACCCGGCCCGCCGGAGAGGACGGGCGCCCGCGCGGCGTCATCGCCGCCAATTTTTCCCGCTGGGCCGCGACTCCGGCGCTCAGGCCCTTCATCGCCGCGATCCGTCCCGCGCACCCGCGCCACGGCGGCAGCGGTGCGTGGTACGTGATCCTCCGCCGCAAGCGGTAGCTGTACCGTCCTCCCGGTGAATGGCATGATCGGAAACAGGACTCAGGGGAGATCACCGATGAAATCGAAGACGTTCCTGCTGCTTGCCGCCGTGCTGTTCATGCCCGCATTGCCCGTAGAGGCCGCGCCTGCCGCCATCACCGCCGCCGTTGCCGCGAAGGATCGCCCGGCCGATGAAGCGAAGCTCGATGAAAGCCGAAAGCCCGCCGAAGTCCTGAAGTTCCTCGGCCTCGAACGCGGCGACCGCGCCTTGGATTTCATGGCGGGGCGCGGTTATTACAGCGAGATCATGGCGCGTGCCGTCGGCCCGAAGGGCGCCGTCGTCGCGTGGAACCCGCCGGGCATCGCCGCGAACGATCAGGCGAAAACGGCGTGGGCGGACATCCGTGGCCGCGTGAAAAATGCCTCGGCGTTCGCGGTGCCGCTGCCGAACCTTGCACTTGCGCCCGCCAGCTTTGATTTCGCGCTGCTGCACCTCGTTTATCACGACACCTATTGGGAAAGCGCCGAGTACGGCTTCGTGCGCGTGGAACCTGCGGACGTGCTCGCGAAGCTCTACGGCGCGATGAAGCCGGGCGGTATCGTCGGCGTCATCGATCATGTCGGGCCCGCGGGCGTCGATACGCGCGCCGAGGTCGACAAGACGCACCGCATCGATCCCGCCGTGATCCGCGCCGATTTCGAGCGCGCCGGTTTCGCTTTCGAAGGCGAATCGGATGTGCTCCGCGTCTCTGGAGACGACCTTGCGAAGTCGGTGTTTGATCCCGCCGTGCGCGGCAAGACCGACCGCGTCGTCTACAAGTTCAGCAAGCCGGACGGCGCCCCGGTTGATCTCGCGATGGTCTGCGATGTGGACAAGGCACAAAGCTTCATCGGCCAGCCCGCCGACGATGCAACCGTCGGCAAGATGAAGCAGGCGACCGGCGCCCGCACCGCGCGCGTCGTGCCGCCGAACGGTGCGGTGACGATGGATTACCGCCCGGACCGGCTGACCATTTCGACCGACGAGGCCGGAAAGATCGCCCGCGTCTCCTGCGGCTGAGGCCGTAGCCCCTCTACCCTGCGGGGAGAGGGGCTACGCTACAGAATATACTTCGACAGGTCGTTGTCGCGCGCGATGTCGGATAGCTGCGCGTCCACGTAGGCCGCGTCGATCTTCACCGCCGTGCCGCCGCGTTCGGAGGCATCGAAGCTGACCTCCTCGAGCAGTTTTTCGAGCACGGTCTGCAGCCGCCGCGCGCCGATGTTCTCGACCCGGTCGTTCACCTGCGCCGCGATCCGCGCGATGGCGTCGATCGCGTCGTCGGCGAATTCAAGGGTGACGCCCTCGGTGCCGATCAGCGCTGCGTACTGCTTCACCAGCGAGACTTCGGTGTCCGTCAGGATGCGGCGGAAATCCGCTTCCGTCAGGCCCTTCAGCTCAACGCGGATGGGCAGGCGTCCCTGCAGCTCCGGCAGCAGGTCCGAAGGCTTCGCGACATGGAACGCGCCCGAGGCGATGAAGAGGATGTGATCCGTCTTCACCGGGCCATACTTGGTGGCGACCGTCGTGCCTTCGATGAGCGGCAGCAAGTCGCGCTGCACGCCTTCGCGCGAGACGGAACCGCCGCGCACGTCGGAAACCGCGATCTTGTCGATCTCGTCCAGGAACACGATGCCGTTCTGCTCGGCAGAGACGATCGCCTCGCGGCTCACCTCTTCCTGGTCGAGCCTTTTGTCGGACTCCTCGTTGACGAGCGCTTCCCAAGCCTGCCGCACCTTCAGCTTGCGCTTCTTGGTGCGCTGGCCGCCGAGCTTGCCGAACATGTTGCCGAGATCGATCATGCCAACCTGTCCGGTCATGCCGGGGATCTCGAAGGGCATCTGCGGGGCCTCGTCGACCTCGATCTCGATCTCCTTGTCGGAAAGCTCGCCCGCGAGCAGCTTCTCGCGGAAGCGGTCGCGCGTCGCGCCGCTCGCGTCCTTGCCGACGAGCGCATCGAGCACTCGCGCCTCTGCGGCGTGTTCGGCCTGCTCGCGCACGCCCTTGCGCTTCTGCTCGCGGACGAGCCGGATGGCTTCCTCCACGAGATCGCGCACGATCTGCTCGACGTCGCGGCCGACGTAGCCGACCTCGGTGAACTTGGTGGCTTCCACCTTCAGGAACGGCGCCTCGGCGAGCTTCGCGAGACGGCGACTGATCTCGGTCTTGCCGCAGCCCGTCGGCCCGATCATCAGGATGTTCTTGGGGCTCACCTCGTCGCGCATGTCCTCGGGCAGCTGCTGGCGCCGCCAGCGGTTCCTGAGCGCGACGGCGACCGCGCGCTTCGCGTCATTCTGGCCGACGATGTAGCGGTCGAGCGCCGCGACGACGGCTTTCGGGGTCAGCGCCGAGATCGCCTCGGCGGGTCTGATGGGAGCTTCGACGTTCATTGGGCCGCCTCCAGCGTTTCGATGGTGAGATTGTTGTTGGTGAAGACGCAGATGTCGGCAGCAATCGCCATGGCCTTTTTCGCCACGTCGTCGGCCGAAAGCCCGTCCACGTCGATCAGCGCCCGCGCGGCGGAAAGCGCATAATTGCCGCCCGATCCGATCGCGGTCACGTTGTGCTCCGGTTCCAGCACGTCGCCCGTGCCGGTCAGCACCAGCGTCACCTCGCGGTCGGCGACGATCATCATCGCCTCCAGCCGGCGGAGATAGCGGTCGGTACGCCAGTCCTTGGCGAGTTCCACCGCGGCGCGCTTCAGCTGGCCGGGAAAGCGTTCCAGCTTCGCCTCCAGCCGCTCGAAGAGCGTGAAGGCGTCGGCGGTCGCGCCGGCGAAGCCGCCGATCACGCTGCCGTCGCCAAGGCGGCGCACCTTCTTGGCATCGCCCTTCATCACGGTGTTGCCGAGGCTGACCTGCCCGTCGCCCGCGATCACCACCTTGCCTGCCTTGCGCACGGCGAGGATGGTCGTGCCGTGCATTACCTGTTCAGCCATGTTGGAAAGTGTCTTTCATCAGGATGTGAGACTGTTCGCCAACTGATATAGGAAACGAAAATCGCGCTTCAATTCCGCCCCCGGGAGACCGTCATGAGGATCATCGCCGCTGCCGCACTGCTTGCGCTCGCCGCCTGCGGCGATACTGCGACGCTGAAGGTGGAAGACGGCACCGGCGCCGATCCGAAACTTCCCGCGCCCGCCCGGACGCTGATGCCCACATTGCACATCGCGGATGCGAAGCCGTGGGCGCCGGGTGAGGCGCCTGTCGCTGCCGAGGGGTATGCCGTCGCGCTCTTTGCTGAAGGTCTCGAACATCCGCGCTGGCTCTACCGCCTGCCGAATGGCGATCTCCTCGTGGCCGAATCGAACAAGCCGCCGCGCCCGGTGAAGGGCATCATGGGGCGTGTCGAGGCCTACATCATGGGGAAGGCGGGTGCAGGCGCGCCTTCGGCCGATCGCATCACATTGCTCCGCGACACCAACGGTGACGGCGTGGTGGACACACGCGGCGCGTTCCTCACCGAAGGCCTCGGCTCGCCATTCGGCATGGCGCTCGTCGGAGACCGCTTCTACGTCGGCAACTATGCCAACGTCCGGGTCTGGCCCTATGCCGAGGGCGCGACGTCGCTTGCAGGCCCCGGCACCAAGGTCGTCGATCTGCCGGACAAGGGCGAGAGCACTGGGCACTGGACGCGGAACCTGCTGGCGAGCCCGGATGGCACCAAGCTCTATGTCGCCGTCGGGTCGGTATCCAATGTCTCTGAAGGTGGCATGGACGTGGAGGAAGGCCGCGCCGCCATCCACGAGATCGACCTTGCGACCGGCGCCTCGCGCATCTTCGCGAGCGGCCTCCGCAATCCCGTCGGGATGGACTGGAACCCGGTCACGAAGGCGCTGTGGACCGCCGTCAACGAACGCGACGCGCTCGGCAGCGATCTCGTGCCCGATTACATGACGAGCGTGAAGGACGGCGGCTTCTACGGCTGGCCCTACAGCTATTACGGCCAGAACGAAGACACCCGGCCGGACCCGAAACGCCCGGACCTGGTGGCCAAGGCGATCAAGCCCGACTACGCGCTCGGCCCCCACACGGCGAGCCTCGGCCTCGCGTTCCTGCCCGATGGCAGCGGCGCGTTCGTCGGCCAGCACGGCTCGTGGAACCGCAAGCCCCGCTCGGGCTACAAGGTGATCTTCGTGCCGTTTACCGCCGGAAAGCCCTCCGGAATGCCGCGCGACATCCTCACCGGCTTCCTCGTCGGCGACCATGCGAAGGGCCGCCCCGTCGGCGTCGCGTTCGATCGCACGGGCGCACTTCTCGTGGCCGACGACGTCGGCGGCCGCATCTGGCGCGTAACCGGTCCTGCGCTCAAGAACCTTGAGCCTGCCAAGGAACCCGCTATAGCGCCGGAATGACCGCGCGCACCGCAAGCATCGTCCGCAAGACGAACGAGACCGACATCGCCGTCGAGGTGAACCTCGATGGCACCGGCAAGTACGAGATCGAAACCGGCGTCGGTTTCCTCGATCACATGCTGGAGCAGCTCTCGCGCCATTCGCTCATCGACGTGAAGCTCAACTGCAAGGGCGACCTTCACATCGATCAGCACCACACGGTGGAGGATTGTGGCATCGCGCTCGGCGAGGCGATCCACAAGGCGCTCGGCGAAAAGCGCGGCATCCGCCGCTATGGCGATGCGCTGTCGCCGATGGACGAGGCGCTCACCCGCGTCGCGCTCGATATCTCGGGCCGTCCGTTCATGGTCTGGAAGGTCTCGATCCCGCAGCCGAAGCTCGGCGAAATGGATACCGAGCTGTTCCCGCACTGGTTCCACAGTTTCGCGGGCAGCGTCGGCATGACGCTGCATATCGAGCAGCTTTCGGGCGAAAATTCACATCATATTATCGAATCCTGCTTTAAGGGTCTGGCCAGAGCCTTGCGTACGGCGACGGAGATCGATCAGCGCAAGGCGGACAGTGTGCCGAGTACCAAGGGCGTTCTCGGCAGCTGACCGGAAGCTCCAAGGATCGGGCATATGGCGGAACGAATTGCAGTCATCGATTACGGCGCGGGCAACCTGCGCTCGGTGGCGAAGGCGCTGGAAGCGGCTTCGAACGAGATCGGCGTCGCCGTGCAGATCGTCGTCACGGATAGTCCTTCCACGGCATCGCAGGCGGATCGCATCGTGCTTCCGGGCGTCGGTGCCTTCGGCCAGTGCGCGACATCACTGCGCGCGATCGACGGCATGGAGGATGTGCTGAGCGAGGTCGTGCTCGTGAAGCAGCGTCCGTTCCTCGGCATCTGCGTCGGTATGCAGCTCCTCGCGAAGCGCGGCGAGGAAAAGGGGGTTCACCAAGGTCTTGGCTGGATTCCCGGCAAGGTCGTGAAGCTCGATCCGCACGATCCCAATCTCAAGATTCCGCACATGGGCTGGTCGCCCGTCTCGATGAAGCTCGCGGGCATCAATCACGATGCGCTCCGCCACATCGAAGACGGCGGCGAGGCCTATTTCGTGCACAGCTTCCATTTCGAGTGCGCCGATCATTCGCACCTGCTCGCCACCTGCGACTATGGCGGACCGGTCACGGCGATCATCGGACGCGACAATATTCTCGGCGCGCAGTTCCACCCGGAAAAGAGCCAGCATTACGGTCTCTCGTTCCTCGCAGCGTTTCTGGGCTGGACGCCGTAGATTCGGTGGGGCTAATGCAGCCCCGCAATGTCCTTCACGATTTTCCCAGCCATCGACCTCAAGTCCGGTCAGGTGGTGCGCCTCGCCGAGGGCGACATGGCGCGCGCCACCATCTATTCCGATGATCCCGCCGCGCAGGCGGCCATATTTGCGCGCGGCGGCGCCGAGTGGCTGCACGTCGTCGATCTCGACGGCGCCTTTGCGGGCCGCAGCGTCAATGGCGACGTGGTGGCGCGAATCGTTGCCGCTTTCGCGGGCAAGGTGCAGCTCGGCGGCGGCATCCGCGACATGACGGCGGTGGAAAGCTGGTTCGCGCGCGGTGTCACGCGCGCCGTCATCGGCACCGCCGCGCTGAAAGACCCCGATTTCGTGAAGGCCGCGGCAAAGGCGTATCCGGATCGGATTGTCGTCGCCGTCGATGCAAAGGGCGGCATGGTCGCGACCGAAGGCTGGGCGGAAGCGTCGGACATGCCGGTCGCCGATCTCGCCCGCCGCTTCGAGGATGCGGGCGTCGCTGCCGTGCTGTTCACCGATGTCGGCCGCGATGGCCTCCTGAAAGGCGTCAATCTCGAAGCGACGCACGCGCTCGCGAAGGCGCAGACGCTGCCCGTCATCGCCAGCGGCGGTGTCGCGGGCGAGGCGGATATCCACGCGCTGAAGGCGATCGCGGCGGATGGGATCGCGGGCGTCATCTGCGGCCGCGCCATCTATGATGGCCGCCTCGATCTCGGCCGAGCGCTCGCCATCGCCGCATGAGCGCCGTGCGCATCATCCCCTGCCTCGACGTTGCGGACGGCCGCGTCGTCAAGGGCGTCAACTTCGTCGATCTGCGCGATGCCGGCGATCCGGTCGAAGCCGCGAAGGCCTATGACGCGGCCGGTGCCGACGAGATCTGCTTCCTCGACATCACGGCGACGCACGAGGATCGCGGCACGCTGCTCGATATCGTGCAGCGCACGGCCGATCAGTGCTTCGTGCCTTTGACCGTCGGCGGCGGCGTCCGCTCGATCGAGGATGCGCGCGCGCTGCTGCTCGCGGGTGCGGACAAGGTCGCGATCAACAGTGCCGCCGTGCGCGATCCTGCCGTCGTCACCGCGCTTGCCGAACATTTCGGCTCGCAGTGCGTCGTCGTCGCCATCGATGCGCGCCAATCCAGTTCGGGCCGCTGGGAAATCTTCACGCACGGCGGCCGCAAGGCGACCGGTATCGATGCGCTCGAATTCGCGCTTCAGGTCGTCGAAAAGGGCGCGGGCGAAATCCTGCTCACCTCGATGGACCGGGATGGCACCAAGGCGGGGTTCGATCTCGCGCTCACGCGCACCATCGCCGATTCGGTGCCTGTGCCGGTGATCGCCAGCGGCGGCGTCGGCAATGTCGCGCATCTCGTCGAGGGCGTGCGCGAGGGCCATGCCTCTGCCGTGCTCGCCGCCTCGATCTTCCACTTCGGCGAGGTCACGATCGGCGAAGCCCGCGCGGCGATGCGCGCTGCGGGCATCAAGGTGCGAAACCGTTGACGCCCCGCGCAGCCGGCGTCAGGGTCGCGGCATGACCGCAACGCTCGAACGTCTCGCCGCCATCGTCGCTTCGCGTCGCGCCGCCGATCCGGAGGCAAGCTACGTCGCGAAGCTCTTCGTGAAGGGCCGCGCCAAGATCGCGCAGAAGGTCGGTGAGGAGGCCGTGGAGGCCGTGATCGCCGCCATGCAGGACGATCGCGAGGGGCTGATCGGCGAAAGCGCGGACCTCTTGTTCCACCTCTCCGTCCTCTGGGCGGACGCGGGCATCACGCCCGATGATATCGATGCCGAGCTCGCCCGCCGCGAGGGCGTGTCGGGCATCGCCGAAAAAGCCGCCAGAAAAACCGCAACACCGGGAGACTGACGTGGGCGTCGAAACGCTGGAGCCATACGACGACAACAACATCTTCGCGCGCATCCTGCGCGGCGAGATTCCGGCGCGGCCCGTCTATGAAGACGACCACGCCTTCGCCTTCCACGATATCAATCCGCAGGCGCCGACGCACGTGCTTGTGATCCCCAAGGGCCGCTACGTCAGCTGGGCGGATTTCGCCGCGAAGGCGGCGGACGGCGAAATCGCCGGATTCGTGCGTGCCGTGGGCGCCGTCGCGCGCGAACTGGGTATCGAGGAAGCGGGCTATCGCCTGCTCGCGAACGCCGGTCCCAATTCGCATCAGGAGGTGCCGCACCTCCATGTGCATATCTTCGGCGGAAAAAAACTCGGGCCGATGCTCGTGACGCCCTGATTCGGGCGCTTTTCGGTTTGTGGTGGGCGCGAAAGCCGCTAGACCACGCAACCTTGTTTCAGTGTCCGGGCTGCGGCTGGGGAGGCGCAGCTTTTCGTATCTGGGGGGAGTTCCCGAATGATCTTTGGCCGTGTCAAATCGCTCGACGCCATTTTGGCGACAGCACAGAAGAAGTCGCTGCACCGCTCGCTCGGCGCGCTTCAGCTGACGCTTCTCGGCGTCGGCGCCATCATCGGCACGGGTATTTTCGTGCTCACGTCGGAAGCCGCGCAGAAGGCCGGTCCCGGCATGATGTTCAGCTTCGTCATCGCCGGCGCGGTCTGCGTCGTCGCGGCGCTCTGCTACTCGGAAATCGCCTCGATGGTGCCCGTTTCGGGCTCCGCCTACACCTATACCTATGCCGTCATGGGCGAGCTTCTCGCCTGGATGGTCGGCTGGGCGCTGGTGCTTGAATATGCCGTCGCGGCCAGTGCCGTCTCGGTCGGCTGGTCGGGCTATTTCGTCGGGCAGCTGAAGGGCTGGTTCGGCATAGACCTTCCCGTTGCGCTGATTTCCGGGCCCTACGTGCCGGGCGGTATCGTCAACCTCCCCGCCGTCGTCATCGCCCTCCTCATCACCGGCCTCCTGATGCTCGGCACGACCGAGAGCGCGCGCGTCAACGCCGTGCTCGTCGCGATCAAGGTCACCGCGCTCACCGCGTTCATCGTGCTTGCGCTGCCGGTGATGCAGATGGAAAACTTCGAGCCGTTCGCCCCGCAGGGCTGGTATGGTTCGGGCGGCGCCGGCATCGTCGGCGCGGCGGCGTCCATCTTCTTCGCCTATGTCGGCTTCGATGCGGTGTCGACCGCGGCGGAAGAAACCAAGAACCCGCAACGCAACGTGCCGATCGGCCTCATTGGCTCGCTCGCCATCTGCACGGTTTTCTACATGCTCGTTGCGGCGGGTGCGATCGGTTCGCCGCTCGGCTCGCAGCCCGTCACCTCGGTGCTCGGCGAATGGCTCGCCCCCGGCTCCGCCGAACTCGGCGCGCGCTGCTCGACGCTGATGGCGGCGGGTCAGGAACCGCTCGCCTGCTCGAAGGAAGCGCTCGCGCACGTGCTGCGCGAGATCGGCTATCTCAAGATCGGCAACCTCATCGGCCTTGCCGCCTTCCTTGCACTGCCGTCGGTCATCCTCGTCATGCTGTTCGGTCAGACGCGCATCTTCTTCGTGATGTCGCGCGATGGCCTGCTGCCGGAGAAGCTCTCGACGATCCATCCGAAGTGGAAGACGCCGCACATCATCACGATGGTCACGGGTCTTGCGGTCACGTTCACGGCGGCGTTCCTGCCCGTGGGCAAGCTCGCGGACATCGCGAACGCGGGCACGCTGTTCGCGTTCATGATGGTGGCGATCGCGGTGATGTTGCTCCGGAAGCGCGATCCGCACCGCGCGCGGCCGTTCCGTACGCCGGCGCTGTGGCTCGTCGGCCCGCTCACGGTCATCGGCTGCGTCGCGCTGTTCTTCGCGCTGCCGTTCGATGCGAAGATCGTGCTGCCGCTCTGGGGCGGCATCGGGCTCGTGCTCTACTTCGCCTACGGCTATCGCAAGAGCCATGTCGGCCGCGGCATCATCGAGGTGCACGAAGCCGACGCCGATGCTCCGCCGCAGCCGGTGCCCCCGATGCCGGGCGCGCCGACGCCCGGCGGCAAGCAGGCCTGATACGGATCGGCCCGGTTCTCACCAGAACCGGGCCGAACTGTTTTAGCCGAGCCGTTTGGCGACCAGCGCAGCGAGGTCCGCTTCGGGGCGCGCGCCGATGTGGCTGATGATTTCCGCGGCTGCCACCGCGCCCATCACTGCGCAGTCGCCGAGCGCGCGGCCCTCCGAGAAGCCCGCAAGGAAGCCGCCCGCGAACAGGTCGCCCGCGCCCGTCGTGTCGACGATGCGCGCGGCGGGCTCCGCCGGGATCGTGATCGCCGCGTCCTTCGTCAGCACGATCGCGCCCTTTTCGGATCGGGTGATCACGCTCACCTCGCACGCGCCGCGCTGCGCGGCCACCGCCGCGTCGAAGTCGTCGGTCTCGTAGAGGCTCTTCAGTTCGTTTTCGTTGGCGAACAGGATGTCGACGCCGCCCTGCGCGAGGCGCAGGAAGTCGGCGCGGTGCCGCTCCACGCAGAACACGTCCGAAAGCGTGAAGGAGACGCGGCGTCCGTTCGCGTGCGCAACCTCGCAGGCCTTCGCCATCGCCGCGCGCGGCTCGGCGGCATCCCACAAATAGCCTTCAAGGTAGGTGAGCGGGCTCGCCGCGATCAGATCGTAGTCGACGTCCGTTTCGCTCAGCATCGCGCTCGTGCCGAGGAAGGTGTTCATCGTGCGCTGCGCGTCCGGCGTCACCAGGATCAGGCAGCGCCCGGTGGGCATGGTGTCGGCCGCGTAAGGCGTGGTGAAGTCCACGCCCGAGGCGCGGATATCATGCGCGAACACCGCGCCGAGCTGATCGTTCGACACGCGCCCGATAAAGTTCACCCGGCGGCCCAAGGCTGCCATGCCGACCGCGGCGTTGGAGCCGGATCCGCCCGAAACCTCCCGCCCCGGCCCCATGCGGCCATAGAGACGCTCGGCCTCCGCGGTATCGATCAGGTGCATCGAGCCCTTCTGGAGCCCGCTCTCGGCGAGGAAGGCGTCGTCGGCGGAGGCGATCACGTCGACAAGGGCATTGCCGATCACGACGATGTCGTAAGCGCTGGTCATCGGGCTGTTTCACCTGCGAAGAAGGGAGAAAGCCGAGCCCTAGCGGCGCATCTCGCGGTTCGCAACCTTCGGTGCTAGCATCGCGCCATGCTCGCCGAACTGCCGCGCGTCCTTGCCCAGCTCTCCGACCGGCGTTTCGTCGCCGTGTTCCTGAAATCGATCGCGCTCACGCTGCTGATCCTCGCGGGCGTCTGGTACGGTCTCGATAGCTGGCTCAGCGGCAGCAGCGCGCCGCCGCTGCCCGTGTGGATGCAGCGCTTCTGGGCGGATGCGGCGGATTGGGCGGCGCTGCCGATCGTCGTCATCGGCGGATGGTTCCTGTTCCCCGGCATCGCCACCGGCGTCATGGGCCTGTTCCTCGACGATGTCGTCGATGCCGTCGAAGATCGCCATTATCCGCGAGCGATGGCGCATCGCCGCGTGCCCCTCGCCGAAGCCGGCCTTCTCGCGCTCGCGTCCGCGCTGCGCGTCGTGCTGTGGAACCTCGCGCTCGCGCCCATCTATCTGCTGCTGCTGTTCACGGCGGTCGGCCCGCTCCTCCTCTTCACCGCCGTCAACGGCTGGCTGATGGGGCGCGATCTTCTGGAGATGGTTGCCATCCGCCACATGCCGCGCGCCGACGCCGCGGCGCTGATCGCGTCAAACCGCGCGCTCCGCCTGCGGCTCGGCCTCACCGCCGCGCCCTTGTTCCTCGTCCCCGTCCTCAACCTCTTCGCGCCGATCATCGCCGCCGCGCTCGCCGCGCACGCGTTTCAGATCATCGGCAAGCGCTGAAAGACCCCAGTCCGCCGCCTCGCGCACGAGGTCGGAGGCGTCTCCCCGCAATCGCTCCAGAACAGGCACGGCACCTGCCGCCCCGCTGTTCCCAAGCGCGATGGCGACGTTGCGCACGAAGCGGTCGCGCCCCACGCGCTTCACCGGCGACCCCGCGAACACCTGCCGGAACCCGGCATCGTCGAGCGCGGCAAGCTCGGCAAGGCGCGGTGCGGTCAGCTCGGCGCGTGGCTGGAACGCGGCTTCGGCGGAGGCCTTGGCGAAGCTGTTCCACGGGCATACGGCGAGGCAATCGTCGCAGCCATAGATGCGGTTGCCGATCGCGCGGCGGAATTCGTGCGGGATCGGGCCTTTCAGCTCGATGGTGAGGTAGGAGATGCAGCGCCGCGCATCGAGGCTGTACGGCCCCGTGAACGCTGCCGTCGGGCACGCGCGCTGGCAGGCGTCGCACGATCCACAGCGGTCGGCGTGCGGCGCATCGGGTGTCAACTCCAGCGTCGTGTAGATCGCGCCGAGGAACAGCCAGCTCCCATGATCGCGGCTCACGAGATTGGTGTGCTTGCCCTGCCAGCCGATTCCCGCGGCGGCGGCAAGCGGCTTTTCCATCACCGGCGCGGTATCCACGAACACCTTCACCTCGCCCTCGCCCGCGGCTTCGAGCAGCCAGCGCGCGAGCGTCTTCAGCCGCGCCTTGATCGTGTCGTGATAATCCTGCCCCTGCGCGTAGACCGAAATGACGCCGATCTCGGGATGCTCGGCATGGCGCAGCGGATCGAGCCCGGGCGCATAGCTCATGCCGAGCATGATGATCGACCGCACGTCACCCCACAGCGCGCGCGGGCTTTCGCGGCGGTCGGCCTTTTCCGCCATCCACAGCATGTCGCCGTGGCAGCCGCCCGCGATCCACGCCTTCAGCCGCGCGCCGGCGGCCGGGGCGGCGTCGGCGGGCGCGATGCCGATCGCGGAAAACCCCAGCTCCGCCGCTTTCGCGTTCAAGTCCTTCAAGATTTTGTTCGTATCCACCCGCTATTCATAGCATCGTACGGGGTGCGCGTGTGAAGGATCGGGTTGTTGGATTACGCCATCGAAGCTGAAGCCCTGTCGAAACGCTTCGGCGACAAGCAGGCGGTCGCGGGCGTCGACCTTCGCGTGCCGACGGGCGCCATCTACGGTTTCCTCGGCCAGAACGGCGCGGGCAAGACGACGACGCTGCGCATGTTGCTCGGCATTCTGGAGCCCGACGGCGGCACACGCCGCCTGCTCGGCTCGGAGCGGCCGCTCTCGGTCGCCGCACGTGTCGGCTATCTCCCCGAAGAGCGCGGCCTCTATCCGGCGATGACGGCACGCGAAGCCATCGCGTATGTCGGCGCGCTGCGCGGCCTGAAGCTCGGCGACGCGCGCGTGCGTGCGGACGAACTGCTCGCCGCGCACGGCCTCGGTGATGAGGCCAATGCCCGCATCCGCACCTTCTCGAAAGGCATGGCGCAGAAGGTGCAGCTCCTCGCCACCTTCGTGAACCGCCCCGATCTCATCGTGCTCGACGAGCCCTTCTCGGGCCTCGACCCCGTGAATCAGCAGGATCTCGAAAACATGATCCGCGCCGAGCGCGCACGCGGCGCGACCATCCTCTTTTCCACGCACGTGATGGCGCACGCCGAGCGCATGTGCGACGGCCTCGTCATCATCGCGCACGGGCGAACGCGCTTCTCTGGCAGCGTCGATGCGGCGCGGGCGCATCTGCCCTCGCGCGTCGTCCTCGTCACCGAACGCCCGCTTGCGGAACTTCACGCGCTGCTGCCGCCGGGCAGCACGGTCGATATCCTGCCCCGGAGCGCAACCGACACCGGCAACGCCTATCGCTTCCCGCTGCCGCCCGGAGGGATCGAGCCGCTCCTCGCGCGCCTCATCGAAACGGGCAGCGGCATCCGCGACATGCACATCGAACGCCCGACGCTGCACGACGCCTTCGTTACCATCGTCGGCGAGGCGGATGCGCCCGCCGAAACGCGGGAGGCGGCATGATCCGCGCGACGTTCACCATCGCCCGCCGCGATATCATGGCGACGATCCTGTCGCGCGGCTTCCTCATCTGGCTGGCGATGCCGGTGATCGGCCTCGCCTTCGCCGTGTTCGCTTCGATCGTCGGCGGTCCGCGGGCGACGGCAACGGCGTCGCAGGCGGTCGCGGTGATCGATCCGGCCGGCGATTTCACGCCGTGGATGCAGGCTGTCGCGGCGCGCGAGCGAACGCGCACCGCCTACGAACGCCTGCGCGCCGGTCACAAGGATGCGGTCTTCGCGCGGCCCGCCGCGCTGCTCACCGATGCCGAACTCGATGCGCTGGCGAAGCGCGAGGATATCGGGGCGATTGCAGCGCTTGGCGCGCTGTCGTTCGCTGCGGTCAGCGCCGAGGCCGATCCGAAGGCGCAGGCGCACCGGCTGCTTTCGGAGAGCAGCCGCTTCGGCGCCGCGCTGGTCGTCGCGCCGGGCACGCTTGCGCTTTTCACCGGCGACAAGGCGCCCGCCGCCGAGCGTATCCGAACCCTCGCGGGCCTTGCGTGGACCAAGCGCGCGCTCGCGCAGGACGGTCTTGCCGCGCGCGTCGAAGCGGTTCGCGCCGCGCAGCCGGATGTTTCCGTCACCGTCCTCAATGAAGGCGCGCAGCCTGCCGGGCGCAAAGGCGGCGCGCCCGTCCTCGCCACGGGTGCAGCAACCGTGCTCTTTGCGCTCATTTCGCTGCTCGCGGGCGCGCTCCTCTCCAACATGGTCGAAGAAAAGTCGAACAAGATCATCGAGGTGCTGGTCGCCGCCGTGCCTGTTCCGGCGATTTATGCAGGCAAGCTCATCGCCATGCTCGCCGTATCGCTGATCGGCGTCACCGTCTGGGGGTTGCTGTTCGGCGGCGGTTTCATGCTGGCGGCAGCGCAGCTTCCCGCCGGGCTCCTCCCCACGCCGCCGCGCGGCTGGCCGGAGCTGCTGGCGCTCGGCATCGCCTATTTCACCTGCGCCTATCTCATCTACGGTGCGATCTATCTCGGTGTCGGCAGCCTTTGTTCCACGATCCGCGAGGTGCAGACGCTCTCGATGCCCGTCACCATCCTGCAGATGGTGATCCTGATCTCCACGCTCGGCGCGCTCGCGAACCCCGGCGGGTCCTGGTACCAGTTCGTGTCGTGGTTCCCGCTTTCGGCGCCCTACATGATGTTGGGGCGCGGCGCCGCCGATACGGGGCTCGGCATCCATCTTGCGTCGATCGCGTGGCAGCTCGCCTTCGCGGCGCTGGTGATCGCGCTTGCCGCGCGGCTGTTCCGCTACGGCGTACTGCGCTCAGGCCCGCCGCCGACGCTGCGTCAGCTGGCGGGCCTGAAACCGAGAGTGGCTTAACGCGGCGCCATGCGGATGCCGCCGTCGAGCCGCACATCCTCGCCGTTGAAATAGCCGATGGTGATCATCGCGAGCGCGAGCTTCGCATATTCTTCCGGCTCGCCGAGTCGCTTGGGGAACGGCACGGAGGCGGCGAGCGAGGCCTTCACATTGTCCGGCGCGGCCTGCAGCAGCGGCGTGTTGAAGATGCCGGGCAGGATGGTGTTGACGCGGATGCCCTCGCTCATCAGGTCGCGCGCGATGGGGAGCGTCATGCCGACAACGCCGCCCTTGGAGGCGGAATAGGCGGCCTGGCCGATCTGGCCATCTTCGGCGGCCACGGAAGCCGTGTTCACGATGGCGCCGCGCTCGCCGTCTTCCATCGGCTCCAGCGTCATCATGCCGGCGGCCGACTTCGCGATGCAGCGGAACGTGCCGATCAGGTTGATCTGGATGACCTTTTCGAAGGCGCCGAGCGGATAGTGCTTGACCTCGCCGCTCGCCTTGTCGCGGCTCGCGGTCTTCACGGCGCTGCCGACACCGGCGCAGTTGACGAGGATGCGTTCCTGCCCGTGCGCGGCGCGCGCCTTGGCGAAGCCCGCGTCGACCGAATCATCGCTCGTCACGTCGACATTGCAGAAGATGCCGCCGATCTCGGCGGCGAGCGCCTCGCCCTTCTCGGCGCTCATGTCGAAGATGGCGACCTTCACGCCTTCCTTGGCCAGCGCGCGCGCCGTTGCGGCGCCGAGGCCGGAGGAGGCGCCCGTCACAACCGCTGCGGTTCCTGCAAGCTTCATTCCTGATCTCCCATGTTCAAAACTGTCTGTCGCGCGCCTTCCTAATCGAAGCGGCGGCAGGAGCAACCTCTTCACATGCGAAGGTTCAGTCCAATGCGGGTGTGCTGGCCGGGCCCTTTCGGGCGAGCACGGCTTCGCGATAGGCGAGGTAGATCGCGCTGCCGAGAATGAGCGCGCCGCCGATCAGCGTGATGCCGTCCACGGTTTCGCCGAAGAGCACGAAACCGATGGCGATCATGATGCCGAAACGCACGAAATCATAAGGCATCACGGCGGTCGCCTCCGCGATGGCGAAGGCGCGCACCGTCGCGATCTGGGCGATGAGCGTGCCCGCGCCGAGGCCGAGGATGTAAAGCCAGGCCACGCCCGACGGCGTTGTCCAGAAGGCGAGCGCGACGAGGAAGGTGGGCAGCACCGGCAGTGCAAAGCTCCAGAACACGACCGACATCGGGCGGGCGATCCCCACCAGCCGTTTGACGGCGATGATCGAGAAGGCGACCGCCGCGGCCGCGACAACTGCGGAAAGGATGCCCGGCGTCAGCGGCTGTTCGCCGGGGCGCAGCACGACGAGCACGCCGGCGAAGCCCGTCAGCAGCGCGCCGACCCGCCGCGCCCGCAGCTTTTCTCCCAGAAACAACGCTGCACCAGCGGTCGCGAAGATCGGTGCGGCGAAGTTGATCGCCTGCACGGTCGCCATCGGTGCGTTCGCCACGGCATAGAAGACGGTGAACATGCCGATCACGCCGCTCGTGGATCGTGCGGCATGGCTTTTCCACTGGCGCGGCGATGCCATGGAAGGATCGCGCAGCACGAGCGGCAGGATCAGCAGCAGTCCCGCGGCGTTTCGCCAGAAAACGAGCGCGAACGGGTGAATGGTCTCGCTTGCAAGCCGGATAAAGACCCACGCCGCGGAAAAGCCCACGGAGGCAACGAGGATCCATGCCGCCCCTGCGAGCGGTCGGCTTGCGGCGGTGCTACTTGTAGAGGGCGTCAAGTCGCTCCCCGTACACCTGCTTCAGCACGTGCCTCCGGATCTTCATCGAGGGCGTCATCTGTTCGTTTTCCACGGTGAACGCCTCGTCGGCAACGATCACGCGCCGCACCTTTTCGATCACCGAAAGCTGCGCGTTCACGCGGTCCACAGCTGCGGCGATGGCGCGGTGAAATTCGGGAATGCCCTTCAGCATCGCGAGGTCGCTGGAATGGCCGTGTGCTGCGGCCCATTCGCCCGACCATTCGGGGTCCGGCACCACGAGGCCCACGAGATGCGGGCGCTTGTCGCCATAAACCATGGCCTGCAGGATTTCGGGCTGCAGCGTCAGCATCCCCTCCACCCGCTGCGGCGCGACATTGTCGCCCTTGTCGTTGACGATGATATCCTTCTTGCGGTCGGTGATCACGATGTGGCCATCGGTGTCGATATGGCCGATGTCGCCAGTGTGCAGCCAGCCGTCCTTCAGCACGCGTTCGGTTTCCGCCGGGTTCTGCCAGTAGCCGTGCATCACGAGTTCGCCGCGCACGAGGATTTCGCCGTCCTCCGCGATGCGCACCTCTACGCCTTTCAGCGCGGGGCCGACGCTGTGCATCTTCAGCTTCGCGCGCGGCCGGTTGCAGGAGATGACGGGCGCGGCCTCGGTCTGTCCGTAGCCCTGCAGCAGCGTGACGCCGAGCGCGGCGAAGAAGATGCCGACCTCGGGATTGAGGGGCGCACCGCCCGCCACCATCGCCTTCAGCCGTCCGCCGAGGCGGCCCTGCACCTTCTTGCGGATCGTGCGGTCGAGCAGCAGGTCGAGCGGCTTGTCGGTCAGCGGCAGCCGCCCCTTCTCGTAGCGTTTGCGGCCGAGCCGCAGCGCCTGCTCCAGCATCCATACCGCCGCGCCGCCCTGCTTTTCGATCGCTTTCGACATGCGCTGGCGCAGCACTTCGAACAGGCGCGGCACCACGACCATGAGCGTCGGGCGCGTCTCCTCGATGTTGGCGGCGAGCTTCTCGAGGCCTTCCGAATAATAGATCTCGGCGCCGAGCGCGATCGGCAGAAATTGCCCGCCGGTGTGTTCGTAGGCGTGGCTCAAAGGCAGGAACGACAGGAAGGTCTCGGTGCCCTTGGGGAAGTCGTTCCACAGCACGTCCTCGCAGCCCGCGAGGTTGCAGAGGATCGCGCCGTGGTGCTGGCAGACGCCGCGCGGCGCGCCGCCGGTGCCGCTCGTGTAGATGATGCACGCCATGTCGCCGCGCTGCATGGTCGCGCCCGCGCGCACCGCCGCGACGTCGCCGGTGTGCGCCGCCATCAGCTCCGCCCAGTCGATCAGCTCCGCGCCGCTCGCCTGCCCGATGCGCAGCTTCTCCATGCCGATCACTTGGCGGCAGTTGGTGGATCGGTAGACGGCAGGCAGCAGCACCTTCGCCAGCTTCGCATTGGAAACGATCGCCGCCTTCGCCCCGCTGTTCTCCAGGATATGGAGATGGTCCCGCTCCGTATTGGTCGTATACGTTGGCACCGTGATCGCGCCCGCCGCCATGATCGCAAGATCGGCGATGCACCACTCCGGCCGGTTCTCACTCACCAGCACCACGCGGTCGCCCTTGCCGATGCCGCGCGCGTTCAGCGCGGTCGCCAGCGTCGCCACCTGCTGCGCGGCCTCGGCCCACGTCGTCGTCCGCCACGCGCCGTCCACCTTGGCGTGCAGCATCGGGCGCTTGCCGCGCCGGCTCGCCTGATCGAAGAACATCTCGACGAGGTTGGGCCACGTTTCTGCGGTCTGCATCGGTTCGTCTCCTCCCCGGATCGGCTAGAGCCCGGCGACTGCGCCCTCACTGCGCGGGTCGGCGCCGCCGATCCATCCCCTTGCTTTTCGTTGTACGCCATTCGCCTTCAGCGGCAGCTTCGCCGTTGTCGGCGCATGTCCCTTTGCGGTGAGCGCCGGGACCATCTCTTCGAGACGCGATCCGTCCTCGATGGTGAAACGGTCACCGGGCGCATAGACCTGCGGGAGCGCGATCGCGTCCTCCACGTCCATCTCCCAGTCGAGCACGCCGACGAGCGCCTTCGCGACCTGCGCGATGATCGTCGATCCGCCCGCCGCACCGATCGCGAGCACGGGCTTGCCCGCCGCGTCGTAAACGATGGTCGGCGCCATCGAGCTGCGCGGTCGCTTGCCCGGCTGCACGCGGTTCGGCGCGGGCTTGCCGTCCACCTCGGGCAGCATCGAGAAGTCGGTGAGCTCGTTGTTGAGGAAGAAACCGTTCACCGTAAGCCCGCTGCCCCACGTCCCCTCGATGGTGGAGGTGTAGCTCGCCACGTCGCCCTGCCGGTCGGCCGCCGCGAAGTGCGAGGTCGAAGGCACTTCTCCATCCGGCACGCGCGCCACGGCACCCGCGCCCGGCGGGGTTCCCGCGTCGACCTTCGCGGCGGCCTTCGCCGGGTCGATGAGCGCACCGCGCCCCGAAAGATAGGCGGGGTCGACAAGGCCGGCCGTCGGTACGGAGACGAAATCGGGATCGCCGAGATACGCCTCACGGTCCGCATAGGCGAGCCTCATGCTCTCCGCGATCAGGTGCCAACTTTCCGGGCTGCCGGGGCCGAGCGCCTTCAGGTCGAAGCGTTCGAGCTGTTTCAGGATGGCAAGCACGGTGGTGCCGCCCGAAGACGGCGGCGCCATGCCGCAGACACGCCACGTGCGATAGGTGCCACACACCGGATCGCGCCACACGGCCTTGTAGCCCGCAACGTCGCCCACGGTCATCGCCTGCGGATTCTTCGGCGCGCTCGCCACGGTGTTGACCAGCCGTGCCGCCTCGGCACCGCGATAGAAGGCGTCGGGGCCTTCTGCCGCCAGCTTTTCGAAGAAACGGGCGAGCATGGGGTTACGGATCGTCTCGCCGGCAAGGCGCGGCGTGTCGTCGGCACGGAAGAAGGTCGCCTTTGCCCATTCGGTCATGCCCGCGTGCTGCGGGCGCGCCGCCAGCATCTCGTGCAGCCGCGGGCTCATCTCGAACCCATCCCGTGCCAGCCGGATCGCCGGTTCGAACAGCTTCGCCCACGGCAGGCGGCCGAAGCGCGCGTGCGCCATCGCCATCAGCCGGATGTTGCCGGGTACGCCGACGCTTTTACCGCCGGGCACGGCCTCGCGGAACGGCATGGGTGTGCCGTCGGCATTCAGGAACATCGTGGGCGTTGCCGCCTTGGGCGCGGTTTCGCGCCCGTCGATCGTGTAGAGCTTGTCGCTCTCGGCATCGTGGTAAAGCAGGAAGCCGCCGCCGCCGATCCCCGACGACTGGGGCTCCACCACTGTCAGCACCAGCATTGTGGCAAGCGCCGCATCCGCAGCGCTGCCACCCGCCGTCAGCATCTCCTTGCCTGCATTCGCCGCGAGCGGGTGCGCCGCGGAAACGAGGCTGCTGTAAACGGGTGTGTCTTCGAAGGCCGGCGGCGGCAAGGCCGCGGATGGCGCGGGCGTCTGTGTGGCACAGGCGGCGAGGCCGAGGAAAAGCGCGCCTGTCGCGGCGCGTGCGATCGTATGCTTCAACACCCTGACGTCATAGGACGCTGGGGCGCGTGGGGGCAAGGCGTCAGCCGCGCCTTTTAGGCGTCGGCGCCTACGGCCTGCGAGACGCGTTCGAAGCCGTCTGCCCGGAGGTGCGCGGCGATCCCCGCCTTGATCGCGCCGACGAGGCTGGGGCCCTGATAGACGAGCGCGGTGTAGAGCTGCACGAGGCTCGCGCCCGCGCGGATCTTCGCATAGGCGTCGTCGGCGCTCGCGATACCGCCGACGCCGATCAGCGGCACAGCGCCCACGGTCGCCTGCCGGAAGGCGCGTAGCACCTCGGTCGAGCGTGCCATCAGCGGCCGTCCCGAAAGGCCGCCGGTTTCGGAGACGTGGCGGTTCTTCAGCGTGTCCGGCCGCGCGATGGTCGTATTCGAAACGACGAGACCATCGACGCCCGCCGCCACCACCGCGACCGCGATGTCGCCAATATCGGCGTCGGTGACGTCGGGGGCCACTTTCAGGAAGATCGGCGTCTTGCGATGGCCGCGCGCATCCATCACGCGGCCAAGCAGTTCGGCGAGCTCGTCCTTCGATTGCAGCGTGCGCAGGCCCGGCGTGTTGGGGGAGCTGATGTTGACCGTGATGTAGTCGACGAACGGCGCGGCGTGCTCCACCGAGAGCGCATAGTCGGCGATCCGGTCGCGCGAGTCCTTGTTGGCGCCGACGTTGAGCCCGGTCACGCCGCGCGGCCCCCGGTGCCAGGCGCGTTCCTTGAACTTGTCGAGCGCCTGTTCGAGGCCGTTGTTGTTGAAGCCGAGCCGGTTGATGACGGCCTGGTCTTCGGTCAGGCGGAACATGCGCGGCTTCGGGTTGCCCGGTTGCGGCAGCGGCGTCACCGTTCCCGCCTCCACGAAGCCGAAGCCGAGCCTCAAGAGCGGGTTCAGCACCTCGGCGTTCTTGTCAAAGCCCGCGGCGATGCCCACCGGGTTCGAAAAGCGCAGCCCCGCAACCGTCGTCCGCAGGCTGGGCGGGTCGTCCGCGATGCGCGACGGCGGCATCGCGGTCAGCAACCGCAACGTCAGGCGGTGCGCGCGTTCGGCATCGAGCTTGAAGAGGACGGGGCGGACCAGCCCGTAAGGGATCTGCATATGATGCAAGCCTTAGCGCAGGCAACGCCCGGTGGTCAAAAGGAAGCGCGCTCGGGGTGGCGCAAATGCGCGACTCGGCGCTCACCGCAAACCGCCTCCTTCGAGGAACTGCAGCCTGCGGCGATGAACGGGCATAAACCTCTGGATCGAAACACAAAGCCGGCCCGATGTCGGATTCGTACAATCCACGGTCAGGACCGCCCGCTAGGGTCCGCCTCGCGACTCAGGGGACGTCCTTTCTTCCGGTAACCAGCAGGCCGGAACGAACACGACCCTCACTTTCCGGCCCGGGCGTTTCAATGCGTCCGGGCCTTCTTTTTTCGCTCTCACGACGTTTTTGCGAACGGATCACAGCATTTTGACGGGGCTTTGACGGGGCCGCCCTAAACGCAGCCCTGCGACCCAAGGGTTCGTCTCCTATGCCTCAAGGCATTCACGACCCCGACTGACAGGGGGGTCCGTTCCAACCCGGACCCCCCGCTTTTTTGTCGGTCGCGAACTGCGACTCGCCGGGCGCCGCAAGCTTTGGTATCTGAGCCGAAACTTTCGGCTCAGGCAGGGTGCACGAAAGGCCGGTCGCAGTCTCATGTTCTCGATGCGTTACCACTCGCCAGCGCCGCCGCTTCGGCGGCTGCTTTCGAGCTATTATGTCGTCGAGATCGGCCCGGGACGCATCACCGACGTGATGCGGGCAGAGCTTCCCAATGTGCGCTTCGTGATTCGCGGCCATTCCGATCTCACCTGGCCCGACGGCAGCGTGCGGCGCAGCTATGGCGCCAGCCTGTTCGGCCCGCGCTGCCTGCCGCTCGGCATGGTGCTCGAAGGTCCGGCGCTGGTGTTCGGCGCCGGGATCATGTCCGATGGCTGGCTGCGCTTTTTCGGCGTCGATTCCGACGAGATGGCCGACGCGATGCTGCCCTTGGAGGACGTTGCGGGAAGCGCGGCGCGTTCGGCGCTGTGCCGGATGCAGAACGGCGTCACCGATCATGATCTTGTCGCGGCGGCAGACGCCTTTTTCCTGTCGATGGCACGGCGCCATGCCGCGCGACAGGACATCGGCTTCGGAATGCTGGTGGAAGACTGGCTGGTGCGCGGTAGTCCCGGCGGTGTCGATGCGCTGATCGGCGTGGCGGACCGCTCGGCGCGGCAGGTGGAACGCCTGTGCCGCCGCACCTATGGCGCGCCGCCCAAGCTGCTGATGCGCAAATATCGCGCACTGCGTGCGGCGGTCCAGATCAGCGTCGATCCCGATGCGCGCTGGTTCGATGTTGCGGGCGAGGACTTCTACGATCAGTCGCACTTCATCCGCGAGTTCCGCACGTTCGTGGGCATGACACCCACGCAGTTCGCGGCGAACGGGGCTGCGGTGATGAGTCACAGCATTCGCCTGCGCCGCCAGCTTCCGACGCTTCCCAGGCTCTCGCTCGTCAGCTAGAGGCACCTCGCCGCTTGACTCGGGCGCGGCGCGCCCCACATAAGCCGGACCGAATTCGTCTGATTTAGCGCCGGAGCGTCCGTGATCCGCCTGACCAACCTTGCCGACTATGCGGTCGTCGTGATGACGGCGGCGGCGCGCGCGCCCGATCGTCGCTTTTCCGCCGCCGAGCTTGCCGCCGAAACCGGCGTGCCCGCGCCCACGGCGGCAAAGCTCACCGGCATTCTCGCGCGCGCAGGGCTGCTTGATTCGGCGCGCGGCGTCACCGGCGGTGTCCAGCTTGGGCGCGGCGCAGCAGAGATCAGCATTGCCGACATCGTCGAGGCGGTGGACGGCCCCATCGCCATCGCCCAGTGCCTGCACGACAAATCGTCGGACTGCGCGCTCGAATCGAGCTGCGCGGTGCGCCCGCACTGGTCGCTTATCAACGTGCGCGTGCGCGAGGCGCTCAGCGACGTGAGCCTCGCCGCCATCGTTGCCGCCGAACGCGCGAACCAGCGCATCGGGGAGCCCGCCTGATGGCCGCGAACGAACAGGCGCTCGCGCTCGCCAAGGAGCAGTCGAAGTACAAGTGGGGCTTCTCGTCCGACATCGAATCCGATTTCGCGCCGAAGGGTCTCGACGAGGATACTGTCCGCTTCATCTCGGCGAAGAAGGCTGAGCCGGAATGGATGCTGGAATGGCGCCTCAAGGCATTCCGGCTCTGGCAGGGCATGGAAAGTCCGGACTGGGCGAAGCTCTCGATCCCGCCGATCGACTATCAGGACGCCTATTATTATGCGGCGCCGCGCAAGAAGCCGACGCTGAAGTCGCTCGACGAGCTCGATCCCGAGATCCTGCTCACCTACCAGAAGCTCGGCATCCCCATCGAGGAGCAGAAGGTGCTCGCTGGCGTCGAGGGCGCGCGCAAGGTCGCCGTCGACGCGGTGTTCGATTCGGTCTCCGTCGCCACCACCTTCCGCGAGGAACTGAAGCGCGCCGGCGTCATCTTCCTGTCGATCAGCGAGGCGATCCGCGAATATCCGGACCTCGTGAAGAAGTATCTCGGCGCGGTCGTTCCCGTGCGCGACAACTTCTTCGCCTGCCTCAACAGCGCGGTCTTCTCGGACGGCACCTTCGTCTACGTGCCCGAAGGCGTCCGCTGCCCGATGGAGCTGTCGACCTATTTCCGCATCAACGCGGAGAACACCGGCCAGTTCGAGCGCACGCTGATCATCGCCGACAAAGGGGCGTATGTCTCTTACCTCGAAGGCTGCACCGCGCCGCAGCGCGACGAGAACCAGCTCCACGCCGCGGTCGTCGAGCTGGTCGCGCTCGAGGACGCGGAGATCAAATATTCCACCGTCCAGAACTGGTATCCGGGCGACGAGAACGGCAAGGGCGGCATCTACAACTTCGTCACCAAGCGCGCGCATTGTCGCGGAGATCGTTCCAAGGTGTCGTGGACACAGGTCGAAACCGGCTCGGCGATCACGTGGAAATATCCGTCCTGTGTGCTGTCGGGGAAAGACAGCGTCGGCGAGTTCTATTCGGTCGCGCTCACCAACAACATGCAGCAGGCCGATACCGGCACGAAGATGATTCATCTGGGCGCGGGCTCGCGCTCCACGATCATCTCAAAGGGCATTTCGGCGGGCAAGTCGAACAACACCTACCGCGGCCTCGTCCGCGTTGGTCCCTCGGCCGAAGGCGTGCGCAACTTCACGCAGTGCGACAGCCTTTTGCTCGGCAGCGAATGCGGCGCGCACACTGTCCCTTACATCGAGGTGAAGAACCCCAGCGCGCAGATCGAGCACGAGGCGACGACCTCGAAGATCAGCGACGACCAGCTCTTCTACGCCCAGTCGCGCGGCCTCGACCGCGAGGCGGCGGTGGCGCTCATCGTCAATGGTTTCGCCAAGGAGGTGCTCCAGCAGCTCCCGATGGAATTCGCCGTGGAGGCACAGAAACTCCTCGGCATCAGTCTGGAAGGAAGCGTCGGCTGATGGCCATGCTCAACATCGAAAACCTCCACGCCAACGTCGGCGACAAGGAAATCCTCAAGGGCCTGACGCTCGAAGTCGGCGCCGGCGAGGTCCATGCCATCATGGGGCCGAACGGCTCGGGCAAGTCGACGCTCGGCTATGTGCTCGCCGGCCGCGAGGGTTACGAGGCGACATCGGGTTCGGTGACGTTCGATGGCAAGGATCTGCTCGCGCTCGAACCGCATGAGCGCGCGGCCGCCGGCTTCTTCCTCGGGCTCCAGTACCCGGTTGAAATCCCCGGCGTCTCCAACCTCAATTTCCTGCGCACCGCGCTCAACGCCCAGCGCAAGCTGCGCGGCGAGCCGGACGTCTCGGCCGCCGATTTCATGCGCCTCGCGCGCACCGAGGCGGATGCCTTCGATCTCACCATGGATCACATGAAGCGCGGCGTGAACGTCGGCTTCTCGGGCGGTGAGAAGAAGCGCAACGAGATGGTGCAGATGGCGCTGCTCGCGCCAAAGTTCGCGGTGCTCGACGAGACCGATTCCGGCCTCGACATCGATGCGCTGAAAACCGTGGCCGGCGGCATCAACCGCCTGCGTTCGCCGGAGCGCGGCTTCCTGCTCATCACGCACTACCAGCGCCTGCTCGACTATGTGAAGCCGGACAAGGTGCACGTCCTCTCGGGCGGCCGCATCGTCCGCTCCGGCGGGCCTGAGCTGGCGCACGCGCTCGAACGCGAGGGCTACGGAGAGCTGGCGGCGTGAACGCCCTGCCGCTCCCCACCCGCCGCGACGAGGCATGGCGCTACAGCGACCTTGAGGCGTTGGGCGAGGTCTGGCCGTCGGGCGTCGTGTGGGAACGCATCGCCGTTCCGGCCGGAGAAACCCGCGCGCTCACGCTCGTGGCGGATGCCGCGCAGCCCGTGTCGGTGCGCGACTGGACCGTCACCATCGCCGACGGCGCCCGCCTCGATCTCCACATCCTCAATCTGGGCGGCCGCTATGGCCGCGTCGCGCTCGACGTCACGCTCGGCGAAGGATCGCATTTCGAACTCGGCGCCGCGCAGGTCGGCGGCGGCAAGGCCACGCTCGAAATCGTCACCCATGTCCGCCACGCCGCCCCCGGCGCCACCAGCCGCCAGACCGTGCGCACCGTGCTCGCGCAGCAGGCCACCGGCACCTACCTCGGCAAGGTCGCCGTCGATCGCGGCGCGCAGAAAACCGATGCCGCGCAGTCAGTGAAGGCGATGCTGCTCGATCGCACCGCGACGGCGAACGCCAAGCCCGAGCTTGAGATCTTCGCCGACGACGTGAAGTGCGCGCACGGCGCCACCGTCGGCGAGCTGGACGCGACGCAGTATTTCTACCTGACGAGCCGGGGCCTGCCCCCTGCAGAGGCGAAGCGCCTGCTCCTGCAAGCCTTCCTCGCCGATGCCTTTGCGGGCATGGACGATGCCGGCGCGCGCGAAACGCTGGAAGCGGCGTCGCTCGCCGCGCTGGAGCGGCTCGCATGAACGCGCTGACGCCGATCACCGTCTCGCGCCGCGCCGATTTTCCGGGTGTTGGAGCGTGGGCCTATCTCGATTCCGCCGCGACCGCGCAGAAGCCGCAGGCCGTGATCGACGCGATCGCCGCCGCTTACGGCTCCGAGTATGCGACCGTGCACCGCGGCGTCTACGCGCGCTCGGCGACGATGACGGAGCGCTTCGAAGCGGCGCGGAACACCGCCGCGCGCTTCATCAACGCCGCCAGCGCGAACGAGATCGTCTTCGTGCGCGGGGCGACCGAAGCGATCAATCTCGTCGCGCAGACGTGGGGGATGAACCTCAAGGCCGGCGACCGCATCCTGCTGACGCGGCTGGAGCATCATTCGAACATCGTGCCGTGGCAGCTGCTGCGGGACCGCACCGGCATCGAGATCGACGTCGCGACGCTCACCGCCGACCACCGCATCGATGAAGCTGCGCTGGAGGCGATGCTCACCCCCGCGCACAAGCTCGTCGCCGTCGCGCATGTCTCGAATGTGCTCGGCTCGGTGGCCGACATCGCCCGCATCGCCCGCGCCGCGCACGCTGTGGGTGCGAAGCTGCTCGTCGATGGTTGCCAGGCGGTGCCGCGCATGGGTGTGGACGTGCAGGCGCTCGGCGCGGATTTCTACGCCTTCTCAGGCCACAAACTCTACGGACCCACCGGCATCGGCGTGCTGTGGACGCGCGGGGATGTCCTCTCCGCGATGCCGCCGTGGCAGGGCGGCGGCTCGATGATCGAGACGGTGACGTTCGAGAAAACCACCTACGCGCCAGCGCCGACACGCTTCGAGGCGGGCACGCCGCATATCGTCGGCGCGGTCGGGCTCGCCGCCGCGATGGATTATGTGTCAGCGATCGGCCTCGACACCATCGACGCGCACGAACGGCACCTCGCGGGTCTCGCGCGCGCTGAACTGCGCAAGGTCAATTCGCTGCGCCTGTTCGGACCCGAGGATTCGAGCGGCATCGTTAGCTTCGCGATGGAGGGGGTGCATCCCCACGACATCGGCACCATATTGGATGAGGAAGGCGTCGCCATCCGCGCCGGGCACCACTGCGCCCAGCCGCTGATGGAGGCGCTCGGCGTGCCGGCCACGGCGCGGGCCAGCTTCGGCGTCTACAGCGATGAAAGCGATGTCGAGCGGCTGCTTCGCGGCATCGCGCGGGTGAAGAGGATTTTCGGATGAGCGAGGACACGCGGCCCTACACCGTCGAAAACGTCGACGCCGCGCCTTCGGCGCCGGAGCGCCCCGTGCTTCAGGAAGCGCGGCGCAAGGCCGATTATCTCGAAGGCTTTCTCAGCCAGAAGCCTGCCGCGCCCGATCCCGGCAGCCCGGGCGGCGAGGTCTACGATCAGGTCATCCAGGCGCTGCGCGAGATTTACGATCCCGAGATTCCGGTGAACATCTACGATCTCGGGCTGATCTACGGCGTCGATATCGCCGATGATCACGTCGTCGTCACCATGACGCTGACGACGCCGCACTGCCCGGTCGCCGAATCGATGCCCGCCGAGGTCGAAATCCGTGTCGGCAGCGTGCCGGGCGTCGGCTCGGCAGAGGTCAACCTCGTCTGGGATCCGCCGTGGGACCCGCAGAAGATGTCCGACGAGGCGAAGCTGGAGCTTGGAATGCTATGAGCACGATCGTTCGAGAACGCCCGGCGCCCATCGCGCTCACCGAGAACGCCCACGCGCGCATCGCCGCGATGATGGCGCGCGCGCCCGAAGGCACGCTCGGCGTGCGCCTGTCGACGCCCCGGCGCGGCTGCTCGGGCCTTGCCTACAGCATCGACTATGTCGCCGAGGCGAAGCCGGGCGACGAGCGTATCGAAACGCCGGGCGGCACGCTCTTCGTCGACGGCGGCTCGCTGCTCTATCTGATCGGCAGCCGCATGGACTGGAAGGAAGACGATTTCGCCGCCGGCTTCGTCTTCGAAAATCCCAACGCCAAGGGCAGTTGCGGCTGCGGCGAGAGCTTCACGGTCTAGGAATCCCGCTTTAGGGTGGCGCGCATGAAACCGATCCACCTCGCCGCCGCCCTCGCCCTCCTCCTCCCGACACCCGCAGCGTCTCAGTCGTCGCCCTCCATTGTCCCCGCTCCGATCATCGACGGCCACAACGACCTGCCGTGGGCGCTCCGCCAGCTGAACGGCAGCCGCACAAGCGATTTCGATTTCCGCAACCTGCCGGAGCGGCTGCGCGGCAAGATCGTCACCGATTTCACGATGCTGAAGGCGGGCGGCGTCGGCGGCCAGTTCTGGTCGGTCTACGTTCCCGCCGATACCGAAGGCCCGGAGGCTGTTCGCCTGACGATCGAGCAGATCGACATCATGCAGCGCCTCATTGATGCCAACCCGTCGATGCTCACCAAGGCCGCCACGGTCGCCGACTTCGAGCGCGCGATGAAGGCGGGCAGGATCGCTTCGGTGTTCGGTGTGGAGGGCGGCCATTCGATCGGCAATTCACTCGGCGTGCTGCGCCAGTTCCACGCCCTCGGTGCGCGCTACATGACGCTCACGCACGGCAAGACGACGGCGTGGGCAGACAGCGCCACCGATGCGCCCAGGCACAACGGCCTCGCACCCTTCGGCAAGGAGGTGGTGCGCGAGATGAACCGCCTCGGGATGCTCGTCGATCTCAGCCACGTGACACCCAAGGTGATGCACGACGCGCTCGACGTCAGCGCGGCGCCGGTGATCTTCAGCCATTCGTCGGCGAAGGCCGTGCAGAACCGCCCGCGCAATGTGCCGGACGACGTGCTCGTCCGCCTCAAGGACAATGGCGGCGTCATCATGGTGTTCTTCGCCCAGGATGCGGTGACGGAAACCGTGGCGGCATGGCACCGTGAGCTGGCGGCGCAGAAGGCTCGGCTCGGCTATGATCACCCGGATCGGCCGGACCTTGTCGAGAAAGGCCTCGCGGACTGGCAGGCTGCAAATCCGCAACCTCATGCGAACGTTGCGCAGGTGGCCGACCATATCGATCATATCCGCAAGGTGGCGGGGATCGACGTCATCGGCATCGGTTCTGATTTCGATGGGCTGCCGAGCTATCCGGATGGGCTCGGCACGGTCGCCGATTACCCTGCGCTCTTCGCGGAGCTTGCGAAGCGTGGCTATTCAAAGGCCGATCTCGCGAAGATCGCCAGCGGCAACATCCTGCGTGCGATGCGGCAGGCGGAAAAAGTCTCGGCCCGGCTCAAGGCTGAGCGCGGGCCGAGCGAGGTCAGGTTCGCGGGCTAAACACTAAGCGGCCAGCGCGAACCCCTCTGCACCGAGTTTCTTGATTTCATCAGCCGCAGCGGCGAGCGATTCCGTGCGCGCTTCGGGCGAAATCGCCAGGCGTTCGGCGCGGACGAACGTGATGTCGGTGATGCCGATGAAGTTCAGCATGGTGCGGATGTGCGGCTCCTGCGCGTCGAGCGCCTTGCCGTCCCCTTCGCTGTAGAAGCCGCCGCGCGTCTCGACGACGACGACGCGCTTGCCGGCAAGGTGCCCGACGGGGCCTTCCGCCGTATAGTGGAAGGTGACGCCGGCGCGCAGCACGCGGTCGAACCAGCTCTTGAGGTTGGAGGTGATGCCGAAGTTGTACATCGGTGCGCCGATCACAACGACATCCGCAGCCTGAAGCTCGGCGATAAGCGCATCGGAAAGCGCGCGTTCGGTGGCCGCTTCCGGCGTATCCGCGCCGCTGAAACCGCCGAGCGTGGTGCCCGAAAGATGCGGCAGGGGGCTCCCGCCGACGTCGCGGATCGTGACGTTCGCGTTCGTTCCGACGGCGGTGAGGAAATCGGCGATCAGGCTCCGCGACGCCGATGCGTCGCCGAGTACGCTGCTTTGCACGACAAGAATATTCTGCATGGGTCTGGTCCTTGTTCTCGGTTGCAGAGCCATAGCTAATGTGCGACCGGTGTTGCCGATAGCGCAGCAACACGAACACCGGAGTTGCAGGAAATGGAACAGTCGAGCGACCTTTCCGATATCGCGGCGCTGGTTGCCGTTGTCGAAACCGGCAGCTTCAGCCGTGCCGCGGAGCGCCTCGGTATTTCCAAGTCGATCGTCAGCCGCCGTGTCGCACGGCTTGAAGCCGCGCTCGGCGCCCGCCTGCTGACACGCACCGCGCAGGGCGCGCGGCCAACGGATGTTGGCGTGGACTATTTCGGCCGCGTTCGGGAAGCGATTGCGGGCCTCGAAGCGGCGCGCGATGCGGTTGCCGCCGCGATGGCCGAGATCGCGGGGCCGATCCGCCTTTCCGCGCCGCTTTCGTTCGGCCTCGCCTATCTCGCGCCCGCGCTTGCGGAATTCGCCGCCGCGCATCCCCGGGTCGAGTTCGACATCGCCTTCGACGACCGCCGCGCCGACATCATCGGCGAAGGGCTCGATCTGGCCGTTCGCATCGGCCAGCTTGTCGATTCGACGCTCATCGCGCGCAAGCTCGCGCCGATCCGTGCCGTCGCGATTGCGAGCCCCGCCTATCTCGCGCGCATGGGAACACCGTCGCATCCGCGCGAAATCGCGGATCACGATCTGCTGCAATATACAAACGTCGCACCTTCGGAGACGTGGCGGTTCGAGATTGATGGGCGCAGCGAATATGTGAAGGGCCGTATGCGCCTGCGCTCCAACAGTGGAGAGATGCTGCTCGCCGCCGCAGAGGCGAGTCTCGGCATCGCCATGCTGCCCACCTTCATCGCCTCTCCTGCGATCACCAAGGGAAGCGTGGAGATCGTGCTCGGGGACTGGGCGCCGGGTGAAACCGGCCTTTATGCTGTCATGCCGCCCGGGCGCAGCGCGACGGCGCGGGTGCGTGCGCTTGTCGATTTCCTCGCCGCCCGCTTCGGCCCCGAACCGACGTGGGATCCGTGCTGGACCGCGATGAAGGCCGCTGGCTAGCCGCGACCCTGCCCGCGCCAGCGATGGATGGTGCGGCTGAGGATTCCGGCTTCGTCGCCTTCTTCGGTCCAGAGCTGACTGAACAGCGGATCGTCTGACGCCGGGCGAAGCTGCGCAGCAAGATCGTCGAGCCGCACGCGGATCGGGATCGAAACACCCTCGCCGCAGATGATGCATTCGCGGTTGCGGAGCGCCGGGATCGAATCGAGGAAGCCGCGCGCGCCTTCGGGCATGGCGTTGCGCACATACATCTGGTCGCGCTCGTTGTTGAGGCGCATCGAGATGATCGTGCCGCACTGCGAGAGCACGCCTTCAGCAAGGTCCGACGGACGCTGCGTGATGAGGCCGAGCGAGACGCCGTATTTGCGGCCTTCCTTGGCGATGCGTTCGAGAACCTTGCGAACGGCGACACCCTTCGTCTCGCGGTCGGAAGGCACGTAGCGGTGCGCCTCTTCGCAGACGAGCAGGATCGGCCGCTGCGGCTCGCGGCGCGCCCAGATCGCATAGTCGAACACCATGCGCGCGAGCACCGCGACCACAACGGTCACGATGTCGGACGGCACGCCCGACAGGTCGACGATCGAGATCGGCTTGCCCTCCGCCGGCAGCCGGAAGATCTTCGAAAGGAACGGCGCCATCGAATCCGAAACGAGCAGGCCGTTGAACATGAACGCGTAGCGCGGATCGCCCTTCAGCTCCTCGATCTTGGTTTTGAGCCGCATGTAGGGGCCGAGGTCGCTGGCCTTGTCGAGCTTGCCCATCTGCGCATTGATGGCGCCGAGCAGGTCCGAAAGCAGGTAGGGCACCGGCGAATCGACCGTCATCTTGCCGAGCGATTCGGCGATGCGGCTCTTGGACCGCGCGGCGAGCAGGCACTTGGCCAGCACGTCCATGTCCTTTTCGCGCTCGGAACCGTCGGTGGTGATGAAGACCTCGCAGTGTTCCTCGAAGTTCATCAGCCAGTAGGGCAGGTTGAGGTTGTCGACGTTGAAGATCATGCCGTTCGAGCTGAACGCCGCGGCATATTCGCCGTGCGGATCGAGCATCATGATGTGGCCCTTGGGCGCCTTCTCGACGATGCGGTGCAGGATGAGCGCGGCGCTCGTCGATTTACCCGTACCGGTGGAGCCGAGCAGCGCAAAGTGCTTGCCGAGCATCGCATCGATGAGCAGTGAGCCGCGCACGTCTTCGGTGGGATAGACGGTGCCGATCTCGATGTGCGGCCGGTCCTCGGCGGCGAACACCAGCACGAGGTCGACGCGCGAGACGGTGAACACCTCGTCGCCCGGCACGGGATAGCGCGTCACGCCGCGGCGGAACGCCTTCATCGATCCGGTCGCGGGGTCTTCGGGGCCTTCGCCGAGAAAGTCGATGTGCGAGAGAATGATAGAGCCCGCCTCGTCCATGCGCATGTCGCGGACGTTGCCGAGCAGCCAGAGGTCGCCGACGCGCATCTTCACCTGGCTGCCGACCTGCCCGGACATGGCAACGGTCGCGTCCTCGTGGCCGGTGATCGCCTTCAGCTGCGTCGGGTCGAAGCTGCAGATCGCGGAACCGCCGGCAATCTCGCGCACGCGGCCGATCACGCACGTGCTCGGCAGGCTTGTGGCCTTTTCAGGCTGCATGAAGACGTTGTGACCATCGGCCGACGACGGGTTCATCGGCATGAACGACTGATCCAAGACGTACTCCTTCACTGCGACAAGGCTTTGCCGCAGTGGTGTAACAGCGAAGGGATAAGGAAGCGTTTATCGCCGCGTAAAGAGCCCGGCGGTCCAGCCGAGCAGCAGCGCCAGCACGACCGCGAGCAGCCCGTAGGAGAAACTGTGCTCCTCGGCGGCGACCGAAACCTGCCGTTCGAAGCCGGATTTGTCGATGCTGATCTCGCGCATGGCGCTTGCCACCACCTTGCCCTCGTCGATCAGGTGGATTTCGACCGTGTAATTGCCCACCGGCACCTGGCTCGGGATCTGGATGCGGGCGCGGTAGAGCACGTTTTCGGTGAGTTCGACCCCCTGCGCGTCGTCCGAATACAGGCCCTCGCGGCGGCGGAGGCTGAGGAAGCCCTGCTCGAACGTGCGGATATCGCCGGAATCGCTCGAAACTGGCGAAAGCTGCAGGTGCGAGAGGCCGAGTTCATAGATCGCGGCCGTCTCGTCGTTGACCAGCTCCGAAATCGGGCGTGTCGTTGCGACGCTATAGAACGACGGCGCCGTCTCGAACCGAACGGAGCGCGTGTTGATCCAGATGCCCGCGACGCGCGCCTTGCGCCGCACCGTCACCGCTTCCGGCGGTCCGCGGACGATCACTGCGATATCGGGGGGCTCGTCGGGCGTCTGGCCGCCCGGATACTGGATCGCGCCGAAGATCAGCAGTTCGGCACCGGCGAAGCTGTAGACGATGTCGATCTTGCTGTGGCTGATATCGGTGATCAGCCGCGGCGGTGCTGCCGCCGAGAGCAGCAGCAGGAGCAGGGGCAGCAGGAGCCGCTTCATTCGGCATAGACCGAATAGAGCTCGCTCGGCGTCCAGGTGAGGCCGACCAGCAGGCGGATCGCCACTGCGATCACGAGCAGCGCGAGCCCGAAGCGCAGTTTTTCAGGCGGTAGCCGCTGCGCCATCCGCGCGCCGATCTGCGCGCCGATGACGCCGCCGATGAGAAGCATCAGCGCAAGCACGATATCGACCGTCTTCGATTGTACGGCGTGCATCAGCGTGACCGCGGCGGTCGTGAACACGATCTGGAACAGCGAGGTGCCGACCACGACCGAGACGGACATGCCGAGCAGGTAGATCATCGCCGGCACCATGATGAAGCCGCCGCCGATACCCATGATGAAGGTGAGGATGCCGACCACAACGCCGATGCCGAACGGCGCGAGGGGCGAGATGTAGAGGCCCGATTTGTAGAAGCGCATCTTCCACGGCAGCGCCGAGATGAACGGGATGTGCGGGTGCAATTTCACGCGGCGGATTTCGCCGGCGCGCGAGCGCCGCAGCGTCTGCCAGGATTCGACAAGCATCAGCCCGCCCATCGTCGACAGGAACACCACGTAGATCAGGGAGATGGTGATATCGATCTGGCCGATTTTCTGGAGCAGCTTGAACACGTAGGAGCCGATCCCGGAGCCCACCACGCCGCCCGCCACGAGGACGGCGCCCATCTTGGGATCGACGCCGTTGCGCCGCCAGTGCGCAAGCGCGCCGGAAACGCTCGACCCGGTGATCTGCGTGGCGGACGAAGCCACCGCGATGGCCGGCGGAATGCCGTAGAAGATCAGCATCGGCGTGGTCAGGAATCCGCCGCCGACGCCGAACATGCCGGACATGAAGCCGACGAGAACGCCGAACCCCACAATCACCAGCGAATTGACGCTGAGTTCGGCGATCGGGAGATAGATGTCCATGCCGTCCTGACTAACCCAGCGGGGAGTCGCCCGCCACCACCTTTGCCGCCAACATGCGCCTGTATCGAGACAAAATTTGGGCCGTGCGTATCGCTGCAAGGATCGGAACGCCTGCTGCTTCCGCGGCGCCTAGCTTGCGGGCCTGTCCAAAAAGGAGGAGCAGATGATCATGGAAACGGAATTGGCCGATCAGCCGCAATTCTGGGATGCCGTCGTAGGGCGGGATCGCGCGTTTGACGGGCGGTTCGTCTATGCCGTGAAACGGTCGGGGGTTTATTGCCGCCCGTCGTGCCCGGCGCGGACGCCGAAGCCCGAAAACGTGCGCTTTTATGCAAACGGTACGGCTGCCGAGGCGGATGGCTACAGGGCCTGCCTGCGCTGCCGTCCCGGCGCGTTCGAGGGGCGCGATCCGGCAGCGGAAAAGATGACGGCGCTCGCGCGCTATATCGAGGCGAATGCCGACACGCCGCTGCCGCTCGCCCGCCTTGCGGAGATCGCGGGTCTCAGCAGCTTCCAGGTGCAGCGGGCGTTCACGGCGGTGATCGGCGTCAGCCCGAAAGCGTTCCAGACCGCGCTCAGGATGAAGCGGCTGAAGGCAAGCCTGAAGGAGGGCGATGGTGTCGCCGGTGCGATCTTCGAGGCGGGTTTCGGATCGACGAGCCGCGCCTACGAAAGGATGGACGGCCATCTCGGCATGACCCCCGCGGCCTACCGCGCGGGCGGCGCTGGCGAGACGATCGCGTGGGCGTGCCGCTCCACCGGTCTTGGCCTGCTGCTGATGGCGGCGACGACGCGGGGCGTTTGCGCGGTCGATTTCGGCGACGATGAAAACGCGCTCGTCGCGCGGCTGCAGGCCGAATTCCCGCGCGCCGACATCGTGTCCTCGGATGCCGCCGGGTCGCCGCAGCTCGATGCCTGGATCGAGGCGCTTCGGGCGCATCTCGCGGAGGGTGCGCCGCATCCCGATATCCCCGTCGATCTGCGCGGCACGGCGTTCCAGATGAAGGTCTGGCGCTTCCTGCTCAGCGTACCGAGCGGCACCGTCGTTTCCTATGCGGAAGTCGCCGCCGGGATCGGCGCGCCCAGTGCCGTCCGCGCCGCGGCGTCCGCCTGCGGTGCGAACCGGGTCGCCGTGCTGGTGCCCTGCCACCGCGTTCTGCGCGGAAACGGCGGTATCGGCGGCTATCGCTGGGGTGTGGAACGGAAACGCACGCTGCTGGAGGCCGAGCGCCGAAGGGAGCGGGCGGCGTGACACACGCCGAGAGTGTCGATGCGCTCGATTGGACGGCGCTTGAAGCCATGCTCGAAGAGCGCAGCTATGCGGTGACGCCGCCGCTGCTGGATGCAGAAGCGTGCGCCGCGCTCGCAGCGCGCTACGGAGACGACGCGGCGTTTCGCAGCACGGTGGTGATGGGCCGGCACGGTTATGGGCAGGGCAGCTACCGCTACTTCGCCTACCCGTTGCCGCCCGTCATCGCGGCGCTGCGCGAGGCGCTTTATCCACACCTCGCGCGGATCGCGAATGGCTGGGCAGCGCGGCTCGGCCTGCCTGCGGATTGGCCGCTGACACACGCGGCGCTGCTCGAACGCTGCCGCGCCGCCGGGCAGGTGCGGCCGACGCCGCTTCTGCTCCGCTATGGGCCTGGCGACTACAACTGCCTGCATCAGGATCTTTACGGCCCGGTGCATTTCCCGCTGCAGGCGGTCGTCCAACTCGATCGGCCGGGCACGGATTTCGATGGCGGTGCGCTCATCCTCGTGGAAAATCGCCCGCGCCGCCAGTCCCGCTGCGAGGCGGTTCTGGCGCCGCAGGGTGCGGTCACGATCCTGCCGGTGCGGGACCGGCCGCGGCAGGGTCCGCGTGGCGCGTATCGAACGCAGCTTCGCCACGGCGTTTCCAGCATCGAACGGGGAGAGCGGCGCGCGCTCGGGATCATCTTTCACGATGCGCTCTGAAGCCAGGCGGGACCCTATCAGATTTTGCGTATTACAACTCCGCAAAATCTGATAGCTTCCGAGTCGTGCTCAGGAGGGAGATGCACGGCGTGCGAATGCGCGAACTTGAACGGCTGACAGGCGTGGGGCGGGAAACCATCCGCTTCTACATCCGCGAAGGCCTGCTCCCCGAACCCGACCGTGCGAGCGCGAACAGCGCCTTTTACAACGACATGCACGTCGCGCGGCTGAAGGCGATCAAGCGCCTGCAAGAGGAACGCTTCCTGCCGCTCGCGATCATCCGCACGCTGCTCGATGGGGAAGATGGCGACCGCTGGCTCCATGCCGATGCCTTCCCCGATCTCGACGCCATGCTGCGCGCCCGGCTCGATACCGGCGGCGAGGGCGCGACGCTGGAAGAGCTTGCCGCCCAGACCGGCTTCACGATCGATGAGCTTGGCCGTGCGGTGGAGGAGGGCGTGCTCTGCCCCGATCGCGACGGCCGCTTCGGGCCGCGCGATCTTGCCGTTGCACGCTGCCTCAAGGAGCTGAACGTCATCGGCTTCACCGAGGAACGTGGCTTTGTCGGCGGCGGCGCCATGTACGCGCAGTTCGTCGAATGGCTCGTGGGGCAGGAAATGCGCATGTTCTTCGAGAACACGGCGGGCAAGATCGGCGACGAGGAAGCGCTGACCATGGCCGAGCGCGGCATCTCCACCATCAACGAAATGCTGAGCCTGATGCGGACGCGGGAAATCCTCCGTCAGCTGGAGGCGCGGCGCAGGATCGCCAACGACAACATATGATCCATTGGGAAGAGGATACGTCATGGCTTTTGCGGATCTGTACCGGCTGACCCCGAACGGCCCGACCTGGAACGTTGCGCAGGAATTCCAGACGGTTTTCGATTTCGAATATTCCGACGATCGCAGCGATCTCCTCAGCCTCTATGCCAAGGGCAAGAAGATGCAGTGGGATGCGGCCGAACGCATCGACTGGTCGCAGGATCTCGATTGGGAAAATCCGCAGGGTATGCCGGAACAGACCATCGGCATCTTCGGCTCTCCTATGTGGGAGAAGATGTCGAAGCAGGAGCGCGTCGAGCTGCGCCGCAACATGCAGGCGTGGTCGGTTTCGCAGTTCCTGCACGGCGAGCAGGGTGCGCTCATCTGCTCGGCGAAAATCGTGCAGCAGGTGCCCGACCTTGAAGCGAAGTTCTACGCCTCCACGCAGACGATCGACGAGGCGCGGCATGTGGAGGCCTACAAGCATCTGATCGAGAAGATCGGCATGAGCTATCCGATCACCGGCCCGCTCGCGACGCTGCTCGAACAGGTGCTCGAGGACAAGCGCTGGGACATGACCTACCTTGGTATGCAGGTGGTAATCGAGGGGCTGGCGCTCGCCGCGTTTGCGGGCATCCGCGACATGTCGACCTCGTCGCTCGCCGGCGCCGTCAACGCCTATGTGATGCAGGATGAAGCGCGCCACGTCGCCTTCGGCCGCCTCACCTTGCGCGAATATTATCCGCACCTGACAGCGGCAGAGAGGAAGGAGCGCGAGGAGTTCCTCGTCGAGGCCTGTTACCACATGCGCGACCGGTTCCAGTCGCGCGAGGTCTATGAGACTCTTGGCCTTGACGTTGGCGAGTGCATCGCCTGGGCGGATGAGAGCGAAGGCGCGCGCAACTTCCGCAACCACCTTTTCAACCGCATCGTTCCCGTCGTTGCCGACATCGGCCTGTGGGGCGAGACCGTGCAGCGCGGTTATGCCCAGATGGGCGTCCTCGACTACGTGAACGTCGATGTCGATGCGCTGCAGGCGAACGACGAAAAGATCGCCGAGGATTTCGACGCGCGCCGCAGGAATATCGAGGAGGTGGCCGGCGTTGCCGCCGAATAGGTTCAGAACCGCGTCGCGACGGTGAGCGTCGGGCCGCTGCCCGGCGCGGCATCGCCCGCGATGCGGAACCGGTATTCGCCGCGAAGCTCGATCGTACCCTTGCCGATCTGCTGTGAAAGCTGAGCGCCGGGGCCGAGTTCGAGGCGCGACGCCGTGCGGGTTTCGCCGTCCTGCACGCTGCCCCAGACACCGCCGCCGATGCCGATCCGCGTCCCCTTGCGCATCGCGACCGGATACAGCGCGAGCGCTTGCGCACCTGCAAAACCGTCCCGGCTGCTCGCGCCCACGATACCGGCTTCGGCATAGCCGCTGAGATCGAGCGGGAGCTTCGCGTCCGCTGTGTGCCACGCGCCGCCGGAGACGCGGATGGCCCACGCATCCCGCCCCTCGCGGCCAAGGGCGATCAGCCGTTCTGCGCCAACAGCCGGCCCGCCCCGCCCAAGCGGCATCCACGCGGCACCGATCGCCGCCTGCGTGCTGCGGCCTTTGGGGCTCAGTCCGTCGTGCGCGATCGCAAGGCGGCCGAAGAGTTCGATCGGGCGCTGCGCCAGCGGATCGGGCGTGTAGCCGAGCCGAATGCCGCTCTGCGCGCCGCCGAGCAGTGGCCGGTCGCTGACAAGGCCGGAGGCGCCCTCGCGAACGAGGCTGTAGGCATCCATGCGCCAGCGTTTGCGCAGTGCGGAAAGCTCGGCGCGCCAGGCTGCGGCATTCGGGTGTCGGGGATCGGCGGCAAGCGCGGAGGCGAAGCCCTGTGCGGCCGCGCGCCTGTCGCCCCCGGCGAGCGCGCGATAAGCAGTCTCTGCGCTTCCGAATGCCGTATCCGTGCCGCCGAATCGGGCTGCCGACACCGGTGGAGCGTCGCTCTCGGTGTCCGGCCGGTGTGCGTCAGGCGGCGCAGCGGCGCCTGCGATTATCGTTTCCGCATCATGCTCAGGCGCGGAATGCATCGCGACGAGCCGTCCAGCGAGCGCGGGTGCGTCGGAAGCGGCGAGTGGCACAAGCGCATGCATGGCCGGAACGGGCTGGGCAGATCGCGCCTGCGTTGCAGCCCCTCGCCGCGCGGAGAGCATCGCCGCATAGGTCACGCTGGCTTCATCGAAGCGCCAGACCGCCCACATGGCGAGCGTGATCGAAAGCATGGCGAAGGCGCGGACCGGGCGCATCAGTCGTGCGCCAGCTTTTCCGGGAACCGGTGCGCGGTCTTTTCCCACACCGGCGCCGTTTTCCGGATCGCGCCGCGCACATAGAGCGCGGAGGCCCTGAGCGCTGCGAGGAAGTTCACGATGTTGCCGATGAAGGCGCGGGGGAGAGCGCGGACGGCTTCGATGATGCCGTGCTGGCGCCCTGTGAACATCATGCGCATGGCAAGCCGCCAGGCGAGCAGGATGGTCGTGAGGCGAAGCAGCCCGTGGAGCGCCGAGCCGGGTTCGACGACGGCGGGCAGCAGGCGTGCGTCCGGCACCGTGCCCTTCAGCACGATCGCGGCCGCGTAGGCGAGCGCCGCCACATAGGCGACGATCACGACGAGCGCGTTCAAAAGCGCCTTGCGGTCCCGCATCAGCATGTAGCGCGCGGCGAGGCCGCCCTGCCAGCCGATCCGGTCCCAGCCTTGGAGCGCGATGCCGAGCAGCCAGCGCGATTTCTGCCGCACGGCGGCTTCGAGCGTCGCCGGGAAATGCTCCCGCGTCGTCACGTGCGGCGCACCGGCGCGGCCGGGGATGCGAACGAAGATCGCCTTGCCGCCGCGCGCATGGATGCGGTGGCCGAGTTCGTAATCCTCGGTCAGCGAGATGGGATCGAACGGCGCCCCACCAAGGTCGTCCGCGATCCAACCCATCATCGCGCGCTCGAAACCGCAGGCGACGCCGGCGGCGGGGATCGCGGCGCCGATCGCCTCGCGCACCACCATGTCCTTGGTGTGGCTTTCGGCAAATTCGTCGAGATAATGACCGGCGATCCAGCGCGACTCCGCGTCCGCGAAGGGAACCACCGGCAATTGCACCATCGCCTTTGCCGGGATCAGATAATCGATGACGCCAAGCTCGCGCGGATGCACCACATCTTCGGCGTCGTGCAGCACGATCGCCTTGAAGCGCACGCCATAAGCCTCTTCGTGCCGGCACATCGCGCGCCAGATGGCATTCAGGCAATGTGCCTTCGTCGTGGGGCCATCCCGCTCGACGACGACGAGAGCGATGCGCGGATCAGCAAGCCCGGCAACGACGCGCAGCGTCGCCGCGTCATTCGGATAGACGCCGACGAACACCCGGTAATGCGGAAAGATCATGCGCCGCGTGAATGCGCCGAGCATCGGCCCGATAACCTCCGCCTCGTCCCACGCCGGAACGAACACGGCGATCGGTGCCGATCTCGTTCCGCCGTCGGGAAGCGAGCGCGCGTCGCTGCGCCTGCGCACGCGGTAGACCGTCATCCGCCGCCAGATCTGGCGCGCGAAATAGAGCATGTCGAAAAGCAGATCATCGAGACTCGATACGGCAACGCCCACCGCCGCGAGAAGCAGCAGCTCTCGCGTCAGCAGCCAGTATCCGGCCAGCCAGACGTATGGATCCCCCAACGCTGAACGATCCCCCCGTTCAGAAACGTGTCCGTAATGAAAGCTGTTCGCACCGATTCGGCAAGCGCTTAATTTTGAAGGATTTGTGGTGCTCGCCAAGCGACCTTCCCCGGCGTATACCTGCACCCATGCAGCAATATCTCGATCTTCTCGCCCGCGTCCGCCGCCACGGCACGCAGCGCGGCGACCGTACAGGCACGGGCACGCTCAGCGTTTTCGGGCACCAGATGCGCTTCGATCTCGCCGACGGTTTCCCGATGCTGACGACGAAGAAGCTGCACCTGAAATCGATCGTGCACGAGCTGCTGTGGTTCCTCGCGGGGGACACCAACATCCGCTATCTGAAAGAAAACGGCGTCTCGATCTGGGATGACTGGGCGGACAGCGAAGGCGAGCTCGGCCCCGTCTACGGGAAGCAGTGGCGCCGCTGGGAAACACCGGACGGGCGGGTGATCGATCAGATTTCGAACCTCGTCGAGATGATCCGCCGCAATCCCGAATCGCGGCGCCTGATCGTCTCGGCATGGAATGTCGCGGAGGTGGACAGCATGGCGCTGCCGCCCTGCCACTGCCTGTTCCAGTTCTACGTCGCGGAAGGGCGACTTTCCTGCCAGCTCTACCAGCGCAGCGCAGATGTGTTCCTCGGCGTGCCCTTCAACATCGCGTCTTACGCGCTCCTCACGCAGATGATGGCGCAGGTGACCGGCCTGAAACCGGGCGAATTCATCCACAGCTTTGGTGATGCGCACCTCTACCTCAACCATCTGGAGCAGGCCGACCTGCAACTCACCCGCCGCCCGATGGCGCTCCCGGAAATGCGCATCAACCCGGACGTGAAGGACATCTTCGGCTTCCGCTACGACGACTTCGAACTCGTCGGCTACGAGGCGCACCCGCACATCAAGGCGCCGGTGGCGGTGTGACCCCGACATACCGGCCGGACATTGTTCTCGTCGTTGCGCGTGCCGACAACCGGGTGATCGGCAAGGACGGCGCGATGCCGTGGCATCTTTCCGAAGACCTGAAGCGCTTCAAGCGGATCACCGTCGGCAAGCCGGTGATCATGGGCCGCAAGACCTTCGAATCGATCGGCAAGCCGCTGCCGGGACGGCACAATATCGTGCTCACGCGCCAGCCGGGCTGGCAGGCGGAGGGCGTGACCGTGGTGCCGAATCTGGCCGAGGCGATCGCGGCGGCGGGCCTTGATCCGCGCACACGCGCCGATGCGATCATGGTGGTGGGCGGCGCGGAGATCTATGCGCAGGCGCTGCCCTTCGCAACGCGCATCGAGCTCACCGAAATCCACGCTGCGCCCGAAGGCGATACCTATTTTCCAGAGCTTGATCCCGCGCGCTGGCGTGAGACCTTCCGCGAAGTTCATCCGGCGGGGGAGACGCACCCCGCCTTTGATTTCGTGACGCTGGAGGCGGCTTGATGGCGAAGGTGAAGGTGCGCAGACGGCGCTGGCCGTGGATCGTGGCGGCGCTGGTCGCCCTCGCCGTCATCCTCTTCTTCGGCCTCGCGCCCGGCATCCTCGAGCGCTCGATGAACCGCATCGCGGGTTCGGGCGAATGGACCGTGAGCCCCGCCGCGCAGGCGCTGCACGACCGGCTCGTGATCGCCGATCTCCACTCGGACACGCTGCTTTGGAAACGCGATCCCGAAGCGCGCGCAGAGCGCGGTCATGTCGATCTGCCGCGGCTTCAGGACGGCAACGTGAAGCTGCAGGTCTTCTCCTCCGTCACCAAGACGCCGAAGGGTCAGAACTACGAAGCGAACGGCGCCGATACCGACAACATCACCATGCTCGCCATCGCGCAGCTCCAGCCGCCGCGCACATGGGATTCGCTGCTTCAGCGCTCGCTCTGGCACGCCGAGCGGATGCAGCGCGCGAAGGGCTACAGGCTCGTGCAGACGGTCCGCGATCTCGATGCGCTGCTCGCGGACAGGACCGCGACCGGCGCGCTCCTCTCGATCGAGGGCCTGCAGAATCTCGAAGGCAAGCTCGGCAACGTCGATGTGCTGTTCGATGCGGGCTACCGCATGGCGGGCCTCACGCACTTCTTCGACAACGAACTCGCGGGCTCGATGCACGGGCTCGAAAAGGGCGGGCTCACCCCGCTCGGCCGCGACGTCATCCGCCGCATGGAGGCGAAGGGCATGGTTGTCGATCTCGCCCACGCCAGCCACAAGACCGTCGCCGAGGCGCTGAAGCTGGTGACGAAGCCGGTCGTCTACAGCCACGGCGGCGTCAAGGCGACGTGCAACACCAACCGCAACCTCACCGATAATGAGATCAGGGGTATCGCCGCGACAGGCGGCGTCATCGGCATCGGCTTCTGGGACGCCGCCGTGTGCGAGCCGACCCCGCAGGCGACGGCGCGCGCGATGCGCCACGTGCGCGATCTCGTCGGTATCGATCACGTCGCGCTCGGCTCGGACTGGGACGGCGCGACGACCGTGGGCGTCGATGCCGCGCACCTTCCGGCGGTCACACAGGCGCTTCTCGATCAGGGTTTCACCGAAACCGAAATTGAGAAGGCGATGGGCGGCAACGTGCGCCGCGTGCTCCGCGCCACCTTGCCGCGCTAAGCCGGTCAGGATAGCAGGGCGCGCATGGAACGCATCACGGGGGATGCGCCGCTCGCCGAGACCCTGCGCGGCGGCGTCGCGGCGATCGGCAATTTCGACGGCTTTCACATCGGCCATCAGGCGGTGGTCGGCCGGGCGCTGGAACGCGCGCGCGCCGAAGGCCTGCCCGCGCTCGCCCTCACCTTCGATCCGCACCCGGCGCGGCTGTTCCGCCCGCAATCACCGCCGTTCGCGCTGACGACGACCGACCAGAAGCTCGATCTTCTGGAAGCCTTCGGCGTGGATGCCGCCGTCGTGCTGCGCTTCGATGCGGCGTTCGCGGCGCTCACGGCCGATGAATTCGTCTCCAGCATTCTCGTCGGGCGCCTCGGCCTCACCGGCACCGTCACCGGCGAAGACTTCACCTTCGGGCGCGGCGCGAGCGGCGACACGGCGAAGCTGCTCGAATTCGGCGCGGCCCACGGCCTCATCCCCGAAACCGTCGCGCCGGTGCGCGACGAAGGCTCGGCGATCATTTCTTCCACGCGCGTGCGCGCCGCACTGCAGGCTGGGCACTGCCGCGAGGCCGCAGCGCTGATGGGGCGTCCCTTCGCCATTCGCGGCACGGTGGAACACGGCGACAAGCGCGGCCGCACGATCGACGTGCCGACCGCGAACGTCGCCATCGGCGCCGAATACGTCCGCCCGGCCTACGGCATCTATGCCGTGCGCTGCCGCCTAGAGGATGGGCGCATGGTGGATGGTGTGGCGAACCTCGGCATCCGGCCGATGTTCACGCCGCCGAAGGAATTGCTCGAAGTCCATTTGTTCGGCTATGCGGGCGACCTCTACGCGCAGACCATCGAGACGCAGCTGATCGCGCATCTGCGCCCTGAAATGAAACTCGCCAGCCTCGATGCGCTGAAGGCGCAGATCGCCAAGGATATCGTGGACGCGCGCGCCGCTCTCCTCTAGGGCGTATGCCCGATATGAGCGACGATACCCGTAAAGACTACCGCGACACCGTCTTCCTGCCGAAGACCGATTTCCCGATGAAGGCCGGCCTTGCCGAGGCGGAGCCGAAGTGGCTCGCCCGCTGGCAGGGCCTCGACTTTTACAAGCGCCTCCGCGCTGAGCGGAAGGGCCGCGAAAAGTTCATCCTCCACGACGGCCCGCCCTACGCCAACGGCGACATGCACATCGGCCACGCGCTCAATCACGTGCTGAAGGACATGGTCGTCCGCACGCAGACGCTGCTCGGCAAGGACGCGCCCTACGTGCCCGGCTGGGACTGTCACGGCCTCCCCATCGAATGGAAGGTCGAGGAGGAATACCGCAAGAAGGGCAAGAACAAGGACGAGGTGGACCCCAAGGCGTTCCGCGCCGAGTGCCGTGCCTACGCGCAGAACTGGGTGAACCGCCAGCGTGAGCAGCTGAAGCGCCTCGGCATCAACGGCGATTGGGACAATCCCTACCTCACGATGGATTTCCAGGCGGAATCGATCATCGTCGCCGAGCTGCTCAAGGTGGCGGAGAGCGGCCAGCTCTATCGCGGCGCGAAGCCGGTGATGTGGTCGCCGGTGGAAAAGACCGCGCTCGCCGAAGCCGAGGTCGAATACGAGGACATCGTCTCCACACAGGTGGACGTGGCGTTCGAGATCACCGAGGCGCCGAACGCACCTGAGCTGGTCGGCGCCCACGCTGTGATCTGGACGACGACCCCGTGGACGCTGCCGGTGAACCGGGCTTTGGCGTATGGGCCGGATCTCGACTACGTGGTTGTCGAGACTGGTGGCAAACGTCTGCTTGTTGCCGAAGCGCTGCTTGCTCCGACGCTGGCACGCTATGGCGCGCAACCATCGGGTGCCGCAAAACCGGTCAAGGGCGCCGATCTCGCCGCTGCCGTCGCACGCCACCCGTGGCACCATCTCGGCGGTTTCTTTGCCGAACCGCGCCCGCTCCTCCCGGGCGATTTCGTCACGACCGACACCGGCACGGGCATCGTCCACATGGCGCCGGACCACGGCGAAGACGACTTCTGGCTGTGCAAGGCGAACGGTATAGAGCCGAAGTTCGTGGTGGGGCCGGACGGCACCTATCAGTCGGACTGGCCAGTGGTCGGCGGCAATCACGTCTACAAGGTGAATGCGCCGGACGGTCCCGTGTGCACGGCGCTGAAAGAGGTCGGCGCGCTGCTCGCGGCGAGCGCGGACTACACGCACTCTTATCCGCACTCGTGGCGCTCCAAGGCCAAGGTCATCTTCCGCTGCACGCCGCAGTGGTTCGTGCCGATGGACAAGCCGATTGATCCGCAGATCCCGCTCTGCAAGACCGAAGCCGACATCCGCAGCGCGCAGGGGCAGGGCCGCACGCTCCGCGAAACGGCGATGGCGGAGATCGAGCGCGTGCGCTGGGTGCCGGAGCGCGGCGCGAACCGTATCGGCGCGATGGTCGCCGGGCGGCCGGATTGGGTGCTCTCGCGCCAGCGCGCGTGGGGCGTGCCGATCACGCTGTTCGTGCACCGGCAGACGGGCGAGTATCTGGTCGACGCAGAGGTTAACGCCCGCATCGTCGCGGCGGTGAAGGCCGAGGGCGTCGATGCGTGGACCGGCACCGATCCGCAGGTCTTCCTCGGGGATCGCTACAAGGCGGACGATTACGAACGCATCGGTGATATCCTCGACGTGTGGTTCGATTCGGGCTGCACGCACGCCTTCGTGCTCGAATCGGGCCGCTGGCCGGACCTGCGCTGGCCTGCCGACCTCTATCTCGAAGGCTCGGACCAGCATCGCGGCTGGTTCCAGTCCTCGCTGCTCCAATCCTGCGTCACGCGCGGCCGCGCGCCCTACGATGCGGTCGTTACGCACGGCTTCACGCTCGATGCCTCGGGCCGCAAGATGTCGAAGAGCCTCGGCAACACCATCGATCCGAACAAGGTGATCGGCGAAAGCGGCGGCGACGTGCTGCGCCTGTGGGCGGTGAACGTCGACTGGCGCGAAGATCATCGCATCGGGCCGGAGATCATGCGCGGCATGACCGATGCCTACCGCAAGATTCGCAACACCTTCCGCTACCTTCTGGGCGCGCTCGACGGCTTTGACGAAGCCGAACGCATCGCGGTGTCCGAAATGCCGGAGCTGGAACGCTGGGTACTGCACCGCCTCGCGGAGCTGAGCGCCGAACTGCGCCAATGCGTGAACGACTACGACTTCACGCGCTACGTGACGGCATTGCAGGCGTTCTGCGTCCACGATCTCAGCGCCTTCTATTTCGATGTGCGCAAGGACAGCCTCTATTGTGACGCCGTGACGTCACCGAAACGACGCGCCTGCCGCACGGTGATGGACGTGCTATTCCACGCGCTCACCCGCTGGTTCGCGCCGGTGCTGGTGTTCACCGCCGAGGAAACTTGGCAGGCCCGCTTCCCGAGCGAAGACGGCTCCGTCCACCTCCTTGATTGGCCGGAGATAGATGCGGCGTGGCCGGATGGGACGCTTGGCGAGAAATGGGCGGCGATCCGCGCGGCACGTGAAAGTGTCACCGAAGCGATCGAACCGTTCCGGCGCGAGAAGACGATCCGCTCGTCGAACGAGGCGGTCGTGCGGCTGCCGGAAGTCGCTGGTATCGCAGCGGCCGATTTCGCCGAAGTCTCGATCGTCAGCGCGGTCGAATATGGCGGTGATGCTGCCGAAGTGACACGCACCGAGGCCGAAAAGTGCGCGCGCTGCTGGCGCCACACCGGCGATGTCGACCCGACGACCGAGCTTTGCGTGCGCTGCGACGAGGTTCTCGCGTGACGGCGGCAAAGGGCTATTTCGTCGCGGCGGCGATTTTCGTCGTCGATCAGCTCGTGAAGCTTTGGATCATCGCAGGTGTCGGCCTGCAGGCGAAGGGCAGCATCAACCTGCTGCCGATCCTCAGCCTCACATGGGTGGAAAATCGCGGCGTTTCGATGGGGCTGCTCCAGGCGGATGGCGCGAAGGAGCGCTGGATTCTCACCGGCGTCACCGCGCTCATCGCGGCGGGCGTTGCGTGGTGGATGCGCAAGGAAACGAACCGCATCGACATTCTCGCGCTCGCGCTCGTGCTCGGCGGCGCGCTTGGCAACATCGTCGATCGCGTGCGTTTCGGCTACGTCGTCGATTTCGTGCACGTCCACGTGGGGACGTGGAGCTTTTACGTCTTCAATGTCGCCGACGCGGCGATTACCATAGGTGTCGCAATCCTGCTGCTGCGCGCGTTCTTCGAACGCAAGCCTGCGGCAGCAGAATGAAGTGGAGTTGAAAAGCATGTCTTCCCTGACGCGCGCCGCTCTCGTGGCGATCACGGCGCTTGGCCTTTCCGCCTGCGGCAGCAGCGGCATCTTCGGGCGCGATGCGCCGGACGAGTTCGCCATCGGCCGCGCCGCGCCGCTCGTCGTGCCGCCGGACTACAACCTCGCGCCGCCGCGCCCCGGTGCCCCGCGCCCGATGGAAACCGACGCGCAGACGCAGGCTATGGAAGCGCTGTTCGGCCCCGGCGTGCGCCCGGCCCCGAAATCGGCCGGCGAACAGAAGCTGCTCGACGATGCGGGCGCCGCCCGCCCCGATCCCTCGGCGCGCTCCACGGCGGGCGATCCGAGCACGGAGGTCGTCAACAAGGGCGCGCTCCTGAAGACGATCATCGACGCGCAGCCGGGCAGCAGCGATCCGGCGACGGCAAGCGTTTCGATCGGCGGTTGATCGTCAGCCGATTTTCTTGGCCACGCCGCGGCTGAAGCTGCCGAGCACACCGCGCCCGATGCGCCCGCCCATCGGGCCGGCGATCGCCTTGCCGATCTCGTAACCGATCTGGCTGCCCGCAGTCCCGACCGCGCTTGAGGTTGCGGACGCGCTGCGGCGCGAGGGCTTCTTGCCCGCGAGGCTGTCCCCGAAATCACGCGCCTTCTTGGCGACGAACGCACCGATCACCGCGCCCGCGATCTTGCCGAGAATGCTGTTCGACCAGCTGCTGCCACGTCCGCCCGTCGCTTTCGCTTCGGCCTTTGTCTCGGCGGCGGCTTCGGATTCTTCCAGCGCCTGTTCCGCACGCCCCTTCAGAATCTCGAACGCGGATTCGCGATCGATCGTCTCTTCGTAGCGTCCCGCGAACGGCGAGCTCGCGATCATCACCTTGCGCTCCTGCTCGGTAAGAGGCCCGAGCCGCGAGCAGGGCGGACGGATAAACGCGCGCTCCACGGGCGCGGGCGCGCCGTCGCGATCGAGCAGCGAGACGAGCGCTTCGCCGACCTTCAGCTCGGTGATCGCGGTCACGACATCGAGCCCCGGATTGACCCGGAACGTTTCGGCGGCCGCCTTGATCGCCTTCTGGTCGCGCGGCGTGAAGGCGCGGAGCGCGTGCTGGATGCGGTTGCCGAGCTGCCCGCCCACGCCTTCCGGCACGTCGATCGGATTCTGCGTTATGAAATAAACGCCGACACCTTTCGAACGGATCAGACGCACGACCTGTTCGATCTTCTCGAGCAGTGCCTTCGGGGCCTCATCGAACAGCAGATGCGCCTCGTCGAAGAAGAACACCATCTTCGGCTGGTCGGGGTCGCCCACCTCGGGCAGCGCCTCGAACAGCTCGGAGAGCAGCCACAGCAGGAAGGTGGAATAAAGCCGCGGGCTCTGCATCAATTTGTCGGCGGCGAGGATGTTCACCTGGCCGCGACCATCGTCGCCGACCTTCATGAAATCCTTCACGTCGAGCGCGGGCTCGGCGAAGAAGCGCGCGCCGCCCTCGTTCTCCAGCACCAGAAGCTGCCGCTGGATCGCGCCGACGCTCGGCTTGGTGACGTTGCCGTAGCGCGTACCGATCGTCGCGGCATTGTCCGCCACGTACGTCAGCATCGATTGCAGGTCCTTGAGGTCCAGCAGCATCAGCTGCTCCTCGTCGGCGATGCGGAACGCGATGGTGAGCACGCCTTCCTGCGTCTCGTTGAGCCCCATCAGGCGCGAGAGCAGCAGCGGCCCCATCTCGGAAACGGTGGTGCGCACAGGATGACCCTGCTCGCCGAACAGGTCCCAGAACACCGCCGGAAACGCCTCGTATGCATAGTCGGTGAGGCCCATGCTCGCGGCGCGTTCCTGAAGCGTGGCGTGTGCCTTGTGCGTGGCCGAGCCGGGCATGGCGAGCCCGGCGAGATCGCCTTTCACGTCGGCCATGAACACGGGCACGCCAACCTTCGAGAAGCCCTCGGCGAGGATCTGCAGGCTCACCGTCTTGCCGGTGCCCGTGGCGCCTGCGATCAGTCCGTGCCGGTTGGCGCGTTTCAGGTCGAGTTCGAGCCGTTTGTCGCCCGCCGCACCGACGAAGATCGTTCCCATCGCCCACTCCTTGTCCGTCTACGATCAACTAAAGCATGTGGCGCGAAAACAGGAAGCCGGAAAAGAAAAACCCCGGCCGCGAACATGTCGAGGCCAGGGTTTTCGTTTCTTGCCGAAGCGCTGGGGCTCAGCCTTCGTCCTTGCCCATCATGGCGATGCCGATGAACTGCGGCGGGCGCGATCCGCGCTTCACGAACAGCACCACCGTGTCGCGCCCGGCCTTGCGCGCTGCGGCGACAGCGGCAGCGGCAGCAGCGGGCGTCTTCGTCGGCTGCTGGTTGATCGAGAGGATCACGTCCCCGCGCTGCAGGCCGCGCTTGGCCGCATCGCTGTTGCGGTTGAGGCTGGCGATCACGACGCCTTCGACGTCGGTGTCGACGCCGAGCTGGCGGCGAACTTCCGGTGTCAGCTCGGCAAGCGTGATGCCAAGGCTGCGGCGCGCGGACGCGGCGGCCTCGTTCGCGGCCTTGTCGCCTTCCGCCGGCGCGTTTTCGCTGCCCGCGACGGCGATCTCGGCGGGCCGCTCGACGAGCGTTGCCTGCACGGTCTGGCGCTTGCCGTTCCGGTAGAGTTCGATCGGCACGCGGCTGCCGATGCCGCTGTTCGCGACGATCGCCGAAAGCGTGTTGTCGACGGTGACTTCCTGGCTGTTCACGCGCGTGATGACGTCGCCCGCGAGAATGCCCGCCTTCTTCGCCGGGCCGTCGTTCTCGACGCTCGCGACGATCTCGCCGCGATCCTTCTGGAGCCCGAGCGCGGAGGCGATTTCGGGCGTCACCGGCTGGATGCTGACGCCGAGGTAGCCGCGCCGCACGCGCCCGATCGAGCGCAGCTGGTCGATCACGGGCGAGGCCTGCTCTGCGGGAATCGCGAAGCCGATGCCGACATTACCGCCCGTGGGCGAGAAGATCGCCGTGTTCACGCCGATCACGTTGCCGGAGAGGTCGAACATCGGTCCGCCCGAGTTGCCCTGGTTGATCGAGGCATCGGTCTGGATGTAGCGGTCGTATTGCCCCGCCTGGATGTTGCGGTGGAGCGCCGAGACGATGCCCGCCGTCACTGTGCCGCCAAGGCCGAAGGGGTTGCCGATCGCGATCACCCAGTCGCCGACACGCACGCGCTCGGACTGGCCGAAGCGCACGTACGGCAAGTCCTTGCCCTCGATCTTGAGCAGCGCGAGATCCGAAAGCGGATCGCGGCCCACGATGCGCGCCGAATATTCGGTGCGGTCCGAAAGCGTCACGGTGATCTTGTCGACGGGCTCGGTGCCGCCGCGCCCGGTGACGACGTGGTTGTTGGTGACGACATAGCCGTCGGGCGAGATGATGAAGCCGGAGCCGAGCGACTGCGCCTCGCGCGTCTCGGGCTCCTGCCCGTCCTGCTGCTGTTCCTGGAAGCGGCGGAACAGCTCGTCGAGCGGCGTGCCGGGCGCCAGGCGCGGGATGCCGCGCAGGCGGCCGACTTCGATTTCCTGCGTGGTCGAAACGTTGACCACCGCGGGTTGAAGCCGCGCGGTCAGGTCGGCGAAGCTGCCGGGCGCGCCGCCGGGGGCGGACACCTGCGGCTGCGCGCTCAGCGATTCCTGCGCTGTTTGCTGGGCATGGCCCGGTTCCTGAAGGGCAAGTGTCGCGGCGCTGGCGAACAGAACCGCCGCGCCGGTCATGGCTAATGCGATACGCACGTATCTCGTCTCCTCAACTTGACGCCATGTAAGCACCGCCCGGCGTCAATACAATCTGCCCCTTATGTCTTCATCCCTGCAACCGCACCGCAGCGACGATCGCGACACCCGCGAGCACCGCGCCGAGCCCGGCGATGCGCACCGTGCTCTCTCCCTGCGCAAACAGCATCGCGGCCGCCCTTCGCATCGCATCGGGGAACAGCGCATAGGCCGCGCCCTCCAGAACGAGCGCGAGGCCGATCGCCGCAAGGAGATCGCTTCCCATACGGATCAGCGGCTGCGGACCCCTTGGAACTCGCGCAGGAATTCATTGTCGGGCGACAGCACCACGCTGGCATTGCCGTTGTTGAACGTCGTCCGGTACGCCTGCATCGCGCGGTAGAAGGCGTAGAAGTCCTTATCCTTGCCGAAGGACTGCGCATACACGCGCGATGCTTCGGCGTCGGCTTCGGCGCGAATGATCTGCGCCTGCTTGCGTCCCTGTGCGCGGATCGATTCGGCTTCCTGCTGGCGCGCGGTCTGCATCCGCAGGAATGCGGACTGCAAGGGGTCGCCCGGCGGAAGATCGGCACGCTTGATGCGCACGTCGACGATCTCGGCGCCGTAGCGGCTGGCTTCGCGGTTCACCGCTTCCTGGATCGTATCCATCAGCTGCCCGCGCTCGGGGCTGAGCAGCGTCGCGAAGGTCTGCCGGCCGAGCTCGTTGCGCAGGCGCGAGCCGAGAATGCGCGACAGTTCGTCGGCAACGCGATCTTCCGATCGCACGGTCTGATACATGCGCAGCGGATCGACGATGCGGAAGCGTGCGAAGGCATCCACGACAAGGCGAAGCTGATCGGTGGAAAGCACCACCTGCTGCGGCATGTCGAGATCGCGGATGCGCTTGTCGACCCACACGACGTTTTCGATGAACGGCGCCTTGAGCGTCAGCCCGGCGCCTGTGGCGCCGAAGGGGTCGTTCGGGTTGTACCGGTTGACGATCCTGTCGGGCTTACCGAGCCGCACGATGATCGCCTGCTGCGATTCGGAGACGGTGAACAGCGACGTCGTAATCAGGATCAGCGCAAGGAAGGCGAGGCCGACGAGCGCGATCGGGTTGCGAAGCAGGGTCATTGCGCGTCTCCCGCCGCGTTTGCGACAGCGCGCTTTCGCACTTCCGGCAGTGGCAGATAGGGGACGACGCCGTCAGCCTCGATGATCGTCTTGTCCACCTTGCCGAGCACCTCTTCCATCGTCTCCAGATACATGCGCTTGCGCGTCACTTCCGGCGCCAGCCGATATTGTTCGTACACCGCGTCGAAGGCGGCGGCCTGCCCCTGTGCCAGCGCGAGGAGCTGCTGCGAATAGCGGCGCGCCTCGTTCAGATACTGCTCGGCATTCTGCTGCGCGGCAGACACGTCCTTGAACGCCGTATCGACGGCGGCGGGCGGGTCGGCCTGCTTGATGTCGACGCCGACGATGTCGATGCCCGCCTTGTAACTGTCGAGCATCTCCTGCGTGCGGACCCGCACCTGCTCGGCGATCTGGGCGCGCTGGGGGCCGATCGCGGCGTCGAGCGGAACACGCGCCACTTCCGCGCGCATCGCCGATTCGGCGACTTCGCGGATCGTGGTTTCGGGCTCGGCGAGCTGGAACAGGAACTGCACCGGGTCCTTGATCTTCCAGCGCACGGCGTAGGCGATGTCGATGATGTTCTGATCGCCCGTCAGCATCAGGTTCTCGGTCGATGCATCCGTTGATCCGATGTCGATCGTGGCGACGGTTTCAACCGCGGGCTTGGTCACGGTTTCGAACGGTGCGGGCAGCTTGAAGTGCATACCCGGTCCCGTTGTGCGCGAATAGGCGCCGAAGCGCTGCACGACGCCGCGCTGCTCCGGAATCACGCGGTAGAAGGATGTGAATGCGATCCAGACGAGCACGATGCCGAGGATCACGTAGCCCCATGGCATCGAACCGCCTTTGGGGCCGCCGGGCAGGCCGGAACGCAGCCGTTCCTGGCTGCGACGGATGAACTCGTCGAAATCGGGTCCGCCGCCGCCGCGATTGCCGCCACCGCCGCCGGAGCCGCCACCCGAGCCGCCACCCCAAGGGTTGCGCGGACCGTTTCCGTTGCCGCTGCCCCAGGGCCCGGAATTGTTACTGTTGTTCTCCCAAGGCATTCGCTACCCGTCGATTGCTTCCAATGAGCAGCCTATATACGGACGCCTCCGCGCATTTGCGAGACATGCTGACCAGCAAGGAGTGAAAATGGCGGGCGAAGACCTGTTGCGCGCAGCGCTTGAGCGGCTTGCAGACCCGGTATCCGGCAAGGATATCGTCAGCGCCGGGCGTGTTTCGGGCATCGTGCTCCGAAGCGCTCAGGCGGGGCTGGTGCTTGCCGTGGACGGGCTTTCGCCGCACGACGCGAAGACGCTGGAGGCGCGCGTCGACGCCGCGTTGCGGTCCGTGCCGGGTGTCGAGGGCGCGCGGATCATCACCACCGCCGAACGCGGCGATGCGCCGCAGGGGCCGCACCCGACCGCACCGGCACCGCTTCCCGAAATCCGCCACATCATCGCCGTCGGCTCAGGCAAGGGCGGCGTCGGCAAGTCGACCGTCGCGGCGAATCTCGCCGTCTCACTTGCTTCGCAGGGCCTCAGGGTCGGGTTGCTCGACGCCGATATCTATGGCCCGTCCGTGCCGATGCTGATGGGACGGCAGGAGCGGCTGACGCTCCGCGAGAAGCTCATCCAGCCCGCCGAGGTGCACGGTTTGAAGACCGTCTCGATGGGCGCGATGACCGATCCCGACCGCGCCGTCGTCTGGCGCGGACCGATGGCGTCGAGCGCGCTGATGCAGATGCTGACGCAGACCGAGTGGGGCCCGCTCGACGTGCTCGTCGTCGATCTGCCGCCGGGCACGGGCGATATCCAACTCACGATGGCGCAGAAGGTGCCGCTCGCGGGCGCGGTGATCGTCTCGACGCCGCAGGATCTCGCGCTCATCGATGCGAAGAAGGCGGTCGCGATGTTCGGCAAGGTCGGCGTGCCGATCCTCGGCATGATCGAGAACATGTCGACCTTCCACTGCCCGAACTGCGGCCACGAAAGCCACATCTTCGGCCACGGCGGCGCGGAGGCGGCGGCGAAGGCGATGGGACTCGCCTTCCTCGGCGGTATCCCGCTCGAAATCGGTATTCGCGAGGCGAGCGATGCGGGAACGCCTGTCGCGCTTCGCGATGACCCGGCAGGGAACGCCTTCCGCCGCATCGCCGTTCAGGTCATGGCAGCCTTGAAGGAGAACGCCCGTGCCGCTGACGTCCGCTGACGATATTCGCGACCTGCTGACGACCACCCGCACCATCGCGATGGTTGGTGCGTCCGATCGCCCGGATCGCCCGAGCCACGGCGTGATGGCCTATCTGCAGGGGCGCGGCTACCGTGTGATCCCGGTGAACCCGACGCTCGCAGGCTCTACGATTCATGGCGAAACCGTCTACGCTTCGCTTTCTGAAGTTCCCCAATCCGTCGACATGGTCGAGATCTTTCGCCGCTCCGACGCGGTCGGACCGGTCGTGGACGAGGCCATCGGGATCGGCGCGAAGGCGGTGTGGATGCAGCTCGGCGTCATCAACGATGAAGCCGCCGCGAAGGCCGAAGCTGCTGGATTGAAGGTGGTGATGGACGATTGCCCCGCCCGCGCCATCCCCCGCCTCGGCGTGCCGAAGATTGCCTGACGCTGCTTGGGCTTCCGAAATAGGAAAGTCCGTGCAAGCCTTGCGGGTTCTTTGAAATCAGGGCGCAGGCCCGACCGGAAAAACCGTCGTTGGCCTCTACTTCGCCTACTTGTGTGCGTCAGGCCCCGGCGACCGTCATGCCCTCGATGCGCAGCGTTGGCGCATTGACGGCATAGCGGAAAACAAGATCGTCCGCCGGCGTCAGGTTCAGGAACATGGACTTGAGATTGCCCGCCACGGTGATCTCGGCGACCGGGCCTGCGATCTCACCGTCCTCGATCAGGAAGCCCGCCGCGCCGCGGCTGTAATCGCCGGTAACGGCGTTGACGCCCTGGCCGATGAGCTCGGTGACGAGCACGCCGCGGCGGATATCCGCGATGAGCGCCTTGCGGCTCTGCGCGCCCGCCTCCATGTAGAGGTTGGACGTGGACACGCCCGGCGGGCCGGAAACCCCGCGCGAGGCATGGCCGGATGGGCTGCTCCCAAGCTGCCGAGCCGAGGCGCTGTCGAGCAGCCAGCCGGTGAGGCGGCCTCCATCGACGAGCCGCGTGCGCGCCGTGGGCAGCCCCTCGCCGTCGAACGGGCGAGAACGGAGCCCGCGCACGCGCAAGGGGTCGTCGACGATCGAGAGCCCGCGCGGGAAGATGTCCTGCCCCAGCGAATCCTTGAGGAAGCTGGTGCCGCGCGTGATTGCCGATCCGCTGATCGCCCCCGCGAAATGGCCGATCAGCGAGCCCGCGACGCGCGGGTCGAACACCACCGGCATCGCGCCCGTTGCAAGCTTCGCGGGAGACAGGCGCGCCACGGCGCGTTCGCCCGCAAGCCGGCCGACGGCCTCGGGCGCGTCCAGATCGGCATCGTGCCGCGCGCTGTGATAGGCGTAGTCGCGCTGCATCGCGTCGCCGGTCCCGGCGATGATCGAGGCGGAAACGCCGTACGAACTGCCCGAATAGGCGCCCGCGAATCCGTGGGAGGTGGCAAGCGCATAGACCGCGCGGCCGGTGCTGGCCGAGGCGCCCTGCGAATTGCTGACGCCCTCCACGGCGCGCGCGGCATCTTCGGCCGCGAGGGCACGGGCGCGCAGCGCTTCCACCGCAATGTCGGCGCCGTCATCGATATCGAGCACGGCCCACGGCCCCCTCGTCAGCCGCTCGGCAGGGGCGAGGCCCGCATAGCGATCCTCGGGCGCCTCGCGCGCCATCGCGACCGCGCGCTCGGCGGCGGCGGCGAGCGCGGCGGCGGAGAGGTCGGACGAAGAGACGTTGGCGCTCTGGTGGCCGATGAAGACACGGATGCCGATTTCCTCGGCCTCCGAACGGCCGATGTCTTCAAGCGCACCGAGCCGCACATGCACGCTCGACGACATGTCGCCGAAATAGACCCCATCCGCGGCATCGGCGCCCAGCGCCTTCGCGCGGGCAATGGCGTGGTCGAGGCGGTCGAGCGCGGCGTTCGGATCAAGCATGGTAGCCGCGCATAGGCGCTCGGCGCGCGCCCGTCAAAGCCCCGCCGCAAGGCAGGCGGCGAAGACCAGTGCGCCCGTCAGCGTATTCGAACGGAACAAGCGCAGCGCGCCCAGCGTGTCGGCACTGCGCAGGGCGCGGACCTGCCACACCAGATGGAGTGCAGCGGGAAGCAGTGCCACGAGCACGAGCGGCCGCTCCGGTGCGGCGAGCCAGAGCGCGGCGGCGAGCAGGAGGACCGTGACCGCATAGAAGATCGCCACGCCCGTGCGCACACTGCCACCAAGCCGCCGCGCCGAGGACTTGATGCCCGCGAGCGCATCGTCCTCGATATCTTGAAGTGCGTAGATCGTGTCGTAGCCCAGCGTCCAGAACAGGCCGGCCGTATAGAGCACGAGCGCCGCTGGAGGCAGACTGCCGGAAACAGCGGCGAAGCCGACGAGCGCTCCCCAGTTGAAGGTGAGCCCGAGCCATGCCTGCGGCCACCACGTGATGCGCTTCATGAACGGATAGCCTGCGACCAGCAGCAAGGAGCCGAGCGCTACGACCTGTGCGAACCCGCCGAGCTGGAGCAGCACGACGAGGCCGATCAGCGACAGGCCGACGAGCAGCGCCCATGCAGCCTTCAGCGACACGGTCCCGCTGGCGAGCGGGCGGCTGCGCGTGCGCTTGACACTGGCGTCGAGATCGCGGTCGACGATGTCGTTGTAGACGCACCCTGCCGAGCGCATCGCGAACGATCCGATCAGGAACAGCAGGACCAAATACGTTTCCTGCGGAAGCCCGCCCGCGAGCGCCACGCCCCATGCGCAGGGCCAGAACAGCAGCCAAGCGCCGATCGGCCGGTCTGCCCGTGCCAGCCGGGCATAGGGTTTCCACGACCGGGGCAGCATTTCGACCCAGCTACCCGCGATCGCATCGGGTGTCGCGCGATCGTTCGGCTCCGGCGTGGTCAGGGGCGGGGTCTCCATGCTAGCGGGGTCAGCATGGGTGATCGATCATTGTCAAGCAAGGCGGGCCCCCGCCTGTTCGTGGATACGCCTCTGGGTGCAGGGAAGACGCTGCCGCTGCCTCCCTCGGCGGGGCACTATCTGACGCGCGTGATGCGCCTTCGCGAAGGTGACCGTGTCAGGCTGTTCGATGACCGCACCGGCGAGTGGCAGGCGGTGGTCGCGGCTATCGGCAAGCGCGAAGTGGTGGTGCGCGCCGAGTCACTGCTGAAGCCGCGCGAGGTGGTGGCCGATCTCTGGCTCTGCGCAGCGCCACTGAAAGCGGGCCGCATCGACTGGCTCGCGGAGAAGGCGTGCGAACTCGGCGTTGCGCGGCTGGTGCCGACGGTGACGCGGCGGACGGTTGTGGGCAATCTGAAGCTGGACCGGCTACGCGCGCACATGATCGAGGCTGCCGAACAGTGCGAACGCACGGCGCTGCCGGAGCTGGGCGATCCTGTCCCACTCACGGCGTTGCTCGCCGATTGGCCTACGGAGCGCACGCTGATCTTCTGCGACGAGGAGGGCGGTGAACCGGTCGCGAAGGTGCTGCCCGGCGTTGCCGCGCCCGCAGCGATCCTCATCGGCCCCGAGGGCGGTTTCGACGACGCTGAACGCGCCGCCATCCGGGCACTGCCACAGTGCGTGCGCGTGTCACTCGGCCCCCGCATCCTGCGTGCCGACACGGCGGCGGCAGCAGCGGTTTCGATCTGGCAGGCACTTGCGGGGGATTGGCAGGGGGATTGAGCCTCGCTCATTTCCTCTCTGGCGCGCGGCCGCGAGGACGGCTAAGCGCTCGCCATGAGCACGCGCAAGGCCGGTGAAGGGGATGCCCTTCCGATCGAGTCAAAAGACGATTTGCTGAGTGTTTTCGAGCACGGCAGCAAACCCGCGGAGCGTTGGCGAATCGGCACCGAGCACGAGAAGTTCGTGTATCGCACCAGCGATCACCGGGCGCCCTCCTATGACGAGCAAGGCGGCATCCGCGACCTCCTGATGGCGATGACGCGTTTCGGCTGGGAACCGGTCGAAGAGAATGGATATGTCATCGCTCTGGCGGGTGACGACGGCAACGTCAGTCTCGAACCCGCCGGACAGTTCGAGCTGTCCGGCGCGCCGCTCGAAAATCTGCATCAGACCTGCGCCGAGACCGGGCGGCATCTGCGGCAGGTGCAGGAGGTCGGCAAGGAACTTGGCCTCGGCTTCCTCGGCCTCGGCATGTGGCCCGACAAGCGCCGCGACGAACTGCCGATCATGCCCAAGGGGCGCTATGCAATCATGCTGCGCCACATGCCACGCGTCGGATCGCTCGGCCTCGACATGATGCTGCGCACCTGCACCATCCAAACCAACCTCGACTATGCGAGCGAGGCGGACATGGTGAAGAAGTTCCGCGTCAGTCTTGCGCTGCAGCCGCTCGCGACGGCGCTGTTCGCAAACTCGCCGTTCACCGAAGGAAAGCCCAACGGCTTCCTCAGCTATCGCAGCCATATCTGGACCGACACCGATGCGGCGCGCACGGGTATGCTGCCGTTCGTGTTCGAGGACGGTTTTGGCTTCGAACGCTGGGCGGACTATATTCTCGATGTTCCCATGTATTTCGCCGTGCGGGACGGCAAATATGTCGATCTCGCGGGGCAGGATTTCCGCGCCTTCATGGACGGCAAGCTCGCGGCGCTGCCGGGCGAGCGCGCGACGCTCGGCGACTGGAACGATCATATCTCGACCGCTTTCCCGGAAGTGCGTCTCAAGTCCTACCTTGAAATGCGCGGCGCGGATGGCGGCCCGTGGAACCGTATCTGCGCGTTGCCCGCCTTCTGGGTGGGGCTGCTCTACGACGATGCGGCGCTCGATGCGGCATGGGATATGGTGAAGCACTGGACGATCGCGGATCATCATCGCATCCGCGAAGAGGTGCCGAGGCTGGGCCTTCAAGCCAAGGGGCCACGCGGCCGCACATTCCAGCAACTCGGCAAGGAAATCCTCGCGATCGCCGAAGCGGGGCTGACGCGCCGGGCGCGGCTCAACAGCTCGGGCGACAACGAAGCGATCTTCCTCGCGCCGCTGTTCGAGATCATCGAAAGTGGCAAGACGCCCGCCGAGCGATTGCTCGACGCCTATCACGGCCGCTGGGCGGGCGATCTATCGCAGGTCTATGCAGAAGAAAGTTTCTAGCAGCACCTAGATGGTGCGGCTGACGACTTCCTTCATAATCTCCGACGTACCGCCATAGATGCGCTGCACGCGTGCATCGCGCCACAGGCGGGCGATCGGATACTCGTTCATGTAGCCCGCGCCGCCGTGAAGCTGGAGCGAGAGGTCGCAGGCATCCCATTGCAGTTCGGTGTGCCAGAGCTTGGCGGCGGAGGCTTCGGCGGCGGTGAGCTTGCCTTCGACGTGGCGCTTTAGCGCCCAGTCGAGATGCGCCCAGCCGATCTGCAGTTTGGTCGCGAGATCGGCGAGAGTGAACTTCGTGTTCTGGAAATCGAATACGGTCTTGCCGAACGCCTTGCGCTCCTTGGTGAACTTGACGGCTTCGTCGAAGGCGCGCTGCGCAACCGCCTGACCCGAGAGTGCGATCTGCAGGCGTTCCTGCGGGAGTTGCTTCATCAGGTAGATGAAGCCCATGTTTTCCTCGCCGATGCAGTTGGTGATCGGCACCCGCACGTCGTTGAAGAAGAGCTCGGACGTGTCGGCCGAGTGCTGGCCGATCTTGTCTAGGTTGCGGCCGCGCGCGAAGCCCTCACGGTCGGACTCGACGAGGATGAGGGAGGTGCCTTTGGCACCAAGTGCCGGGTCCGTCTTGGCGACAACGATGATGAGATCGGCGTTCTGGCCGTTGGTGATGTAAGTCTTGGAGCCGTTCACCACATAGTGGTTGCCGTCGCGCTTCGCGGTCGTCTTCACGCCCTGAAGATCGGAGCCTGCGCCTGGTTCCGTCATCGCGATCGCGGTGATGACCTCGCCCGAAACCATTCCAGGGAGCCAGCGGCGCTTCTGCTCCTCCGAGCCGTAGTTGATGATGTAGTCGACGACGATGTCAGAGTGGAGCGTGATGCCCGCAGAGGAGCCAGCGTAGCATAACTCCTCGCCGATCACGGCGTTGTAGCGGTAGTCGAGGCCGAGGCCGCCGTATTCCTCGGGAACCTGCGGACAGAGCAGTCCTGCCTCGCCGCAGGCGCGCCAGAAATCGCGGTCGACGATGCCCTCGTGCTCCCAGCGGTCGAGGTGGGGATAAAGTTCGCGGTCGAAGAACTTGCGGACGCTGTCGCGGAAGAGGGCGTGATCTTCGTCGAACGCGGTGCGGCTGGCGGTGTCGAGCATGAAGGGTTCCTTTCGCCGCCGCGGTTAGCGACGGCGCCTCAGGGCGCATACTCCCTAAAGTGGCCGTACCAATGTGACGCCGACCGCGAGCCACGGCGTTTCCGAGACGACGAGTTGTCGCGCGCCGGGAACGAGCGGCAGGATGGCGAGGCGTTGGCCGTCGAGATCGACGAGGCGGCCGAACACGAAGCGTCCGGCCGGGCGGGGGACGAGCACGTCGCGGTTGCGCGCGCGCTCGAACTCGGCGGGGGAGAGGCGCTCGCACCAGATCGAATCGCCGGTGCGGTAGTCGCCAATGCCGGAGACGACCTGCACCGCGATCATCGCTCCGGAGGGACGCGGCGGCAGCAGGGTCTGCGGCATCGTTGGCGCCCTCGCGCCGTCCGCGCCGAGGAGGGCGGCGACGGGGACGTCGGGGCGTTCGGGGTGGGTGACGAGTTCGGCGGCTTCGACACCGAGCGCGGCGGCGATGCGGTTGAGCCAGCCGACGGAGACGGTGCGGGTGCCGGTTTCGAGGCGGCCGATGGTTTGGGGGGTGGTGGCAGGGCGGCAGCGTTCGGCGACGTCCGCCAGAGTGAGACCCTTGCCCTTGCGGACCTCGCGGATGCGTGTGAGCATCGAATTATCCTATTGGGTTATTTTTCACTGTCCTACAGCCGAAGCGCGATGGCAAGGGCGATTCGCAACTGAAAGCGAGGGAGATGCCCATGCCCGAAACCCGTAACCGCCTGATCGTGAACAGCATCGACAGCCCGGCGCACCGCCGCGCCGCCACCGAAGGCGCGCGCCACGCCAACCGCGCGGAGGAACCCATTGCGTGGCTGCACGCGCGCGGTAAGATCAGTGACCGCCAGTTCGAGGCGGGCGTGCGCCTGCGCCGCGACTTCATGATCGCCGCACAAGGCCCGCGCGTGACGATGGCGTGGGACGCCGGGCCGGTTGCAAAAGGCAGCCGCGCGGCGCCGGACGCGCCCGATCCGACGACGGCGCAGCTCGGCGCGAAAGCGCGCGTGGACGCCGCGCTCACGCACGCCGGGCAAGGCCTTGCCGATGTGCTGACGCGAACCGTGTGCCTGGGTGAAGGGCTGGAAACGGCGGAGCGGGCGATGGGCTGGCCGGCGCGCGCCGGAAAGGTGGTGCTGTGCCTGGGGCTGGACCGCGTGGCGGATTACTACCGGGTGTGATCGGCGGCAGTCGCGGGCGTCGTCGAGGCGATCGCGCCGGCGTGCGGCGGAATCGCGATGGCGCCGACGGCGGCGATGAACAGGAGGCAGGCGCAGACGATGATCGTTTTCATTTTATCCTCTTTTGCCCGGCCCCGGTAAGCGCCTCTTACGCCACATAAAATTACGATCCGATGAACGACATACGCGGATCGACGCGCGAAGTGGCCCAGCCGGCCTCCGTTTGCAACCCGGCTGCGACCAAAAGGATCAAAAAGAACCAAATAGGCAAAATAATGCTTGACGAGCGAACCGCTGTTTGCTAGACATCAGACACGCTGAGGAATTGCGGCTCCGGGGCTTCACCGCCCTCGGGGCCGTTTTCGTATCGGGGCTCGGCGCGGCTTCTTCTCGTGTGAAAGACCCCGATGACGAAAACGATATCGGCGCGCCGCGCGTCCCAGCGGCACGATGGCTGGACACCGAAACGTCGCGGCAAATTCCTGGACGTGCTGGCGCGCACCGCAAACGTGCGCGCGGCGGCAGAAGCCGCGGGCAAGGGCAAATGCACGGCCTATACGCTGCGCCGCCGCGACCCCGATTTCGCCCGGGCATGGGAAGAGGCGCTGACGAGCGCGATGGACGAACTGGAAGCGGTCGCCTTCGAACGTGCGCGCGACGGCGTGGAGAAGGTGGTCGTGAGGGCGGGCGGCACGCCGGTGACGATCCGCGAATATTCGGACCGGCTGCTGATGTTCATGCTGAGCCGCCGCCGGCCGGAGGCCTATGCCGCGCTCGCCGTGGACGAGGAGGACGAAGAACTGACGCTCTATCGCGCAGTGGAGGCCCGCGTGGCGATGATCGAGGCGCGACGCGAAGGCGCCGCCGAATGAGCGCGCTGAACCTGCACGAGCGCCTTGCGGCGTTGACGGATGACGAACATCGCGAAGCGTTGCGTCCGTGGGATATGCCGGAGCGGAAGAAGCTGCTGCGCGGCTGGTATAGCAAGGCGCGCACGTCGCAGGTCGTGCCGGATGGCGATTGGCACACCTGGCTGGTGATGGCAGGGCGCGGCTTCGGCAAGACGCGCACGGGCGCAGAATGGGTGCAGCGCGCGGCGATGAAGGGCGCGGCGCGCATCGCCATCGTGGGCGCGACGCTGCACGAGGCGCGCGCCGTGATGGTGGAGGGCGAATCCGGCCTGCTGCGCGCGGGCAGGCAGAGCCTGCGTCCAAGCTTCGAGCCTTCGCTGCGGCGGCTTTCGTGGCCGACGGGCGCGAAGGGCTTTCTTTATTCGGCGGACGACCCCGATGCGATGCGCGGTGCGCAGCACAGCCACGCCTGGGGCGACGAGATCGCGAAATGGCCGCAGGGTCTCGATGTGTGGATGAACCTGCGCATGGGGCTGCGGCTGGGCAAGGAACCGCGCGCGGTGCTGACGACGACGCCGCGCCCTGTGCCGCTGGTGCGGCGCCTGCTGGAGGAAGCGCTGGCAGGACATGCCATCATCGTGACGCGCGGACGTACGGTGGAAAATACGGCGAACCTGCCCCCGGCGTTTCTGGAGGCAGTGACGGAGGCCTATGGCGGCACGCGGCTGGGGCGCCAGGAGCTGGACGGTGAACTCATTGAGGAGGTGGAAGGCGCGCTCTGGTCGCGCGCGCTGATCGAGCGGTGCCGGGTGCGGCCGGTGAACCCGGCGGGCCAAGGGGTGGACGATGCGGGCCTCGCGCGCGTGGTGATCGGCGTCGATCCCCCCGCCGGGCACGGTGCGGGATCGGTGTGCGGGATCGTTGCGGCGGGGCTGCGCGCGGACGGCACGATCGTGGTGATCGAGGATGCGAGCGTCGAGGGGTTATCGCCGGAGGGTTGGGCGCGTGCGGTTTCGGACGCAGCCGCGCGCCACGCCGCGGACCGTGTGGTCGCGGAGGTGAACAACGGCGGCGACATGGTCGCGCGCGTGCTCGCCGCCGTGGACCACGCGCTGCCGGTGAAATCGGTGCGCGCCACACGCGGGAAGGCGATCCGCGCCGAGCCGGTTGCGGCGCAGTACGAGGCTGGGCGGGTGCGCCACGCCGGAGCGTTTCCGGCATTGGAGGATGAACTTTGCGGGCTTATCGCGGGCGGTGGCTACGAAGGGCCGGGGCGATCGCCGGACCGGGCGGATGCGCTGGTATGGGCGGTGTGGGAGCTTATGGGGAAGAGTGCCCGGCCGGGGGTTCGGGTGGTTTAGGATTTGGCATGGAAACCGGATATTGCGGGGAAAACCATTGCGGCTATCCTCTCTTGGTGATGGGGAGCTCTTCCAAAAGCGTTGGACTCGGTGGCGATGGGGACGAAATCGCGGCGATCGCCGACATTGAACGTACCTTTGGTGTGAAGCTGGATTATACGGATGCTCAAGGCTGGCTCACCGCTGGGGATGTGTTCACGTCTCTTCAAAAGGTTCTTCCGGCCGAGGAACTGAGCAATCCAGAACTGTGGAACCGTTTCGCTTTTGCACTCTGTGAACAAACAGGCGTGAATCCTTATGACATAGACCGAGATAGCCTGCTGCTCTCGGAGTCGAGATTTTGGGCGCGTCTAGCTGATGTGTCGGCAGCGGTTTGGATTGTCGCCTTTATGGGCATCCTTGTCATGCTTGCCGTGATTGCATTCTAGCGAACTTACAGTCCCTAAATGAATCATAGCCCGCTCCCTCGTCATACCGGCGAAGGCCGGTATCCATGTGACCGTGGTTATGGGCCCCGGCCTTCGTCGGGGTGACGATGGAGGGCGGGGCGATCGCCGGTCCGGGCGGATGCGCTGGTGTGGGCGGTGTGGGCGCTTGTGGGGAAGAATGCGCGGCCGGGGGTTCGGATGGTGTGAGGGGCGTATCGCTCTGTCCTTCAGACTGTTCGCCGTCGTCCTGCTTCACGACAAAGCCGATCTTGAACTGTTGAACCGATCGTACCGGCATTACAGGCGTTACCATGATCGGTGTGAGATGCAGAGCGCGAACGCCTTGATCACAGGCAATGGCATCAAGAGCGGGCGCGCCACCACTATGAGCAATATCGCAGCTTTCCGCTGTGCCTTGCGCGTCAACGACAACATTCACCACGCTGATTGCATAGGGCGGTGAGCCGTCGGGAAGCCGGTTGACGATATATTCTACGTCGACGCTTTCCGGAAACGGACTATTCGGCCGACTGCCTGGCGCCGGCATAAAAAACAGATTCCATCTTTTGAATGCACCGTACACGATCTCCCCGTTCCGGTCCTTTGCCGGCTTTGCGCGCGCCCGTTTTATGGCCTTGCATGCGGCTTGATCGAGCAAAGGATGGCTGCTGGATACGATGGTTTCGCATCGAACGACCTTGCCTTGGGGATCGACCACGACAAGGGAGAGGGTGGCGCCCTCTTCGTTACGACGGACGGACGCCGTAGGGTAGTCATCTGCGGTGACAAAGCCGCGATTTACAAAGTCCGCTGAAATCGCGCGACCGGCAAACAGAACAAACATGGTCAGGAACATTTGACCCTCGCGCACGGGTGCATTTTGGAACTCTACCGAGGTAAACTGAACTATAGAGGCTCTTCCCCCAGATGGCATGGTCTCGAATGATTACGGCATCGTGATTGCCCGCATGCTTGTTCGAAGGAAACTATTGCCATGCATATCGACCCGCTCGCCTTCGAAACAATGGACTGGGCTTCCGCGCCCGAAACCGTGCATCCGGGCGAGACCGGCCACGCTGTCTGGCGGACGCGGCAGTTCGGGGCGATCCGGGTTCGGATGGTGGAGTATTCGCCGGGGTATCTCGCCGATCACTGGTGCGAGAAGGGGCATATCCTGCTCTGTCTTGAGGGCGAGCTGGAGACCGAGCTTGCGGACGGGCGACGGGTCATGCTGACGCCGGGCATGTCGTATCATGTGGGTGATGGCGCGATGGCGCATCGGTCGGTGAGCGCGAAGGGCGTGCGGCTGTTTATCGTGGATTGAGGGGCTCTGCGTTTCCGCTTTTGCGGGACGCCTGAACGGGGTTTTCGGTTGCCTCTCTCCTCCATCCCTCTCCCCTTTGGGTGAGGGAGTCTTTTTCTTTTTCCTGGAGATCGCTGATGTTCAACTGGTTCGGCCGCAAGGGCGGTCGTCCGGCTTTGCCGCGCCATGTGCTGGGCTTTGCGGCGGGCTGGGATGCGGGTGGTGGGGACGTTCCGGCATCTTACACGGCGCGGGTGCGCGAGGCGCTGACGAACAATCCCGTGGCGAGCCGGGCGATCCGGCTGGTGGCGGAGAGCGCGGGCGCCGCGCCGCTGAAGGTATCCGGCGCTGGCGGGGCGCTTTCGGCACTCATCGCGCAGCCCAATCCGCGCGAGACGCGGGCGGCGTTTCTGGAAACGCTTGCGGTGCATCTTTTGCTGCACGGCAATGCCTATGTGGATGCGGCGATCGGTGCGGGCGGGCGGCCTGCCGAACTGCACGCTCTGCGGCCGGACAGGGTTTCCGTGGAGCCGGACGCGCGGGGGTGGCCTGCGGCGTTCCTCTACCGCGCCGGGGAGACGGCCGTGCGGCTGCCGGCGCATGGCTGCGGGGATGCTGCGCATGGCGGTGGATCGGGTGTGCTGCATATCCGGATGCTGAACCCCACCGATGATCATTATGGGCTCGGCTGTCTCGCCGCGGCGGCGGGGGCGGTGGCGACGCACAACGCGGCGGCGGCCTGGAACCGGGCGCTGCTCGGCAATGCGGCGCGGCCTTCGGGGGCGCTGGTGTTCGAGGGCGAGGGGGCTTTGTCTCCGCAGCAGTTCGAGCGGTTGCGCGCCGAGATGGAGGCGAGCTTCGCGGGCGCCGCCAACGCGGGGCGGCCGATGCTGTTGGAAGGTGGGCTCACGTGGCAGGCGCTTTCGATGACGCCCGCCGACATGGATTTCGCCGGGATGCACGCGGCCGCCGCGCGCGACATCGCGCTCGCGTTCGGCGTGCCGCCGATGCTGCTGGGGCTGCCCGGCGACAACACCTATGCGAACTATTCGGAAGCGAACCGGGCGTTGTGGCGGCTGACCGTACTACCGCTCGTCTCGCGGATCGTGGAGGCGCTTTCGGGGTGGCTTTCGCACTGGTGGGCGGACGCGAGCGTTGCCATCGACAAGGATGCGATTCCGGCGCTGTCGCATGATCGCGAGATCCTTTGGGCGCAGGTGACGGCGGCGGATTTTCTCTCGGGCGAAGAGAAGCGGCGGCTGCTCGGTTTGGACGCTGAGGATTTCACGCGTGAATGAGGCGGCGATGCTCACCGGGCTGATCGCGCAGGCGGCGGGCAAGGGCGCGGACCTGGTGACGCTGCGCGCGCTCGTGGAAGAGGCGAGCGAGGTGGGCGCCGCGCGGGCGCTGGCGCGCGTGGGGCTGACCGATGCGAAAGCGGCGCATGACGTGGGCGAACTGCGCGCGCTGCTCGGGGCGTGGCGCGAGGCGAAGAAAAGCGCGCGGACGGCGCTCGTCGGCTGGCTGGTGCGGCTGATGCTGGCCGGGCTGGTGATGGGGCTGGTGGTGACCGTCGGTCTCAAGGGCGTGTTCGCCGAATAGCGACAAGGAATTTGCGGATGATGGGAACGGAAGGCGCGCTGCGCCTCGCCGGGTACGCGGCCGTGTTCGACGTGCCGGACCGGGGGCGGGACGTGGTGCGGAAAGGGGCGTTCGCAGGGGCAGGGGCGGTGCCGCTGCTCTGGCAGCACGATGCGGGGCGGCCGGTGGGGGTCGTCGAGCGGGCCGAGGAGGACGGTCGCGGGCTTCGGATTTCGGCGCGGCTTGCGGACGGGAGCGCGGGGGCGCGGGAGGCGGCGAGTTTGCTGCGCGCCGGGGCGCTCTCCGGGCTGTCGTTCGGGTATCGCGTGCGGAAATCGCGCGCTGATCGAGCGCGGGGCTTTCGCGAATTGCTGGCGGTCGAATTGATCGAGGTCTCGCTGGTGACCTTTCCCATGCAGCCGCTCGCACGCGTTTTTTCAATCACACACGAAGGAGTCTCCGATGGATTATGAAGTGAAGGCGGAAGGTGAGGTCGAGGCGGCGCAGGTGGATGCGTTGCGGGGCGAGGTGGCGGCGCTGACCGCGCAGCTCGGCGAGATGCAGGTGAAGGCGGCGCGGCCGGCGCTGGGCGGCGAGGTTGCGCCGGAGCGGAAGGCGTTTGCGGACGAATATCTCCGCAAGGGGATTGCCGCGCCCGAGGTGAAGGCGATGTCGCTGGCGAACGCGGATGGCGGTTATGCCGTGCCGGTGGAGATCGATCAGCGGATCGATGCGACGCTGAAGGACATCTCGCCCATTCGCGCGATTGCGAACGTGGTGAAGGTGGGCAGTTCGAACTACCGTAAGCTGGTGGCGAGCGGCGGGTTCGCTTCGGGCTGGGTGTCGGACATCGCGGCGCGGCCGGAGACGGAGACACCCGACTTCAACGAGATCGCGCCGCCGATGGGCGACCTTTATGCGAACCCGGCGGCGAGCCAGGCGATGCTCGACGATGCGGCGTTCGACGTGGAGAGCTGGCTTTCGGACGAGATCGCGCGCGAGTTCGCCGCCGTGGAAGGCGCGGCGTTCGTGAACGGGAACGGCACGAACCAGCCGAAGGGGTTCCTCTCTTATGCGACCGCCGCGACGGCGGACAGCGCGCGGGCATTTGGGACGCTGCAGCATCTTGCCACCGGCGTCTCGGCGAACTTCGCGGCGAGCGAGCCGGAGAATGCGCTTATCGATCTCGTGCATTTGCTGCGGCCCGTCTACCGGCAGGGCGCGGTGTTCGTGATGAATTCGAAGACGCTCGCCCGCGTGCGCAAGATGAAGGACGGCGACGAGAATTTCCTGTGGCGTCCCGGTCTTGCCGAGGGGCAACCGGCGACGCTGCTCGGCTACCCCGTGGTGGAGGCGGAAGCCATGCCGGATATTGGCGCGGGGAGCCTTTCGATCGCGTTCGGCAATTTCGCGGCCGGATACGTGATCGCCGAGCGGACGGCGACACGGATTTTGCGTGATCCCTATTCGCACAAGCCGTTCGTGCACTTCTACGCGACGAAGCGGATCGGCGGCGCGGTCGCCAATTCGGAAGCGATCAAGCTTTTGAAATTCGCCGCCGCCTAGCGGCTGCGAACGCGTCGCGGCGGTCCCCCTGCCGCCGCGACGCACCCTTTTTCACGAAACAAGGAGACAGGACATGGCGAAAGTCGTGCATAACGACGTGCTTGATGCGGCGCTCGGCGCCGTGAAGACGGGCGCCACGCGCATGGTGGCGCTCGCTGCCGAACCCGCGAGCTATGCGGCAGCGAACAGCGGCGCGCTCGCCGATGCGGCGATGACGAGCGCGGACTTCACGATTGGTGAGGGCGTCACCTCCGGTCGGCGGCTCAGCGTTGCCGCCAAGAGCGATGTCGCCATCACCGCATCGGGCACCGCGACGCATGTGGCGCTGCTCGATGCCGCCGGATCGCGGCTGCTTTACGTGACGACGTGTCCCGCCCAGCCGCTCGTTTCGGCAAGCACCGTGAGCTTCGGCGGCTGGGACATCGAGATCGGCGACCCGGCCTGAAGGACAGAAGGCCATGACCGCCCCCCAATTCGTGCACGCCGCCGTCGTCCATGTCGACACCACGGCGAACGCCAGCCCGATCACCACCGACGCCTATGCCGTTTCGGGCACCGGGCACACGCTGATCGTGGTGATCGACCACGAGCGCGCGCACGCATCGTCTCCGCTCGCCATCACCGGGATCACGCGCGGCGTGCAGAGCTTCACTCGGGTGAACAAGGGCGATCTCGGATCGGCGGCAACGGTGGACGTTGCCGACATGTGGGTGCTGGAGAACGCCGCGACTGGCAGCGCGCCGCTCGTGGTGAGCCACAACGGCGTGACGGGCAGCGACATCCAGATCGCCGTTGTCGAATATGACGGCGGCACACCGGGCGCGGTTTCGACGCCGGCGTATGTGCCGGGATCGAGCGCCGCGGTTGCGAGGTTCGGCATCACCGTGCCCGCCGATGCGCGGCTCGTCTATCTCCAGGTGGTAACGGCGGCGGCAGGCACATGGACCGGCCCTTCGCACGGCACGAGCCGGCTGACCGCCACGGTCGGGACCGGAACCGGCGGCGGCGCGCTGGCGGTTGCCGATTACGCTCCCGCCAGCGCGGAGACGCTGACGAACGTCGGCTATGCGTTCACGCCTGCGAGCGGCAGCTGGTCCAACGGATCGAACCATGTGGTGGGGCTGATCCTCGAGGCTGCGGCTACGGATGCCGGCATCACGCCTGCCGCAGGGGCGCTTACCCATACGGCGGGCACGCCGCTTCTCGATACGGGCGATCTCACGCCGACGGTTTCCCGCCCGCCGGGCGGCGGCGATATCGACGTTGCCGCGACGGTGATCACGGACCCGCTGTCCGCCGCGCCCACCATCGCGCTGTTCGGCGACCCCGAGAGCAACAACACGGTTTCGGGCGTGAAGTGGGAAGGGTTCTTTGCCGCTGTCGATCTGAAACAGGCTGGGCGGACGCCGACCTTCACGCTGGACTTCTCGAACTGGCGTCAGAATACGCCGCCCGCGAACAATCGGCTTTACTGGCGATACGGTTCCGACATCGGGGACATGACGGCGTGGCAGCCGTTTGAGAGCCGATCGGTTTCAGGATCGGTGCTGACGGTTTCGAACAGCGCGGCCTTCGCCGAAGCGGTGATCCAGATCGCCAACATTCCGCCGGTTCCGTATGATGAGCTGGAGGACTGGCTGACGACGTGGGCCGCGAGCGGAACCATGTTCCGCCCGCAGGCCTGCGCCGATCTCGGTGTCGCGCCGGCCGCGCCGAACGCCTACGCCTATTACGATTTCCCTGACCTGGTTTCGCCGGACGGGATCGAGGTGGGCGGAACCTTCGCCTTCGCCTTCGGCATCACCAACCCGGCCGCCACGGGCGCGAAGGCGCGGCTGTTCCACACATGGACGCACGCCGGGGAATGGGGTGGGCTCAGGGCCATGCTGCGCTTCGCCGAGCGGCTGATGAGCATCGAGGATACGGTCCACGATGCCCTCCGCGATCGCTTCGAGCATATCTTCCTCCTTACCAACACGGCGGGGATGGTGGGCGGCATGGCGCGCGGCGTCGTGGAAAGCGGGGACATCGGCGACGATCCCAACCGCGTATGGGGCTCGCACCCGACCGACCGGGACGACGTTTCCGATCCCATCCTCTCCATCGAGGCAAGCATCGCGCTGCTGGTGACCGAGTGGGGCGTGAACGATGCCGGCCTTCTCAACTGCGCCGGGCAGCTCGCGTGGCACAGCCACACCTCCGCCACGGCCAAGTTCGGCGCCTACAAGGGCGGGCTCAGCAGCGCTGAAAGCGCGTTCATGGGCCATACCGAGACACTCTACGGCACATCGCTGCACGATCACGGCAGCAGCAGCGCCGGAAGCTCGACACACTTCGCGCGCGTGGGAACGGCGGGCGGCTTCGGCGTCACCTTCGAATGGTCCTATGCGTGGGCGGATTTCCTAAGCGAGATCGGCGCGAGCGTCGACACGATCGGCCCGGCGCTGGTGGAGACGCTGGATGCGGGCTGGCTCGGCGCCGCGCTGAGCCCAGCGGCGGCGGCGCACGCCGTGCATTCCGGCGCTGCGGCACTGGTGCCGCGGCTTGCTCCGGCCGGTGCCGTCCTTGCGCATCACGGCGGCGCGGCATTGCTGTCGCTCGCCGGGCAGATCGCCGCGGCATCCGGCCGTCACGGCCATCACGCGGCAGCATCGCTGTTGACGGCAGCAGGCGTGGTGACGGGCGCGGACGCATCGCTTCCACACCGCGCCACGCGGCCCGTTCTCAGCACGGGTTTCATTCCGCCCGCCGCTTCCGGCGCGGTGCTGCGCGTGCGGCCCGACACGCGCGTGCTCAGCGTCGGCGCGGCCTGACACAACTGATGACACGCCCAGGATCAACACGGAGTTTGCGATGGGATTCTATCTGAAGGATCCCGGCGCGCGGATCGACTACACGGTCGACTGGGCGGCGGGCTATCTGGCGGGCGACACGATCGCCGCCAGCGCATGGATCGTGGCACCCGAAGAGGCCGGCGGCATTGCCGTCGACGGGACGACGAGCGAACCCGAGCGCGCCTCGGCGACGCTGGAGGGCGGCGTGCCCGGCCACGTCTACCGCGTGACCAACCGGGTGACGCTGGCGAGCGGGCGCATCGAGGAACGCACGCTTTCCATCCGGGTGGACGAGCGATGAGCGCGCCGCTGGCCGTCTCGCTCGGCGAGGTGAAGGCGTATCTCAGGATCGACGGCGCCGAGGAGGATGCCTTGCTCGCCGGGCTGGTGCGTACCGCCGCAGCGCTGTGCGAAGCGTTCACGGGGCAGGTGCTGATCGCGGAGGCGCGTAGCGAGACGGTTGCCGCCGACGGCGAGTGGCACCGGCTGGCCGCAACGCCCGTGCGCAGCTTCGAAGGCGCGTTCGTTGGCGAGGATGCCGCGGCGTTCGACAGCCTGACGGATGCCTCGGGCGACGGCTGGGTGCGCATCTCCGGCGGCAGGGCGGCGCGTGTCGCCGTGGAGGCGGGGCTTGCCGAAGACTGGAACGGCGTGCCCGAGCCGCTGCGGCAGGGCATCGTGCGGCTGACGGCGCACCTCTATGCGAACCGCGACGCGGCGGGCGATGCGGGGCCGCCTGCTGCTGTGGCGGCGCTGTGGCGGCCGTGGCGGCGGATGCGCCTCGCATGAGCGGCGAGATGGCGGGGGCGCTGAAAGAGCGCATTGCGATCGGGGTTTCCGGCGCGAGCGATGCTGCGGGCGCGGCCGGCGATCCCGTGTTCGGAGAGCCGGTGTGGGCGAGCGTGGAGGCCGAGCCGCCCGTGATGGGTGCGCGGGCCGAACGGCTTGCGGCGCCGGGGCGCTACACGATCGTGATGCGGGGGGAGGCATCGGCAAAGGTCGGCGACCGGCTGCAATGGCGCGGACAGACGCTGACCGTGATTGCCGTGACGCGGGATCCGCTGCGGCCCGATCGCATCCTGCTTCGCGCGGAGACAAGGCCATGAAATTTCAGGATTTGCTGCGCAGCAAAGCTGCACAAATTTCAGGGGGTGCCGAGCATCGGATGGCGCGGCGTTTGGCCGGATTGTCGGATGGATTGGCGGGCGATCTGCCGGGTGTCGGCATTCGCGCGGAGGGGAACGAAATCCGGCTGGCCGGACGTGGATTGCGGCGGCGGGCAATCACCGACGGGCGGCTGCGCTGGCCGGGCGCGTGGCTGAGGAGCCTTTTATGAGCGATGCGGGACTTGCCCTGCAGGAGGCGCTGTATGCGGCGCTGGGTGGGTTTGCAGGGTCGTTGGTGACGGGCGTTTACGACGGACCGCCGGCGGGCGCGGTGCCGCCTTACCTCACGATCGGGCCCGATTTCGTCACGGATATTTCCACCAAGACCGAGCGGCGGCGTCAGCATCTCTATGCGGTGACCGCATGGGCGGCGGGCGACGCGGTTTCGGTGCTGAAGCCGGTTCTCGCCGCGGTGGAAACGGCGGTGCTGGGGATCGCCGCGCTCGAAGGGTACCGGCTCGTCACCAACGACATGCTGCGCAGCCGCACGGCAGCCGACCCCGCGCGCGGGCTGGTGAGTGGCACCATCGAATTCCGCGCGCGCACCGAAACGCTTTGAAGGAGACACGATGATGGCAGCCGAAAAGGGCAGCGCGTTCCTGCTGAAACTATCAAGCGGCGGCTCGCCCGCGACCTACCAGACAATTGCCGGGCTGCGCACCACGCAGATGTCGATCGCGAGCGAGGCGGTCGCGGTGACGAACAAGGGGTCGGGCGGCTGGCGCGAACTGCTTTCGGGCGGCGGCGTGCGGCATGTTTCCGTTTCTGGCGCCGGTGTGTTCACCGGTTCTGCGGCCGAGGCGCAGCTGAAGACGCTGGCGCTGGGGGGCGTGGTGGCGGGGTATGAGCTGAGCTTCGAGAGCGGCGAGAAATTGCAGGGGCCGTTCCTGGTGACGCGGCTCGACTACGCCGGCGATTTCGGCGGGGAGCGGACCTATACGCTCGCGCTGGAAAGCGCCGGGCCGGTGGTGACGGCGTGACCTCCAATCCCATGCGCGGTGAGGCGGAGATCGCGGTGGCGGGGGAGCGGCTGCGGCTGCGGCCGAGCTTTGCGGCGCTGGTGGCGGCGGAGGCCGAACTTGGCCCGCTGTTCGGGCTCGTCGAGCGCGCGGCGGCGGGGCGGCTTTCGCTGGCCGAGATGGCGGGGCTGTTCTGGCACTGTCTTGATCCTCGCGTGGACCGGGAGGCCTTCTCCGAGGCGCTTGTGGCCGGGGGACTCGCGGCGGCGACGCCCGCGCTCAAGGCGCTTCTGACGCAGATTCTCGCCGGGCGATGACGTTTGCCGAGTGCGCGCGGCGCGCGGCGGGGATCGGGGCGCGGCTCGGGTGGCGACCGGACGATTTCTGGGCGGCGACGCCTGCCGATCTGCTGAACGCATTGGGGCCGATGTCCGAAGGTGAGGCGCTGGGCGCCGCCGAACTGCGGCAATTGATGGAACGCGACGATGGACGATGAGATCGAGACGCTCGTGCTGAAGGTGCGCGCGGATACGCAGGGCTTTGCGCGTGATGTCGATACGATGTCGCGACAGCTCGACGGGCCGCTGCAGGCGGGCATGGACCGGGCGGGAAGCGCGATGGAAAGCGCGCTTAATCGCTTCATCCGCACCGGCAAGTTCGGGTTCGAGGATCTGAAGCGGACGGTGCTTTCGGTGATGAACGAGATCGCGGCTTCGACGCTGCGCATGAACTTCGGCTCGGCCGGTGGTGGTTCGGGCGGTCTTTTCAGTACGCTGGCGAGTGTCGCCATGACTGCTTTCGGGCTGCCGGGGCGGGCGACGGGCGGGCCTGTTTCGCCGGGACAGGCCTATCTCGTTGGCGAGCGTGGACCCGAGGTGTTCGTGCCGACCGCCAGTGGCCGCATCGAGACAGGCGCCGGGCGCGGGGCGACGACGATCAACGTGACAGTGAATGCGCCGGCGGATGCCTCGCCCGCCTTCATGGCGAAGAGCGGCCGGCAGGTGGCGCGCGCGGTGCGGCAGGCACTGCTGCGCGACGGGCGCTGACCATGCACTGGCTGGCGAAACCGGGGGACGGCATCAGGCGCGATTGGCTTAAGCGCTTCGACGCGCGCTACTGGACGGTCGATTTCGCGCGGCCTGCGATGGGCAGCGTGGTGACGACGGCGGCGGATGCGCTGCGGGTGGACGCGGCCTTTTATACCGCGAACGATCTCGTCGGGCTGATCTGGGAGAGTGCGGACCGCTGGGACCATCCGCTGATCGCCTATGAGACGCGGCGGGATTATCGGGGGACGCAGCTCTCGTTCCGGTGGCGATCGGAGGGGGATTGCCGGCAGCTTCCCGATCTCGACGGGCCGACGCTGACCATCGAGGGGCGCGATGCCGAGGGCAATCCGCGAAGCTGGTATGTGCGGCTGTGGAACTATGCCGACGGTGCGCCGGACGATGCGCTGATCAGGCTCGATTTCGATGCGATGGATGGCGGCTTCCTGCTGCCGGGCGAGGCGGACCCGGTGTGGGCGGGGGATATCGACCGGATGTTCATCTCGGTGGTGCCGGGCGGATATGCGCGGGAGGATGTGCCGCTCGCGGCGCCGGGCGTGGCGACGATCCGGATCGAGGAGATGCGCTGCGACGGCCCATCCTCGGTGCTGGAGATCGGAGACGCGTCTCTGCCGCCGCACCGGTTGCGCATGGCGGGCGGCTATGACGACAGCTACACTCTGACGCCCGAGCGCGTGCTCGGGAACGCGCTGAAGCTCGGCTACCGGGAGTGGTTCAACCACTATGTGGGGATGAGCCATTATTTCCGGCTCGGGTGGGACGGCGCGCGGTTCGTCGTGGCGACGGAAGGCGATCCGCTGAATGCGCCTTGCCGGGCGTGGCACGCGGATTTCTGCGGGCGTGCGGCGGTGCTCGGGTACAAGGTGATCCTGTCGCTCAGCTACGAGCTGTTCGACGCGCACGCGCCCGAGGGCTGGAAGCAGCGCACCGGGGACGGTTCGCCCGCGCTCACGGGCTGGGATCCGCCCTCGACCTTGCTGTCGCCCGCGAATGACGAGGCGATGGCGTGGCTGCAGGGCGTGGGTGCGGCGTTCGCCGGGTTCGGGGCGCCGTGGTTCCAGATCGGCGAGCCGTGGTGGTGGACGGGGTTCGGCTCGGATCGCACACCCTGCTTCCACGATGCGGCGACGACGGCGGCGTACATGGCGGAAACGGAGCTGCCCGCACCGCCGGCGATGGCGGATGTTTCGGAAACGCCGAGCGTGGCACAGGCGGCGTATCATGCCTGGCTGGGCGGCAAGCTCGGGATCTCGACGCTGGCGCTGAGGGATGCCGTGAAAGATGCGGCGCCAGGCACCGAGGTGGCGTTATTGTTCTATGCGCCGCAGGTGCTGCGGCCGGAAGCGGCGTGGCTGGCGGCGGTGAACATGCCCGCGGCGTGGGCGTATCCGGCGTTCGATGTGCTGCAGCTCGAGGACTACGACTTCGTGACCGACGGCAATGCGGGCGGGATGCGGCGGGCACGGGCGGCGGTGAGCGAGGCGCTGGGCTACGCGGCGGCGGAGCAGCACTATTTCTCTGGCTTTGTGTTGAACTGGACCGACCGGCACCTGTGGCAACCGATTGCCGAGGCTGCGGAAGACGCACTTGCGCGCGGCGTTGCGGAAATCTTCGTGTGGGCGTTTCCGCAGGTGATGCGCGACGGATTTACGTTCTTCGAGATCGAGGAGGATGCGGCCTTGGGCTTTCATGACGTGGCGTTCCCGCTGGCGCTTGCCGAAGGGGCGAGCGGCGGGCCGCTGTTTTCGACGCAGGTTGTGACCAGCGTTTCGGGATACGAACAGAGGAACAGCGACTGGGCACAGGCACGATTGCGTTATGACGCGGGGCCGGGCGTGCGCTCCGAGGAGGACCTCGCAACGCTGATCGCTTTCTTCCGCGCGCGGCGCGGGCGAGCATTCGCCTTTCGTTTCCGCGATCCCTTCGATTTCAGTTCGAACGGCATGACGGGGGCGCCCTCGCCGCTCGATCAGACGCTGGGCGCGGGCGACGGCGTGCGGACGGTGTTTGCACTGGTTAAGCGTTATGGCGAAGGCGAAGCGAGGCGCATCACGCGGCCGGACGTCGCGAGCGTCCGGGTGGCCGTTGCGGGCACAGAATTGATGGACGGCTGGTTGCTCGAAGGGGGATCGGTGACGTTCGATATCCCGCCCACCGCGGCGGTGACCGCGGGCTTTCTGTTCGATGTGCCGGTGCGCTTCGCCGAGGACAGTATCGAGGCCTCGCTGCAGGGCTGGCGCGCGGGCGAGATGCCTTCCGCGCCGATCATCGAGGTGCGTGAGGCCTGATGCGCGATATTCCGGAAGCGCTCGCCGCGGCGCTTGAAGAGGAAACGACGAGCCTTGCCTTCTGCTGGCGCATCGAGCGCGCGGACGGCGCGGCGCTCGGTTTCACCTCGCACGATCGGCCGCTCACCGTGGACGGCATGAGCTGTTCGCCCGTGCCGGGCATGGTGCCGTCGGCGCTTGCCCATGCCGATTCCGTCGAGGGCGGCGGCATGGACGTGACCGGTGCGCTGGGCAGCGGGCGTATTCGCGCCGACGATATTGCGGTGGGCCGCTACGACCGTGCACATGCCACGCTGTCGCTCGTCGACTGGAGCGCGCCGGGGGCTTCGGTGCTGCTGGCGAGCGGCGAGATCGGCGACATTGTGCGCAAGGATGACCGCTTCGAGGCGGAGCTGAAAAGCGCGCACGCGGATCTCGATCGTACGCCGATCGCGCTTTGCACACCGGAATGCCGCGCGCGGCTCGGCGATTCGCGCTGCCGCGTGGCGCTGTCGCCGTTGACGCATGTTGCGCATGTGACGGCGGTGACGGGCGCGGCGCGCATCGAGACTGATTGCCCCCTGCCGGACGGCGCGCTTGCCTATGGACGGCTTAGGCCGCTCGCCGGGGCGCTTGCGGGGCTGGATTTCGAGATCGTCGCTTCGCAGGGCGTATCCGTTGACCTGCGCGAAGCCGTGGCCGCGCGGCTGGCGCCAGGCGATCTGGTCGATCTGCGCGAGGGCTGTGACCGCCGCTTTTCGACATGCCGGGACCGTTTCCAGAACAAGGACAATTTCCGCGGCGAGCCCCATGTGCCCGGCACTGATTCCGTGATCCGCTACCCGAGCCTGTGACGGCTATGCATTCCCGGCACGTCGATATCGTGCGCGCGGCGCGTGCGTGCGTTGGCACGCGCTGCCGCGTGCAGGGGCGCGTGCCCGGCCTTGCGCTCGACTGTGTCGGTGTCGCCGTCGCGGCGGCGAAGGGTGCGGGGCTCTTGTTCAGCGTGCCGCAGGACTATTGCCTTGCCGCCGACAATCGGGACCGGCTGGCGGCGGGGCTGGCGGCAGCCGGATGCACGCGGGCGGGCGATCCGCTCGCGGGCGACCTGGCGCTGATCGCGGTGACGACCGCGCAGCGTCATCTCGCCGTCTGTTGCGGCGATACGTTCGTTCATGCCCACTTCGGCCTCGGGCGTGTCGTCGAAGCGCCGCTGCCGCCGGAATGGGCGCGCATCGGCTGGCGTTTTCCGGAGAACTGAGACCATGGCGACGCTTGTTCTGACGACCGTCGGCGCGATCGTCGGCGGACCCATCGGCGCGACCATCGGCGCGATCGCGGGGAACAGTATCGACCAGATGCTGTTCGCGCCGAAAGGGCGCACGGGGCCGCGCCTCGACGATCTCACCGTGCAGAGTTCGGCCTACGGGCTGCCGCATCCGCGGCTCTACGGCACGACCCGCGCCGCCGGCAACGTCATCTGGAGCCGGGGCCTCAGGGAGACCGCGCACCGTTCGGGTGGCGGCAAGCGCTCTGGCGGGCGCACGACGACCTACAGCTATTCCGCATCGTTCGCGGTGGCCATATCGGCGCGCCCGATCGTGGGGATCGGACGGATATGGGCCGACGGCAAGCTGCTGCGCGGCGCGGCTGGTGAGATGACGGCGGAAGGGTCCGTGCGCATCTACACCGGTGACGAGATGCAGGTGCCCGATCCGCTGATCGCTGCGGCCGAAGGCGCTGCGAACGCGCCTGCCTATCGCGGGCTTGCCTATGCCGTGTTTGAAGACCTGCAGCTCGGCGATTTCGCGAACCGCATTCCGAACCTGTCGTTCGAGGTCACGTCCGATGCCGCGCCGCCGACGATAGCCGCGATCCTCGGCGATCTTGCGGAGGCCGCCGGGGTCCGGGTCTCCACGGGCGGCCTTTCGGCACCCTTGCCGGGTTTTGCCGCCGCGACGAACGCACCGCTTTCGACGTGGATCGCATCGCTTGGCGAACTCGGCGACGTGCGGGCGCTCGGCGGCAGGCACGTGCGGCTTCATGACGACGGCACTGATACTGACATCGTTCTTGATGATGATCGGCTGGTGGAGGGCGAGAGTCGCCACGCGATTGCGCGCCGCAGCGGGGACGCGCCGGCTTCGGTGACCTTCGGCTATCTCGATATCGCGCGCGATTATCAGGCGGGAACGCAGCGAGCATTCCGGGCCGGTGCGCGGGGGCGCGAAGACCATAGCGCGCTGCCCGTTGCGCTTTCGGCTGGGGCTGCGAAACGCGCGGCGCAGAGCGTTCTGCAGCGTTTGTGGACGCGGCGCGAGACCTCGGCGTTCCGGCTCGGCTACCGCGCGCTTGCGCTGCAGCCGGGCGACCGGCTCTCTGACCGTGACGGCCGGCGCTGGGAAATCCGCCGGACCGCCTTCGAGGCGATGACGGTCGCCATAGAGGCGGAGCCGGTGAACGCCGACGGAGGCGTGGATGCGGTTGCCGATGGTGGTCGCGCGGAAACAAGTGTCGATGCTCCGCAGGGCGAGACGCAGTTCCATGCCTTCGAATTGCCGCCGATCGTGGGCGACATGCCGAGCGCGCCGCGCCTTTGGATCGCCGCGGGGGGCACGGGGAGCGGCTGGCGGCGCGCGGAAATCTGGCTGAGCGGGGACGCCGGGGTGAGCTGGTCGAGCATCGGCATGGCGAGCGGCGGCGTGCCGATGGGTGCGGCGCTCTCGGGGCTGCCCGCCGTGGACCCGACGCGCTGGGACGAGATCTCGGCGCTCGACGTGGAATTGATATCCGACGCGATGTGGCTTGAAAGCCGACCGGCACTTTCGGTGTTGGCGGGCGCGAACCTGGCGCTCGTCGGGGACGAGCTGATCCAGTTCCGCAGCGCGGTGCCCACGGCGCCGCGTTGTTTCCGGCTTTCGGGGCTGCTGCGTGGCCGGAAAGCGAGTGAGGCAGCGATGACGGCGCATATGGCCGGCGAACGCTTCGTTCTGCTGGAAACCCCCGCGCTGTTTCCGATCGAGCTTTCCGCCGATGCGATCGGCACGGATATCGCCGTGCGCGTCGTGCCGCCAAACACGGGCACCACGGATAGTCCGCAAGCCGATCACCGGGTGACGGGCCGCACGCTGCAGCCGCTGCCACCGGTGCACGGCACGGCGCGCGTGCTTGCGGATGGTGCGATCGCCTTTTCGTGGATCCGGCGCAGCCGGGCAGGCTTCGGATGGATCGACGGGGTTGATGCGCCGCTCGGCGAGGAACGCGAACGCTATGCCGTGCGCTGCAGCGTCGGCGACGCGACCGTGGCCGACGAGGTTGGAGACGCGGCATGGACGCTCTCTGCGAGTGGGCAGACGGCGGCGTTCGGGATGCTTCCCGAGGCCGTTCATCTCGAGGTTCGTCAACTGAGCGCCGCCGTTGGGGCGGGCGCGCCGTTTGCCGCCGATTTCATTCTGAACCGATAGGAACAGCCGATGACTGTCACTGCGCGTCTGGGTCTGCCTCTGATCGCCACCGGGCAGGCCCAGAAGGAACTCACGCACAACACTGCGATTCACGGCCTCGATCGCCTTGTTCATCTGTGCGTGGCAAGTCGCGCGCTTTCGGGGCCGCCCGAACTGCCCGCGCCCGGCGCGACCTGGATCGTTGGCGAGGGCGCGACAGGCGCGTGGGCGGGATATACTGGCGCACTCGCGCACTGGGACGGCGCGTGGGTGATCGCGGCGCCGGCCGAGGGGATGCTATGCTGGATCGCGGATGAAGCCATTGTCGCCGTGTTCGGCGGCGGGGTCTGGAATGCTGCTCTGCCGGTTGCGGGCCTCAAAATCGGCGGCGCCATGATGCTCACGGAGCCACCGGTTGCGATCGATGCGCCGGAGGGTGGAAGCGTGATCGATATCGAGGCGCGGGCCGTGCTGGCGGGCCTGCTCGGTTACCTTCGCGAACAGGGTTTGCTGACGTCATGACCCCATTCAAAACGCCGAAATCTGCCGCAATGTGCGGTATTTATGCAACATTTCGGGGTTATATTCGGTTGCGCGGGATACTTCGGTGATATAGATCGTTCAGGCGACTTCCATGGAAGTTCGTGGAGACTGAGAAAGGGGATTTCAATGCGTAGACTCGCCGTAGTCATGGCGCTGGCCGGCACCGCTCTTGCGGGCCCGGCGCTCGCGCGCGACAAGGCCTGGTATGCAGGTATCGAGGGCGGTGCGCTGCTCATCGAAAATATCGATTTCGACGTGACTGGTACGCAGGGCGCCGAAACGAACAACGGCGTCAGCGTCAAGCACAAGATGGGCTATGACGTCGATGGCATCGTTGGTTACGACTTCGGCGGCTTCCGCACCGAATTCGAGCTTGGCTACAAGAAGGCCTCGCTCGATAAGGTGACGTTGGCTGGCGTCGCGGTTCCGGGCAGCGGCGGTGTCGCGACCGGGACGTTCCCGGATGCCGGTGGCACGACGAGCGCGCTCAGCTTCATGCTGAACGGTCTGCTTGATTTCGGCGACGACGCTGGCTGGAACGGCTACGTCGGCGGCGGCGTCGGTATCGCGCGCGTCAAGGCTGACATCTACCAGGTGGCCGATCAGGGCGCGGCTTTCGCTGACGACAGCGATACGGGCTTTGCCTGGCAGGTCATCGCGGGCGTCCGCAAGGCGATCAGCGACAATGTCGATCTGGGTCTGAAGTATCGCTTCTTCAATGCGCCTTCGGTGGACCTCGTCGGCGTGGACGGATCGGCGTATGATGGTCGCTTCCGCAGCCACTCGCTGCTCGCGAGCGTGATCTTCAACTTCGGTGCGGAAGCGCCGCCGCCGCCGCCGCCTCCGGTCGCGGAACCGGCTCCGCCGCCCCCGCCGCCTCCGCCCCCGCCGCCTCCCCCGCCGGTGACGCCGGGGCCGTTCATCGTGTTCTTCGACTTCGACAAGTCGGACATCACGACGGATGCGGCAGACATCCTCAACCGCGCCGCGCAGGCGTACAAGGAAACGGGCCAGGCCAGCGTTACGCTCGCCGGTCACGCCGACGCCGCGGGCCCGGCCGACTACAACGTCGGTCTCTCGCAGCGCCGCGCTGATGCGGTCCGCAAGTATCTCGCGGGTCAGGGCGTGCCGGAAACGGCCGTCACCAGCGAGGCCTTCGGCGAAACCCGCCTGCTCGTTGAAACTGCCGACGGTGTGCGTGAACCGCAGAACCGCCGCGTGGAAATCAACTTCGGCGGAGCTTCGATGTAAGCTCGACGGAATACGGGGCGGCGCCAACAGCGACGCCCCGCAACCGGAAAGGGCCGCCTCTTCGAGGCGGCCCTTTTTCTATGTGGTGGCTTCGTCGGCGGGAAGTCGTCGCAGGGCGACGGCCCCGCGATGTGGTCAGACGTTGCAGCGCTTGATCGGTTTGCCGCGCTTGTCGATGCACGGATCGGGAATTCGCGGCAGAACAACATAGCCGAGCTGATACTGTCGATAGGGATCGGGCGGAGCGATGAGTGCGGCGCGCAAACGTTGAACCGCTGTTACGGCCTGCCCGCCCAGGTTGCCCGGACTCCACGAGAGCGCTTCCCGGCCGACTTCGCCGGCGGCAGTGCAGAAGCTGCGCTGCGCTTCAAGCGCCGAGAAGCTATTGTAGACACGCGTCGTGAAGCTATCGAACGTGCGGGGGCCGGCCTTTCCATCGAGACGGCGGAAATGCTTCTCCAGTGTCTGATAGGCGCGCGCGAGCTCGGGTTGATGCTGCTTCAGCATCTGGTTGTAGTTTCTGACGGTCGCAAGATAGGGCGAGAACTGGCACTGCAACGCCGAGACGTTGAGGCCCGCGCGCAGCAGCCAAATGGCGTGTGCCGCGCTTTCCTCCGCCGTCATGGCACGAACCGGCGGGCCGCCGAGATCGACGGCTGCATATGCCGCGGGCGCTGCGGCAAGGCAGATGCCGAGCGCCAGAGTTACAGACCGGATACGCATAACAGACACCGGATCAGCCGAGCACTTTGCCGAGTTGCATGGCGACCGACATGTCGCCCTCCACCTTGAGCTTGCCCATCATGAACGCCATCTGCGGATTGGTTTTGCCGTCCGCGATGTCGAGAAAGTCGGACATCGAAACCTTGACCGTGCAATCGACCGGGAGGTCGGCGTTGTCGACGACCGCCGGCGAAGCCTTGTCGTCGATGCGCACGACACCATCGTCGCCGAAATCGAACTTCACGCTTTTTCCGAGACCGGCGCCTGCGCCGACACGGCTGCGCATCGTTTCGGTGATTTCGGCAAGGCTCATGCAAATCCTCCCACAAGAATTGGCCGCGAAGGCCGTCAGGTCACTGCTGGGCGGGAGCCTGTTCAGACGCCTTATCCGGGATCGGTGCGACGTCCACTAGCGCCGGATCGGTCATCGGCTCGACGCCGCCTGCCGCCACATCGACAGACATGGCATCCGCCGTCGATGCGTCCGCGCCGAGATCCGACATGGACGCATCGGCCGCGCTTTCCACGGCTGCCTTCTCGCCTTCCTTCCCGGCATCATCGCTTTTTCCGCAAGCGGTTGCCGCCAAGGCGATCGCCACCGAGAACCCCAAAATCGTGCGTTTCGACATGCTTCCCATCGTTTTACCCCGGCATTTTCTTGTTGCTGCGGTATTTTTTCACCGCTTCGCCGGCAACCTAACCGCATTCCGCCACCGGCTCAAGGCGGGTTGGGCGCGAACCGCTCCGTGGTTGATGACACATTAACCATTTTTATACCGCGGACCGGCAGTCTGCATGGCACGAACATCGTACGGGGGACCAGAATGTCTGTGTATGCCGGATTGCCGTTGCGGCTCGTTTGCTACGCGGCGGGCGCTGCAGCGCTTTCGATCGTCGGTCCCGCACTCTGGACCGTGCCGACATTCATCGCGGCGGCAGCCTCGGTAGCCACGGCGCTGTGCTTTGCCATCGCCGACGTTCTCTTCTCTGCGCATCGCCTCGCGCGCCGTGCATTCGTGATGGCAGCGTACCACAAGGCCGAAGTCGAGGCGCTCGGCGCCCGCGTGGCCACGCTTGAAAGGCTGCGCCCGGCCGCGCCCCTGGCAGTGACCGTCCCCGAAACGCGTGACGCCTCGCTCGAGACGGCAAACAACCTGCTGCAGTTCGCGGCCCATGTCAGCGCGCGTTGCGGACGGCAAATGACTCCGGATATCGGGGCGGGCAGCGACGGCGATCCGATCGCCGAGGCGCAGATCGAGCTGCATCTGCAGCCGATCGTTGGCATTCCGGACCGTCGTGTGCAGCATTATGAGGTGCTCTCGCGCCTGCGGTCGCATACGGGCACGCTGATGATGCCTGCCGAGTTCCTGCCGGCCGCCCGGGCGACCGGACGCGCTGCCGATCTCGATACACGGCAGCTCGCCAGCATCGTCGGCCTCTGCCACCGCATCGGCGACCGGCACATGGAAACGCGGCTTTTCTGCAACCTCTCGGGCGATTCGCTGCACAGCGATGGCTTCCGCGCCGCGCTGACCGCGTTTGCGCGGGAGCAGAAGGCCCTGTCGCAGCGCATCGTGTTCGAGATCGACGCGGCGACCGCCGTTACGCTCAACCCCGAGGTCGCTGCCGACCTTCGCGGCATCGAGGCGATGGGCTTTGCCTTCTCGGTCGACAAGGCGTCACTAGGCGACCTGCCGCGCCTGCAAGGCGTATTCCGCCGTCCGGGCTTCCTGAAGCTCGACGCCACGATGCTGGAGAAAGCCGACCCGAACGTGCTGAAGGCGCTCGCGCGGGGCGGCACGCAGGTGATCGCGACGCATGTCGAGACTGAGGATCAGGCCACCTCGGTGCGCCGCGCAGGCGTCGAGCTCGGGCAGGGCTTCCTGTTCGGCAAGCCGCGCCCGGCACGCATGGACGACAACGCCCGCCGCCGCGCGGCCTGAGACCTACAGAAACGGGCAGTGCCGCTGTAGGGCGGCGTCGACGTCCGCCATCGTCGCCTCGATGCCAAGTGCGGCGAGGCTGGTGACGGGATATTCGGCAAGCCCGCAGGGCACGATGCCGGAGAAGTGCTCGAGATCGGGCGCGACGTTCAGCGAAAAGCCGTGAAAGCTGACCCAGCGGCGCACGCGCACGCCGATCGCGCCGATCTTCGCTTCGCCCGCGGGCGTATCCGTCCAAACGCCGACCCGGCCGCGCACCGCGCGCGCGGAGACGCCGAAATCTGCGAGCGCCGCGATCAGCCAGCGCTCGACCGAACAGATGAACCCCCTGAGATCGCGGCCGCGCTGCTCCAGATCGAGCATCAGATAGCCGACGCGCTGCCCCGGCCCGTGATAGGTATAGCGCCCACCACGACCGGTCGAAAACACCGGGAAGCGCGCGGGCGCGAGCAGCTCCGCCACGTCCGCGCTGGTGCCCGCGGTGTAGACCGGCGGGTGCTCGACGAGCCAGATCAGCTCGCCTGCTTCGCCCGCCCGGATGTCCGCCGCGTGCTGCTCCATCGCCGCCAGCGTTTCGGCATAGTCGGCCAGGCCGCTTTCCACCCGCCACTCGGGCATCTCTTTACCCCGTTCTAACCCTATCCGGTGCATCATGCCCGAAATCCGAAACGCAGATAGGCGGTCATGAGCGTTATCGAAAGGATCAAGGTCGAGATTTCGGTCGTCATCGGCAGCAAGCAGATGCCGATCCGCCAGCTCCTGAAGATGGGGCGGGGCGCTGTGATCGATCTCGATGCGCGCCGCGACGATCCCGTGTGGATCTATGCGAACGACGAACTCATCGCGCGCGGCGAGATCGTGCTGCTGGGGGACCGGATCGGGGTTTCCATTTCCGAGCGCGTGCGCAGGGCCACCCTCACCAACTTCGCCTAAGCCAGCACGCTGGCAAGGCTTCGTATCCTCTCCCATCGAGGGAGAGATTTTTTACAGCGCTGCGACGAATTTTCTGAGGTCGGCGAGGAACAGTTCGGGTTCCTCGAGGCTGGCGAAGTGGCCGCCGCGCGGCATCTTCGTCCAGTGCACGATGTTGTAGCCGCGCTCGGCCATCGCGCGTGGCGGGAAGGCGAGGAGGTCGTGCGGGAAGGCGGCGACGCCGGTCGGTACCTCGATGCGTCGCCCGTCCGGGATCGTGAAACCGCCCTCGTCGAACAGGCCGCGATAGATCCATGTCGCGGTGTGAAAGCTGCGCGTCGAAAGATAGATCATGATGTTGGTGAGCATCTGATCCATGCTGAACGGTGGCTTCGGGTTGTGCGTGCCCACATCACTCCATCCGCAGAATTTCTCGGCAAGCCACGCGGCGATGCCCATCGGCGAATCCATCATCGCATAGGCGAGGCTCTGCGGCTTGGTGCCCTGAAGCTGGAGATAGGCGGTTTCGGTGGCGCGAATCTGCAGCGCCCATTTGAGCCAGAGCGCCTCCTCCTCGGTCGTTGGCTGCATGTTTGCCGGGCGGAGGCCGAAGCCATTGAGGTGAACGGCCGTAACGCGCGCGGAATCGAGGCCGATCCAGCCGCCGATAACGCTGCCCCAATCTCCCCCCTGATAGATGTAGCGGTCGTAACCGAGCACACCCATCAGGCTGTCGTAGAGCTTCGCGACGCTGCGCGGCCCGATCGGCGATTTGGGTTTGTCCGACCACGCATAGCCGGGAAGCGAGGGGGCGACGACATGAAAGGCCGGTGAGCCGTCCTCGGGTTCCGCGAGCCGTTCGATGATCGCATCGAATTCGAGGATCGATCCCGGCCAGCCGTGCGCGATGAGCAGCGGCTTCGCATCAGGGCGTGACGAGCGTTTGTGGATGCAGTGCAGGCGGAAGCCGGGCAGCACCTCGGCGCGAACGTGCGGATGCCGGTTGAGGCTGCGCACGGCGGCGGGCCAGTCGAACGCGGTGAGCCAGTAGTCGCGCAGTTGTTCCAGATAGGCGCGGTTCGTGCCGTAGCGCCAGCCGGCCTCCTCGGGCTCCTCGAAGAAGCGGAAGGCCTCGACGCGGCGGCGCACCCATTCCGCCTCCTCGGACTCGATTGGGATTTCGAACGGTTCGATCACGCCGCGAGCGCCTGCCGGGCGTCTGCAAGGATCATGTCGGCGGCCTTTTCCGCGATCGCGATCGTCGGCGCATTGGTATTGCCCGAAATGAGCGCCGGCATCACCGAGGCGTCGACGACGCGCAGGCCAGAGACGCCGCGCACGGCAAGCCGCGTATCGACGACCGCGCGTTCATCCGCGCCCATGCGGCACGTGCCGATCGGGTGATAGATCGTCTCGCCCCACGCTTTCAGCGCCGTCACGATATCCTCGCGCGCCGTGACGCCTTCGCCGGGCCAGACCTCTTTGCCGCGGAACGGCGCAAGCGCGGGCATCCGCCCGATGTTCCGCGCGATCTCGATGCCCGCGAGCAGCGTTTCGAGGTCGCCGGGCGCGGAGAGATAATTGGGATCGATTGCCGGATGCGCGGTGGGATCGGCGGACTGGAGGCGGATCGTGCCGCGGCTCTCGGGGCGAAGCTGACACATGTGCATGGCATAGCCGTGCTGATGGCCCAGCGTGCCGCGCCCATGCGGCTCGCCGAGCACGGGCATGAAGTGAATCTGGATGTCCGGCGCGGCAAGGCCCGGTCGCGTCGAGAGGAACGCGCCTGCGGGCGTCGGCATGTACGCGCCCGAACCGTCGCGGCGCAGCACCCAATTGCCAAGCGCGAGCAGCTTGTTGTGGAAGCCGGCGTTCTTGTTGAGCGTGATCGGCTGCGTGCAGGTCCACTGCACGAGCATATCGAGATGGTCCTGCAGGTTGCCGCCGACATCCGGCGCGTCGTGCACCACGGCGATGCCGTGCTCCGCAAGATGCGCGGCGGGGCCGATGCCGGATAGCATCAGCAGTTGCGGCGAGTTCACCGCGCCGCCGCAGACGATCGTCTCGCGCGCCGTCGCCGTTTCCGCCTTGCCGTTCTTCAGATAGGCGATGCCTGTCGCCTGTCGCCCGCTCAACGTCACGCGCTCGACGAGCACGTCGGTGAGCACATCGAGATTGGGGCGGTCGAGGATCGGTTTCAGATAGCCCTTCGCGGCAGACCAGCGCTCGCCGTCCTTGATCGTCGAATCATAACGGCCCGCACCTTCGAACTGCGCGCCGTTGAAATCGTCAGTGACGGGATGGCCCGCTTCGGCTGCGGCCTTGATGAACGCATCGACGAGCGGGCTCGGCTGGCTGCGGCGCCCGGTGTGGAGCGGGCCGTCACCGCCGTGATAGTCGTCGGCACCGCGCTCGCTCGTTTCGGAACGGCGGAAGTACGGCAGGATGTCGTCCCAGCTCCAGCCGGTGCAGCCCATTTGCGCCCAGCGGTCGTAGTCGCTGGCGTGGCCGCGAATATAGACCATGCCGTTGATCGAGGAGGAGCCGCCGATCACGCGCCCGCGCGGCCAATAGAGGCGGCGGCCGTCCAGATGCTTCTGCGGTTCGGTCCAGAAACACCAGTTGGTGGCGTGCTCGTTTTCGGGCGGGATGATCTTGGAAAGCCCGCCGGGCATGTGGATGAGGAAAGAGCTGTCCTTACCGCCAGCCTCGACGAGAAGCACGCGCGTGCCGGGGTTCGCCGACAGGCGATTCGCAAGCACGCAGCCCGCCGAACCCGCACCGACGACGATATAGTCGTATTCCGACATGTGAATCTCCCCCGAGTCCTGCAAACAGCCGCAAGAGTGGCGCTGTTTGGGCGCCTGCGCAATTCTGGATAAAGCGTCAGGCTTGCGCGGCGCGGCCTTCACCGGCTGTGGCGGCGCGTTCCACGCGTGTCGCCTCGGCCTGCGGAAGCTGGCGCCACACGACCCAGAGACAGACGAGCGTCACCGGCGCGGCGACGAGCAGGCTGAGGATGCCCATGCCGAGGCTGCCGGTGACGAGCGACATCTTGCCCGCGAAATACGGCCCGAGGCCGAGGCCGACGAGCGTGGTGCCGAGAAAGTAAGTCGCTGTCGCTGCGCCGCGCATCCGTGGCAGCACGAGGTTCTGACTCGTCGCCGCGGCGATGCCCACCCAGCAGCTGTTGATGATCGCCATTGGGGTGAACGCCAGATAGAAGATCGTCAGGCTTTCCGTTGTGTAGACGATGAGCATCAGCGGCGCGGGGATCAGGACGCCGAGCGTCGCCACGAGAATGTCGCCCGCCGGCCAGCGCGATTTCGCCCAGTCCGCAAGGCGCCCGCCCGCGATGACGCCGATGAAGCCGCCCGCAGCGCCCACGCCGCCGATGATAAGCCCCACGATCGCGGGGTCGGCCCCGAAGGTGCGGATCGCATAGGGTGCGGACCAGAAGCTGACCGCATAGGTGACGAACGCGATCGAGCCGAAGCCGAGGATGGCGAGCAGGAACGTCGGCGTGCCCCAGATGAGCTGGTAGGTCGGCGGGTCGCGGCGTTTCAGCGACTGCGACCACGAGAACACCGAATAGCAGCCGATGCCGATCGCGCCCCATTGCAGCGTGTCGCCGGTGAGCATGATCATGGCGGTCGCGCCGAGCACGACGACGACGAGCCCCGAGAGGTTGACCGCGAACGCCCGTCCGCCGACGCGCGCAGCCTGTACCAGCGTGAACGGCGGGATGACGCTCGACAGTTCGGTGAAGAACTTCGGCCACGGCGAGGGCTCTGGCGGGCTCAGGATTCCTTCGGACATGCCGCGCAGCGGTTCGCGCAGGGTGAGCACCCACAGCGCGAGCAGCAGTCCGGGGAGGCCGACGGCGAGGAACGCTGCCTGCCAGCCGGCGAGGCCGAGCGGGCCGCCGCCCGGAAACGCACTGTTCCAGCTCTGCACGATGACGCCGCCGATGAACAGCGACAGGCCGCCGCCGAGGTAGAGCCCGCTCGAATAGATCGCGAGCGCGGTGGCGCGCTTCTCACGCGGGAAATAGTCCGAGATCATCGAGAAAGCGCAGGGGCTTGCCGTCGCCTCGCCGATGCCGACGCCGATGCGTGCGGCGGCGAGCTGTCCGAAATTCTGCGCGAAGCCGGACAGCGCCGTCATTGCCGACCAGACCGAAAGGCCGATCGTCATCAGGCGGCCCCGGTACCACATGTCTGCGAGCCGCCCGAGCGGGATGCCGAACAGCGAATAGAACACGCCGAAGGCGGTGCCGTAGAGGAAGCCCATGTCGGCGTCGGTGACGCCGAGGTCGGCCTTGATGTCCTCCGCAAGGATCGAGATGATCTGGCGGTCGATGAAATTCAGCACATAGACGAGCACGAGCACGCCGAGCACGTACCGGGCGTATGGCCCGCCGACCTCGCCCTTGCGCGCTTCCAGAATTGCGGCTGCGTCGTTCATGCTCTCGACCCTCCCCAGTTTCGAGATACCGGCCCTTGTCCGCCCGGTTGTCCCGTGGCTAACACAGGGCTTTGAAATCGAAAGCATGGAAATCGCGATGACGATCTCGGTCCTGTTCGTTTGCCTAGGCAACATCTGCCGCTCGCCGCTCGCGGAGGGCGCAATGCGGCGGCTGGCGGAGGCGGAAGGCGTGGTGATCGAGATCGACAGCGCCGGAACCGGGGACTGGCACATCGGCCACGCTCCCGATCCGCGCGCGCAGGCGGAGGCGCTGCGGCGGGGCCTCGACATCTCGATGCTGCGCGCACGCCAGGTGACGGAAGACGATTTCCATCGCTTCGATCACATCGTGGCGATGGACGGGAAGAACCTCGCCGACCTGCTCGCCATGCAGCCGGAAGGCGGGCGTGCGGCGTTATCGCTGCTGCTCGATCATGCCGAGGGCGGCGACGTGCCCGATCCCTACTACGGCGGCGACGAAGGTTTCGCCGAGACGTTCCGGCTCGTGGAGGATGGCGCGCGCGGGCTGCTTCAGGCGATCAGCGGCCAGCACGCGACGACGGTGTAGTCCGCGCCTTCGGTGGTGAGGCGGCTTTCGAACAGGCTGATCGCGTCCACGGTGAACGACACGGGCGGGAAGCCCTCGCGCAGGAACGCATCGAGTGGACCCGCCGTGCCGGAGAAGCGCGCCAACGTGATGTGCGGCAGGTAGCTTCGCGTTTCGGGCGCGATGCCGACAAGCTGCAGCGCGCGGTCCACCTTGTTGTGCAGCGCTTTCACCGGCTCCTGCGGCTCGACGCCGACCCACAGGGTTTCGATGCGGGCCTTGCGCTCGAAGATGCCTGTGCGCGCCGTGGAGAGATCGAACGCCCGCGCGCGGATCGTCGCCAGCGCCTCTGCGACGGCATTGGCGGTGTGCGTGTCGACCGTGCCCACGAAGCGCAGCGTCAGGTGAAGCTGGTCCTCGCTCTGCCAGCGCGCGCCGAGCACGCCGCCCATCCGCGCGACGAGCGCGTCCTTCACCATGTGCGGCAGGTCGATCCCGACGAACAGCCTGTGCACTAGCGGAGCGCCGCCTCGACGCTCGGCAGGATGCCCTGCACGATCACGGAAACACCCTTCGGATTGGGGTGCATACCGTCGCCAAGCAGCAGCGCCTTGTTTGCGACGACGCCTTTCATGAAAAACGGGTAGAGCGGCACGGCGTGCTTCTTCGCGAGCGCCGGATACATGCCGTTGAACTCTGCCGCATAGGCCTTCCCCAGGTTGGGCGCGGCGAGCATCCCGGCCAAGAGCACCTTGCTGCCCCGCTTCTTGAAGTCGGCGATCATGGCATCGAGATTGGCGCGCGCCTGCGCGGGCGGCAGGCCGCGCAGCATGTCGTTGGCGCCGAGGCCGAGGATCACGAGATCGGGTTTGGCCTTGAGCCCGCCGAGCACCCACGCCATGCGTGCCTTGCCCGCGGCGGTGGTATCGCCCGAAACCGCGCCGCTCACGACGCGCACCGAATGGCCCTTCGCTCTCAAGGCCTTCTCAAGCTGCGGCGCAAAGCCCTCGCCGGGCTTCAGCTGATACCCCGCCATCAGCGAATCGCCGTACGCAACGACGAGGCGCGTTTCGGCGAGCGACGGACTCGCGCCGACGAACAGCAGAAAAGCGGCAATCGCGGCTTGGACAAAGCGCGACGCATCCCCATAAATACGAAACCTGCACGAACCGGACAAAGCGGATCCCCTTGAACGATATCTCCTCGGCGCCCTCCAATATTGTGATTGATGCGCGCGATGTCACCCTCACGCTCGGCGAAGGTGCGGGCGCGGTCGAAATCCTGCGCGGCGTCAGCCTTTCCGTGGCGCGCGGCGAAAGTGTCGCGATCCTTGGGCCTTCCGGGTCGGGCAAGTCCTCGCTCATGGCGGTGCTGTCCGGCCTCGAACGCGCGAACGGCGGCCGCATCGGCGTCGCGGGCCAGGATTTCGGCGCACTCGACGAAGACGGGCTCGCCCGCGCGCGGCGCGGCCGCATCGGCATCGTGCTGCAGGCGTTCCACCTATTGCCGACGATGACCGCCCTCGAAAATGTGTCGGTGCCGCTGGAGCTTGCAGGCGTTCCGGATGCGGAAGCGCGCGCCCGCGCCGAACTCGAAGCGGTCGGCCTCGGTCATCGGCTGACGCACTACCCCTCACAGCTTTCGGGCGGCGAGCAGCAGCGCGTCGCCATTGCGCGCGCCACGGCGCCACGTCCCGGCATCCTCTTCGCCGACGAGCCCACCGGCAACCTCGATGCCGCGACCGGCCACGAGATCGTCGAGTTGCTGTTCGAGCGGCAGCGCGCGCAGGGCACGACGCTCGTTCTCATCACCCACGACACCGAGCTTGCGGCGCGCTGCGGCCGCATCGTCGAAATGCGCGATGGGCAGATCGTGCGCGAGACCGTCGCTTGAACCTTCCCCTCAAACTGGCCCTCCGCGATCTGCGCGGCGGCCTTGCGGGCTTGCGCCTGCTCGCGGTCTGCCTGTTCCTCGGCGTTGCCGCGCTCGCGGGCGTCGGCAGCCTCTCCACCGCCATCGTCACCTCGCTTTCCGAAAAGGGCCAGTCGATCCTCGGCGGCGATGTCGAGGTGATGCTGACGCAGCGGCAGGCGAGTGACGCCGAGCTGGCGGCGTTTCGCGGCTTCGGCGATGTGGGCGAAGTGGTGCGGATGCGTGCGATGGCGAGCCGGCTCGACGGTGCCGAAAGCGTGCTCGGCGAACTCAAGGCCGTCGACGGCACCTATCCCTTCTACGGCAGCGTGCGCCTCGAAGGCGGCCTGCCCCTCGCCGCTGCCTTGAAGGCGAGCGGTCTCGTCGTTGATCAGGCCGCGCTCGACCGGCTCGGCGCACGCGTCGGCGACAGCGTTACGATCGGCGACGCCCGCGTACGCATCACCGGCATTCTCGCCGAGGAGCCCGACAAGGTCGGCGAAGGCTTCACGCTCGGACCGACGCTGCTGATGTCGCTCCAAACGCTGGACAAAACCGGCCTCCGTCAGCCGGGAAGCCTCTATCGCACGCACTACCGTTTGAAATTGCCATCGAGCGCCTCCCCCGAATCGGTGACCGAGTCGCTCAATGAACGCTTTCCGGATGCGGCATGGCGCATACAGGACCGCTCGAACGGCGCGCCCGGCACGCGGCGCTTCATCGAGCGGCTCGGCCAGTTCCTGACGCTCGTGGGCCTTACCGCGCTGCTCGTCGCCGGTGTCGGCGTCGGCAACGGCGTCGGTTCCTATCTCGACGGCAAGACGCGTTCGATCGCGGCGCTGAAGAGCGTCGGCGCGGATTCGCGCACGATCTTCCGCGTCTACATGATCGAGGTGGGGCTGATCGCGCTCGTCGCGGTCATCCTCGGCGCGGTGGCCGGCGCGTTCGTGCCCGCGATCGTCGTGGCCTTCGCGGGCGATGCGCTGCCGGTGCCGCCCGAACTCGGCATCTATCCCGTGCCCCTTATCACCGCGATCCTCTACGGTTTGCTTGCGGCGGCGGCGTTCGCGATCTGGCCGCTGGCGAAGGCGCGCGACGTTCCCGCCGCCCGCCTGTTCCGTGCCGGTGTCGAACGCATCCGTCGCCCACCGCTCGATGTGGTGGTGCTCAGCTTCGGGGCCGCGCTCGTCATCGCCGCCATTGCCGTCGTGCAGGCGCGCGAGCCGCTCTTCGCCGCCGCGTTCATTGCCGCCGCACTCGGGCTGATGGCGCTCCTCGCTCTGCTCGCCCTCGGCATCCGGGCGCTCGCCGCGCGCCTGCCGCGCCCCAAGCAGCCGCTCCTGCGGCTGGCGCTCGGCAATCTGCACAGGCCGGGATCGATGACGCGTCAGCTCGTCGTCGCGCTCGGGCTCGGGCTCACGCTGTTCGCGACGCTCGCCGTCATCGAAACCAATCTTTCGCGCCAGATTGATGAGGCGCTGCCGCGCGAGGCGCCTAGCCTCTTCGTGGTCGATATTCCCGCGGGCGAAGCCGATGCCTTCCGCAAAACCGTTCTGGACGCAGCGCCCGGCGCCGCGATCCGCCTCGTCCCCTCGTTGCGCGGGCCGGTCGTGGCCGTGAACGGCACGCTCGTTTCGGAAATGAAGGACGTGCCCGAGGGCGCGTGGATCCTGCGCGGCGATCGGGGCCTCACTTATTCGGCGGCGCTGCCCGACGGGAACCGCATCGTTTCGGGCAAATGGTGGCCGGAGGGCTACAGCGGGCCGCAACTCGTCTCGATGGATGCCGAGGTGGGCGAGGCGCTCGGCCTCAAGGTTGGCGACAGCATCACCGTCTCGGTGCTCGGCGTCGATCTTCCCGCGACCATCGCAAGCTTCCGCGAGATCAACTGGGATTCGCTCGGCTTCAATTTCGCGCTCGTCTATTCGCCCGGCCTCATCGAAAGCGCGCCGCACAGCTACATGGCGACCGTCACGGTATCGCCGGCCGAGGTGCCCGCCGTCTCGCGCGCCGTCGTGCGGGCGTTCTCTTCGGCCTCCGTGATCCGCGTCGGCGATGTCATCGAAAATGCAGGCGCGCTGCTCGGCCAGATGTCGACCGCCGTGCGCGCGGCGGCATCCGTGGCTATCGCGGCCGGGATCGCCGTTCTCGTCGGTGCGATCGCGGCGGCGCGGCGCGCGCGTATCTATGATTCGGTGATGCTGAAGGTGCTCGGCGCCACGCGGGGCCAGGTTCTGCTCAGCCTGCTGGCTGAATATGCGCTGCTCGCAATCGTCCTCTCCGCCATCGCCTTTGCGCTCGGCACGGCTGGCGGCTGGTATGTGGTGACGCAGGTTTTCGAGCTGGAATGGCTGCCCGACTGGAGGCCCGTGATCCTCACCGTCGTACTCGGCGCGGCGGCGATTTTGCTGCTCAGCCTTGTCGGTTCATGGAGCGCGCTCGGCGCGCGTCCGGCACGTGCGCTCAGAAATCTATAGTGAATTTGTCCGGTTTTCCTTGAAGCTGCGGCCGATCCACACGATATTACCGGGGCAAGCCGGATGACCCGGCAAATGGGAGAGTGGAAAAAATGGTGAACCAGACGGATCCTCGCCTGGCTTACGGTCGCCCGGCGACAACGGCCGAAGGTGTCGTTTTCGACGCCGGCCTTCGCAAATACATGCTGTCGGTCTACAATTACATGGCCTCCGGCGTGCTTCTTTCCGGCATTGTCGCGCTGCTGTTCGCGAACAGCGGCATGGCCGCACAGGTCTTCGCACAGGGCGGGCTGCTCGCGTGGGTGCTGATTCTTGCGCCGCTCGGCTTCGTGATGGTGCTGAGCTTCGGCATCAACAAGCTGTCCACTCCGGCCGCGCAGGGTATTTTCTGGGCCTTCGCGGCAGTGATGGGCCTTTCCATGTCCACGATCTTCCTGACCTACACGGGAACGTCGATCGCGCGCATGTTCTTCATCACGGCGGGCGCCTTCGCGGGCCTCAGCCTGTTCGGCTACACGACGAAGAAGGATCTGTCGGGCTTCGGCACGTTCCTCGTGATGGGCCTCATCGGTCTCATCATCGCGAGCGTCGTGAACATCTTCCTCGGCTCTTCGGTGCTGCAGTTCGCCATCTCGGTGATCGGCGTGCTGATCTTCGCGGGGCTGACGGCGTATGACACGCAGCGCATCAAGAACATGTACTTCCAGGTTGCTGGCAGCGACTTCGTTGGCAAGGCCGTGGTGATGGGCGCGCTGTCGCTCTACCTCGACTTCATCAACATGTTCATGTTCATGCTGCAGCTGTTCGGAAACCGCGAATAGCATTTTCGCAGCTACGGACTGCAAAAAGGCCCGGTACGTTTCGGCGTGCCGGGCCTTTTCTTTTGGCGCTCCGCATGGCTAGACCTTGCCCCTGAAAAGACACGCAGGGGAGATCGACATGGCGCAGACAATCGCATTCATCGGGCTCGGCAACATGGGTTCGGGCATGGCGGCGAACCTCGCGAAGGCGGGATACGCGGTGCGCGCGTTCGATCTCAGCGCCGATGCGCTCGCCCGCGCCAAGGGCGACGGCTGCACCGTTGCCGCCGGCGCTGCGGAGGCTGTTTCGGGCGCTGACGCCGTCGTCACCATGCTTCCGGCGGGCAAGCACGTCGAGGCCGTCTACAACGGCGAAGTGTTCGGCGCGGCGAAGCCGGGCGCGCTGTTCATGGATTGCTCGACGATCGACGTGGTGACCGCGCGCAAGGTCGTCGAGGCCGCGACCGCGAAGGGCTTCGCGATGGTCGATGCGCCGGTCTCCGGCGGCGTCGCGGCGGCGTCGGGCGGCACGCTCACCTTCATGGTCGGCGGTGAGGCGGAAGCGTTCGCACGCGCCGAGCCGATCCTCGCGCGTATGGGCAAGGCCGTGATCCACGCGGGTGGCGCGGGTGCGGGGCAGGCCGCGAAGATCTGCAACAACATGCTGCTCGGCATCTCGATGATCGGCACGTGCGAGGCGTTCGCGCTCGCCGAAAAGCTCGGCCTCGACCCCCAGGTGTTCTTCGATATCTCCTCGAAGGCGAGCGGCCAGTGTTGGTCGATGACGAGCTATTGCCCGGTGCCCGGCCCGGTGCCTGCCGCACCGTCCAACCGCGACTATGAAGGCGGCTTCGCCGCCGCGCTGATGCTGAAGGATCTGAAGCTCGCGATGGAGGCCGCTGCCGCTTCGAACGCCGCGACGCCGATGGGCGCACAGGCCGAAGCGCTCTACCAGACCTTCGCGAACCTGGGCGGCGCGGCGAAGGACTTTTCGGGGATCATCAAGCTGCTCGACGGCAGCTGGCGCGCCTGACGCGCGACGTCAGAGCGTTTCGATTGTCTTCAGGAAACGCTCCGGATCGCCGTCACGCAGCTCATCGATCGCGGCATCAAGCTCGTCCTCGTCGATGCGGGCGCCCGATTCGGCGGCTTCGAGGCGTTCGGCGGCACCCTCCAGGCGCTTCTCGACGGCCGCCTCGATGCGCTCCACCTTGGCGTCGATCTCGTCTGCCTTCGAATCGATCGCGATCGCTGCATCGTCGTCGTCAGCAATGAGGCTGAAGCCCGGTCCGTCAATGTTGGAGAGCAGCACTAGCACGCCGAGACCGCCGAGAACGATCATCAGGTTCCGGCGGTTGATCGGCTTGTCTTCGCCCGGCTGAGGCTCATCACGCATCGACGGTTTTCTTACCGCCCTTCGCCTCGCCCGTCTTGCCCTTTTTGGCCGCGCGCGGCTTTGGCGCCGCGGCGATGATCTCGAAGGTCGGCCTGTCGTCCTTGATGTGGACGACCACCTCGCCGCCGTTCACCAGCTTGCCGAACAGCAGTTCCTCGGCAAGCGGCTGCTTGATCGTGGACTGGATCAGGCGGGCGAGCGGACGTGCACCGTACATCTTGTCGTAGCCGCGCTCGATCAGCCAGCTCTTCGCCTCGTCCGAAAGCTTGATGTGGACGTCACGATCCGCGAGCTGGAGTTCGAGTTCGAGGATGAACTTGTCGACGACCATCGCGACGACCGGCGTCGGCAGGTAGCCGAACGGCACGGTCGCATCGAGACGGTTGCGGAACTCGGGCGTGAACATGCGCTTGATGGCCTCCTCGTCCTCGCCCACGCGCACCGTGGAGCCGAAGCCGATGCCTTCCTTCGCCATGTCCGACGCGCCCGCGTTCGTCGTCATGATGAGGATGACGTTGCGGAAATCGACGGTCTTGCCGTGGTGATCGGTCAGCTTCCCTGCGTCCATCACCTGCAGCAGGATGTTGAACAGGTCCGGGTGCGCCTTCTCGATCTCGTCGAGCAGCAGCACCGAGTGCGGGTTCTGGTCGACCGCATCCGTCAGCAGCCCGCCCTGATCGAAGCCGACATAGCCCGGAGGTGCGCCGATCAGGCGGCTCACCGAGTGGCGCTCCATATACTCCGACATGTCGAAGCGCTGCAGCGGAATGCCGAGGATCGCGGCGAGCTGGCGCGCGACCTCGGTCTTGCCGACGCCGGTGGGGCCGGAGAAGAGGTAGTTGCCGATCGGCTTGTTCGGCTCGCGAAGACCCGCGCGCGACAGCTTGATCGCCGACGAGAGCGTCTCGATCGCCTTGTCCTGCCCGAAGACGACGCGCTTCAGGTCCTGCTCCAGCGTCGCCAGAACCTTCTTGTCGTCGGATGACACTGACTTCGGCGGGATGCGCGCGATCGTCGCGACCACGGCTTCCACGTCCTTCACGCCGATCACCTTCTTGCGCTTGGCGGGCGGCAGCAGCATCTGCGAGGCGCCCACCTCGTCGATCACGTCGATCGCCTTGTCGGGGAGCTTGCGGTCGTTGATGTAACGCGCCGACAGTTCCACCGCCGTCTTCACCGCCTCGTTGGTGTAGCGGACCTTGTGGTGCTCCTCGAAATAGGTCTTGAGGCCGAGGAGGATGCGCACCGTATCCTCGATCGAGGGTTCCTTGACGTCGATCTTCTGGAACCGGCGCAGCAGCGCGCGGTCCTTCTCGAAGTGGTTGCGGAACTCCTTGTACGTCGTCGAGCCGATGCAGCGGATCGCACCGCCAGAAAGCGCCGGTTTCAGCAGGTTCGAGGCATCCATCGCGCCGCCGGATGTCGCTCCCGCGCCGATCACCGTGTGGATCTCGTCGATGAAGAGGATTGCCTCGGGCATCTTCTCGAGCTCGTTGACGACACCTTTCAGCCGCTCCTCGAAATCGCCGCGGTAGCGGGTGCCGGCAAGCAGCGCGCCCATGTCGAGCGCATAGATCACCGCGTCCTTGAGCACGTCGGGCACGTCGCCCTCGACGATCTTCCGCGCGAGGCCTTCCGCGATCGCGGTTTTGCCGACGCCGGGATCGCCCACATAGAGCGGGTTGTTCTTGGAACGGCGGCACAGAATCTGGATCGTGCGGTCGACCTCGGCGGCGCGGCCGATGAGGGGATCGACCTTGCCGGAGAGCGCCTTGTCGTTGAGGTTCACGCAGAACTGCTTCAGCGGCGAATCCGCCGGCTTCTTCGCTTTGTCCTTGTCCTTCGCCTCTTCGGCGGGCTCATCAGCGCCGCGCACCGCGCGCGGTTCGGAGAGCGAGGGCGACTTGGCGATGCCGTGGCTGAGGTACGAAACCGCATCGAGCCGCGTCATGTCCTGCTGCTGCAGGAAATAGACGGCGTGGCTCTCGCGCTCCGAGAACAGCGCGACGAGCACGTTGGCGCCCGTCACCTCGTCGCGACCCGAAGACTGCACGTGCAGGATCGCGCGCTGCACCACGCGCTGGAAACCGGCGGTGGGATTGGGGTCGACCTGGTCGCTGGCGCGCAGTGGCTCCAGCTCCTTGTCGAGATAGCCGGTGAGTTCTTCGCCAAGCTGGTCGAGATCGACGCCGCACGCCTTCATCACCGCGGAGGCATGGCTGTCCCCGATCAGCGCGAACAGCAGATGTTCGAGCGTGGCATATTCATGCCGCCGCCGGCTCGCTTCGGCGAGGGCGTTGTGAAGCGTGTGCTCGAGCTCGCGGGCAAAGGCCGGCATTCGTCACTCCTGCGATGCGGCGAAACATCCGCCGCCTGATGTGAAGATCAGGGACGATTGGCAAAACATCAAGGGGGCAATGTGCGGGTGGGCCCGCGGAAACCACGTTTTCCGCGGCTCAGGCGACATTCCTGACATCGTCGTCGTGGCCGCCGAAATCGTCGGTGACGGCCATTTCGCCAAGCTTGCGGTAGAGCGTCGAGCGCCCGATGCCGAGGCGGCGCGCCACCTCGCTCATGCGTCCGCGGCAGTGGTGGATCGCCTTGCGGATGATCTCGGCTTCCAGATCCTCGAGACGGCGGAGCTTGCCGTCGTCGCCGAACAGCGAGACCTCGGCCGAAAGGTCGGCCGAAGCCGCACGCGTCGGCGCCGGCTGCGCCATGCGTCTGGGTGCGGCGACCCCCGCGAGCTGCGGGAAGTCGAGCGCCGTGAGCCTCGTGCCTTCGCAGAGTACGGCGGCGCGGAACAATGCGTTCTGCAGCTGCCGGACGTTGCCGGGCCAGTCGTACGCTTCGAGGAGCGCGAGCGCGTCGTCCGAAAGGTCGCGGGCGCTGACGCCTTCCTCGGCGCCAAGGCGGCGGACGAAATGGCGCGCGAGCGCCGCGATGTCGCCGCGCCGTGCGCGCAGCGGCGGAATCGTGACGGGCACGACGCCGAGCCGATAGAACAGATCCTCGCGGAAGCGGCCCGCGCGCACCTCTTCGGCGATGTCGCGGTTTGTCGCGGCGATCAGGCGCACGTCGACGGTCACGTGGCCCCGACTGCCGACAGGCTCGATCTGTCCGGTCTGCAGCGCGCGCAGCAGCTTCACCTGCGCGTCGAGCGGCAATTCGCCGATTTCGTCGAGGAAGAGCGTACCGCCGTCCGCCTCGCCGAAGCGGCCGACGTGTTTTTCGATGGCGCCGGTGAAAGCACCTTTTTCGTGGCCGAACAGTACCGATTCGACCAGATTCGCGGGGATCGCGCCGCAGTTGACGATCACGAGCGGCTTTGCGGCGCGTGGCGATGCGGCGTGCACCGCCTGCGCGACGACCTCCTTGCCGACGCCGCTTTCGCCTTCAATCAGGATCGGCACGTTCTTCTGCGCGGCCTTTTCCGCCACCGCGAGCGCGGCGCGGAAGCCCGCTTCGCTGCCGACAACCTCGGCAAACCCCAGCGAGCCGGGCAGCTTCTCGGTCAGAGGGCGCAGCTCGCCGCCCGGCGCCTTGTGGTCGAGCACGCCTGCGAGCGCGCGCGTGATGCGGTCAGCGCTCGCCGGTTTCAGCAGGAAGTCGCTCGCCCCCGCGCGCATCGCTTCGACAGCGGTGGAAACGCTGGAATGCGCAGTCAGCATGATGACGGGAAGCTGCGGGAATTGCGGGCGCAGTTCGCGCAGCACCTCGATCCCGGTCTTGCCCGGCATGTTGTAGTCGAGGATCACGGCATCGATGGATTGGCCGCGCGGACCTGTCAGCAGATCGAGCGCGGCCTGGCCGTGCTCGGCTTCCACGGTCGCATAACCGGCGCGCGCCGCCACGGTCTCCGTGATGCGCCGCTGGCCCGACTCGTCGTCGACAACAAGGACGGTTTGCTTCGCCAAATGCCGAATCTCTGCTTCCCAAAAATGACCCGCCTGTCTCGATACGGCACAGCGCCTTGCCGTCTGGTTAAGATTTTGACCCGTTTTTCGCTTCACACCGGGGCAAGGCTTGCTATGAACGGGCGGAATCAGGTCCGGATGGGGGACGTTTGAGATGGCGCAGAACAGCACTTACACCGACAAGGCGATGAAGGATCACGCGAAGACCTACGCGGGTTTCCTTGCGATGATGAAGTACGGCACGGGCTTCATCGTGCTCGTGCTGCTCGCCATGCTCCTCTTCCTCTACAACTAGCATCCTTGTGACACAGCCGGTTCGGATCGCGGTCCTTGGGGAGACCGCCGATTTTGAGCGCCGCGTCGCTGCAAGCCCGGAGACGGTGAAGAAATTCATCGGCCTCGGTGCTGCGGTCGCCGTGGAATCGGGCGCGGGTCTCGCGTCGGGGATCGCGGACGCTGATTATGCGGCGGCGGGCGCGGAGGTCGGCCCTCGCGCTGCCGTGCTTGCCGGCGCGGGGATCGTGCTCGGCGTGCAGGCGCCGGAGCCGGCGACGCTTGCCGGTGCTGCGCCCGGAGCCCGCGTGGTCGCGATGCACGCGCCCGCGGCGAACCCGGAGCGGGCGAAGGCCTATGCCGCGGCGGGTTACGAGGCGCTCGCCATGGAGCTGATGCCGCGCATCACGCGCGCGCAGTCGATGGACGTGCTCTCTTCGCAGTCGAACCTCGCCGGCTACAAGGCGGTGCTTGATGCGGCGGCGGAATACAACCGCGCCTTCCCGATGATGATGACGGCGGCGGGCACGGTCTCGGCCGCGAAGGTGTTCATCATGGGCGTCGGCGTCGCAGGGCTCCAGGCGATCGCCACCGCGCGGCGCCTTGGCGCGCAGGTCTCGGCGACGGACGTGCGCTCGGCGACGAAGGAGCAGATCCTCTCGCTCGGTGCGAAGCCGATCTTCGTCGAAGCCGTGAAGGGCATCGAGGGTGAAGGCTCGGGCGGCTACGCCACAGAGATGTCCGATGAATACAAGGCGGCGCAGGCCGAGCTGGTGTCGTCGCACATCGCCAAGCAGGATATCGTCATTACCACCGCGCTCATTCCCGGCCGGGCCGCGCCGCGCCTCGTCAGCGACGCGCAGATCGCCACGATGCGGCCGGGCAGCGTGCTCGTCGACCTCGCGGTCGAAGCCGGCGGCAACGTCGAAGGTGCGGTGGCGGGCGAAATCGTCGTGAAGCACGGCGTCAAGATCGTCGGGCACAGGAACGTGCCCTCGCGCCTCGCGGCGGACTCTTCGCTGCTCTACGCGCGCAACCTGTTCAACTTCCTGTCCGCCTTCTGGGACAAGGACACGAAGGCGCCCGTGCTGCCGGACGACGACGAGATCGTGAAGGGCGTGCGGCTGACACAGGGCGGCAAGGCCGTCCATCCGGTGCTGGGGGGAGCATAGGCCATGGACTTCATCTCGATCCTGTCGATCTTCGTGCTGGCCTGCTTCGTGGGCTACTACGTGGTCTGGTCGGTCACGCCGGCGCTGCACACGCCGCTGATGGCGGTAACGAACGCGATCTCCTCGGTGATCATCGTCGGTGCGCTGATCGCCAGCCTCGCCGCGGGTTCGGGCGTCGCCAAGTGGCTCGGCCTCGTTGCCGTGGCGCTCGCCAGCGTCAACATCTTCGGCGGTTTCGCAGTGACGCAGCGAATGCTCGCCATGTACAAGAAAAAAGAGAAGAAGGGCTAAGCGCCGATGGAACACGTCGCTTCCGCCGTGCCCGCGTGGGCACTTCTCGCCTACCTCGTCTCCGGGGTTCTGTTCATCCTTGCGCTTCGGGGCTTGTCCTCGCCCGAGACCAGCCGCGCGGGCAACCGCAACGGCATGATCGGCATGGGGCTCGCCGTGGCGACGACGCTCGCCACGCACGAGATCGCCTCGCTGCCCGAAATCGCCGCCGCGATCATCCTTGGCGGCGGCGTCGGTTTCATCGTCGCGCGGCGCATCGCCATGACCGCGATGCCGCAGCTCGTCGCGGCGTTCCACAGCCTCGTCGGCCTTGCCGCCGTGCTCGTGGCGGCGGCGGCGTTCCTCAATCCGCAGGCATTCGGCATTACCGATGCGTCGGGCGCGATCTTCGGCGCGAGCCGGGTCGAAATGGTCCTTGGCATCGCCATCGGCGCGATCACCTTCTCGGGATCGATGATCGCGTTTGCGAAGCTCAACGGCAACATGTCGGGCACGCCGATCCTGCTGCCGGCGCGGCACATCATCAATCTCGCGCTGCTGCTCGCGATCGCCTTCTTCACGTTCGGCTTCTGGCACTCGCAATCGGCGATGGATTTCTGGATCGTCGTCGGGCTTTCGTTCCTGATCGGCTTCCTGCTCATCATCCCGATCGGCGGCGCGGACATGCCCGTCGTCGTCTCGATGCTGAACAGCTATTCGGGCTGGGCGGCGGCGGCGATGGGGTTCACGCTGCAGAACACGGCGATGATCATCACCGGCGCGCTCGTCGGCTCGTCGGGTGCGATCCTCAGCTACATCATGTGCCGCGCGATGAACCGCAGCTTCATCAGTGTCATCGCCGGCGGCTTCGGCGCGGAGGCGGGCCCTGCAGGTGCGGCAGCGGCGATCGATCGGCCATGGAAGCGCGGCTCCGCTGAGGACGCCGCGTTCCTGATGCAGAACGCCGAGAAGGTCATCATCGTGCCGGGCTACGGCATGGCGGTGGCGCAGGCGCAGCACGTGCTGCGCGAAATGGGTGACAAGCTGAAGCATCAGGGTGTCGACGTGCGCTACGCGATCCATCCGGTTGCGGGCCGTATGCCCGGGCACATGAACGTGCTGCTCGCCGAGGCGAACGTGCCCTACGACGAGGTGTTCGAGCTCGAAGACATTAACACGGATTTCGGCCAGGCCGACGTCGCGTTCGTGATCGGTGCCAACGACGTCACCAATCCGGCGGCGAAGACCGACAAGTCCTCGCCGATCTACGGTATGCCCGTGCTCGATGTCGAAAAGGCGAAGACCGTGTTGTTCATCAAGCGCTCGATGGGCGGTGTCGGCTATGCGGGTGTCGACAACGAGCTCTTCTATCGCGACAACACCATGATGCTCCTCGCCGACGCCAAGAAGATGGTCGAGGAAATCGTCAAGAGCATGGATTGAGGTTGCGCGCGAAACCTTAAACGGCACAATGCGTTGATCCGCCATACCGCGACAGGGGACAGACCGATCATGCGCCTTTCCACGAGCTTTGTGCCTTTGGCCGCCATGCTTGCCGCTGCGTGCGCCAGCAAGGCCGAGCAGCCCGCCGCCGCGCCCGCGGCGCCGCCGCCCGCAGCCTATGCGCAGCTTCTCGACAAGGATGGCGCCACGAAAGGGCGTGCCGTGCTCACCGAGGCGAAGGGCGGCGTCGATGTCGGCCTCGTGCTCGAAGGCTGGCCCTCCGGCACCTATGCCTTCCACGTGCACGGCATCGGCCTCTGCACGCCGCCGGACTTCACGTCCGCCGGGCCGCATTTCAACCCGACCGGCCAGAAGCACGGTCACCACAAGGGCGATCTGCCGAACGTCACCGTCGGGGCGGACGGCACTGGGCGTATCGAGGCCCGCATCGAGGGCGCGACGCTTTACAGCGGCGAAACGCCGGTGCTCGATACGGACGGCGCGGCGGTTGTCGTGCACGCGAAGCCGGACGACGGCGTCACCGATCCTGCGGGAAATGCGGGCGCGCGTCTTGCATGTGGGGCCGTCGTCACCAAATAGCGCAGCCACAGGCTTTCAAGGAGGCTGCAGGTGAGCGTGAATCCGCGTGCATTTGAAGAGGTGATGGCCAGCGCCGGGCTTGATTCGCGCGATCCGCACGTCGTGCGTGCGCGCGTCGAGGTGCTCGAAAAGCTGCTGGAGCGGTCGATCACGATTCCGGGCATCAACTACAAGATCGGCCTCGATGCCGTGCTCGGGCTCGTGCCTGTGGGCGGCGATATTCTCGCCGGGCTGATGTCCGCCTACATCATCTGGGAAGCACGCAACCTCGGCATGTCGCGCTGGCACATCGCCCGCATGGCCGGGAATACGCTGTTCGACACCGCACTCGGCTTCGTGCCGCTGCTCGGCGACGCGATGGACGTGCTGTTCCGTTCGAACACGCGCAACCTGCGCATCATCAAGGCGCATCTCGATCGGCACCACCCGAAAACGGCGGTGCTCGAAGGCACGATCACCCGCCGCGCCAGATAAGTACGCGCGCGCCGTCCGCCGCGCCCGGTGCGCGGCAGGCGGCGTAGTTGTAGTCGAGGTCCATGCACAGGCGCACTTCGGTGAGCCAGCCGCGGTTGTTCAGTGTCACGGCGATCGCTTCGGACGGGAGACCGATGTTGGCCTTCACGAACGCCGCGCGCACCATCCCCGCCGTCAGCGTCTCGCCGCGAAGCTGGCGGAGGTCGGGGCGCTTCACCCCGTCCCACAGCGATTTCGCCGCACCGAAATAGGCCTCCGCGCTCGAAAAGGCGCAGGTGCCGTGCGCCGCCCACTGGTGCTGCATCAGCTGCGCCGAAGGCATCATGCAATAATGCTGGCGCACGAGCGCCTCGCCGACGGGGGGCGCCACCGTGCAGGCGCGCGGCGAAGCGCCCGCGGCGCTGTCCACCCACAGGCCGTGCAGGATGAAATCGAAGTCGTTGTCCGCGCACTGGCCTTCATGGGCGTCCGCATCCTTGCGGAAGCGGCAGAACTCCGGCGACCATGACATCGCAAGCACATAGGCCGCCGCCGGTGCGTCGGGCGTCGCGTCCGGCAGGCTCGCCGTGCGCGGCAGATCGAGCTTCGCGGGGATGTTGCATTCTGCGGCCGTCGTCCCGCCGGAATCGTCCGCCGATCCGCAGGCCGCGAGGCACAGCGCGAGCAGCAGCCGCTCAGGCGCTCGCAAGGTCGAGCCCGATATCGGCAGCGGGTGCGGACTGCGTGATCCGCCCAACCGAAACATAGGTGACGCCGGTTTCCGCGATGCCCCGGATCGTGTCGAGATTGACCCCGCCCGAGGCTTCCGTGGGTACGCGCCCGGCCACCAGTGCAACGGCCGCGCGCAGATCCGTCACGTTCATGTTGTCGAGCAGAAGGTGCGTCGCGCCCGCCGCAAGGCCCGGCTCGATCTGGTCCACGCGGTCGACCTCCAGGATGATGCTGGCGATGCCCGCGTCCTTCGCGCGGCGCACAGCCTCGCCGACGCCGCCCGCCACCGCGACATGGTTGTCCTTGATCATCGCCGCGTCCCACAGCCCCATGCGGTGGTTCTGCGCCCCGCCCATGCGCGTCGCGTATTTTTCGAGAACGCGAAGCCCCGGGATCGTCTTGCGCGTATCGAGCAGGATGGCCCCCGTCCCCGCGATGGCGTCCACATAGCGGCGCGTGAGCGTCGCGATGCCCGAAAGGTGCTGCACCGTGTTGAGCGCAGAGCGTTCGGCGGTGAGCATCGCGCGGGCAAGGCCCGAGAGCCGCATCAGGTCCGTGCCCGCCGCCACCCGGTCCCCGTCCTTCGCCAGCATCTCGATCTCCACGCCCGCATCCAGCGATCGGAAAAAGGCGGCGGCGATGTCGAGCCCGGCGACGACGATGGCGTCGCGGCTGTCCATCACGCCGTGGAAACGCGCGTCCGCCGGGATCACCGCGGCGGAGGTGATGTCGCCCGCGTCGCCCAGATCCTCGGCGAGCGTAGCGCGCACGAACGCCTCCGTATCGAAGCCTGCGATCCCCATGCTCATTTCCCCATCAGTTCCCGGCGCGCGAAGCTCAGCATCAGCGCGGCGCGGTAGGCGTGCTCGGCGGCGTTGGCGGTTCCCGCGTGCCCACCTTCGATATTCTCATAATAGTCGAACGCGTGGCCCTGCTGCGCGAGTCTTGCCGCGAACTTGCGCGCGTGCCCGGGATGCACGCGGTCGTCCTTCGTCGAGGTGTAGATGATCACGGGCGGGTATTTCGCGCCTGCGCGCAGGTTCTGGTAGGGCGAATATTTCGCGATGAACGCACGGTCCTCCGCTACATCCGGATTGCCGTACTCGCCCATCCACGATGCGCCCGCGAGCAGCTTGTTGTAGCGCAGCATGTCCGCGAGCGGCACGCCCATGATCACAGCGTCGAACAGGTCCGGCCGCTGCGTCATCGCGACGCCGACAAGCATCCCGCCCTGCGAACGCCCCGAAGCGGCGAGCTTCGATGTAAGCCCCGCACGCTTCAGATCCTCGGCGACAGCATAGAGGTCGTCGAAGCTGTTCTGCCGCTTCTCGCGCAGCGCGGCCTCGTGCCACGCCGGGCCGTATTCGCCGCCGCCGCGAATGTTTGCGATCACGAAGCTGCCGCCGTCTTTCAGCCAGAACAGCCCGCCGGGTCCGATCTGGTACGGGTTCTTGGTGAGATAGGTCGGCTTCTGCGCGTTCCGGAAACCGCCGTAGGCGTGCATGATCGTCGGCAGCGGGCCTTTCGCGCCCGTCGGCCGCACGACGAAATAGGGGATGCGCGTACCATCCTTCGATTTCGCGAAACGCTGCTCGACGGAAATCGAGGCCGGATCGAAAAACGTCCGAAGCGCGGCGACCTCCGTGGGCGCGCTGTCCCCACGCACCGCCATCAGCGTCTCCGGGCTTGCGAACGTCTCGACCGTGTAGAAGGCCGTATCCGTGCTGCCGCCCGCCGCCGCGAGCGTCACCGCGCTGCTCAGCGGCACGGGCACCGTTTCGGCGCGCCAGCTTTTTCCGCTCGGCGTCAGCGCGATCAACCGCCCCTCGACATCCTCCAGCAGCGAAACGTAAAGGCGCCCGCTGCCTGCGACCACCGCCTCGATCGCCTGCTTGCCCGATGGCGCATAGACCTGTTCAACCGCCGCTGGCCGCCCCACCACAAGCGTCGCCACGTCATAGGCGACGAGCGATCCCGCCGCGTACGTCTTGCCGCCGTAGGCCCAGTCCTTGTGCAGCAGCGCGACGACGCGGCTGCCGAGCATGTCCTCGATCGTCGCCGTGTCCGGCAGCGGCGATCGGATCAGCGTGCCGTCCGGGTTCAGGTGGAAGGTCTCGGCGGTCCAGAAATCGGGATGGCGCGTGATGCGCGGCCACATGCGGCCCGCGCCTGCGCCGGCGCTCGCGTCCATGCCCATGTCGGCGGCCTTGCCCTCTGCGAGCAGCGCGGCCTCCGCCATCGGCGTGCCGCGCGTCCACAGGCGCACCTGCCGGGGATAGCCGGATTCGGTGACGTCGCCGCCGTGCGCGGAGGCGATCATCAGCCGGTCGAGATCGACCCACGCGACATCGCCCTTCGCCTCGGGCGTTTCGAAGCCGCCGCTCACGAACGCGCCCGTCTCCATGTCGAACTCGCGGTAGACGAGCGCGTCGGAGCCGCCGTCCGAAAGGCCGACCATGCACCGCGCATAGGCGGGTGCAAGGCACGCCGCGCCCTTCCACACCCATTTCCGGCCGTCCGCCTTCGACATGGCATCGAGATCGATCAGCGTCCGCCACACCGGCTTCCCGGAGGCAAAAGCATCGAGGTCCGCGATGCGCCACAGGCCCTGCGGGTTCTTCGCATCGGTCCAGAGGTTCGTCACCTTGTCGCCGAGGATCGCCTCGGGCACGGGAATGCGACTGTCATCCTCAAGGATCGCCTGCATTTCGGCCTGAAGCGCCCTGAACGCCGGGCTCGCCGTCTGCAGACGTTTTTCCGTCGCCGCGTTCCACGCGCGCACCTGATCCAGCGCGCGGGCGCCGTCCACCTCTTCAAGCCACAGGTTCGGATCGTCTTCGGCCGCGTGCGCGGTGGGTGCAGTCGCCAGAATGAAAGCCGCCATCAACAGGGTTGAAAAACGCATGGCTTCGGTTCGTCCCCAAGACGTTTGTTGCCGGACCCATCAAGTGAAACGGATTCATTGCGGGGTCAATCGGTTGGCGACCGAGAGACGCCGTCAGTCCCCCGTAACGCGCACGCTCGAAATGTCGCCCTGACCGACGGTGGAGGAGGCCATCGCGAGCATCCGTTCCAGCGGCTTCAGCGCCTTCACGCGGATTTCCTCGTCCATCTCGATCACCGGCGAGAGGTCGCGGAGCGCGAGGTAGAGTTTTTCCATCGTGTTGAGCGCCATGAACGGGCAGTTGTTGCAGCTGCAGTTCCCGTCAGCACCCGGCGCGCCGATGAAAGTCTTGCGCGGCGCGGCCTTTTCCATCTGGTGGATAATGTGCGGCTCGGTGACGACGATGATCGTCTCCGCCGGGCTTTCGAGCGCGAATTTCAGGATCGCGCTCGTTGAGCCGACGAGATCGGCATGGTCGAGGATGTTGCCGGGGCATTCCGGGTGCGCGGCGACGGGCGCATCGGGGTGCTGCGCCTTCAGCTTCAGCAGTTCCTTCTCGCTGAACGCTTCGTGCACGATGCACGCGCCGGGCCACAGCAGCATCTCGCGGCCGAACTTGCGGGAGAGATAGCCGCCGAGGTGCCGGTCCGGCCCGAAGATGATCTTCTGCTCGCGCGGCAGCTGGCTGATGATCTTCTCGGCGGACGACGAGGTGACGATGATGTCGGAGAGCGCTTTCACCGCCGCCGAGCAGTTGATGTAGGTGAGCGCGATGTGGTTCGGATGCTGCTCGCGGAAGCGCTTGAACTGCTCGGGCGGACACGAATCCTCGAGGCTGCAGCCCGCGTCCATGTCGGGCAGGATCACCGTCTTCTGCGGGGAGAGGATTTTCGCCGTCTCGGCCATGAAGCGCACGCCGCAGAAGGCGATCACGTCGGCGTCCGTCTCGGCCGCCTTGCGCGAAAGATCGAGGCTGTCACCCACGAAGTCCGCGATGTCCTGGATCGCAGCCTCCTGGTAATAATGCGCGAGGATCACGGCGTTGCGTTCCCGCTTCAGCCGGTCGATTTCGCTCAGCAAGTCCTTGCCCTTCGGCAGGTCGGCGAGGCGTACGTTCATTGTCCCGATACTCCTAAAGTCCGTAGCCGCTCTCGTCCGGGAAGCGGACGATGACGCGGGCATCGATTCCTGCGGCCGCGAGCGGCAATGCGAAGCCACGCTCGACGGCGGTACGCGCCGAACTGCGCGCGAGTTCTCGTAAGAGACCGGTGTCGGCTTCCTTGAGCACGGCCTCCCTGATCTTGCGCCGGTTGGCGGTGTCGATGACCTCCTCGGCATTGCCAAGTGCCATCAGGATCGTGCCGCCGCCGTATTCGCGAATGTTCGCCATGTCGACCTGTGGCTCGTCGAGCTGAATGTCGGGCAGTCGCACGGTCATCACGCGGCTGCCTTCGTCCCACACGATGTCGTCGCGGCCGAGCTTCGAATAGTCGATGTCGTAGCGGACGGTGGCGGGCACGATCAGCGTCTTTTCCGCCGAAAGGCCGAGCTTTTCCACGCGCGTCGAAACCGCGACCGTGAAGCGCCCGGCAAACACGGTGAGCTTGTTCTGCGCACGGACGGCGTCGAGGCTGGCGGCGGCGATGGACTGCGCGTCCACCGGCTTGTCGTCGTCGCGGGCAACGAACCACATGGCGAGGGCACCGAGCAGCAGCCCGGCGAGCAGCGTAAGAACGGTTTTCACGCGGCTTTCTCCCATACGTCTCCGTCGGCGCTTACCATGCCGCGCTCACGCAAGTCGATGAGATGCGCGAGCACGGACCGGCCGGCGGCGGGGTGCAGCCGCGGATCGATGGCGGCATACATGGCGGCGACGAGCGCGGGGATCGCCTTGGGGCCGTCTTCCAGCAGACGGAGGATCTGGCCCTCGCGCTGGCGGCGGTGCGCGATGTAGCCGCGCACCAGTCGACGGGGTTCCTTCACCGGTTCGCCGTGCGTGGGGTAATAGACGGCGTCGTCGCGGTCCATCAGCAGCTTCAGGCTGTCCATATAGGCGCGCATGTCGCCGTCGGGCGGGGTGACGACGCTGGTCGACCAGCCCATCACGTGGTCGCCGGTGAACAGCGCCTTTTCCTCGTGGAGTGCGAAGCACAGGTGGTTCGATGTGTGGCCCGGCGTGTGCACCGCCTCCAGCGTCCAGCCGCCGTCCGCCCAGGTGCCGCCGGGCACGACCTCGCCGTGCGCGAGCACGCGATCGGGGGTGTAGGTGCTGTCGAAGGCGGCGTCCGTGCGGGGGCCGTCGTCCTCCAGCACCAGCGGGGCGCAGCCCACGACCTCGGCGCCGCTCAGCGCTTTCAGCCGCACGGCGAGCGGGCTGTGATCGCGGTGCGTGTGGGTGACGAAGAGGTGGCTGATCGCCTCGCCCGCTGTGGCGGCGAGGATCGCCTCCAGATGCTCGTCCTCGTCCGGGCCGGGGTCGATCACGGCGACCTTGCCGTTACCTACGATATAGGTGCCGGTGCCAAGGTAGGTGAACGGGCTGGGGTTCCGCGCGAGCACGCGGCGGATGAGCGGCGAGACGCGTTCGCTTGCGCCATAGGGCGCGGCGGCAATGGCGGCCTTGATATCCATCGAACCCCATGTGGCAGCGGCAGTGGCCGCTGCCAAGGGTGGGCGTGCTACAAGGGTACGATCTCGTTGAACGGCGTGTCCTTGTCGGGACGGAGATCGCCCGGCAGGCCGAGCACGCGTTCGGCGATGATGTTGCGCAGGATTTCGTCCGTGCCGCCCGCGATGCGGAGCCCTGCCGACCACATGTAGGCGCCCTGCAGGCGCTGGAGCTCACTATCCTTCTCGCCCGCCGCGAAGCCCGCGCTTTCGGAAAGTTCGAGCGCGAACGCCGCCATGTCCTGCATCGTCTTGGCGACGACGACCTTGGAGATGGATTGCTCGGCGCCCGGCGTCTTGCCCTGAGAAAGCGCGGAAAGCGCGCGCATCTGCGTCAGCTTCACGCCCTCGTCGTTGATGTAGGTGTCGGCGATACGGGTGCGCACGTCCATGCGTTCGATCGCCGGGCCCTGTTCGGTGTCGATGCCCCGCGCGAGGTCCATCAGCGTGCGCCAGCCCGGCGAGTTGCGCGGCTTGCCGCCCACCGCAAGGCGCTCGTTCATCAGCGTGGTGAGCCCGGCCTTCCAGCCGTCCCCCACCGCGCCGATGCGCCATGCGTCGGGCACGCGCACGCCGTCGAAGAACACCTCGTTGAAGTCCGCGCCGCCCGACATCTGTTTCAGCGGCCGTGCCTCCACGCCCGGCGCGTGCATGTCCACGATGAACATGGTGAGGCCCTTGTGCTTGGGCGCGGACGGATCGGTGCGGGTGACGATGATGCCGTAATCGGAAAGGTGCGCGAACGTCGTCCACACCTTCTGGCCGGTGATCACCCAGTCGTCCCCGTCACGCACCGCCTTGGTGCGGATGCTCGCGAGGTCCGACCCCGCGATCGGCTCGGAAAAGAGCTGGCACCAGATTTCGCTCCCTTCCAGCGCCTTCGGCACGAAGCGTTCGATCACCGCCTTCGAGCCGTGCGTGAACACCGTGGGGATGCACATCCCAAGGCCGATCGAATACAGCCCCGTCGGCGCGGCCGACCGAGCCTCCTCCTGCGAAAAGATGATCGCATTCATCGGCCCCAGCCCCTGACCCCCGAACGCCTTCGGCCAGGTCAGCCCCGCATAGTCTGCGTCGTATTTCTTCCTCTGCCAGCTCTTCTGCCGCGCGACATACTCATCCTGCGATTTCGGCTCAGCAAGGCCCTCGTATTCCTTGGCCGCCTCGGCGATCCACGCGCGGACCTTCGCGCGATATTCGGCTTCCTGCGGTGTGTCGTTGAAGTCCATGTCTCGTCTCCCTCAGGCCGCGGCGCGGTTGCGCTGTTCGAGCGCGCGCACCAGCCGGTCTGCCCAGAACGCACGGCTGCCGAGCGCGGCGGAAAGCTGCCGGGCGCGGCGGTAGTAGAACTGGCAGTTCGATTCCCACGTAAAGCCGATGCCGCCGTGAAGCTGCACGTTCTCCTCAGCAGCGAAACGCACTGCGTCGAGGCTTGCGGTGCGGGCGGCGGCGGCGGCGTGGCGAAGCTCGTCCGCGTCCGCCGCGAACGCCCAGGCGCCGTAAAGCGCGTGCGCGCGGGCGAGCTCGAGCTTGATGTACATATCCGCGCACTTGTGCTTCACGCCCTGATAGCGCCCGATGCGCTGGCCGAAGGCAACACGGTCCTTCGCATAGCCGACCGCCATCTCCATCGCCGCCCCGGCGGTGCCGATCGCCTCGAAGGCAAGGATCACAGCAGCCCGGTCGATAAAGCGCTGGTAGTCGGCGGATGTGCCGAGCGGTTCGGCAGGCGTGCCGTCGAGCGTGAGCGTGCCGTGCTTGCGGACGAGGTCAAGCGTCGCAACGGGGGCGACGCTCGCGTCTTGCAGGTCGACGAGCCAGAGTGCTGGGCCGTCCTCGCCTGCGGCGGTCACAACCGCGAGGCTCGCGGCGAGCGCGTCGGTGACAGGCGATTTCGTGCCGGTCAGCCTGCCGCCCTCGGCGCGGGTCGTGGGGATCGCCGCGGGCGAATTTGCGCCTTCGCCCCACGCGTAGCAGGCGATCGTACCGCCATCGGCGATGCCGGGCAGGTACTTCGCCTGCTGCACTTCGGTGCCCGCGAGCAGGAGCGCCTCGGTGGCAAGCAATGTGGAGAGGAAGGGCACGGGCGCGAGGCTGCGGCCGAATTCCTCGGCGAGCACGCAGCTTTCCTCGGGCGAGAGGCCGACGCCGCCGTGTGCTTCCGGCACGCGCGCCGCGGTGAGGCCGAGATCGACGACCTGCCGCCAAAGCGCCTCGTCATAGGCCGCATCCGAATCCATGATGCGCCGCGCCGCGTCGGGGCCCGCGTGTTCCGTCAGCATACGCCGGGCGGATTCGCTGAGCGCCCGGGCATCATCCGAGAAATCGAAGTTCAAGAGACCCTCCCACGGTTGTTGCCTGGAGCATGTGCCGCAGAGGCTGCACGCGCATCCCGTGACTTGTGAGAGGCGGCTATTTCCGGGCGAAAAGCGCGTCAGCGGCGGATTTCACGCTGCCCGCTTCGGTAAGCTGCGCGCGCGTCCGCCCGATCTCCGCCTCGAGCGCGGTGATGCGTGCCCTGAGTTCGTCCTGTGACAGCGGTCCGAGATCCTGACGCGTGAGCAGGGTCAGCGGATCGTCTTTCGTTTTCGGCAGAAAATCGTCGTCCATAGGGTTAACCCGTGTCTGGAATGGCTGCGCAATCTGCGCTAGAGGGGCGCCGCGAACAAGGGGGAGGGTGACATCATGGCCGGGGTTCCAAAGGACATGATCGCGATCGATCCCGAAGGCCCCGGTGGCCCCGAAGTGCTCATTCCCGTCCGCCGCCCCGTGCCCATGCCGAAGGACGGCGAGGTGCTGGTGAAGGTCGCCGCGGCGGGCGTGAACCGGCCAGACGTGCTGCAGCGCCTTGGCCTCTATCCGATGCCGCCCGGCGCACCCTCGATTCCGGGGCTGGAGATCGCGGGTGAAGTCGTCGCGGCGGGCGGTGGTGCGGGGCGCCTACAGATCGGCCAGCAGGTATGCGCGCTCGTCGCGGGCGGCGGCTATGCGGAATATTGCATCGTCCCCGAAGGCCAGTGCCTGCCGGTGCCTGACGGCCTGTCGCTCGTCGAGGCTGCGAGCCTCCCCGAGACGTATTTCACGGTGTGGTCGAACCTCTTCGAGCGGGGCTATGGCGCGCCGGGTGAAACCGCGCTGATCCACGGCGGCACGAGCGGCATCGGTGTCACCGCGATCCTGCTCTGCAAGGCGTTCGGGCTCACGTCGATCGTCACCTGCGGCAGCGCAGAAAAATGCGCGGCAGCGCTGGCGCTTGGTGCCGATTACGCCATCGATTACAAGGCGCAGGATTTCGTTGCTGAAGTCGCCGCGATCACCGGCGGGCGCGGCGTCAATCTCGTGCTCGACATGGTGGGCGGCGACTATCTCGCGCGCAACGTCAAATGCCTTGGCGAAAGCGGACGGCACGTTTCGATAGCATTCCAGCGCGGGATCACGGGCGAACTCGATCTCGGTGCGGTGATGCGCAAGGGGCTGATCCTCACCGGATCGATGCTGCGCCCGCGCAGCGTCGAATACAAATCGCTGCTCGCCGACAGCCTCGCCGCCGATGTCTGGCCGCTGTTCGCGAGCGGCGGGCTGAAGGCTGTCGTCGACCGCGTCTTCCCGCTGGAAGCTGCAGCGGACGCGCACCGTTATCTCGAATCCGGCGAACACGTGGGCAAGGTCGTACTGGAGATCGCGCATGGACAGGTTGACGCTGCATGAAGACCCGGTTTCGGGCAATTGCTTCAAGATCCGGCTGACCGCGGCGCACCTCGGCTTCCCGCTGGAGCGCAGGCTCTACGACATTCGCAAAGGTGAGACGCGCACGCCCGCCTATCTCTCCACGGTGAATGCGAACGGCCGGGTACCGGTGCTGCAGGTGGGTGATCGATATCTCCCGGAATCGAACGCGGCGATCTTCTACCTCGCGAAAGGCTCGGTGCTGATCCCGGCAGACCGCTGGGGCGAGGCGGACATGCTGCGCTGGATGTTCTGGGAGCAATACAACCACGAGCCCAACATCGCGACGCTACGCTTCTGGCTCGCCTATGTCGGGCGCGATGCCCTCTCGGACGCGCAGCGTGCACAGATCGACGGCAAGCGCGCAGCCGGCGAGGCCGCACTTAAACTGATGGATGAGCATCTGATCCATCGCCAGTGGTTTGTCGGTAATAGCCTTAGCCTCGCCGATATCGCGCTCTACGCCTACACGCACGTGTGCGAGGAAGGCGGTGCGTTCGATCTTACGGGCTATCCGCGGGTGCAGGGGTGGCTCGCGCGCGTGGCCGGTTTGCCAGGGCATATCCGCATCGATTCCTGATACGATTCCGACCCTCATCTTTGCCGCGACTCGCGCAAAACCTTCATAATTCGGCCTGCAAACCGTAACGCAATAACGCGATACGCTGGCGCGCAAACAGCCGTCCGCCAGTGGAGGTCGACTTGAATATGTTTGCGCCCGGCGAGTTCGCCGAACGTGTCGCGTCGCTTCGGCCGAGTGAGCCAGAAGTCCGCAAGAGCGATCGCCGCCGCTACCGCACGATCTGGATTTCGGATGTGCATCTCGGCACGCGCGGCTGTAATGCCGACCTGCTCATCGATTTCCTCGACAGTGTCGATTCCGACACGCTCTATCTCGTGGGCGATATCATCGACGGCTGGCGGCTGAAGAAGAGCTGGTACTGGCCCGCGAAGCACAACGATATCGTCTGGCGGCTTTTGAAGCGCGCCAAGCGCGGCACGCGCGTCATCTACATTCCCGGTAATCACGATGAAGTGTTCCGCCAGTTCACCGGGCTCAGCTTCGGTGGTGTCGAGATCCGCTCGAAAGCCATTCACGAAACGGCGGATGGGCGCCGCCTGCTCGTGCTGCACGGCGACGAGTTCGACGCGGTGGTACTCTACGCGCGCTGGCTCGCCTTCCTCGGCGACGCCGCCTACGAGATGCTCATGCGGCTGAACATGCTCGTGAACAAGGTGCGTGCGCGCCTCGGCAAGCCCTACTGGTCGCTTTCCAAGCACGCCAAGCACAAGGTGAAGAATGCCGTGGAGTTCATCAGCCGCTTCGAGGAGGCGGTGGCCAAGGCGGCGGGCGACCGCGGCCTGGACGGTGTCGTCTGCGGCCATATCCACACCGCCGAGGAGCGGATGTTCGGCGACGTCGTCTACTACAACGACGGCGACTGGGTGGAGGGATGCACTGCACTCGTCGAGCACTTCAACGGCGAGATGGAAATCCTGCACTGGGCCGATGAGGTAAACGGGCGCGTGCTTCCCATGCAGCAAGCAAACGCGGCCTGAGCCCGTTTCCATGCGCATCGCGATCGTCACGGATGCGTGGGAGCCGCAAGTGAACGGCGTGGTGCGCACGCTGCAGATGGTACGTGAGGAGCTTGAGCGCGCCGGGCACGACGTGTTGGTGCTTTCGCCCAATGCGTGGCCGTCGCTGCCCTGCCCCGGCTACGGCGAAATCCGGCTGGCGCTTGCCACCACCGGCCAGGTCGGGCGGCGTTTGCGTGCCTTCGGCGCCGACGCCATCCATATCGCCACCGAAGGCCCGCTCGGGCTCGCCGCCCGGCGCTGGTGCCTGCGCGCAGGCTTTCCGTTCACGACGGCCTATCACACGCATTTCCCGGACTATGTATCGGCGCGCACGGGGCTTCCGGCGGCATGGTTCTGGCAGTACGAGCGCTGGTTCCACGGCCCCGCCGCGAGCGTTCTCGCCGCGACGCCGAGCCTGCGCCGTCAGCTCGCCGCGCAGGGCATCGGCCCCACGGCACCGTTCGGACGCGGTGTCGACCTTGAGAACTTCTCGGCGGACAGCGCACCACACGCGGCCTATGCGGCGCTGCCCCGGCCCATCCAACTTTATGTGGGGCGCATTGCGGTGGAAAAGAACATCGAGGCGTTCCTCGCCACGCGTCATCCGGGCACGCGCGTCGTCGTGGGTGATGGCCCGGCGCGAAAGGCGCTCGAACGGCAGTTCCCCGATGTGATCTTCCTCGGTGCGCTTCGCGGTGCGGCGCTCGCTTCGGCCTATGCAGGCGCGGACGTGTTCGTGTTCCCAAGCCGCACTGACACGTTCGGTATGGTGCTGATCGAGGCATTGGCCTCCGGCGTTCCCGTCGCGGCCTATCCGGTGCAGGGGCCGATCGACATCGTGACGCCGGAGACGGGCTGTCTCGATGAAGACCTCGACGCCGCCATCGCCGGCGCGCTCGGCAAGGATCGCGCTGCGTGCGCTGCTTATGGCCGCAGTTTCAGCTGGGAACGCGCCGCGGCGGAGTTCTGCGGCGCGCTCGTGCCGCTAAATCCCTTGATCGCGGCTTGAGCCGTGCCTATAGTTTAAGCGTACCGGCCGCCCCCCAAAGGGCGGCCCTTTTATTTCGCTCTTTCGAGAAGAGGCGCATTCGCCATGGCCCAGAACTATCCGCTGATGCCGCACGCGACCGCTGCATGGCTGGTCGATAACACGGCGCTCACCTTCTCGCAGATTGCTGATTTCTGCGGGCTCCACGTGCTCGAAGTGCAGGCGATTGCCGACGAAACGGCTTCCGCAAAGCATATCCCGCGCGATCCGATCCGGGCCGGCGACCTGACGCAGGCCGAGCTCGACAAGGGGCAGGCGAATCCTGCGCACAGCCTCGTGCTGCAGAAGGGGCCGGAGCAGCAGCGCCGTACCAAGGGGCCGCGCTACACGCCGGTATCGAAGCGGCAGGACAAGCCGGACGGCATCGCCTGGATCGTGCGCAACCACCCCGAGATTACCGACGCGCAGATCTCGCGCATCATCGGCACGACGAAGACGACGATCTCCGCGATCCGCGACAAGACGCACTGGAACATCCAGAACATCACGCCGAAAGACCCGGTGACGCTCGGTCTCTGCTCGCAGCGCGAACTCGATGCGCTCGTCGCGGTGGCGGCGAAGAAGGCGGGTATCGAGCGCGTCGACATGACGTTCGACCATGACCGCGACGAGCTTCTGGAAGAGCTGCGCAAGGAGCGCGCGGAAGCGGCCCGCGCCGCGCAGGAAGCGCTGGACGACGCCGATCAGGGCTGACGTTTCCGTCAGGTCGATGCGGCGTGCCGTGCGGCCTAAGCCGGAGACGACATGAAGGCCGACTCTTCCATCGGCGACGCATCGCTCGCGGACCACGCGCTTCCGCCCGACGAGGGTGAGGAGCGGCGCGGGTTGTTCTATCCACTCGGCCGCTGGGTGCCGGCTTCGGGCAAGCTGCACGAGGTCGCGACCGGCGTGTTCTGGCTGCGTATGCCGCTGCCGATGAGCCTCGACCACATCAACCTCTGGGTGCTGGACGACGGCGAGGGCTGGGCGATTGTCGATACCGGTCTCAATACCGACAACGGCAAGGCCGTGTGGCGCGAGGTGCTCGCCGGGCCGCTCGCGGGCAAGCCGGTCACGCGCGTCATTGTCACGCACTATCATCCGGATCATCTCGGGCTCGCGGGGTGGTTGACCTACAAGAGCGGCGCGCCGCTGGTGATGGCGCGCACCGAATATCTGATGGCGCGGATGTTGACGCTCGACATCGCCGATGCGCCGCCGGAACAGGCGGTCGATTTCTATCGCGCCGCGGGATGGTCTGACGCGGCGCTGGATACGTTCCGTAGCCGCGGTTGGGGCCGCTTTGCGCGCGCCGTTTCGCGCCTGCCCTCGAGCTTCATCAGGATCGCTGAGGGCGATGTGCTGCGCATTGGCGGACGGGCTTGGCGCGTGATCGTCGGGCGCGGGCATACGCCTGAGCACGCCTGCCTTGTCGCTGACGACGACGGGCTGATGCTCGCCGGCGATCAGGTGCTGCCGCGCATCACCTCCAACGTGTCGGTGTATTCGACCGAGCCCGAAGCCGATCCGCTCGGCGACTGGCTTGCGAGCATCGAGAAGCTGCGCGGCCTCGATCAGGAGCTTTACGTGCTGCCGGCGCACAACGAGCCGTTCCGGGGGCTGCACGCAAGGCTCAACCAGCTTGAGGCCGATCACCATCAAAAGCTCGATGCGCTGGAGGCGTTCATTGCCGTGCCGAAGCGCGCGCACGATTGCTTCACGGTGCTGTTCCGCCGTCCGGTCGGTGACGACGAGATCATGATGGCGACGGGTGAGACGCTGGCGCATCTGCATTATCTGGAACGGCGGGGCCGGGCCGTGCGGGCGCGGACGGATGGGGTGGACTGGTATCGTGCAGCCTGAGGTGAAGGCGGTGCTCTGGGATTTCGGCGGGGTGATCACTTCGTCGCCGTTCGAGGCATTCAACCGATACGAGGCGTCTCGGGGTTTGCCGCGGGATAGTATCCGGCGGATCAACGCGGCGGACCCTGACCGAAACGCTTGGGCCCGGCTGGAACGCAGCGAGATCGACGCAGACGCCTTCGATGCGCTGTTCGCGGCGGAGGCTGCCGCGCAGGGGTATCGGATCGAGGGGCGCGACGTGCTGAGCCTGCTTGCGGGGGATATCCGCCCGGCGATGGTCGCGGCGCTCGATACGCTGACGGCGGCGGGCATCCGGATCGGCTGCATCACCAACAATGCCAAGGTCGGGCGCGGGGCGGGGATGGTGGCCGATCCCGAAAAGGCGCGCGCCGTCGAAGCGATCCTCGCGCGGTTCGAGCATGTGATCGAAAGCGCGAAGGTCGGCGTGCGCAAGCCCGATCCGCGCATCTACCAGATGATGTGCGACGCGCTGGGCGTGGCGCCGGAGGCGTGCATCTACCTCGATGACCTCGGCATCAACTGCAAGCCCGCCGCCGCGATGGGCATGGCGGCGATCAAGGTGACGAGCGAGGCACAGGCCCTCGCCGACCTCGCGCGGCTCACCGGCCTCGAATTTCCGGGATTTTCAGCGAAAGTTCAGACACAGGCACTATAGTCCCGTCCAAAGAGCGTGTGGGAGAGGACGATGCCCGGCGGCATGGATTGGATGCAGAACTACGGCCACCCGGTGCCGTGGGATCTGAAGCTGGAACCGATGCCCGTGCACCGTATCCTGGAGGACGCCGCCGCGCGCACGCCGGGCGCCGCCTGTATCGACTTCCTCGGGCGCATCTACAGCTATGCCGAGATCGCGGACGCGGTGAACAAGACGGCGCGGGGCTTCCAGATCCTCGGCGTGCGGCGCGGCATCAAGGTGGGCCTCTTCCTGCCGAACTGCCCGCAATATGTGATCGCCTACTATGCGATCATGAAGGCGGGCGGCACGGTGGTGAACTTCTCGCCGCTCTACACGGCGGACGAGCTTCGCCACCAGGTGGAGGACAGCGAGACCGATATCATGGTCTGCCTCGACGTCGCGCAGCTTTACCCGACGATTGCCGAAGTGCTGGAAAGCTCCCGCCTGCGCTGCCTCGTCGTCGGCTCGCTCGCCGACGTGCTGCCTGCCGGCAAGGCGCTGCTCTACCGCATGTTCAAGCGCCGCGAACGCTCGAAGGTGAAGGCGGACCTGCGCCACATCCATTTTTCCAGCCTGCTCGAAAACGACGGGCTGGAGGACGTGCCCGCGATCGATGTGCACGCCGACATCGCGCTCCTGCAATACACGGGCGGCACCACGGGAACGCCGAAGGGCGCGGTGCTCACGCACGCCAATCTTTCGATGAACGCGCAGCAGGTGCAGGCGATCGACCCGGAGCCCGACATCGAGGACCGCATTCTCGGCGCGCTGCCGCTGTTCCACGTGTTCGCGAACACCTGCGTGCTGAACCGCACCGTGCTGCGCGGCGGCGAGATGGTGCTGCTGCCGAAGTTCGAGCTGGGCCCCGCGCTGGAAACGATCCAGCGCCGCCGCATCACCGCGCTGCCCGGCGTGCCGACCATGTACCAGGCGTTCCTCGACAGCCCGAAGATCGCCAAATACGATCTCACCTCGATCCGCGCCTGCATCTCGGGCGGCGCGCCGATGCCCGCCGAACTCAAGGCCCGCTTCGAGGCGAAGACGCAGGCGAAGGTGGTGGAAGGCTACGGCCTCACCGAAAGCGCGGGCGTCGTTTCGGTGAACCCCTACGAGACCGGTGGCAAGCCCGGCTCGATCGGCCAGCCGCTGCCCGGCACGCGCATCGTCATCGTCGACAAGGAAGATCCTTCGAAACCGCCGCCCGAGGGCGAACCCGGCGAGATCACCGTTGCGGGTCCACAGATCATGCGCGGCTACTGGAAGAAGGAAACGGCGACGAACGAGGCGTTCATCGATGGCCGGCTGCGCACGGGCGATGTCGGCTACATCGATGCCGACGGTTTCGTCTATGTCGTCGACCGATTGAAGGACATGATCGTCGTGGGCGGCTTCAAGGCGTTCCCGAGCCAGCTCGAAGCCGTGCTCTACAAGCACGAGGCGGTGAAGGAGGCGATCGTGATCGGCGTTCCCGACCCCTATCTCGGCGAGCGGCCGAAAGCGTTCGTGACGCTGATGCCCGATGCGGACGTGACGGAGAAGGCGCTGCTCGATTACCTCAATGGGCATGTCGGCAAGCATGAACGCGCGGTCGGCGTGGAGATCCGCGACAGCCTTCCCAAGACGATGATCGGCAAGCTTTCCAGAAAGGAACTGGTCGCCGAGGAGCGCGCCCGCTACGAAGCAGCCCGAATGGCCAGCTGAAAGGGGCCAGTTGAAGGGAGAAAGCATGTCGCGCACGCTTTACGGATACTGGCGCTCGTCGGCATCCTACCGGGTCCGCATCGCGCTGAACCTCAAGGGGCTCGATTACGAGAGCAAGGGCATCGATCTGCGCACGGGCGCGCAGGGCGGTGTCGGCTTCAAGCTGCTGAATCCGCAGGGCTTCGTGCCCTATTTCATCGATGGCGATATCGGCCTCAACCAGAGCCTCGCGATCATCGAATACCTCGACGAGACGTATCCCGAACCCGCGCTGCTCTCCGACGATCCGGTGAAGCGCGCGCGCATCCGCGCGGCCGCGCAGATCATCGCGTGCGACATCCACCCGATCGATAATCTTCGCGTGCTCAAATATCTCAAGACCAGCATGGGGCAGGAGCAGGAGGCGATCGACGACTGGTATCGCCACTGGATCGAAGAAGGTTTCCAGCCGCTCGAGGAGATCGCGGAAGGATCGCCCGGGCCGTATCTGTTCGGCGATCAGGTGACGCTCGCCGATGTGTGCCTTGTGCCGCAGATGTATAATGCGCGGCGGCAGCGCACCGACCTTTCGCGCTTCCCGACGCTCACCGAGATCGACAAAGCCTTGATGAAACTGCCCGCGTTTCTTAACGCTCGCCCAGAGGCGCAACCGGACGCGGATAGCTGAGCATGGCATATTGGCTGGTGAAGACCGAGCCCACGAAGTGGAGCTGGGACGATCAGGTGAAGGCGAAACGCACGCACTGGAACGGCGTGCGCAACGCGCAGGCGCTCGGCAACATGCGCGGCATGAAAAAGGGCGACCTCGTGTTCTTCTACCATTCGGTGGAGGGCAAGGAGATCGTGGGCATCACCAAGGTGGCGCGCGAGTTCTACCCCGATCCCGATGACGAGAAATCCGGCCTCGTCGACCTCGAAGCGGTGAAGCCGCTGCGCACGCCGGTGACGCTCGCGGCGCTGAAGGCGGACGAGCGTCTGAAAGACCTCGCGCTCATCCGCCAGTCGCGGCTTTCGGTGATGCCGATCGACGAGACGGCGTGGAGCATCATCGCGGGAATGGGTGGGGTTTGAGCGGCGCGGGTGATAGGGGTGGTGGACTCTAAGCCGAATATCAGGAACAAACTCAGCCGGGGCAAATTCACGGCGGCGTTTCTACTGCAATGTCTGGAAGCAATCGGGGTGAGCGAAATAAGACATTAGCCACAATAGGCTGGGTATCTTTCGCCATTACGGTTGGGGCGATGTATTTCTGGATGTTTTACGATATGGGCGCTTCATCCGTCCATTATCGTGTAGAACAAGAACAGGCCGGACAAGCCTATACCAAAGACGCCACTAAAGAAGTGAGCGCAGAATGTGTTGGTAGTGATACCCCTGCGACATGCCAGCGCGAAATTGAGCAGGCCAATGCCGAAGGCCGCCGCAATCAAGAAGACCTTGAAGCCCAGCGGGGTATGAGCAGGTGGGCTTTCTGGCTCTTGGTAATATCCGCGTTTCAATTTCCGGCCACTTTGGCCGCCTTGGTTTTCGTCAAGAGAACTTTGGACGCTACGCTGGACGCAGTCGAGGAGACCAAAACAGCCACCTTGGCGATGCAGCGGCAAAACGAAATCGCTGAGGATACCGCCAGGCGTCAACTTCGGCCTTATGTCGCGATTACCGAAACAACAGAGCCCGACGAAAAGCCGTTTTCCCGCGATACGATTTTGAAATTCGGTATAAAAAACTTTGGCATGACCCCGGCCACAAATGTCCAAATCTCGCTTGGCGAAGCCTTTCATTCGGAGCCACTCGGGGACTTCTCCGTACCTATTAAAAAGAGCGGCGAATATGGCCTCATGGCGCCGAACGATTCTCGTACCGAGCGAATATACGCAACCGGACTTTCTTTCAAAGAACTTGAAACTATCGCTGACCGGAAATTGAAATTCATTCTCAGGTTGCGAATCGATTACGTTTGGCCGGGGGGCAAAGACTTCCACGACATGACGATTGTGCTGGATGACCCCAGCAAAAATGGGTGGTCGTTGGTCGATGACAGGCGCCGACATTGTGGCCATCAACAAGGCTAGCCAGCTAATCACGCCCGCCTCCCGCTAGGGAAGCGCCGGACGCCCTAGGTGCGTTTCCTACATAATGCCGCAGGCCTACGCGGAGTTAGTGAGGGCGGGCCTCCCCCTCCTACCGCTTCGCGGCGTGCTCCTCCCTCTCCCGCAGGCGGGAGAGGGGTAGATACCCTACTTCCCCGGTGCATTCCTGTAATCGAGCGGAGGGGTGCGGTCGCCGACGAGGGAGCGGTAGACGAAATCGGGGCCGCGTCGCTCCGCGAATTCCGCTTTCGCCGCCGCGATCAGCGCGGGTTTCTGGAACAGGTCGATCGCGGTGAGCGCCAGCACCTTGGCGGCGTTCTGCATTCCCTTCATGCCGATCGACGTACCCCCGGCGGCGACCGCCTGCCAGCTGTGCGCGGGCGTGCCGGGCACCCATGTCGCCGTGGAGAAGCCCGCGGTGGGCACCGTCCACGAAACGTCGCCGACATCGGTGGAGCCTGCGCCGTGGTCTTCCTTCATCGGTTCGACGCGCGCGGCGTCCGAAAGCTTCGCCTTCGTCTGCCCGAGCGTGGGGGTGATCTTCTGTGCAAACGCGGTTTCCTCGGGTGTGTAGAGCACGCCGCCGACTTCGGTGAGTTTCGCGTGGACGAGTGTTTGCAGCGTGTGGTTCGGCAGCAGCGGCAGCGCGCCGTGGATCACTTCATAGTCCACGGTGGTGCCGGTGCCGAGCGCGGCGCCCTCGGCCGTTTTCACCAGCCGTTCGAATGTCTCGCGCACCACTTCGGCATCCGGGTTGCGCACGTAGTAGAAGGATTCGGCGAAGTCCGGCACCACGTTCGGGGCGTTGCCGCCAGCCGTGATGACGTAGTGCATCCGCGATTTCTCGGGCATGTGCTCGTGCATCATGTTCGCCATCATGTTCATCGCCTCGACGCCGTCGAGCGCCGAGCGGCCGCGTTCGGGCGCGCTCGCGGCGTGGGCCGCGATGCCGTGGAAGCGGAACTTGGCGGACTTGTTGCTGTTCGTGGTCTGGACATCGGCGCTGTTCTCCGCCGCTGGGTGCCAGTGCAGCGCGATGTCGACATCGTTGAAGAGCCCCTCGCGCACCATGTAGACCTTGCCCGCGCCGCCTTCCTCGGCGGGCGTGCCGTAGAAGCGGATCGTGCCCTTCGTGCCGCTCGCCTTCATCCAGTCCCTGACCGCGATGGCGGCGGAGGCGGAGGCGACGCCGAACAGGTGGTGCCCGCAGCCGTGCCCGGCGGTCACGTCGCTGCGGATGGTCTTCGCGGGGTCCGCCGTCTGGCTGAGGCCGGGCAGCGCATCGTATTCGCCCATGATGCCGATGACGGGGCCCGTGCCGTTCGACCAGGTGGCGGTGAATGCCGTGGGGGCGCCCGCGACACCTGCCTTCACGTCGAAGCCCGCGTCCTTCAGCCGCTTCTGCAGCAGCGCCGACGAGCGCGCCTCCTGATAGCCGACCTCGGCAAAGCCCCAGATGGCCTTCGCGGCGGCTTCGTTCGCGGCGCGGTCGGCATCGATGCGGGCGAGCGCGGCATTGGTTTCGGCGGTGGCAGGCGCGGCGGAGGCGGCGAACAGCGCTGCGGCGAGGATCGGTTTCAGCATGAGGTCCCTTTTTTGGTCCTGACCAGATTTAGATTTTGAATTCATATTCTATTTCATTCCGATTGCCGAACGCGACCATAATCGACTGACAAACGAGCGCCAGTGTTGACCGGCGGCAAAGAGCGGCCTAGCCGCTCGGAGCATGTATTTCGTCTCCGACAACGCCGCCGCCGCCTGCCCCGAGGTGATCGAAGCCGTCCTCGCCGCCAACACCGGCATCGCGGGCACATATGACAACGACACGCTGACGCAGCGCCTGAATGGCGTGTTCGGCGAATTCTTCGGGCGCGAATGCAGCGTCTTCGCCGTGGGGTCGGGAACCGCGGCGAACTGCCTTGGCCTTGCCGCGATGGTGCCGCCGTGGGGCGCGATCGTCTGCCACCGCGAGGCGCACATCCAGGTCGACGAAGCTGGGGCGCCCGCATTCTTCAGCGGCGGCGCGGCGCTGATCCTTGCCGAAGGCGACGCCGCCAAGCTCTCGGTCGAAGGCGTTCGCGCGGCTGTGGCCGGGATGCGCGGCGACGTGCATCAGGTGGTCCCCTCCGTGCTTTCGATGACGCAGGCGACCGAGTACGGCTGCGTCTACACGCCGGATGAGGTCGCGGCGCTTGGCGACGAAGCAAAGCGGCGGGGCTGGCGGCTGCACATGGATGGCGCCCGCTTCGCAAACGCGCTCGGCCACCTCGGCTGCGCGCCGGCGGATATCACGTGGCGCGCGGGCGTCGATATGTTGAGCTTCGGCTTCATCAAGAACGGCGGCATGTCGACGGAGGCGATCGTCGTGTTCGATCCCGCGCTCGCCGAAACATTGCCGCACAGGAAGAAGCGCGCGGGCCAGATGCCCTCGAAGGGCCGCTATGCCGCCGCGCAGCTGCTCGCGATGATCGAAACGGGCGCGTGGGAACGCAACGCCCGCGCTGCAAATGCCGCCGCCACGCGCATCGCTGCTGCCGCGGGGGACAGGCTGATCTACCCTGCGGAAGCGAACGAGGTGTTCGTGCGCGCTTCGCCGGAGGACTCCGCTGCGCTGCGCGCGCAGGGTTTCCAGTTCTACGACTGGGCGCCGGGCGAGATCCGGCTGGTGACCGCGTGGGACACGCCCGAGGCGCACGTGCAGGCGCTCACCGCCGCACTCGCCGGGCTGTGACGCGCGCCAGCGTTTCCCGCGTCGTGCTGCCGTTCGCGGCGGTCACGCTGATCTGGGGAACGACCTGGTATGTGATCAAGACGCAGCTTGGCGTCGTGCCGCCGCAGTGGTCCGTCACCTATCGGTTTGCCGTGGCCAGCCTGCTGATGTTCGGGGCCTGTATCGTCATGCGGCGGACCCTGCGCTTCCCGCTGTCCGCGCACGGATTTTTCCTGCTGCTCGGCCTCTTTCAGTTCGCGGGCAATTTCAACTTCGTCTACCAGGCGAGCCGCAGCATCACCTCGGGGCTGATCGCGGTCGTGTTCGCGCTGCTGGTGGTGCCGAACACGCTGTTCGCGCGGCTGTTCCTGAAGCAGCCGATCAGCGGCCGCTTCATGATCGGTGCGGGACTCGGCATCGTCGGCGTTGCCCTGCTGTTCGAGCGGGAACTGACGGAGACGGGATGGAGCGCTGCGTTCACGACCGGCCTCGTGCTCACCGGCTGCGCGGTCATCCTCGCTTCGGTTTCGAACGTCATGCAGGGGACCGAGCGCGCGCGTACCTATGACATGTTCGGAATGCTCGCCTTCGCGATGGCGTACGGCGCGATCATCGATGCGGGCGTCGCGTGGGCGACGAGCGGGCCGCCCGTCGTGGAATGGACGCCGGCCTATCTCGGCGGCGTCTTCTATCTCGCCGCTTTCGCCTCGGCGCTTGCCTTCCTGCTCTATTTCAACGTCATCCGTATCATCGGGCCGGCATGGGCTGCTTATTCCAGCGTGCTCATCCCGTTCATCGCGATGACGATCTCGACGTTTCTGGAAGGCTATCGCTGGACGCCGGTTGCGGTGACCGGTGCGGTGCTCACCATCGTCGGCCTCCTCATCGCGCTCCGGGCACGGAGTGTGCCCGCGGGAACCGCCGCGGCGGGCGGCACGACGGGGCGCAGCTAGCCCGACTGCGACGGGTCGGTGATCGGCCCGGCGAGTTCGCGCGCGCTCGGCAGGCGAAGACCGGGCAGAACGGCGGTCTGCCGCTCGACCATGCGGTGCACGCGCGGCGGCGCCTCGCCCGTGTGCAGTGCGCGCAGGCGGTGGATGTTTTCGGCATCCGCCTTCGTGCGGCGCTGGTTGTGGCGGATGTAATCGAGCCATGTCGGCACGTGATAGCGTTCGACCCAGAGTTCGGGATCGCCGAGATCGCGCAGCAGCGTCCAGTGTCGGGCGCCGTCGCGCATACGGATGCGCCGCCGCTCGTTCATCACGGTCAGGAATGCGCGGATGCTCGCCTCGGGAATGCGGTAGTCGATCGTCACCACCACCGGGCCGGTGCGGGGCTCGACCGGCACCGCGACTTCCGGCTCCGTCCAGCGCGCGATGGGATCGAGATCGAGGTCCTTCACCTCCGGCAGCGGCCGCGCCCAGCCGAGGAGGAGGCCGAGGAGGAGGAGCACCGCCGAGACCATCAGCGACGTGCGCACGTCCGCCATCCCGGCGAGCTCGCCGAACACCCAGCTGCCGATCGCCATGCCGCCGAACGCCCACATCTGATAGAGCGCGAGCGCGCGCGCCACGACCCAGCGCGGCGCCGACATCTGCACGGTGACGTTGAACGTCGACAGCGCGAGCACCCATCCGCCGCCCGCGAGGAACAGGCCGAACATCGTGAGCGGCATCGCCGGGCTGAACGCGGTGATCGCCGTTCCGGCGGCGAACGCGGCGATGGCGATGCGGACGATCCATTCGCTCGAATGCGTGCTGCGCAGCCGCCCGCTCGAAAGCGCGCCGCCGATCGCGCCGATGCCGAACGCGCCGAGCAGAAGCCCGTAGGTGAAGGCGCCGCCCGAAATCAGGTGGCGCGCGACGACGGGCATCAGCGCGGGGACGGCGCTCGCGGCGAGGCCGAACACCGCCGAGCGTAGCAGCACGGCGCGCAGCGTCGGCGACATGGCGACGTAGCGGATGCCCGCCGCCATCGCATCGAGCAGCCCCTCGCGCGGCAGCGTTCGCGGCGGACGCTCCGGCCGCCAGCGGGACAGCACGGTGATGAGGCCGATGTAGCTTACCGCGTTCACGGCGAAGGCCGCCGCTGCGCCCGCTGCCGACACGATCGCGCCGCCGATTGCGGGGCCGAGGCTGCGCGCGATGTTGAAGTTCATCGAATTGAGCGCGACCGCGCCCGGAAGCGCGGCGCGCGGCACCATGTCCCCGACTGAGGCTTGCCACGCCGGGCCGTTCAGCGCCGTGCCGCAGCCGATGAGGAAGGTGAAGGCGAGCAGCAGCCACGGCGTGATGAGACCCGCCCACGTGCACACGGCGAGCCCCACGGACACCGCGAGCATGAAGCCCTGCGCGGCCAGCATCACCAGCCGCCGGTCGCTATTATCTGCGATCGCGCCCGCCGCGAGCGACAGCAGCATGATGGGCAGTGTCACCGACGATTGCACGAGCGCGACGAGCGCGGGCGATGTGGTGAGCGTCGTCATCATCCACGACGCGCCGACCGACTGGATCATGCCGCCGAAATTGGAAACGATGCTGGCGATCCACACCGTTCGGTAGATCGGGATGGCGAAGGGGCGCGCGGCGGCGGGATCGTCGAGACTGTCGGGCATAATGCGGAGCGCGGCCACTATGGACGCCTAACGCCTGTGCCGACAACGTCTAAGTGCGGGATCAGGCTGCTGTGCGGCGGCCGAGATCGCGGCAGGTGCGCCAGAGCGTTTCAGGGGTGGCGGGCATGTCGACATGCGTGCCGTCGAGCGCGTCGACGATGGCGTTCATGACGGAGGGCATGGCGCCGATTGTGCCGGCCTCGCCGCAGCCCTTGGCGCCGAGCGGGTTGTTCGGGTTCGGCACGGGCCGGGAGGCGAAGGCGATGCTGCGGGGCATGTCGTCGGCGCGGGGGATGCCGTAGTCCATGAAGCTGCCGGTGAGGAGCTGGGCGCTTTCGTCGTAGACGACGTTCTCGAGAAGCGCCTGCCCGAGCCCCTGCGCGATGCCGCCGTGCACCTGGCCCTCGACGAGCAGCGGGTTCACCAGCGTGCCGAAATCATCGACGATGCTGTAGCGCACGACGCGCACGCGGCCGGTTTCGGGATCGACCTCCACCTCGGCGACGTGGCAGCCGTTGGGGAAGGTCGGCGTCGGCTTCTCCTTCGCGTAGCGCGCGCGTGTGTCGAGCGCCTGCGGGTGGCGCGCGGCGAGCTCGGCGAGGCTCATCGTCGTGTTCGTACCCCGCGCACGGAACAGGCCGTCACCGAAATCGACATCCTCGCCGAGATCGGTGCGGGCAAGATCGAGCCCTTTCTCGATGATCGTGGATGCGGCTTCGATCAGTGCGCCGCCGCCCCACACCATCGAGCGCGAGCCACCGGTGCCGCGCCCGACCTCCAGCCGCGCGGTGTCGCCCTGCACGATGCGCACCTGCTCCATCGGCACGCCGAGCCGTTCGGCGAGCACCTGTGCGTAGGACGTTTCGTGCCCCTGCCCGTTGGACTGCGTGCCGACCGCCGCCTCGATGGTGCCGTCGGCGAGAAAGCGCACGTCCGCGAATTCGTCGAGATCGCCGCCGCCCGCGATCTCGACATAGTAAGCGAGGCCGCGCCCGTAGCGCAGCCCGCGCGCTTCCGCCGCCGCGCGGCGCGCGGGAAAGCCGGTCCAGTCCGCCTTTTCGAGCGCGGCGTCGAGCAGCGCCGGGAAATTGCCGACATCGAAGGTGAGGCCGAGGCCGTTGGCGTGGGGAAGCTCGTCCGGGCGCAGAAGATTGCGGCGGCGGAGGTCGCCCGCGTCGCGGCCCGTCTCGCGCGCCGCCGTTTCGATGAGCCGCTCGACAAGGTAAGTCGCCTCGGGGCGTCCGGCGCCGCGATAGGCGTCGACGGGCGCAGTGTTGGTGACGACGCCGTGCACATGATTGTGGATCGCCGGGATGCGGTAGACGCCGCCGATGATGCGCCCGCCCGCCATCGTCTGGATCGCCGGGCCGAACTGCGCCTGATAGGCACCGAGATCGGACCAGCTTTCGACGGCGAGCGCGAGGAAATTGCCCTCGGCATCGAGCGCCAGCGCAGCCTCCGACACCACGGCGCGGCCGTGCGAATCGGTCTGGAACGCATCGGAGCGTTCCCCGGTCCACTTCACCGGGCGCTTCAGATGCTCGGCGGCGTGGAGGACGAGGCCGTATTCGGGGTAGAGGAACACCTTGAGCCCGAAGCCACCGCCGACATCGCCGGTGACGACGCGCAGCCGCTCCGGCGGGCACTTCAGGATCTCGCGGCTGAGCGTCTTGTGCATGGCCGCGACGCCCTGGCTGCCGACGGTGAGCGTGAGGCCGGTATCGTCCGACCATTCGGCGAGCGCCGCGCGCACCTCCATCGAGGTGGGGGCGACGCGGTTCTGCACGATCCGCAGGCGGGTGACGTGAGCGGCGGCGGCGATGGCCGCGCGGGCGGCCTCCTCATTGCCGATATGCCAGTCGAATGTGCGATTGTCCGGGGCGCCTTCCCAGATCGCGGGCGCGCCGGGCGCGAGCGCGGCGTCGAGCGTCGCGGCGGCGGGAAGTTCCTCATAGTCGACGACGACGGCCTCGGCGGCGGCGCGCGCGGCGGTGCGGGTTTCGGCGACCACGAACGCGACCCCGTCACCCACGAAGCGCACGAGGTCTTTCGTCAGCAGCGCCCGGTACGTTTCGATGCGGCCGGGAAGGGGCACGAGGCAGGGGATCGGGCCATAGTGCGCGATGTCCTCCGCCGTGTAGACCGCGAGCACGCCGGGCATGGCGCGCGCGTCCGCGGTGTCGATGCCGAGGATGCGCGCGTGGCCGTAGGGCGAACGCACCGTCACGCCGTAAGCCGTGCCCTCGGGCTGGAAATCGTCGGTGTAGCGGCCGCGTCCGGTGAGCAACCGTTCGTCTTCCACCCTGCGGGGCGACTGGCCGACGCCGAATTTCATGGGCACTCCTCCCGAAGACAGGCGCGAAGGCCGGATCGATAGTTAGGATAGCGAAGCCGGATGCCGAGGTCGCGCTTCATCTTGCCGTTCGCGACGCGGCGGTTCTCCGCATAGAAGGTGCGCGCCTGCGGCGAGAGCTCGGCTTCGGCGAGCGGGACGAGCGGCGGCGGCGCCGCGCCCGCGAGGCGGCAGGCAAACGCGGTCACGGCGTGGCCGGGTGCGGGAAGATCGTCGGCAATGTTCCAGACGCCGGGCGGCGCGGCGAACGCGGCGATCACGGCGGCGGCGATGTCGTCGACATGGATGCGGCTGAACACCTGCGCGCCCGCGTCAATGCGCTGTGCCTTCCCCTCGCGCACGCGGTCCAGTGCGGATCGGCCGGGACCATAGATGCCGGGCAGGCGCAGCACGCGTGCGCCGATCCCTTGCCACGCGAGGTCGGCGGCGGCGCGCGCGCTGCGGCGGCCATGGCCGACGGGTGCGGTCTCGTCCACCCATGCGCCGGAGGTGTCGCCGTAGACACCGGTGGAGGAGAGATAGCCGAGCCATGCGCCGGAGGCGGCGAGCGCGGCGCCGTGCCGCGCGAGTACGGGGTCGTGATCGGTTTCGGGGGGCACGGAGGACAGGATGTGCGTTGCCGCCGCGATGGCGTCCGCCACGGCGGGGTCGTCCGCCGCGAGGATGCCGGGCCGCGCGGTGCGTCCCGTGCCGTTCACCGTCCAGCCCTCGCGCTCCATCGCCGCTCGTAGGCGCGTGCCGGTGTAGCCCTGACCGAGGATCAGCAGATGAGGCATCGCACTCTCCTAGCGTGCGCGGAAGCCGCTGGCGATTCGGCTGTTCGCTCACTATGTCCCTGTCTATGGAAGCACGCAGCGAAACCCCCACGATCACCCGCCGCGAGGACTATGCGCCGCCGGCATGGCGCATCCCCGACATCAGCCTCGCCTTCGATCTCGATGCGGAGCGCACGCGGGTTCGTGCCGTGCTGGAGGTGGAGTGCGCGGGCGAAGGCCCGCTGGTACTCGACGGCGACGAACTTGATCTGAAATCCGTTGCCGTGAACGGGCAGGTGCTCGGCGAGGACGGCTACACGCTCGCGGACGGCAAGCTCGTGATTCCGCTTTCGGGGGATGCCGCGCGCGTGGAAACGATCGTGGAGATCGCACCCGCCGCGAACACCAAGCTGATGGGGCTCTATGCCTCGGGCGGCAATCTCTGCACGCAGTGCGAGGCCGAAGGCTTCCGCCGCATCACCTTCTTCCCGGACCGGCCCGACGTGCTCAGCCGCTATTCGGTGGAATTGCGGGCGGACAAGGTGCGCTATCCGGTGTTGCTGTCGAACGGCAATCCGGTCGCGGCGGGCGATCTGCCTGACGGTCGACACTTTGCGCGGTGGGACGATCCGTTCCCCAAGCCGTGTTATCTGTTCGCGGTCGTCGCGGGCGATCTCCGCGCGCTTGAAGACAGCTTCGAAACGATGTCTGGCCGCCACGTGAAGCTCGGCATCTGGGTGCGCGCCGCCGACGTGGAGAAGTGCCGCCACGCCATGCAGGCGCTGAAGGACTCGATGCGCTGGGACGAGGTGCACTACGGGCGCGAATACGACCTCGACGTGTTCAACATCGTCGCCGTCGACGATTTCAATTTCGGCGCGATGGAGAACAAGGGCCTTAACGTCTTCAATTCGAAATACATCCTCGCCGATGCCGAAACCGCGACCGACGCCGATTTCGACGCGGTGGCGGCGGTGGTGGCGCACGAGTATTTCCACAACTGGACCGGCAACCGCATCACCTGTCGCGACTGGTTTCAGCTGAGCCTCAAGGAAGGCCTCACCGTCTTCCGCGACCAGAGCTTCAGCGCCGACATGGGCAGCCCCGCGGTGAAGCGCATCGAGGACGTGCGCGCGCTCCGCGCCGCGCAGTTCCAGGAGGATGCCGGGCCGCTGGCGCACCCGGTGCGTCCCGAGAGCTACATCGAGATTTCGAACTTCTATACCGCGACCGTCTACAACAAGGGCGCCGAGGTGATCCGCATGGCGGCGACGCTGCTGGGGCCGGAGAATTACCGGAAAGGCACCGACCTCTATTTCCAGCGCCACGACGGCGAGGCCGCGACGGTCGAGGACTGGGTGAAGGCGCTGGAGGACGGTGGCGCCACCGATTTCGGGCAGTTCCGCCTGTGGTATTCGCAGGCGGGCACACCCACCGTGACGGCGGATCTCGCCTATGATGCGGCGAAGAAAGCCGCGACGCTGACGCTGGTACAGGCGGTGCCCGATACGCCCGGCCAGTCGAACAAGGCGGCGATGCACATTCCGCTGAGGATCGCCTTGTTCGGGCGGGAGTCGGGGTCGCTGCTCGGGCCGGAACAGCTGTTCCAGCTCCGCTCGGCGAGCGCGACGATGACGTTCGAGAATGTCGCCGAGCCACCGGTGCTTTCGATCAACCGCGGCTTCTCGGCGCCGGTGACCGTCGAGACGAAGCGCAGCGCGGCCGATTTCGCGTTCCTCTCCGCGCACGACGATGATCCGTTCGCGCGCTACGAGGCGATGCAGCAGCTGATGATGGACCGGCTGGTCGATGCCGTGAAAAACGACGGCACCGATGCCGCGCCGCTCGTCGAGGCGGTGAGCCGCACGCTGAAGAACCAGGCGCTCGACCATGCCTTCATCGGTGAATCGATCCTGTTGCCGACGGAAACGATGGTCGCCGAGCGGCTCGGTGCGAACGTCGATCCGGATGCCGTGCACATCGCGCGCGAAGGGCTGCGGCGCGCGTTGCTGGAGGGCGTGGGCCGGGAGACGTGGACGGCGCTGCACGCGAGCCTTTCGGACGGCGGGCCTTATGAATTGACGCCCGATGCCAAGGGACGGCGGCGGCTCAAGAACGTCGCGCTCGGCTATCTGTTCGCGGATGCGGACGATGCCGCGGTCGCGGTGGCGGAGGCGCAATATCACGCGGCGACAAACATGACGGATCGCATCGCCGCGCTCGGGCTGCTCGTCGATACGGATGCGCCAGCGCGCGAACGCGTGCTGCAGGACTTCTACGACCGCTTCAAGAATGATGCGCTGGTGCTCGACAAGTGGTTCACGGCGCAGGCGATGGCGACGGGCGAAGATGCGCTCGAAAAGGCGGTCGCGCTGGCCGCGCATCCGGACTTCACAATCCGCAACCCGAACCGCTTCCGCGCGCTCGTCGGTGCGCTCGCGATGAACCAGTTCGTGTTCCACCGGAAGGACGGCGCGGGCTACCGCTTCGTGGCGGACAAATTGCTGGAGGTGGATGCGATCAATCCGCAGACGGCGGCGCGCTTCATCGCGCCGTTCGGCCGCTGGCGGCGCATGGAAGACGCGCGCGCCGCGATGATGCGCGCCGAGCTCGAACGCATCGTCGGGGCGCCGGGCGTCTCCCGCGATACGTTCGAGATGGCGTCGAAAAGCCTCGTTTAAGAGGCGGGCTTCACGAACTTCAGGGTCATGCGGTCGGATTCGCCGATCGCGGCGTATTTGGCGCGGTCCTTGTCGCCCTCGCGGAAGTTCGGCGGCAGCGACCATACGCCGTTCGGCCAGTCGGCGGTGTCCTTCGGATTGGCGTTTACCTGCGATTCGCCTGCCAGCTTGAAGCCGGCGGCTTCGGCGAGCGCGACGATGGTCGAGCGCTTCATGTAGCCGGAGCTCTTCATCGCGTCGTCGGGGCGATCTTCCGGCAGGCGGTGATCGACGACCCCGAGGACGCCGCCCGGTTTCAGCGCCGCGTAGAACGCCTTGAAGGCATCGCCCGCGAAATCGCCCATGTACCAGTTGTGGACGTTGCGGAAGGTCAGCACCATGTCGGCGCTGCCCGCGGGGGCGAGGCTGTCGTAGTGGTCCTTGCCGAAGCTCGTGACCTCGACGGACTTGTAAACGGGGCTCGACGCCAGCTTCTCCTTGAACGACGCGACCGCCTGCGCGGCACGCTCGCCGCCCGCCGGGTTCGTGTGCGCGGCGTAGAGCTTGCCGTGATCGGCGAGGATCGGCCCCAGCACTTCAGTGTACCAGCCGCCGCCGGGGGAGACTTCGACCACGGTCATGCCCGGCGTGAGACCGAAGAACGCGAGCGTTTCCGCCGGGTGGCGATATTGATCGCGCGCGCGGTTCGCCTCGCTGCGGTTCGCGCCCGCGAGTGCTGCGGCATAGTCCGGCGCGGCGGGAACGGCGTGATGGCTGTGGTCGTGCTGCGCGGCGGCGGGTGCGGCTGCTGCCGATACGAGCGCGGCGGCAAGAATGGTGCGGATCATCGGATTCTCCCTCGTTGGCCTACATGGACCTGTTCTATACGCGGGCGACGCACTATCTGCCCCGCATGACATTCGAGATCACGCTGAAGATGATGCTGGTCGCGCTCGCGTTCGGCCTTCTCAGCCTCTGGCAAGTGCGGCGCAAACGCAAGCCCGGAGCGTTGCCCTGGGTGCCCTGGCACGGTGTGATGTTTCTGGCGCTGCTCGCGCTCGTCGCAGGTGCGGCGCACCTGCCGGCGGTCTGGCCGCGTTAGAAGGAGGTTAGTCTTCGAGCGGGCGGCAGGCGGCGATCTTCAGCTTGGCGACGATCAGCATGGTGCCGTCGGACTGTAGGAACGGGATGAATGGCCGCGCGTCGTTGAGGCATTCGAGCACGCGCTCGTCGGGCCCAACGAACATGTGGCCGGCAAGGCTGGTGCCGTCTTCCAGCACGAGTTCCACCGCCGCCTTGCGCTTGGTGCGCAGACGCGATTTCACGAGCGGCGGCGTTACCGGAATGAGAGCTTCGACGGTCACAGGCAGGCCTCCAGCAGGGCCTGGTCGAAGCCGAAGGCCTTGGCTTTTTCGAACGTGTGCGGGCGCAGGCCCATCGAACGGTATTCACCGATGATGCGGCCGTCCTCGGCCTCGTCGAGATACTCGAACTTGAACAGTTCCTGCGTCACGATCACCGGGCCTTCCATGCCGACGACCTCGGTGATGTTCGTCACGCGGCGCGAACCGTCGCGCAGGCGCTTCACCTGCACGATCATGTCCACCGAATCGGCGATCTGGCGGCTGATGGCTTCCTTGGGGATCTTGATGTCGCCCATCATCACCATGTTCTCCATACGCGCGAGGCATTCGCGCGGGGAGTTGGAGTGGAGCGTCGCCATCGATCCGTCGTGGCCGGTGTTCATCGCGGCGAGGAGATCGAAACACTCCTGCCCGCGAATTTCGCCGAGGATGATGCGATCCGGGCGCATACGCAGCGCGTTGATGACGAGGTCGCGAATGGTGATCGCGCCCTTGCCTTCAAGGTTCGCGGGGCGCGTTTCCAGCGTCAGCACGTGCGGCTGCTGGAGCTGAAGCTCGGCGGCGTCCTCGATGGTGATGACGCGCTCGCCGGGGTCGATCATCTTCGACATGGCGTTGAGCATCGTCGTCTTGCCCGAACCCGTACCGCCCGAGATGACGACGTTGAAGCGGCAGGCGCCGGCGATCTTCAGCGCCGTCGCCATCTTCTCCGACATCGAATCGCCCTTTTGCATCATGTCGATGGTGATGGGCTTGGCGGAGAATTTACGAATCGAGATGGCGGTGCCGCGCAGGCTGAGCGGCGGCACGATCACGTTGACGCGGCTGCCATCGGGCAGGCGGGCGTCGGCGAGCGGCGTCGTCTGGTCGATGCGGCGACCGACGCGGTTCACGATGCGCTGCGCGATCTGGAACAGGTGCTCCTCGTCGCGGAACACGATGCTCGCGAGTTCGAGCTTGCCCTTGCGTTCGATGAAGGTCTGGTTGGGGCCGTTCACCATGATGTCGGAGACGGCCGGATCGGCGAGCAGGACCTCGAGCGGCCCGAGGCCGAGCAACTCGTCGACGAGAACCTTTTCAAGCGCGATCTGCTCGCGGCGGTTGAGCGTCAGTTTCAGCTCGGCGAGCACCTCGCCGATGATCGGGCGGAATTCCTCGCTGAGCTCGTCCTTGGAAAGCGTGGCGGCGGCTTCCGGATCGACACGTTCCAGAAGGCGCGGCAGCACCTGTTCCTTGATCTTGTGGATCGAGGCTTCGAAGCCTTCCTGCTGCGAGTTGACCGAACCGGCAGCGCCGCGCTCGCGCGCGCTGAGGCGCTGCATCGCATCCTGAACGCGGTCGCCGGTAAGTTCGAGCGCGGGCTCGGCGCTTTCTTGTGCCTCGTCAATGTCGGGAAGCGGCTCCACGACCGGGGTGCTGCGCGATCCGCGCATGGGCGCTGCGTTGCCAAAGCCCCGACGCGGCGCGCTCAGTGCCGCTCCAATTCCAGCTTTTTTGCCGAATGCGCTCATCATGATCCCCTCGGCCGAAACCGTCGACCGCTGAGGGAAACTAGCGCGGCAAGCTTAGCAAACTCCTAACTATACCGACTTTTTCGGAACGAAAGGCGCGGTGATTTCCGCTGTCACGCGCATCGGACGGCGGCTTTCGCGGTCGAGCAGCGCCCATGTGGTGAGTGCGCGCACCCGCACCTTGCCGTCCGGCCCGGCAATTTCGACGAAGCGGTCGTAGCGTGCGCCCTTGGGGGCGTCGCCGACCCACGTTCTGAGTGTCAGCGTTTCGCCGAGGTGGCTCGGCGCGCGGTAGTCGATCTCGTGGCGAACGACGACCCACACGACGTTCCGGGCAAGATCGGCGGGCGCGACAGAATACCAATGCGCGACCGCGATATCCTGAATCCAGCGCACGTAGACGGCGTTGTTCACATGGCCGAGCTCGTCGATATCCTCCGGCGCAGGGTTCTTCTGCTGCGTGAAGACGGAAACCTGCGCATCCTCGCTCATTGGCCGATCTGACTGATCAGGAACGCATATTCCTCGGCGTCCTCCTCCAGCGAGACATAGCGCCCGGACTTGCCGCCGTGCCCCGCGCCCATGTTGGTCTTGAGGAGCAGCACGTTGTCGTCGGTCTTGGCGGCGCGCAGCTTCGCCGCCCACTTGGCCGGTTCCCAATAGGTGACGCGCGGATCGTTGAGCCCGCCGGTGATGAGCAACGCCGGATAGGCCTGCTCGGTCACATTGTCGTAGGGGCTGTAGCTGCGGATGAGCGCGAACGCGTCTGCGTCCGCGATGGGATTGCCCCACTCCGGCCATTCGCCGGGGGTGAGCGGCAGCGTGTCGTCGAGCATCGTATTCAGCACGTCGACGAACGGCACGTGCGCGGCGACCGCGCCGTAAAGCTCCGGCGCCTGATTGACGATCGCGCCCATCAGCTCACCACCCGCCGAGCCGCCGGACGCAGTGACGCGGCCGGGCGAAGCGAAGCCCTGATCGATCAGGAAGCGCGTGACATCGACGAAATCGTTGAAGGTGTTGGCGCGCTTCTGCAGCTTGCCGTCGAGATACCACTGGTAGCCGAGATCGTCGCCGCCGCGGATGTGCGCGATGGCATAAGCGAAGCCGCGATCGAGCAGCGACAGCCGGTTCGCCGAGAAGCCCGGTGGGAAGGCGAAGCCATAGGCGCCGTAGGCGTAGACGTGCAGCGGCCCGCGGCCGTCCTTCACGAAATCCCGGCGATAGACGACGGAAACGGGAACCAATGTGCCGTCGCGCGCGGGCGCCATCAGCCGCTCGGTCGCGTATTGCGAGGGGTCGTAACCGCTCGGAATCTCGCGCACTTTCAGGGTTTCGAGGCGGTCGTCGGCGAGGTGATAGTCGTAAACGGTGTTGGGCGTCACCATCGACTGGTAGTCGATCCGCAGCCGCTCGGCGCGGTATTCCGGATTGGTCGACAGGTTCGCGACGAAGCTGGCTTCCGGGAAGGCGATGTAGCGCTGGCTGCCGTCTTCGTAGCGGTGCAGCCGGATCTGCGAAAGACCGTCGACGCGCTCCTCGATGGCGAGGAGGTTCTCGAAGCTGGTGACGGACTGAATGTAGTGCCGGTCGCTGCCCGCGACGAGTTCGCTCCACTGGCCCGGCGCGGAGACCGGCGCGGTGACGATGCGGAAGTTCGGGTGCGTATCGTTCACGCGGATGTAGAGCGTGCCCTCGCGTTCATCGACGTCGTATTGCCGGTCGGCCTTGCGCGGCGACACGAGCACCGGCATGGCCGTGAAATCGTCCGTCGGCAGCAGGCGCACCTCGCTTGTCGCGTGGTCGCCGGTCTGGAGCACGGCGTATCTGCGCGATTGCGTGCGGCCGATCTGGACGCCGAATTCCTCGGCCTCCTCGGTGTAGACGGCGCGGTCGGCGGACTGTGCATCGCCGAGACGGTGGTGCCAGATCACCTTGGAACGCCAGTTCTCGTCGGCGTCCGTGTAGAGGAAGCTCTGCGAATCGGCGGCCCAGACGAGGCCGTAGCGCCAGTTTTCGATCACGTCGGAGAGCTCGGCGCCGGTTTCGAGATCGCGCACGCGCAGCACATAACGTTCGGAACCGTTCGTATCGACCGCATAGGCGAGCAGGCGGCCGTTCGGGCTGACGGCGAGACCGCCAAGCCGGAAATAGGCGTGGCCTTCCGCGAGGCGGGGCTCGGCGAGGATCACGGTGTCGCTGCCGCCGGTGACGGGGCGGCGATACCATGTGCGGTACTCCGCGCCTGCATCGAAGGCATACCAGTAGAGGAAATCGCCGTCGCGCTGCGGGACGCTCGAATCGTCGTCTTTCACGCGGCCTTTCATCTCGGTGAAGATCGTGTCGATCAGGCCCTTCTGCGGGGCCATCACCGCTTCGAAATAAGCGTTCTCGGCATTGAGGTAGGCGAGAATTTCGGTGTCCGTCACCTGCGGGTAGCCGGGATCGCGAAGCCACGCATACGGGTCTTCAACCGTGATGCCGTGGTGCGTGAAACTGTGCGGCCTCAGGGCAGCGACGGGCGGCTTCGAAATCTCGGTCATGGCACTCCGGTCGATCTGGGCCGCGGGCGGCCGCAGGGAAGGTCCGGTGTGTTTGCGCGAGCGGCGCCGCCGCGGTCAACCGTTCAGGAGGCCTGCGCGACCTTGTCGTCCTCTATGCCCGGCACGCCGGGGTTCGATGGCGTCACCAGCCCGGCGTGCATGTCGATGTGTTCGGGGCGGCCGATCAGGAAGCCCTGGACCTGATCGCAGCCTTCGCGGCGCAGGAATTCGAGCTGGGTTTCGGTCTCGACGCCTTCGGCGGTGATCGGCACGCCGAGGCTGTGGCCGAGGCTGACGATGGCGCGCACGATCTTCTCCGCCTGCGGCGAACGGCTGATCTCGTCAACGAAGCTGCGGTCGATCTTGATGCGGTCGAACGGGAAGGCGTTCAGCGTCGAGAGCGACGAATAGCCGGTGCCGAAGTCGTCCATCGCGATGCGCACGCCGAGTGCCTTCAGGCGGCGCAGGTTCGAAAGCGCGCGCGCCTGATCGAGGAACAGCGCCGATTCGGTGATCTCGATTTCAAGCCGCGCCGGCGAAAGTCCGCTGTTGACGAGGATCTCGTGCACGCGGCTGACGAGCGAATTGTCCTGCAGATGCAATGCCGAGAGGTTCACGGCGACGCGGAAGGGGCGTTCCCACTTCGCGGCCTCGAAACACGCCTGCTTCAGCACCCAGTTGCCGAGCGCGATGATGAGGCCGTTTTCCTCGGCGACGAGGATGAAGTCGTCGGGCTGCAGCAGCCCGCGCACCGGATGCTGCCAGCGCACGAGCGCTTCGAAGCCGACGATGCGGCCGTCCGCCATCGCGGCGAGCGGCTGGTAGCTGAGCCGAAGCTCGCCCGCGTCGATACCCTTCTTGAGATCGCGCGCGAGGCGGCGACGGTCACGGATCGCTTCGTCCATGTCGCGGCTGAAGAAGCAGGCGGCGTTGCGTCCGCCGCGCTTCGCCCGGTAGAGCGCCATGTCGGCGAAGGCGACGAGGTCGGAGGCGTTGCCCGCGTCCGCGGGATACAGGCTGATGCCGACGCTGCCGGAAATTTCGACCTTGTGCTCCTCGTAGGGCACCGGCTCCAGCAGCTTTTCGAGCAGGCTGTGCGCACACTGCGCGGCTTCGGTCGGCTGCGTGCCGCCGTAGAGCGCGATGACGAACTCGTCGCCGCCGATGCGTCCCAGAAGGCTCGATCCCTTGGCCATGCCGCGCAGGCGATTGGCAACTTCGGTGATCACGAGATCGCCGGCACGGTGGCCGTGGACGTCGTTGATGTGCTTGAAGAGATCGAGATCGATGAACAGCAGCGCGACCGGCTCGCCTTCCTGCGCGGCGCGCTCCAGCAGCGCGTCGAGGCGCGCCATGAAGGCATTGCGGTTGAGAAGGCGCGTGGCACTGTCGTGCTGCGCGAGGTAGCGGATTTCTTCTTCGGCCTTGCGCTGCGCGCGAAGGTCGCGGATCGCGTAGACCGCCTCGGCCTTGTCGTCGGAGAGGCTGCGCGTGCGGACCTCGACCGGGATCGCCTCGCCGTGGTCGAAGGGGCTGAGCAGCGCATCCTCGTTGCCGGTCTGGCTGTAGCCGCGTTCGAGCAGGTTCTTGTCGACCGAACGGCCGACGACATCATCGTGGTCGGCGCGGACGAGGTTGAGGAAGCTGGTGTTCGCGTCGATGATCTTGCCGTGTGCGGTGATCACGATGCCCTCGAAGGCGCCGTTCGCGAGCCGGCGCAGGCGCTCGACCGCGCGCTCGGCGCCCTTGGCGTCGACAAGCGCCGCACCGAGGCCGGTGGCGATGACGATCAGCGTGACGGCGGCGATGGCGCCCGCGATGGCGAACTCCGAGATGATGAGGCCGCCCGTTTCGCCCTTGCCCGGAACGATGTTGAGCGCGGCCATGGCGATGAAATGGAAGGCCGAAACCGCAAGGCCGAGGACGATGCCGCCGATGGCTTGCCGCCGCACTGTGCGCGCCGGGCCGGTAATCGCGAAGCCAGCGCCCGCGAGCAGCGCGCAGGCGACGAAGGCGACGGCCACGAGATCGCGATCGACATTGAACACGCCGTCGACGCGGAAATCCTTGAGGCTGGAGAAGTGCATCACCGTGACCGCGAAGGTCAGGATGATGCCGCCGAAGGCCGGGCGTACCCAGCCGTCGAGGTTCGCAGCGGCGTAAAAGGCCGCGATCGCCATCGGCAGCACGAGAATCAGCGAGGTGAGCAGCCCGACCGGACCGTGCCCGGTCGGTACGCCCGGATGATAGGCCAGCATCGCAAGGAAATGCATCGCCCACGCGCCGAAACCGGCGGAGATGCCGGCAAGCAGCAGCCATGTGGGCCGCGCTTCGCCACGCGCCACGAAGCCGCGGGAGAAAAGCCGCACGGCGGTGAGCATCGACATCACGCAAATGATGACGGCAAGTGCCGTGAAATTCGGGTCGAACTGGCCGCCCAGCGCCAGTATGCGGTCCATCATTGCGATTGTTCCAGTCTCGATCTCGCGCCATATTGGCACGCGAAATTTAACAAAGCCTTGGCGCAGCGGCGCAGAATCGGCCGTACGGACCGCCTTTTGAGGAGTTTTCGATGTCGACTTATCGCGATCGGCTGGCTGCGCTGCGCCGCACGCTGGCGGAGAACCGCTACGACGGCTTCGTCGTGCCGCTCACCGACGAGCACATGAGCGAGTATGTCGGCAGCTACGCGCAGCGGCTGGCGTGGCTCACGGGGTTCGAGGGCTCGGCAGGGTCCGCCGTGGTGCTGAGCGGAGAGGCCGGCATCTTCGTCGACGGGCGCTACACGCTGCAGGTCCGCGATCAGGTGGATGGCACGCTCTACCAATACCTCGGCGTGCCCAAAGTGCAGATCGCCGACTGGTTGGAGGAAAAGGTCGGGCCGGGGCAGCGCATCGGCTTCGATCCGTGGCTGCACACGCGCGGCTGGGCGGAAGCGACGGGCAAGCGTCTCGCGGCGAAGGGCGCCGAACTCGTTCCGGTGACGGATAACCCCGTCGACCGCGTCTGGACCGACCGGCCGGCACCGTCAGCCGAGCGCTTCGAGGTGCACGGCGAGGCGCTTGCCGGGCAAGCGTCAGCCGAAAAGCGCGCCAACATCGCCCGCTGGCTCGGCGAGAAGACGGCGGACTGCGTGGTGATCGCCGCGCTCGATTCGATCGCATGGCTGTTCAACGTACGCGGCCGCGACGTCTCACGCACGCCCGTGGCGCTCGCCTTCGCGATCGTTGCGGCGGACGGCACGGCGCAGCTCTTCACGGCGCCCGCGAAGATCACGCCCGATGTCGTCGCGCATCTGGGGCCGGACGTTGCGCTCCTGCCCCCGGAAGCGTTCGTGGAGGCGCTCATGGCGCTCGGCAAGGCAGGCAAGACCGTCGCAGCCGATCCGGCCACCTGCGTCGCGGCAATCTTTCAGGCACTGGAGGCTGGCGGTGCGCGCATCGTCGAGGCCCGCGATCCCTGCATTCTGGCCAAGGCGATCAAAAATCCGGTCGAGATCGCGGGTACGAAGGCCGCGCACGTGCGCGACGGTGCGGCGCTTTCGCGTTTCCTCGGCTGGTTCGATCGCGAGGCGCCGAAAGGTGCGCTCGACGAGATCGCCGTCGCCGAAAAGCTCGAGGATTTCCGCCGCGAATCCAACCTTTTGAAGGATCTGTCGTTCGATACGATCTCGGGTGCCGGGCCGAACGGCGCGATCGTCCACTACCGCGTCTCGCCGGAAACCAACCGCAAGGTGGAGCAGGACAGCATCTTCCTGCTCGATTCGGGCGGCCAGTATCTCGACGGCACCACCGACGTGACGCGCACGATGATCGTCGGCACGCCGACGGTGGAGATGAAGGACCGCTTCACGCGTGTGCTGAAGGGCCATATCGCGCTCGCCACGGCGCGCTTCCCGGTCGGCACCCGCGGCAGCCAGCTCGATGTGCTGGCGCGCCAGTTCCTCTGGCAGGCGGGCCTCGATTACGCGCACGGCACCGGCCACGGCGTCGGCAGCTTCCTCTCGGTGCACGAAGGCCCGCAGCGCATCGCCACGTTCGGCGGCGGCGACGAGCCGCTTGCAGCGGGCATGATCCTCTCAGACGAGCCCGGTTACTACAAGACCGGCGAATACGGCATACGCATCGAAAACCTCGTGCTGGTTGTCCCGGTCGAGGTGGAGGGCGCCGAGCAAACCATGCTCGGCTTCGAAACGCTGACACTGGCACCGATCGATCTCCGCCTCGTCGATGCAACACTGCTCAGCGATATGGAGCGGGCTTGGCTGAACGCCTATCACGCCCGTGTCCGCGAGACGCTGACGCCCATGGTTCCCGAGGACGTGCGCGGCTGGCTCGCCGAAGCGACACGCGCGATCTAGGTTGGGTCTGGCTCCCGCTCCTGCGCGACACCGCCGGGGACCTGTTCCGGTGCAGCACGGGACGCAGCCTTCCGGCGATGCAGATTCTGCCGCAGCGCCGCGGCGAGGCGGGCCTTGCGGTCGTCGACAGGCGTGCTGGTCATAGTCCGGCATTTAACGGGATTCATGCGCTTTCGCCAAGCACCTTGCTTGACAAGGCGCCGCCTGCTCGCCCATAGGACGCCGCCCGCATGAATGGCATGCTGCCGTAGCTCAGTGGTAGAGCGCATCCTTGGTAAGGCTGAGGTCGAGAGTTCAATCCTCTCCGGCAGCACCATTTTTCTTATTATTTTATAAATGGTTAAGATGACGGCCTCTCGGCGGGTAGGTTTCGCCCCCACTCTATCCCCACTTCATTGCTCCTAAATTACGAGGCAAATCGGCCTTGGGTGTCGTATCAATACGTGGTTTCCCCATCACGCATGATCCTTGCCGCTCATCTCATGTCTACTCTGCCCGGAAGATGAGATCGAATCGAGCCACTTCCCGTTGAGGTACAGCCCCCCCGGGGGGGGGGAATAAAGTCGTCTGTTTCTACGCTGACTTGAAGTCTGCCTTTGGCGCGACAGAAAAATTTCAAAAAACCTTACAAGCAAGGCATTGCCTTACCATTGAGACGATCAACCTCGCACGTCCGACGCTATTCGAACGTCTCCTCCCTCTCGCTTTCTCGTGTTCTCTCGTAGTCGGCCCACCGTTTTAGGTCTGAAATCTGCTCCGCAACCCAAATCCTGACATTGGGATCGGAATGATCAGCTAATGTCTCAAGATGCCCCCGGCGGCGATCCAAAATGGCCGAGAGATGCCCCGACCAGCCGTTAGGGTGCATCCTAGCTGGGTTGCTTCTTAGGAATTCAGCTCGATCTGGCGATCTCTCTAGACCCTCAAGGAACCGCAGAGACAGTCCGTTATCATCGTCGAAATCCTTAGTAGAAAAAACATTCAACGAACGGCTTATCAGTGGATATCTTACGCTAGGCGCTTGGTCAGCCCATGACCACAGGACACTAGAGGCAACCTTTTCGAGTGGAGATTGTCGGGTTAAGCCGCCACTCCCGTAGATGGAATGGTCTTCGTCTGTTTCAGCGCTGAGCAAAAACTCGTTTAGAGCGATTATGGGCTGCACCTCGAAGAGGGCAAAAAGTGCATAATCGATATCAAAACCACTAACTTCATGAGCAGAAATTTTGAGTTTAAGCAGCTTACATAGTTCCCGTGCACCTTGTTCACCTGATGGGCCAGAATAGCATTCCTTGATTGTCTGCTGGACCCGATGCTCCCTCACATCGCTATTGTTAGTATATTTCGTCCGAAGCAGGAGCTGGTGCCCTATATCGAGCAAAGCACCTTCCACCTCCACTCCGTCAGTCTTTAAGCAATAAAGCGCCATGTGAAGAATTTCGAGTGCTACACTCGTTCCGTTTTCTAGCCCACAAAGCTCATCCAACAACATCGCAAGCTTGACCTGCGGTGCAGATCGTACGACCCCGGAAGTTAAGACGTAAAAACCGTGGGCTGTGACACAGCCAGAAGAAATGGCTTTTCTCAGTCGCTCGATCGCATCGCTATCTATGCCAGCCTGCACTTGGAGATATACGAGATGCTGGGTCATATCAGGGTCGATAAGCACCTCGTCGAGGATCGTTGAACCCAACGAGGCATCGGTCTTGAAAATTTGATGCAGGAAACCGCCAAGGATCGTAGCATTTCTCTCTTCGACGGGAACGTTTACTAGCGCTTTGCGCAGCGTGTGCCACGTGTCTGTCAGAGGGGCGGAGGATTGGGCGAGGCCCCCACCGAAAGAAAATGCGTGGTTTGTATAATCTGAGCGAAGCGCTTCCGGAAGAAACTGATTTAGAAGCTCATTCTGGTTGCCAAAGTCACGCCCTAGAGCTTCCGCTTTTTGCGCCAATCGGTCGCTAGCGGCTGCATAGTCAGTTTTACCCTCTATATCAGCCTCAAGATCGAGAATATCAAAACTCGATCCGCGCTTCCCCAGAACATAGGCTTTAGCTACGTTGTGCGGATCAGAAGGGCGCAATTGCACTTCTATCGCATTCACCCGGCGTTTAACTTCGGGCTTCCAGTCTTTTCCGTCAAACTGAATAGCGCGACGAACCGCAAACCAGCCGTCAAGCCATGCGCCATCCTTCAGAAACTCTGTCGCTGCGGCTTCTATAGAACTTAGACAGGCTTCCACGTACAAGATGCCCGGCATGGCTGCCGAGACAATGCGTTTGATTTCATGTCGCCTTTCTGCATCCGCGCTCAATTCAACCGCGAGATCGATGTGGCCTTCCCCCTGAAAACTGGTCCGCTTTGAAAGTGAGAGTTTCGGCTATTTTGCGCTTGGAAGGAGCGA